>CAVYNE010000031.1:0-724904 GCA_963769715.1 uncultured Actinomycetes bacterium
CCGGACGAACCGGGCGAGGTCGGCCCGGTAGTCGTGGCCCTTCGCCTCGAACTGGCCGGGGACCACGTTCGCGGAGTTCTTCATGTCGATGAGGGTCTGGATGAAGGTGGTCGGGCTCTGCCACTGCTCGGTCTTCGGGACGCCCGCTGGCCGGGTCTCGGCGGGTCCGAGCCAATCCGGCGCCTGGGTGAGGAGATCCGGGCTGAAGTGACCAACGCCGTCGTTGTCGTGCGTGATCAGCACGTAACGCAGTCGCTCGCGGGCATGGCGATCCAGGGCCTGCAGTTGCCCGAAGTCGTTGAAGCGCCGCAGCAGGGACCGGTCGACGTCGGGCCGGTCGCTGCCCAGCGACTCTTGCTCCCATTTGCTCATGTAGGGAGTGCCGATCCAGATCGCCCGGTCGATGGCGGCGTCGCGAAGGCCCTGGGTACCGCGGTGCGCGAACGCATCCTGGCTGGTCCACGCGCCGAGGCTCTCACCGAAGATCACGACCCGCGGCCGCTGGCCGACTGGTCGCTCCGCGAGCTGGTTGTGGATGGCGTCGATCAGCATCCGGTACTGCAGACGTCCCTCGGCTACCCGGTCCAGCGACAGCACCGACGGGCGTAGCGAGTACTGCATGGTCACCGACGCGATGTTGCCGCGGGTCATGTACTCGGCGGCCTCCACGGCGACGTAGTTGACGTAGCCGGTTCCGGTCGGGGAGATGACTATCAGCAGCTTCCGGTCGAACGCGCCGGTGCGCTGAAGCTCGCGGCGGACCAGATCCCGGCGTTCGTACTCCGTGGGCGCGCTTTCCAGTCCCACGTAAACGCGGATGGGCTCGGCCGCCGGTTCGCCCATGACCTGCTCGATCAGCTGAGCGTCGAGCCCGGTGGAGACGTTCCGCCTGCCCTCCCGGCTGAGGGAGTCCCAGGAAACCAGGCTCCCCGGGCCGCCGCTGACCATCGATGACTTCGGCGCGGTGGCGAACGCCGGCTCGAGCGCGTCGGCCATGTGCTCGGCCCGGTGGTCGACCCACCGGATCAGCTCATAGATCGCCATCCCGAGGACCGACAGCGCGGCAGCATGTCCTACCGGCCGGTACAGTCGCTCCGAGCCGGACAGCACGCGGGCCAGCAGCCGGCTGACCCCGGTGGCGGACACGCGCTCGCCGACGGCCATCGCGGTCAGCCCGCCGCTCACGCCGAGGCTCATGACTAGCGACTTGAGCGCCGACACGCCTGCGTCCTCGCCGCCGGGGGACGCGGTATCGACGGCCTCGGACCGTCGCCGGCGGTACTCGTTCACGCCCGCGAGCAGCATGCCGGCGGCCAGCGCGACGGGAACCGAGTCCTCGTCGGTGGTGTTCCCCCCACCGGACAGCTCCTGGAGAACACCGGCGACGGCGCCGCCCAGACCGGTGGCCGAGACCCACCAGCAGATCGTGCGCACGGCGCCCCGCGGCACGCGTTCGCCCGGTCGCGGCCGGCAGGCCGTCTGTCCGGCCAGCCCGAGGGCGATGGCCCCGAGATCGGCGGCGATGCTCGCGCGCCGCCAGGTGTACGGGTCGACTTGCTCCGGTGACGTGGCCCCGGATATGCGCAGGGCGACTGCCTCAACCGTGTCCTGGATCAGCGCCGCGAACCCATAATTCAGCGCTCCGCAGATCCCGGTGGTCAGCGCCTGGTCCAGGGTGCTCCGGGGCATGAGCGTGCGCTGGAATGTGGTCGGCATGAGGGCGAGGGCCATGACCGTGCCCGTCTGCTGCGTGCGCGCCCCGGCTCCTGAATAACGCGGTCGCCTGCTCATAGCACAAGTCCACTCCGCCAGCGCGCTCGAGGGCAAGGCGATGACGGCTTTGGTGTCATAGGACAGCGCTATCGCGGGAGTCCCATGGCCGCCGGTCCGGCGGGCTATTGTTCAGCCGTGACCGAAGCGGCCGGCAACATAGACGCCAAGCGGGGCTTCTCGTGGCGGAAGGCAGTCCGGGCGTTCATCTCGGTCGGGCTCGTCGCGGCTATCTTCGTGTTCGCCATCCCGAAGTTCGCGAGCTACAGCCAGGTGTGGCCGATTCTCAAGGGCCTGTCCGCCACCCAGATCCTGTGGCTGGTGCTGGCGCAGTTCCTCAGCCGAGCCGCCTACTGGTCGGTATACATGGCGGCCCTGCCCGGGCTCAGCTTCTGGCCGTCGGCCGTGCTGATCCAGACCAACAGCGCCATGGCCAGCGTGCTGCCTGCAGGCGGCGCCTTCGCGGTGGGCATCACCTACGAGATGCTGGGTTCGTGGGGGTTCTCCAGCGCCTCGGTCACCGAGTTGATCGGCGTGTCGGGCATCTGGAACTTCGGTGTCAAGCTCACTATGCCCACGGTCAGCGTGCTGCTGCTGCTCGCGACCGGGGTCAAATCCCATCAGCTGGTGGTGGCGGCCGCCGCCGGGCTGGCCATCTGCCTGGTGGCCGGCGTTGTCATCGGCCTGGTGCTGTGGAAGGAACAGGTGGCCAGCGCGCTCGGCAGCATCGCGGACAGGGTGGCCACCTGGGTCCTGCGGCCGTTCCGCAAGGGCCCGGTCACTTCCCTGGAGCCAGCGGTGGTTGACATCCGCCGGCAGACGATTGACGTGGCCCGCACCCGGTGGTTCTGGCTGACCTGCACGTCCATCTCGAGCCAGCTGGCTGCGTTCCTGGTTTTCCTGTTGTCGATGCGGTTCGCCGGCATTCCCGCTTCGAAGGCCAGCCTGGCGGTGGTGTTCGCCGCTTTCACGTTCGGGATGCTCGCGGGAAGCGTTCCCGTCACGCCCGGTGGCCTGGGTACCGCCGACGCGGTGTACATCGCCGTGATGGTGGCCGGCGGCGCCCCGTCCAGCGCGGCCGTCGCGGGCAACCTGGTCTTCCGGACGCTCACGTACCTGCTGCCGATCCCCGTCGGCGCCATCACCTACGTGATCTGGCGGCGCAAGAAGAGCTGGCTCAAGCCCGGTGGCCCCGGGCCTCAATCCAGCGCGTAAGGGGAGGCTCTTCAGGGCGCGCCGGCCCTGGGGGCGCCACTGGCAGCCGTGGTTCACGGGCGAGCGTCGGCCATGGTGCGGGTCACGAGGTCGTGTACCAGCCGTCGAGTCGTTGAACGCATGCGATCGCGGGCGCGAAGTAGGAGACCACGTGGTCCGCCTATAGCACCGGCCAATACCGTCACAGGCAGAGCCGCCTTTACCGCTGCCAGGGCCAGACGGTGGACTGGTCATGACCCGGTCATGACCGGCGATCGCCGTCGTATCGACGCTTCGGGACGTGTGCAGAGACTGCGACAGCCTTCATGCTAAACCGGCTCACGTCCTGTCAGGAGCAAGGACATGCGACCCGCAAGACCGCGGCTAGCTTCCC
This sequence comes from uncultured Actinomycetes bacterium, assembly GCA_963769715.1. Lineage (GTDB taxonomy): Bacteria > Actinomycetota > Actinomycetes > Streptosporangiales > Streptosporangiaceae > Palsa-504. The sequence goes on from CAVYNE010000031.1 coordinate 3,359, forward strand.
GGAAGCCAGCGTGGACGCCACACCGACGCTGCCCGTCACGAAACATGCCGGGTTGGCGCCCGCGCGCGGTGTGGCCATCGCAGGCCCTGGGTGCGGTCAGCGAGTCCGGTGCGCGACCTACCTGTCTGAATGGGAGCACGTTCCGGAATGAACGTCCCCGTCATCAGGGCGGGGCAAGGAAAGGAACTGAAATGAGCCAAGACACTACTACTCAAGCCCTGGCCGGCATCACCTGGCTCAGCGAGCAGACCCCCGAGGCGCTGAGGGACATGCTGAGGGAGGCACCGCCCGCAGAGCGCAGGGAACTTCTGGACACGATGGCGCGGGCCTACACGATGCTCGGTGAGGTGCTCAGGCTCGCTACCCCGGCGCCACGACTCGACTGGACTTCGAGCGAAGCGCAAGGGGGGTGAATTGGTCCGCGCCCGATAAGATAGATGTCACTCTTCGCTGCTCTGGCTCGATGACTCAGTTCCCGATCCAGCCACTGCTTTCCTGGCCCCCACCGCTTACCACCGAGCAAGGACGCGCCCGGTCCCCGGCAGCAGTGCGGTGACCGGTTGGAATGAGCCATCTGGGCAAGGCTGTCATCACCGCCCGTTCGGCACCTGATTTTGATCTTTAAATGGTTAGGTTATCGCGGCGAGCCCGCCCCGCTGCTGCTGCTGCTGCGCGAGGTCCTTGCTGCGGATGGCGATGCCGGCGTGTCACATCGCGCTCCTGCTCGCCCAATAGTCCCCGGCAATCGGTATGGCGACGAAGGCCATCGCCCAACAGGTGCAATATCAGCCCGGCGACAGCGAAGATGGCAGGTACAGCCCGGCTAGCCAGAATGAACACCACGTGACGGCTCACAAGCACCCTCAGGGCGCCGACGGCGGACCGGCCGCCGGCGAGAGGCCCGCTCCGGTCGCGGCGAAGGCCGCTGCCATCAACGCCGAGCAGCAGCGCCCCCTGACATGGAAGACCGTCATCAAGCGGGCCCTGGTCGTGGCCATGGCCGGGGCGGCGATCTACCTCGTCTTGCCCAAGCTCGCTGCGGTACTGGGTTCGTGGCCGCGCCTATCCACGCTAAGCCCGGTCTGGTTCAGCGTCGCGGTCGCCGCCGAACTGGCCTCCTTCACCTGCAACTTCGCGCTGCAGCGGCTGGCGCTTCGCACCAGCGGCTGGTTCGCCGTGGTCACCGCCGGGCTGGCCGGCAACGCGGTCACCGATAGCCTGCCCGGCGGCGACGCGGCCGGCGCCGCCGTCCAGTTCGGCATGCTCACGACCGCTGGGTTCGACACCGACACCGCCATCGGCGGCCTGACCGCGTTCTCCCTGCTCGGCGTCGGCGGCCTGCTGGCGCTGCCCATCCTCGCCCTGCCCGCCATCCTGGCCGGCGCGCCGGTCAGCCCCGGGCTGGCCCACACGGCCCTGCTCGGCATCGCCGGGTTCGTCCTGTTCGCCATCTTCGGCGCGGTCCTGCTGTACACCGACCGGCCACTGGCCACGGTCGGCCGCGCTGCGCAGGGCCTGAGAAACTGGGTCACCCGCGGCCGCCGTCCCCCGATGACCGGCCTGGACAAGCGGCTGCTGACCGAACGCGACACGATCAGGACGGTGCTGGGCGAGAAATGGTGGCAGGCGGTCCTGCTGACCGCCGGCCGCCTCGGCTTCGACTACGGCTGCCTCCTCGCCGCCCTGCGCGCCACCGGGACCAGCCCGAGGCCCTCCCTGGTACTGCTGGCCTACTCCGCCGCCGGCATCGTCGCACTACTCCCCCTCACGCCGGGCGGCCTGGGCATCGTGGAGGCCAGCCTGAGCGGCTTGCTGATCCTGGCCGGCGTCCACCCCGGCGACGCCTTCCTGGCCACCCTCGCCTACCGGATCGCCTCCTACTGGCTCCCCCTCCTCGCCGGACCGCCCGCCTACCTGCTGTTCCGCCACCGCTACGGCACGCCAGCCGTCCGGCCTGCTGATCAGCAAGGAACAGATGCCGACCCCGCACACCGCCCGCACGCGGAGGGAACGACCGCTTAACGCCGGTGGTGTGCATCAGCCGGCCCCCGGTCAGGCTCCGGTTCTGCGAGCGCGGGGCGCGGCTGATCGCGGACTACGCAGATCCAGGATTCGAGCGGAGACGCCCCCATCGTAACGTCGGAACTGCGATCAGGAACCGCATCGATCGTCTGATGGGGAGACTGGCCGTCATCGCCAGGCCGCCCAGCGCCCTAGCCGACGTGCCGGGAAGCACCTGAGTAAGGATCGATAGGCCTTACGGGCAACCGCAGGCCAAGGAGGAATCATGGCCCAGAACGACAACCTGGTTCTGTATACCGCGCAATACGACAACGTCTCGGCCGCGCTGACGGATCTCGACGCCGTCGAGCAACTCCACAAGGACGAGCTGATCGGCTCGTACGACGCGGCCGTGATCGACCAGGAGAACGGCAAGCCCAAAATTGTCAAGCGGATGGACCGCCCGCGCATCCGTGCCATTCCCGAGGCGTTTGGGTCCGGGAAACTGCCTCGCAAGGAGCTCTTGGATGCGGCTGGGGATCTGACGGCTAACAATGCCGGGCTGATCGTGGTCGGCGAGCCCACGATCGAGAAAGCACTGGACAAGGCGATTACTGGTGCCGCGAAAGTGGTGAAGCACTCCGTCGACGCCTCGACCGACGAGATCGCCAGCGAGCTGCAGGAAGCGCTGAAGAGCTAGCCCGAACGCAGCGTGAACTCGAACAAGATGGCCGCGATCACCGGCATGAGGCCGAACGCCTCCGGGGCGGCCGGGCGCCCCGGGGCATGCGTGAAGTTGAAGCTCGCGGAAGCGGCGACCAGGCCCCACACGGCCAGGCGGGGCGCCAGGCCGGATTCGGCTCGCGCGGCCCGGCGGGTCACCAGCACCGCGCACACCCCGGCCGCCCCGTCCAGGGCCAGGAACAGCAGGTACGGCCATGCGCCATGCAAGCCCATGTTGTCGCGGGCGAACCCGGTCAGGCCCTGGGCACTGATCCCGGCCGCCACGCTCGCGAATCCGCCGAGCAGCACGTACTGGGCGGCCGAAGCAGCCGCCTCCCGGCCGCGCGCGCCGCTGGCCACGGGCTGCCCGCAAACGCGGTCCGCGCGCCGCGAAGGCCACGGGCCAGGCCGGGGGGCCTTGCGCGGCTCGCGCCGCCGCGGCGGCGGGTATCCCGTGACGGGCTCAGCGCGGAGAGGTACCGGGCTGCCTTCGCCGTACCGTCATCACACACTTCGTAACCAGGAGCGGCAATCTCGATCATCAATCTGAATCGATACTGGATAAGATGTTCCGGTGCCTGATTGTCAACTGGCATACCGGTCATCAAGCTGAAGCGTTATGCTGGGTGATAGCCAGCGCGGCTGAGTGATGTCCAGTCCCGCTGAGTGCCAGCCGGTCCGGCCGAGGGAGGATCAGCATGACGGATGAGGCGGCGCCTGGCGGCGCGGGCAAGGCGCCGCTGGAAACCCTGGCCAACAAGGTCAACTGGGTCCTGGACAAGGCGCACCCGGCCGGCCGCGGCCGGTTCTCTGATGCCGAGGTCTGCTTCAAGATCCACGCGGTGACCGGGGAGCAGATCTCCACCACCACCATCTGGAAGCTGCGCAATGGCCAGCTGACCAACCCGCAGCTGCGTGTTATCGGGGCGCTGGCCAAGACGTTCGGCGTGCCGGCGGGTTTCTTCCTCGATGATTACGACGAGGAGAAGCTCGGGCTGTGGCGGGAGCAGGTCGAGCTGCTGGCGCTCATCCGGGACGCCGGGATCACCGCCGCGGAGTTCCGCGCCTTCCTCGGGCTGGACGCCGAAGGCCGCAAGGCCGTCGCGGGCCTGATCGAGCGCACCGCCCGCGACGGTGCGCCGGCACCCGGCCGCGATCAGGGCGCAGCTCCCCAAGCAGGCTGACGCCGCCGGCAACCCCGGCCGGGCGCGCGGTGTCACCGGCGGGCTGCGGCAGGCTGTGGCGCGCCAGAACTCGTGCAGAGCATCTGACCTGGGCTCCTACCCTCGGCGCTCGTGCTCTTTCGCCTGGTCTATCTGCTCATGGTCCGGTTGTTCGGCTGGCTGGCGCTCCTCGCCCGCAGCGATGGTTCCAAGAACGTGGAAATCCTGGTGCTCCGGCACGAGATCGCGGTCCTGCGCCGCCAGGTCGCCCGCCCGAAACCGGACTAGGCTGACCGGGCGGTGATAGCCGCCCTGGCGCGGCTGCTGCCCCGGCACCTTCGCATACAGCGGATCGTGACGCCTGGCACCCTGCTCGCCTGGCACCGGCGCCTGGTCAAGAAGAAATGAACTTACCCGAACACCACCGGACGCCCGCCGGTCCCGGAGGAGATCCGTGAACTGGTCCGGCGCCTGGCCAGGCAGAACCACGCTGGGGACACCGCCGCATCCAGGGCGAACTCCTCGGCCTAGGCTATCGCATCCGCGCGGGAACGATCCGCCGGATCCTGGCCGCCGCCGGGCTCATGCCCGCCCCGCGCCGGGCGTCACCCACCTGGCGGCAGTTCCTGGCCTCCCAGGCGTCCGGGATTCTGGCGTGTGACTTCCTGCATGCTGACACCGTATTCCTCAAGCGCCTGTACGTCTTGTTCGTGATGGAGATCCAGACCCGCCGCGTGCACATCCTGGGCATCACGGCCCACCCCACCGGGGCGTGGACCACTCAGCAGGCCCATAACCTGCTCATGGATCTCGGCGAACGCGCCGCCCGGTTCAGATTCCTGATCCGGGATCGCGACAGCAAGTTCACGACCGTGTTTGACGAGGTGCTCGCCGGCAGCGACGTGCGGGTCATCAAGACGCCAGTCCGGTCACCCCGGGCGAATTCGTTTGCGGAACGATATGTGGGAACGCTACGGCGCGAGCAATGCCGCGTCGTTAAACCCGGCGGCTAGTTGTCAACCGGTACCGGTCACCTTTTCGTCACGGACTAGCTTGTGTGTCCGGTGAACGTGGCGGAGCTCCTGTAGATCAAGGGATTGCGACATCACTTTGATCGTGAACAGGAGCTCCGTTGAATGATTCTGCCATGGTTACCGTGCCGTGCCTGGTGACGGTCGCCGCGGGCGCGTTCGCCCCGGGTCACCTGGGTGAGCTGACCCGGTACCTGCCGTTTGAGCTGGTCGGTGACGTGCTGGAGATGACCGGTGCGGTGCAGAAGCGGATGCGGGCGCTGCCCTCGCGCGTCGGGATGTACTTCGTGCTGGCGATGACGCTGTTCCCCGGGATCGGGTACCTGAGAGTGTGGGACAAGATGACGGGCGCGCTGGAGGACCTGGGCCTGCCGCGCCCGTCGGAGAAGGCACTGCGGGACCTGCGGCGCCGCCTGGGCCCGGCCCCGGCGAGGGCCGTGTTCGAGACGGTCGCGGTCCCGCTGGCATCACCGTGGGCCCGGGGAGTTACCTGGCGCGGGCTGCGCACGGTCGCGTTCGACGGCCTGAACTCGGTCCACGTGCCTGATAGTGACCGGAACCGCTCCTGGCTGGGGAAGCTGAGGAACCGGCTGGGCGTGGCCGGGTATCCCGCGATGCGGATCGTGGCGCTCGCCGAGACCGGGACCCGCGGGCTGCTCGGGGCGGTGATCGGCGGCCAGGGCGAGCGTGCCGAGGTGCCGCTGGCGCGCAAGCTGGTCACCCTGCTGGGTGCGGGCATGCTGCTGCTGGCCGACCGTGCCTATGACGCGGCGGACCTGCTCACCGCGATCGCCGCGACCAGGGCGCACTTCCTGGTCCGCGGCAGCGCCAGCCGCAAACCCGGAGTCGGCGAGATCCTGCCCGACGGGTCCTACCTGTCCCGGGTGGACGGGCTGCCGGTGCGGATCATCGAAGCGGACCTCGATGTTCACGGCGCGGACGGGACCCGGATCGGGGACAGCTACCGGCTGATCACCACGCTGCTGGACTGGCGCCGCTACCCCGCCGGGGAACTGATCCGCCTTTACCATGAGCGCTGGGAAATCGAGGTCGCCTACCTGGCGCTGCGGCACACCCTGCTCGGCGGGTACGTGCTGCGCTCCCGCGACCGGGCCGGCGCCGAGCAGGAACTCTGGGCGCTGCTGGCCGTTTACCAGGCGCTGCGGATGGCCATGACCGCTGCCGCCGAGTCTGCCGGAGCCGACCCGGACCGGGCCAGCTTCACCATCGCGCTGGAGGCCGCCCGCGACCAGGTCACCGCAGCCCGCGGCGTCGCGGACTCCGCAGACCCAGCCGACACCGGCCGGATCGGCCGTGCCGTCCTGGACGGCCTGCTGCCTGCCCGCCGCCCGCGTTACAGCGCCCGCAAGGTCAAATGCTCCACCTCCCGCTACCACGTCCGCGACCCCGGACGCGGCCAGGACCGTCCCTGCCAGTCCGTGGCGATCACCCGGGTGCAGATCACCATCCGGGTCCCGCCCCCGGACCGTCCCGCCGCGCGTCCCCGCCGCGCGAACCAGCCGCCCGGTCCCCGGCCGCCCTGCCCGGGCAGCAGAAGAGACCAGGTCACCCGCATCATGGCCAGCCAGCCCGGCCAGGACTGGTCCGGCAGCGAACTCGCGGGCCGGCTCGGCATAAAACCCCCGAACCTGCTCACCCAGCTCGCCGGGTGGACCCGCCTCGGCTTCCTCTCCAAAACCGGCCGCGGCCGGTACGCCCTGCCCGGCCCGGCCGGCACCGCCACCGACAGCGCCGGACCGTAACCCAGAAATTGCCACGACGTTATTGACCTCCGGGCAGCACGGCCTAACGACGCGGCATTGACGGCGCGAGTGCCTCGACCACCTGCTTATACACGGCGAACGGCACCTGCGGCAGATCCTCGCCGAGTACGCCCGGCACTACAACGAGCATCGGCCCCACCAGTCGCGGGAACAACGACCTCCGCTGCACGAGCCCGGTCAACCGGTCGATATAACTGCCCGGATCAAGCGCAGACAGGTCGTCCACGGCTTGATTAGCGAGTACCGGAGAGCAGCCTGAGGAGCGCGAAGCACCAGCTCAACGATAGTGAATGAGTTTTGGCGCGGCACAGGGAACCGTGGTCTCAGGCCAAAGTAAGCCCGCATTGTGCCGACTGGTGCTCCTCCTGTCACGCTCAGTGCGAGCCGCTCGAGGCCACGGCGACCGGAAGCCGCCCTAGCCGGTCGCGCACGGCACGGCGGGCGGTTTACCAGGCCGCTACCAGGTCGGCCGGGGTGAAGACGGCGTCTACGTGCGTGGTGGATGTTCCGGAGCGGGAGACAGCGATGAGCGGGACCGGGCCGACGGTGACCCGGTCCCGGTGGCGCTGGAGCGCTAGGAGGTCGTGGGCGTCGAACTGGCCTGTCTCCAGCCACTTGACTGAGCCGAGGAACAGCAACTGCCTGGCGGCAGGTTCCCGGTCAGCGCCGACGATGTCGATCTCGACGTCGTTGCTGCGCGTCCAGTAACCGCCGATCACCGGCGCGGCGGGGATGCCCTGGGCGGGCAGCAGGCGCGCGAGCGCTTCGCGGACGAGCGGCTCGACGGCACGGCCACGCCAGTCAGTCCAGCTCCGCTCGATCCGGGTCAGCGTCAGGTCCGAGCGCATCCGGTCCACCTCGGCCAGGTGCGGGCCGAGGAAGGCGAGCCAGAACCGCAGGTAGGAGTCGGTGATCCGGTACCGGCGTTCCTTCGACGGGGAAAGGCTGACCGGCAGTTCCCCGGCCACGACGCCTTTGCTGATCAGAAGGTCAGCAGCGCGGGTCAGGGTGGAATGGGCGATGCCCCCGGCGGCACGGGCGATGTTGGTGAAGGTCCGTTCCCGCTGCCGATCGCGGCCAGGACCATCCGTGCCTGCGCCTGGTCCGGGAACTCCGCCGCGAGCGAGAGCTGAGCGGAAACCACGAGCGGGCTCACCGGGCTGGCCAGCTCCCGGGCCAGGAAGGACCGCGTGTCCTCGCCGTGCCGCCACCGGGCGCAGATGATCGGCAGGCCCCCGGTGACCAGGGCCGCGTCGAAAGCCTCGGCCGCGGATAGCCCGGCCATCGCCGCGACATCAGCCGGATTCAGCGGTCCTACCTTCAGCTGCGTGCCGCGCTGGTGGAACGGACGGCCATAGGAGGTGAGCGCCTCCATCATCGACAGGTCAGATCCCACCAGGATGAGCAGCACCGGCTTGCGGGACAGCTCCCGGTCCCATGAGCGCTGCAGCACGCTCTCAAATGCCCCATCGGGATCCATCAGATAGGGAAGTTCGTCCAGGACGACGATGCTCGGCCCGTCGTCAGGGAGCACTCCCGCCAGCTGGCGGAGCGCCGCGGCCCAGTTCCCCGGCACCGCCTCCCCGAACACCTGCGCTTCGAGCAGCCCCGAGATACGCACCGCCTCGCTGAACTCTCGCAGCGGCTCGCCGCCGAACCCGATCTCAGCGGTATAGAACACGCTCGGCACCTGCTGCTGCTCGATGAACTCCTCAACGAGCGCGGACTTGCCAATCCGCCGGCGCCCCCGGACAATGACGCACCTGCCGGGCCGGGCAGAGCCAGCCAGTCCCCGGACCTCAGCGAGCATCCCGTCAAGCCGAGCCAGCTCGCGCCGCCGTCCCACGAAGCCCGCCATAGCTGCCCTTTAAGACTAGTATCATGGATACTTCTATACGCGATACTATCTTGACTGGAAGTATTCACCAGCCAAGCGTCAGCCGCCAGCGAGGTTCCCCGCTACACGGACACCTCCGGTAAAGGGTCATCCGGCGGCGCAGTCTCCGCCTGCGGATCCGTTGAGTCCCCCGAACGCGACCAGGCCGTGCATCCCGATGCCGGGTTTGTCCCCATCCCGGCCCGCTGTGACGTCACGCCCAGGCCGGCAACGCGTGCACGACGACCCGCCATCAGCGCGCTCCCGCGAATTCACGGCCACCACCCCGCCGCAGGCGACCCGGACGACAGGCCGGCTCCAGCCCGGCAGGTCATTCACGCCGGACCCGGAATCCCCCGCCCGCGCCCCAACTCCGGGCAAACACCGCAGTCCCGCAGTTACCAGACGACATTAACGGCACTGACCAGGCACTTCACTCTGCCCGCACCCCATCCGCAGGACACCACTCCCCCACGACAGACAGCGCACCGCGCGACAGGAAACCGGGCAGCGGCCAAGATCCCCACAAAATCCCCACACCACACCCGGCTCACAGGCCCTGCCAGCACCACACGGACATCACCGCGTCAAGACATTTCTCCTGGCCAGAGGACAGATTAGAAAGCTCCCGCGATAGGACTCGAACCTATAACCTGCCGGTTAACAGCCGGACGCTCTGCCGATTGAGCTACGCGGGATCGACCCGCATAAGGGTAGCGCACCCGAGGCGGGGACGTGACGTCCGCGGGGTGCGGCCGCCCCTGTTTTATCAGAGTCTTGCCTGACGAGTACGCTCGCGTAATGGGGGAAGGTCATGGTTACACGTGACTTATGTGCCCGAAAGGGGTGTCAGATGCGATACCGCGCCACGTTCCTTGCGGGCCTCGCCGTCGGCTTTATCGTCGGCACGCGAGCAGGCCGCGAACGTTATGAGCAGATGGTGAAGCTGGCCAGGAAGACGGCGGAAAACCCGACCGTACAGAAGGCGACCCACGCGGCCGGCCAGAAGGTCGCTGACCTTGGCAAGGTCGCCAAGGACCAGGCCGCGACACGGGTGCCCAAGCTCACCGAGACGGCGAAGAGCAGCGCCAGCAAGGTACGCGGGCAGCTTGACCGGATACCCGGTCGGCACGCCGCCAGCGAGCCTGGAGCCGAGAGTGAGCAGGCGACCGTGAACGGCACCCGCCCTGCTGACTAGGAACCCTGCTGACTAGGAACGGGGCCGACTAAGGACCCGTCGAACCCGGGTCGCGTGGCGTCCTAGCCCACGAGACCCGGGTTTGCGTCGCTACCGCGAGGCCAGCATAAGTCGAGGTACTCGCGCAGCATTTGAGCGCGGCTGGGGTGGCGGAGCTTGGCCAGGGTCTTGGACTCGATCTGCCTGATTCGCTCCCTGGTCACGCCGAACTCCCGGCCGACTTCCTCCAGCGTCCGCGGATGCCCGTCGGTGAGGCCGAACCGCAGCTGGATGATCCGCTGCTCCCGTTCGGCCAGCTGGTCCAGGACTCGCTCGAGCTGGTCCTGCAACATGATGAACGCCGCGGCCTCGATCGGCACCACGGCGTCCGCGTCTTCGATGAAATCCCCCAGATCGGACTCTTCCTCGCCGATCGGGGACTGCAGGGATACCGGCTCCTGGGCGATCCGCTGGATCTCCGCGACCCGTTCGGTCTCGAGCCCCATCTCCGCGGCGATCTCGTCCGCAGTGGCTTCCCGGCCGAGTTCCTGGTGCAGCTGCCGCTGCACGCGGGCCAGCTTGTTGATCGTCTCGACCATGTGCACCGGCACCCGGATGGTCCGCGCCTGGTCGGCGATGGCCCGGGTGATGGCCTGCCGGATCCACCAGGTCGCGTAGGTGGAGAACTTGTAGCCGCGGGTGTAGTCGAACTTCTCCACCGCGCGGATCAGCCCGAGGTTCCCCTCCTGGATGAGGTCGAGGAAGACCAGCCCGCGGCCGATGTAGCGCTTGGCGATCGACACCACCAGCCGCAGGTTCGCCTCGATCAGCCGCTGCTTGGCCTTGCCTCCCTCGCCGACCAGCAGCTCCAGGTCGCCGTAGACGGCGCCGAGCATGGGGAAGCCGCCGCCGAGCTTCTCCTCGGCGAACAGGCCTGCCTCGATGGCCTTGGCCAGCTCCACCTCGTCCTCGGCGGTCAGCAGCGGCACGCGGCCGATTTCCCTGAGGTAGATCCGGACCAGGTCACTGGTCGCGGCCCGCCGGCCGGCTTCGGCGGCTCCCCTGGAAGCCTGCCGGATCTCGGCCTCGGTGTCGGTGTCCTCCTCCTGCGGCACGTCAAGGACATCGACGCCCTCCTCGGCCAGAGCGCGCACCGCCGCGTCGATGGCCTCCGGCGGAAGGTCGGCACGGTCGAGCGCCACCGCGACATCAGCCATGGTCAGGGAACCGCGCTCCCGTCCTAGCGCCACGAGATCCGCCAGCTGCTCAGCTGGTGCTGGTCCGTTCGTTAGTACGGTGAGGGTCACGGGACCAGTGTGCGCCATGAACCCATGGTTACGGGGGACCCAATTTTGTTACTCTCCCGATACTTAACCGGCTCCAGCGCCGCGTGGATAATCGCGCGCGAGCCAGGCTTCAGGCCCCGGCGGCCCGGTCAAGCAGCGCCTTCCGGCGTTTCTCCAGCCCCACCAGGTCCCCGAACATCCTGTTGTAACCGGCCTGTTCTTCCACCGGATTCATGCGCTGCAGTCGGGCCTTGACCGAGGTGATCTCCCGGCTGACGGCGAGCTGGCCCACCTGGGCCAGGAGGACCTCCGCGTATTTGGCGTCCGGTTCGCGGTCGAGCTCCAACGGCTCGACGGCCAGCGCGGTCACGAACGCCTGGGCCCGCTCGTTCGGCGCCTCCTCGCGCAGCCGGGCGGCCCACTGGCGCGGGCTGGTACCGCCGCCGGTCGTCCCCCCGCAGGCCGCGATCAGGGTGAACACCGCGCTGTGCACGGGAGCGGTGAACGCGTCCGCGCCGAGGGCGTCGAACTCGGGCCCGCACAGCGCCGGCCGCTGGACCGCGAGCTTCAGCGCCTCGCGCTCCACCCGGACGACGGGATCGCTTAGGTCGTAGGGCGGGCCGCCGGCCTCCCGCTTCCCGCCATTTTCCGCCCCATTTGGGCCGAACGAGCCAGGGTGCTCGCCCCGGTTCTCCTGCTTGCGATCCTGGCCGGGCCGACGACGGCCGGACCCGGTGTCCCCCGCGTGCGACCGCACCCGGGCCAGCACGAACCGCTCGTCCATCATGCCGAGCCAGCGGTCCAGGTTGACCGCGTACCTGGCGCGCAGCCCCTGGTCCTTGATCTTGGCCACGATCGGCGCGGCCTCGTCCAGCGCCGCGAGCTGGCCTTCGGTGGTGTTCAGGTCGTGGTGGCCGAGCACGCCCTTAATGGCGAACTCGAACAGCGGGACCCGCTGGGCGATCAGGTCACGCACCGCCGAGTCGCCGTGCGCCAGCCGTAGGTCGCACGGGTCGAGGCCGTCAGGCTGCACGGTCACGATACGTCTGGGTGGCGAATCTTCTCCTCCGCGCCGAACGCGCGCAGCGCCGCCCGCTGCCCGGCCGCGTCCCCGTCGAAGGTGAAGATGATTTCGCCCATGAACGTGTCAGCGTCCATGATCAGGCGGCGCAGCACCTTGATGTGATCCTCGCCGAACGAGGTGCCGCAGGTGGCCACCGCGGTCGGCACCCCGGCCAGGTGGCAGGCCATCACGTCGGTGTAGCCCTCCACGATGACCGCCTGCCTGCGCTGCGCGATCTCGCGCTTGGCCAGGTCCGCCCCGTACAGCACGGTGCTCTTGCGGAACAGCGAGGTCTCCGGCGTGTTGAGGTACTTGGGCCCGTCGTCATCGGCGTCCAGCTTGCGGGCGCCGAACGCGATGACGTCGCCGGACAGGTCGCGGATGGGCCACATCAGCCGCCCGCGGAACCTGTCCCGCGTCCCGCGGTTGCCTTCCCTGGCCAGGCCCGCGCTGATCAGGTCAGCGTCGGTGAAGCCGCGTCCGCGCAGGTGCCTGGTCAGGTCTTCCCACGCCTTCGGCGAGTAGCCGACGCCGAACCGCTGGACATCGGCGAGCTCGAAACCGCGTTCGGCCAGGAAGGCACGAGCATGCGCGGCATCGGATCCGCCCAGCCGTTCGGCATAAAATTCGGCGGCGGCCCGGTGCGCGTCGATCAGCCTGCGCCGCTGGCTCTGTTCCTGGCCTGGGACGTAGCCGCCCTGCTCGTAGCGCAGGTCGATGCCGGCCCGGCCGGCCAGCCGCTCGACGGCCTCGACGAAGCTGAGCCCGTCGATCTTCTGCACGAACTTGATCGCGTCGCCGCCCTCGGCGCAGCTGAAAAGCAGTAGAACAGGCCGCGCGCGGGGGTGACGTTGAACGAGGGTGTTTTCTCCTCGTGGAACGGGCATAGCCCCTTGAGTGAGCCGCCGCCCGCGTTCTTCAGCTGCAGGTACTCGCCGACCACCTCGTCGATGGGTGAGCGCTCGCGAACCGCCGCGATGTCTTCGTCGCGGATCCGCCCAGCCATCATCCACCTCCGCGCCCGGTTCGCCTCACCCGTCGCCGCGAGTCTAGTCCCGCCCGCCGACATCCGAGCATGGACCCGATAGACGCTATGACCCGTAGCCTGGGCGGGTGGCCGATCTGCTTGTGCTGTGGGACGTGGACTACACGCTGGTAAGCGCCGACGGCCTGGGCACGCGCCTGTACGAGGTGGTGTTCCGGGAGATGTTCGGTCGTGAGCTGACCGCGGTCGCGCCCAAGGCCGGGCGGACCGACCGGGCCATCGTCGGGGACACGCTCGCGCTCGCCGGGGTATCGCTGGCTCACGTCGATGCGTTCCTGGCCGCGCTGGCCCGGGCCGCGGCGGACGGCACCGTGCGCGCGCAGGTCCGGCCGCTGGCCGGCGCGTCCGACGCCATCGCGGCGCTGGCTTCGTCCGGTATCCGCCAGTCGGTGCTCACCGGCAACATCAGGCCGCTGGCGGCGCTGAAGCTCCGCCTGGCCGGGCTGGGCGATCACCTGGACCTGGACGTCGGCGCGTACGGCGACGTGCACGAGGTCCGGGCCGAACTGGTGGCGGTGGCGAGGCACGCGGCCCGCCAGGCCTACGGAACCGACTTTTCCGGCTCGTCCACCGTCCTGGTCGGTGACACGCCCCTAGACGTCGAGGCCGCGCTGGCCGCCGGGGCCCGCGTGGTGGCCGTCGCGACCGGCAGCTACTCCGCGGCGGAACTGGCCGGCGCGCACGTGGTCCTGCCCGACCTGACGGACCCCGCCCTCGTGCTGGCCGCCGTAACCGGCGAGGCCTGTTCGCGCTGAACGGGGCAACCGGGCGAGCACGGTGCGGGTTAGAGGTCGGGGAGGGGGATGTCGGGGTTGGTGAGGCGGGCGGGGTCTATTTCGCGGGCGGAGCGGATGAGGGACTGGATGTCGTCGTTGACGTCCCAGACGTTGACGTTCATGCCGGCGATCACGGCGCCGCGGGAGAGCCAGAACGCGATGAACTCCAGCGTGTTATGCGGGTCCGGGTCGCCGCGGTAGACAACCTGGTCGTAGGTGCCGGGCGAGGGCAGGCCCGCGCATTCCATGCCGAGGTCGTACTGGTCGCTGTAGAAGTAAGGCACCCGGTCGTAGCGGACGGACTGGCCGAGCATGGACCTGGCGGCGGCCGGGCCGCCGTTCAGGGCGTTGGCCCAGTGCTCGACGCGGACCCGGCGGCCGAGCAGCGGGTTGAAGGAGTTCGCGACGTCGCCGGCGGCGAAGATGTTCTCATCGGAGGTGCGCAGGGCCGCGTCGGTCAGCACGCCGTTGGCGACTTCGAGCCCGGCGCGGGCGGCCAGGTCGTCGTTCGGGGCCGCGCCGATGCCGACGACCAGGATGTCGGCCGGGATTTCGGCGCCGCCGGACGTGATGACCATGCCGGGGCGGAACTCGACCGCCCGCTCGCCGAAGCGGAACTCCACGCCGTGCGCCTGGTGCAGGCCGGCGAAGACGGCGCCGAGCTCGGGACCGAGCTGGTCGTGCAGCGCGCCGGGCTGCGGCTCGAGCACGGTCACCGGGCAGTCGGCCAGGCGGGCGGCCGCGGTGGTCTCCAGGCCGATCCAGCCGGCCCCGGCCACCACGACCCGCGTGCCCGGCTGGAACGCCTCACGGAGCCGGTCGGAATCGCCGATCGTGCGCAGGTAGAGCACCTCCTCCCGGTCCGAGCCGGGGAAAGTGAGCCGGCGCGGCGAGGCCCCGGTGGCGAGCAGCAGCTTGTCGTAGGACAGCTCCGCGTCGCCCGCGGGACCCGAGGTGGCGATGGTGGCCGTGCCGCGGTCGATCGCGGTGACGGTGACGCCGGGGACCAGGTCCACGTGATGTTCGGCGTACCAGTCGGCGGCGTGCACGTAGACCGAGTCACGGCTGAGTCGTTGCCGAGCAGGTAGCCCTTGGACAGCGGCGGGCGCTCGTACGGGCGCTCCGGCTCGGAGCCCAGCAGCACGATCTCGCCGTCGAATCCCTCATCGCGCAGTGTCTCGGCGGCCTTGGCCCCGGCCAGGCTGGCGCCGGCGATCACAAAGGTAGGCATGCACCCTAGGCTACGACGCGCCGGGCGCGCAGAGGCGATGATGCCAGGCGATAGCCGACGTGTCGGTGAGCGAGGCCACCTGGTCGATGACGACGCGGCGGCGCGCGGCGTCGGTTCCGGCCGCGTCCCAGGCCGGGCGGAGCAGCGGGTCGAGCGTGCGGGGGGCGCCGCGCTCGATGGCGTGGGCCAGTTCGGTCAGCAGTTCGCGCTCCCGGGCCTGGGCCGCGATCACTCCCGCCCGGGTCATCACGTAGTGGGCGGTGATCCCCTTGAGCAGGGCGCACTCCAGCCGCTGCCGCCGCGGCACGATGAGGTCCGCGGCATAGCGAGTGAGGGAGTGGCCCATGGGGCTGGTATGACTGGATGGGCTAGCGGTGCTGGAGGGGGTGAGCTGGGCGGCGGCGATGGTGGCTTGCTGGGCGGCTACGCAGAAGCGGCCGATGAGCTCGCTGGTCAGGTTCTTCAGGGCGGCCGCCGTGGCGGGGCCGCCGTCGTAGGAATCGGGCCAGATATCCAGGGCGAGCAGCGCGTCCAGGACCTCGGTGAGCTCGGCCTCGGCTACGTCCTCGTCACAGTAGGTGGTGGCGGTGGTGCGGGATACCAGGGTCCGTTCGGCCGGAGATTTAAGGTTTTCGAAGGTGATGAGGCCGGCGTGAAAACCGTCTTCCAGGTCGTGCACCGAGTAGGCCACGTCGTCGGCCCAGTCCATGACCTGGGCCTCCAGGCACCGCCGCCCGGCCGGAGCGTCCGCCCTGATCCAGCTGAAGACCTCGGCGTCCTCGGCGTAGGCGCCAAATTTGCGGGGGCCTCGGGGGGATCGGGGGGTCGTCCCCCCCGGGCGGCGGAGCGGGGGGTCGTCCCCCCGGGCTAGCAGAGCTCCCGCCTGGGTCAGTACGGAACCAGGGGTACTTGAGGGTGGCGTCGAGGGTGGCCCGGGTCAGGTTGAGGCCGGCCCCGGCGACCTTGGGTTCGAGCCTGGTCAGCAGGCGCAGCGACTGGGCGTTGCCCTCGAACCCGCCGTACGGAGCGGCCAGTTCGTTGAGGGCGGCCTCGCCGTTGTGGCCGAACGGGCTGTGGCCGATGTCGTGCGCCAGGCAGGCGGCGTCCACCAGATCCGGATCGCAGCCGATTTCCTCACCGAGTTCGCGGCCGATCTGCGCGCATTCGAGGGAATGGGTGAGCCGGGTCCGCGGGAAGTCGGCCGAGCCCGCCGCGACGACCTGGGTCTTGGCCGACAGCCTGCGCAGCCCGGCGCAGTGCAGCACGCGGGCCCGGTCTCGCTCGAAGTCACTGCGCCCGGCCCGCTTGGGTGGTTCGGCCACCCAGCGGGCCGTGGCGCTTTCGTCGTAACCTCGTCTCACTCTTACCTGCTGTCGGAGCCACCCGCAGCCAGCGCCGCGCGGCCCGCCTCCAGGCGGGCGATCGGGACGCGGAACGGCGAGCAGGACACATAGTCCAGGCCCACCTCGTGGAAGAAGTGCACCGAATCCGGGTCGCCGCCGTGCTCGCCGCAGACGCCGAGCTCGATGTCGGGCCGGGCGGCCTTGCCTTCCCTGACCGCGATGTCGACCAGGCGGCCGACGCCGTCGCGGTCGATCGTCTCGAACGGCGACACGCCGAAGATGCCCAGCTCGATGTACCGGCTGAAGAACGACCCTTCCACGTCGTCACGAGAGAAGCCCCAGGTCATCTGGGTCAGGTCGTTCGTGCCGAAGGAGAAGAACTCCGCGCTGGCGGCGATCGGGCCCGCGTTCAGGGCCGCCCGCGGCACCTCGATCATGGTGCCGATCATGGTGTGCACGTGGGTGCCGGTCTCTTCCTCGACCTCCTTGAGCACCTTCTCGGTCTGCTCGCGGCTGATCTCCATCTCCTGCACGGTGGCGGTGAGCGGGATCATGACCTCCGGCCGCGGGTCCTGGCCGGCCTGCTTGAGCTCCGCGGCCGCGTGCGCGATCGCGCGGACCTGCATGGTGGTCAGGCCCGGGATGACCAGGCCGAGCCGGACGCCGCGCAGGCCGAGCATCGGGTTCTGCTCGTGCAGCCTGCGCACCGCGATGAGCAGCTTCTTGTCCTTCTCGGTGGCGTTGTCGCCGGCCAGAGCGATCTTGACGCGATAGATCGGTCAGGTCGGGCAGGAACTCGTGCAGCGGCGGGTCGATCAGCCGGATCGTCACCGGCAGGCCGTCCATGGCGTCCAGGATCTCCACGAAGTCGCCGCGCTGCAGCGGCTCCAGGGCGTCGAGCGCGTGCTGGCGCTCCTCCTCGGTGTCGGCCAGGATGAGGTCCTCGACCAGCTGGCGGCGCTCGCCGAGGAACATGTGCTCGGTGCGGACCAGGCCGACGCCGCCGGCGCCGAACCGGCGGGCCCGGGCGCAGTCCGGACCGGTGTCCGCGTTGGCGTACACGCCCAGCCGGCGCTTTTCGTCCGCGTGCACCATGATCGAGTGCACGGCCCGGATCAGGTCGTCGGCCTCGTCGGAGTGCGGGTGCAGGTCGCCCTCGAAGTAGCGGACGACCTCGGAGGAGACGACCGGGATCTCGCCCAGGTAGACGACACCGCTGGTGCCGTCGATGGAGATCACGTCGCCCTCGCTGACCGTGATGCCGCCGGGCGCGGTGAACTTCTTCGCCTTGGCGTCCACTTCGAGTTGCTCGGCGCCGCAGACGCAGGTCTTGCCCATGCCGCGGGCGACCACGGCCGCGTGGCTGGTCTTGCCGCCGCGGCTGGTCAGGATGCCCTGGGCGGCGATCATGCCGTGCAGGTCGTCCGGGTTGGTCTCGCGGC
Source organism: uncultured Actinomycetes bacterium (assembly GCA_963769715.1). Taxonomy (GTDB): domain Bacteria; phylum Actinomycetota; class Actinomycetes; order Streptosporangiales; family Streptosporangiaceae; genus Palsa-504. The sequence continues at coordinate 21,300 of CAVYNE010000031.1, forward strand.
GGACGAGGATCACTTTTTCGCCGTTGGCCGCCAGCTCGACGGCGCGGGCCGAGTCGAAGACGACCTTGCCGACCGCCGCGCCCGGCGACGCGCTGATGCCGGTGGCGATCTTGGTGACCTCGCCGCTGGTGTCGAACCTGGGGAACATCAGCCGGGCCAGCTCTTCGCCGGAGACCCGGGTGAGCGCCTCGTCCATGTCGATCAGGCCCTGGTCCACCAGCTGCATGGCGATGCGGAAGGCGGCCGCGGCGGTGCGCTTGCCCACCCGGGTCTGCAGCATCCACAGCTTGCCGCGCTCGATGGTGAACTCGATGTCGCACAGGTCGCGGTAGTGGTTCTCCAGCGTCCGCATGATCTGCATCAGCTGGTCGTAAGAGGCCTTGTCGATATTCTCCAGGTCCTGCAGCGGGACGGTGTTCCTGATGCCGGCCACGACGTCCTCGCCCTGGGCGTTCTGCAGGTAGTCACCGTAGACGCCCACGGCACCGGTGCCCGGGTCCCGGGTGAACGCGACGCCGGTGCCCGAGTCCATGCCCAGGTTCCCGAAGACCATCGCGACCACGTTCACGGCGGTGCCCAGGTCGGTCGGGATGCGCTCCTGGCGGCGGTAGAGGATGGCGCGGGGCGAGTTCCAGGAGTTGAACACGGCCTTGATGGCCAGGTCCAGCTGCTCCCTGGGCTCCTGCGGGAATTCCCGGCCGGCCTGGGCCTTGACGATGCCCTTGAACGTCTCGACCAGGTTCTGCAGGTCGGCCGCGTCCAGGTCGAGGTCATTGCTGACGCCCTTGGCCTTCTTAGCGGCATCGATGGCATGCTCGAAGTGCTCGCCGTCGACGTCGAGGACGGTCTTGCCGAACATCTGGATCAGGCGGCGGTAGGCGTCCCAGGCGAACCGCTCGTTGCCGGCCTGCTTGGCCAGGCCCTGCACCGACTCGTCGGACAGGCCGATGTTCAGGACGGTATCCATCATGCCCGGCATGGAGAACTTCGCCCCGGACCTGACGCTGACGAGCAGCGGGTCGGCCGGATCGCCGAGCTTGCGGTCTATCGCCGTTTCCAGCTGGTCCAGGTGGGCCGCGATTTCCTCGTCGAGGCCTGCTGGGGTAGAACCCTGCTCCAGGTAGTAACGACATGCCTCGGTGGTGATGATGAATCCGGGCGGCACCGGCAGGCCGATATTGGTCATCTCGGCCAGGTTGGCACCCTTACCGCCCAGCAGATCCTTAAGATCCTTGTTGCCTTCGGTAAAGTCATAAACGAGCTTCGGCACTTCCTGCTCCTCGCAGCACATGACATCTTGTAGTCACTCGGACTCTACCGGCCGAGGGCCGCCCAGGCGACGGGACCAAAGTCATGTCCTGCCCATATCGGGTGTCGGCCCGGTGATTGGTCCGGGCGTCGGCAGCCCACCTGAGCAAGGCGGCTACCTCTGTGAATAGGTGAAGGCCAATACTGGCACTCCGGCACCTGATGATATAGGGGAGCATGGGCGATGTGACGATAGGGCTCCTGCACCCCGGGGAGATGGGCGCGGCGGTCGGGCAGTGCCTGGCCGGGGCGGGGCACCAGGTGCTGTGGGTACCGGAGGGGCGCAGCGCGGCGACCAGAAAGCGCGCCGACGCGGCCGGGCTCGCTGGATGCGGGCTGGCGGAGATGATAGGCCGTTCGGATCTCATCGTTTCTGTCTGCCCACCGGCCGCGGCGCTGGATGCGGCCCGCCTGGTGAGCGGGTTCGGCGGGATTTACCTGGACGCCAACGCGATCTCGCCGGCCACCGCGGGTGAGGTGGCCCGGATCGTCGGCGGTCGGCGGCGCTAGCTATGTGGACGGCGGGATCATCGGCACGCCGCCGGTGGCGCCCGGGTTCATCCGGCTGTACCTGTCAGGTCCGCGCGCCGGGCAGGTGCGGGCGCTGTTCGAAGGCACCGCGGTGGATGCGCGACTGGTCGCCCCGCCAGGAACGGCGTCGGCGGTGAAGATGGCGTACGCGTCGTGGACCAAGGGGTCGGCCGCGCTGCTGCTGGCGGCGCGGGCCCTGGCCCGGGCCGAGGGTGTGGAGGATGTGCTGCTGGCCGAGTGGGGCATCTCCCAGCCGGGCCTGGAGGCACGGTCGGCCCGCGCGGCCGGGGCCGCCGCGGCGAAGGGCTGGCGCTGGATCGCGGAGATGGAGGAGATCGCCGCGACCATGGCCGCGGCTGGGCTGCCCGAGGGCTTTCACCAGGCCGCGGCCGAGATTTACCGCCGCTTCTCACCAGCTGACCGGGCCGGGGAGGAGGCGGCCCTGGATGCACAGGTGCGTAACACCCCGGATCGTTCGGACTGAAAAGATCTATTGAGCCGAACGAGCCTGGTGCTTGCCTCGGTTTCAGCAGGGGCCGAGGCGCTCGGATAGATAGGCCTCGACGCTGTCGATGCCGACCCGCTCCTGGTGCATGGTGTCACGGTCCCTGACCGTGACGGCCTGGTCGTTCAGGGTGTCGAAGTCGACGGTGACACAGTACGGGGTGCCGATCTCGTCCTGCCGCCGGTACCGCCGGCCGATCGCGCTGGCGTCGTCGAAGTCGGTGTTCCAGCGCTTGCGCAGCGCCGCCGCCAGGTCGCGCGCCTTCGGCGACAGGTCGGCGTTGCGCGACAGCGGCAGCACCGCCGCCTTGACCGGCGCGAGCCTGCGGTCCAGGCGCAGCACCGTCCGCTTCTCCAGGTTGCCCTTGGCGTCCGGCGCCTCGTCCTCGGTGTAGGCGTCGAGCAGGAAGACCAGCGCGCCGCGGTCCACGCCGGCCGCGGGCTCGATCACCCACGGGATGAACCGCTGGCCCGACTCCTGGTCCAGGTAGGACATGTCCTGCTTGGACGCGTCGGCGTGGGTGGTCAGGTCGTAGTCGGTCCGGTTGGCGACGCCTTCCAGCTCACCCCACTCCGAGCCGACGAAGTCGAACTTGTACTCGATATCTACCGTACGTTTGGAATAGTGAGAGAGTTTTTCCTTGGGGTGCTCGTAGCGCCGCAGGTTCTCGGGCCGGATGCCGAGGCCGGTGTACCAGCCGAAGCGCTCGTCGATCCAGTACTGGTGCCAGTCCTCGTCGGTACCCGGGCGGACGAAGAACTCCATCTCCATCTGCTCGAACTCCCGGGTCCGGAAGATGAAGTTGCCGGGAGTGATCTCGTTGCGGAAGGACTTCCCGATCTGGCCGATGCCGAACGGGATCTTCTTGCGCGAGGTCTGCAGCACGTTGCGGAAGTTGATGAAGATGCCCTGCGCGGTCTCCGGGCGCAGGTAGGCCAGCCCGGACTCGTCCTCCACCGGGCCGAGGTGGGTGCGCAGCAGGCCGTTGAACATGCGCGGCTCGGTGAAGGTGCCCCTGTTGCCGCAGTTCGGGCAGGTAAGGTCGGCCAGTCCACCGGCCGGAACGTGGCCGTGCTTCTCCTCGTAGGCCTCGATGAGATGGTCGGCCCGGTACCTCTTGTGGCAGAACGAGCACTCGGTGAGCGGGTCCACGAACTCGGTGACGTGACCGCTCGCCTCCCAGACCTCCCGGGCCAGGATCACCGAGGAGTCCAGGCCCACGATGTCGTCGCGCTCAATGACCATCGAACGCCACCACTGGCGCTTGATGTTGTTCTTCAGCTCGACGCCGAGCGGACCGTAGTCCCAGGAGGCCCGCAGGCCACCGTAGATCTCGCTGGACGGGTAGACGAATCCCCGTCGCTTGCTCAGGCTGACGATGGCGTCGAGACGGTCACTGCGCAGTGCCATGGTTTAAGGTCTCCATCCGGCTGGCGGTCGGCGGGCGCGAATCCCGTGGTGATCCGGCGCGGGCACTGGCCTGCAGGCCGGAAGCCCTTAGCTTAGGAGCACTGACCAGTGATCGCGAATTGAATTCACCCCGTCCCTGCTACGGCAGCTACCGGAGGCTGCTTCTGGCGCCGGAACGGGGTTGGGCATGGCGCCGCCGTACCTGCGGTCACGGCTGGCGTAGATCTCACAGGCGTGCCACAGGTGCCGCCGGTCGAAATCCGGCCAGAGCGTGTCGAGAAAGACCAGTTCGGCATAGGCGGACTGCCAGAGCAGGAAGTTCGAAAGGCGCTGCTCGCCGGATGACCTGACGAAAAGGTCGACCTCAGGAATCGACGGCTCGTCCAGATAGCGGGCGAACACCTTTTCGTCGATCTTCTCCGCCCGGAGCTTTCCCGCGGCCACATCCGCGGCGATGGCGGCGGCCGCGTCGGCGATCTCGGCCCGGCCGCCGTAGTTCACGCAGAATTGCAGGGTCAGCACCGAATTCCCGGCCGACATCCGCTCGGCTTGTTCGAGTTCGCTGATCACGCTGCGCCATAGCCGCGGCCGTCGGCCCGCCCAGCGGATGCGGACGCCCATCTCGTTCAGCAGGTCGCGGCGCCGGTGAATGACGTCGCGGTTGAAGCCCATCAGGAAGCGCACTTCGTCCGGCGAGCGCCGCCAGTTCTCGGTCGAGAAGGCATAGGCGGACAGGTAGGGGACGCCGAGCTCGATCGCCCCCATGATCACGTCGAGCAGCGAGGACTCGCCATTCTTGTGGCCCTCGGTCCGGGGCAGTCCCTCGTTTTTTAGCCCAGCGCCCGTCGCCGTCCATGACCAGGGCGACGTGCCTGGGAATGAGTTCGGCCGGTATGTCCGGCGGTTTAACCCCGCTCGGATGCGGATCGGGCGGACGGACACCCGCCGGGCCACTCATCAGACACGCTCCACGTGACGCAGCGAACGGATCGAATGCTCTAGGTGCCATTGAAGGTACGCGGCCACCAGCCCGCTGCACTCTACCCGGTGCCGTCGCTCGCTGCGATCGGCGCTGTCCCAGTCACCGCGGAGCAAAGCGAGCATCAGGGCCACTGTCGGCGCTGCGGGCGAGGCCGCGCCGGGTGGCCGGCAGGAGGCGCACACCATGCCCCCGGCCGCGACGGCGAACCCCGGCAGCCGCTGGCCCGGCGCGCCGCAGCGGGCGCACTCCTGCAGGGCGGGCGCGTACCCGGCCACGGCGAGCGAGCGCAGCAGGAAGGCGTCAAGCACCAGCCCAGAAGCGTGCTCTCCGTCGCCGAGGGCGCGCAGCCCGCCGATGAGGAGCAGCAGCTGGCGCAGCGCGGGCTCCTTCTCCACCGGGGTGAACCGCTCGGCCGTCTCCAGCATCGCCACGCCCGCCGTGTAGCGGGGGTAGTCCCCGGTCAGCGGCTCACCATAGGGCCGGATCACCTCCGCCTGCGTGATCACGTCCAGCGAGCGCCCGGCGTGCAGCATCAGGTCGACGTGGGTGAACGGCTCGAGCCGGGCACCGAACCTGGACTTGGTCCGGCGGACGCCCTTGGCCACGGCGCGGATCCGCCCGCGCCCTGGCGAGGACGGTAATGATCCGGTCCGCTTCGCCCAGCTTCTGCGTCCGCAGCACGATCCCGTCATCCCGGTAGAGCTGCACCTACCCATTGTCCCCTACCACCCGGGAAAGCTGGCAGGGACGCGGCGAGGCGAGGCCACCTCGTTGGGCAAAAACGTGGCCTCGCCGCTTCACCACGTGTCAGCCGCGGCGGGACCGGTTGACCGCGGACAGGACCGCGCGCATCGAGGCCGTGACCGTGTTCGTGTCGATGCCGACGCCCCAGAAGACCTGGCCGCCGGTCTCGCACTCGACGTACGCCGCGGCCTGGGCGTCGGTGCCCTCGGTCAGCGCGTGCTCGGTGTAGTCGAGCACCCGCGCGGTCACGCCGACGGAGGCCAGCGCGTCGCAGAACGCCGAGATGGGGCCGTTGCCCACGCCCTCGACCTGGCGGGCGCGCCCGTCGACGGAAATCTCGGCGGTGAGAGCGTGCTTGGCCTCGACCACCGAGGAGGTCTGCTGGTCCAGCAGCGCCAGCGGGCCCTCGGTGAGGTACTCGTCGGAGAAGATCTCCCACATCCGCGGGGGCGACACCTCGCCGCCCTCGGCCTCGGTGTGGCCCTGGATCACCCGGGAGAACTCGATCTGCAGGCGGCGAGGCAGGTCCAGCTGGTGTTCGGCCTTCATGACGTACGCCACGCCGCCCTTGCCGGACTGCGAGTTGACCCTGATGACCGCCTCGTAGGTGCGGCCCACGTCATGCGGGTCGATGGGCAGGTACGGCACGGCCCACGGGTACTCGGCGAACGGGGTACTCCCGGCTGCTCCGCCTCGGCCTCGAGCGCCTCGAAGCCCTTCTTGATCGCGTCCTGGTGGGAGCCGGAGAAGGCGGTGTAGACCAGGTCGCCCGCGTAGGGGTGGCGCGGGTGGACCGGGATCTGGTTGCAGTACTCGACGGTGCGACGGATCTCGTCGATGTCGGCGAAGTTGATCATCGGGTCGATGCCCTGGCTGAACAGGTTCAGCCCCAGCGTGACCAGGCATACGTTGCCGGTGCGCTCGCCGTTGCCGAACAGGCAGCCCTCGATCCGGTCGGCGCCCGCCAGCACGGCCAGCTCGGCGTCGGCCACCGCGGTGCCCCGGTCGTTGTGCGTGTGGACCGACACGCACACGTGGTCCCGGTTCGGCAGGTTCCGGCTCATCCACTCGATCTGGTCGGCGTAGACGTTCGGGGTGGACCGCTCGACCGTGCACGGCAGGTTGAGGATGATCTCGCGGTCCGGCCCGGGCTGCCAGACGTCCATGACGCCCGCGCAGACGTCGACGGAGAAGTCGAGCTCGGTGTCCATGAAGATCTCGGGCGAGTACTCGTAGCCGAAGTCGGTGCCGTCCAGGAGTTCCTCGGCGTACTTCATGACGTGGCGGGTGCCCTCGACGGCGAGCGCCTTGCACTCCTCGCGGTCGATCCGGAACACCACCCGGCGGAATATCGGCGCCGTGGCGTTGTACAGGTGCACGGTGGCCAGGCGCGCACCGCGCAGCGACTGGACCGAGCGCTCGATCAGGTCTTCCCGGGCCTGGGTGAGCACCGAGATCCGGACATCGTTGGGGACGCGGTCGCCCTCGATCAGCTCACGCACGAAGTCGAAGTCGGTCTGGCTCGCGGACGGGAACCCGACCTCGATCTCCTTATAGCCCATCCGCACCAGCAGGTCGAACATCTTGTGCTTGCGGGCCGGGCTCATCGGGTCGATCAGCGCCTGGTTGCCGTCCCGGAGATCGGTGGACAGCCAGCGCGGGGCCTTCGTGATGGCCTGGGCGGGCCAGCTGCGGTCGGGTAGCTCGACTGGCTTGAAGGGCGTGTAGCGATGACACGGCATGCCACTCGGCTGCTGATGTACGGGTGAGATGCGTTTGAACGCAGGATCCTGTTGCATTTATCTGCTACTTCCTCATAGCTGGCGGGCGGTTGACGTTGCCTGATTGATGGCCAGCAGACACGCCAACACCCCGCGACGAGGAGCCGGCCTATCGGCCCCCGCCGCGGCCGCTAAGGAGGAGCAGCTCGCGCAACATTGCCAGTAACCCTACCAGCCGTCTGCGTTCGTGGTGACGCTGGGCGCACTTGGCGGCGCGGCGGCGGAAATATTCAGTGGCGCCGCGGGGAGTGGCAGGGTTGGCTGTGAGGATGCGCATCGAGCAAACCGACCTGGCGGACGCGAAGCAGATACGCGCGTGTTACGAGGCGGGCCTGGCGGCCCAGCGCGTCGACGAACCCGAGGGACCTTGGTTCACCGAACGGCCGTTCCGTGGCTGGCTGACCGTCGGCTGGGGCGGCGACCCGAGGGAAGTATGGCTGGCCGCGGGGCCGGCGGGCCAGGCGGCCGGCTGGTACTGGCTGGGGCTGCCGGACAAGGAAAACCGGGACCAGGCCAATCTGGTCCTCGTGGTGCACCCGGCGGAACGACGGCACGGGCTCGGCCTCGCCCTGCTGCGGCACGCGGCCGGGCGAGCGGCGGCGCACGGGCGTTCGGTGCTCAGCGGCGCCGCTCGCGGCGGTTCGGCGGGTGAGGCTTTCGCGCGATCAGTCGGAGGGAAACCGGGGCTGGTCGATATCCAGCGCGTGCTAGAGCCGGGCAAGCTGGAGGAAGGCAGGCTCGCCCAGCTACGCGGGCCAGCCGAGCGGGCCGCCTCCGGCTACTCGCTGGTGTCCTGGACCGGCCTGGTGCCCGAGGAGTTCATCGAGCAGGTGGCGGATCTTTACACCGCGCTCAACGACGCTCCCCACGATCCTGAGACCGAACCCGATGTGTGGGACGCACAGCGGGTCCGCGAGCGCATCAACGACCTGCGCCCGCACTTCGGGATGCGAGGTTACGCGGTGGCGGCGCGAGATGACGCGACCGGCGAACTGGCGGCCCTGACCGAGATAGCGGTGGATCCGGCCGATCCAGGCTGGGGACATCAGATGTTTACCGTCGTGACCAGGAAACACCGCGGGCACCGGCTCGGCCTGCTGGTGAAGATCGCGATGCTGGAGTTGCTCGCGACCGCGGAGCCGCAACTGGAACGGTTCGTGACCTGGAACGCCCAGGCCAACGAGCACATGATCGCGGTCAACGAGGCGCTGGGCTACACCATCCTCGGCCAGCCGAGCACCTGGTTCCGGCTCGACGTGGCGGCTGCGCTCGACTTACACCAGCCGGATTAGTCGCGGCCGGCCGACTGCTCAGTCATCGCGACCACGCCGACGACCTGGGCCTGGGTCATGCTGAGGTCGACGCCGATGGCCAGCGCGGCGTGCCGCTCAGATTCGGTGAGCGGGCCGTCCGCCATGGCGATGCGGATCACCTCGGCCAGGTACCACTCCCTGGCCTGGATGGTGAGCTGCGCCCCGACCTGGTTCAGGGCCGGGCGGATGGCCTCGAACGGCTGCATGAGATCGGCGTTGAGCATGGCCTCGTCGTAGCCATTCACCCCCGATCCGATGACCGCCTCGATCGCCCGCTGCCGCGAGATCGGGCTCGCCGGATCGCCGGACCGCAGCATGGCCGATACGGCGGCCCGCATGCCGGCGGGCAGCGCCGCCTGCATCTGCGCCGTGGTCGGCTGGCTGAGCACGTCCGTCACGTAACGGGTACGGCAGGTGGTGCACTGGACGTGCTCGCCGACCGAGTTCAGCGGGATGACCGGGAGAAAGAACAGCGTCAACCACCGGCGCCCCGCTCGGTGCCGGTACTCCCGGTCCCCGCCGCAGCGGCGGCAGTAGAAGGTGCCTTGCGCGATCGTCCGGTAGAACACGCGCAAGCCAAAGATGATCAGCAACGTGAATCCCCTTCTGCCTACCATCCGGCACACTCCCCGCAAGCACCCGGCCGCAGGCGTGTACCCTCGCCTTTTCGGTACAGGTAAATCCATCATGTCGCCGCCGACCCCCGCGACACCGTTGCCGATGCCGATCCGATACCTCATTTTTCGGCTGACGTCCACATGACCTCGGGTGACGCGGTATCTTCGCGTGACTGCTGAGGTTGACGGGTCTGGTTAGCACTCACCTTGTGCTTTGAGGCGCCGGGGTATTAACGGTATTGGCTGGGGGGCTGTGGCTGTGCAGCACCTTGGTCTTGTCGGGGTTCCAGGCGGTGGTGGTCCCGTCGGGGTTCAGGACCAGGGTCCAGCCCCACCGGTGGATCACGACCTGGTGGTGAAACCAGCACAATAGAACACAATCTCGAACGCTGGTCTTGCCGCCGTTCTTCTTGTGCTTGACGTGGTGGACCTGGCAGGCCGACGCGGGCTGGTTGCACCTCCCGGCCCACTGGCAGTGCTTGTCGCGCAGGATGACCGCGTTGCGGATCGCAGGCCGGGATGGTCTCGGAGTAGCCGATGTCCAGCGGCAGGCTCGGCCCGCCCAGCCGGGCGCCGAGCTGCCGGCGCCGCAGGAACGACGCCAGCCCGCCGGGACCCGACAGGAGGTCCACGGCCTTGCCGATGATGGCCTGCTCGAGGGCTTCCCACGCCCGCGTGGTGTCGGGGCGGGACGCGGCCTGCGCCTGGCCGCCGTCGCCGCCAGTGTCGTACTGGCTGACGCTGAGGAAGTGGATGGCGATAAAAAAAAAAAAAAAAAAAAAACCAAAGCCGTGATACGGAGGCGGTCGAGCTCGACGCACAGCCGCACCAGGTCATCCAGGGCCGCCGGGGTTCACTCGCCGGTCACGATCGGGGCCATGGCCGCGTCGCACGCGATGGCCTCGGCGGCGTCGCCGTCCAGCCACGCGCGCCGTCACTGCCGCCCGCCGAGGCTTCGGCCCGGTGCCCGGCCCACCCGGCGCGCACCCGCTGGTCCACTCCTCCAGCAGCGCCGAGCTGCCGTCCAAGACCATGAGGTCGGCCAGGGAGATATGCCCCCAGGCTTTGACGGGCTGCCCGGCCCGCTCCGGCAGCAGCCCCGCGGCCACCAGCCGCTGCATCGCCTCGTGCAGCGCATCGTGGTACCGCTGAGCGTAACTGCGGGTATCCTCCGCGCCCGCCGGGGCGGACAGCGCGTCCAGCACCGAACCCACGACCGAGGCGCACTGCGGGGTCAAATCGCCGGTCAGGACGCCCGCGCCCTCGAACGTGGTCTCCACCTTGACGGACTGGTCCTCGAACGCCTGATCCTGGTCTTTGCCAGGGTCCGCGGGCAGGGACCGGGCGTAGATCTCCCCGGCCAGCCCGGCCAGGTCCCGCACGCCCATCCCCCTCCCCGCGGCGACGACCAGGATCGCGTCCGCCGCCTCCCGGCAGTCCTCCGGGAGCTTGTCGGTCCACTGGCAGATCATCCGGGCGTATGACTCGGACATCTCCCCGGCGGCCAGCACCCGCGCGACCTGCGGGTGCGCGGCCCCCTCCGGACCCACGCGGTATAGCCGACCGCGGTGCCCTTGGTGATCCCGGTGCGGTTGATCAGCCACGCCTTCGGGCTGTAGTCCGCGTCGGCCGAGTATCCCTGCCCGGTGGTGAACGCGGCCAGGATCGAGGCCCGGGCGGCGGTACCCATCGAGTTGGCCTGCTCCAGGATCTGCAGGCACCGAGCCTGGGTCTCCGCCGCCATCGCGGTGGCGTCCGCGGCCGCGAGGTAGCGCAGCGCGGCCTGCAGCATGTCCATCGCCTCGCTCGCGCTGCCCGGCGGGACGGCACTACCCATCTCGTCTCTCACCTCCTTCCGGGATGCTCGCGAGCCACAGATAACTCCTCTCCCCGGCCATCCCGGCCGGCTATATCTTCACTTCTTGTTCGATTATAGCGGCTGACGATGACATTCCTGGAACCTACTGAGTCTGGTTTTATTATGCGGCTTCTGATATTCGTAAATGCGGGAATGCCGCGGGGGGCAGAGTATAAATAACGCGCAAGCGGCGGATAACGGGTGGCGGAGTGCGGAAGGGGATGCGGTTCGCTGGGGTTATGGGCATTGAGCGGTTCGAGGCGGAGGGGGACGCGCAGCGGATCGCGGCCTGCTACGAGATCCTCGACGCGACCATGATGGCGGACGATCCTGATATTCCGGTGATGCCGCGACAGGTGTTCGAAGGATGGCTGAAGACCGGCTGGGTGGGTGACCCGCGGGAAACCTGGCTCGTGGCCGACCAGGACGGCGTGGCGGGCTGGTATCTGCTTGAGCTGCCGGTCCGGGACAATAAGCACCTCGGGGTCCTGGACCTCAGGGTTCGCCCGGACCGGCAGCGGCGCGGGCACGGCACGGCCCTGCTGAGGCACGCCGCCGGGCGGGCGCTCGCCGACGGCCGGAGCCTGCTGACCGGGTACGCCTGCGCCGGGTCGCCAGGTGAGGAATTCGCCCGGTCGTTCGGCGCGACCGGCGGGCTGGCGGAAATCCATCGCGTGCTCGACCTGAACACGGTGGCTGCCGGGCACCTGGCCGAACTGCGCGCCGAGGCCCAGCGGGCGGCGGCCGGCTACTCCCTGATCTCCTGGATCTCGCCGGTGCCCGAGCAATACGTGCACCAGGTCGCCGAGATCAGCGGACTGCTGTACGACGCGCCTCATGACCCGAGCGTGCAGGCGTGGGTATGGGACGCGGCCCGGGTCCGCGACACCGAACGGCGGATGCGGCTGCAGGGCGTGCGGGCGCACACCGTGGCGGCGCGCCACGACGCCTCCGGTGAGCTGGGCGGCTTTACCCAGGTCGAGGTCGGCCTGGAGCAGCCGGACCGGGGGTTCCAGGCGCTGACCGCAGTCGTCCGGGCGCACCGCGGGCACCGGCTCGGGCTGCTGCTCAAGCTGGCCATGATGGAGCTGCTGGCGGAGGCCGAGCCGCAGGTGCGGCGGCTGTTCACGACGAACACCGAGACCAACGAGCACATGATCGCGATCAACGAGAGGCTCGGCTACCGGGTGCTCGGCCAGCCCGTCCGGTCCTGGGAGCTGCCGACCGCCAGGTAAGTCAGTGGTTCAGTCGTAGAAGCCCAGGCGGCGGAGCTGCTTGGGGTTGCGCTGCCAGTCCTTGGCGATCTTGACGTGCAGGTCGAGGTAGACCTTGGTGCCGAGAAGCGCCTCGATCTGGCGGCGGGCCCGGCTGCCCACCTCCTTCAGCCGCGCTCCCCCGGTACCGATGACGATGGCCTTCTGGCTCGACCGCTCCACGTAAAGCTCGGCGTGCACGTCGGTGAGGTCGGCACGGCCCGGCCGCGGTCCCATCTCCTCGACCACCACCGCGATCGAGTGCGGCAGCTCGTCCCGCACCCCGTCCAGCGCGGCCTCCCTGATCAGCTCGGCGACCATGATCTGCTCGGGCTCATCGGTCAGCTCGCCGTCCGGGTACAGGGCCACGCCCTCGGGCAGGTGCGAGACCAGCACGTCGGCGAGCACGTCGAGCTGGAACCCGGTCACGGCCGAGACCGGAACCACGTCGGCCCAGTCGCCCAGGGCGCTCACCGCCACCAGCTGTTCGGCCACCCGCTCGGGCGACACCCCATCGCACTTGGTCACCACCGCCACGACCGGGGTCTTCTTCACGTTCTCGAGCTCGCGGGCGAAGAACCGGTCGCCCGGGCCGACCGGATCGGTGGCCGGGATACAGAACCCGATCACGTCGACTTCAGCGAGCGTGGACCTGACCAGGCTGTCCAGATGCTCGCCGAGCAGGGTCCGCGGCTTGTGCAGGCCAGGCGTGTCCACCAGGATCAGCTGCGCGTCCGGGCGGTGCACGATGCCGCGGATCACCCGCCGGGTGGTCTGCGGCCGGTCGCTGGTGATCGCGACCTTGGCACCTACTAGCGCGTTCGTCAGCGTCGACTTGCCGACGTTCGGGCGGCCCGCGAGGCAGGCGAACCCGGAGCGGAAGGCGGCTGACGGAGGATGGCTCACCCATCAATTCTCGCGCATGTCCGGTGGGCGGGAACCATGGCTCGTTCGGCCCAAAAAATGACCGCTCGGCGGGTCGCTTAGGGGGCCAGGATCTCGCGGACGGTGCCGTCGGGGGCGGCGCGGAACACGGTCGCGTCGGGGCCGAGGTCGCGGACCACGGCGAGGTCGCCCGGGTCCAGATCGCCCTCGCTGACCAGGGCGGCCGCCTCGAGCTTCTGCGCGCCGCTGGACACCGCCATGGCCACCGCCAGGCGCAGCGCGGACAGCCGCAGCGACGGCAGGGCCACCGCGGCGGCGGTATAGGTCCGGCCAGTCTCGTCGCGGACCGCCGCGCCCTCGGACGCCGCTACTCGCGCCCGGGTAGACCGGGCCAGGGTGATGATCTTGAGGTCCTCGGCCGCGGGCGTCACTGCCCCAGGAGTTACATCGCTCACCTTGCTGAGTTTACGACGCGGCGTCCTCGACCCGTTCCACCAGCACCGCAACGATCTTGTTGCGCCTGCCAGCCAGGTTCTCCGCGGTGAGCCGCAGGCCGCGGACGGTCGCTGTCGAGCCCGCGATCGGAACCCGGCCGAGCTGGTGGGCGAGCAGCCCGGCCACCGTCTCCACGTCCAGATCGTCGAGGTTGACGCCGAACAGCTCGCCGAGCTCGGTCACCGACAGCCGGGCGGTGACCCGGGCGGCGTGGTCGGAGAGCCACTCGACCGGGGGCTGCTCGTTGTCGTACTCGTCGGTGATCTCACCGACGATCTCCTCGAGGATGTCCTCGATGGTGACCAGCCCGGCGGTCCCGCCGTACTCGTCGATCACGATGGCCACGTGGTTCCGCTGCGCCTGCATCTGGCGGAGCAGTTCGTCCACCGGCTTGCTGTCGGGCACGTAGCTGGCCGGGCGCATCACCGTGGCGACCTTCTCGGTGGCCTCGGCGCCCGGGTGCTCGTGACTCCAGGCCACGATGTCCTTCAGGTAGGCGATGCCGACCACGTCGTCCTGGTTCTCACCGACCACAGGGATCCGGGAGAAGCCGCTGTCCAACGTCAGGGAGAGCGCCTGCTCGACGGTCCGGTCGCTCTCGATGAACACCATGTCGGTGCGGGGCACCATGACTTCCCTGACGATGGTGTCGCCGAGCTCGAACACGGAGCGGACCATGTCCCGCTCGCCCGGCTCGATGCCGTTCCTGCGTTCCAGGTAGTCGACGAGGCCGCGCAGTTCGGACCGGTCCACGGGGGAGACCTTCGTGGTCCACCAGCGGCCGGGTCCGGCGGGTCGGCGGCATGGCGTTGCCGCACGCGACGAGCAGCCTGGGCAGCGGGCCGAGCGCCCGGGTCAGCGGGAACAGGAACGCGGCCGCGCGCTCGGCGGTACGTTCGGTCCGCGGTCCGACTCGCCCGGTTTGCGGGCGCACGCCGGTCAGCACGTAGCGCAGCCCGATCACCACGGCGAGCGCGGCCAGCACCGCGCGCCAGTCGTCGCCGAGCCAGCGGACAAACGCCGCCGTGACCAGCACCGCGGCGAGGATCTCGCAGATGGCCCGGAGCAGGAGCAGCACGCTCAGGTAGCGGGGCAGGTCGGCGGCCACGGAGCCCAGCCGGCCCTGGTGCTCGGGCCGTTCGGCCACCCCGGTGGCGGAAACGAGCGCCAGCGCGGCCTCCGCGTTCGCGCACCAGCCAGCCACGAGGGCGAGCACGGCCGCGGCGACCAGCAGCCACGCTGGAGGGGTCATAATCCGGGTCGGCCCTTCGTATCCCGCCACAACTTCAGGACCTGATCCTGGGTGCCGAACATGGCGGCGTGCTCTTCGGGCTCGGCGTGGTCGTAGCCGAGCAGGTGCAAGATGCCGTGCACGCACAGCAGCTCGAGCTCGTCCTGGGTGGAGTGGCCGGCCTTGTCCGCCTGTTCGGCCGCGACCTGGGGGCACAGCACCACGTCGCCGAGCAGCCCGGGATCGGCGCCCGGGGCTGGATCGGCGCGGTTGCCGCCCAGGTGCGGCGGCCGCAGTTCGTCCATGGGGAAGGCGAGCACGTCCGTCGGCCCCGGCTCCCCCATCCACCGCTCATGCAGCTCGGTCATGGTCCGCTCGTCGACGAGCAGCACCGAGAGTTCGGCTAGCGGGTGGATCTGCATCTGGTCCAGCGTGAACCGCGCGACCGCGGCCAGCCCCACCTCGTCGACGTCGATGCCCGCCTCGTTGGCGATATCGATGCTCATGCCCCGTCTAGCTGCCTTTCCGCTTGCGCGTCCCGGCCGGGGCGAGCTGACGTTCGTGGGCGTCGTAGCGCTCGTACGCGTCGACGATCTTGCCCACCAGCCGGTGCCTGACGACATCATGGCTGGTCAGCCTCGCGAAGTGGATGTCCTCGATGCCGTCGAGGATGTCCTGGACGATACGCAGCCCGCTGACCTGGCCGGTCGGCAGGTCGACCTGGGTCACGTCGCCGGTGACCACCACCTGAGAGCCGAAGCCCAGCCGGGTGAGGAACATCTTCATCTGCTCGGCCGTAGTGTTCTGCGCCTCGTCCAAGATGATGAACGAGTCGTTCAGGGTGTTGTGCGTCAGCAGGAAGTCCTCGGTCGTGTAGAGGGAATCGGCCGCTGCCACCGAGATGCAAACCGCCTCCGCCGTGCCGGCCGGCTCGATGCTCTCGATGAAACGCATCGGACGCCCGCCGCCGCCTGCCGCGTTGTACGCGTCGCGCTTCCGGGTGAGGCGGAACGGCTCGATGCCTTCTGGGAGCCGGATGTCGATGATGTGCGCGTCGTGGCGGTGGTAGACGGGGCGTCCCTTGGCCAGGCCCGGAGCGCGGTCGGCGGCGGGGCGGGTGCGGTGGTAGGCGACGCCGCCCAGGGAGCGGACCAGGAAGATGACGTCGTCACGCAGGCGGGGCGAGGTGGTCGTGTACTGGATGCGGCAGGTCCTGTTTCGCTGCGTGACGGGGCCGCCGTCGGTATCGAGCAGGCCCTGCAGGACGGCCAGGCGGACCTTGTGCGAGTTGTACAGGTAGAGCTCGGGCACGAACTTGGTGGTGGAGCGGGTGCCGTGAAGGCCGAGCCGACGCACCGCCCCGGTTACCGGGTTCTCGACGAGCGTGGTGGTGGCCCACGGTGATGTGAGTTGGCTCAGCATGTAGTTAGGGCCTTGCCTGGGTCGGACCTCGATCCCCGGCAGCAGTCGCTTCAACTCGTAGGCCAGCTCGGGATCGCCGGTGGCGAAGGTCGGTGTGGTCGCCCCGGTCAGGCAGCCGTCGCCGAGCAGCAGCCCCAGCGCGTAGGCGTCCATCGGGATCTCCCGGTACGGGAAGCGCACGGGCGCGCTATGCATCGGGAGTTCGTACCGGTGGTAGTGATTGGCACGCAGGTTGCCGATCATCTCGCGGGTGGACAGGACCCGGAGCGGCTTGCCGCGACGGCGATCGTCGCGGGTGGCCACGGCCCACAGATGGTCATCCGAGGCCAGCGTCGAGGCGCCGTCCTGAGTGGTGACCCGGTAGATGTCCTTCTCCCCTTGGGGGTACACGCCGAGCACCGGCGTGGGCTCGCCGTTGGACCCGATGACCAGGTCACCGATGGCCAGCGAGCCGATCGGCCGGAAGCCCTCCGGGGTGAGCACGGGCGTTTCCACGGGTTGGCAGCGGCCACGCATGTACGCCAGGGGGGCGATCTCGATGGTGCCGGCGGCCATCAGACGCGGGATGGAGTCCGGGTCGAGCATGTCGTGCAGCGCGTCGTAGAGGGGGCGCAGGTACGGGTCGATCTTCTCGTACAGGGTGCCGGGCAGGAAGCCGAGCCGCTCCCCTGCCTCCACCGCAGGCCGGGTCAGGATGATCCGGTTGACCTGCTTGGCCTGCAGCGCCTTGACCGCCTTGGCCATGGCCAGGTAGGTCTTTCCGGTGCCCGCCGGGCCGATGGAGAACACGATCGTGTGCTGGTCGATCGCGTCCGCGTAGCGCTTCTGGTTCAGCGTCTTGGGCCGGATCGTCCGGCCGCGGGCGGACAAGATGCCGACGGTGAGCACGTCGGCCGGCCGGACGCCGCGCTCGGCCCGCAGCATGGCCGCGGTCCGCTCCACCGCGTCGGCCGTCAGGTCCGTGCCCTTGCGCAGCAGTTCGACAAGCTCGTCGAAGAGCGCAGTGACCAGGGCGGTCTCCGCCGGGGTCCCGGTCGCGGTGATCTCGTTGCCGCGCACGTGGATGTCGGCGTCGAACTCCCGCTCAATAACGTGCAGCAGTTCGTCACCGGAGCCGAGCAGGCTGACCATCGAATGATCAGCGGGTATCACGATCTTCACCTGAGACCGCGGTTCGCCCTGGGTCCTGTTTTCGCGTTGCCCGTCGCCGTTGGAAGTGCTTTCGGCGCCTAGGTCATCGTTTCTGATATCTGTCAATTCGATGCTCTCGAAGACCCGGAGGACCGCCCCCCGAGCGTACTCAGCACCATGTTATCCGGGATCAGGCCTCTCCGGGGCAGTGCTGTCCAGGGCTGGGTGCCGGTCATCCGGGGGGCCAGGTGAAGGACCGGCCGCCGAGGACGTGCCCGTGGACGTGCGGGACGGTCTGGCCCGCCTGGGCGCCGGTGTTGAAGACGACGCGATAGCCGCCCTCGCTGACCCCCTCCGTCTCGGCGACGCGGTGCACCCCGGTGATCACCTCGCCGAGCAGCCCGCCGTCCGCGGCAGCGAGCGCCGAGACGTCGGGATAGTGCTCCTTCGGGATGACGAGCACGTGCGTCGGGGCCTGCGGATTGATATCGCGGAAGGCCAGGATCCGGTCCGTTTCAAGCACCGTGGTCGCGGGGATTTCGCCGGCCACGATGGCGCAGAACAAGCATTCAGCCACACGAAGATCTTAGGGCTTCCCGGCGCGCTTACGAATCATCCTGCCCGCTGGCCGGGGCACGGCCAGGCAATAGCTGTATAGGCAGCATATTTCGGTCTAATCAGGGAGTACCACCAGCTAACCGTGTTGCCATCCGTTGTTACGGTGCCGATCCATGGCAAGTGCTGTCGTATCCTCGCACTCAATGGATATTCTTGACTTTCGGCAATCCTCCGGCGGTGTCTGGCGGCATGTGCGAATGTCGCCGGCTTCAGCTTGACATACCCAGTGCGGGTGCCCGGCTGGCCGTTCATCCAGGCAACTGGCCAGGCGGTTTGCCACTGACGGCAAGGCGACGGACGGTCAGATGGGTGGGAGATTTGGGGATGAAGGACCGGAGACCGTGGTCCTGCGCGACTCCTGCCGCTCCTGCCGCGGCACGGAAGCGGCCAGATGGGGAGTGAACCTGACGAGGGGGTAACGCGTCCAACAGATGTGACCGAAACCCTGGTGGCCGCTGGTGGCATTGCGCCTGATGCGTTCCTGGCGTCCCCCGCCGCGCGCATCGGGTGGAGCGCGGACCGTGCGGTCACCGAGCTTTACTCAATGCATTACCGGGCCCTGGTCCGCCTCGCGGCCCTGCTGGTGCGGGACACGCCCACCGCCGAGGAAGTGGTCCAGGACGCGTTCGTCGCGATGCACGGCGGCTGGCAGCGGCTGCGGGACGCCGAGAAGGCGCTGGCCTACCTGCGGCAGGCCGTGGTGAACCGGTCCCGTTCGGTCCTGCGGCACCGCACGGTCGTCGACAAGAACATGCAGAAAGCCCCGCCGGACATGCCCAGCGCCGAGCACGGCGCGCTGGTCCTGCTCGAACGGCACGCCGTCGTCGCCGCCCTGCGCACCCTGCCCGACCGGCAGCGCGAGGCGATCGTGCTGCGCTACTACGCCGACCTGTCCGAGGCCGAGATCGCCGCCAGCATGGGCATCAGCCGCGGCGCCGTCAAAAGCCACACCGCCCGCGGCATGACCGCCCTCCGCGCGGCCCTGGAGCAGGAGTAATGACCAGACCCGGCCACGATGGCACGCCGCCGCCAGGACACGACTTCGGCGAGTTCCTGCGTCATGCCCTGCACGCCGCCGCCGACCAGGTCGAGCCGCGCCCGGACGGGCTGGAGCGAATCCGCGCGCGAGTCAAGTCCGGACCGGCGTACGCCAGCAAGCATTCCGAGGCGACCGCCGGCCCGGCGCGGGCGGTTTCCTGGCCGGCATGGTCCGGCGCTGGAACGCCAGGCGCGGCGGTCCGTCGGCGCACGGGTCGTCGGCGCACGGGTCGTCGGCGCACGGGTCGTCGGCGCACGGGGCCAGGGTGGTCACGCGCGGCGCCAGCCGCGAGACTGGCGGGACGGGCTGCTCCGGCCGGCCCTGGCGATCGCCTGCGTCGTGTTCGCCATCGGCGTCGCCCTGGCGGTGGCGCCGCTGCGGCAGGCTTTCCTCCAGCTCAGCTCGGCGGTGGGGATCCCACCTCCCACAGCGGCACCGGGGTTCAGGGCGCGACTGGACCGGGCAACCCGCTGTGCGCGTCGGCCGGCGGTCTCAGTCCGGCCAGCGTCTCCAGCAGCCCAGCCCGCCTGACCGTGACCGCGTGCCCGTCGAGTTCTTCGCCATCCCCCTCGAGTAAGGCGGCCAGGCAGCGACCCCGAGCGTGACCCCTGCGAGCACGGTGACCAGCCCGGCCAGAGGAGCACGAGCGCCAGCCCGACGAGCAGCAGCACGAGTCCCAGCGCCAGCGTCACTGCGACCAGCACCGCGACGGTGACGCCGAGCGCGACCGCCACTCCCACGAGCACCCCCACCACTCGACGCCTTCGGCCACGGCGACCACCAGCGCGGCCGGCAAGACGACGGCCAACGCGACCGGACCCCTGCGGACCAAGCCCGACCGCCCAGCCGACCACAACGCTCAAGCCGAAGGTCAGCGCGTCAGCGACCACGTCGACCAGCCCCAGCCGGTCGGCATCGGCGTCGCCGTCGAGTTCGGTGACCTCGAATGGCACCAACGCCAGCCAGTCCGGCGGACACCACGTCCAGCGGGGACCAGCCAGCGGCGTCCACCGGCTAGCGGCGCACGGCCGGCGGCAACCACGTCGGGTGGGGCCAGCGCTGGGCCTCACCGATGCCCGGTCAGGTCCTCGCGCCGGGTCAGCCACCCCGACCACCTCGCCCTGAGGCGGCTCAGGACCAGCGGCCAGAGCGGCTGAGCAGGACGGCAGCGGCCACGGTCCCGGCGGTCGAGGTCCTCAGCACGGTAGGTCCTCAGCCGGCAGGCGATGGCCCCGGCCGCACGGAACGCCGCGCTCTCGGAGTCGGTGATCCCGCCCTCGGGACCGACCACGACTAGCAGGTCACCCGATTCCGGCAGGCTGAGGCGGCCGAGGCGGCCGGCGGCGCCGGGCTCGAGAACGATCGCGCAGGCCGCCTTCGCGATCAGCTGAGCCACCCGGCTGGCCGAGGCGACGTCGGTGACCTCGGGTATCCAGGCGCGGCGGGACTGCTTGGCGGCCTCGCGCGCGGTCAGCCGCCACTTGGCCAGCGAGCGCTCCCCGCGGGCTCCCTGCCACACCGGGACGCTGCGAGCCGCGGCCCACGGCACGATGCGGTCGACACCGACCTCGGTCATCTCCTCGACAGCCAGCTCGCCCCGGTCGCCCTTGGGGATGGCCTGGACGACCGTGATCGCGGGATCCGGGCGTGGGACCTCCCGCCTAGCCTGCACGGTGAGCTCAAGGCCGTCACCCCTGGGCCCGGCGACCACGCACTCGGCCACCAGGCCGGCGCCGTCGGCCACATCGGCGCGCTCGCCAGGGCGCAGCCTGCGTACGGTGGCCGCGTGCCGGCCCTCGGCTCCGGACAGGACAACGACATCGGATTCCAGAGTCGCGCGGTCAGCCAGGAAGACGGGCGGCTGCACCAGGTTCAGCGCCCGTTGAAGGCGTCGCGCAGCCTCGAGAAGAACCCTTGCTGGCCCGGTGCGAACCGGCCGGGCGGTGATTCCTCGCCGCGCAACTTGGCCAGTTCGCGCAGCAGCTTTTCCTGCTCGGCGTCCAGCTTGGATGGCGTCTCGACGGTCACGTGGATGACGAGATCGCCGCGCCCGTTGCCGTTCAGGTGCTTGACACCCTGACCGTAGAGCGGGATGGCCTGGCCGGACTGGGTGCCGGGCCGGACGTCGATGTCGGCGGGGCCGTCCAGGCTCTCCACCGACAGCGTGGCCCCCAGCGCGGCGGCCGCCATCGGGATCGTCACCGTGCAGTGCAGGTCGTCGCCTTGCCGCTCGAAGATGGCGTGCGGACGCTGGACGATCTCCAGGAACAGGTCGCCGGGCGGGCCGCCGCCCGGGCCGACTTCGCCCTCGCCGGCCAGCTGGATGTGCGTCCCGTCCTCGACCCCGGCCGGGATCCGCACCTTGATGGTTCGCCTGGTCCGGACCCGGCCGTCGCCGTCGCACTCCGGGCAGGGCCGGACGAGCACGGTGCCGTATCCGCCGCAACCCGGGCAGACCCGGGCCATCATCACCTGGCCGATGAAGGAGCGGGTCACCTGGCTCACTTCACCGCGCCCGCCGCAGATGTCACAGGTCTGCGGGTGGGTACCGGGCGCGGTGCCCTCACCGGAGCAGGTGGGACAGACCACGGCCGTGTCCACGGTGAGCTCTCGGGTCGCGCCGAACGAGCATTCGGCCAGCTCGAGCTCGATCCTGATCGTGGCGTTGCGGCCACGCTGCGCGCGGCTCCGCGGCCCGCGCGTAGCGGCACCGCCGGCCGCGCCGAAGAACTGGTCGAGCAGGTCGTTCAGCGGGTTGAACCCCTGGCCGAACGGGCCGGCCCCGGCGCCCGCCGTGCTCGCGGCGAACGGGTCCATGCCCATGTCGTACATCCGGCGCTTGTCCGTGTCCGACAGCACCTCGTACGCCTGGGTGATCTCTTTGAACCGCTCCTGCGTCTCAGGATCGGGGTTCACGTCCGGGTGCAGCTCCCGGGCCAGCCGCCGGTAGGCTCGCTTCACCTCGTCTTGCGTCGCGTCCCGGCGAACCTTGAGCATTGCGTAGTAGTCGGTCGCCACTAAGACTCCAACAAGATCTGGCCGAGGTAACGGGCCACGGCACGCACCGCGCCCATCGTGCCCGGGTAGTCCATCCTGGTCGGCCCGAGCACGCCGAGCTTGGCCAGCGGCTGTTCGCCGTTCCCGTACCCCGTGGACACCACCAACGTGGTCTGCAGGCCAGCGACCTGGTTCTCCGCGCCGATCCGCACGGTCAGGATGGCCGGCTCGGTCGTCTCCCCGAGCAGCCGCATCAGCACCACCTGTTCTTCCAGGGCCTCAAGC
The DNA here is from genome assembly GCA_963769715.1 of uncultured Actinomycetes bacterium. GTDB lineage: Bacteria > Actinomycetota > Actinomycetes > Streptosporangiales > Streptosporangiaceae > Palsa-504. The sequence continues at coordinate 43,705 of CAVYNE010000031.1, forward strand.
ACTTCACGCAACCCCCTGCTGAAATCGTGCGCGGCCAGGTTCGCGGCTCCACCGAAGACGATCTTCTCCTCGCTCCGCTCGACCAGGCTGGCCAGCAGCATCGCCAGGACGGCGTTGGCGTTCGCCCGCTCCTCGGCCGGCATCCGCTCGGCCAGGTCGGCGACCATCGCGGCGGCCTCGGACAGCTTATGCCCGCCCAGACAGGCGTTCACGACCGCCCGCACGTGGGACACCGAGGCGTCATCCCAGGGGTCGGGCAGGTCGACGGTGCACTGCTCGACCCGGCCGGTGTCGGTGATGAGCACGAGCAGCAGCTTCTGCGGAGCGAGCGGGACGAGCTCGATGTGCCGAATCGCGGACCTGGTGAGCGACGGGTACTGCACCACGGCCACCTGCCGGGTCAGCTGGACCAGCAGCCTGACCGTCCGCGTCACCACATCGTCGAGGCTGTACGCGCCGGCCAGGAAGGTCTCGATGGCGCGCCGCTCGGCCGCCGACAGCGGCTTGACGCTGGACAGCCGGTCGACGAAGAGCCGGTAGCCCTTGTCCGTCGGTACCCGGCCGGCGCTGGTGTGCGGCTGGGCGATGAAGCCCTGCTCCTCAAGCACCGCCATGTCGTTCCTGATCGTCGCCGGGGAAACGTCGAAGTGATGCCGGTCGACCAGCGACTTGGATCCCACCGGTTCCGTGGTGGACACGTAGTCTTCGACGATGGCGCGGAGCACCGTCAGTTTCCGTTCGTCGAGCACGCGTTCACCTCCTTGGCACTCTAACGTCCCGAGTGCTAAGTCTATTGCGTCCAACACGTTCCGGGCGCGTGACGGCGAGGCGAACGGCCGCGCGATCATACCCAAGCGCGACTGGTCCCGCTCGGGGTATGGCCCACAGCAGGATGGTAACCCGCCGGCCGCGAGCCGCGATAGCGGCGTGTCGGCGGCGTCCGGAGCTGCTCCTCCTCGGCTACGCTCGTGCGCAAGGTATGTCGCGCAGGTATGGCCCGGGTCCGCGGCCCAGCCAGGGGACACAGCTGAGGAGATGCCGGTGTGGAGCAGGCAGTACGGCGCTGACGTGCTCGCTGCCGGAAGTGAGCTCGGTCGCCGGCGGAACTCGGGTCCCGGCCAGCGCGAGGTGCCGAAGGTCGAGGCGGAGCGCGGCCTGGTGGTTGAGGACTCCGAGGGCCGGTTCTGCGGCGCGGTGGTCGGCTACGAAAAGGGCGCCGTGACGCTGGAGGACCGGCACGGCAAGCGGCGGGTCTTCCCGCTGACCCCGGCTGCCTTCATGCTCGAGGGCCGGCCGGTCACGCTCATCCCGCCCGCTGCCCCGGCCAGCCGACCCGCTCGGACGGCCTCCGGTTCCGTGGCCGCGCCTTCGGCTCGGGCCAAGGTGGCCCGGGCGAGCCGGATCTACGTCGAGGGCAAGCACGACGCCGAGCTGGTGGAGAAGATCTGGGGCGACGACCTGCGTGACGTGGGCGTGGTGGTCGAGTACCTGGAGGGCATCGACGACCTGCCGGCCATCGTCGAGAGCTTCTCCCCCACGCCCGGCCGCCGCCTCGGCGTGCTCGTGGACCACCTGGTGGCTGGCTCCAAGGAGACCAGGATCGTGGCCGGCGTGCGGTCACCCGACGTGCTGATCGTGGGGCATCCGTTTATCGACATCTGGGCCGCCGTGCGGCCGTCGGCAGTCGGCATCGCGGCCTGGCCGGACGTTCCGCGCGGGCAGCCATGGAAAGAAGGCGTGCTGAGCGCCATCGGCTGGCCACCGGAGGTGCCGTCGGCCTGGCAGCGCATCCTGCGCTCGGTGACGAGCTACGCCGACCTCGAGCCCGAGCTCCTCGGCCGGGTCGAGGAGCTGATCGATTTCGTCACCATGCCGGGGAGCGCATAGCGTGACGACAGTACCGGAAGACACGCGAGGACCGATGACGAGCAAGCCCGCGTCTGAGGGGGCTCCCGAGCGGGTCGGGGACGGCGATATGACGTCGGCGACGTTCGGCTACCTGGGGGCGATCGTCCTGGGACCGGTCATCCCGCTGGTCGTCTACGCACTCCGGGCGAGAAAGTCGCCGTTCATGCGATACCACGCGGCTACAGCCGTGAACCTGTCGCTGACCGGCCTGCTGTACGCGCTGTGCTGCCTGATCCTCGGCGGCCTGCTCCTGCTGGACAGCATCACCGTCGCCCTGGTGGTGGCGCTCCCGGTCGGCTTCGTCATCTGGGTCTCGATGCTGAGGTATCTCATCCGCGGCGTGATCGTGGCGAACCGCGGCGAGCGGGACAAGGTGCCCAGCTGGATCTGCGCGCGCATCGTGAACTGAGCGCTCAGGGCTCGGTGTGAACTTAAGGGATCGGCTTGAACTCAGGGCTCGGTCAGTTTGCGCGTCACGGCGTCGGCCAGGAGCCGGCCGTGGCGGCTGAGCACGATCCGGCCGTCGGCCAGGGCGTCCCGATCGGCCAGGCCTTCGGCGACCACCGACTCGGCGTTGGCCCGCCCCGCCGGGCCGAGTATCTCGACCGGGCAGCCCTCGGCGAGCCGGATGAGGAGCATGACGCGCTCCAGCTGCCGTTCGGCCTCGGTGAGGACCTCCCGGGCCTGGCCGGGGCTGTTCCCGGCCGCGATCCGCGCGCCGTAAGCGGCCGGATGCCGCACGTTCCACCATCGGGTTCCGCCCACGTGACTGTGGGCTCCCGGCCCGATCCCCCACCAGTCGCCGCCGGTCCAGTAGAGCATGTTGTGCGCGCACCTAGCCGAACTGGAGGCCGCCCAGTTGGAGATCTCGTACCAGCCGTAGCCGGCCGCGGTGAGGGCTTCGTCCGCGGCCAGGTAGCGGTCGGCGAGCACGTCGTCTTCCGGGGCGGCCAGCTCACCGCGCCTGACCCGCGCCGCCAGCCGCGTACCGGCCTCCACGGTGAGGGCGTAGGCGGACACGTGGTCGGGGCCGGCCGCCACCGCCGCGTCCAGCGAGCGCCGCCAGTCCGCATCGGACTCCCCCGGCGTCCCGTAGATCAGGTCGAGGCTGACGTGCTCAAAGCCGGCCGCCCGGGCCCACCTGACGCAACGCGCCGGGCGGCCAGGTGAGTGCACCCGGTCCAGGACGGCGAGTACCCCGGGCACCGCGCTTTGCATCCCGAACGAAATTCGGGTCAGCCCCTGTGCCCGCAGTTCGCTCAGGCTGGCTTGGTCGACGCTCTCCGGGTTCGCCTCACTGGTGACCTCTGCCCCGGGAGCCAGGCCGAATTCGGAGTCGATGGCCCGCAGGATGCTGCCCAGCGCGGCCGGCGGCAGCAGGGTGGGCGTCCCGCCGCCGAAGAACACCGTGCTGACCGGCAGGTCCACACCGTGTCCTGCTTGGCTGGCGAGCACCTGACGCGCGAACCTGATCTCCGCGATCGCCCGGTCCGGATAGCTAGCGGGTGAGGTCGCGGCGGACCCGGTGCCGAGTTCGGCGGCGGTGTAGGTATTGAAGTCGCAGTAACCGCAGCGGGTGGTGCAGAACGGCACGTGGACATAGACGCCGAACGGCCGCTGGCCAAGACCAGCCCGCGCGCCTTCCGGCAGCGTCCCCGCGGCGGGGACAGGCTCACCGTCGGGAAGGGCGCCAGGCATGCCAGCCACGCTACCCGCTAAGGCCAGGTGCCCGTCCGTCCGTCGGCGCCGGTGCGCTCGGCTGGACGTATCACCGGCGGGTGGAAGTCCCGCTTTACCAAACAGTCACTTAGACTGATGGTGCCGCGTTTTTCTGAAGGCACGAGGCCCTAGGGTCGCGTCTACGGGAGGCACCGTTGGCAGATCACGAGTCGCAATGGCCGGCCCAGTACCCCAGGGACAACTGGCCAGCCGCCGCTGCGGGTCCGACTGCTGCCAGCGACGGCCAGCCGACCGCCGCCCAGGTTCCGCCCACGGCCCCGTACGCTCCCGCGCCGTATGCTCCCGCGCCCGGGTACCATATCCCGCCCGCCGGCTACCAGGTTCCGCCGGGTGCCTACCAGGTTCCGCCGGGTGCCTACCAGGTTCCGCCGGCCGGCTATCCGGTCGCCCAGGGCCAGGGCGGCTATCAGGTCCAGATGAATCCCGGCATGCGCGCGGCCTCGGCGGACCGGGAACGCGCCGTCGACGTGCTGAAGGCCGGTTTTGCCGAGGGCCGTCTCACCCAGGACGAGTACAACGACCGGATGGGGCGGGCCTACGCCGCCCGGACGTACGGCGAACTGATGGCGCTGACCGCCGACCTGCCCGCGGGGGCCATGCCGACCGTCTGGCCGGTGCCCATGTACCAGCCGCCCGCGACCACCAACTCGCTGGCCAGGGCATCGCTGGTGCTCGGCGTGGCCGAGTTCTTCACCATGGGCCTGACCGCCATCCCGGCGATCATCTGCGGGCACATGGCTAAGCGCGAGATGCGGCTGACCGGGCAGCGCGGCGACGGGCTGGCGACCAGCGGCCTGGTGCTCGGTTACATGGCGGTTATCTTCTGGGGCATCCTCATCGCCTTGTCCATCGTGGGCGCCGTGATCTCGGCGTCGGGCGGTATCAGCCCCGGCGGCGGCTAGGACCCGGCTGAGCTGCGGAAACCTCACTTTACCCCGGACGAAGGCGATCCGGCCGATATGATCGGTCGCGCCATCAGCAGGGGGACAGTGAGGAGCAGGGGACATGTACGCGGATTTCGCCACCGATGGACCGGCGACGGCTACCGAGCCGGCGGAGCTCACACCGGTACTGGCTGCGTTCGCGGGCCCGGCTCCGAGGTCCCGGCTGACCGTCCTGGTCCGGTACTTCCTGCCGATGAGTTTCCTGGTACTCGGCGTGCTGTTCTCGGTTGGCTGCGGCGCAACCGCGGGGGCGGCCCACGGCAACGGCGTCAGCGCGGCAAATGCGACGAACCAGGTGCAGGCGAACACCACCCCCGTGACCAACGCGGTCAACAACTACGCGGCCAACGTGAAGGCATGCAAAGGCCAACTGGTCTGCGTCACCCAGCTGGATCGCCAGGTGGCGGCCACGTTCAACACGTTCGCCGGGCAGCTTCGGGCCACCAAGATGCCGTCGAAGGCGACCGCGGCAAACGCGGCCCTGGTCGCGTCGGTCTCGCGCGCCGCGGCGGTCTACGCCCAGCTGGGCAAGGCGACCTCGGCCAACCAGTACATCAGCGAAGCCCGCACGGCCGACCTGGCCTCGGCGCTCAACCAGGTCAACCAGGACTACGCGAAGCTCGGAACCGCTCTCGGCTCGTGACGACACGGGACGCCGAACCTTTCATTGGCACTCCTGGCGACCCTCGCACGTCTACACTCTTAAGAGGCGTCCGCGGGAGGCTCACGTGGCATTCGGTCCAGGTCAGGCAAATCCGCCATTTCCCGCTGCCCCCGCACTGCCGCCGAGCGCCGGGGTGAACCCGTCCTGGCTAGCGGGCAGCGCGGATCGCGAGCGCACCGTGGGCGTGCTCCGGGCGGGTTTCACCGAGGGGCGGCTGACCCAGGATGAGCTTGACGACCGGGTCGCCCGCGCCTACGCGGCCCGCACCTACGCAGACCTGTGGGCGCTGACCGCCGACCTGCCGGTCGGGCCGCTGCCCTACCCGCCGGGCCTGCCTTACCCGCAGGGGCCTTACCAGCAGAGTCCCGCCGAGCAGTATCGTGCCGAATCGCCGAGCCACTGGCATTCCGCCGCGGCGCTGATCATCACCGCGCTGGTGATATTCACGCTGGCCGCGCTGGTCACCGCCATCGCCACCGCGCACGCCCAGCCGATGCCGTTCCCGCAGTCGCCGTTCCAGCAGGGCTCGTTCCAGCAGGGCCCGCTGCAGCAGTTCCAGCCCGCGCAACTGGCTCCGTATATCACGAAGGGGACGTAGGCACACGCCCCGGCCCGTTCGGCCTCATTAGATCTTTTTTAGCGAGGTTTTCTGTCGCCCGGCTGGGTGGACAGGGCCGCGACGAACGCCTCCTGGGGCACGTCGACCCGGCCGATGGTCTTCATCCGCTTCTTGCCCTCCTTCTGCCTCTCCAGCAGCTTGCGCTTGCGCGTGATGTCGCCGCCGTAGCACTTGGCCAGCACGTCCTTGCGCAGCGCGCGGATGTTCTCGCGGGCGATGATGCGGGCGCCGACGGCTGCCTGGATGGGCACCTCGTACTGCTGGCGCGGGATCAGCTCCTTCAGCTTCGCGGTCATGGCCAGGCCGTACTCGCGGGCGTTGTCGGCGTGCACGATCTGGCTGAACGCGTCCACCGGCTGACCCTGCAGCAGGATGTCCACCTTGACCAGGTCCGCCTGCTGCTCGCCGTCGGGCTCGTAGTCGAGCGAGGCGTAGCCGCGGGTCCGGGACTTGAGCTGGTCGAAGAAGTCGAAGATGATCTCGGCGAGCGGCAGCATGTAGCGGATCTCCACCCGGTCCGCGGACAGGTAGTCCATGCCGATCAGGGAACCGCGCCGGCTCTGGCACAGCTCCATGATCGTGCCGATGTACTCGGCCGGGGAGATCACCGTCGCGCGCACCACCGGCTCGTAGACGCGGTCCACCTTGCCCTTGCCCGGCTCCGAGCCACCTGGGAAGTCGCTCGGGTTCGTCACCCGGATCTCCTGGCCGGAGTCCATGACGACGCGGTAGACGGCGTTCGGCGCGGTGGAGATCAGGGACAGGTCGAACTCGCGCTCCAGGCGCTCGCGCACGATCTCCATGTGCAGCAGGCCGAGGAAGCCGCAGCGGAAGCCGAACCCGAGCGCGTCGGAAGTCTCGGGCTCGTACAGCAGCGCGGCGTCGTTCAGCCGCAGCTTGTCCAGCGCGTCGCGCAGGTCCGGGTAGTCGTCGCCGTCCACCGGGTAGAGGCCGGAGAAGACCATCGGCCGGGGGTGATCGTATCCCGCGAGCGCCTCTTCGGCCGGGTGGGCCGCGCTGGTCACGGTGTCGCCGACGCGGGCCTGCCGGACGTCCTTGACCCCGGTGATCAGGTAGCCGACCTCCCCGGCGGCCAGGCTCTCGCTCGGTATGGGCTCCGGTGAGATCACCCCCGCCTCGAGCGTCTCGTGCGCCGAGCCGGTGGACATCATCAGGCTGCGCTCGCGCCGCGTCAGACGGCCGTCGACGACCCGGACGTAGGTCACCACGCCGCGGTAGGTGTCGTAGATCGAGTCGAAGATCAGCGCCCGGGCCGGGGCGTCCGGGTTTCCCCTGGGCGCCGGGACGAGCCGGACGATCTCGTGCAGCAGTTGCTCGACGCCCTCGCCGGTCTTGGCGCTGACCCGGAGGACCTCGCCGGGGTCGCAGCCGATGATCCCGGCGAGTTCGGCGGCGTACCGGTCGGGCTGGGCGGCCGGCAGGTCGATCTTGTTCAGCACGGGGATGATCTTGAGGTCGGCGTCCAGCGCCAGGTACAGGTTGGCCAGCGTCTGCGCCTCGATGCCCTGGGCGGCGTCGACGAGCAGCACGGCGCCCTCGCAGGCGGCCAGGCTGCGGGAGACCTCGTAGCTGAAGTCGACGTGGCCGGGGGTGTCGATGAGGTTGAGCACGTACTGCTGGTTGTCCTCGCCCGTCCAGGGCAGCCGGACCGCCTGGCTCTTGATCGTGATGCCGCGCTCGCGCTCGATGTCCATCCGGTCCAGGTACTGGGCCCGCATCTGGCGGCCTTCCACCACGCCGGTGAGCTGCAGCATCCGGTCGGCCAGCGTCGACTTGCCGTGATCGATGTGGGCGATGATGCAGAAGTTCCTGATCACGGCCTGATCGGTCTGGCCCGGCGCCGGGCGGGCAGTCTGGTCCGCCTGGCTCGTCCGGCTCTTTTGGGTTCTCAGGTCCGGCTGGCTGGTGGGGCTGGGAGGTGACACGCGCATCCGTTCGGGTTACTCGCCGCTGGCGGCGCTCGCCGCTAGCGGCCTGGGTGTTCCATGATCCCATGTCCGGCCCAGTGCCCCCGCCAGGTCCTGGTTTGAGTGTGGAGGTATAGCTCGGATAAGCTTCGTCGTCGCGTCACCCACAGACAACCTTGAAGGACTCCCACGCGTGGCCAACATAAAGTCTCAGATAAAGCGCAATAAGCAAAACGAAAAGGCACACCAGCGGAACAAGGCGGCGAAGTCGTCGCTGCGTACGTCCGTGCGTAAGTTCCGGGAAGCCGCGGACGGGGGGAACCTCGACGAGGCCGGGATCGCGCTGCGCGTCGCCTGCCGCCAGCTGGACAAGGCGGCCAGCAAGGGCGTCATCCACAAGAACCAGGCCGCGAACCGCAAGTCGGCGATCGCCAAGCGCTACGCCGAACTCCAGGTCGCCAGCTAGCTAAGGTCTTCGCCAGCCCGGCTGGCGACGATTCGGCGCACGGCTCGCTCCAGCGCGTAGGCCGCGCTGGTCGATTCACCCTTGACCTGTGCGTCCGCTTCGGCGACCGCGTGCAGCGCCCGGGCGATGCCGTTCGGGTGCCAGCCGCGCAGTTGCTGCCGGACCCGGTCGATCTTCCAGGGCGGGGCGCCGACCTCGGCCGCGAGCGCAGCGCTGCTGGCGCCGCGGGGCGCGGATCCGACCCGGCCGAGCAGGCGTACCCCCTGGGCGAGCGCGCTGCAGATCAGCACCGGGGACACGCCCGTCTCCAGCGCCCAGCGCAATTGCTCGAGCGCCTGGGCGAGGTGCCCCTCGACCGCGCGGTCGGCGACGGTGAACCCGGTCGCCTCGGCCCGGCCCCGGTAGTACCTGGCCACGACCGTCTCGTCGATGCCACCGTCGGTGTCGGCGGCGAGCTGGCTGCAGGCGGCCGCGAGCTCACGCAGATCCGAACCGACCGCGTCCAGCAGCGCACGGGAGGCTCCGTCGTCGGCCCGGCGGCCCGCCCGGCGGAATTCGGCCCTGATGAAGTCGAGCCGCTCGGCGAACCTGGTGAGCTTCGGGCACTCGATTACCCGTGCTCCCGCGGCCCTGACCCCGGCCAGCAGCTCCTTGCCCTTGGCCCCGCCCGCGTGCGTCAGCACGAGGACCGCGTCGGGCGCCGGGATCTTTGCATACCTGGTCAGCTCGGCCGCCACCTCCTTGCTGGCGTTCTGGGCGGCTCGGACGACGAGCACGCAGCCGCCGCCGAACAGCGAGGGCGAGGTGAGCGACGCCAGCTCACCCGGGCCGAGCTCGGCTCCGTCCAGGTCGTGCAGGTCGCCGCCGAGCCCGGCGTCCCGGGCGGCGGCGATCAGGTCACGGACGCTGCGGTCGACGAGAAACTCCTCCTCGCCGACGATGAGCACGACGGGGGCGAGGAGGGTCACGGGCGGGTTTACCGCGGTGCGCGCAGCCATGACCGCAGCATGCCACGTTGGCGGCGCGCGTAGGGCTAGCTGGCCGCGATCGGTTCGCCGCCGAGCCAGATGCGGCGGGGGAGCAGGCCGTAGGACCAGACGAAGGCACCCTCGTGGTCGGCGTCCCACAGGACCATGTCGGCGAGCCTGCCGCGGACCATGGCGCCCCGGTCGGAGGCGCGCAGCGCGTGCGCGCCGCCGATGGTGGCGGCTCGCAGGGCCTCCTCCACGCTCATCCCGAGGTACGACACGGCCAGCGAGATGACCAGGGCCATCGAAGTGATGCCGGCGCCGCCGGGATTGTGGTCGGAGCCGAGCGCGACGGCCACCCCCTTGTCGAGCATCGCGCGCACCGGCGGCCGGGCGCTGGTCTGCAGGGCCGTGCCGGGACACAGGACCGCGGCCACGCCGGCCTGGGCGAGCACGGCCACGTCGTCCTCGGAGGCCTCGTGCAGCATGTCGGCGGACGCGCAGCCGAGCTCGGCGGCCAGCCGGGCCGCGCCGGTGCGCGAGTCACCGCAGGCGTGCAGCCGCGGCAGCAGGTTCGAGCGGCGGCCGGCGGACAAGATCCAGCGCGCCTCGTCCTTGGAGAACCGGCCTTCCTCGCAGTACACGTCCACGCTGTCCGCGCCGACCGCGGCGGCGTCCGCGCACCAGGAGCTGACCGCGTCGATGTAGTCGTGGCGGCGGCCGAAGAACTCCGGCGGCACCGCATGGGCGGCCATGAACGTGACGTGCACCCGCGGCATGCCCGGCTCGCCCTCGAGCCCGCGCAGCATCCGCACGTCGGCCAGCTCGCCGTCCCTGGTCAGGTGGTACCCGGTCTTGGCTTCGATGGTCGTGGCCCCGGACCGCAGCCAGCGGCCCAGCCGCTCGCGCACCCCGTTGCACAGCGTCCAGGGGTCGGTGCCCCTGGTCACGGTGACGGTAGACGAGACGCCGCCGCCCGCGGCGGTGATCTCCGCGGCCGACGAGCCGTTGGACCGCATGGCGAGTTCCGCCCAGCGATTACCCGCGTACACCGGGTGGGTGTGGGCGTCGATCAGCCCGGGCGTGACCAGGCCGCCGCCCAGGTTCTCCACCTGGTCGACGTCGACGATGTCGTCGACCACCCCGGGGATACGCTGCGGCAGCTCGGCCGCGGGACCAACCCAGGCGATCCGGTCGTCGCCGGTCACGATGGCGGCGTTGCTCAAGATCTCAGACCCAGTCCACAGCCGACCGATGTTGGTCAGCAGCCGAACAGTCACCGGCAGTCCCCCCCGGGACTGGTGATCCCATGCGCCATGAGCATCCACCTGCCATGACATGCACGCGCCGGAAGACCCGGCGTGCACTGGACGAGCTTGGCTGCCCACCACCCGCTGGCGCCGGTGCCGATCGGTACGGGCCGAGCGGGTACGGCAGCCAACATATCGATCCAGACACGCTATTGCACCGCTACCACCGCAGACAAGCCTTTCGGCGAAATGCAGAACCTTATCCGCTTACGCGGTTTTGGCGCCCTTAGTCTGTGAGAAAAAACCCGCCAAACGTGACCACTATCACGCTTGGACTTGGACACAATCGTCCAAGGCGGCCGCCTCGAGCGCCGCCGCCTCAAGCTGGGCGGCCAGGCCCGGCATGACCCGCGCCTCGAGCACGGTGCCGTCCGCGACGTGTTCGGCCGCGAGCACCTCGCCCTCGGCGTGCACCCGCGCCACCAGGTCGCCACGCCGGTACGGCACGACGACCTTCACCTGAACGTCGAGCCGGGGCAGCGCGGCCTCGATGGCGTCGCGCAGGGCGGCCAGGCCGGCCCCGTCTTCGCCGAGACGCTGAGGCTGCCCGGCTCCCGCGCGCGCAGGCCCTGCAGCACGACCGGGTCGGCCGAGTCGATCTTGTTGACCACCACGAGCTCGGGCACGTCCGCCGCACCGATCTCGGCCAGCACGCCGCGGACCGCGGCGATCTGCGCCCCGGGTTCTGCGTCGGATCCGTCCACCACGTGCAGGATGAGATCCGCCTCGGCGGTCTCCTCCAGCGTGGACCGGAACGCCTCGACCAGCTGGTGCGGCAGGTGCCGGACGAACCCGACGGTGTCGGTCAGCGTGTAGCCGCGCCCGGACGGTGTCACGGCCCGCCTGACGGCCGGGTCGAGGGTGGCGAACAGCGCGTCCTCGACCAGGACTCCGGCGCCGGTGAGCGCGTTGAGCAGGCTTGACTTGCCGGCGTTGGTGTAGCCGGCGATGACCACCGACGGCACGTCGCCGCGGCGGCGCTGCCCGCGCTGCACCTTCCGGCCGGTCGACATGCCCGAGATGTCGCGCTTCAGGCGTCCGATGCGCGCCCGCAGCCGCCGCCGGTCCGTCTCCAGCTTGGTCTCGCCCGGACCGCGGGTGCCGATACCCCCGCCGCCGGCCACCCGGCCGCCCGCCTGCCGGGACAGTGACTCACCCCAGCCGCGGAGCCTGGGCAGCATGTACTGCAGCTGGGCGAGCTCCACCTGGGCCTTGCCCTCGCGGCTGCGGGCGTGCTGAGCGAAGATGTCCAGGATCAGCGCGGTCCGGTCGATGACCTTGACCTGCACGATGCCTTCCAGCCGGCGCAGCTGGCTCGGGGTGAGCTCGCCGTCGCAGATTACGGTGTCGGCGCCGTCCGCCGCGACGATGTCCGCGAGCTCGCGGGCCTTGCCCGAACCCACGTAGGTGGCCGCATCGACCCGGCTGCGCCGCTGGATGAGGCCGTCGAGCACCTCGGAGCCGGCCGTCTCCGCCAGCAGGCTCAGCTCGCGCAGTGAATTCTCCGCGCTGGCCAGGCTGCCCTCGGCCCACACCCCGATCAGCACGACCCGCTCGAGCCGCAGCGCCCGGTACTCGACCTCGCTGATGTCCTGCAGCTCGGTGGAGAGCCCGGCCACCCGCCGTAGCGCGTGCCGGTCATCCAGGTCCATGTCCCCAAGGTCTGGCTGCTCGTCAAAAATCGTGCTCATTGTCCTCCGACATCGATGCTTACTGGTCCCCTTCGTTCCCCCGATGGTGCCACGTGGCGCGAGGGATTTCACTTTATTAACAACCCGGCAGGCCCATATGTGCCCCGCCGTAGCCGGTTCGGGCGTTATCTATACCGAACGAGCCGTGGTACCACCGCCCGGGTCAACCTTTCCGTCATGGCCGGGTGGACGGCGCGAGGCGGTGCAGCGAGGCGGGCAGCTCACCGTCGTAGACCACCGTGAGGCGGTGGGTGGCGCGGGTGATCGCGACGTACAGGTCGTGGCCGCCAGCCGGGGACTGGGCGAGAATACCGGCCGGGTCGACCAGGACCACGCGGTCGAACTCCAGGCCCTTGGACTGGCCCACGGTCAGCAGGGCGACTGGCGAGTCGAGCACCTCGGGCCGGTCGCCCGGCACGGCCGCGGGGATGGCCTGACCCAGGTCCGCGATCCGCGTCCCGGGCGCGATCACGGCCAGCCGGCCGCCGTCGCCCATCCCGGCGAGTTCTTCCGCCACCACTTCGGCGGCCCGGGCGAGGCCGCGGACGGCACGCGGGCAGGTGCCTTCCTCGCGGACGGACTCGGGCGGCCGCTCGTCGGGGGCGACCGCGGCCAGCACGTCGGCGGCTACCGCCATGATCTCGGCCGGGGTCCGGTAGTTGACCGTGAGCAGCTCCTCGCGCCAGCGGCCGCGGACGTACTGGTCGAGCATCTGCGCCCAGGAGCGGGCGCCGGCCGCGCTCCCCCGCTGCGCCACGTCGCCGACCACGGTGAGCGACCGGGCCGGGATCCGGCGCATCACCATCCGCCAGGCCATCGCGGACAGCTCCTGCGCCTCGTCCACGATCACGTGCCCGTAGGCCCAGTTAGGGTCGGCCCAGGCCCGTTCGGCCGTGGTGAGCTGCTGGCCGGAGTCGCGGTTCCAGTCGGCCAGCGTAGCGGCGTCCACGAAACCCTGCCCGGCCAGGCCGGTGATCTCGAGCACTTCCCGGGCGTACTTCTCCTCGGCCCGGCGCTCCCGCTCGGCGGCGCGGCGCCGGATCTTCTCCGCCGTGTCATCGGCGCCAAGCAGCTGCGCGGCCTCGTCGAGCAGCGGAACGTCCGCCACGGTCCACGCGTCGGGGTGAGCGGGGCGAAGAAGCGCCGCCCGTTCGGCCGCAGAAAAACCAGGAGCGGCCCGGCGGAGGGCACCTTCGGTGGCCAGCAGCCCGGCGACCAGCCGCTGCGGGGTGAGGAACGGCCACAGCGCGTCCAGCGCGGCCCGGACCGGCGCCTCGTCCCAGAGCCGGGCCCGGGTGTACGGGACGTCCTCGGGGTCGAGCTGGCGGCCGAGCGCCCTGGCCTCGGCCGCCGCGAGCGCGTTGAGCATCTCGGTGACGAACAGCTTGCGAGTCACGTTGTGCGGCTTGCGGAGCGCGCGGGCTCGGTCGCGGGCGCGCAGCACGGCCTCGCGCGGCACCGTCATCGTCACGCCGTCGGCGGAGACCTCCAGGTCGCCCGGCGGCGCCTGCTGCAGGTTGCGGACCGCACGGCGCAGCACGTTGACCATCTTGTGGTCGCCCTTGACCATGGCGGCCTCGGGGTTGTTGTCGGGCGCGGCCTTGACCCCCGGGAATAGCTCGGCGATCGAGCTGAGCACCACGTCGGTCTCGCCCAGGGACGGCAGGACCTGGCTGATGTAGCGGAGGAACGTGGCGTTGGGGCCGATGACCAGCACGCCGCGGCGCTCGAGGGTCCGGCGGTGGGTGTAGAGCAGGTACGCCGCGCGGTGCAGGGCCGCGACGGTCTTGCCGGTGCCCGGGCCGCCCTGTACCACCAGGACGCCCTGCAGCCCGGCGCGGATGACCCGGTCCTGTTCGGCCTGGATGGTGGCCACCACGTCGCCCATCCGGCCGGTGCGGCTGGCGGTGATGCTGGCGATCAGCATGGCCTCGCCGGACAGGCTCCGGCGCTCCGGCTCGGACAGCCGGTCCAGGTCGAAGACCTCGTCGTCGACGCCGGTGACGGTGCGGTTCCTGGTGTAAATGTGGCGGCGCCGGATCAGGCCGGCCGGGTCCTTCGGGGTGGCGGCGTAAAAGGGGTGCGCGGCCGGCGCGCGCCAGTCGATGAGCCGCGGCTCGTGCTCGTCGTCCCGCAGGCCGATCCGGCCGATGTACAGGGTGCCCAGGTCTGCGTCGGTGCGGCCGAAGCACAGGCCGTGTTCCACCGCATTCAATTGGGCCAGCCGCCGCGCCTGCTCGGCCGCCGTGACCTCGCGCTCGATCCGGGCCTGGAAGGTGCCGCCGGCCCCGCCGACGCCGTGCGTTTGGGCCAGCGCGCGCTCGGTCCGCTCCCGCGCCTCATCGAGCAGCCGGTAAAGCATATCGAGATACGCCTGCTCTTGGCCCATGGCCGTGGTGCCGGCGGAATTGGTTTGACTAAGCGTCATATTTCTTGGTACACTTTCGACGGCTATAATGGTGGCTGACTGGCATTGGCTAGAGGGTATATTAGCTTATCACTGCCCCCGGGCTCTTGGTAGCATCGGCGTCAGCCAGGCCAGGGAATCAGGGATTACTCGAAACTACCGTCGGGCCACCCACGGTAGCTCGGCGATGGTCGGCGTGCTCTTCTCTCAGGGTGGTGCCGTGATGCTCATGTGCTGGCTGGAGGCCAGCGCCTCGCCGATGGCCTAGTGCACGATCGCGGATTGATAAGTCACGGTGACCTGGACCGGCCATCCAGTTAAATTGGCCCAGAGTCCTCTGGTAACAGTCGCTATCTTGTTTGTGGCGAACATATTAGGCGAAGCACCGTGAGAGAATTGAAAGAAACCGTTGGCCTGCGCGCCTGCGCAAGTCGCACTGCGCAAGTCGCACTGCGCAAATCGCACTGTCAAGTCGCACTGTCAAATTGCACTGTCAAATTGCACTGTCAAATCGCACTGCAATGCCGGGCGCGGACGAGATGATGGCCCGGCCCTGGGTGCCCCTGCCCTGGCCGCGCCGTGCCGCCTAGGATGTAGGGCAGACTTGAGGAGGAGCATAGAAATGCCGGGAACCGAACGCGTGGAGATCACTGGTCCATACGGTGATCGCTACGACGAGATCCTTACGCCGCAGGCCATCGACCTCATCGCCGCTCTCCACGCCGAACTCGGCCCGCGCCGGTCTGAGTTGCTGGCCGCGCGCCGCCGCCGCCAGGCCGAACTCTCCGGCGGCGCGATGCTCGACTTCCTGCCCGAGACGGCGGATACCCGCGAGGACCCCCGCTGGCGGGTCGCGCCGCCCGCGCCCGGGCTGGTCGACCGCCGGGTGGAGATCACCGGCCCGACCGAGGCGAAAATGACGATCAACGCCCTCAATTCGGGCGCGAACGTCTGGCTGGCCGACTTCGAGGACGCCAATACCCCGCTGTGGGACAACATGATCACCGGCCAGCTCAACCTCAAGGACGCCCTGGACCGGACGATCGATTTCACCAGCGCGGAGGGGAAGGAATACGCGCTGCGGCCCGACGACGAGCTGGCTACGATCGTGGTCCGCCCGCGCGGCTGGCACCTGGACGAAAAGCACATCCTCATCGACGGAGTGCGGGCCTCGGGCAGCCTGGTCGACTTCGGGCTTTATATGGCCACCAGCGCGCAGGCCCAGCTGGATAAGGGCAAGGGGCCCTACTTCTACCTGGCCAAGAACGAGAGCCACCTCGAGGCGCGGCTGTGGAACGACGCGTTCAACCTGGCCCAGGATGCCCTCGGCATCCCGCGCGGCACGATCCGGGCCACGGTGCTGATCGAGACGATCCCGGCCGCGTTCGAGATGGAGGAGATCCTCTACGAGCTGCGGGAGCACTCGGCCGGGCTGAACGCGGGCCGCTGGGACTACCTGTTCAGCGTGATCAAGAAGTTCCGCACCCGGGGCCGCGAGTTCGTGCTGCCCGAGCGGAACTCGGTCACGATGACCGCCCCGTTCATGCGCGCGTACACCGAACTGCTGGTCAAGACCTGCCACCGGCGCGGGGCGCACGCGATCGGCGGCATGGCCGCGTTCATCCCGAGCCGGCGCGACCCCGAGGTCAACGCCAAGGCCATGGCCAAGGTGCGGGAGGACAAGACGCGCGAGTCGCAGGACGGGTTCGACGGCTCCTGGGTCGCCCACCCGGACCTGGTCGCGCTGTGCCGGGAGGTCTTCGACGGCGTCCTCGGCGAGAACCCGAACCAGATCGCCAAGACCCGCGAGGAGGTCAGCGTCAGCGCTGAGGACCTGCTCGCGGTCAGCAAGACGCCCGGCGTGATCACCGAGGCCGGGCTGCGCAACAACATCAGCGTGGCGCTGCAGTACCTGGCCAACTGGCTGGGCGGCAACGGCGCGGTGGGCATCTTCAACCTGATGGAGGACGCGGCCACCGCCGAGATCTCCCGTTCCCAGACCTGGCAGTGGATCCACAACGAGATCACCCTGGACGACGGCACCCTGGTAACCAGGGACCTGGTCGAGCGGCTGATCGACGAGGAGCTGACCAAGATCCGCGCGCTGGCCGGGGAGGATTTCGACGCGGAGCGGTACGGCCAGGCCACCGCGCTGTTCACCGAGGTCGCCCTGGCCGACACCTTCGCCGACTTCCTCACGATCCCGGCCTACGAGCGGATGCCGTAGCTGGTTTCTGTTCACCGACGCGGGAAAGAGGGACAATCACCACAGGTCGGCAGCGAGGTGGTGCGAGATGACGGGGACCGTTCAGGCGCTGGTCCCGCGGATGCGGGATATCTGCGGCGCGGGCAACGTCATAACGGACCGGCTTGAGCTGCGCACCTACGAGTGCGACGGGCTCACCGCGCACCGCTGTGTGCCCGCGCTGGTGGTGCTGCCCGGTTCGGCGGAGGAAACGGCCGCGATCGTGGCCGCGTGCGCGCAGGCCGGGGTGCCGTTCGTGGCCCGCGGCAGCGGCACCGGGCTGTCCGGCGGCGCGATGCCGCACCAGGACGGCGTCCTGATCGTGATGTCCCGGATGCGGAAGATCCTCGAGATCGACCCGGTGAGCAGGCGGGCCGTGGTCGAGCCCGGCGTCACCAACCTGTCGGTGAGCAAGGCCGCGGCGCCGTTCGGGCTGTTCTACGCGCCCGACCCGTCAAGCCAGGTGGTCTGTTCGGTCGGCGGCAACGTGGCCGAGAACTCCGGCGGGGCGCACTGCCTCAAACACGGATTCACCGTGCACCACGTGATGGGCCTGGAAGTCGTCACGCCGAGCGGGGAACTGACCTGGCTGGGCGACGGCACCGGGCTGACCACCGGCTACGACCTGCTCGGCGCGTTCACCGGCTCGGAGGGCACGCTCGGCATCGTGACCAAGATCGTGGTCAAGCTGCTGCCGCTGCCCGAGGTGGTGCACACGCTGCTGGCCGCGTACGCCACCACCAGCGAGGGCGGCCGTGCGGTGTCCGACATCATCGCAGCCGGCATCTTGCCCGCCGCGATCGAGATGATGGACGCGCTGTCCATCGAGGCGGCCGAGGCGGCCGTGCATTGTAACTACCCGGACGGGGCAGGCGCGGTACTCATCGTCGAGCTGGACGGGCCGGCCGCGGAGGTCGAAGCCGAACTTCTGACCGTGCGTGCGCTGTGCGAAGCCGCGGGGGCGACGGAGATCAGGGCGGCCGACGACCCGGCCGAGCGCGCGGTCATCTGGGCCGGGCGCAAGTCCGCGTTCGCCGCGGTCGGCCGGATCAGCCCGGCGTTCATCGTCCAGGACGGGGTGGTGCCGCGGACATCGCTGGGTGCCGTCCTGGCCAAGATCGCCTCGCTGTCCGCCGAGGCGGGCGTCCGGGTGGCCAACGTGTTCCACGCCGGCGACGGGAACCTGCACCCGCTGGTGCTCTACGACGACGCCTCCCCCACCGAGACGATCGCGGCCGAGGAACTGTCCGGCGCGATCCTGGACGCGTGCCTGGAACACGGCGGCTCGATCACTGGCGAGCACGGCGTCGGCGTCGACAAGTCCCGGTACATGCCGAAGATGTTCGACGCCGACGACCTGGACACCATGCAACTGGTCCGGTGCGCGTTCGATCCGGCCAGCCTGTGCAACCCGGGCAAGATCTTCCCCACGCCGCGGCTATGCGGCGAGGTCCCGGGCCACCGCCGGGCGCCGCATCCCGCCGTAGCGGCAGGCCAGGCGGAGATCTTCTAGATGGATACCGAACGATCGATGGTTCCTGCCGTCCGTTCCGCTCTTGCCGCCGCCTGCCCTTTGCTGTGGGATGGATCTGCTTCCAAAGCCGTGGCCGGGATTGTGCCGTCGTTCGTCGCGTCGCCCTCGAGCACGGCCGAGGCATCCGCGCTCATGCGGGCCGCGGCTTCGGCTGGGCTCGCGGTGGTGCCGCGCGGCGCCGGGACCGGGCTTTCTTGGGGCGCGCCGCCTTCTTCTTGCGACCTGGTCGTGGACCTGCGCTTGATGGACCAGGTCATCGAGCACGCGGCCGGTGACCTGGTAGCGCGGGTGCAAGCCGGCGTGACGATCGGGCAGCTGGCCGCGGTGCTCGCCTCGGCCGGCCAGCAGCTGGCGCTCGACGCGCCGCCCGACGCGACCGTAGGCGGGGTGGTCGCCACCGGCACGGCCGGGCCGCGGCGGTTCCGCTACGGCGCCCCGCGCGACCTGCTCATCGGCCTGACCGTGGTGCGCGCCGACGGGGTGATCGCGCACTCGGGCGGCAAGGTGGTCAAGAACGTGGCCGGCTACGACCTCGGCAAGCTCTTCTCCGGGTCCCAGGGCACCCTGGGGCTGATCACCGAGGCGACCTTCCGGCTGCATCCGCGGCCGGCCGCGGTGGCGTGGGTGACCGGGGAGTTCGAGCCTGCGGACCGGGCGGGCGCGGTCGCGGCGGTGGCGTCGGCGGCGGGTTCCGCGCTGGTGTCCTCGGCCGTGGAGCTGGACTGGCCGGGCGGGTCGCAGCGGCCGCTGCGGGTCGGGGTGCTGCTCGAGGGCACGTCCTCCGGGGTCGCCGAACGGGCCAAGCAGCTCTCCAAGCTGCTGGCTTCCGCAGGCGGATCGGCGGCGGTGGCCGATGGGCCGCCGGCCTGGTGGGGCCAGCTGCCGTCGGGTGTGTCCTCGCGGGGGGGGCATGGGGGGTCGTCCCCCCTGGCCAGCACGGTGGTGCGGGTCTCGTTCTGGGTCAGCTCGCTGGGCGCCGTACTCGAGGCGCTCGCCGCGGCGGGCGCCGACGCCGGGGTGCGGTCGGCCGTGAGCGGACCAGCCGGGGCGGGCGCGCTGTACGCCTGCCTTGATCGGAGTGCCTCGGACGACGAAGCCGCCCGGTTCGTGACCGTGCTGCGCGAGCGGATCGGCGGCGGCCCGGAGACCCTGGGTCCTCGGGGTGGCGTGCTGGTGCTGGCCGCGCCGCCGCCGGTGTTCGAGGCGGTCTCCGCGACCGGGACGATCCCGGGTGCGGCCTTGATGCGGGCGGTCAAGGATCAGTTCGATCCCGGTCACCGCATGTTCCCCGGACGGTTTGCTGGAGGCGATTGATGCAGGACGAGAACACGCTGCGCGAGGTGGCGAAGGACTGCGTGCACTGCGGGTTCTGCCTGCCGGCCTGCCCGACCTACCAGCTGTGGGCCGAGGAGATGGACTCGCCGCGGGGCCGGATCTACCTGGTGAACCAGATCCTCGACGGAGCCCCGCTGACCGCCACGGCCGCGGAGCACTTCGACCGCTGCCTGGGCTGCATGGCCTGCGTGACCGCCTGCCCCTCGGGCGTGCAGTACGACCAGCTCATCGAGGCGGCCCGGGTGTGGACCGAGGAGGCACGATCCGCGCCGCCTGCCGTGGAAGACGGCCCGGCGGACCGGAAGCGGAGGGCACGGGATCGGGTGGCGCGGGTGGCCATCTTCTCCCTGTTCCCCTACCCCAGGCGGCTGCGGGCGCTGACCGCGCCGCTGCGGGTGGCGCAGCGGACTGGGCTTGACCGCCGGCTGGCCCGGTCCAGCCTGCCGGGGCGGATCTCCCCCGTGCTCGGCGCGGCGCTGCGGCTCGCTCCGCCCGGCGTTTCCGCGGCGGCGGTTCTCGGGTCGCGGCCGCTGCCCGAGCGCGTGCCCGCGCTCGGCACCCGGCGGGCCGTGGTCGGCATGCTCACCGGATGCGTGCAGTCGGTGTTCTTCCCCCGGGTGAACGCCGCGACCGCCCGCGTGCTCGCGGCCGAAGGCTGCGACGTGATCATCCCGCGCGGGCAGGGCTGCTGCGGCGCCCTGTCGCTGCACTCAGGCCGGGAGGACGAGGCGGCCGCCTTCGCCCGCCGTACGATCGCCCGGTTCGAGCAGGCCGGGGTGGACGCGGTCGTCGTCAACTCGGCCGGATGCGGTTCGGCCATGAAGGAGTACGAACGGCTGCTGGGCGGGGCCGACGCGGGATGGGCCGAGCGCGCGGCCGAGATGAGCGGCAAGGTCCGCGACCTCGCCGAGTTCCTGGCGGAGATCGGGCCGGTGGCCCGGCGCCATCCGCTGCCGGTCACCGCCGCCTACCACGACGCCTGTCACCTGGCGCACGCACAGGGGATCACCAGGGAGCCGCGCGAGCTGCTGCGCGCGATACCCGGGCTGAACCTGGTCGAGATACCCGACGCGGGCACCTGCTGCGGTTCGGCGGGGGTGTACAACTTGCTGCAGCCCGAGGCCGCCAGCGAACTGGGTGACCGCAAGGCCGAGTCGGTGCTGGCCACGGGCGCGCCACTACTCATCTCGGCCAATCCCGGCTGCTCGCTGCAGATCGCGTCCGCCCTGGCCAGGCGCGGCCAGGACATCGCCGTCGCGCACACCGCCGAGGTCCTGGACGCCTCGATCCGCGGCCGCCCGCTTTAGGGCCGACCCCTCCCGGACCATGGGAAAGAGGGGCCGGCCGGTGCGGGCTAGCTGCCGGTACTCGCGCTCCCTGGAGCGCCGTGCGTGCTGCCTCGCTGACCGCCCGTGTTCGGGCAGTTGTGCGTGGCCTTATGCGTCGCGGGCGATGAGGGAGAGGGAGTGGCGGCGCTGCCCGGCGACCCGGCGTTGGCCGCCGTCGTGCTCGCCCCTGACGACGATGATGTCGCCGAGGACATGTGAGTGGTCGCGGCGCTGGCGACAGCCATGCTGGCGCCGAACCCCACGCCCAGCGCGCCTGCTCCGATTGCGGTGCCGATCATGATCTTGCCCAGTCTGGTTTTCAACGTGTCCGCCTCCTCGCGGTCGAGTGATGGTCCTGGGCCCAGGACACTCGCGCGGGCTGCGGACCATCTGCAGCGGACCTCTGCCAACCGTATGAGGCCAGGCGGGACGGTCCGGGCTGCTCTAGCCGGCCTGCCGGTTGCGTCGCATGATGCGCCGCAGCTGGGTGATCCGGGCGGTTCCGGCGGCGGCCATCGCCAGGGCACCCGCGATGGCGGCGAGGAGCAGCGCCACGGCCAGCGACAGGCGCAGGTGCGCGCCCAGGAAGCTGATGTCCACGGCGTGGGCGTTCTGGATGATGAAGATCATCACCACGATGAGCCCGACCACGCCTACGATCAGGCCGGTGCGGATGGCGCTGATCCGGGAACGTGTGGGCCGGCCTGGGGGCGCTTGCGGCGCGGGTGGCGGGGCGGAGCCGTTGGGTGAGGGGGGCGGCAGCGTGCCGGTGTTGGCCTGTGGGGGTGTTTCGGTCATGAAACTGCTTCTTTCCGGTGAGGCGGGCCGCTGAATCGCTGGCCGGCTCCCTTGCGACTCGGGGCCGCGTGGCCTTCGGCTGCTGCTTCCCGCGTCTGCCCCCAGACTACATCTGAAAGATAAAACTCGCAATCAATTTCCAGAATGTAAGATCCATATTTTAGGATGGAGAGCTGGGCTTCCTGACTTGCCTGGCGCCATCACGGTGTCCTCGTTCAGCGGCCGGTTCGCGTTACAGGTCCGGGTGGCTCGGGGGCACGTCGAGGGCCGGGTTGCGGTCGAAGAACCCGAACGGCTTGAGCCAGAACGAGATGATGTCGCTGGGCATCACCGGCCAGTCCTCCGGCCGGGTGATGTGGTGGATGCCGAACACGTACCAGAGCACGACGTCGGTGTTCTCGATGGACCGGTTCGCCGCGGTCCAGGCGGCCAGGCCCGTGTCGTGCTCGCTCAGGTTCGGGAAGTCGCCGCAGGGCCAGCGCTCGTCTTCACGGTAGGGCGTCACCCAGAGCGTGTGGCCGATCACCTCGGCCCGCTTAAAGGCCGGGGAGGCCGGGTCGAGCAGGGGCGGGAACGCGGCCGAGGGCACGAGCTTGTAGCCGACGGAGGTGCCCAGCCCGTTCGGTACATCGTCGTTCATTACCTTCCAGCCGCGCTGCGTGCTCCAGTCGTAGTCCTGTTTCCCCTCCGCCTCGGTACGCAGCGGAGTGTTCCTGACCACCAGGCCCAGCCCGTACGGGTCGGCGGGATCGCCCGCGGTGGCTGGCTGGGACTCCGAAGCGTAGACCGTGTTGCCAGGCCCGTCTATGTCGAGGTCGAGCCGGGCGACGATGAAGTGCTGGTGGAACGGCGCGTAGGTGCGCTCGTCGACCAGCGTCCCGTTCTGTGGCCGGCTGCCCGCCGCGTCGGTGTGCGAGGTGACCAGGATCCCGGTCGCGCGGACCTCGCACTCGATGTTCCCGTCCTGGTAGAACCGCCAGTACACGAGGTACTCGTAGTTGGCCACGGTGACGTGGAAGGAGACCACCAGCCGCCGGGCCCGCCTGACCTCGACGCCGGCCCGCTCGTCGACGTGCTTCCACAGGACCCCGCTGTCCTCCTCGTGGACGCAGATCGCGTTCGGTATGACGCGGGGCTCGCCGCGGGAGTCGTGCACCACCGCGTCCAGATAGGTGATCTCGCCCAGGCAGTCGCAGCCCAGGGCCAGCGAGGTGGTCATGAAGCCCAGGCCCCACTCGCCGATGTCGAACGCGGTCCGCCGGTAGTGGTCCGGGCTGGCGTCCCGGTAGGGCACGACCATCTCGGCGAACGACAGCCGGTGCGCCACAGAGCGCCATCTTTCCCCGTCGCGGAAGGCAACCTGATTCAGCACCAGTCCCTCGCGGTGGTTGAAGCCGATCCGCAACTGCCAATTCTGCCAGGTCAGGAGGCGCCCCTCGAGGGTGAAGCCGACCCCGGCGGGCTGGCTGATCTCCAGCGGCGTCACCTCGCGCAGCGGCATGGGGATGAGCCTGGGCAGGTACTCGCCCATCACGTTCGGGGGATCGCCTTCTTGGTAGCTGTCCTCGAGCTCGAGCAGCGTCATCGCGTTCAGGTCGACGACGGGGTGCAGGCCGGTGACGTGGTGGGCGTACGGGTTGCCCTGCTCGCTCGAGCGGTACCAGACGTCGCACCAGCCGATCCGCAGCCCTTGGTAGCGCTCGGGGACGAGCGCGGCGCCGTAGGCCCACATGTCGGTCAGCACCAGGGACATGTCGGTGATCCCGCGCCGCGCCAGTGCCTGCACCAGCGCGGGGTGGGCGCGGAGCATCTCGTCGCACTCGTGCCACTCGTCCGCGGTCATGTTCGGGTGCTGGCCGGGCAGATGCTCCCACTTTGTGATGGTGTCGCCGGTCAGAGAGACGGTGGCGCGGTAGGCCTGGCCGTCGGTGCGGTCCCAGCAGACCACGATCGCCTCGCGGCTCGCCTGCGGGCCGGCTTGCTGGCCGGCTTGCTGGCCAGTCCGGCCGGCGGGCAGGGCGCCCTTGGCCGGCTCCTTCAGCTCGATCGAGGCGAACCGCCAGGTGCCGCCGACCCCGCGATCGCGCCGCAGGATCGCGGCCGCCTGCCGGATCTCGTCCGCTGTCAGCGGGTCAAGCGGATGTGAGTTGGTCACAATCGTCCTTCCATTCCCACGGACATGCCAATCTTGGCCGATTATCGGCGGGCAGGCCACCACCTGGTTCTTGCGGCGCCGGCGTCGCAGGCTCTAGGTTTCGCCCATGCACAGTGTGGATCCGACAACGGAGTCGATGATCAGGTCAGTGCTGGCCTACGCGGAGAACCGGCTGCGGCTGAACCCGGTTCCGCTGGACACGGGCTCCCGGGACCCGGCCGAGCTGGACGCGGCGCTGAAGGGACTGCCGAGCGCCGAACCGCACAATCCCGACCAGGTGCTCGGCGTGTACACGTCGGTCATAGCGCCGGCCGTCATCTCGGCGGACAGCCCGCGCTTCCTCGGCTTCATCCCGGCCGCGCCGACCAAGGCCTCGCTGCTGTTCGACATGCTGGTCTCCTGCGCGTCGATCCAGGGCATCTCCTGGCTGGAGGCGGCGGGCGCCATCCACGCCGAGAACACGGTGCTGCGGCTGATCGCCGACCGGGCCGGGATGCCGGAGACAGCGGGCGGCTGCTTCGTCTCGGGCGGCTCGGCCGGGAACCTGTCCGCCCTGGTGGTCGCCCGCGAGGTGGCCAAGCGGAAGGCGGGCCCCACGGCCGAGGGGCGACGTTGGCGGGTGGTGGTCAGCGAGGACGCCCACTCCTCGATCGTGAACGCGCTGCAGATCTGCGAGATGGACTCGCTGGTCGTGCGCGCCGAGGATCACCGGCTGACCGGCGCCGGCCTGCGGGCGGCGATCGGCGCCGACGGCGACCCGGGCTCACTGGCCGCGATCGCGGCCACCTCGGGCACCACGAACGCGGGCATCGTCGACGACCTGGCCGGCGCGGCCGCGGTGGCGCGCGAGCACGACCTGTGGTTCCACGTGGACGGCGCCTACGGCGGGGCCGGCCTGTTCGCGCCGAGCGTCCGGGGTAAATACGACGGCATCGAGCACGCCGACTCGTTCATCGTGGACCCGCACAAGTGGCTGTTCGCCCCGTTCGACTGCGCTGCCCTGCTGTACCGGAACCCGTCGGTGGCCCGTTCGGTGCACAAGCAGGACGCCTCGTACCTGGACGTCATCCACGACCGGCCTGGCGAGTGGAACCCGACCGACTACGCCTACCACCTGACCCGGCGGGCCCGCGGCCTGCCGCTGTGGTTCTCGCTGTCGGTGCACGGGGTGGATGCTTACACCGAGGCGATCGAGGCCGCGATCGGGCTGGCCCGGCAGACCGCGGACGAGATCCGGGCCCGGGACCACCTGGAGCTGATCCGCGAACCTGAACTCGGCGTGGTGCTGTTCCGCCGCCGCGGCTGGGACTCCGGGCAGTACACCGCGTGGGCCGACCAGCTGCTGCAGGATCAGGTGGCCTTCATCCCGCCGTCGGCGTGGGAGGGTGAGACGGTGGCCAGGTTCGCGTTCCTGCACCCGCACACCCCGATGGACCTGGTCCGCCGGATCCTCGACCGGATGGAGTTACGTCGGGCCATCCTGGCGCTCGGCCAGGCCCCAGGCGACGCCGGCGTACTGGCCGCCGGTCGGGTGCGGCTCGGGGCGAGGCCCCTGCTCCTCGTCGTCGGTGACTTCCGGCAGGACCAGGTCGAGGTCTAGGTCGGTGGTGCACATGGGAACTTTCCTTTAGCGGGAGGGGAGGGTGAAGGTGACGGTCTGCTGGCTTTGCTGGGTGACGATGGTGCCGATGCCAGTGACCGCGGCGCCGGACGGGGCCAGCGCGTTGATCTGCCAGGCTTCGGATCCGTTGAGGCCGCTGGACTGCGACGGCTTCCAGCTCGCGCCGGTCGCCGACGTCCACACGGCCACGTCCTGCTGGCCGGGCTGGCCGAACAGGCCCGCGGCGGTGAAGCCGGCCGAGCCCGCGGCGCTCAGCGCGGTAAAGGCGGTGTCAGGTCCCGGTGAGCTGAACGGCACCTGCTGCCAGGTCGCGCCGCCGTCCACCGAGAGCTCGGCGAACGGCACGGGGCCGGCCCCGGTGCCCGCCGCCGGGGTGGCCTGGCCCAGGGCCACCACGCGGTTGCCGTTGATCGCGACCTGCTGGAGCACGGCGGTCGCGGCCCTGCCCGCATCCCCGGCCCCCTTCTCGGGCACCGGCAGGACGATCGTCTTCCAGGAGGTCCCGTTGGCCGTCGTCCAGACCGCGGGCTTACTGTCGTGCGAGCCCACCGAGACGAACCCGTGCGCGCCCGCGGCGACCGCGAGCACCTGGCTCGAGCCGGTCGTGTCGTTCACGTCGTGCGCGCGGGTCCAGCTGGTCAGGTTCGGTGACCACCACACGTCGGCGACGCAGCCGCCGCCCGCCGCGACCAGTTTGCCGACGATGACGTAGCCGCCCGGGCCGGAAGTCGCCGCGACGGCGGACACGCCGGTCAGGTCCTGGGTGATGTTCCCGCCGGCCACGCCCCAGACCGTGCCGTCGGCCGAGGTCAGGACGACGGGTCCCGGCGTGCCCACGGCGAGCCACGGCCGGCCCGTGCGTCACGCTGGTCAGCGCGCGCAGGCCCGGGCCGGCGCCGCCCAGCGGCTGGATCAGCGCCAGCGAGGAGACCAGCGTCCAGGTGCCGCCTGCTGTTTTCCGCCACACCGCGGGGTAGCCGTCGGCGCTGCCGACCGCGATCTGCACGCCGTCGGCCACCGCGGTGCCGTGGATCGCCATCTCGGGGACGGCGGCCCCGGCGATGTCGGCCAGCTGGACCGGCCGCACGGTGCCGTCGGTGCTCGCCTCGAGGAAGACGGGCTGCTGGCCGGTCTTGCTGGCGGTCGTGTACCCGACGGCGACGATCGTGCCGGCCGGGGCGACGGTCGCGCCGACCACGGACTCGGCGGACGCGTTGCCGAGCAGGCCCGTCGGCAGCCAGGTCGTGCCGGTGCCGGTGCTGGTGTAGCCCACGAGCTGGCCCGAGGCGCTGGCGCCGGTGACCACGAAGCCGTAGTCACTTCCCTTCACCAGGCCGGGGCTCCACCCGCCGACCGGGTCGATGGTGGCCGAGTACTGCCAGGCCCGCCCGTTCGGGGAAAAATAAGCGATACCGTCGGCGGCGCCGCTCGCGGTCCGTCCCGGCCTGACCGCGATGAGACCGGAGCCGTCGAAGCCCAGGCCGGTGATCGCGGTCCCGGCTCCGTGGTCGGCCGGGATCGTCACCCGGGTCCACGCGGCCCCGTCGTCGGTACTCAGCCACGCGGCGTCGTAGGACGTGCCGCCCTTGGCCCCCGTGCTTGAGCTCACCGTGCCGGAGATCACCGTGGCGTTACCCTGCGCAGTGGCGTGCGAGATGTTCAGCACGGTTTCGCCGGGTCCGGCCAGCCCCAGCTGCGCGGCGGTCATCCGCTGCCAGGTCACGCCGTCCCGCGACGTCCAGAGCACCGCTTGCGTCGCCCCGTGACCCGCGCTATTCGCCGATCCCGCGCCTGCGGCCAGGAAGCCGCCGGCGGTTTTCGTGATCACCCACACCGAGTCACCGGGCGACTGCGGGCTGATCCCGTGGGTGGCCGCGAGGGTCCAGATCAGGCCGTTCGGGCTGGTCCAGAGGGCCTGCGGGCCGACCGCCGCCCAGCCGCCCGGGCCGCCGGCCAGCAGCGCGGCCGGGTGGCCGAGCGGGGCCTGGACCCCTTGACCGCCCCCGGGCGCGCGGACCGGGGCGAGCTGCCAGCTGGCACCGGCGTTCGCCGAGACCAGGAACTGCTGGCGGACCACGCCGTCGCTGGTCTGCGAGCCCATCGTCACGATCGTGTTGCCTGCGGCCACGACGCGGTTGATGGTCTGGAAGACCCCGCGCTGCTGCTGTCCGGGATAGGTGTCGAAGGTGACCGCGGCCAGCGGCAACTGGGGCGCGACGGCATTCGGGGCGGTCGCGGTCCGGTGCTGGTTCGCGGTGAGCGGGCCGAACTTTGGCCCATGGCCGGTCAGCAGCGCCAGGGCCAGGACGGCCACGGCCACCAGCACGATGGCTGGCACCGCGATCGTCGCGGTGCGGCGGCTGAGCCGGCCGGGGCCGAGGCGCCGGGAGCTGGGAATCCTGTGGTCGAACAGCAGGGTGTCGTTCGCCTGCATCCGGCTTTCCTGGCTCGTCGCGGCCGGGGGCACCAGGCCGGCCGGACGCTCCCAGATAGGCGGCCGGTCGTCGCCCCACCTGTCGTTCCGCTCGGGGCCATCGTCCTCGTCGACGCCAGGGTCGGAGAACACGGGTGCGCCGAGCGGGACCCGCATGGACCCGGACCAGCCGGCCGCGGCCGGCTCCGGCCAGCCGAGGTCGGCCTCGTCGGGCCAGTCGGCGTCGGCCGGGCGCTGCTCCCACTGGATGCCGGCCTCACTCCAGACCTGGTGAGACCGTTGCCATGGGGAAGGCCGGGCCGGGCTCGGGGTGGCTGGCTTCGGCGTCAGCGGTGAGGACCAGGATCCGTCCGGCTCGCGGCGGGGGGAGGGCACCGCGCCGACCGCGCGCCAGGGGCTGGCGTCGGGCCTGGGGCTGGCGCTCTCGGGACTGGCGCTCTCGGGACTGGCGCTCTCGGGACTGGCGCTCTCGGGACTGGCGCTCTCGGGACTGGCGCTCTCGGGGCTGGCGGCCGGCGGCGATTGCGGTGCGCGCAGGAACCATCCCGCGGGAGGCGCCGCGCCGGGCCAGGAACTGTCGTCAGCGGGCGGCTCGGCGGTTGGCGCGTCCGGAGCTTGCCCGTTTGCAGCTGGCGCGTCCGCGGCTTGCTCCGGGGCGTCGCCGGCCTGCGGCTGGCGCGGGCCCGGAACTATCAGGCCCGGCGGGACGGACCAGGAGGGCACCAGATTTTTCGGGTCATCCCAGCGGAACAGCCCTGTTCGCTGCCGCTCTTCCTCCGGCGAGGAACCGTGATGACGATTCTCACTCGACTGGTCACTTTCTGTACTCACCACAGACCCCAGTCCAGGCACATTTCTGGCAAAAGGCCTTAGTGTGCCGATCCTCGCACTTGTCGTCCATACGGGATGGCCCGCGGTTCGATGTTACCGATTGAGAGCGAGCGTGTACAGAGGGCAATTTTTCGGGGGATGCCCGACCAATGCCGCGACCTGACCCGGCGGCCCGCGAGACACCGCGGCCTGCGTTAGGGGGCTGTCCGGCTGGCCAGCTCCTGGCTCTGGATGAGGCCGTATCCGATGGCCTGGGCGGTGGTCAGCGTGCGGCCGCGGCGCGCGTCTTCGCGGATCTGATCCACCTCGCGGCCGGTGACCTCGGCCAGCCTGAAGTACAGCGTGTCGACCATGCGGGTCATCTGCTGCTCGCGGGCGCTGAGCGCGGTCACCGTGCCGCCGAAATGCAGCTTCGGCTCCGCGAGCACGAAGGAGGCGTTCGGGTAACCGGACCTGCGCGGGCAGGAGACGAGCACGCCAAGGGCGGGACCGCTGATCTCGCCGCTCACGCAGGCGTGCACCGGCACCCGGAGCACGTCGAGAATGCCCATGACGGTGAGGACGGCGGATAGTTCGGCCCGCAGGTTCTGCAGTTCCAGCCGGATCGGGGTCTTCTGCTCGGCATCCAGGGTGAGCAGCTGGGCCGAGAGCCTGGCGGCCGCGTCGTCGTCGAGGAACCCCGAGGCCAGCACGATCCGCTTGGCCAGCAATCGCTCGTACAGCTTGCCTTTCCAGTCGGCGTCCGGGTCAAGCCACACGCGGGTCGGCGGGACCGGACCCGGGGCCTCCGGCGGCGTGGACGGCCAGTCCGGGGCGCCCGGGGTGAGCGGGGTGCCTGGGATGGACGGCCAGCCCGGCTCCGCCGGCCGCGGCGGAACTCCCGGGATGTGCGCGCGCATCCCTGGCTGCCGGGCTGAGCTTTGCACCTCAGGTAGCGTCATACGCTGATTCCTTCCTCCGGGCGGTTGAGCTTCCAGCTGATCTGGCCGCCGACGGCGGCCGCGTAGCGCTCCAGCGTCGAGGCGCGGACGTCCGCGGTGCCGGACTCGAGCCTGGCCACCGCGGACTGAGAAGTCCCCATCCGCGCGGCGATCTCGGTCTGCGACAGGCCGGCCGCCTGGCGCTGTTCGGCCAGTTCACGGACGAGCCGACCGCGGTCTTCGGCCATCCGGGCCGTCTGCTCGTCGGCCCGGCGCAGCGCCATCTCGCGGAAGCCCGGCATGACCGGCAGCGACGCACCGGCGTCGTCGTGGCCGACATCGTCGCTGGCAGGCCCCGGCGCTGAGCGCCGCTTCCTGTTCATACCTCAAAGGCTATCTCATATTTGAGATAAACACTCTCGGGACGCGAGAACATCGGCGAGCACTCACCGGTGCAGCGCTCGCTCGGCGGAGCCATTACTGATGGTGCTCATGAGTACGATCTCCGCGGTACTCCCCTTATCGTGTGTAGTTACTTCCCGTATAGAAAGGTCTTTGATAAATCCCGCAACTATCAGGCCAGGTCAGCGGGTCGTCTGGTGATCGAGGCCACGTTCCCGGTGTGACCCGGCGCGGCCGGCGCGGCCGGCCGGTGCGGCCATCTCGGGCCTTGTGACACACAGGCCCCCGCAGACGCACTACCAGGACCCTAAGAGCCACCCTCGCACCGGCTGTTTCATGATCATGAGCAGTTCGGGACAATATTTGTCCCGAACTGCACACGATCATGGTCCGCGCCCGGAATGCCTCACCCTGAGGTTTCCTCATAACCGGACATAACGGATCGCTCGCAGGGCGACGGCCGCTTCATCACCGCCAGCCGGCATCCACGCGGCTCGCCGGACGCATCCTGCCCACTGCGAACGAGCCTGACCAGCCAGCCAAACCCGGACCACGGCCCAGGCAAGCTTCCTCAAGTTCCCAGCAGCGCGGCAGACGGGGCCAGGAGCCCGCGCACCCCAGACGAGGACGCGCGATCCCAGCGAAAAACGGCACTCTGCCCCTAGGGACAGTAACTACACACGATCACGCGCGGGGCCGCCAGGGGCGAGGTATCAGGGAGCGGCGGGGGCGTAGGCGCGCATGAAGACGGTGATGCCGCTGGTGATGATGCGGTCGGCTTCTGACTCGGTGAGCTGGCTGGTGCCCATCATGGACTTGTTGTTGACCTGGCCGAACGTCAGGGCGGACAGGTGCTCGGCGGCCTGGGTGGGGTCGTCGGTGTCGAGTAGCCCGGCTGTGGCCAGCTTGGCCAGGGGTTCGGCGATCAGGGGCACGATCCCCCGGTTGTGCCAGAGCTCGAGGATCACGGGAAAGTACGGTGCCTCGGAGATGAGCAGGCGGACCAGCGTGGCACGTTCGGGCGCCCGCGTGATGGTCCGGACGATCTCGCGGAGGCATGCGGTCAGGGCTGCCCGCAGGTCGTCGACGTCGCGCAGGTTGCGGTCCACGATCTCGCGGACCCGGGCTCGCATCGTGTCGTGGGTCTCGCGCAGGACCAGCAGGAACAGGTTCTCCTTGGCGCCGTAGTGGCTGTACACGGTGCGCTTCGACACCCCCGCCTCGGCGGCGATCGCATCCACGCTGGTGCGCTCGTAGCCGTCCCGCGCGAACAGCACCAGCGCGGCGCCGGCGATCGCGTCATGCTTGCGCTGCCAGCCGGAAACCAGGTGGTCATTCCCGGTCCCTGGAGGGTCAGCCGCGCCGGAGCGTGACACGGACGCCGGGACGTTCGGCATGCCATTATCGTACTAAACCGTTCAGTTTTATTCAGAAGACTGACCGGTGTAGTTCACCTGGATGTCGGCTAGGCGGGGCTGGCCACGAGGCGGGCTGCCGCGATTATGCTGCCGGGCCGGGGGGCCAGTCGGGTGGCGGGACGGGATGCGTCCGGCGGGTGATCTTGCTGGAGCAACCGGGTGACGGCACGGCGACCGGCCAGCAGGCTTCGGCCCATACGGTGCGGCCCGGGTAGGCCTCGGCGAAACCCCAGCGGCTCGTGCAGGCGGCCACCATGGCCAGCCCCCGGCCGCCTTCGGCCATCAGGTCAAGGGAACCCGCGGCCGGGACGGACCCGCCGCCTTCGTCGGTGACCGCGACCCTGGCCACCCCGTCCCGCGGGCAGTCGACCTCGACCGTGAACACGCCGCCGCGCCCCGAGGCGGTGTGCGCGATCGCGTTGGCGCAGAGTTCGGACACGCACGTCATCAGCGTCTCCCTGGCCGGGCAGCCGGCCAGCAGCTCACCGACGAACCTGCGCGCTTCCGGTACGGACGCAGGCGTGCCCCGGTAGGTACGGGCCCACGGCTGCGTCGTCCGGACCGGACCCAAGTGAAGCACCGGGTAGGCACCTGTCACTGTAGGTCACCCCCTGACAATTAGTTCGTACCCTAAGTGACGCGCGACGGCACAAAATGGTTCACTCGGGGATTTTCCGGCCGGGACGGATCTTTCGCCCCTTCCGTGACCGCCGGGCCGGAGGGACACTATGGGGATCGGGCACAGTGAGGAGGAACAGATGGAAGCGAACCCTTCTGGTGCACCTGGGCTTAAGCGTTCGCTGTCGGTGTGGGCAGCGGTGGGCCTGTCGGTGGCGCTGATGGCGCCGAGCATGGCCGCGAACATCAACCCGCAGGCGAGCGCAACCACGGCGGGCCGCGCCGTGCCGCTGACCTTCCTCATCGCCGCGGTTGGCGTGCTGCTGGTGGCCTATTCCTTCGTCCGGCTGTGCCAGTACTTCCATCATTCCGGCTCGGTGTACGCGTTCGTCGGCGCCACGCTCGGCCCGCGGGCCGGGGTGGTCGCAGGCTGGGGGCTGCTCGGCACCTACACCTTCTACGCCGTCGTCACCGCGAGCGCGGCCGGCATCTTCGGGACCGCGTTCCTGCAAGCCGTCGGCATCTGGCCGCACCCACCCTCGTGGGCGCCGTTCGTCCTGCTCGCGGTCGCGCTGGCGCTGACACTGCTGCTGGCCATCATGCCGGCCAGGCGCGGCTCGCGCGTGCTGCTGTCGGTCGAGGGCACCACGGTCGCGCTGATCCTGGTCGTCACCGCGGTGGTGCTGGTCCGGCTGCTGGCCGGGACCGCCCCCGGCCACCAGCACTTCACCTGGAGCGTGTTCCAGGTGACGCCGGGGACGAGCTTCTCCGCGCTGTTCCTCGGCGTGGTGTTCGGCTTCCTGTCGTTCGCGGGGTTCGAGGCGGCGGCCACCCTGGGCGAGGAGGCCAACCGGCCGACCCGCGACATCCCGCGGGCGATCCTCGGCACGGCGATCTTCGGCGGCGTCTACTTCGTGATCGTGACCGCGGTCGAGATGATGGGCTTCGGCACGGGCCCGGCCGGGGTCAAGGCGTTCACCAACTCGCCGTCGCTCCTAGGCGACCTGGGCTCGTCCTACGTCGGCCACTGGGTCGGCGACGTGATCACCCTCGGCACCACGGTCAGCGCCTTCGGCTGCTGCCTGGCGTCCACGGTCGCGGCGGCGCGGCTGCTCTACGCGCTGTCCAGGGATACGGCCGGGGCGCGCGGGCTCGGCAAGGGCTCGCGCTGGGGTACGCCGGCCTGGGCCACCCTCGCGATCGTGGCCATGGCGGCCATCATCGTGGTCATCTACACGGCGGCGTTCCACGCCACTGCCTTTGACAGCTTCCTCTGGTCCGGCGCCATCGGCACGCTGATCTTGCTCGTCGCCTATGTGCTGGCCACGCTCGGCTGCACGATGCTGGTGTTCGTGCGGCGCAGGCTGCCGGTGCCGATGTGGCAGATCGTGGTGCCGATCGCGGCGCTGATCGTGCTCGGCTACACGCTGTACCGCAACGTGATCCCGTACCCGACCGGCGCGGGCGCGTGGTTCCCGGTGGTGGCCGGCGCCTGGCTGCTAGCGGCCATCGTGGCCGTGATCGCCGCGCCGGGCACGGCACGCAAGCTCGGGGCAGCGCTGGCCGCCCGCGAGGGCATCGCGGCGCCCGGCACCGAGGACGCCGCGTCCGGGCCCCGGCTCGCGGCCGTGCAGGACGAGGCGGGGGGCAGCTGAGTGCGGGCGTCTTAATGCCGGATCTGCTTCCCTGCGTCGCTGAACAGGCTCTGGTCGATCACCACTGCCACGGAGTCCTGCTTCGGGGGGCGGACGAGGCCACGCTGGAGTCGATGCTGACCGAGGGAGCGGGCTGGCCGGGCGGCTCGGTGTTCGACTCGCAGGCCGGGCTGGCGTTCCGGCGGCTCTGCCCGCCCGTCCTCGGCCTGGCGCCGCACGCCGAGATCGGCGACTACGTGGCCCGGCGGGCCGAGCTCGGCGCCACCGAGGTGAGCAAGCGGTTCCTCGTAGCCGCCGGGGTGTCCGTGCTGTGCGTGGACACCGGCTTCACGCCGGAGCCGCTGACCTCTCCGGCCGAACTCGCCGACCTGGCGGGCGCGACCGCGCACGAGATCGTCCGGCTCGAGCGGGTCGCGGAGGAGGTGGCCGCGGCCGGGGTGAGCGCGGCCGCCTTCGCCGACGCGGTGCGGTCCGCGCTGGCCACCCGCACCGCCTCGGCGGTGGGCGTGAAGTCCATCGCCGCCTACCGGACCGGGCTGGACCTGCGCGCCGAACGGCCGTCGGACTCCGAGGTCGCGGCCGCGGCCGGGCGCTGGCTGGCGTCCTGTCGGGTTACCGAGTCCAGTCCGCCCCGGCTGGCGGATGAGACGCTGCAGCGGTTCGTCATCTGGTGCGGCGTAGACCTGCGGCTGCCGGTGCAGTTCCACGTCGGCTACGGGGACAACGACGTCGACCTGCACCGCTGCAACCCGCTGCTGCTGACGCCGCTGCTGCGGGCGATCCAGCCCACCGGGGTCCCGGTGATGCTGCTGCACAACTACCCGTACCACCGCGAGGCCGGGTACCTGGCCCAAGTGTTCCCGCACGTCTACGTCGACGCCGGGCTGGCCACCCACAACCTGGGCGCGCGCGCTCCGGCGCTGCTGGCCGAGGCGCTCGAACTCCCGCCATTCGGGAAGTTCCTGTATTCCTCGGATGCATTCGGGCTCCCCGAGCTGCACTACCTGGGCGCGGCGCTGTTCCGGTCCGCGCTCTCATCGTTCCTGCGCACAGGACTCAATGAAAATCTTTATACCGAACGGACTATGGTGCGTGTGACCCAGATGCTCTGCGCCGACAATGCCAAGCGTGTTTACCAGCTCGACCGCCAGATGTAGCTGGGCCCGCGACGGTAACCTTTCGTGATCATGAGGGGCCCGCGTGACGCAGGACTTCGGCGGGGAGGGTTTCTTCTGCGGTTGCGTCGAGCCAGGTGATGCGGGGGTCGCGGCGGAACCAGGATTCCTGGCGGCGGGCGAACCGCTTGGTGGCCTTGATCGTCTGGCGGCGGGCTTCCTCGAGGGTCCACTCGCCGTCCAGGTAGCGGAGCAGCTGCTGGTAGCCGAGCGCGCGGCTGGCGGTCCTGCCGTCGCGCAGGCCCTGGGCGGCCAGGCCGCGCACCTCGGCCTCCAAGCCGGCCTGCCACATCCGGTCGACCCGGGCGGCGATCCTGCGGTCCAGTTCGGGGCGGGGCAGCGTGAGGCCGATCTGGACCGCCGGGCGGTTCTGCTGGTAGGCCGGCATGGTCGCGGTGAATGGGCGCCCGGAGATCTCGATCACCTCCAGGGCGCGGACGATCCGGCGTCCGTTGCTCGGCAGGATCGCGCCGGCCGCGGCCGGGTCGAGGACATCCAGCCGGGCGTGCAGGGCCGACGGGCCGAACCGGGTGAGCTCATCTTCCAGGCGGGAGCGGATAACCCAGTCCGTTCCGGGAAATTCCAGGTCGTCCAGGGCCGCGCGGACGTACAGGCCTGAGCCACCTGCGAGGATGGGCACCCGGCCGCGGGCCGTGATCTCCTCAATCGCGGCGCGGGCGAGTTTCTGGTAATCGGCCACGTTCGCGGTCTGGGTCACCGGCCAGATGTCGAGCAGATGGTGCGGGACGCCCTGCCAGGCGGCTTCGGGCTCCTTGGCGGTGCCGATGTCCATGCCCTGGTAGAGCTGCATCGAGTCGGCGTTCACGATCTCGCCGCCGAGGGCGCGGGCCAGTTCGATGGCCAGCCTAGACTTCCCGGTGGCGGTTGCCCCCACCACGGCGATGACGTGCGCGCCCATCCCCCTAGTGTGCCGTCACTGGCGGACCTGGCAGGTACAGACCTTCGGCCGGGTCTGGTCGGGACCTTTGGCGCTTCACAGCCGCTCCGGGATGCAGCATCCTTCCGTCAAGCGGGTAGCTATCCGGGGAGGATGGCGTCGGCCAAAGCACTGACCTGGCCGCGATGACTGGAAGGGAATGACGTTATGGGTCGCTACGCGGAAGCGTTCCACCGGAGCCTGGCCGATCCCGAGGGATTCTGGGGCGAGGCGGCCAAGGGCATCGACTGGTACACCGCACCCACGCAGGTGCTTGATGCCTCGAATCCGCCGTTCTACCACTGGTTCGCCGATGGCGTGCTGAACACCTGCTTCAACGCGCTGGACCGGCATGTCCGCGACGGCCGGGGTGACCAGGCCGCGCTGATCTATGACAGCCCGGTCACCGGTACCAGCCGGACGTATACCTACCGGGAGCTGCTGGACGAGGTCGCGCGGTTCGCCGGGCTGCTGCGCGGCCTGGGCGTGGACAAGGGCGACCGGGTGATCATTTACATGCCGATGATCCCCGAGGCCGCGATCGCGATGCTGGCGTGCGCGCGGATCGGCGCGGTGCACTCGGTGGTGTTCGGCGGCTTCGCGGCAGCCGAGCTCGCGACGCGGATCGACGATGCCGCGCCGAAGGTACTGGTCTCGGCTTCCTGCGGCATCGAGGTCAGCCGCGTCATCGAGTACAAGCCCATCCTGGACCGGGCCATCAACCTGGCGCGACGCAAGCCGGAGCACTGCGTGATCCTGCAGCGGCCGCAGGCGGTCGCGGCCCTGACGGCCGGCCGCGACGTGGACTGGACGGAGGCGGCGGCCAAGGCCGAACCCGCCGATTGCGTCCCCGTCAAGGCGACCGACCCGCTGTACATCCTGTACACCTCCGGCACGACGGCCAGGCCCAAGGGCGTGGTCCGCGACAACGGGGGTCACGCGGTCGCGCTGCGCTGGAGCATGGACAACATCTACGACATCAAACCGGGCGAGGTGTTCTGGGCCGCCTCTGACGTGGGATGGGTCGTCGGGCACTCCTACATCGTGTACGCCCCGCTGCTAGCCGGGTGCACATCCGTGCTGTACGAGGGAAAGCCGGTGGGCACCCCGGACGCGGGAGCGTTCTGGCGGGTCATCGCCGAGCACCGGGTCAAGGCGCTGTTTACCGCGCCCACCGCGTTCCGCGCGATCAAGAAGGAGGACCCGGAAGGCAAGCTGGCCCGCGAGTACGACCTGTCCGGAATGAAGTACCTGTTCCTGGCCGGCGAACGGCTCGACCCCGAGACCTACCGGTGGGCGGGCGACCTGCTCGGCATGCCGGTCATCGACCACTGGTGGCAGACCGAGACCGGCTGGGCGATCGCTGCCGACCTGATGGGCCTGGAGGCCATGCCGACCAAGGCCGGGTCACCCACCATGCCGGTGCCCGGCTACGACGTGCGGATCCTCGACGCCGACGGCGCGGAAGCCAAGCCGGGCGAGACCGGCGAGATCGTGGTGCGGCTGCCGCTGCCGCCGGGATGCTTGCCCACCTTGTGGCGCGATGACGAGCGGTTCGCCGACTCCTACATGTCGCAGCATCCCGGTTTCTACGTCACCGGCGACGGCGGGTACCGCGACAGCGACGGGTACCTGTACGTGATGGGGCGCATCGACGACGTGATCAACGTGGCCGGCCACCGGCTGTCCACCGGGCAGATGGAGGAGGTCCTGGCCAGCCACCCCGCCGTGGCCGAATGCGCGGTGATCGGCGTCAACGACAATTTCAAGGGCCAGATACCGCGCGGGTTCGTGGTGCTCAAGGCGGGCGTCAGCACCGAGCCTGCCGCCCTGTCCGCCGAACTCGTCCAGCTGGTCCGTGACCAGATCGGGCCGGTCGCCGCGCTACGCCGGGTCGACGTAGTGGCGGCGCTGCCCAAGACCCGATCCGGCAAGATACTCCGTAAGACCATGCGGGGAATCGCCGACGGCCAGGAGGAGGCGGCGCCTTCGACCATCGAGGACCCCGCCGTCCTCGATGCGCTTCGTCCGGTCCTGGCCGACGGGGGCTGATCCGGCCCGCGGCCGCCTCAGGCCGCGGCCGCCTCAGGCCGCGGCCGGCGGTCGCGGTCGCGAGCAATGACCCGCACCGCCGCGCGCGATTGACGGCGTCTAGCCCGGTTCGCGCGGCGGCGCCTGTCCGCCCCGTCGTCGTCAGCTTCCGCCTCTAGGTACAGCTTCACGAACATCGGATGCATGATGCCCCCTTGTACAGGCTTGCGGTCTCCTGCTCTGCCAGAGCCCGTAGTCCGGCCGGAAATACGTGCTCATTACTTGAGACTCCCGGTCGGCCCGACATTCACCGGCTCCGCCTGCCCCAGCCGTGCACGATGGTAGAACCCGACTATGAACAACCAAGCCTCATCAGCCGCTTCCGAGATTTTGCCGTTCCGCATCGAGATCCCGCAGGCTGACCTGGATGACCTGCGGGACCGGCTGGCCCGGACCCGCTGGCCCGACGAACTGCCCGGCGTGGGCTGGGACTACGGCATCCCGCTGGAGTACGTGCGAGGGCTGTCCGAGTACTGGCGAACCGGCTACGACTGGCGGGTCCATGAGGCCCGGCTGAACACCTTCGACCAGTTCACCACCACGATCGACGGACAGCGGATCCACTTCCTGCATGTCCGTTCGGCCGAATCGGGCGGCCTGCCGCTGATCATCACTCACGGCTGGCCCGGATCAATCGTGGAGTTCTTGAACGTCATCGGCCCGCTGACCGACCCCGCGGCGCACGGCGGCGATCCGGCCGACGCGTTCCACCTGGTCGTCCCGTCCATCCCTGGCTACGGGTTCTCCGGGCCGACCCGGGACCGGGGCTGGGACGTGCGCCGGATCGCGCGGGCCTGGGCCTTGTTGATGGAGCGTCTTGGCTACCAGCGTTACGGCGCGCAGGGCGGCGACTGGGGCTCGTCGATCTCCCGGGAACTCGGCCTGACCGCTCCCGGGCCCCTGGTCGGCGTGCACCTGAACATGCTTTTCCCTTATGGTGCGGACGAGCCGGACGACCTGACCGAGCAGGAAAGGGGCCGCCTGGAGGCGTTGCGCCGGTTCCGGTCCACGGGGAGCGGCTACGGCGCGATCCAGTCGACCCGGCCGCAGACGCTGGCCTACGGACTCACCGACTCCCCGGCGGGCCAGCTGGCCTGGATCACCGAGAAGTTCGGCGAGTGGACCGACGGCGGGCTGCCCGACGAGGCGGTCGACCGCGACCAGTTGCTCACCAACGTGACGCTGTACTGGCTGACCGGGACGGCCGGATCCTCGGCGCGGCTCTACTACGAGACCGCGCGGTCGCGCGCTTGGGGTCCCCCGGCCGTCTCGGGCGTGCCCACCGGGGTAGCGGTCTTCCCGAGAGAGATCGCGCCGCCCATCCGGCGCTTCGCCGAGCTGTCCAACAACATCGTGCACTGGTCCGAGTTCGACCGCGGCGGTCACTTCGCGGCCATGGAAGTCCCCGACCTGCTCGTCGGCGATGTGCGCGCGTTCTTCAGGCCGCTGCGCTGAGGCGCTGGCTGGCTCCGGGCTGGCCGGCTCCGGCTGGCTGGCTCCGGGCTGGCTGGCTCCGGCTGGCCGGCTCCGGCTGGGCGTTAGTGCCGGTCGCGGCCGCCTGGGGTCACCAGCCCGCTTTCGTAGGCGATGACGACAAGCTGGGCGCGGTCGCGCGCGTCTAGTTTGGTCATGATGCGGCTGACGTGGGTCTTGGAGGTCAGCGGGCTCAGGAACAAGCGGGCGGCGATCTCGTCGTTGGACAGGCCCTCGGCGACCAGCCCGAGGACCTGACGCTCGCGGTCGGTCAGCCGGGCCAGCACCCGGTCGTTGGGCGGTGGCCGTTCGGGGCGGCTGGCGAGGTCGGTGATGAGCCGCCGCGTCACGCTCGGCGACAGCAAGGCGTCGCCCTTGGCCACCACCCGCACCGCCTGGATGAGGTCGGCCGGTTCGGTGTCCTTGACCAGAAAGCCGCTGGCCCCGGCGCGAATGGCCTGGTAGACGTACTCGTCGGACTCGAAGGTGGTCAAGATGATCACCTTGACCCCGGCGAGGTCGTCGTCGGCGGAGATACGCCGGGTGGCTTCCAGGCCATCTACCCCAGGCATCCGGATGTCCATCAGGATCACGTCGGCGCGCTCGCGGCGGGCCAGGTCGACCGCCTGCGCCCCGTCGATGGCCTCGCCCACCACCTGAAGGTCGTCGGCGGCATCGATCAGCACGTGGAACCCGGCCCGGATCAGCGCCTGGTCATCGGCGAGCAGGACCCGGATCACGGGCGTGCTCCTTCGATGTCCCGAGTCCGGGCCGGATCGGCGAACTGACCGCCGAAGGGCAGCCGGGCCGCGACCCGGTAGCCGCCGCCGGGTCCAGGCCCGGTCTCCACCGTGCCGCCGACGGTGGCGGCGCGCTCGCGCATCCCGGCCAGACCGTGGCCCCCGCTCCGGCCCGCGGCCGCCCCGGTCGGCTGGCCGCGGCCGGTGTCGGTGACGTCGATCCGCAATTCGCCTGCGTGGTAGTCAAGCGAGACCGCGGCGGTGGCCGGGCCGGCGTGCCGGATGGCGTTGGTCAGCGACTCCTGAACGATGCGGTAGGCGGCCAGGTCGACCGTGGTCGGCAGCGGGACCGGCTCCCCCGTCACCGTGAACGTCGTCTCCAGGCCGGCCCGGCGGGCCCCGGCGATGAGGTCCTCGAGCTGGGCGGTGCCCGGGGTCGGCTGGGTGGGGTCGGCGTCGTCGGCCTGGCGCAGCACGTCCAGGATGGTCCGCAGCTCCTTGAGCCCCTCCTTGCTCGCGGCCTTGATCGCCTGCAGGGATTCGGCGGCCGCCTCCGGGCGGCTGGACAGGACGTGGGCCGCCACGCCGGCCTGCACATTGATGGTGGCCATGGTGTGGGCGACGACGTCGTGCAGGTCGCGAGCGATGCGCAGCCGTTCCTCATCCACCCGCCTGCGGGCCTCCTGTTCGGCCCGTTCCAGCATCGACGCCGTGTAGGCGCGCCGGTTCGCCACCGCGATCCCGGCGAACAGGGCCGCGGCGACCATGCCAGGGAGGATGTCGAATCCGCCGCCGCTGATATGCCCGAACGGGTTGTTCACCGCGGTGGCCGTCATCAGCACGGCGAGCGTCGCCACGGCGGCCACGACCGCCCGGCGGACGCTAACCCGCGTCGCCACCGCGTACAAGGCGAGGACCGGGGCGACCAGGGCCGCGCCATTGACGTAGCCGAGTAGTGAGTAGGCGGTTACAGCGCCGACCGAGACGGCGAGCACGGCGACCGGCCAGCGCCGCCGCCAGACCAGGACCAGGCAGGCGACCGCGACGAGCAATACCGCGGCCCCCGGGTGCGGCACCAAGTGGCCGCGGAACTGGATCTGGTCGGCGGGATTCTTCGGATCGCCTTCGCCGAGGCTGCCGGACACCAGCAGGACGGTCACCAGCACGGCGAGGATCGCGTCCCTGACCGGCGAGCTAATCCACCGCCGCCACGCCGCCGCCACACCGTCCATGCACGTAAGCGTAGGCATGCCGGGCGCCGAAGTCGCCATCCCCCGGTTGATCATCTGGCTACTCCCCCGGGAGTACGCGGGCCGCGGTTAGTCCCGCGGCGGTACGG
Organism: uncultured Actinomycetes bacterium; assembly: GCA_963769715.1. Lineage (GTDB taxonomy): Bacteria > Actinomycetota > Actinomycetes > Streptosporangiales > Streptosporangiaceae > Palsa-504. The sequence continues at coordinate 85,399 of CAVYNE010000031.1, forward strand.
CCAAGTGTCACCCGCCGCCGGACGACGGGCCGGGGGCCTGGGCGACAGTCTTGAGCTTGTAGCTGGCGGAACGGCCGCTGGCTCTTCGACTCGGAGGCTGCGATGCCAGCGCTCACCCGCTTCGTACTCCGCCATAAGGCGCTCGTGGCCCTGTTCTGGGTCGTCGTGGCCGCCGTCGGCGTGATGACTATCAGCGGCACTACTCACCGGATGACCAACAACTTCGCCATGCCTGGGCAGGCGTTCAAGGTCGACAACCAGATCGCCAGCCAGTACGGCAACGGCGGCTCGCAGGCCCCGTACCTGCCGGTGATCACCGTGCCGGCTGGGCAGAAGGTAACCGACCCGGCCACCGCCGCGGCCACCGGGCGGGCGTTCGCCGCCCTGGCCCGGGCGATTCCGGACGTGCGGATCGCGGACTACGCGACCACACACATCCCGGCGTTCGTCACCAGCGACGGCCGGTCCACCTTCGCGCTGGTCTACACGGCCCCGGTATCCGGCTTCGGCGGCAGCAACCTGGGCCCCGCGATCGACCGCGCCATCACCGCCGCCGCACCGGCGAGCTGGCACGTGGGGGTGACCGGCTCGCAGTTGCTGGCTAACGGGCAGCCGTCTTCGTCCAAGGGCACCGGGATCATGGCCGAGGCAATGATCGGGTCCCTCGGCGCGCTGGTCATCCTGGCCCTGGTGTTCGCCAGCTTCCTGGCTCTGCTGCCGCTGATCATCGGCGGGATCTCGGTGCTGGCCACGTTCCTGGTCGTCGGCGGGCTCACCGAGGTGACCGGGGTCAGCCAGATCGTCGAGTTCCTGATCGCGCTGATCGGGCTAGGCGTGGCCATCGACTACTCGCTGCTTGTGGTCAGCCGCTGGCGCGAGGAGCGGGCGGCGGGCCGGGACAACGTGGCCGCCGTGACCGAGGCCATGAACCACGCGGGGCGGGCCGTGGTGTTCTCCGGCCTGACCGTGGCCATCGGGCTGCTGTCGATGATCGTCCTGCCGGTGCCCATGCTGCGCAGCGTCGGCTACGGTGGCGTGCTGGTGCCGCTGATGTCGGTGGCGGTCGCCATCACCCTGCTCCCGGTGATCCTGGCCACCGTCGGCCCGCGGCTCGACTGGCCGCGGCTGCGGACCGAGCGCCGCGCCAGCCGGGTGTTCTCGGCCTGGGCCCGCGGTGTGTACCGGCACCGCTGGCTGGCCGCGCTGGCCGGTCTCGGCATCCTGGCGGCGCTGATGCTGCCTGCGCTGTCCCTGCACCTGGGCGAGCCCGGCAGCTCCGCACAGGCCACCAGTGGCCCCGCCCACGACGCGCTGGTCACGCTGACCGACGACGGCATCCCCTCCGGCGTGCTCACCCCGGCCGAGGTGCTGACCTCCTCCTCGTCCGGTGCGCCTGCCTTGGTTGCGGCCGAGGCTGCGCGGGTACCCGGGGTGTACGCCGCAGTTGCGCCGGCCACGCCGGACTATCAGCGGGGCGACACGGCGATCGTCACCGTCATCCCGGCCGCCGAGAGCAGCGTGCCCGCGGGCCAGGCGACCGTCACCGCGCTGGAGCACGCGCTGCTGACCAGCCCGCACGTGATCGGCATCGGCGGCGACGGCGCATCGCTGATCGACTTCGATCACGCGGTCTACGGCGACTTCCCGCTCATGCTCGCCATCATCAGCGTCGCCACCTTCCTGCTGCTGACCCGGGCCTTCCGCTCGGTGCTGCTGGCGGCCAAGGCCGTGGTGTTCAACCTGATCTCGCTGGCCGCCGCGTACGGCGTGCTCACCTGGGTGTGGCAGGACGGGCACGGCTCGCACGCGCTGTGGGGCATCCCGGCCACCGGGGCGATCACGATGTGGGTGCCGCTGATGGTCTTCGCCTTCCTGTTCGGCCTGTCGATGGACTACGAGGTGTTCATCCTCACCCGCATCCGGGAGGTCTACGACGCCAGCGGCGACGCCCGCCACGCGGTCACCGAGGGCCTGGGCCGGACCGGGCGCCTGGTCACCAGCGCAGCGGCGATCTTGATGCTGAGCTTCCTGTCCATGTCCACCGGGCCGCAGACCGACCTGAAGATCCTGGCCACCGGGCTCGGCGCAGGCATCCTCATCGACGCGGTGGTCGTCCGCTGCCTGCTCGTCCCGGCGCTGGTCGCCCTATTCGGCCGGGCCAACTGGTGGCTGCCGTCCTGGCTGGCCCGGCTGCTCCGGATCCCGGCTCCCGCCGGTCCGGTCGCGGGCGAGATCGCCGGGCCGCAGGGTCCGCGGACCGAGGCCGATCTCGCGGTGACCGGAGCGAGCTAACGGTCTTGTTCGAGCCGGGCCAGGCGCTGATCCGCCTGGCCCGGCTTTGTCTATGGCCTTACTTGGAGCGAAACCTGCGCATGCTGGCATAATCCTCCTCTGGCGCGGGTGCCGGTCACGCGAGGAGGAGCACGGGTCATGAGCGGTTATCTGGACAATTCCGGCCGGGAGGACGTGCTGAGCGGAGGCGCGCGGATGATCCCGGTGGACACGCCGGCCGGCCGGTACCGGGTGTGGGTGAAGCGGACCGGCAACAATCCCGATCTGCGGGTGCTGCTCCTGCACGGGGGGCCCGGCGTGACGCATGAGTACCTGGAGGCCTGCGACAGCTACCTGCCGGCTGCGGGCATTGAGTACTACTACTACGACCAGCTGGGCTCCGGTTTCAGCGACCAGCCGGACGAGCCGTGCCTGTGGGACCTCGACCGCTTCGTCGACGAGGTAGAGCAGGTCCGCCAGGCCCTCGGGCTCGGCCGGGACAACTTCGTCCTGTACGGCCAGTCGTGGGGCGGGATCCTGGCCATCGAGTACGCGCTGCACTATCAGCAGCACCTGCGCGGGCTCGTAATCTCCAACATGATGGCGAGCGTCCCGGCCTACAACGCCTACGCCGAGCAGGTGCTGATGCCCAGGATGGACCAGGGGGCGCTGGCCGAGATCAAGTCGTACGAGGCGAGCGGAGACATCGAGAACCCGCGGTATATGGAGCTGCTGAACGAGCAGCACTACGTCCATCACGTGCTGCGGATGCCGGTCGAGGCCTGGCCTGACCCAGTGGTGCGTGCCTTCGCACATATCAACCCGGCGATCTACGTGTCCATGCAAGGTCCCAGCGAGCTCGGCATCAGCGCCGAAGCCAGCCTGGCGCACTGGGACCGGACCGCGGAGCTGGACTCGATCGAGGTGCCGACCCTGGTCATCGGTGCGCGGCACGACACCATGGACCCAGGCCACATGGAGATGATGGCGGGCCGGCTGCCGCGAGGGCGCTACCTGTACTGCCCGGACGGCAGCCACCTGGCCATGTACGACGACCAAGAGGTGTACTTCGCCGGCCTGGTCGACTTCCTGCACGGTCTCGCGAGAGGTTAGCCATGTCCGGGAAATCCCGGCGCGAGATGGCCGAAGGCAACCGCCGCCTGTACACCGCGCTGGCCGCCTCGGTCACCCGCGGCGAGTACCGTCCGCTCGAGGGCGCCATGCACAGCACGATGACCATCGACCGCCCGGACGCGGTCGTCCAGGCCGCCCGCGGCCTGCTGCCTATGGTGTCTGGCTGTCAGGCGTACGTGACCAGGGAAACCCGCTGGAACGGAAGTGGCGCATCCCCGGCGGCTTCGCCCGGCACCATGGGAACCACCGTGACGACCAGACTCTGCTCGCGCTGCGCGATCTGACGCATAGCGCCGGTAACCTCGAGCCACATCTTGGCCGGGGTGAGCTGGTGCGGAGGCCGCAGGTCGAAAGGCCGCCGCCCGGTGGGGACCTCGCAATGGCCCTCGTCACCGAAACAGCCCCCGTGGCCGAACACGTAGACCGATCCGGCGTAGCCGTTCTCGGCGGAGGGATTGGTATCCGCGGTGGCGCCCGGGTTGTTGAAGAAGACCCGCAGCGCGTAAGAGTGGCCTGAATGATCGACGCCGTCGAAGATCAGGTCGGCCCGCCGGTAGGCGGCGCCGACATCGACGGGTGTCAGGCCGATCGATTTCGAGACGAATGGTCGCATGGCTCAAGCCTGTTCCGGTGCGGTAGCTTCCAGCGGCACCTCGGCGAGGGCATATTCGTAGCCAAGGTGATTGATATCCAGCGTCCCGCTCACCGTCAGGCTCGGGAATGGCGGAAGCGGCGAGTTGAGATACCGTGCGGGCGGGTCGGCGCCAGGGTGTTGCAGCTGCCAGAGCCACCACAGCCGGTCGATCATCGCGTGATGAGCGTAGAAGAGCGGATCATAGGAGGCCACGGGGATCTCGCTCATGGTGCCGCCCACCCAGACGTGCACGCCATTGTGAATCTGCTCGACCTGATTGCTGAAATCGGCGAAGGTGGACGACGCCAGGGCATCCTGCACGTTCTGGGGTGTTGGCAGCCCGGTTGGGGCTCCGGGCAGGGCGCCCGGCTGACGGAAGGTCACGGCCGGCAGCGAGCCGGGATCGATGCCGGTTTGCTGGAGTATGCTCTGCCGCGCCCCTGAATCGCCTTCCCACTGGGAGTCCGGTATGGCGGCGATCGGCCCGCTGAACAGCGCATTCGGCTGGCCGTTGCTCGTTTCGGCGGCATATGCGGCGGGAATCTCGGACGGCTGAGATGGATCTGTGGTCCAGTCCCACCACGGAAGTGTCACCGTATGGGCCGGGTCCTGGTCCTGCAGGGCCAACTCGAAGAAATACAGGTACGCCCGGTGCCACGGGAGGAACAGCGGGCCGACGGGAAGGTTGCCGAGAACCCCGGCGGCGTCATTATGGACGCAGTAGCCCGGCAGCGGAAGGCCGTGAATACCGGCCCAGTGCTGATATCCGCGGTCATCCGAGATGCCCCGCATGGCGGTCAGGGCCGCTCGCAGACTGCCCAGATCCGCGTCGGTTAGCGTGGCGACGCTCTTGCGCAATTTGACGCCTGATACAGGGGAAGCCCCCGGCGCCTCCGTCGCTGTGCTGGTCAACGTAACTCCACCCCCTTATGCCACGCCTGGCGCAGCCTTGCGCGACATCTCCTCTCAACGCGCTTTGATGACGAGCATTTACCGTCTGACGTGCTTTGTAAAGGCGCTGCCTAATTCGGCTGGCGACGGGCGGGCATGCCGAGCAGGAGGGGGACCCTGGCGGCAGGCGCGAAGGCCGAGGCGGCCGGGGACGGTGCGGTGGAGGAGGCTGCGGGGGCGGCTGCGGCGGCTTGCCAGGCGTCGCCGGCGCGGGTGCGGCGGACGGCCAGGGGGGCGGCGTCGGAGAGCAGGTAGTGGGGGGCGCCGCGGGTGACGGTCACGGTGACGACATCGCCGGGGCGCGGGGCGGCCTGGGCCGGGGTGAAGTGCACCAGGCGGTTGTCGCGGGCGCGGCCGGACATCCGGTGGGTGACGGCGTCCTTGCGGCCCTCACCCTCGGCCACCAGGACCTCTACGGTGGCGCCAGCCAGCTTCTGGTGCTCCGCGTAGGTGGTCTCCTCGACCAGGGCGGTGAGCCGCTCGTAGCGCTCCTGCACGATGTCCGCGGGCAGTTGATTGTCCATGGTGGCGGCCGGGGTGCCGGGGCGGATGGAGTAGCGGAAGGTGAACGCGCCGGCGAACCTGGCCTGGCGCACCAGGTCCAGGGTGTCCTCGAAGTCCTGCTCGGTCTCGCCGGGGAAGCCGACGATGATGTCGGTGGTGATGGCGGCGTCGGGGATGCTGGCCCGGACACGGTCCAGGATGGCCAGGTAGCGGTCCCGGCGGTAGGCGCGGCGCATGGCCTTCAGGATGCGGTCCGAGCCGGACTGCAGCGGCATGTGCAGGCTGGGCATCACGTTCGGGGTCTCGGCCATCGCCTCGACGACATCGTCGGTGAAATCCCTGGGGTGCGGGGAGGTAAAGCGGACGCGCTCCAGGCCCTCGATCTCACCGCAGGCGCGCAGCAGTTTGCCGAACGCGTTCCGGTCCCCGAATTCCGCCCCGTACGAGTTCACATTCTGGCCGAGCAGGGTGACCTCGAGCACTCCATCGGCCACCAGCGCGCGGATCTCGTCCAGGATGTCGCCGGGACGGCGGTCCTTCTCCTTGCCGCGAAGGCTCGGCACGATGCAGAACGTGCAGGTGTTGTTGCAGCCCACCGAGATCGCGACCCAGGCCGAGTAGACCGACTCGCGCCGCGCGGGCAGCAGCGAGGGGAAGGTCTCCAGCGTCTCGGCGAACTCGGCCTGCGCCTCGTTCCTGACCCGGGCCCGCTCGAGCAGCGCGGGCAGCGAGGCCATGTTGTGGGTGCCGTAGACCACGTCGACCCAGGGCGCGCGCTGCGTGATCCGGGTGCGCTCCATCTGGGCCAGGCAGCCGCCCACCGCGATCTGCATGCCGTTCTTCTTCTGCGGCAGCAGGTGACCGAGGTTGCCGTACAGCCGGTCGGCTGCGTTCTCCCGGACGGCGCAGGTGTTGAACACCACCACGTCCGGGGTCTCGCCGTCGCCGGCCGGCTGGTAGCCCGCCTCGTCGAGCAGGCCCGCCAGGCGCTCGGAATCGTGCGCGTTCATCTGGCACCCGTAGGTGCGGATCTGGTATGTCCTGCCGCCTGCTGCCACAGGACCAGGATAGGGGCGCCGGGACAGGGAGCGGAGCGCCAGGATAGGGAGCAGAGCGGATGCCCGTGATCTTCGGGACCGGATCCGGCATGATATCTGTATGCGAATGGCTACAGAAACGGCATCTTATGGCGAATGGCCCTCCCCCATCGACGGCGCCGACGTCGCGCGCAGGCAGGTTGGCCTGTGGTTTCCCACCATCGACGGCGCCGGGGTGTGGTGGCAGGAGTCGCGGCCCGAACAGGGCGGGCGGCTGGCCGTCGTCTGCCAGGGACCGGACGGGATCAGCCGTGACCTGCTCCCGATGCCGTGGAACGCCAGGACGCGGGTCCACGAGTACGGCGGCAAGTCGTACCTGCCGGTGCCGGGCGGGTTCGTATTCGCCAACTTCGGCGATCAGCGGCTGTACCGCTGTGAGGTAACAGCCCAGCCGGGACCGGCCCAGTCGTGGCCAGCAGAGCCGGAACCGCTGACTCCGGCGCCGGACCAGGACGCCGCCGACCGGTTCGCCGACTTCGTGCTTTCCCCGGCCGGGGACGAGGTGTGGTGCGTGCGGGAACGGCACCGTGCTCGCTGGGACGAGGCCGGCCAGGATGGGGCTGGCCGGATCACTCGGGCGATCGTGGCCGTCCCGCTGGACGGCTCGGCCGCGGACGATCCCGCCGCGATCCGGATCCTGGTCGCCGGTTCGGACTTCTACGCCTACCCGACGCCGTCGCCGGACGGCACCCGGCTGGCCTGGATCTGCTGGGATCACCCCCGGATGCCGTGGGACGGCACCGAACTCCGGGTCGCGGCGCTCGATGATGGCGGCCCGGTCAGCGACAAGAGCCAGCAGCAGCTGATCATGGGCTGCGACACCGAGTCCGTGCTGGCCCCGGTCTGGCGCGACGACCGCAGCCTGTACGCGATCTCCGACCGGTCCGGATGGTGGAACCTCTACCTGGCTGACCTGATCGCCTTCCCGCGGGCCCTGTGCCCGCGGGAGGAGGAGTTCGCCGGCCCGTTGTGGCAGCTGGGCATGAGCCCGTACGCGGTGCTCGGCGACGGCCGCATCGCCGTCACGCATGGCACCGGGCAAACCCGGCTGGGCGTGCTCGACCCGGAAACGGGCCAGCTCACCGACCTCGACCTGCCCTACAGCGTCTTCGTCCTCGAGCTGTACGCGGCCAGCCAGACCGTGGCCAGCATCGCGGGCGGCCCGACGGTGCCGATGACCGTGATCGGCGTTGACATTCCCGCTCCGGGTGAGGATCTGCGCGCGGCGGCGGCCCGCGAACTGAACCGCAGCGCGGACTCGCTGCCGGACGCCGCGTACCTGCCGGTGCCGCGGGCGGCCCAGCTGACCGGGCCAGCTGGCTCGGTCGTGCACGCGCTCGTCTACCCGCCGGCCAACCCCGCGGTCAGGGGCCCGGACGGGGAGCGGCCGCCGTACATCGTCTGGGTGCACGGCGGCCCCACGGCCCAGGTCGTGCCCCGGCTGGACCTGGAGAAGGCCTTCTTCACCAGCCGCGGCATCGGGATCATCGACGTGAACTACGGCGGGTCGAGCGGGTACGGCCGGGCCTACCGCGAGCGACTGCGCGGCCAGTGGGGCATCGTGGACGTGGCCGACGTGATGACGGCCGCGCTGGCCCTGGCCGAAGCGGGCCAGGCGGACGGGAAACGGCTCGGCATCCGCGGCGGGTCCGCGGGCGGCTGGACCGCCCTGGCCGCCGTGACCTCCGGTGTGGGAGTGGCCGAAGGGGTGAAGGGAGCCAGCGGAGGCGTTTTCGCGGTGGCGGCATCGTATTTCGGCGTGTCGGACCTGCGGGGGTTCGCGGAGCAGACGCACGACTTCGAGTCTCGCTATCTCGACGGGCTGATCGGGCCGCTGCCGGAATGCGACGCGCTGTACACCGAACGGGCGCCGGTCGGGCACGTGAACGACGCCACCTGCCCGGTACTGCTGCTGCAGGGGCTCGACGACCCGGTCGTCCCGCCCGCACAGGCCGAATCGATCGCGGCGGACCTGGCCGCGCACGGCATCCCGTACGCGTACATCACCTTTGAGGGCGAGTCACACGGGTTCCGTAAGGCGGAGAACATCGTGACCAGCCTGGAGGCTGAACTTTCCTTCTACGGCCAGATCATGGGCTTCATCCCGCCGGGCGTCCCGCCGGTGCCGCTGTGCTAGCCCGGGGGGACGACCCCCGGAACCCCCCGCGACCGGGGGGACCCATCCCCCCGGACCCCCCTTGCTAACGGGCGAATTCCGTGGCCCGGGACTCGCGGACCACGGTGATGCGGATCTGGCCGGGGTAGGTGAGCTCCTCCTCGACCTGCTTGGCGATGTCGCGGGCGATCACCTGGGCCTGGATGTCGTCGATCCGGTCGGGCTTGACCATGACCCGGATCTCGCGGCCGGCCTGCATGGCGAAGACCTTCTCGACGCCCTCGTGGCCGCCGGCGATCTGCTCCAGGCGCTCCAGGCGCTTCACGTACATCTCCAGCGACTCGCGGCGGGCGCCCGGCCGGCCGCCGCTGATCGCGTCGGCGGCCTGGGTAAGCACGGCCTCGACGGTGCGGACCTCGACCTCGTTGTGGTGCGCCTCGATGGCGTGCACCACGTCCTCCGGCTCGCCGTACCGGCGGGCGATCTCCGCGCCGATCAGCGCGTGGCTGCCCTCGACCTCGTGGGTGAGCGCTTTGCCGATGTCGTGCAGCACCGTGCAGCGCTTGAGCAGCAGCGGGTCGATCCGCAGTTCGCTGGCCATCATGCCGGCGATGTGCGCCGACTCGACCAGGTGCTTGAGCACGTTCTGCCCGTAGGAGGTGCGGTATCGCAGCCGGCCGAGGAGATCGACGAGTTCGGCGTGCATGTCGGTGATGCCCAGCTCGACCAGCGCGTCCTCGCCCGCCCGCTTGCACAGCTGCTCGATCTCCGCCTTGCCGCGCTCGTAGGCGTCCTCGATCCGCTGCGGGTGGATGCGGCCGTCCAGGACGAGCCGTTCCAGGGTGAGCCGGGCGATCTCGCGGCGGACCGGGTCGAAGCAGGAAAGGAGCACCGCCTCGGGCGTGTCGTCGATGATGAGGTTGACGCCGGTCACCGACTCGAAGGCCCTGATGTTGCGGCCCTCACGGCCGATGATGCGGCCCTTCATCTCGTCCCCGGGCAGGTGCAGCACCGAGACCACGGACTCGCTGGTCTGCTCGGTGGCCACCCGCTGGATGGCCAGGGTGACGATCTTGCGGGCCCGCTTCTCGCCCTCCGACCTGGCCTGGTGCTCGATATCCCGGACGATCAGGGCCGCTTCCCGCTTGGCCTGGTTCTCGATCGTGGCGACGAGCTCGCCCCGGGCCGCGTCGGCGGTCAGCCCGGCCACGCGCTCAAGCTCCTTGTTGCGCTCGGCGTCCTGCCGGTCCAGTTCGGCGGCCCGGCGGTCGAGGTCGTGCCTGCGCTGGGCGAGGGCCTGGGCGCGGTCTTCGATCCGCTTGAGTTCCTCGTCGAGCCGCTGCTCGCGGTCGGCCAGCCGGGTTTCGCGGCGCTCGAGGTCACCGCGCAGCTCGCGCACCTCGTCCTTGACCGCGCGGATCTCTTCTTCGACTTCGCGGCGGCCCTGGGCGGCCTGTTCGGCTTCCTGGCGGGCCCGGTCGAGGATCCCGGTGGCCTCGGTCTCGGCGCGAGCCCGGATGTGCCCGGCTTCTTGGGCGGCGCTATCGAGCTGGCTGCGGTCCGCGTTCCCGGGCTGGACTTTTGGTGCGCTCGGGGTCCGGCGCCAGACGACCACGAGCGCGAATACCACTGCGAGCAACCCGATTACCATGAACGCGAGCGACAATCCGCTGCTCACGGCCACCCCTTTCCGTCCATAGCCCTCGGGGCACCCTGTGTTGTGACTGTGTCGTGAGGTCTCGGCACCAGGGTGTAATGGGTTTATGCCCTGGTGCGGGCGGTCGCACGCCACACCCGCCCGTCAGCTGAATCTTCCCGTCAGCTTCGGCTACACACCGTATCTTCCTGCTTCTCCTCCGCTGGATTTCTGTGCCAGATGAGACAACATCTCGCTGCCGTGAGGTTAAGGCTTGATAACCTTTTTATCAAGCAAAGTATCTTCGACCATCACGAACGGTGCGTCAACCGGACATTAGGCGCACACGGCGCTGCCTGCGAAGACGGGGGGACGCGGAGCGCCGGGACGGGCCGTTCGGGGCGGCGACCAGAGGTCGCCGCGGGCTGACTATCTCTGGTCGCCGCCGGGATGCGAGTTACAGGGAGTAGTCGGCGTCGCGGTCGTGGCTGTTGTCCCAGGGCTCGGGCTCTGGCTCTGGCTCGTTCAGCTCGTCTAGGTCGATGGCGGCTTCGGCGCCCTCGTGCTGCATGACTTCCCTGATCAGCCGGAAGGCCAGGCCCGGCGGATATCCCTTCCTGGCCAGCATGCCCGCCGCCTGGCGGGCGCGGGTTTCGGCCAGGCCGCGGGTGCTCGCCATCTTCCGCTCGACCAGGCGCCTGGCGGTGGCGACTTCCTGCTCGGGGTCCAGTGCGTCGACGGCCTCGCGGATCTCCTCGTTCTGGACACCGTTCCGCCTCAGCTCGGCGGACAGGGATCGCCTGGACAGGCCGCGGCTATGGTGCCTGGACTCGACCCAGGCCCGGGCGAACGCGGCGTCATCGATCAGGCCGGCGTCGGCGAAGCGGACGAGGATGGCCTCGGCGGCTTCGGCCGGGACGCCGCCGCGGTGCATCGCCCGGGCCAGCTGCGCCCGGGTCCGGGGCGCAGCCGTCAGCAGCCGCAGGCAGATCTGCCGGGCGCGGGCTTCAGGGTCCTGAGCGTCGCGGGCCTTTGCCTCGGACGCCGCTGCTTCCCCGGACCCTGAAGCCCGGCCGTTGCGGGTCATGGGCTAGACCGCGACACCCGGGATGGTGACGGCGTCCCGTGACGGGGTGGCGGCCTTGGACGGAGCGGTACCGTTGCCGCTCCCGTTGCTGGCGGTGGCGCTGCCAGCGTCGGCGTCGAGGCGCGGGCCTATGCCGAGCTTCTCCTTGATCCGCTTCTCGATCTCGTTGGCCATGTCCGGGTTGTCGTGCAGGAAGTTGCGGGCGTTCTCCTTGCCCTGGCCGAGCTGGTCGCCTTCGTACGTGTACCAGGCACCCGACTTGCGCACGATCCCCTGCTCCACGCCCATGTCGATAAGGCTGCCTTCGCGGCTGATCCCGATACCGTAAAGAATATCGAATTCCGCACTGCGGAATGGGGGAGCGCAGTTGTGGACGACGACGTCCTCCGCGACCAGGTTGTGCAGGTCCGCCGCTTCCACGTCGAAGGTCCGGACACGCCGGGCGGGCAGGATCTCGCGGATCCGGGAGAACCAGAGCTGATCGGCCAGGATCTGGTCGAGGAACGGATCGTCGAGCGCGTCGGCCAGCCGCTGCAGCCGGTCACGGCGCATGCGCGGGTTGCCGAGCACGACCTTCATACCGCCCCGCGGGTCTCCCGCGCTCTCGCCGATCATCTGGGCGGCGAGCAGCGGAGTCACGCCCCGTCGCTCCAGGTGGCTGAGCACGGGCTCGGTGACATCCCCGGCCAGGTAGATCCGCTGCGATCCCCGGTGCCGACCGTCAAGGGCGGCGAGTTCCCGCATCACAACCTGACCGCGCGGTCCCCACATCGGGACCGCGTCGGCGAATGCTGATACGTTCTCCACGCCGGAGACCCGCACCTCCCATGACGGGTACTTGCCAGATACCCGGCGGCCCTTTACAAGACCTCCTCGCTGCGCGCGCGGGTCACGCCGCTGGACACTGCTACCGATGCCCCACCGCAGCAGCAGCCAGTGAACCTGCCAGGCGAGCTGCTCAGAGGTTGTCGAGAAGCCGACCCGGATTCCGCCTGTCTGTTCTCGGGAAACGTAGCCATCGGATTCGAAGTAGCCGAAAACGAGGTTGCCTACGACTTCCGCCGAGACCTCGGGCGCGAAGAATTCCGGCGGAATCTTCTTGGTTGGCGCCAGGCACCCGAATATCCCTGCCCGACGGCAGAGCTCGAGGACGCCGTTCTTCTCCCCCGGCCGGTGTGAAAGGGCTACGTCACCGATTCCTGCCGGTTTCGCCTCGCAACCCAGGGTGGACGCGATCCTCGCCACGTCCTGCTGGAGGGATTCAGTCACGTTGATGAAGTGGATCGGCGTCTTCCCGCCGACATAGCCATCGCCGATGAGGTAGCCGAGGAGCCTGGCGTGCTCTGGCGGCATCGGCTCGTCCGAGCCGAAGCCGAGGAAGCTACGCGGCCGTGCTACCCGGTCGCCACGGGCGAGTTCCCCCGCCAGGCGCCAGCCGCGCTCGGTCAGGATCTTGTGGTCCGGCGTGACCCACAGCTCGGTGCTATCCCGCAGTCTGAGGCCGATGACCTCCTGCTCGCCCTGATCGAACCAGGACCGGACCTCGCGCACGCTCAGCTCGCCGTTCTTGTCGGCGGACACGACGTGGACCGGAAGCCGTCCATCGACGATCTCCTCGATCCGGTGAGTTAGCCCGGTCACCGGATCGAAGACCCGTGTCCCCTCGGCAAGGCACTTGTTCTTCACGACCTTGACGCGGGTGCGGTTGCCGACAGATTCGGTACCGTCCTTCAGTGTCTCGATCCGCCGCACGTCGAGGCGGACGGAGGCATAGAACTTGAGCGCCTTTCCGCCCGAGGTGGTCTCGGGCGAGCCGAAAAGGACGCCGACCTTTTCCCGCAGCTGGTTGATGAAGATCGCGGTGGTTTTCGTCTGGCTCAGTGCGCCGGTGATCTTGCGGAGGGCCTGGGACATGAGCCGCGCCTGGAGACCGACGTGGCTGTCCCCCATCTCGCCCTCGATCTCCGCCTTGGGCACGAGCGCGGCGACCGAGTCGATGACGACGACGTCGATGGCACCGGAACGGATGAGCATGTCCGCGATCTCCAGCGCCTGCTCGCCCGTGTCGGGCTGGGAAACCAGCAGCGCGTCGGTGTCGCAGCCGAGCCTCTTGGCGTAGTCCGGGTCCAGCGCGTGCTCGGCGTCGATGAACGCGGCAATCCCGCCTGCCTTCTGGGCATTCGCCACGGCGTGCAGGGCCAGGGAGGTCTTGCCGCTACTCTCCGGTCCGTATATCTCGACGATGCGGCCGCGCGGCAGGCCGCCGAGGCCCAGCGCCACGTCCAGCGCGATCGAACCGGTCGGGATCACCTCGACCGGCACGCGCGTCTCCTCGCCGAGGCGCATGACCGAGCCCTTGCCGAACTGCCGCTCGATCTGGAGGAGAGCGGTTTCCAGGGCCTTCTCCCTGTCGCCCGCCCGCTCGGGGCTCGACTTGCTGTTTGGTGCCATAGGGGACTCCCTGCCGGGGTAAGGGGCTGCGGGCACCTCCCGCACCGCCCAGGTCGTCTGAGTTTCGGTCCCGCCGGACATCTCCCGGCGGTTAACGATGGACACGTTACGCGCCGCCACCGACATTTCCCCCTGGCACCACGCGGCGCCTGGCCCGAGGGAATTTTCGCGGCCGTTTTCCCCGGCCTTTCGAGGCCGGAGAGCACCGCCACCCGACCACTATAGAGCGAACGTGTATTCGATCATGAGCGACACGCCGAAAGCGGCGCCAGAAATCCGGAAAATGCAGGCCTGCGCGGGTTCTGGGACCTGGAGCTGGCCTGGAACCTGAGTCGGCCTGAACCCCGAGCCGGCCTGGAACCCGAGCCGGTCTGGGACAGGTGGCGGGTCTAACATCGGCAGGAGCCAGGACCACCAGCGAAGGAGATCCGTGATGCCGCTCGATGAGGACGTGACCCGGCTCGCTAAGGGCAAGAACCTGGCCACCGTGGTGACCTTGATGCCGAGCGGGCAGCCGCAGGCGCTGCTCACCTGGGTCGACGCCGACGATGAGCACGTCCTGGTCAATACCGAGCCGCAGCGGCAGCGGGCCAGGAACGTGGCCCGCGACCCGCGCATCACCGTGCTGATCCACGGCGAGGACCCCTACGACTGGGCCGAGGTCCGGGGACACGTGGTGGAGACCGTCACCGGCGACGAGGCCCGGCAGCACATCGACGAACTGGCGCGCAAGTACACCGGGCACGACTACGCCGCGCCCGTCGGCCCGCACGGCCGTGTGATCCTCAGGGTCGCGCCGGATAAGGTCAACACTCCGCGCTCGCTCGGCCGCTGACGGCCGCGGGCCCTGGCTTTCCCAGCCGGGAGAGGATGGCACCGTCTCCGAGAGCAGCTGTCCTCTCCAGGAACAGCCGGGTTACGCTTCTTGCCTTTTGGTGCTTGCAGGGAGGCGCCGCTCCCGCGGGTCTGGCCGGCAGCCACGGGACTAACGGCTAGGCATCACGCCGCGCGCCTAGCGCATGTTTTCTGGCACCTTGAAGGTGTCGCAGACGGCCCGCCAGATGGTCTTGGCGTCTACTCCGTCCGCGAGAGCGCGCTCAACCGTGCGCCCGCCGAGTTTGTCGAACACGAAGTCCTTGGCCACACTCTGCGCATACACGTCGCCGAACTGCGCGTTCATCCGGTCCCAGAATTCGGTCAGCCGCACGTCGCCCAGGGTACTGCCGAGCCCGGACCAGACCTGCGCAGCCGATGAACCGGTACTGGCTGGCCGGGACCGAGGCCAGGCGACTTGGAGACCATTTGCCCGATGTGTCGTTATTAAACCCGATGTGTCGTTATTAACGACGTGGGAAATACTTTCAGTAGGGCGCACTTCGCGATCCTGGTCGTGCGCCGTCCGACCAGAGAGCCGGCATAGCGGAGCCGGTCGTGGCGGGCAATGGGGACGATGGAGGGCGGATGGTCGCGCCTGCGGGGGTGAACGAGGAGATCCCTCGGGAACCGGTGAAGGTTGGGCCGGCGCACGCCGAGGCAGTAGCGGGGAAGCTGGCCTCGGTCCCGGCCGAGGACCCGGAGGCGGAACTCGCGGAGGCGGCGCCCGGGGAAGCGGCGCCCGGGGAAGCGGACCTGGGGGAAACGGAGCTTGCGAAGGTAGATCACGCGAAGGCGGGGCTAGCCAAAGGGGAGCTGACCGAACGGGAGCCGGCGGAGGGCGAGGCGGCGGAAGCTGGGATCGCGGACGCGGAACTGGCCGAATACGCGGAGCTGGCCAGAACGGTCGAGCCGGACTGGGACGCGGAGGAGAAGAGCCGGAATGTCAGTCTGCTCGCGGTGGCGGGCATCATCCTGGGGGTCATCGCCCTCGTCGGGGCGGCGGTGGGCGTGCTGGCCGTGATCACTCACGGGTTCAAGCCGAAGACGGTGATCACCTACCGGCCGGCCGCCGTGTTCGGGCTACGGCCGGGCGAGTGCATTAACTCCACCGGAAACGGCCTCAACGTCACCGTGCTGTCCTGCGCGACCCCGCACGACGCCGAGGTGTTCGCCGCGTTCAGCCTGCCCAAGGGGACCTGGCCCGGCGACTCGGCGGTACAGCAAGACGCGGGCAACGGCTGCGAAAGCCGACTCGGCAGCTACCTGAACCCGCAGCTCGCGACCGCCGATCTGAGCCAGGAATACGTCTACCCGAACCAGGCCGCCTGGCAGGCCGGCGAGCGCACCGTGGTGTGCGAGGTCCGCGCCGTAAGCGGGCAGCTCACCGGTTCGGTGCGCGCGGCGAGCTGATCCCGGTTTCAGGGATTCCCGGCTAGCCACTCGCCCTGCCGCATCACCGCGCGTAGCCCGAACTCCTCGTCGCAGACAACCAGGTCGGCGTCCAGGCCCGCGCGCAGGGCGCCGGTGCGATCGCCGAGGCCGAGCACGCGGGCCGGGGTGGTGCTCGCCGCGGCGGCCACCGTGGTTACCGGCAGGCCCGCGGCGACGGCATGCCTGACGACATCGGCCATGGTGGCGGTCGAGCCGGCGATGGCGCCGACCGTACCGGCACTGGTACCGGCCGCACTGGCGCTGGCGCCTGCCGCACCGGGCTCGCCGCCTGCGGCGAGGCGGGCCACTCCCCCGGCCACGTCGACCCGCACCGACCCGAGCCGGTAGCTGCCATCCGGCATCCCGGCGGCCGCCATCGCGTCGGTGATCAGGACCAGCCGACCTGGGCCGGCGGCGCAGGCCGCCAGGCGGATCACGATGTCATGCAGATGCACGCCGTCGGCGATCACCTCGCAGGTGACCTCGTCCCGGTCGAGCAGGGCTCCGGCGGGCCCCGGCTCGCGGTGATGCAGCGGCCGCATGCCGTTGAACAGGTGGGTCGCATGGGTCGCGCCGACGTCGACGGCGGCCGAGGCGATGTCCGCGGTGGCGTCGGTGTGGCCGACGGCGGCCGTTACGCCGGCTCGCGCCGCCGCCTTGATCAGGCCGGCCGCCCCGGGGAGTTCGGGGGCGATGGTGATGACGCGCAGATGACCCGCGGCCGCCGTGTGCAGGCGCTCGAAGGCGGCCACGTCGGGAGCGAGCATGTGCCGCGGATCCTGGGCACCGCACCTGGCCGTGGACAGAAACGGCCCCTCTAGGTGAATCCCGGCGATGACGCCCTGGCCGGCCAGCCCGGCCAGCATCGCGGCCCGGGCCTCGAGGTCGGCGAGCGGCGCGGTGACCAGGCTGGCCACGACGGTTGTACTGCCGTGCCCGCGGTGGAACTCCGCGGCACGCCTGGCGTCGTCGGCCGGTCCCTCGGTGAACGACGCGCCACCGCCCCCGTGCACGTGCATGTCGACGAAGCCGGGCAGCACCCAGTGCCCGCGCAGGTCGGTGACGGGAAGCCCGGGCGGCAGCGGTGGCTTCGCCGCACCGGGCCCGACCGCGTCGATCAGGTTCCCGGCCACCCGGATCCAGCCGGGGCTGAGCACCCCTTCGGGCGTCACCACGCGGCCGCCGGTCAGCAGGCGGAGACGGGTGGCGGTCCGGGCGGAGGCCGGGACCGGGTGCATCACGCCAGAATGACAGAACGCGACAGGGCTCGGGGCTGGTCCGGGTCAATGCCTTTCCGCTCGGCGAGCACGGCGGCGAGCCGCTGAGCTCCGATCAGCCCGGCGAGCGGGTCGGCGTCCGAGGTGATCACCGTGGCCCCGGTGCGGCGGGCGTCGGCCAGCAGGTCGGCCGGCACCTCGCCGAGCGCCCAGACGACGGTGTTCTCGTCGCTGACGCTGATCGGGCCGTGCCGGTATTCCATCGCCGGGTACGACTCGGCCCAGGTTCGCGAGGCCTCGCGCAGTTTGAGCGCCGCCTCGTCGGCCACCGCGGCGGCCCAGCCCCGGCCGAGGAAGGTGAACTCGGTGCGTTCGGCGAGTTCCGGCGGCAGCGGGCGGGCCACCTCGCGCGCGGCGGCGTCGGGCAGCGCGCGGATGTCCGCACCGAGACCGGCCCCGGCATGGGCAGCCAGATGAGCGCGGAGCAGCACGATCGCGCTGGTGATGAACCGGCTGGATACCACGGAGCGCTCATCGGCGAAGTCGAGCAGCACCAGGTGACGGGCCTGGCGCGCGAGCGGCGCGTCCGGGTCGGCGGTCACGGCGGTCGTCGGCGTGTCCCGCGGGGCGCGGCGGAGGGCATCGAGCACTTCGGTGGTGGTTCCGGTCCGGGAGATGAACACCAGACGGTCATACCGCCGGCTGGCAGGCACCTCCGACGCCGGGAAGGCGTCGGTCTCGCCGTGGCCCGCGGCGTCGCGCAGGGCGGCGTAGCAGCGCGCGACGTTGAGCGAAGACCCGCAGCCGACCGCGGCGACCCGCTCCCCCGGGCGGGGCAGCGCGGAGTCCGCCGAATCCGCCGTCTCGATCGCCTTGGACCAGCATCCGGGCTGGCTGGCGATCTCGTCCGTCAGATAGCTCATCACGGGCTCCCATCGATCATCTATTATGCATGCTCTTGATCGATACATGCCTTGTTTGAGCATTATAGAACAGTCAGGTTGCGCATGAAATGGCGAGCAAGGGCGGGCTGGTGCAGAGAGGCCACGGCTGCAGGGAGACCACGGCTGCAGGGAGACCACGGGTGCAGGGAGACCACGGGTGCAGAGGGGGCTGAGCGCGGAACCGCGCGAGCTAGGCGGTGACGACGCGGATGCCGCGTTCGGTGAACGCGGCCAGCGATTCCGGGCTGGCGTCGCGGTCGGTGACGATGATGTCGATCTCGTCCACGGCGCACACCCGGGCGAACGCGCGCTGGCCGAGCTTGGAGCTGTCGGTCACGATCATCACCTGCTCCGCGCGGGTGGCCATGAGGCGATTGATGCTGGCCTCGCCCTCGTGATGCGCGGTCGCCCCGGCTCGCAGGTTCAGCGCGTCGACGCCGAGGATGGCCCAGTCCAGGGTCAGCTCGGCCAGCACCAGGGAAGCGAACGGGCCGATCAGCTCGTACGACTGGCCGCGCGTCACCCCGCCGGTCACCACGATCTTGATGTGCTGGCGGACGGCGAGTTCGCTGGCGATGTTCATCGCGTTCGTCACCACAGTGATGGCCGGTGCGCCAGTGCCGTCTTGCAGATCGGGCCGGGTGGCCAAGGCTCGGGCCACCTCGCTGGTGGTGGTGCCGCCGTTGAGCGCCACCGCCGACCCCGGAGCGACGAGGGCGGCCGCCGCCCGGCCGATGCGCTGTTTCTCCGGGGCGTGCCGCGCGGTCTTGTACCGCAGCGGCAGGTCATAGGAGACATGACCGGCCGTCGCGCCGCCGCGGGTCCTGGTCACCAGCTGCTGCTTGGCCAGCTCATCCAGGTCACGGCGGACGGTGGCCTCGGACACGCCTAGCGCCTGGGCGGCTTCGGCCACGGTGATCTGCCCGTCGCCAGGCAGCAGATCGAGCAGCTCATTCCAGCGCTGATACTTGGACACGCGATCGGACCTCTCCAGAAACGCGCAAGCCATCTGCGCGATTGTGCGCAGTTTATGCGTGCACATCGTCTGCGCGATAATGCGGGCGGGATCCTGGCCGCGATCCGAGTCAGCAGCCGCCTGGCGGGCCGGGGATGCCCTCGCCGACAGCGGGCTGATCGACGACTCCGGTCACCACGGGCCGCAGGACCTCGCCGAAGTGCACCACGTACCACACGCCACGCCAGGAGATCAGCGACGCGATGCCGAACGACCGCTCCTGACCGTGCTCGGTGTAGACGACCCGGGCACCGCCGACGTGCCAGTAGCCGATCGAGTTGTAGCAGGCGTCCGGATACACCCAGGCGGCCTCGGAGGCCGGCACGATGACCCGGACCAGCCGGGCGCCCCGGCCCACCAGGCCGTGGGCCGCGTCGACGTCGAGGCCGAAGTCGTACCACAGCCGGTCCTGCCAGTCCTCCTCGGGATAGGGGATGGCCTTCAGCTGACCGTACGCGGCCTCCGGGAAGAAGGCGGGCCGGGCGAAGCGCGAGTTGCCGGTGGTCACGGCCAGCCACAGATCGGTCATCGCGTCGCGGAAGGCGGCGGAATCGGTGTGGGGGAAGGCACTGGTCTGCGGCCGGGCGCCCGCGCCCGGCGCCACCGGCAGCGAGGCTGGGGACGGGGCCGCGCTGGCTTGCCGAACCGCGCTGCCCGCCGGCTTGGCGGGCGGCTGCGGCGATCCGGTCGCGGTGGCACTGGCCCTGGTGGCCGACGGCGATGGGGCGGGCGAACCAGCGCCGCACCCCGCCAGCAGGGCCGCGGCAATGAGCGCCGCCGCCTGCGGCGCCCGCCGGGACAACCTCATGCCGCCACTCCGCCACGTCGCGTTCTCGTTCTGAGTGCAGCCGAGACTACTGCACCGCTGACCGGAATGTCGGTGGGACAAGGCACTATGGAAACATGCCAGTAGAGTCACCTGCGACCGGGAGCCAGATGACCGGAAGCTCCCTTGACGGGTTCTCGCCGGCCACCCGGGCGTGGTTCGAGGGCGCGTTCGCCGAGCCGACGCAGGCCCAGGCTGGGGCGTGGCGGGCGATCGGAAACGGCGAGGACACGCTGGTCGTCGCGCCGACGGGTTCGGGCAAGACGCTGGCCGCGTTCTTGTGGGCCATCGACAAGCTGGCGGCGCTGCCGCCGCCCGCAGACCCCAAGCTGCGCTGCCGGGTGCTCTACGTCTCCCCGCTCAAGGCGCTGGCGGTAGACATCGAGCGGAACCTGCGGGCGCCGCTGACCGGGATCAGGCACGCCGCGCACCGGCTGGGCTACCAAGAGCCGGATATCAGGGTCGCGGTGCGCACCGGTGACACCGCCGCCGAGGAACGCAGAAAGCTGGCCAGCCAGCCGCCGGACATCCTCATCACCACCCCGGAGTCGCTCTTCCTGCTGCTCACCTCGCAGGCCAGGGAGACGCTGCGCGGGGTCGAGACGATCATCGTGGACGAGGTGCACGCGGTCGCGGGTAACAAGCGCGGCGCGCACCTGGCGCTATCCCTGGAACGTCTGGACGCCCTGCGGCAGACTACAGAGCGCCAGAATACGGGGCGCCAGGACGCCCGGAACGCGGGGCCGGGGGGTCGCGCCGCTCAGCGGGTAGGCCTGTCCGCGACGGTGCGGCCGGTCGAGGAGGTGGCTACGTACCTGGGCGGCACTCGCGCGGTCACCGTCGTGCAGCCGCCCAGCCCCAAGCGCATCGAGCTGCAGGTCGTCGTCCCGGTCGAGGACATGACCGAGCTGGACACCGCGCCGGGCCGCGGCGGCGATGACGAGAATAACCCGGCCCCCAGGCGCTCCATCTGGCCGCACGTCGAGGAACGAGTGCTCGACCTGATCGAGCAGCACAAGTCCACGATCGTGTTCGTCAACTCGCGGCGCCTGGCAGAGCGCCTGTGCGCCAGGCTGAATGAGCTGGCGGTCGAGCGGGCGCAAGGAATCGGCGAACCGGGCCTGTCCGCCGCGGTCCATGCCCCGGCCCAGGTCATGGCACAGGCGGGAGCGACCACGGGCGCGCCGCTGGAAGTCGCCCGGGCGCATCACGGCTCGGTGTCGAGGCTGGAGCGCGCCGAGATCGAGGAGGCGCTCAAGGCCGGCCTGCCCGCGGTGGTGGCCACGTCCAGCCTGGAGCTCGGCATCGACATGGGCGCGGTCAACCTGGTCGTCCAGGTCGAGGCGCCGCCGTCGGTGGCCAGCGGCCTGCAGCGGGTCGGCCGGGCCGGGCACAACGTCGGCGACGTCTCCCGCGGCATCATCTTCCCCAAGTACCAGGGCGACCTGGTCCAGGCGGCCGTGGTGGCCGAGCGGATGCGGGCGGGCCAGATCGAGGAACTGAAGATCCCGCACAACCCGCTCGACGTGCTCGCCCAGCAGATCGTGGCGATGACGGCGGTCGACGACTGGCTGGTGGACGAGCTCGAGCGGACGGTCCGCAGGTCCGCGCCGTTCGGCGGCCTGACCAGGCCGGTCCTCGAGGCGGTGCTGGACATGCTGGCCGGGCGCTACCCGAGCGAGGACTTCGCCGGGCTGCGGCCCCGCATCGTCTGGGACCGGGTGGCGGGCACCATCCGGGCCAGGCCGGGCGCGCAGCGGCTGGCCGTCACCAACGGCGGCACCATTCCCGACCGCGGCCTGTTCGGTGTGTTCCTGGCGTCCGACAGCAGCAGACAGCCACGGCGGGTCGGGGAACTCGACGAGGAGATGGTGTACGAGTCGCGGGTCGGCGACGTGTTCGTCCTCGGCGCCACCTCATGGCGGATCGAGGACATCACGCCGGACCGCGTGCTGGTCACGCCCGCGCCCGGCCAGCCGGGCAAGCTGCCGTTCTGGCACGGCGACACCCCGGGCCGGCCCGCCGAACTCGGCCGGGCCATCGGAGCGTTCTGCCGCGAGCTTTCGGCCATGAAGGGGGAAGGGGAGGTGGGTGGGGAGCACGAGGCCACCCAGAAGCTGCTGCAGGCCGGCCTGGACGAACTGGCGGCGCGGAACCTGCTCAGGTACCTCGCCGAGCAGCGCGCGGCCACCGGTTACGTGCCCGATGACCGGACCCTGGTCGTGGAGCGGTTCCGCGACGAGCTCGGCGACTGGCGGGTGGTGCTGCACAGCCCCTACGGGGACCGGGTGCACGCGCCGTGGGCGCTGGCCATCGCGGCCCGGCTGCGCGAGCGGTACGGCGCCATGGACGTGCAGGCTCTGCATACCGACGACGGGATCATCATCCGGGTCCCCGATTCCGATGAGCCGCCGCCGGCCGGGATCGCGCTGCTCGACCCGGACGACGTCGGCGACCTGATCACCGCCGAGGTCGGCGCCAGCGCGATGTTCGCGTCCAGGTTCCGCGAGTGCGCCAGCCGGGCGCTGCTGCTGCCGCGCCGCCAGCCCGGCCGCCGCACGCCGTTGTGGCAGCAGCGGCAGCGCGCCGCGCAGCTGCTCGAGGTGGCGAGCAGGTACCCGGCGTTCCCGATCGTGCTCGAGACCATCCGGGAGTGCCTGCGGGACGTCTTCGACGTACCTGCGCTGACCGCGCTGCTGCGGGATATCGCCGCCCGGCGGGTGCGGATCGTGGAAGTCGAGACGTCGACACCCAGCCCGTTCGGTAAATCCCTGCTTTTCCGCTACGTCGGCGCGTTCATGTACGACGGTGACGCGCCACTGGCCGAACGCCGGGCGCAGGCCCTGTCGCTGGACTCGGCGCTGCTGGCCGAGCTGCTCGGCCAGGACGGGCTGCGCGAGCTGCTCGACCCCGCCGTCATCGCGGACACCGAGCGCGACCTGCAGCACCTGTCCCCGGCCCGCCGCGGCCGCGACCTGGAGGACGTGGCCGACCTGCTGCGAACCGCCGGCCCGCTGACCGCCGATGAGGTGGCGCAGCGGTGCGTGGACGGCTCGGCCGCGGCCGGCTGGCTCGAGGAATTGTCGGCGGCCCGCCGTATTATCGGTGTTCGGATCGCCGGGCGGCCGATGTGGGCCGCGATCGAGGATGCGGGCCGGCTGCGGGACGCGCTCGGCGTGCCGCTGCCGCTTGGTGTGCCAGAGGCGTTCACCGAGCCGGTCGCCGATCCGCTCGGTGACCTGATGGCCAGGTACGCGCGGACGCACGGCCCGTTCACCGCCGACGTGGTGGCCGAGCGGTACGGGCTCGGGGTCGCGGTGATAACGCTGACGCTGCGGCGGCTCGCGGCGGCGGGCCGCGTGGTCGAGGGTGAGTTCCTGCCCACGGGACAAGCTGATGGGGCGCAGGCCGCCGCCAACGGGCATCTGCCCACGCCGCGGCCTACTGAGTGGTGCGACGCCGAGGTGCTGCGGCTGCTGCGGCGGCGGTGCCTGGCCCGGCTGCGCCAGGAGGCGGAGCCGGTGCCGCCCGAGGTGCTGGCTAGGTTCCTGCCCGCCTGGCACGGGATCAGGGCGGGCGGGGCTGGGCCTGAGAGGCGCCGGGCCGACGCGGGGGCGGTGCTCGAGGTGATCGAGCGGCTGGCCGGGACGCCGCTGCCTGCGTCCGCGCTGGAGACGCTGGTGCTGCCCGGCCGGGTGCCGGGCTACTCCCCCGCGCTGCTCGACGAGCTGACCTCGGCGGGCGAGATCGTCTGGTCCGGGGCCGGAGCGCTGCCCGGCGGCGACGGCTGGCTGGTGCTCGCGCCCGCCGACGGCGCCCCGCTGCTGCTGCCCGAACCGGGCGAGGTGAGCATGACCCCGCTGCATCGGGCCGTGCTCGAGGCGCTTAGCGGGGGTGGCGCGCTGTTCTTCCGCATGCTCAGCGACCGGGTCATGACCCTGCTCGACGGCAAGCTTCCCGCCGCTCAGCGGCCTAACGATGGCGAGGTCGCCGACGCGATCTGGGATCTGGTGTGGGCCGGGCTGCTCACCAACGACACGCTCGCCCCGCTCCGCGTGCTGCTCGGCAGCCAGCCACGCCGGGCGGCCGCGCCCGCACGGGTTACTGGGTCTGCGCCCCGGCCGCGTCCCGGCGGGGTTCCCGGCCGGCGCTACGGCTTCGGGCGGCCGTCCATGCCGACGCGCACCGGTCCGCCGACCGTCAGCGGCCGGTGGTCGCTGCTGCCCGGCCGCGGCACCGCCGGGGCAGCGGATGGCAGTGTCGACCGCGGGGCCGACCACGGGGCCGACCCAGGGGCCGATCAGACGGTGCGGGCGCACGCGCTCGCGCTGACGCTGCTCGACCGGCACGGCGTGCTGACCAGGGGCGCGGTGGCCGCCGAGCGGATCACGGGCGGATTCGCCGCGGTGTACCCGGTACTGCGCGCAATGGAGGAGGCTGGGCAGTGCCGCCGCGGCTACTTCGTCGAAGGGCTCGGCGGGGCGCAGTTCGCGCTGCCCGGGGCGGTGGACCGGATGCGCGCTCTTGCGGACCCCGCGGGGGTCCCAAGGGGGGTCCGGGGGGGCCGCGGGGGTCTGGGGGGGACGGTTCCCCCCCAGGATCGGGGGGGTCTTGGGGGGTCGTCCCCCCGGCTAGCAATGGTGCTTGCCGCGGCGGACCCGGCTCAGCCCTACGGGGCGGCGCTGGCCTGGCCCGACCGCCCCGGCGAGACGGTCGCCTCGCATCGGCCGGGCCGCAAGGCGGGCGCACTGGTCGTGCTCGTGGACGGATCGCTGGTCCTGTACGTCGAGCGTGGCGGCCGGACCTTGCTGTCCTGGACCGATGATCCCGAACGACTGGCGGCCAGCGCGGTCACGCTGGCCGCCGCCGTCCGCGCCGGCGCACTCGGGCGGCTGACCGTGGAGCGCGCCGATGGGGAGCGGGCCGGGGGTGACTCGCCGCTGACGCAGGCCCTCGAGGCGGCCGGGTTCCGGCCCACGCCCCGCGGACTCCGGATGCGGGCCGGGTAAGAAGCCGCGGTGATCCGGCGGTGATGTTCGTGCCCCGTACGGCGGGGCAGCGGGCGGCGGGGCAGCGGGGCGGGTATGGTTGCCCAGAAATGACGCAAGTCCCTGTAGGGGGATTAATGACAGATCAATCATCCAGCCCGAGCCGGCCCGATGATTGGAGCCGCGGCTACGACCCTGACGAGCAGTACGCCGGCGAGCAGTACTACGGCGCGGGCGCACCCGGTTCCCCCAGGCCAGGCCCGGGAATGCCCGGCCAGGCAGGCTCGGGCTACGGGACGCCTGGCCAGGGCGGGGCGGGCGCCGCACGGCCCGGTCCGGGGATGCCGAGCCCGGGAATGCCGGGCCCGGGAGCAGCGGGTCCGGGGATACCAACCACCCCGATCTGGCAGGGCACACCGGGACAAGGCGCACCAGGACAGGGCGGGCGGGGACAGGGCGGCCCGGGGATGGGTGCCCCGCCGCCTGCCGGACCGCCGATGGGCCCGCCGCCAGCCGGGATGTCGCCGATGGCGGCGACGCAGGCCGCGGACGCGAGGGGCTTCCTCGGCGCGCTCTTCGACTTCAGCTTCACCTCCTTCGTGACCACCAAGATCATCAAGGTGCTCTACGTCCTGATCCTGATCCTGACCGTGCTCAGCGCGCTCGTTTTCACGGTCTCCGCCTTCAGCGGGAGCAGGTTGTTCGGCTTCCTGACGCTGATCATCGGGGACCCGCTGTTCATCATCATCGTGATGGCATTCTGGCGACTGGTCCTAGAGTCCTTCGTCGTCAGGTTCCGGATCGCCGAGGACGTCCGGGCATTGCGCGAACGCGACGGCCGCTGAGTCGCGCCCGCCGGTGAGCACCTACGCTGAACCGCTGGGTGATCAGGCTTGTTTCTGCATGCGGAACAAGTTCTCGAAGGCCGGGCGGTGACCACCTAGGCTCGGTCGTGTGACAGACGCGCACATCAGTGACCGGACCGCCAAGGCCCAGCGGATGGAAGAGATCATCCGCGGATACTTCGACGCCTGCAATTCGGGTGACGCGGATGCGGTGGCCAAGTACTTCGCCCCGGGCGCGGTGCACTACTTCCCGCCGGACATGTACGAGGGACCGTTCCGCGGCGGCGAGACGATCGGGGCGAAGTGGGCTTGGGCGGTGCGGACGCTGGGCTCGCACTGGACCGTGGACGAGGTTATCTGCGACCCGGACACCGACCGGGCGGTGATCGAGTGGACGCACGAGAAGACCAAGGCCGGCGTGGTGCTGCGCGGCGACGAGTGGTACCACTTCGACCCGGCCAGCGGGCTGATCACGGAGATCCGCGCGTACTACGCATCGCCCCAGGCGACCGGCCTGGGCCGGCTTGAGCTCGCCGGGTACCCCTACGCCGAGCGCGGTTATGCCGCCAGCCCCAAGCCGGGGAACGACTACTGAGGAGCAGGCATGCCGCTAGTCCGCATCGACATCATGGAAGGCCGCCCGCCGGAGAAGATCCGCGAGCTGCATAGCCGCGTCGCCGCCCTGGTCGCGGAGATCCTGGATACGCCGATCGAGCGGGTCCGCACCTACATCACGCAGTTCCCGCCGGAAGGCTGGGGTATCGGCGGGGTGCCGGCCGACGTGGCTCGCGCCGACGAGGTCGAAGCCCGGCGCGCCGCGACGAGATGAGCGAGCCGAAGGGGCGCGGGCCCGTGACCGCCCCGGGGCAGGCGGTAGTGGTCGGGGCCACCGGCAGCATCGGCCAGGCCGTGGTGAGGCGGCTAACCCGGCGGGGCCTGCCGGTCCTTGCGGTGGCGCGCGGCCAGACCGACCTGGACGAGCTCGCCGCCGCTAGCGACCTCGTCACGCCCTGCCCCGCCGACATCGGGAGCAACGACGCGATCCAGGCCATCGGCTCGGCGCTGACGGGGCTCGGCGGGGTTGACGGGTCGGTGCGGATGGCGGTCTTCGCGGCCGGGCTGCCGGTCCGCGGCTCGGCGGACACCATCGACCCGGACGCGCTGGCCGTTGGCAGCAACATCAAGGTCGGCGGGCTGCTGCGGCTGCTGCACGCGGTCCGCGACCACCTGGTGCCCGGGTCACGGTTCGTGACGTTCGCCGGCTCGCTCGGCCTGGAGCCGCGCGCGCACGAGGCCGGCCCCGGCGCGGTCAACGCCGCCGTGTTCAACCTGATGCGCCAGATCAGCCTGCTCTACGGGCCCCGCGGGGTGACCACCCACACGCTCAGCCCCGGGCCGGCCGACACGCCCAGGCTGCGCCGGATCGTGGCCGCGGTCGCCGCCGAGCGGGGCGCCGCCGAGGAGGAGGTCTGGCAGGAGTATGTGGCGCAGAACTCGCTGGGCCGGCTGCCGACCGCCGACGAGCTGGCCTGGGCTGTGGAGCTATTGCTCGACCCGGAGGCCGACCTGTTGCACGGCAGTGTGCTCTACCTGGACGCGGGCGGCCACCGCGGTATCCACTGAGAGTGGCGGCAGGGCTCGAGCCTGGTTCGTTAGGTCCAAAATTTGGCTAAGCCGGCGGGGAGCTGTAGCCGAGCCGCCTGGAGATGACCTGGGCCGACTCCACCACCAGCGTGGTGGCCCGGCGCATCATGGTGCGCATCCGGGCGCTGTCGCCGACGACGCTGACCGCCGCCATGACCTTGCCGTCCCGGCCCCGGATCGGCGCGCCCACCGAGACGATGCCCAGGTACCCTTCCTCGTTGTTCTGCGCCCAGCCGCGCTTGGCCACCGCCGCCAGCTCGGCCAGCAGCCGGTTCTTGTCGGTGATGGTCCACGGCGTCTGGGCCACCGGCCGCCAGTCCGCGAGCCGCCGGGTCAGCTCGTCCGCCGGCAGCGCGGCGAGCATGATCTTCCCCGAGCTGGTCCAGTGGGCCGGCAGACGGTGCCCGACCTGGCGGAAGATCGGCAGCAGGTTGTGGCTCTCCAGCCGCTCGACGTACACCACCTCGAGCCCGTCGAGCACGGCCACGTGCACCATCTCGCCGGTCTCGTGCCGCAGCGTGGCGAGCGCCGGCAGCGCCGCCTGGTGCAGGTCCACGTGCTCGGTGACGTTGCTGCCCAGCTCGTACAGGACTAGGCCGAGGCGATACCGGCCGGGGGTGCTGCCCCGCTCGAGCAGCCGTTCGGCCGTCAGCGTGGTCACCAGCCGGTGCACGGTGCTCTTGCCCAGGCCTAGCTGGCGGGACAGTTCGGTGATGCCGAGCTCCTGACCGGCCCGGGAAAACGCGCGCAGCACCCGGGCGGCGTTGCGCACCGACGCCAGCGTGCTCCGGTCTGATCGAGCACTGCCGGGCGGGGCACCGGCCGTGGCCGGCTCGGTGAGCGTCATGGAGCCCCACCGTAACTCCGTTCCGCTCTGCGGGACAAGAGCATTGGTATCGCAGCCAGGTGCGTCGTACGGTCTGGGCAGGCCTGCGGTCTGGGCAAATCGCGCAACCGGCGGTCACGCCTGGGGGTCATGTGGCGCAGATCCTGTGGTTCGAGAACTACCAGCTGGCAGACGCGCCGGTGCTCGGCGGCAAGAACGCCTCCCTCGGTGCGCTATTGGCGGCCGGGCTGCCGGTGCCGCCCGGCTTCGCCGTCTCGGCCGACTGCTATCGCAAGGCGCTGGCGGACGGCGGGCTCACCGGGCAGCTCGACGCCCTGATCGCGGCGGTCGATCCCCATGATCCCGCCTCGGTGGCGGCGGCCGGCGCGCGGGCGCGGGCGCTGATGGGCTCGCTGGTCATGCCCGGCGACCTGGCCGACGCGATCCGGGCCGCGTACGCGGAGCTGTGCTCGCGCTGCCGGGACAGCGACGTTCCTGTCGCGGTCCGTTCCTCGGCGACCTGCGAAGACCAGCCGGACGCGAGCTTCGCCGGCGAGCACGACACCTACCTGTGGGTGCGTGGCGGCGATTCGGTGGTGGCCCACGTGCTCCGCTGCTGGGCGAGCCTGTTCACCGACCGCGGCATCGCCTACCGGATCGAGCGGGGCTACGGCCGGGCCATTGTGGCGATGAGCGTCGGCGTGCAGCAGATGGTGCGGCCGCGGGCCGCCGGGGTGGCGTTCACCCTCAACCCGCTGAACGGCGACCGGTCGCAGGTCGCCATCGACGCGTCCTGGGGCTTCGGCGAGGCCGTGGTCAGCGGCGAGGTCACCCCGGACAACTTCCTGGTCAACAAGGTCATGGGCACGGTCAACCGGCGCACGATCTCGGCCAAGACCCTGGAATACCGGCTGGTTGACTCCGATGCGGTGACCGCCGTTCCGGTGGACGCGGACCGGCAGTCCGTCCCCTGCCTGACCGACGAGGAGATCCTGGCCGTGGCCCGGCTGGCCCGGCGCGCGGAGAAGCACTACCGCTGCCCGCAGGACGTGGAATGGGCGCTCGAGGCGTCGGGGGACGTGCTGCTGCTGCAGAGCCGCCCGGAGACGGTGTGGAGCCGCCGCCCCAGGCCGGCCGCCAGCTGCACCGCGGACCCGATCACTAGCATGGTCCAGACCCTGCTGAACCCTTCTCATGGCACGCCGGAAGGCCACGGCTGAGCCCGGCTGGAGTACCCCGCATC
This sequence comes from uncultured Actinomycetes bacterium, assembly GCA_963769715.1. GTDB lineage: Bacteria > Actinomycetota > Actinomycetes > Streptosporangiales > Streptosporangiaceae > Palsa-504. Next base: position 115,135 of record CAVYNE010000031.1, read on the forward strand.
ACCGGCGGCCAATGGTGGCCGACGGCACCCTAGTTCAGTTCCCAGGAGGAACACCATGGCCGACCGGTTCCCTAGCCCGTTCGAGATGCCGACTCCTCCCGGGGCGGAGGGGTGGCAGGACCTGTACGCGTATTCGACGGTGTTCAGCGAGGACCGGCGCGAGTACGAGGAGTCGGCGTTCTGGTTCATGGACGGCGTGCACACCCCCGAGGTGGTGCCGCCGTGGGACGCCACCATCATGGAGTACGCCATCATCGCGCTGTCCCAGTACAACACCAGGCACTACGTGATCCCGCCGGCCCTCGGCGTGGACCTGAGGTACCTGAACGGCTACATGTACCTCTCTCCCGTCGGCGTGACCGACCCGGAGGAGGTCGGCGCGCGGGTGCCCGAGTTCGCCGAGCGCGCCGGGTACTACTTCGCCAACTGGGACCGGCTGTACGCGGCCTGGATGCCCAAGGTGCGCGCGCTGATCGACGAGCTCGAGGCGATCAGCTTCGAGCCGCTACCGCACCGGGAGGACATGGCCGTCGTCACCGAGGGCCGGGGTATCGGGAGCGCCCTGGACCTGTTCACCACCTATCACCGGCTGGTGGACCTGCTGCTCAAGCTGTGGCATTACCACTTCGAGTTCCTCAACCTCGGATACGTCGCCTACCTGGACTTCTTCGGCTGCTGCCAGCAGTTGTTCCCGTCCATCCCGGACCAGGCCATCGCCAAGATGGTGGCCGGGATCCAGGTCGACCTGTTCCAGCCGGACGAGGAGCTCAAGAAGCTGGCTCAGCTTGCGGTGGAGCTCGGCCTGGCGGACCGGTTCGCCGGGTCCGACCCGGCGGCTGAGGTGCTCGACGGGTTGCGCGGCGACCCGCAGGGCGACAAGTGGCTGGCCGCGTGGGAGGAAGCCAAGCAGCCCTGGTTCAACTTCTCGGCCGGCAGCGGCTTCTACCACAGCGACAAGGTGTGGCTGGAGAACCTGGACATCCCGTTCGGCTTCCTGCGCGCCTACATCGCCAAGGTCCAGCGCGGCGAGACGCTCGAGCGGCCGATGGAAGCCGTCATCGCCGAACGCGACCGGATCGTGGCCGAGTACACCGACCTGATCGACAGCGACGAGGACCGGGCCACGTTCGGTGCCAAGCTGGGGCTGGCCCGCACGGTGTTCCCGTACGTGGAGAACCACAACTTCTACGTCGAGCACTGGGCTCATTCTGTGGTCTGGCGCAAGATGCGCGACCTGGGCCGTCTCTTTGTCGAGGCGGGGTTCTTCGCTGACCCGGACGATGTGTTCCTGCTGAGCAGGCACGAGGTGACCGAGGTGCTGTTCGACCTGTACCACGGCTGGGCGGTCGGCGTGCCCTCGCGCGGGCCGAAGTACTGGCCGCGGGAGATGGCCCGCCGTAACGGGATCATGAACGCGCTGCGGCAGTGGTCGCCGCCGCCGGCCCTGGGCGTGCCGCCCGAGGTCATCACCGAGCCGTTCACGGTCATGCTCTGGGGCATCACCTCCGACAGCGTCCGGCAGTGGCTCGGCGGGGCACAGGCCGACGGCGGGCTTTCCGGCTTCGCCGCCTCGCCCGGCGTCGCTGAGGGCCCGGCCCGGGTGATCATGTCCGCGGACGGGATCGCCGATCTCCGTGACGGCGAGGTGCTGGTCGCGCCGCTGACCGCGCCGAGCTGGGCGCCAGTCTTCGGCAAGATCGCCGCGACCGTGACCGACGTGGGCGGCATCATGAGCCACGCCGCCATCGTGTGCCGCGAGTACGGGCTGCCCGCCGTGACCGGCACCGCGTTCGGCACCAAGACCATCAAGACCGGTCAGCGGCTGCGGGTGGACGGCAACGCCGGCACCGTGACGATCATCGACTGAGTTTGCTAGCACTGGAGAGTTTTCATGCTGACCGCCGAACAGAACGATGAGCTTACCCAGGTCGCAGCGGGTACGCCCATGGGCGAGCTGCTGCGGCGCTACTGGTACCCGGTCGTGTTCACTCGCGCGCTCGAGGAGTTCCCGGTCCAGCCGGCCCGGCTACTCGGCGAGGACTTCGCGGTCTTCAAGACGCCGCGCGGTAAGTACGGCATCCTGCCGGAGGGCTGCCCGCACCGGCGGGCCTCGCTGACCTACGGCGTGGTGGAGGCCGACGGGCTGCGCTGCCCGTATCACGGCTGGCTGTTCGGGGTGGATGGCTCCTGCCTGGACCAGCCGGCGGAGCGGGAGGAGACCAACTTCCGCTCGCGCGTGCGGGCGGCGGCTGGCGTGGCGCAGGAGCTCGGCGGGCTGGTGTGGGCCTACATCGGGCCCCTGCCTGCGCCGGAGCTGCCCCGGTTCGACGTGTTCGTGATGGACGGGGTCCGGGATATCGGCTGGACCGAGCTGCCCTGCAACTTCGTGCAGATCATGGAGAACGCCGTCGACCCGCACCACACCGAGTGGCTGCACGGCAGGTTCTTCGAGTTCATGGCCAGGCACCAGGGCTTCGACGCGCCGCCGTCGTTCGGCAAGAAGCACGTCAGGGTGGGCTTCGACGCGTTCGAGTGGGGCATCATCAAGCGCCGGGTGGTCGAGGGCGCGTCCGAGGAGGACGACGACTGGAAGATCGGCCACCCGCTGGTGTTCCCCTACAACATGCGGGTCGGCGGGGCCAACATCGAGCAGATGCAGATCCGGGTGCCGGTGGACCGGACCACGACCCGGTTCATGCTCTACACCGTGCATGCGCCTGTGGGGGTGGAGTTTCCTGATCAGCCACAGGTGCCTGACTACCAGATCCCGGTGTATGACTCGAATGGCAAGCACCGGGTGGATTATGTCGAGGGTCAGGACATGATGGCCTGGGTGACCCAGGGGCCGATCACCGACCGGACCGTGGAGCACCTGGGACGTTCGGACATCGGGGTGACGATGCTGCGGCGGATGTTCAAGGAGAACATGTCTTTGGTGGCCCGGGGCGAGGATCCGCTCGGGGTGTACCGGGACTTCCGCGACCGGATCGACCTGCCGTGCGAGAAGAACAAGTTCGACGCCGGCGTCTCGTTCGCCATCGACTTCATCGACCGGGCCTCGTCCCGGTTCAGCCCGCAAGCCGACGCGCTGAAGAAGCTGCACATCAAGGCGAACGAAAACCGGAAGGCCGCGGCCGGGTGACGATGGTCGCGGCAGGTGCTGGTGCTGGTGGTGGTGCTGGGGTTCCTGCTGCTGGTAGTGACATCGGGCGGGGGTGGTTTCCGGCGGATGCGGAGCGGCACCGTCGGGACGCGCCCCGGTACTGCCCGGCGTGCGCGGCGGCGCTGTCGCTGGCTGATGGCGGCCAGGGGCTGACCACCGAGTACTGGACTGGGCGCGACCGGGTGTTCGTCTGCTTCTGCGGGGCCTGCGGCTGGTCCGGCGACATCGTACTGGCGGCCCGCGTCGTCGGCCACGAGGCCGCGGAGTAAGGGCGCCGCGTTGAGGATTTGCCTGCGGTTTCGGGTGCTAGGGCGGCTCCGGCATCATGTCGGCCGGACAAGCGTCAGCGCCGGGTCGATCGCGGCGATATCGTCTGGGTCGCTGGTGATGACGGGATGTCCCCGGTCGCTCGCGCAGATGGCCACGCTCACGTCCACTATGTCCGCCGTCCGAGTGGCCGCGCACCGGCCGCCCACCCGAAGCGCCATCTTGGCGTCCAGCGGGACGACCGACGTGTTCGACGCGCGCAGCAGGCGAGCGATCCGAGCCTGACGTCCGCCGCCGCGCCACGCCTGAGCCAGCACCCCGGCCGGGACGGCCAGCTCCGCGCGGCCGGCGAGAGCTTCCTCCGCCAGCACCGCCATCCGTGTGCTGCCGGACTCAAGCGCGATCAGCGCCCCGGTGTCGAGGGTCGCGCCGGTCATGGCTCAAGGCCAAGCACGCGGCGAGCCCATAGCCGGCCTTCCTCGGTCGGCTGGCCGCTCTCCGCGTAGATCTCGGCGATCGTCTCGGCCATCTCTTCATCCGCGTCGCGGCGCGCGAGCGCCTGCGAAATGAAGGCGGAGACCGAAGCGGCCCGGCCCTCCGCGACAGCCTGCCGCGCCGCGGCCACCTGCTCCTCTGGCAGGGTAATCGCGATCTTCTGCCGTGTCATACTACCTATCATACCGTCGGCAACCCTCCCGCCAAGCTGAATATGGTCCCCCGTACCCGAGAGGCTATGGCCAGCCGCCGACATTCCGCCGGCACTCGCGAGACGAGGGGTGTGGGACAGGAATGTAGGTGACTGGCTGGTAACCGATGCTGGCCTGGATCGTCTGAGTGCGTGCCGTTGTCAGATACCGGGTCAGGCCGCTCTGGAGCCGTTGGGCGGCTGCTGCCAGATTTCTTCCCAGCGGCCGCTGGCTTTCTGGCAGCGCAGGGTGAGGATGCCGGCCGCGCCGGGCACCGACCAGTGCATGCCGGAGAGTTTGAGGCGCTGCCCGATGACCGCCTTGCAGCCGGCTTCCACCACGCCGGAGCCGACGAACAGGCCGCAGGAGCGGAAGTGCTTGTAGCGCATCCTGGAGGCGTTGGTCTGGAAGTAGCCCAGGGCGGTGTCCAGTTCGTGGCGGTCAACGCGACTGCGACCGGCACCGACATCAACGGCTATCTGTCGGAAGCACCGGCGGTCAGCGTCTTCACCCGCCAGGACGGCACCGTCTACCAGACCTACGCCGCCCAGGCGCGCGGGGTGGAATTCCTCATGAATTACTACCCCATCCTCGACCGGGTGCCGAAGGGCCGCGACGAGGGCGCGGGCTTCCAGACCTGGATCCGCCGCCACGACGAGTACGCCTGAGGCGCGGAGCAGATCATGGCCAGCGCGAGCGACTACAACGCCGCGATCATCCAGGAGTTCCGCGCCACCGGCGGGCATCCCGGCGGGGAATGGGCGGGCACCCCGATGATCCTCATCCACCACATCGGCGCCAAGTCCGGGATCGAGCGCGTCACGCCGCTGGGCTGCCTCCCGCTGGGCGACGGCCGCTTCGCGGTCGTCGCCTCCAGCGGCGGGTCGCCAGCCCACCCAGCCTGGTACCACAACCTGCTCGCCCGTCCCGTGATCTCCGTCGAGGTGGGCACCGAGACGTTCACCGTGGTGGCGGAGGAGCTGGATCCCGCCGCCCGCGCCGGGCTGTGGCCGACGCTGGTCGCGAGGTTCCCTACCGTCGGCAAATACCAGGCCAGCACCACCCGGCAGATCCCGGTATTCATCCTGACCCGCCAGGACTGAGGAGATCATTCCGAACGGTCTCGTGGCGTCTGCGATCAGGAGACTCCCGACGCACCATCCGGAATACGCCATTCCGCGCCGGGCGCTGCATGCGAAATGACGCGACGGGGCGGCTGGCCGACGAGGATGATGACTCCGTGGCCTGGGCAGCGATCGGTAACGAGGAACGAGATGGGCTGAATGCAGCCCTCGCCATCCGCTGCGCTCCCAGTGAGCAGGCCAGCCGCCCCGAAGACCGGATCTGGCAAGTAAGCCGCAACCAGACAGGAGCCGCCTGACCAGCCCGCACCGCTAAACGATCTTGCTCACCTACGAAATCGACGCACACCCGGTCGGCGTGGCGTTTCCCGGAAATGCCGGTGACCGCTGCTAGTATAGAACAAATAATCAAACATGATCATCAAGCTGTTACGACAGGAGAACCGTTCAAGGACTGGTCCGCGAGGAGCCCGGGGAGGTGAGCCCAGGTGAGCACTGTTCAGCCGCCCGTAAGCACGGCCGATGCGCTGGGCATGCTGCGCGCCGCGCTCGGTCACCTGGCTTCGGTGGACCCGACCGCGCTGACGATCGAGGAGCAGGCGCGGTGCCTGCGGGTGCTGGAGCAGTCCAATGCGGTCGCGGTCGCCGCCCGGACTCTGGTTCTCGGGGTGTTCGCGGCCGCCAGGGGGTATGCCGAAGACGGGGATTACGGCCTGCGGGCATGGCTGATGCACCACACGGGGATCACCCAGGGGGCGGCAGCCTCGCACATTGCCTGGACGAAGCGCACCCCGGCGCACCCGGAGATCGCGCGGGCGATGGCGACCGGAGAGCTGTCCGAGTCGGCGGCGCGGACGCTGTGTGGCTGGATCGACAAGATGCCGGAGGAGTGCCGGGGCAAGGCCGGGGAGGTGCTGGTGGCCGCGGCGCTGTCCGGGCTGGGCCTGCGGGACCTGGCCGCGCTGGCCGGGGAGATCATGGACCGTGCCCGGCCCCGGGGCCTGCCCGACGGCGACGGCGAGGGCGCGCGCGTGCGGGATGAGGCGTTCGAGGACTGGGGGGTGCGGCTGGAGACGACGTTCCAGGGTGCGGGGGTCCTGCGCGGCGACCTGACGCCGGAGTGTGCCGCGCTGGTCGGCGCGGTGCTGGACGCCCTGTCGGTCCCGGCCGGGCCGGAGGACACCCGGACCCACGCCCAGCGGTGCCACGATGGACTTGAGGAGGCCATGCGCCGGCTGGCCGCCAGTGACCTGCTCCCCGACCGGGCCGGCCAGGCGGTGAAGGCGTGGGCGCACATAAGCCTGGCGGACTTGATGGTGCTGGACGGAAACTCCGCCTTGCAAGAGGAGTGGACCGCCCGGGTCCGAGCGCAGTGGGCCGCGCACCGCGCGGCGAACTCGCAGGGCGGCGGGGACGGCGGGGCCTGGCTGGACGGCGACGCCGCCGCCGCGATCGCCTGTGACGCGGCGATCACCCCGGTCGTGACCGGGGACATCAACGTGGACGCCCTGGAGGACCTGGTCCGGCTCTGCGTCCAGCTCGACAAGCTCCGCCACCACGACCGGGCCGGCCAGGACGGCGAGGGCACCCCGGCCGGAGACGACGCGGCCGCCGGCCTGGGCGCCGCGGGCGGCGGGCACACCGAGCCGGGCACGCCTGGGACAGGCGCCCGCGGGACGAACGCGACCCTGGCACGGGAGGCGCTGGAGCGGGCCGTGATCGGCAAGGCCGTCACCCTGGTCTCCGGGCCCGGCGGGCTCGCCTCGTTCCTGCGCCGGCGGCAGCTCGGCGCCCGGCTCGCGGGCCCCAGTCTTCCGCTGGACATAGGTTTCAGCGACACCGTGCCCGCCGGGATCCGAACCGCCGTGATCCTGCGGGATCAGCATTGTCGTTTTCCGGGCTGCCGGCAGCCCGCCAAGGCCTGCCACGTGCACCATGTCCGGCACAAGGCCGACGGTGGCGGCACCAGCATCACCGAGTGCGTTCTTCTGTGCCCGTTCCATCATCTGACCGTGATCCACCGGTGGGGATGGGCGCTGGTACTGAACCCGGACGGGACCACCACCGCGTGGAATCCCGACCGGACCAAGGTGCTCTACAGCCACGGGCCGCCGGGTGTGGGGCGGGGACGCCGGGGCGATGAGATGCCGCGCGGGACCGATGGTTCCGGGTAGGCGGGCGGGTCAGTCGCGGGCCACGAACATTGTTGCCCCGCCGTCGGCGAAGTTCGCGACGTCCGCGGCGGCCGCCTGTCCCTCAGGCGAGGCCAAGCCAGCGAACAGGGCCTCTCGTGAGGCGAAGCTGAGCTCGGCGAGCAGGTAATAGGGCGGCTGCGAACCATCGAGGCTGTCGCAGTGGCGAGCGGTGAAGCTAGCCAGGCCGGGGATCTTCTCGGCGAGCGGCCGGTGGGTCGACGCGTAGTACGAGTCGAACGCCGCCGGGTCAGCCGGGTGCCCGTAGCAGACGGTCAGCACATGCATGGTGACTCCCTTTCGGTGAGGTGCGTTATGTCCCGAAGATGTATTTGGCGGCCATGGCGGCGGGGTTCCATTCGGCGGGGGCGGCGGCCTGGGGGGCGGTGACGGTGACCGGGCGGGCCTGGACGACGCAGACGGGCTCGCCTTCGCGGCGGTGGCGGTCCAGGACCCACTCTACGTCGACGGGGTAGCCGTAGTGCCGCTCGACGGCCAGCACGGCGTCGACCACGGCGGCGATCTGCTCCTCGTCGAGCACCCGGCGGTCGACCAGGCGGGCCGGCATGGCGGTCTCGATCACGCGGCCGACGGCGTAGTCGAAGTTCGACACCACGTGCTTATCCGCCACCTGGTAGCGCAGGACGCGCCGGTCGGCCTTGCCGACCTCGACGTGGTCCGGCGTGACCAGGCCCTGCACCACCGCCTCGCCCCAGCCCCAGCTGGTCTCGATGACGATGCGGTCGGTCTTCCCGGTGACCGGGTGGGCGGAGAACGCCACCCCGGAGGCCCGGGCGTGGATCAGCTCGATGACGCCGACCGCCATCGGCATGTCCCGGTGGTGCGTGCCGGCCCGCAGCCGGTAGGCCACCGCCCGCGCGTTGAACAGGCTGGCCCAGCACTGGCGGACCGCCTCGAGCACCCGGTCCGGGCCAGACACGCCTAGGTAGGTGTCGAAGATCCCGGCGAAGCTGGCCGTGCCCGAGTCCTCGCCGATGGCCGAGCTGCGCACCGCGGTCGGGACGTTGATCTCGAAGCAGCGCGAGCTCAGCTCCTCGTAGGCGTCGCCGATCAGCGAGGCTAGGTCCGCGCCGATGTCCCGGCCGGCCAGTTCGGTCCGGACGGCGCTCGCAGCGGCTTCGACCTCGGCGGGCCCGGCGTCCGGGCCGAGCCCGCCGAGCACCGCGTCGACCGCCTCGTCCAGGCCCGCCTGGGCCCGGTGCCGCCGGTACGCCTCGACCGTGACGGTGAACCCCTTCGGCACGTTCACGCCCGTCCGGAGCAGTTCGGCGAGCCGGCCCATCTTGGCGCCGCAGGCGGCGACGGCCTGCTCCGGGGCGATCTCGTCCACCCAGGCGATGGCGTCCGGCACCGGCTCAGCCCTGCCCGGCCCCGGCTTGCTGGGGCGCGGCCTGCTTGAGCACGGTGACCCGGCCGGTGGTGCCGTCCACCTCGACCTCGTCGCCGTCGGCGATGACCATCGTGGCCAGGCCGACCGCGGTCACCGTGGGCACGCCGTACTCGCGCCCGACGATGGCCGCGTGCGACAGGGTGCCGCCGCCGTCGCACACACAGGCGGCGATCTTGGCGAAAGCCGGGGTCCAGTTCGGCGAGGTGGACTCGCACACCAGTACCTCGCCGGGGTTGAGCCGATGGAGTTCGTCGGCGTTGTGCAGGACACGGGCGGTCCCCCGGCCGATGCCCTTGGAGGCGGGCACGCCGGTCAGCGTCTTGACCTGCCCGCCGGAGCCGACGGCTTCCACCGCCCGCAGGAAGTGGCTGTTCAGCCCGAAGATCTCGATCAGGATCGGGTCGTTGACCGACTCCGGGATGGTGCCGACCACCTTGGGCAGGGTGGGCCGCCGCTTCAGCCAGTAGTCGAAGTACTGCTTGCGCTGTTCGATCAGGCTGCGGAACCTCGCGTAGGACTGGCGCCCGGCCGAGACGTCCAGGATCTCCTCCCAGAACAGGTACAGCGTGTCGTCCTGGTGGTCCGCCCCGACCCGGTCCGCGATGGCCTGGCAGGCCCACCGCATCGGCAGCGAGATGCGCAGGTCGATGTAGTAGTTGTGGTCGTCCTGCCACCACGGGAAGTTCGCCGCCCGGCAGGAGGCCAGGCCGCCGTCGAAGAGCTTCTGCTCCTCCAGGGTCAGGGTGGACCTGGCCGCGTCGACGGCCGCCTCGCGCTCCTCGACGGCCGCGTTCCTGGCCGCCTCGAAGTCGTGATCGGTGTCCTTCAGCAGGAACGTCTTGATCGTCCCGAGGGCCGGGGTCGGGTCCTCGATCCAGCTCGGCAGCGCGATGTCGCAGGATCCTTCGGTGCGCCAGCCGTAGACCTGGAGGAAGTCATCGAACTTGGTCAGCCAGCTGCTGGCCGCGCCGCCCTGGGCGGCCAGCGCGGCGCGTATCCCGTCGGCCTCGTGCGCGGCGAAGGCCGACTCCAGGCCGGCCGCGCGGGCCGCGGTGGTCAGCCGCCACAGCTCCCGGTCGGTTTCCATGATCTTGGTGTCGTAGCCCTGCAGGAACTTGCCGATCTGCCCCGGGTCCAGACCGAGCTCGGTGCACATGCTGTAGAAGCCGACGTAGTTCGCCAGCAGCGGGTACATCACCTGGAAGTGGATCTCGAAGGCGCGCTTGTGGTACTGGCGGGCCTGGATGAGGTTCTCCCGCAGGTCCTCGAGCGACAGCTTGGACAGGTCCACGCCGCGGAAGTAGTCCCAGCTCTCGTTGACCTCCTCCCGCATATCACCCCAGATCGAGTCGAAGTTCTGCAGGAAGGGCGGCAGGGCGCGCTCCAGCCGCCTGGCCCGCTGGCCGATCTCCCGCACGTCGGTCACCGGCAGCGGCGAACCGTAGGTGTGCGTGCCACCGAGCCGGCAGGTGATCCCCCGGCCGGGCGGCAGCGGCATCTGCTCGGCGGCCAGCTGCGAAGACCAGTTGTAGCCGTCCTCGTTCCAGATCAGACCCATCGGGGTGAGGCCGCGCGGCCAGTGGAAGTCGAGGAACCAGAAGTTCTTCTCGTCTTCCTTGCTGAACGTCTGGACCGGGTCCACGTACCACGGCGCGTGGGTATAGCCAGGCTTGAATCCGGGATACCACTCGTCGCTAATGAACTCGTCGACTGGAATGACCGTGGCCATTGCGGCTCCTAGGTATTGTTGCGATCCGATGTCCAGAAAGGTACGGCTTGCGGGTAGCGCCGGCAATGGCTGGCAAGGACAAGAACGCGCACGTCGCGCCGTGGCCCCGGACTGCGGCTTGGCCCCCGGGCCGCAGGCCTACCGCGCGCCGGCCGCGGCCAGGTCCCGCTCCTGGGCGAGCCGGACGGCGATATCGATGATCATGTCCTCCTGGCCGCCGACGTAGCCGTATTCGCCGGCCCGCTGCAAGATCTCGTGGGCGGGGACGCCGTAGCGCTCGGCGGCCCGTTCGGCGTGCAGCAGGAAGCTGCTGTACACCCCGGCCCAGCCCTGCACGATCGCCGACCGGTCCATCTTCGGCCAGCGGGGCAGGAACGGCCGGACGACCTCCTCGGCCGCGGCCAGGACCCCGCCGACGTCTACGCCGGTGTGCACGCCGAGGTGGTCGAAGGTGGCCGCCAGCACCTCGGTGGGCGAGTTGCCGGCGCCGGCGCCGAGCGCGCACAGCGCGCCGTCGACCTGGCGGGCGCCGTGCTGGTAGGCCAGCACGGAGTTGGCCACGCCCAGGGAGAGGTTCTGGTGGCCGTGGAAGCCGATCTCCGCCTGGTGGCCGACCTCCGCGTAGATGGCCTGGATCCGCTCCTGGGCGTCGCCGAGTACCAGCGCGCCCGCCGAGTCCACGCAGTAGACGCACTCGGCGCCAGCGTCCACCATGATCCGGGCCTGCCTGGCCAGCTCTCCGGGTGAGGTCTTGTGCGCCATCATCAGGAAGCCGACGGTCTCCATGCCCAGGTCACGGGCCAGGCCGAAGTGCTGGATGGACACGTCGGCCTCGGTGCAGTGGGTGGCGATCCTGGCCACCGAGGCCCCGGCCTCGCGGGAGTTCCGCAGGTCGTCCTTGGTGCCGATGCCCGGGACCAGCAGCACGGCGATCTTAGCCTGGGTGGCCTCTTCGACTCCGGCCGCGATCAGGGCGATCTCGTCCACCCGGGAGAACCCGTAGTTGAACGAGGAACCGCCCAGGCCGTCGCCGTGGGTGACCTCGATGACCTCCACGCCGGCCGCGTCCAGCGCGTGCACGGTGGCGCGGACCTGCTCCTCGGTGAACTGGTGCGCCATCGCATGACTGCCGTCGCGCAAGGTGGTGTCGGTGATGCGCAGGTGCTGAAGGGCTGGTGAGGCGGAGGGGGCGGGCGAGGCGGAAGGGGTGGAAGAGGCGGGGGTGGTCATGCAGTCACCTGCTCGGAGCGGAGCTGGGCGATGACCTCGCCGACCTGGGCGGCCGCTGAGGTCATGATGTCCAGGTTGCCGGCGTATTCGGGCAGGTAGTCGCCGGCCCCCTGGACCTCTAGGAAGACGGCCACCCGGGCGTTCCCCTGCCAGGACTCGCGGGCCTCGTCGAACTGCGGCTCGGCCCGCAGCGTGTAGCCGGGCACGTAGCGCTGCACCTCGGCCACCCGCTGGTAAATCGACGCGGCGATCGCGTCGGTGTCAGCGTCGGCCGGGATGGCGCAGAACACGGTGTCCCGCATGATCATCGGCGGCTCGACCGGGTTCAGGACGATGATCGCCTTGCCTCGGGTCGCGCCGCCGACGGTCTCGATGGCGCGGGACGTGGTGTGGGTGAACTCGTCGATGTTCGCCCGGGTGCCCGGGCCGGCCGACCGGGAGGCCACCGACGCGACGATCTCCGCGTAGGGCACCGGGACGACGCAGGAGACGGCGTGCACGATCGGCACCGTGGCCTGGGCGCCGCAGCTGATCATGTTGATGTTCGGGGCGTCCAGGTGGGCGTGCAGGTTGACCGGCGGGCAGACCGGCGGCCCGAGCGAGGCCGGCGTCAGGTCAATGGCCTGCATCCCCGCCTCGAGGTAGCGCGGCGCGTTGGCCACGTGCGCCTTGGCCGAGGTGGCCTCGAACACCAGCTGGGGCAGCGGGTCCTGGCGCAGCAGCCAGTCCAGGCCCTCGGCCGAGGCGGCCAGGCCGAGGTCCCGGGCCCGGGCCAGGCCGTCGGACTCGACCACGCCGACCATGTAGCCGACCTCGATGTGCGCGCTGCGCCGCAGCTTGGCCAGCAGGTCGGTGCCGATGTTGCCGGGGCCGACGATGGCGGCCAGGGTCTTTCCCATCTCAGCTCTCTCCCCACAGCCGCTTGGTCGCGATCGCGGCGCCCTCGGCGAGCGCGGCGAACTTGGCCCACACCACGGTGGGATGCACCTCGGGGGCGAACGAGGCCCGGGAGGAGAACCCGCAGTCGGCGCTGGCGATGACGTTCTCCCGGCCGACCAGGCTCGCGTACTGGCAGATGCCGTCGGCGATGAGCTCGGGGTGCTCGACGTAGTTGGTCGCGTGCCCGAGCAGCCCGGGCAGCAGGATCTTGCCGTCCGGCAGCTTCAGGTCCGCCCAGATCCGCCACTCGTGCTGGTGCCGCGGGTTGGCGACCTCGAAGGAATAGGCGCCCGCGTTGATCCGCAGCATCACCGGCGCCACCTCGGCCAGCGGGATGTCGTTCAGCCGCGGCCCGTGGTTGAGCCCGTAGCAGGTGTGCAGCCGGATCCGGTCCTCCGGGATGCCGCGCAGCGCGTGGTTGAGCACCTCCACGTGCTCCTGCGCGCGGCGGCGGCGCTCGGCCGGGTCGCTGCGGCCGTCGTCGGCCAGGATCTCGATCAGCCACGGGTCGTCCACCTGCAGCAGGAAGCCGGCCTCCACGATCGCGAGGTACTCGGCCCGCATGGCTTCGGCCACCGCGGCCAGGTAGTCCTGCTCGGTGGCGTAGTACTCGTTGCGGCCGAACCCGCTGGGGCTGGTGGACGGCAGGAAGGCCTCGGTCACCCGGCCGGCGACCTCGGCGTCGGCCAGCGCGGCACGCAGGTTGGCGACGTCGGCGGCCAGCGCGGCCTGGCCGGCGTAGCTGACCGGTCCGGTGCAGACCATCACCCGCATCGGCGCCACCGCCGAGGAGTACTTCGACATGTAGGAGTGGTAGTACTCGGGGAAGTCGTCGATCTCCTTCTGCCAGGACGGCGGCAGCAGCGTCTCGCCCTCGACCTGGTCGAAGCCGGCCAGCCGCTCCTTTACGTAGGTGAGGAAGGACACCTTGCCCTGCTCGCCGTCGGTGACCACGTCCAGGCCGGCCGCGGCCTGGCGGCGCACCACGTCCAAGACGGCGTCGCGGACCATGGCGTCAAAGGCGGCCGGGTCGTAGGCCCGGCCATGCTCCTTCTCCCGCATCACCTCCAGCAGGCCGGGCGGGCGGGCCAGGCTGCCGACGTGCGTAGCCAGGATGCGCTGCGTGCTGCGTTGCATGAGTCCTCCGGCTCTGGTGGCAACTCCTGCGACTATTACAACTCCCAGACCGGCATCTCGTCCGGCGGGGGCACGTTCACCTCGGTGACCCGGTTGCGGTAGGCCACCAGCGCGGTCCCGCCGCCGCGGCGGATCCGCACCACCACTTCCTCGGTGTTGTACGGCTCACCCGGATCGTAGCCGTGCGCCCAGGTGGCGAACGCCCGGATCGGCCCGGAATGGGTGGCCGCGATGATCCGGGTGTCCGGCGACTCCGCCATCAGCCGGTGGAACCCGCGCCAGAACCGGCGCACGCAGGACTGCGGCGGCTCGAAGTACATCAGCGGGATGGTCAGCCACATGGAGATCGGATCCGCGCCGCCGAGCTGGATCCGGTAGAACCGGTCGATCTCCACCAGCCAGCGCGGCCGGTCGCCGACCGCCATCCGCTCCAGCTTCTCCATCAGCGCCTGGTACTGGCGGAACGCCGAGGTGATGTCGCGCGGCCCCTCCGGCGTCCAGACCTGGAAGTTGCGCAGCTCACCGATCGGCTCGGGCGCGCCGATGTCGGCCTCGCGGCCCCACTGGTGCAGCCCGTCGGTCATACCGCGGTAGATCTGGTCGGCGGTCTGCCGGGCCCGGCTGGTGTCGGCGCAGACGATCCGCACCTTCTGCCCGGGGCGGATGCTCTTGGACAGGCTGTGCCCGCGCTGGTGGGACTGCCAGCCGCCCATCGGGGTCAGGCCAGCGTCGGTGGAGTAGCCCTGGGTGATCCCGTGCCTGATGATCCGGATCTCGGTGGCGAAGTCCTCCTGGGGCTTGCGCTCCGGCGGCGCGACGATCTCCTTGTCCCGGGTCGCGCCGGCGAACTCGCTGGTGAAGCTCTCCCCGTCCACCTCGAGCAGGGCGGCGGAGGCGGCCTGGCCCGGCCCACTCCCGGCGCGCTCGCGGAACCGGCGCAGGTAGAGCGGCAGGTCGGCGTCCGCGTCGGTCTCAGTGGGGCTCGCGGATTGAGCGGCCTGCTTGAGCCCACGCCGTTCGGCATAACGGGCTAGGTAGTAAGGAGCATCGGTGCGGTCGGTACGGCGGAACGCGGCGCCCGTCTGGCGCGGCCCGTCGCCGTTCGTGTCGCTCATCAGGAGTGGACCGTGAAGAAGCGCTCGTTGACCTCGCCGGCGTAGTAGAACATGGCCCGGCCCATCTCCTCCTCGGTCCAGGTGATCGGCTCGAAGTCCGGGTCGACCCAGTAGCCGCCGGTGAACACCTCGTTCCTGTTGCCGACCGGGTTGAAGAAGTAGACGGTGTAGCCGCGGGTGACGCCGTGCCTGGTCGGCGCCACGTCGATGGTCACGCCGTTGAAGGCCAGCAGGTCGGCGGCCTCGCGGATCCCGTTCCAGTCGTCCAGCCAGAAGGCGAAGTGGTGCAGCGCGCCGTTCGGGCCGGTCACGATGGCGAGGTCGTGCGGGGTGTGCGAGCGCTCGAGCCAGGTGGCGAGCTGGTGACCGTCATTGGCGAGGATCTGTTCGGTCAGCCGGAACTCCAGCACGTCGCGGAAGAACGCGGTGACCCCGTCGACGTCCTCGGCCATGATGAAGATATGGTCCAGCCGGGGCGGCGCGATGCCGACCAGGTTGGCCGGGCGCGGCGGCGGGTTGGTCAGCGGCAGCATGTTGCCGACCTTCTCCATGCCGTAGACCAGCTCGACCAGGTGGCCCGAGGGCGCCTCGAACCTGATCGCCTCGCCCCAGCCCGGGCCGAGCTCGCGCGGCGCGAAGCGCTTGACCGCGATCCCGGCTTTTTCCACCCGGCCGGTGTAGAAGTCCAGGTCACCTTGTTCTGCGACCTTGAACGACATGTGGTCGAGCCCGTAGGTGGGCGCCTGGCGCAGCACGACCGAATGATGCTCGTGCTCGTCCCAGCACTTCAGGAACACCCGGCCCTCTTCGTGGGCGACTTCGATGAGGCCGACCACTTCGGTGTAGTAGGCCGTGCACAGCTCGAGGTCGGGGACCCTGATCTCGACGTGCTGCAGGCGCAGGATGCGGTCGCTCATGGCTGCTCCTTATGTATGGAGGCGGAGGAACCGCTGGGACAGGACGTTCTCGTAGTAGAACAGCCCGCGGCCGAACTGGTCCTCGGTCCAGGTGATGCTCGGGAAGTCCGGGTCCGCGCGGTACCCGCCGGTGAACACCTCATTCCTGATGCCAAGCGGGTCGAAGAAGTAGATGGTGTTGCCGCGGGTCACCCCGTGCCTGGTCGGGCCCTGGTCGATCTGCACGCCGTTGAAGGCCAGGATGTCGGCGGCCTTGCGCACCTGGTCCCAGTCGTCGAGCCAGAAGGCGAAGTGGTGCAGGGCCCCGTTCGGGCCGTTGACGATGGCGATGTCATGCGGGGAGTGCGAGCGTTCCAGCCACACGCCGAGCTGGTGGCCGTTGGCGTCGAGAACCTGTTCGGTCATCCGGAAGCCGAGGACCTGCCGGAAAAAGGCTCCGGCCTCACCGACCTCTTCGGCGTTGATCAGCATGTGATCCAGCCGCGGCGGCGCGATCCCCGGCAGGTCAGGCGGCGGCACCGGGCTTGGGTTCAGCTTGCCGAGGATGTTGCCGGTCTTGTCCAGGTCGTAGACCAGCTCCATGGTCTGTCCGGACGGGATCACGAACCGGAGCGACTCGCCCTGGCCCACGGCCTCGCCGCGGCTGACCCGCTGCACCTGGCAGCCGTATCTGGTTACGGCGTTCTCGAGCTCGGCCAGGTCGTCTTCCTGCTCGACCCGGAAGCTGAACAGGTCCAGCCCGGTGCGCGGGTCGTAGCGGAGCCGGACCGAGTGGTGGTCCTCCTCGTCCCAGCACTTGAGGTACACGCTGTCGTCGCCGCGCTCGGCCAGCCGCAGGCCGAGGACCTCGGTGTAGTAGGCGGTGGACAGTTCCAGGTCGGGGGTGCGAACGTCGACGTGGGCCAGACGCAGGATTCCCACGGTGCCTCCAGGGGCTGGTAATGCTTGACGGCTCGAACATACCTCGCCTAATGTTCCAGATAAAGCCCCAGCGTTCCGTATATAGGAACGCTGTTTCCTTTGGCCCCCGATCGGCAGCGAGGTCCGATGTCGACGCCAGAACAAATGCGCGCGGCCGTGGCGCATTATGTCGAGGAGATCCACCGCGCGTACGTGGCCCAGGCCATGACGTTCCCGGCC
Organism: uncultured Actinomycetes bacterium; assembly: GCA_963769715.1. Classification (GTDB taxonomy): domain Bacteria; phylum Actinomycetota; class Actinomycetes; order Streptosporangiales; family Streptosporangiaceae; genus Palsa-504. The sequence continues at coordinate 132,143 of CAVYNE010000031.1, forward strand.
GCCGTCCGCGGCCAGCTGCCGCTGCTGGCGCCCGGGCCGTTGACGGTGGCCGCGGTGGGGGCGCGGAACCTGCACGTGCTGGCGACGCGGGACTCGCTTGGACCGGTACACGGGCAGGAAGTGGAGGTCCGCGGGTCGGTGGAGGGGCTGTCCTGGACGCTGCGGTTCTTCGATCCCGTCGTGCTGCCCGAGCTCGGACTGATCGACGAGTCGGCGGGGCCGGCTTTTACTGAGGTGCGGCACGCGCTGGGCGTGGGCACCGTGGTCTACCACTTCGTGGCTTCTCCGGGCGCGGGGCTTTCCGGGCACCAGGCCGCACACGTCGGCACCGGGCTGGCGGGCGGGCACTCGGCGGTGGCGCGGGACTTCGAGACGATCCGCAGCCGGGTGCGCGGCCGGGAGGACCTGGTGGACGAGATGGCCGGCGCGGCGGCGGCCGGGCTGGTCCGGGCGCACGCCCTGCTGGCCGCGGCGCTCGCGCCGCGAAACGCGGCCCTCGGCGCCCTGGCTTTGCAGCCTCGTCCCGATCCTGACGAGGTACGGCGCGAGCTGCTGGCCGCGGTCGGCGGCCGGACGCAGTGGCAGCCCCCGGCGACGGGTCCGGCGGGAGCGGCGGGTCCGGCGGGAGCGGCGGGTCCGGCGGGAGCGGCGGGTCCGGCGGGAGCGGCGGGTCCGTGACAGCAGGCGCTCCCGAAGGTGGCCTTTCCACGGTGCGCAACGCGGCCCGGCTGCTCAAGGTGTTCCGGTCCCGTGAGGCCGACCTCGGGGTCTCCGAGCTGGCCCGGCGGCTGGGCCTGGGCAAAAGCACGGTGCACCGGATGCTGACCACGCTCGTGGCCGAGGGGCTGATCGAGCAGAATCCGCGCACCGGCGGCTACCGGCTCGGCATCGTGATGTTCGAGCTGGGCGAGGCCGTCCGGGTGCACATGGACCTGCACGCGGCGGTCGGGCCGGTGCTCGGCCAGCTACGCGCTCAGACCGGGGAGTCGTCCCAGGTCGGGGTGCTCGACGGGCACGAGGTCGTGTACGTGGACCGGCTGGAAAGCGCGCACTCGCTGCGGCTGTTCACCGAAACCGGCCGGCGCGTGCCGGTGCACTGCACCAGTTCGGGCAAGGTGCTGCTCGCCTACCTGCCAGAAGCCCGGCGGCAGGCCGTGCTGCGCGCGGCCCCGCTGACCGCCCTGACGCCGCACACCATCACCGACCCCGAGCGGCTGGCCGCCGAGCTGGACCGGGTCCGCCGCCGCGGCTGGGCCGAGGCCATCAACGAGCGCGAGATCGGCCTGGCGTCCATCGCGGCCCCAGTGCGTGATGTCAACGGCGGCGTGATGGCCGCCATCAGCATCGGCGTCCCGCTGGCCCGGTGCAGCGTCATGTCGCTGCGCAGGCTGGCGCCGGTGATCGTCGAGGCGGCCGAGGCGGCGTCCCGGCGCCTGGGCTGGTCGCCGGAATTGACTGTGCCCATGCAGCACCGGAAGGAAGGCTGAGATGCCGTTGACCGACGTGCCCGGCAAGGCCAGGGCACTATACGAGGCCCGCCGCACCCGGCAGCCGATCGAGCCGTTCACCGACGCCGATCCCGACCTTGGCATGGCCGACGGCTACGCGGTGCAGCAGGAACTCACCAGCCTGCTGCTGGCCGACGGCGACCGTATCGTCGGCTACAAGGTCGGGCTGACGTCCAAGCCCATGCAGAAGATGATCGGGGTCGACCAGCCGGACTACGGGCCGGTGCTGGCCTCGACGGTCTACGCCGACGGCGACGCCGTGCCGGTATCGGCATTCATCCAGCCGAAGCTGGAGGCCGAGATCGCGTTCGTGCTGCGATCCCCCCTGGCGGGGCCGGGCGTGAGCGTGCTGGACGCCCGGGCCGCGATCGCCGGCATGACCGCCGCGGTGGAGATCGTCGACTCCCGGTTCGCCGACTGGCGGATCAAGCTGGCAGACACGGTCGCCGACCTGGCGTCCAACGGCGCGGTGGCGATCTCGAGCCGGCTGATCCCGCTGGACGGACCCGAAGTCCTGGATCCGCGGCTGATCGGGATGGTGCTCACCCGCCAGGGCGAGCTGGTCGACACCGGCGCGGGCGCGGCCGCCCTCGGCGACCCGGTCAAGGTGGTGGCCTGGCTCGCGAACACCCTGGGCGAGATGGGGGCCAAGCTGGAAGCCGGGCACCTGGTCATGACCGGCGCCCTGCACGCCGCCGTCCCGATGCGGGCCGGGGACGTGTTCCGCGCCGATTTCGACCGCCTCGGTCCCGTAACCGTCCGCGTCGCCGAGTAAGGATGCCGAGAAAAGGACACTGCTATGACTTCTCCTGCTGTCGACCCGGCTGTGGATCCTGCTGTCGATCCTGCTGAGGTCGCGGCCCGGCTGACCAAGGCCCGGGCCGATGGCGCGCCGATCGGCTCGCTGTCCGCGGAGCTTGCTGGCTTCGATCTGGCCGCCGCCTACGAGGTGCAGCGGCTGCTGCGGCTCGATGCCCGCCCGCTGGCCGGCTGGAAGCTCGGCGTGACCTCCCGCGCGAAGCAGGCCCAGGTCGGGGTGCACGAGCCGGTCCGCGGCCACCTGGCTGCCGCGGACGCGCTCGACCTCGGCGAGCCGCTCGTCGTGGCCCAGCACATCCAGCCCCGGTGCGAGCCGGAGATCGTCTTCATCATGGGCGCGGACCTGTCCGGACCGTCGGTCACCTCGTCGGCGGTGCTGGCCGCGACCGCTTCGGTGGCGGTGGGCATCGAGGTGCTCGACTCCCGGTACACCGACTACAAGTTCACCATGCCGGACGTGGTCGCGGACAACACCTCGGCGAGCCGCTACCTGGTCGGGTCGGCCGTCCCGGCGGCCGGCCTGGACCTGCGGCTGATCGGCGTGGTGCTCGAGCACAACGGCGAGGTGGTGGCGACCGCGGCCGGCGCGGCGGCGCTCGGCCACCCGGCGGCGGCGGTCGCCTGGCTGGTCCGCTCGCTGGCCGCCGAGAACGAGGGGCTGCGGGCCGGGGACATCGTACTGTCCGGCGGGCTCACCGCGGCCGTACCCGTGCGCGCCGGGGACGTGGTGACGGCGACCGCCGACCGGCTCGGCAGCGTCGAGCTCGGGTGTACGTGAGCGACAAGATTTTGCCGAACGAGCTCGATGGGGCCCTGGTTCCGCTCGATCGCCCTGAGGGGCGGACGCAATGGACGTTCTCGCATGCCGGGCGGTCTTACGCGGTGTTCTCGGTCGACGGCGAACTGCACGTCACAGACGGTGCGTGCCCGCACCACGGCGGTCCGCTGGCCGAAGGCCTGGTCCGGGACGGCGTCGTCACCTGCCCGTGGCACTGGTACAGCTACGAGCTGGCCACCGGCCGGTGCCGGACGGCAGCCGGCTATGAGCTGAGGCGGTACCCGGTCGTGCTCGTCGGCGGCCGGCCGCACGCGTCGCTGCCAGCCCCAGAGCCGCCGCGGAGCTGGTCGGAGATCCTGCGGGCGCACGCCCGCCAGGGCGGGCGCCCGCAGGGGCGGATTCAGCCAAGTGGCAGCCTCCAAGGAGGAGAAGGACGGAAATGACCCCACCGGCGGCTCGCAGGCGAAGCCAGTTCATCGATGCCGTGATCGATGACTACGCAGCAGCGCATTCCACCCCGCCCGACGCTGATCAGCTTGAGTTGCAGCGCATCACGCAGGAGCAGACCGGCCGCGCCGCGGGCATGCAGATCGGCGACGACCAGGCGTTGCTGATGGAGATGCTGGTCCGGGCCATGGGAGCCACGCGCGCGGTGGAGATCGGGACGTTCACCGGTTATTCGGCTCTGGCGGTGGCGCGGGGCCTGGGTCCCGGCGGGCGCCTGCTGTGCTGTGACGTCAGCCAGGAGTGGACGTCGATCGCCCGCGCGGCGTGGCAGGAAGCCGGGGTCGCCGACCGGATCGAGCTGCGGGTCGGCCCGGGCCTGGACACCCTGCGCGCACTGCCGCCCGGCGAGCAGTTCGACTTCGCGTTCATCGATGCCGACAAGACGGGCTACGCCCGGTACTACGAGGAGGTGCTGACCCGCCTGCGGCCGGGTGGCCTGATGCTCCTGGACAACATGCTCCAGGGCGGCCACGTCGTCGGCGATCTCGCGGATGACGAGGACGTCTCGGCGATCCGTTCCCTCAACGACACGATCGCCGCCGATCCGCGCGTGAAAGTGGTCCTGATTCCCATCGGTGACGGCGTAAGTTTCGTGCAGAAACTCGGTGAACGACGGTGACCTCGCTGCCGGGATGGACGTTCCGGCAGCTGGCCACCCACCTCCGACCCCGCCAGCGAAATCCTCGGCCAGCAGGCACTGCTTACCCACTGGCTCCAGCACATGCCGTTGTCAGATCCCCGGTAGCTGCCACTGCTGCATGGATCTGGTCTATCACGGATGCCGGCTTGCGACCTGCTCACCGGCAATGCCGGACGATCGTCACAGATCGCCGCGTGAAGGCTGGCAAGATGAGCGCGGTCAACCCGGACCCCGGGTCGAGCCAGGCGCCCCGGAGCGTACCCCCGGTCTTTACCACCGTTGCCTCAAAGGAAAAATGTTTCCCTTCAGGCCACGGCGCGGAGAAAGACACGTTGCTCGCCGGCGTTCCGCGGAAACGTCCCACGCAATTGCGCGGTGTTCGAGGCCGATGGCCGCGACTGCTCAGCGTGGCCAGGATAGTGGCTGCCTACCCGTCGAACTTCGCCCCGGCCAGCACGCAGACCACCGCAACCGCGAGCAGGAACACCAGGCCGAACCGGCGGCCCCGCCTCCTGCGCGGATCGAGAACCTGCGCCAGCACCTCCAAAGGCCGGGGACCTCCTCATCACATGCGGCGAGGTTCGTTATCTAGGGCACGGCCGTGCCAGATAACCTATCCTATGCTCCCTTCTGGCCGATTGCCCTTGCCCCCTTTATAGAGATTGTCTCTTCGTGTTCCCGTTGACGAGGGCCTTGGGCGGAATCCGGTCCGAGGTTCCAGGCGATACGGAATTCGTCCATGTACCTGACAGCGACGCGTGTGTTCACTGACATCTGCTGCCGGGCTGCGGCCAGATGGTCCAAGCTCCGCACACCTTGGGCGGCATTCTCAGCCGTCTCAAGGTGGTCAGGTGGCAGGTGATCGGTGAAAAAATCCAGGACTGTTGCGAGGAAGAAATATAGCGCGGATAGATCGCGAGCCCACCGGCATGCCATAGGCTCAGCGTCGGACCTGCGCTCGGCATCGTTCTCGGCTTTGGCCGCAACGGCAGCGGTTGTGACTGCCGCCCAGGATTCAAGCCGCTTGCTCCTTTCCATGTAAGTAGCGGGATCAGCGCCGCCGTTCGGCTCGTTTGGCATCTCTGCAAGCAACCCAAGCAGCTCATCGCTTGGCCCGTCGCCGACTGACCGGACGAGCTGGTGCTGCAGGCCGTGAGTTCTGGCTCTTGCTTCCTCCACGCAGAGCCGCTGCGTTGCCTCGGCGAGGCAGACTTGCGGCTGCGGTCCGCGGATCACCACCAAGCGCGCGGCGCGTATCAGGTCTCGCGCGAGACCTCCCGACAGCACATAGCACAGGGCAATGAAAGGCATCGGCCAGCCGATTACTCGGCCATACAGCAGTTGCTTGGCAGAGGCATAGTCGAGGTAGCTGACAGTGACCACGCTATCAAAACAGGTGTCGAAGACGTCACGGAATGGCAGACCACGGCGGTCGAAGCTTGCCGCTGCGTCTTCCGATACCGAAACGAGGAAGTAGCATCCGCGTATGCCGAAGATACCCTTGATGTCGTTGAGGAACTGCTCGGCTTTGACACCTGACTCCAGCTTGTCGAGCTCGTCAATGCCGATTACAACGCGATAGCGCTCAGTGATTGACCCGACGAACTCGCGGAACCGCCCCACGAGCTCGGGGTATGTCTGCGGCTGGCGTGCCCATGACGCGCCATGGGACCATTGGGACTGCAAGGCAATAGGGAAATTAACCCCGCCGACGCCACCAAGGCTTACACTTCCGGACCAGTCAGAGCTGATTGTTTGCTGGAAGCGGATGGCGATCAGGGAGTCTATCGCGAGCTTTACAAGCCGCTCCCCGCTTTCCTGAAGTTCGCGCATTCGGTAATAGAAATCCGGCCGCCGCACCGAATACAGGCGACCGCCAACTAGGGTTAGCGGAGCGCAGAGCGCCAAGCCGCCGACAAGGATGACGAACAGGCCTACCAGCAGTGATAGGCTCCAGGCTGACGTAACAAACGAAAGACTGATAGCGGCGACGCCGAAAATGAACGAGGCCACGGCAAGCCCGGTAACCAGCGCGTTCAGCACCAGCCGCACATCACCGCCCGAACGATAGTATTCGACGGTCGGCGCGGAGGGATCTCGTTCGTCGCTCATCTCGGGTACCGGCTGGAATGATATGGCGATAAACGCGACCGGGCCACTGACTGCGATCGCCGCAGCGCCGAGAACGTAACTTGATGGATGCGCCGGTGACACCCAGCCTGCGAGCAAGGCAAGTGTCGCGCCGACCAGAAGCGTACTCAAACCAGCTGAGCGGCGCCGCAGCTGGCGGCGGCGGCGAACGAAAGCCCGCTCACTGTAATGCAGTCTATCGAGCAGAGCGCTTGGATCATATCCCGGATACAACGTAGAATAATCGTCAGGGTCCGATCTCGGCGCAAAGCGGATTATTACGTTGCGGAGATACAGGATGGCGAAGGCAATGAACACCAGAATACCGGCGAGGAATCCGCTGACCGGCCTGACGAGTGACGGATGCAACCGGAGCGACGCCGCGATGAGCAGCGCACCCCAGAAGCTGGCGATGCCGCCTGCGACGGCTGCTGCGCCCAGGCACATGCGCAAGAGCGTCCTGGCGTCGGTAGGCGGGGATGCCGAGGGTGGCTGTATGTCCGGCTCGGCCCAGGGATCCGCCACCCGACGGCACAACTCGGCGAACAGGTAAAGGATAAAATCACGCGGCTCGTAATCGACGGGCGCGCTCACGCGGACGCCAAGCCACGGTTTCGGTTGTTCCGGCTGCGACGTCGGGTCCGGTTGCGCGGTGGAGGCACAGAAAACATCAATGAGAGTGGACTTGCCCGCGCCCCGCGGGCCTGCGACACCGATACTTGCTCCGTGCATCCGATCGAGCAGGATGCGCATTGTCTGGATGGCCGGGGTGCTGACAGGCTTGTCCGAGGCTAGCGGTTCGCTCAGCGCGGGCGCATCGATGACCGGCATGCAGACCGTGTAAAGGTCTTTGAGAAATGTGTTCAGAGCGCGACGCAGGGCATCCAGTATGCCATCGTTGAGCAGCTTTTCCTCAAGCCGCTGCCAAGCTTCTTCAAGCTCTGTAGTCAGGGTGCTGTACTCCGGGGTTCCCTTGGCCGCCAGCATGAAAGCCTCCGAAATGGCAGCTTCATGATCCCGCAGGCTGGCCTGCAAGCTGACGAGATCTCGCTGCAGCCCTGACAGCGCACGGCGGACTCGTTCCGTTTGATCGCCGCCTGCGCCGAGTGCGCCGAGCAGAATCTCCGCCAGCTTGAGAACCGGCGTAAGCGGGCGCGGGATGCCGGAATCTAGCTGAAGCCGCGTTAGCCGTTCTTGTAGCCTCCGAGCACCGGCGCGGGCCGAGCCACGGCCAGCGCTTTGAGAGTCCGGCTGGCCGGGTACTGGCAGCGCGCGGGTGGATTGGCCAGCAATCGACGAGTTTTCAACGGACGTATCCAGGGTGCCGCTCTTCGCATTGTCAAGCTCGCGCCTGATGTCGGCCAGGGCAGTTGCCGGATCGTATCCCTCGGGTTTTAGGCCCAGCCGATCAGCCTCTGCCGAAAGGGTCCGCCAAACATTGGATAGCCGGAGATATTCTCTTTCGACAGGGGCCGCCGCTACCGCTACTGGATCAGTCTCGGCAATGCGGCGCTGAATCGCTATGCGGCGTGCCTCCAGTTCTTGAACTCGACCGCGCGACCGGGCCACACGTGCCCAGACACCCGCCCGCTCGCTCTCGACGGCACCGCGGAGATCCGGTCGGCTCTGCCGAGGGAAGCGGTCGAGGGCTACCGTCACCTCCTCCGAATCAAGCGCCGTACTAAGGGCACGCTCAAAACATTCATTCTCCTGCGCAGTCTCATCTGTGCGCACCGGATCAGCCATCGTCCCCCCCAGCACGAGCCGCCCGCCAAGACGATCGACGCCAAGATGAGTAGCAAGCTTGCCGGGCAGCGCTCTGGTTAAGTGTCCTCCAATAGAGCCAAACGCCGCCACTATCGTAGTCAAAATGTGACCGACAGCAATTCTGCCCAGCCTGTATACAGTGACGTGGCCGAGAGTGAACCATGTCCATCTGTTCTCAGACGGACATGGTGCCACTGCGAAGACCCCATCGCTGGTCGGCGTAGACCACGAGGCCGTCCGAGGATTCCATAGATGGCGAGGCGTAAGCGCGCAGAACTGGGCGTTTCATTCCGTCGCCCTATGACACTGCCACCGCTCTTCCTTGACGGGAGGGCTGGGCGCCGGCGCGCGTGGTGCTGGGTTGTCAGCCTCGCCGTCCTGCGGTGCTGGCGGCTAGCACGACGGGTTCGTGCCTGACCGGGAAGTTCACCGAGCTGGCGATGAAGCACTTCTCGTGGGCTTCCCGGTGCAGCCCCGCCGCCTTGTCGACCATGTCCGGTGCGGCCACGGTGACCCGTGGCCGCAGCACGACCTCGGTGAAGTGGCCGCCGCCGTCGGTGGTCTCGGTCATGGTGCCGTGTGCCTCGTCGGTGTACCCGGTGACCACGATGCCGGCGGCCGCGCAGGCGTGCAGGTAGGAAAGCATGTGGCACTGGGCAAGCGCGGCGGTGAGCAGCTGCTCGGGATTCCACCGGCCCGGGTCGCCCCGGAAGGCCGAGTCGGAACTGCCCGCGATGGGCTGCGGCCGGCCAGCGTCCCCGGCCTCGTCCCCGGCCCCGCTGACGGTCACCTCATGATCACGGCCGTAGTCCCGGTATCCGCTGGTGCCGCTGCCCCGGTTGCCGGTCCAGGTGAGGGTGACGTCATAACTGTGGGTTCTGATCATGCCGGGCCTCCTCGACTGCCTGATGCCAGCCTGCCACGAGGCGAGCGCGATCACCACGCCGACCGTCGCCGCCCGGCAAGAACGTGCTGCTAACCCCGTAAGGGCGGGGGGTCAGGCCGCGGCGAGGACGCCTACGCGACGGCCGGCGGTGAGGCGGCCGGGGGATGTGCCTACGTAGGAGCCGGAGGTGGGGGCGACGTCTGAATAGTCGCGGCCGGTCGCGACGGTGACGTAGCCGCCGTCGGTGCGGCGGCCGTTGCACGGGTCGAAGGCGATGGCCTCGGCGTGGTCGGCGCGGGGTACGATCACCTCGACCCAGGCGTGGGTGCCGCCCTGGCCGAGCAGGTGGCCCGACACGTACCGGGCCGGCAGCCCGAGCAGGTGGCACAGGGCCAGCATCACGTGGGCGAAGTCCTGGCATACGCCGCGGCCCACGGCCAGCGCCTCGGCGGCCGTGGTGGTCACTGACGTGACGCCGTATTCGTAGGTGATCGCCTTGAAGACCGCGGCGCAGATCCGCTCCGCAGTCTCCTCGGGGTCCTCTTCGCCAGGCCGGGCGGTCTGGCCGACGACGTCCGCGGCCATGCCACGCAGCCGCTCGTCGGCCGCGGTGAGCGGGGTCGGCCGCAGCAGGCGCGGGCTGCGCAGCGCCCCGGCCTCGAGCACCGCGGGTCCGTCGTCGCGGATCCGTTCGAGCACGGCGACCAGGCGGAACTCGATCGCCTCAGGCACGCGTTCGGCCTTCAGCCAGGCGACGACGTTGCCGGCCGCGTCCCGGCGGACCCGGCGCCGCACCTTCGCACCGGTCACCTCGAGCCGGTGCGCGCGCAGGTACTGGTTGCCGTGGCGGGCCGGAGGCACGATGACCAGCCGCTGCCGCAGCGACTCCACCGGCGCGTCGTATTCGTAGCGGAAACTCTGCTCGAGAACGTAGCTGACGCGCCGGGCGGCGCCCAGGTCGAGCCCGCGGTGATCGAGCACCTGGGCGTGCAGCACCGAGGAATCAAGCATCATCGGGCATCATTGGGTCGGGCTCCCTCCCCCGTCTGGCCTTCCTCCGCCTGGACCAGCATCGACTCAAGCAGCGGGCCGCCGAACGTGGTGGCCATCGCGACATCGGAGGCATCACGCCCCCGGCCGATCACGATACGGCCCTTGCGCCTGGCGTTGTTGCGGGGATCGAAAGTCCACCACTGATCGCCCAGCCACACCTCCATCCAGGCCGCGAAGTCCATCGGCGCCGGATCCGGCGGGACGTCGAGGTCGGGCAGGTAGCCGAACACATAGCGGGCCGGGATGTTCAGCGCCCGGCAGAACGAGATCGCCAGGTGGGTGAAGTCACGGCACACCCCGCGCCGCCCCAGGTTGACGTCGGCGGCGCTGGACAGGGTCGTCGTGCTGCCGTACTCGAAGGTCAGGTGGCCGTGCACGTGATCGCAGATGTCCTGCACCCGGGGGTACCCGGGCTTCAGCCCGCCGAAGCGGGACCAGGCCTCGTCGCCGAGCACGTCAGGCAGGCAGTACCGGCTCGGCAGGGTGTAGATCAAGGTCTCGTCGGGAAGGTCGTCGGGCGCGCACTCGGGCGCATCCTCGTCCACCTCCTCGGTCCGGTCGGGCACCACGGCCACGGCCTGGTAGCGGAAGTTGGACCGGCCCGCGGGCAGCACCGCGCGCAGGCACGGATTGCCGTAAAGGTCGGTGTAGCCGCGGATGGTCATGACCGGCTCCGACGCCCACTGCCCGTTCTCGACGGAAATATGCGCGGATTCGGCCGGCGTCACCTGGAAGATGACCGGCGTGCTGATGGCGGCGACATAGGTAAAGTCGCATCCGATCAGGATCCGGCGCGTTTCCATGATTCATGATCTATGCCGGATGTTTCCGGCGGGTTACGCCACGCCGCACCGGGGGATCCTCCTGACTCTGCCCACCGGGCGGACGGGCCGTGCTGGCGACTTGCTCCGCTATCCGGCCGATCTTGGCCAGCCGGGCCAAGGTGGGCCGCACGAAGGTGCGCGATCTGCTGACCGATGGCCACTTCGGTCGTACTGTAGCCACCACAATTCCTTGTCATCTTCTGTCATGACAACCACGGAGGCCCACGTGGCGTCCTTTTGCGTAGCGGCGATCACTGCGGGCGACTGCGCTGTGCTGCGGATCGCGGGCGAGATCGATGTGTACACCGCGCCGGATCTGCGTCAGCAGGTCATCGATCTCGTCGACAACGGGACCCGGCATATCGTCGCCGACCTGCGTGGCGTGGATTTCCTGGATTCGAGCGGCCTGGGCGTGCTGGTGGGCAGCCTCAAGCGGCTGCGCGTGCGCCAGGGATCACTCGCGCTCGTGACCAGCGGCGGCCGGATCCTTCAGCTCTTCCAAATCACCGGGCTCGCCAGGGCCTTCGCGCTTCACGCCTGTGTCCTGGACGCCATCTCCGATGATCAGCAATGGCAGGTGGCCCTCGCTGGCGAAGGCCACAGCGTCGAGGAATGGTGCTGGAAACACGAGTTGCCGTAGTGAGTCCGGGGTCGATCGTGACATCCGGAGAATTACCGGACACGGCGAGGACGGCCTTTTGCCCTAACGTGGTGGAGTTTCACCTTCCCCGTCGGTACCTGTGTCACCGGCACCATCGCCCTGGCCGCCCGCAGCCAGGCCGACGTGCTGCGGGTCGCTTCGGTCGCCCTGTTCGCGCTGCTGGTGGCCGCGTGGCTCGTCGTCGCGGCGCGCACGGTCGCGGGCAGCGCCACCGGCCGGCTGTTCAAGCCGATCTAGCTGGTCGGGGCGCGGGGCTGGGCGGGTGGTGGCCGCGATCTCCAGGGCCTTGTCCAGGTAGACGCGGTAGCCGAGGTCGGCCCGGTACCCGTGGATCTCGGGCGTGTCCAGGCTGCGCATGAAGGACAGGATCTCCGGGCTGAACACCTGACCGGGGACGAGCACGGGATAGCCGGGCGGGTAGGGCGTGACGTAGGTGGTGGACACGACCTGGTCGCCGTTCTCCACTCGCTGCTCGACCTCTTCCGGCGTCAGGTACTCGCAGTAGCTGTCGTGGTAGGACAGGTAGAAGGCACGCCGCACGTCACCCTCCGGGGTGGGCAGCCCGTGGCCGTCGGTGAAGCTGGGATGGAAGCCGCTGAAGTCCGGCAGCGGCGCCGACGGCGCGGTCAGCCGGTGCACCGCGCGCTCGTGAGCGGCGCGCTCGCCCGGGCTCATGTCGGCCAGCTGGGCCTCCAGGTGGCGGGCGATGGTCACCAGCACCTCGATCAGGTAGGCCACCGAGCTGCGGGTGGTGCCGATCGTGGTCATGAACAGGACGGTGTTCCGCGAGGTCTTGTTGATCTGGACGCCGTAGCGGTCCATCAGCTGCCGTCGCTTGAAGGAGTCGCCCTCGATGCCGGTAGCCCCGATGTAGACGGTGATCCGGGACGGATCCAGGACGAACTCGTCGCAGTCCCAGGCCTTGATCATGTTCGGCAGGCCGGAGCGCAGCGGCTGGTCGATGCAGGCCGGCCGGTATCCGGCCGGGATCAGGTCGGCGGTGCTCAGGCAGCGCATGTACTTGCTCAGCAGCGGGTGGTGGTCCACCGCGTCGCGGAGCCGCATCGCGTTCTCGATCTGCTTTTGCACCAGCTCGAAACCCTCCAGGGCCGCCTGGCGGCGGCCCAGGTCCAGGGAGGCCAGGATCTGGTAGTTCGGCGAGGTCGAGGTGTGCGTCATGTAGGCCTCGTGGAAGGTCGCCTCGACCTTCTGGCTGAAATCCTGATCCCAGACATGGATCATGGAGCCTTGCCGCAGCGAGGTCAGCGTCTTGTGGGTGGACTGGGTCGAGTACACCCGGACGCGGGCCCGGGCCGGATCGGGCGCGAGCCGCCGCCTCAGCAGCGCCTCGTCGTCCGCGGCATCGATCGCGCCGATTTCCTCAGCCTGGGCGTCGTACCGCTGACGGTACTCGGGCAGGCGCAGCCGCTCGGCGAGCGTGCGGGCGGCCCGCATGGCGGTGCGCGGCCGAAGGACCGGGTGGAACCTGGCGAAGGCGAACCAGGCCTCGTCCCACAAGAAGACCAGGTCGGGCTTGATGGCCAGGCACTCCTCCATCACCCGGCCAACGTCGTAGACGATCCCGTCGAACGTGCAGTTGGTCAGCAGCAGCATCTTGACCCGGTCCAGCTTGCCGGCCCGCCGCAGCGCCAGCAGCTGGCGCTTGATCTCGGTGAGAGGGACGGCACCGTACATGGAGTACTGGTGCAGCGGGTACGCGTCCAGGTAGGTCACCATGGCGCCAGCCAGCATCAGCCCGTAGTGATGCGACTGGTGGCAGTTACGGTCGACCAGGACGATGTCGCCGGGCTGGACCAGCGCCTGGACGACGATCTTGTTGGCCGTCGAGGTGCCGTTGGTGACGAAGTAGGTCTGCCGCGAGCCGAACGTCTCGGCCGCGAGCTGCTGCGCCTCGCGCAGCGGCCCGGTGGGCTCGAGCAGCGAGTCGAGGCCGCCGCAGGTCGCCGACGTCTCGGCCAGGAAGATTTCCAGGCCGTAGAAGTCGACCATGTCCTTGATCCAGTGGGAGTTGACGATCGACTTGCCGTGCGAAATCGGCAGCGCGTGAAATACTCCGGTGGGTCGGTGGCTGTAGTTACGCAGCGCGCTGAAGAACGGCGAACGATACCGGGCCGCGACGCCGTCCAGGATGGACAGGTGCAGCTCGAGCGACCCTTCCCGGGCGTGGAAGATGCGCCGGAAATGGTGGCTGAGCCGCCCGGCCAGATCCTCGACGGAGATCTCCGTCATCAGGTACAGGTCGAGTTCGGGCCTGATCTTGGCCAGCGATCTGGCGAGTGCCTGGGCCCGGTCATCCGGCGTGTGCTCCATCAGGTCGTCAGATCCGTCGAGGCCGACGAACTGTGCGAGCAAGGGCGAGTCGTGGCGGGAATGGTGGGTGAACCGGCGGCGGACCACGCAGGCCTGCAGCCTGAAGTTCAGCCGCGCGGCCATAACCGCCTCGTCGAAACTGGGCACCACGACGATCTCATAGATGAACTGGTCATCCGGCCGACGCCACCGCCGCAGCTCTTCCCGCAGCGAGTGCTCCTGCTCCTCGGTCAAATCCTCGACGACGAGGACCTCGAAATAAGGCCGGTCACTGCCGAACTGCTTGGCCGGGCGGGTATCGCGTTCGTAGGCGTCATCTTCGGCGCGCAAGTCCCAGGCCTGACCGCCACGGTAGGACTCGGTGACCAAGGCCCGGTTGGCCCGGCCCACTAGGGCGGCGAGCCGGTGGTACTTACCGTCGGCGAAGAGCCGCTGCACCTCCATGAGGGCCTGGGCGCCGGGGAACGCCCAGAAGCGCTCGATCGACCCGAGCACATCCAGCAACCCGGTCACTGTCTCGACCAACTGCTCGACGGGACGCTGCTGGGCGCCGGCCAGGGCCAGCTGAGTGGTCGACTCCTCCAGGCTGGACCAGGTGTCGTTCCTCAGTTGCCACAGGCTGTTGTACGCCAACGGCTTCAGACCGACCGGCACGGTAACCACCTCCGCTATCTCCGCAGGCGCGCGGCATCTTTGCCGGCCGCCTAACAGGCAGGATGCCTCTAGCGGGCGTTTGTGAACAAGAGCACATAGGTATGTTGCCCCGGTTTGCGGTTCCCCGCCGGGGAACCGCAAACCGGGGCCTGGCCGGAGGGCTCCTCTGGCCTGGCCGGAGGGCTCCGCGGTTCAGTCCAGCAGGCCGGCGACCGTCCCGGCGCCGACCGTCCGGCCGCCTTCCCTGATGGCGAAGCCGAGCCCGGCATCCAGCGCGACCGGCTGGCCCAGCTCGACGGTCACGCTCACCCGGTCACCTGGCGCGGCTACTTGACGTAGGCGATGGGCATGACCGGGGGGGCTTGCGGGAGGGGCTCGGACTTGTACTGGGCGCGGATGCCCTCGATGTAGCGGCGGCAGCGCTCGGTGAGGCCTTCGGGGGTCTGCATGCGGCCCTTGGTGACCAGGATGCCCAGGTCGGCGCCGTGGAACTTGAAGTCGCCCGGGCCGTACACGCGCATGAAGAAGGCCTCGTCCTCGGTGGTGATCTCGTGCCAGTCGCTGGTGACGTGCTCGAAGGTGAGCGCGCCGCTGTCGGCCAGGCGCCAGGAGCCGGTGCGGGGGGCGGCCAGGATGCGCTCCACCTCGTCGCCGGGCTCCTTCATGATCAGCTGCGACCAGACGTCCACCGCGGCCAGCGCGCGCCAGCGGTCGTTGATCTCCTCCACGTCGATCGTGTAGTCCACGTCCATGTACTCGAGCAGGTGGAACAAGAACAGCGGCACGTCGGCATAGGCGCCGGCCGTGACGTTCGTCATCGAGGAGACCCCGGATATCCGGGGGTTCAGCTCGCCCAGGTAGACCGCGCCGGTGTCGGTGTCGGTGAGCACGTCGACCTCGAAGAAGCCCTTGTAGCCTTCCTGGGCGAGCCGGTCGCCCAGCCTGCGGACGTGGCTGATCGCGATGGTGCGCTCGGCTTCAGACAGCGCCTCGGGAAACACGTCGTTGCCGCACCAGCCGCCCTTGTACGGGGTGAGTTCGGGGTAGCCGGTCAGGTCCGTCATGAACGGGCCGACGATCGTGCCGTGCCTGGTGATGCACGCCTCCACCGCCGCGGCCTGGTTGTTGATGCGCTTCATCACCTTGAGTTGCTGGCCGTCGATGTCCGCGGCGTAGGAGTCCCAGTCCCGTTCGGATGCGATGAAGAAGGTCGTCTTGCCCGAGTCGCCGTAGGGCGTCTGCACGACCAGGTCGTCGCCGAGGTCGGCCGACGCCGCGAGCGCGCGGAGCGCGGCGTAGCTATCCGCCCGGCCGAGCACGTTCGGGACCGACGGCGCGCCCGCCTCGTTGCCCAGCTGGGTGGTGACGATCTTGGAGTCCAGCCGGCGTCGCAGCGAATCCGGCGGCAGGATCAGCGTGTAGCCCTGTTCCCGGCAGATCTCTTCGGTCTCTTCATCGAAGAACACCATCGCCACTATCGGCGTCCCGCCGCGCCGGCCCAGGTACTCGCGGACCTCGGCGTCGCGCAGCAGGTAGTTGTTGATCTCCTCGCTCGAGGAGAACTCGATGTACGGGCGGTTCTCCGGGGTGAATACCCGGGGATGCTGGCCGTCCCAGGAGTCGTAGTAGGCGATGTAGCCGAAGTTGCGGACCCATCGGTCGATGCCGAGCAGGTTGAAGGCCGTCGGGCCGACGAAGTAGATCGGCTGGGAGTTGGTCCGGAAGAACGTCCGGATCTCGGCGATGCCGTTGAGGTGACGGCGGGGCGGCGAACCGGCGGAGCTTGCTGAAGCTGCCATACCGCCAGGCTAAAGCCACGATCAGGCCGCCGTCGAGAAGGGATTCTGGCGACCGTCTGCTGGTTCAGATCACGGTCGGGGGCGAGGATGGCGTTGGTGGGGCCGTGTCGCCGCTGCGGCTCAGGCCGGAGACGACGCCGGCCAGGCGGCGCCGGCCTGGCTCCCGGCCGGCCAGGAAGCCGCCGACGGCGTCGAAGGCGCGCAGCGTGTCCTCCAGGTAGGCCGGATTCTGCGCCTCCGGCCAGGTGGAGAACTTCACGCAGACCGTGTTCGTGCGCCGGCTCACGTGCACCATCTGGCCGTGGATACCCAGGCAGAGCAGCACGTCGCCGTAGTCGCCCGGACGGAACCAGAACTGGTGCCGGTACCACCCGCCGGGAAACGCCCACTCGGCCGGCGACGCGGCGAACGCGGCCCGCGTGTCGGAGTCGACGGCCCAGGCCTGGCGGAGCCACTGGGGCGGCACGACCCGGCGGCCGAGCCCGCTCCGGTCCGGAACCCGCCCGCCGTCCAGCAGCATCTGGCCGAACCGGGCCACGTCGCGGGCGGTGGCGCACAGGCCCCCGTCGTGCACGGCGGTGCCCAGGCCGTCGTGCAGCAGGGTGGCGTCGTATCTGGCGCCCATCGGTGCCCAGATCAGCTCGGAGATGAGCTCGGCCATGGGCCGGCCGGCCGCGCGCTCGCACACCCAGCCCAGCACGTCCGACTCCGCGGAGCGGTACAAGAACCTCGAGCCGTGCGGAGCCTCGGCCGGCAGCGCGGCCAGGAACTGGTAGAGCCCGCGGGGCTCACCCTGGCCGGGCTGCCACCCGATCCACTCATCGAGCCGCCGGATGTCGGAGTCCGGGCTGGCGTACTCCTCCACGAACCTGACCCCGCTGCGCATGTCGAGGACGTGCCGGACCAGGGCGCCGGCGTAGCCGCTGGCGGCCAGTTCGGGCACGTAGCTGGTGATCTCGCGGTCGGGGTCGAGCTGGCCGCGGTCGATGAGCACGGCGGCCACGCAGCCCACCACGGACTTCGACACCGACATCAGCGCGTGTGGCCGGTCCGGGGCGCCCAGCGGGCCGTACCGCTCGGCGATGAGCTCGCCATCCTGCAGCACCACGTAGGCGTCGGTGAAGGTGTCCGCGAGCACCTCGCCCACGGTGCCGGCCGAGCCGTCGGCGCGGGTCACGGCGACCGCGAGCAGGTCGCGGGAGGGCCGGTCGTCTGCGGCGGGCGAGTGAGGCAGCTCGCGGGCCGGGCCGTCGCCGCGGGACACGCGGTAGGTGGGCAGGATCTCGCCGACGTGCCAGTACGCCCAGCGGTTGACGGGCGGGTCCTGCCAGTTGAAGGCCGTGACCGGCACGCCCTGAACCTCGGGACCCGGCTCCTGCGACATAGCCGCATCCTAGAACACGGCTTCCGGTGCCGACGTTGAGTTAGCGGGGCGCCCTGGCCGCCGGTGGCGGCCGTTGGGCGTTAAACATTGGGCCCGTTCGGTCCCATGGTCTTTAGGTCCCTGACCAGTGCGGCGGGGGCCCGGCAGACCGGGCCGATCTTGATGCGGTGCAGCACGAACTGAGGCGGTCCCGCTACGAAACCGCCAGTTCCTCGTCTAAACCGCCAGTTCCTCGTCGGCGCTCGCGGCGCGCTCCTGGCTCAGTTCACCGGGGGCTGGATCCGGCTTTTGCGCCAGCTTGCTAGGCCACCACATCCACCGGCCGATATCGAGGTTCAGCGCCGTCACGAGCACGGATCGCACGATGATCGTGTCGAGCAGGATGCCGAACGCGACCGCGAAACCCAGTTCGGTCAGGAACGTGGCCGGGATCGTGGCTAGGGCGGCGAACGTGCCGGCCAGCACGAAGCCGGCCGAGGTGATCACCCCGCCGGTCGCGGCGAGCCCGACGAGGGCGCCACGCCGGGCGTCGCGTCTGATCGCCTCCTCCCGCACCCTGGTCATCAGGAAGATGTTGTAGTCGATGCCCAGTGCGACGAGGAACACGAACACGAACAGCGGGAACGAGGTGTCCGCGCCGCCGAACCCGAACACGTGGTCGAAGAAGAAGGCGCTGACACCGAGGGCGGCAGCGAACGAGAGCACCACCGTGGCGGTCAGGATCAACGGCGCCACGAGCGACTGCAACAGCAGCCCCAGGATGATCAGCACCACGACGAGAATGAGCGGAATGATCACGTTACGGTCGTGCGCGGACGCCCGCTCGACGTCCAGGTTGATCGCGGTGCTGCCGCCGACCAGGGCGCCGGCGCCGGGGACCGCGTGCACCGCGGCGCGCACCCGGTCGATGGTGGCGTACGCGGCCTGGCTGTCGGGCGGCGCGGTCAGCGTACCCTCGAGGTAGGCGTGGCCCGCCCGGACCGCCGGCAGCGTCACGCTGGCGATCCCCGGGGTAGCGGCGAAGGCGGACCGCAGCGGGGCCGCCGCGTTCGGGTTGCCGATCACGATGACGGGCTCGCCCGCGCCGGCGGGGAAATGCTGGGCGAGCACGGTCTCGCCGATGACCGAATCGGGGTGCCCGCGGAAGCCTTGCGCGGCGGTCAGGCCGTGGGCCTTCAGGCCGGTCAGGCCGAGGGCCAGGATGCCCAGGACCACGGCGGTGGTGATCCATACCAGCCGCGGCCGGGGGGCGATGCTCCAGCCGACGCGCGCCCATATCCCCCGGCTCGTCGGCTCGGCCGAGCCATAGCTAGGCCGGTACGGCCAGAAGACACCCCGGGGAAGATCACCAGCAGGGCCGGCAGCAGGGTGAGCATGGCGAGCATGCCGACGGCGACGCCGATGGCAAGCACCGGCCCCAGGCTCTTCGTCGAGTTGAGTTCCGCGGCGAACAGCGTCAGCAGCGCCACGATGACGGCGGAACCGCTCGCGATGATGGCCGGGCCCGCGCGCCGCAGCGCCTCGGCCATCGCCTCGTGACGGCGGTCGTGGCGGCGCAGTTCCTCCCGGTAGCGCGCGACGATCAGCAGCGCGTAATCCGTGCTCGCGCCGAAGACCAGCACCTGCAAGATGCCGGCGCTCTGCGCGTTGACCACCAGGCCGGCGTGGGCGGCGAGAAGGTAGATCACCGCTTCGGCGGTGATCAGCGCCACCCCGGACGAGATCACCGGCAGCAGCCACAGCACCGGGCTTCGGTAGGTGATCAGCAAGATCACGATGACGACCGCCAGGGCGGTATACAGCAGCGTGCCGTCGATTCCCTTGAACACGTTGTTGTTGTCGGCCGCGTTCCCGAGCGGGCCGGTGATATGAGAGACCAGGCCGTTCGCGTTGGAGTTAGTGATCGCGCGGATGGCGTCGACGGCCTTACTCGCGCCGGCCCAGCCCTGCGTGCCCAGGTCGACCTTGAGGATGGTCTCGCGGGCCTGGCCGTCCGCCGACGGGATCGGGCCTATCACCTGGCCAGGCACGACGCCGTGAATCCGGGCGAACATCCGGGCGTCCGCGGCCGCCTTAGCCCGGTCCGCGGCGGTCAGGCCCGAGGGTCGCAGGTAGATGACGACGCCGGGGTAGACGTTGGGCGACTGGAAGTGCGCCTGCACGTCCAGGACCTTGGTCGACTCTGCCCCGCCGGGTAGCCAGGCACTGGCATCGTTCTTCTCCGCGCCGGTGAGCTTGCTCGACAGCGGGAAAGCCAGCACGATCACGACCAGCCAGATGCCCACGACGAGCCATTTGGTCCATCTCCCCGCCGGGATCTCCGCGATCTTTCTTAGCCTGCTCATCGAATCTCCCCGTTGCCCGGTACCTGGTGCCCGCTGGCCAGCTACCGTAATACAGGGTACCGACATTTAGAGTCGGCGACCGGGCGGGGCATCGGGGGAATCACGGATGCCGGTACGGATTTCCGGGAGTGGAGCTCAATATGTGAGGCAGCCTGGTTCGTTCCCTGCCGTGCTGGCCGATCCCCAGGTCCAGCTCGGCGTGGGTATGGCCGCGCTGCTGGCTACGGCCGGTGCCGTGCGCCGGGACCGCATCCGCCCCTGGGAAGCCAGGGCGTTCCGGGCCGTCAACGACTTGCCTGACTCGTGGCACCTGCCTGCCTGGGTGTCCAGCCGGTGAGGTACTGACTGCCCGGGCGGACCTGGCCAGGGATGGCGGCGGTGAGGGAGCCGCCGGGCGTGCGGGCGATGGCGAGCTGGACCCATTCCGGGTTGATGTCGAGTTCCATCGCGATCCGCGCGCCGCTACGGGCCAGTGCCCCGGCTAGGTCTTGGGGGGTGGTGGACATGCTCGCGACGTACAGCAGATGACCCGCTGCATCCTGGCCGAGTGCGCTGCGCGCGACGTATTCGGCGTGGCCGATGGTGCCTCCCCACCGCCACCACCTGGCCGCCTGCCGGGTCGGCTGCCCGTTCAGCACCAGCGGCCACAGGTTCTGCCTGACGCTATAGACCGTTTCGCCGGGTACCGGCACGTCGACGTGCCAGACTCCGATCCGGGCGCGCCCCGAGCGGTCGATGACGAGGCTGGCCAGGCCGTAGCGCAGCGCGCGGAAGACGTGGCCCTCCTGTTCGTAGGCCCCGGCCCGCGAACGCAGCAGGAAACCTCCGTTGAAGGCGGCTAGCATGCGCTGGCGTTCGGCTCCGGCGACGGCCGGCCCGGCTCGTCCGGCCCGGCCCGGCCCGGACGAGCCGGGCGTAGGCAGGACCAGGATCCTGGCTCCCATTGTGCAATGCGTACCGAACGGAGCCGCGGAAAGTGGCCACCGTCACCAGGGAGCCGTCGGCCGTCCGTAGCCGGGAGACAGTGACGCGCGGTGGTGGGGCCGGAACGGTGGGGGTGGCCTTGGCGGTGGCTCTGAGGTCAGCCCGGGCTTCAAGTGACGGCTGGCGTCGCGGCGGCGGGCGGCGTCGCTGTGGCGGGCGAGGTGCAGCCTGCGATGACGCACAGGGCGGCCAGGAGGCCAGCCGGGGTCAGCAAGCGCATCTTCGGGAGCCGACTGCTGGCCGGCCTGGCGTTCACCCGCTCAAGGATGCGGGGTCACGGTGAAGGGATCGTGAACGAGACGTCCATTTGCGGGATCCTCGTTCGTCGTGGTGTTGTGTCGCCCATGGCACAGCGGTGCCGGGCCCAAGCCACGAGGTATGGGAGAAGCGCATGAAATTCCTGATGCTGGTCTGCGTCGAGGGAGACAGCTTCGAGAACGACGCGGCGGCCGCGGCGCCGGACGCGGCGGCCGAGGAGGCCGCGGCGCCGGACGCGGCGCCGGACGCGGCGGATACCGAGGACAGCGGAAGCTTTCCCTGGCTCGATGACGTGATGGCTCGCGGCATCCGACTGGACGGCGACCGGCTCCGGCCTCCCAGTCAGGCCAAGACCGTGTTGGTGCGCGACGGCGAGGTCTTGGTCAGCGACGGCCCGTTCGCCGAGACCAAAGAGGTCATCTGCGGATACGACGTACTTGAGTGCGCGAACATCGAGGAAGCCGTGCAGGTGGCCGCGGCGCATCCCGTGGCTGCGTTCGGGAAGATCGAGGTCAGGCCGTTCTGGCATTGACCGCCCCAACAGGTGCCCTGGTGCTGGGCAGCCAGCAACGCGAGATCTGACTGAGCCTCCGTTCCGGGTGAGGATCTTCACATGGGATCGCAGCGAATCAGGGATACCTAGAGCACGGCCTCAACCACCCCCTCTCCCCCATTCGCACCATCCCATATATCCCCGCGAGTCAATGAATGTGGCACTCTGCCCGGAAGAAAGGTCTTTGATAAATCCCGCAACTATCAGGCCAGGTCAGCGGGTCGTCTGGTGATCGAGGCCACGTTCCCGGTGTGACCCGGCGCGGCCGGCGCGGCCATCTCGGGCCTTGTGACCCACAGGCCCCCGCAGACGCACTACCAGGACCCTAAAAGGCACCCTCGCACCGGCTGTTTCATGATCATGAGCAGTTCGGGACAATATTTGTCCCGAACTGCACACGATCATGGTCCGCGCCCGGAATGCCTCACCCTGAGGTTTCCTCATAACCGGACATAACGGATCGCTCGCAGGGCGAGGGCCGCTTCATCACCGCCAGCCAGCATCCGCGCGGCTCGCCGGAGGCGTCCTGCCCACTGCGAACGAGCCTGACCAGCCAGCCAAACCCGGACCACGGCCCAGGCAAGCTTCCTCAAGTTCCCAGCAGCGCGGCAGACGGGGCCAGGAGCCCGTTCCACGCGGGCTTGGCGGGGTGGGTGGGGTGGTTGGCGGGACCGGTGGGGTGGAAGGTGCGGGACCGGTGGAGGTGGAAGGTGCGGGGGCCGGTGGGGTGGAACGATGATCACGAGGGGAAAACGAGTTGACCCGATTTGGGTGGTTAAGTCATCGTTGAAGAAGAACGGGGCCATAGGGCGGGTGCGCGGTGCGGCGTTTGCCCCGCAGGCGCCTGCCTCATAGGAGCGGGGTGCCGCGCCCTGTCACCGGCACCCCGCTCCCCCGTCTAGCGCCGGCCCTGCGACCTGCTCAGGCGCCGGGCAGACCGTCGGCCGCGGTCGCCAGGATGTCGTAGTCGGCGTCGGACAGCCAGCCGAGATCGTAGGCCAGCACCACGTCGTCGAAGGAGCCCGGGACGTAGGGCTCGGGGTCATCGATGGCGTCCCTGGCCTGCTCGAGTTCTGGCGGGCAGACGTCCGGCACCTGGGGCCAGCGGCGGGCGCGGAACTCCAGGGAGAGATCTTCCAGGCCGAGCCGGCCGTCCCGGTAGGAGGCGAGCATCGCGATCACGGCGCTGCCGGGAAAGGTTCCGGTCCCCACGGTGCCGCCGATGGCCCCGGCAGATCGTGCGCCGACCGCCCACCTGATGCGGTTTATGGGCGCGGCCGCGGCCGGGGTGGCCAGCGCCCTGATGGCTGCGGCCGGAATGCACCGGCCTCCGTGGCCGTGCCCGCGGCGGAACTCTTCCTCTCCCCGCCGGTAGGCCTCGCCGGACCTGCGCACCGCCTCGTCGACGCCGATGTCGGCGAACACCGCGGTCACGGCGTAGTCGGCGAACCGCAGCGCGTACGTCCAGGCCTCGGCGGCGCGCCAGGACGCCAGCGAGACGTCCAGGATCAGGTTCCTGCCATCCATCAGGGCGCGCAGCCCGACCCGTTTGGCCAGATACTGGGCTTCGGCATGAACCAGGCCGGCCCGGTCGAGCGGCGAAAGCCCGTCGGACTGCGGGATGAGGTCGGCCGCGGCCATCCGGTCCAGGACGGCGTTGATGCTGACGGTCAGGTACTGGGACCTGTCCACGCCGGCCTGGTCGAGGGCGGCGGCCTTGTCCGCGCCGGGCAGGCCGCCCGCGATAGCCGCGCTGCGCTCGCATGGCACCCCGGCGGCGGCCTGGTACATCTCGGCGACCAGCCGTCCCTGCTGTCGGCTGCGCTCACCTGTCCAGATCACCGTCACCGCCCTTCGCTCTCAGACATCGTGGCCAGATCACGGTCACCGCCCTTCGCTCCCAGACATCGTGGCCAGGTCAGCGGGGGCGGCGCAAGGGATGTTCACCCGGAGCGTGGCGCGGCGGTCGCTCGCGCGCGCCAGATACCCTCCCACTGGGTCCACTGACCGGTCTCGGGCGGCTGTCTCCGGGTGACCTGGGCGCGCAAGGGCATCACCAGCTTGAATCCGGTCGCGAAAAGGCCGCGGAGTTCGGCTTCGCCGAAGAAGTGAATCTCGAGCCCGGCCTTCGGGCCGTCGAGGTACCGGATGGTCAGGCCGTCGTTGTTCCGGCCGGTAACGCGGTGTGCGAAGGCGATATCCGTGCCAGCCGCGTTGACCCGCACGGCCATCAGGCCGCCGGGCGCGACGCGGGCCTGGGCAGCTCGCAGATGCGCGTGCGCCGTTTCGGCGTCACCGTGCTGGAACACCTGGATCCCGATGACGATGTCGTACCGCGTATGACCCGGCAGCGCGGACAGGTCGCCGTGGACGAGTGACCCGCGCCGTTCGGGCATCCGGGCGGACAGTTGCCGGAGCGCGACATCTGATATGTCCAGTCCGGCCAGGTCGAGGCCGCCGCGCACCAGGGGCTCGTAGTTGCGGCCGTTGCCGCAACCGATATACAGGCCGCTGGTGACGCCGGCCCGGCGGGCGGCCGTGAGGACGTCCGCCACGAAGGTGACGGGAGGCTCGCCGTGATAGCGGCCGCTTGCGTACTCCCTATCCCACGACGCGGCCCCGGCATCCCAGGACGCGGTGTCGGCGGTACTCATAGCTCGCGCAGCAGGGCCAGGGCCCGGACGTCATGGCGCTCGAGATGGCCGACGTCGAGCCCCCGACCATCGTCTACAGCGTCATCGGTTACCACGAGGTTTTATCCCGAACGAACTGGGTTCGTGCCTGGAGTTCGCGGTCCGCGGCTAAGCGGGGGCGGGAGACGGCGGGGCGGGCTGGTCGGGGACCAGGGCTTCGTTCCATTCGCGGATAGTCCAGTTCCGTACTACCCCGTGGAGGACGAAGGGGTCGCCGCAGGCGAACTCCTCGGCGGCCTCGCGGCTGGTGAAGATCCCCATCGCGCCGTCTTCGAGCGCGTTGGCGAACGGGCCGATCATGAGCAGTTCGCCGCGGTCGGCGTACTCCCGCCACCGGGCCCGGTGCGCGGCGAAGTGCAGGGCCGCCTTTTCCGCGAAGTCGGCGGCTGACTCGTAGAACACCACGGCTTTCAAGACTGCCCTCCGATCATCGCGGCCAGGCCTCCGAGGATGCAGGCCCAGCCCTCGCGGTAAGCACCGCCGAGGTAGCCGCCAGGCAGCGCGCAATCGGCGGCCAGCTGCTCCTCGGTCAGCTGCTCCCAGCCGCGGTGCTCGACCGCGACGCGGGTGAGCAGCGGGCCGAGTTCGGCGAACGTCAGCTCGACCTCGGTCACGACCGAGGTCATGTTCCAGGTCATGGCGAACCGTTCGGGCGGCGCCCAGATCAGGACCTCTCCCCAGTCGACCTCGGTGCCGTCCTGCCACGTCTCGTAGACCCGGCCGCCCTGGCGCGGCTCGAACGTCACGTCCCGGACGCGGTCCTTACCGGCCGAGAACGGGGTGACCGGCCACCAGATGCCAATGGTCCGGACGAACGTGTCGAAGGTGTGCCGACGGCCGCTGCGGACCACGATCGACTGCCGCACCGGCGGCCGCCGCAGCGCCGTGACCGTGCCCAGGGCCGGGGCCTCGCCATCGGAGGTCATGCCAGCCTGCTCCCCTCGTGTCGGTTCGTGCTCGCCCTGTTCATTACCGCCGGCCGGTCAGCCCGCGGCCGAGGCCCGGCCGGCACCGGCCGCCGCTCGATCGGCTTCCACCAGGTCGCGGGCGACCTCGAGGGAGGACGACCACATCTGGTCGAGGAACTCGCGCAATCCGGCCAGCCCCTCGGGGCGAGCACGGTAGAGACGGCGGGTAGCCTGCCTCCGTTCGGTCAGAAGACCTGCGTTCTTGAGTACGGTCAGATGCTGGCTCACGGCGGTCCTGGTTACGTCGAAACAGCTGGCGATCTCGCCCGCGGAGAGCTCCGAGTGGGCCACAAGCTGCAAGATGGCACGGCGGTGGGGCTCGGCGAGTGCGCGGAGCGCCTCGTCCATCTCGGCCTCCCGCGGTGGAGCCGGCTCAGCCAGATCGACGGGCCGGTCACCGCCCGTGGCCCTGCTCATTCTCGGGCTCATTCTCGGGCTCATTCTGGGGCTGATTCTGGGGCTGATTCCCGGCTAACGTTCCTCACCGCTAACGTTAGCCGGGACTTCAGCTGTCATCAAGCAGCAGGCGGGCGGGCTACGGCTCGCTGGCCCGCGGGTGGAGCCGACGGCGGGCCGCCTCGTGGGCGTCCCACAACTCGTCCCACAGCCTGGCACGGGCGTCGTCGGGCTCGGCGGCCAGGCCGGCCGCCGGGAACGCGCCATCCGGCCAGCCGGCGTCGGTGGCCAGCGCCGCGATGAGCGCTGCGCCCCGGGCAGAGTGGTCGGTGTCGTCGTCGCGCGGCATCGAGACCCGCCGGCGGGTGGCGTCGGCCAGGTCGGCGCGGAAGGACGGGTCGGCGGCACTGCCGCCTGCCACCTCGACGGCGCGGCCGAACCCGCCGGTCTCGTCGAGCACGGCCAGGCAGCGGCGGCTCTCCAGGATGATGCCGTTGACCAGCGCGCGGGCCAGATGCTCCCGACCGTGGCTGAGGTCGAGGCCGACGACGGCGCCCCGCAGCAGCGGGTCCCATAGCGCGCCTTGTTCGCCAGGACTCAGGTAGGAAGCAGGACGGGGGCGTGCGCGGGGTCTGTCCTGGCCGCGAGCTCGACCAGCCCGGCCGCGGTCAGGTCGCCGCCGAGCAGGCCGGTCAGCCAGGTGATCGCGCTGCCGGTGGCGAGCAGGTCCATCTCGACTCCCCACCGGCCGGGTTCGGCCAGCGGCGTGACGAGGAACCGATGGGCCGGGTCCAGGACCAGCCGGCCAGTGATACCCAGGATGACGTTGCTGGTGCCGGCGATGTACGCCACCTGGCCCGGCTCGTGGACGCCCAGCCCGAGTGCGCCGAGCACGGAGTCGGCCGCGCCCAGGACGACCGGGATCGGGGGGCAGCCCAGCCGGGCCGCCGCCTCGGCCCGCAGCGGCGCGCCGGTGGCCGACGGCCACAGGGCCGGCAGCGCCGGCCCCGCCGCCGGCTCTAGCCCAGCCGCCTGCCAGGCCGGCCGTGGCCAGGACCTCGGCGCTCCAGCGGCCGGTTTCCAGTTCGTAGCAGCCGTAGCCGGTGGCGGTGCTCGGGTCGGTGGCCAGCTCACCGGTCAGCCAGGCGAACAGGTAGTCCTTGGCCGAGGCAATGGTCGCCGTCGCGGCCGCGCGGGCGGGATCGGCCGCGGCGATCCGGCCGAACATCGGCAGCAGGTACCGGCCGTCCACCCACTGGCCGGTCGCGCTGACCGCGGCGCACGCGATGGTGTTGGCGTTGCAGGTTCCCGAGTGCGAGTAGCGACCTTCCGCGATCATCGACATGGCCTCGCGGGACCCGCCGATGGCCGCCACGGGGAAGCCGCCGCCCAGCCCCTTGGCCATCGTGGTCAGGTCCGGCGTGCTCCCGCGACCGGGAACGGGCCGCCGGACAGCGACCTCACCGGCGCCGTAGCGGCCCTGGAAACACCGAAGGGGCGCACACGGTCGGCACCTGGTATGCCGCAAGTGGCGACGTTCGCCGACTTGCCATCCATTGTGGACTCGACCAGGAACGCGGGGTAATTCACGGTACATATCACCTGGTGCCAGGTTTGACCGTATGGTTTGAACGTGACCGAACTGAGAGCTGTGCGGGTCGGTGCAACATCCGCCTGGTGGCCCCGCTCCCCTGATCCGTCGGCGTCGCGTTGGTGCCGGCTTCGGCGGCGCCGTGTCGACACGGGCCGGAATCCAGGGGAACCCCGAACCACGTGACGCACTGCTCTTTATAGCCCGGGAACACCTGAGGCGGACGCCGACACGACAGGAGAACAGATGACGGACCGAACCGTAACTGCCATCCCGGCATCGACTCAGGTCCCCGCGGCCCGGCTGGAGCCCGACGCGATCAGTGCCGCCCAGGACACCATCATCGGCATGGGCAACTCTGCACCGACGGTGGCGCTGGGGCTGTCACTGGCCGGGCTCGTCCTGGCATCGGCCTATGGCAGCGGGCCGGTCATCATCCTGTGCGGGATCCCGATGCTGATCATCGCCAACGCCTACCGTCGGCTGAATCTGTGGAACGCTAACTGCGGCGCCTCCTTCGAGTGGGTCGGCCGCGCGATCAACCCGTACCTCGGGTTCATGACCGGGTGGCTGATGATTTCCGCTAGCCTCATCGCGGCAGTCTCCGGCGTGGTGGTTCTCGCCCCGTCGGTCCTCGCCATCGCTGGCGTCAACGCCGTAAGCACCTGGCCGAACATTTTCATCAGCACTGCCGTCATCGTGGTCCTGCTCGTGATCGCGGTCGTCGGCATCCGCCTCACCGCACGCACCCAGGTCGCCATGGGGGTGATCG
Organism: uncultured Actinomycetes bacterium; assembly: GCA_963769715.1. Taxonomy (GTDB): domain Bacteria; phylum Actinomycetota; class Actinomycetes; order Streptosporangiales; family Streptosporangiaceae; genus Palsa-504. Next base: position 160,444 of record CAVYNE010000031.1, read on the forward strand.
AGTACGTGATTCTCATCGGCTTTTCGGTATGGGGCCTGGTCGTGGTGCTCGGCCACCACCCGGGAACTTTCCCGATTACCAGAGGGTGGTTCAGCCTCAGCGGAATCGGCGGGAAAGGCAGCCTGGCGGGGGGACTGCTCATCGCGGTATTCATGATCGCCGGCTGGGACGCTACCGTCTACGTCAACGAGGAAGTAAAGCACCGGCGGCAAAACCCGGGCCGGGCCGCCGTCATCGCGGTCGCCCTGCTCGTCGTCATGTACACCTTCTGTCAGGTGGGCTTGCAGGGAGTGGTGTCGCCGGCCAAGCTGCAGGCCCACTCATCATCGGTGCTCGTCTACATCGCTCAGGCGCTGGGCGGCGGCGGATGGGCCAAGGTGATGGCGCTCGCCCTGGCACTGTCGGTGATCGCGTCCACGGGCGTCAGCATCGTCATCCTCGCCCGGATGATCTACGGGATGGCGAGTCACCGGGTCCTGCCGGCGATCCTGGGCCAGGTGAACACTCGCTTCGCTACGCCCGCAGTCGCCAGCATCGTCGTCGGCGTGATCCTCATCGCGGTCACCTGGGTGTACCTGCTGTCCAGTTCGATCGCGAACGCCTTCACCTCGCTGATCGACGTGAGCGGCGTGCTGTACGCCAGCTTCTACCTCCTCACCGCGACCTCCGCCATCGCGTATTACCGCCGCCGTATCTTCAGCAATGCCTGGGACGCGGTGCTCGTCGGCATCCTTCCCCTGGGCGCCACGGCGTTCCTGGTCTGGATCGTGTCCAAGTCGTGGCTAAACGCGCCCGCGTCGCAGAGGTGGTCGCTGATCGGCATCGTCGCGGCCGGGATGATCCTGATGCTCGTCGCGCGTTTCGTCCTGCGTTCGCAGTTCTTCCACATCGCGCGAGAGAGCGCGCCCCGGTAACGCCGAAGAACTAGCCGGCGCCCGAGGCTGGCCGTCCGACCGCAAGCTTGGCCAGCGTGGAGCACCGACATTGTGAACACTATGGATGAGAAGGCGCTGGTCGGCAAGGCCGGCCGCTCGGTCCGGGGCAAGCGCGCCCCGAGCAGGCCAGCGCAGCGCGGTCGGCGAAACCGACGGTGCTCATGCCGGTGGGAGCCGGTGCCTGGCCGACCTGTGGCTAAATATGACGAGCCGCGTGGGTTGCGACGGATGGATCCCTCTGATTTGATGTCACCGAAATCTCCGGAGGTGCGATGTGTCCCAGGTGAAAGAGGCTCAGCCGGTCTTTGAGACGACCGCTAGCGCTCTGCGGGAGAAGAAAAAGCTGCGGCGGAACTTCCGCCGCTTCGACATTGTCTTCTACCTGATCTGCACGGTGGTGACGATCGACACTATCGGTGCCGTCGCGAGCAATGGGGCGGAGGGTTTCACCTGGCTGATCTTTCTCGGGATCTTCTTCTTCCTGCCTTACGCGTTGTCGATCGCTGAGCTCGGCTCGGCGTTCCCGCAGGAAGGCGGCCCCTATGTCTGGACCCGGCTGGCCTTCGGACGCCCACTGGCGGCCGTGAACTCGGTCATCTACTGGGTCTCCAACCCGATCTGGGTCGGCGGGTCGCTCACGATCGTCTCGTTTGCCGCGATTGAGACCTTCTTCGGGCCGGTGGGCGGCGCCTGGAAGTACGTGTATGCGGTGGTATTCATCTGGTTCACCATCGGGGCGGCCATCGTTTCCCTGAAGCACGGCAAGTGGGTGCCTACGCTTGGTGCCTGGGCGCGCGTGGCAGTGCTCGCATTTTTCGTGTTCTCGGTGATCTTGTACGCGGCCAAGCACGGGGTTCACGGCTTCGGCGGTCACGCCTTCCTCCCTACCTATGCGATATTTATCGCCGTGGTGCCGGTCCTGATTTTCAACTACGCCGGCCTGGAAGTGCCTTCGGCCGCGGCCGAGGAGATGACCAATCCCCGGCGTGACGTACCGTTTTCGGTTTTCTCGTCGGGTATCGCCACGATGCTCGCGTACGGGATCCCGATTCTGTCGATCCTGATCGTGCTCCCGGCGAGCCAGGTCTCCGGGCTGACCGGGTTCCTGGACGCCATCAAGACCGTATTCACCGTCTACGGCGGTCATGTCGCCGCTGACGGGACCGCGACGCTCAGCGGAGCTGGACTGGTCCTGGGCAAGGTCGGGGCGATCGTCTTCATCTTCGCCCTGGCCAGCGCCGGAACGACATGGATCATGGGAGCAGACCGGGCCGAGGCGGTGGCATCCGTTGACGGCGGCGGTCCCCGTGTCCTTGGCAGATTCTCGGCGCGATTCGGCACCCCGATCGGGATGAACCTGCTCTCCGGGATAGTGGCGACCGTGCTCATGATCGCCGCCTTCCAGATCACGGGGGCCGATTCGAGCAGGTACTTTGCCGCCGTACTCGGGCTGACGATCTCCACCACCACGATCTCGTACCTGTTCATCTTCCCGGCGCTGATCAAGCTCCGGTACTCGCGCCCTGACGTCGAGCGTCCTTACCGGGTGCCGGGTGGCATGGCGGGAGCGTGGATCTGCTCGCTTGTTCCGACGTTCTGGGCGCTGGTAGCGACGGTTTTCCTGCTCTGGCCGGGTCTCGGTGTCAACTGGTTCGGCGCCGGAGGAAACCCGAACGACAGTCTCGCCAACCTCAGCTTCTCTCATCAGCGGCTGCAGTACGAGCTCAGCCAGATCGTGCCGCTGGTCATCATCGCCGTGATCGGCATCGTTTTCTACCTTCTGGGCAGCAAGACGCGCCAGGAAGTGGTCACCGAGCCGATCGCGCCGGTCGATGCCCCAGTGGTCGGCGACGCTGAACAGGCGCCGTGACGCGCACCGCTCCGTTCGGCTTCACCAAAGTCGTATTCCTCAGCCACGTTATCGGCGATAGGACGCCGGTGTTCCCCGGCGATCCTCCTGTCCAGATTCACCCGGCCGCCACGATCGAGCGGGATGGCTATTACCTGCAGTCGCTCACGCTCGGCGAGCAGGCCGGGACGCACTGGGCCGCGCCGGCGCATTTTAATCCCGGGCGCGCGGCCGCGGACGAGCTGGAACCCGGCGACTTCTTCCACCCCGCGGTCGTGCTTGACATGCGGGTTAAGGCAGCTGAGGATGTGGATTTCGCCCTCGGTGTCGCGGAGATCAGAGACTGGGAGACGATCTTCGGGCCGATCCCCCAGGACAGCGCCGTCATCATGTGGACGGGCTTCGAAGACCGGTGGGACGACCCGGCGGCGTACCTGAACGCGGACCCGGCCGGGGGGCTGCATTACCCGGGCTTCGAAGCCGAGGCCGCCCGCTGGCTGATCGAGCATCGCTCCATCGGCGCTCTCGGGATCGACACGATGGGAATCGACCCGGGTACCGACGCCTCATTCCGCGCCAACCAGCTCCTCCTTCAGGATCATCGCATCCATCTGGAAAACCTGGCCGGACTCAGCGAGATGCCGCCGACCGGTGGCTGGATCATTACTGGAGGAATCCGGATCCGCGCCGGGTCGGGCTCCCCGGCGACTGTGTTCGGGCTGATCCCATAGCCGCGCCAAGCCCTATCCGCGGCGGGTGTGACTGAGAAAAGGTAGCGGGTTGGTCAGCACGCGGTACCGTATCCACGCACCAGGCATTTCAGAACGGTCATGCCACCCACATCAGGACTCGTCTTCGCTGCCCTGACTTGTCACTTCGCTGGCAACGACCCGGCCTTCGCTGGCACCGCGCTGGAATCCGGCCAGCCGGTCGCGGGCCGCCGGCGCAGACCGGTTCGCCGCGACGGGTGGCGTGCCCGGGATGGCGCCGGGGACCAGGTTAGCGTTCGGCAGCCGCCTGGGAAGCCCCGCTGACGTCGGAGCACCCGAGATCGGTGCCTGGACCGTCTCTGCGGCACGCCAGCCTTCATCTGCCGGTGAGGACCAGCCGCGGTCGGCCGTGGCAGTGACGCCGGACGAACCGGGCGCCTCGCGCCTGCCGCTAAACCAGCCCGCCTCGACCGAGTCGTAGATGGGCAGCCTCCGCGTTTCGGCCGGCGGCACGATGACCTCGCCGCCTGCGGTACTTGTCTCAGGGTCCAGGGGCGCTGCGTCTTCGAACGGAGCAGAAGTAAGTTGCGACGTACCGGTCCTGCCCGACGCCGGCGAGCCAAGGCCGGACAGCCCGGCGGTCGCGAGCGGGTCGACCTGCGAGACTGGCCGGGCCCCGTCCGCCGACCCGGCCGGGCCAGGGCGGCGAGCGGCGTCAGCTAGCAATCGTCGGCCGAGCTGCGCGCCCCGCGCATCCTCCCGCGGTGACGTCAACTCCGCCGACCTGGCCATGGCCGCGCTCCGCTCCACGGTGCCATGGCCAAGATCCCCGGCTGCCTGGTGCGAACCCCGCCTCGGCCCGGCGTCAGCAGAACCGCCGAGCCTGCCCGGCGCCGCCGCGCTTTGGTGAATGAGGATTTCGTCGGGGAACCAGACCAGCGCCGTGAGGCCGCCGAACTCCGCCTGCTGCAACCGGACCCTGATGCCGTGCCGTGCCGCCAGCCTGGCGACCACGAACACACCGATCCACTTAGGGACATCGATATCCGCCGCCGGCGGATTTTCCAACCGCCAGTTCGCGTAGGCCAGCTCGTTAGCGCTCATCCCGACGCCCCGGTCGGTGATGTTGATCACTACGCCGCCGCTGTTGCTCAGGTAGCCGGAGATCTCCACGGGCATGTCCACCGCGGAGAACGACGTGGCGTTCTCGGTCAGCTCGGCAAGCAGGTGCACCGCGTCATTGACGACAGGTCCGGACACGGCGATATCCGGCTGCGGGTGCAGCGAGACACGTTCATATTCCTCGATCTCGGATACCGCGGCCCTGATGATGTTCACCAGCGGCATCGGCTGGTTCCAGCCGCTGGATAGCTCGTGACCGGCCAGGACGAGCAGGTTCTGCGAGTTCCGGTGCATGCGGTTAGCGATGCGGTTCATCCTGGACAGGTGGGCCAGCCGGTCTCGGTCCCGCTCCGAATGCTCCAGGCTCTCGATAAGGCGGATCTGGCGTTCCACCAGGGACTTGCTGCGATTCGACAGGTTTACGAACATGGCGTCGAGCTTGCCGTGGAGGGTGGCCTCGTTGGCCGCCATGCGCAGCAGTTCCCCGCGCATCGCCTTGACGGCGCGCGCCACGTCACCTATCTCGTCGGGGGAGTCCACATCGACGGATTCCGAGTCGGACGGCGCGTTCTCGCCATCGATCTCGCCGACGCGGCGGGCCGCATCGGGCGGCCGGCTGTCGACCGCCTCGAGTGCCCTGACCCGCAGCCGGTACAGCGGGCGCAGCACAGACCTGGCCGTAACGGCCGTGAACCACACCGCCAGCACCAAGACAACGATCATCACGACGCCGATCGCGACCGCCGACAGGATGGCCCCGTCACGCGCCGAACTGCTCGGCGAATTGATTCGCGTACCTTCCAGGATGTCGGTCAGGCCGCTAACGCAAAACGCGATGATGGCGACGGCGACGGCCGGAACAGTGACCAGCAGCAGCAGACGTGAGCGGACATGCCGGTTTTGCTCAGTGCGCGCTCCGCTGGGCGCGGCCGACGCGTGGATGGGTGAGTGCTGGTAGCCACCAACGGGCGGGCTGATGGTCTCCGGACGCCGGGTCGGGCCGGCATCGTGCGTATCGGCGGGTTCTTGGGGGAGCGCTTGGGTGCGGCGACCGCGGGTGTCTCCGGTCACCATTGGCCTGACGTCAGGCGGCGACCCATCGGCGTGCCCGTGCGGAGTCTCGGCCTTTGTTTTGGAGAAGTCCACAGCCACAAGGAAGGCGACCGTGAGGACCAGGGCACCCAGGAGGATCTCAGCCAGCATGCCACTCACATCCGGTCGATGGCCGGGGTCATGCGCGCGACGCGGCGCATGATGCGATACTGATCCTGCCCAGTCACTTTCGGATCGATGCCCACGGCCTCACGGACGATCGAGAGCTGACCCGGCGGCGGAACCAACATGGCACCCCTTCTTCCTGGCGGCCTGGCCTGCACGCAGGGAACACATAACCGGCTCAACTCTAATGCGTAACCGGCTGGCGCATGCCGATTCCCATTTAGTGGGAAAAATCAGCACGTCATTAGGCTGGCCAGCGGAGCTTGCGACTCGCCAAGTTTAACCTGTCCGCTGTGGTTATGTCCCTGAACGTCTGATTCCGTGCCGCCCAGAATGTCTTTCTACGACCTGACAACGGTACCGGCCGACTGGACGCCAGCTTCTATGTGCTGAACGCACTCGCGGCCATGGTCTTTTACCGGCACCGTTCCGTCAGCAGTGCCTGAAACGCCATTACTCTCGGTATCCCCCCGCCGCCGTGGCGTGCATCGTCAGGGGTGTGCTGCGATCGCTCCGGAACGCGCGCGGCGCAGCGCCAGTCACTGATGGGCGAGGGTCAGCCTTGTCCGATGTTCGCCAGGCTCTGCTGGACGGTATGGGTCAGCGGGTCACCGGCCGGCAGGACCCGCTCACAGCGCGCGGCGGTCTCGCGCAGCAGGGCTATCGCGTCTCCTACCCGGCCCACTGAGTAGTACAGGTGCGCCAGGCTCGCCAGGCGGGCCAGCGTGTCTGCGTGGTCCGCGCCGAGGACCCGCTCGGAGTTCGCGCAGCACTGCTCTGCGAGCTGCATCGCCGCCGGCATCCTTCCGGCCATCTGATAGGCGGCGGACAGGTTCGCCGTGGTGGCGAGCGTGTCCGGATGGTCGCGGCCGAGCACACGCTCACGGTCGGACAACGCCCGTTTGTAGTGGCTGATGGCTTCCTTGAACTTGCCTTCGGCCAGGCAGGCCGCGGCGAGACGATCCCGGGTGGCCATGGTCTCCGCGTCGCGGGGACCCTGCAAACGCTCGCGGTCGGCCAGGTTGCTGTTCAGCAGCCCGGTGGCCGCCCCTACGTCACCCGCCGCCTGGTAGGCGGCGGCGAGCTCGTCCCTGGCGCTGAGGGTGTCCGGATGACGGGGACCGCGGAACTGCTCGCACTCGCTGACGGCCCGGAGCAAGACCGTCACCGCGTCTCCCGGTTCGCCGGCCATGACGAGCGCCTTGGCCAGGCTGACCCGGGCCGCGATGATGGCCGGGTGGCCCGGTGCGAGTTCGCGGCCGCGTTCGGCCAGGACCCGCTGGTACCAGTGCACGGCTTCCCCCGCGTACCCGGCGGCCAGGTACGCGGCGGCCAGGTGAGCGGCCACCAGGAGGGCGTCCGGGTGACCGGGCATCAGCTTGGTGTCACAGCGGGCGGACAGGTCCCGCCAGTACTCCACGGCCGGCCCGACCAGACGAGCCTCATCGAGGCTCCGGCCGGCCCGCAGCAGCACCGGATGGCAGCCGTCGGCCCACAGCACGTCCGGAACGGCGTTATGCAGACTGGCGGCGTTCAGCCGCAGGCTGGCCGCCGTCCACGGGTCGGGCTCGTCGGCGGGCCAGACTTCGAGCAGGGCGCTGGCGGCCGCCCGGGCCGCGGGATCCTGTACGTTCGCGGGCGCCGCCAGCCTGATCGCCGCCTGGAGCACCGAGTTCATGCCGATCGTCGGCGGCGTGACGGCCCGGTTGACGCTGATCAGACCGGCCCGCTCGGTGGCGAGCAGCGCGTCCCAGGCCGGCTTCGGGTCGACCGCCGAAGAGAACGGGGTCACGGCTCCGCCCAGGTACGCGGCCACCGCCGGGGTGCTGAAGACGGCACCGGGAATCCCGTGCCCGTCGAGCAACGCGGCGAGCACCAGCATGAGCCGGACCGAGGCGCCGGGAAGCAGTGATTCCGCCTGGCCCAGGGAGAGCGTCCAGGTGACCGCGGCCGCCGAGGGCACCTCGCCCGCCGCCACCCCGATCTGCTGCCGCCTGCGGGCGAAGTAATCCCGGTAGTCCCGGCAGGCCAGGGTGGAATTCGCGACCACCGAGGCGGCCTGGGCAAGCGCCAGCGGCTCGCGACCGAGCGCCTCGATCAGGTCAATGGCGCCCTGGCGCTGGGCCGGGTTGACGCTGAGCCGCTCGGTCAGGCAGTTGAGGGCCTCGCGGACGCTGAAGAAGCCGACCGGGATGACCTGCGTCCCGCGCCGTCCCGAGGCGATCGAGGATTGGGTGCCGGTGACCAGCACCCGGCCAGCCTGCCCCTCCGGCCAGAGACCATCCAGGTCGCTCGGATCCTGCAGGTCGTCCAGGACGACCAGCCAGGGCTGGTCGGTCTCGCTCAGCCAGGACAGCAGGCGCGCCGCGACCGATTCGGCCGTGCCGGCGGGCTCGATGCCGAACGCCGCCACCGAGGCCTGGACGTACCCGGAGAGCACGGATGCCCGGTCGGTGGCGGAGATCCAGATCAGCGCGTCGATGGCACCGGACCGCCACAGCGACTCCGCGATGATCACGGCGATCTGGGTCTTGCCGCAGGCGCCCAGCCAGTTCGACGGGCCCTCGGCGAAGGCCGAGCCTGGCACCAGCGCCAGGGTGGCGCCCGGGACGAGCGCGTCTACGATGCCGCGAGCGGTGTCGGGCCGGTCGGTATATCCCTCGGCAAGCGGAGGTACCTCGCCCACCCGGAATCGCTGAGCTGCCTGCTCAGCTGACATTCCTCCTGAGGGCATCACTGCCCGCTACCCCCAACTAGTCATCTGGTGTCGAAAACCTCCTCGGATTACTCCATCAATAACACGGGGAGGTCCAGACACGGGGAGCTTTGTCCATATCGGGATCTTCACTAACACACCATTATGCACGTGCACCGGGCTTTCCATACCCCTCTGCGAGAGGTCAGTCAAAGGTGCTACGGCGCTGAGTAGTGACGCTACTGAGGGTAGGGACGGTGTGTTACTGGAGTTCGTCTAGGGATTATTGGGGATCGAGGTTACTGAGGGTCGGCTACCGAGGCCAGCAGGCCGGCCTGGGCCTGGGCCACGGCCGCCAGCATCGCGCCGCGCAGCACCGGCTCACCGGGAACTCCGGTCGGCACCACGCGCGGGCGGGAGGGCCAGATGCTGGCCACCCCGGCGGCAACCCGGTCCGCCAGGGCGGTGCCGCCGGCCGCCGTGGCTCCCGTAGCCCCTCGACGGCGTCCAGGGCGGCCTGGACCGCCCTGGACCGCCTCGGCCGGCGGCTACCACGTGCTCTCCTTGCCAAAGGTGCTGCCACGCTGAGTGACACCGGGTGACGAGCGACCGTCATCGCGGCTGCGGGCGGGCTACCGGCCGCGGACGGTCCGCGGCCGGTCACCGCTGAGGTGCTGTGACGCGTCCCCCGGGCGCGGGGGAGCCGTCCTTGGTTGCTTAGGATTGCCGGAGGGTCCAGCCGTCCATGCCCATCCAGGCGCCGGAGAAGTCGAGCTTGCCGCCGAGTTGATCACTAGGAGTGCTGGTCAGCCGCGGGCCGTTGAGTTCCATCCAGTCGCCACAGGGCCGCATCTGGGCTAGGCCCGGGCCCATGTTCTCCAGCGTGATGCCGCCGAGGCCGGTGATCTCGGTGGTCGAACCGAACCCTGTATCCATGGTGGCGTCCGGGCCGAAGGTGTCCGCGCCGACTCCGATGGCGCCGTGGTCCCACAGCCACTTGGTGGATGTGGCGTTAAAGCCGGGGACGTCATCGTAGTAGTCGTTGTACAGGCCTGGCACCGTCTGGTTACCCAGGTGATAGAAGTCGGAGAGCCCGGTATAGAGCACGACGTATGAGTCTTGCGGGATCGTGCACCCGGTGCGCTGCATCCAAGCCTGGATGTCGCTGACGGTGACGAAGAAGTCGCCATTGCCCTTGCGGGCCAGGATCTGCGGCTTGACGTTGATCACTAGCAGCGGGCGCAGGCCGAAGAATTTCTCGGGCAGTTGGTTCAGGCATATAGCGCCCTCGTGGAAGTGGCACGGAGCAGAGATGTGCGTGCCGGTGTGGGTGCCAAGCGACTGGATCTGCTCAAGCGTGTAGCCCGATCCCTGCTGGCAGTTTGGCACACTGGGATGGGCGTTGACGCAGTTCCACAGCTGCCAGTGGAACGGGGGGTCGCCCGGGAAGATCGGCGCATTGTCGCTCAGCGGTTGTCCCAGGAAGACCTGCTGCGATTGTGTGGGATCGCGCGGATCGACCTGGGCGTAGCCTGGTGTGATGCCGCTCGACGCCGCGCGCGCTTGGTCTGCCGGGCTTGCGCCCACTGTCGAATTTATGCCCAAGACGAAGCCGGCCACCAGAGCAACGACGCTGAGGGCGAGCCAACCCACCTTCGCATGCCGCCGGGCTTGCTGCATGGCGGCCTCCTTCCAGACTTTGAGAGGATCAAAGTAGCGTGAATTCGGGGAACATCACCCCCAGAGACGGTGGAAAGTAGCTTTCTTCTGCCAAATTGGTACATAGGGTTTTGCTCTGCGGGTCCAAAACTCGGCCGCGGGTCTTGACCTGGGCCTCTACGCCCGCTCGTATCCGTTGACGAGGCCGCCCGGGACGGCCGGCGGCTCTAAGGATTATTGGGGATCGAGGTTACTGAGGGTCGGCTACCGAGGCCAGCAGGCCTGCCTGGGCCTGGGCCACGGCCGCCAGCATCGCGCCGCGCAGCACCGGCTCACCGGGAACTCCGGTCGGCACCACGCGCGGGCGGGAGGGCCAGATGCTGGCCACCCCGGCGGCGACCCGGTCCGCCAGGGCGGTGCCGCCGGCCCGGCCCACCTCGCCGCCCAGCACCACCAGGCCCGGATCGAGCACGACGCAGACGGACGCGACCCCGACCGCGACCCGGTGCGCGAGTTCGCTCAGGAACGCCTCGGCCCCGCCGGCGCGCTGGGCTTGCTGGGCTTGCTTGGCTTGCTGGGCTTGCTTGGCTTGCTTGGCTTGCTTGGCATCCGCATAGCCGGCCAGGGCGGCCTGGACCGCCTCGGCCGGCGTCTGCGCCGCGAATCCGTACGTGGCCGCGAGCTCGCGCACCGCGCTGCCGCCGGCCAGGGACTGGAAGCCGCCGCTGGCCGGGTGCCGGATGTCGGTGTGCAGCGGGGCGCCGTGCACCGGTAGGTAGCCGATCTCGCCCGCCGCCCCGGCCGTGCCCCGGTGCAGCTGGCCGCCCAGGATGGTGGCCAGGCCGAGGCCGACGCCCAGCCAGACCAGGACGAAATCGTCGGCGCCGACGGCCGCGCCGTCGGCACGTTCGGCCATCGCGGCCAGGTTCACGTCATTCTCGATCACGACCGGCTTGTGCCAGGCGTCCTTGAGCGCGTCGAGCGCGCCCTCGTGCCACGCGGGCAGGTTCACCGCCAGCCTCGGGTCACCGGTCCGCGGGTCGACCACGCCGGGGCTGCCGATCACCAGCGCGCTCAGCCGCCTGACCTCGATCCCGGCGCTCGCGCAGGCTTGCTCGACGGTGCCGCGAACCAGCTCGACCGGGTCGTCAGCCCCGTTCGGGTTACCGCTCACCTCGGCCACCAGGCGGCCGGTGACGTCGGCCACCGCGGCGCTGACCAGGTCGGACTCAACGTATAGGCCCGCCACGTACGCGCTCGAGGGCACGACCGAGTACAACGCGGCGTTCGGACCACGGCCCCCGGCCTGCTCCCCCGCGATCGCCACCAGGCCGCGCTCCTCCAGCCTGGTCAGCATCTGCGACACCGTCACCTTGGACACCCCGGTGTACTCGCTGATCTGGGACCTGGTGAGCATCTCGCCGCCGAGCAGGAGGTCGAGCGCGGCCCGGTCATTCAGCTCACGCAGCAGGCTGGGCGTGCCCGGGCGGACCCGTGTTCCCCGGGCTTCGCGCTGCGGCCGTGTTTCCGGGTGGGCCTGAGTTTCTGGGTGCGGCCGTGTTTCCGGGTGCGGCCGTGTTTCCGGGTGCGCCCGGGGCTCCAGGTAAGCCTGTGCATCCGGGTGAACCCGTGTCCCCTCCCGGTGAGGCTGCATCGCGGTCCCTTCAATCCAACGGCCCCGTAAGGTCTCGATCCGGCAACAGGGGCTATCTTATAGGAAAGTTTCCGGTTAGTTTCTCTCTACGGCTACTCATAGTCTTCAACACCGAGTTCACCACCCGGAAAGGAGTGCCAGCAGTGGGACTCAGGAAAACACCAGCGGCGCTCGCCGCGCTCGGCGCGGCGGCGGCACTCGCGATCGCGGGCTGCGGCTCGAGCGGCTCGTCGACGACCGGGGCAACCTCCTCGTCTTCGGCGCCCGCGCAGCTCACCGTATGGCGGATGGGAGCGTCCGTGCCATCTGAGGTCACCTGGATGAACGGCGTGGTCGCGCAGTTCCACAAGGACTACCCCGCCTACGCCAAGACCCAGGTCAACGTGAAGTGGATCCCCTGGACCAACGCCACCGCTGACTGGACCAACGCCCTGGCCAGCGGCAAGAACGGTCCCGACATCACCGAACTCGGTAACACCGAGACGCCCGCCGAGGCCTCGCTCGGCGCACTCGCCAACATCTCCAGCTTCGTGAACGGCTGGTCGGCCAAGCCTGACGTGGTGTCCGGCATGCTCGCCAACGACACCCAGAACGGGAGCGTCTACGGCGTCCCGTGGTTCGGCGGCGTGCGCGGCATCTGGTACCGCACAGATGAGTTCAAGGCGGCAGGCATCACCAGCCCGCCGACCACCTGGCCCGAGCTCGTCACCGACGCGCAGAAGCTGATGGCCAAGAATCCGGGCACCTACGGCCTCGGCGCGCCGAGCAACGACACGGACGCCATCGCCAGCTTCATCTGGGGCGCCGGCGGCCAGATCGCCACCGAGAGCAACGGGAAGTGGACCGCCACGCTGAGCTCGCCCGCCGCCGAGGCCGGCATCAAGTTCTACGTCGACCTCTACAACACTTATCACCTCTCCCCCGCCAAGTACGTCGGCCAGACCGAGCTCGGCAACATCGGGGCGACCTCGGGCGGCGCCAACGAAGACTTCGCGCTCGGCAAGCTCGACCTGTACATCGACGGCCCGTGGGCCTCGGCCAACTTCCCGGCCAACGCGGTGGGCAAGTCGCAATGGGCCTCGTTCCCCATCCCGAGCGAGAACGGCCCGAACCCGGCGCCGGCCTTCGCCGGCGGCTCCGACCTGGGCATCTGGGCGACCAGCAAGTACAAGACGGCCGCCTGGGACCTGGTCCAGGTCATGGACAGCACCTCTAACGCCACCTCGTTCGCCAACCTGCAGGGCTTCTTCCCGCCCTACACCTCCGCGCTGACCGGCGGCGCCTACTCGAGCAGCCAGCTCATGTCCGGCTTTGCCAAGGCGGCCTCGAACACCCAGATCTCGCCGCTCAACGCCAAGAACTGGGCCACCGCGGACTCAACCGACTACGTCATCCCGACCATGATCAAGTCCCTGATGAACGGGGCCCCGTTCGCCGCCACGGTCAGCAAGGCCAACACCCAGCTGCAGAACATTCTCAACACCGGCAGCGAGAGCTAGCGGGCTAATCTCCCGATGGTGAAAACCGTTCCCGGCCAGCCGGGGGGATCCCCGGCTGGCCTCCGGGCCCGCAAGGCCGACCCGGCCCGCCGGGTTTTTGGGTCGGGACCCTCCGGCCAATACACCGCGCGAGAGCGTGCCGCCGCGCTGATCCGCCGCCGTCACCTGGCGCCCTACATCCTGCTGGTGCCATCGGTGCTCGCGATCGGCGCACTGGTGCTCTGGCCCGCGGTCCAGATCGGGCTCTTCTCGTTCCAGAATTACGGGCTGCCGCAGGTGACGGGCGCCGCGGGTACCGACTGGATCGGCGCGGGCAACTACACCGCGACCTTGTCCGACCCAGAGTTCTGGCTGTCGCTGCGGATCAGCCTGATCTTCGCGGCGGTCGTGGTGCCGCTGACGCTGCTGACCGGGACCCTGGTCGGCTTGCTGCTGAACCGGCTCGGCCGCCGGATGGCGACCTTCGTGTCCGGCGCCGCGCTGCTGGCCTGGGCCACGCCCGCGGTGTCGGCCAGCGTCATCTTCGTCTGGCTGGCCGATCCCGACGGCGGGGTGGTGGACTGGACGCTGAGCAGGCTGCCGCACTGGCTGGGCGGCGGCGCGCAGTGGGCCAGCTTCAGCTGGACCAACTCCGCGCTGCCCGCCTACACGCTGATCACCGTGCTGCTGCTGTGGCAGGGTTTCCCGTTCATCGCGGTCACCGTGCTGGCCGGGCTGAAGACCGTGCCCGCCGAACTGCACGAGTCCGCCCGCGTCGACGGCGCCGGGCCGTGGCGGATCTTCTGGCGGGTTACCTACCCGCTGCTCAAGCCGATCTTCCTGGTGCTGCTGCTGCTCTCGGTCATCTGGGACTTCGGCGTGTTCACGCAGGTGTACATCGTCATCGGCGAGCTCGGCAACCGGGACGAGTACAACCTGGGCATCTACGCCTACGACCGGGCCTTCGCGCAGCCGCCCAGCTACGGCGCGGCGTCCGCGCTCGCGTTCATCCTCACGGTGATCCTGCTCATCATCACCGTCGGCTACGTCCGGGCATCGGTCAAACAGGGAGCCGTTCAGTGACCAGCATGCAGTGGAGCAGGGGCAGGTCCCGGCGGATGCGGCGGGCCGGGCTGAACGGGCTCGGGCTGCTGGTCGCGCTGGTGACCCTGTTCCCGATCTTCTGGATGGTGTCCACGGCGTTCAAGCCGACCAGAGAGATCTACTCGCTGACCCCGCATCCGCTGCCCGCCCATCCGACCCTGGCGAACTTCCGCACGGTCATCGACGGGAGCGTCATCGGCATCCCGTACTGGAACTTCCTGAAGAACAGCCTGTTCGTCACGCTGGTCTCGGTCGCGGCCTCGTCGCTGATCGCCATGCTGGCCGCGATCGCGCTGGCCAGGTTCCGGTTCAGGTTCCGCACCTCGTACCTGATCATGCTGCTGATCGTGCAGATGCTGCCGCAGCAGGCGCTGGTGATCGCGCTGTTCCTCGACTTCCGCCTGCTCAGCCTGCTGGACAGCCTGGTCGGGCTGATACTGGTGTACACCGCCTTCGCGCTGCCGGTCACGATCTGGATGCTCCGCAACTTCGTCGCCGCGGTGCCGCGCGAACTGGAAGAGGCCGCCGCCATCGACGGCGCTGGGCCGCTGCGCGTCTTCTGGCGGATCCTGCTGCCGCTGACCGCGCCGGGCCTGGTGGCGACCAGCGTGTTCGCGTTCATCTTCGCCTGGAACGAGTTCGTCTTCGCGCTGACGTTCCTGGGCACCGACACGGCCAAGTACACGCTGCCCATCTACGTCCAGTACTTCTACGGCCGGGGCTCGGTGGACTGGGGCGGCATCATGGCCGCCTCCACCCTGTTCACCATCCCGGTGATGGTCTTTTTCCTCATCGTCCAGCGCCGGATGGTCAACGGCCTGGTCGCCGGGGCGGTGAAGGGGTGAGCCAGGACACCACGGTCAGGGCCGCGGACCCCTTGCTGGTCCGGCTGGCCGACGCCATCCTCATCCCGCCGTTCCCCGGCCCCTCGGCCCCGCGCTGGATCCTCGACGCGCTCGGCCGCGGCCTGGCCGGAGTCACGCTCTTCGGCCAGAACATCTCGGCTCCGGACCAGGTGCGCGCGCTGACCGCGGGGCTGCGCGCCGCGGCTATCGGGGTCGACCCGGTAATCGCTATCGACGAGGAGGGCGGTGACGTCACCCGGGTCGCGTATTCCGACGGCAGCCCTTACCCGGGCAACGCCGCGCTCGGCGCGGTGGACGACACCGTCCTGACCAGGTTGGTGTACCAGGCGATCGGCGCTGACCTGGCTACCCTGGGGATCAACTTCGACCTCGCGCCGTGCGCCGACGTGCTCGGCTCGGCGGACAGCCCGGCCGTCGGCACCCGGTCCTTCGGCGCGGACACCGGTCTGGTGTCCCGGCACACCGCCGCCGCGGTGGCCGGCCTGCAGGACGCGGGCGTGGCCGCGTGCACCAAGCACTTCCCCGGGCATGGCCGCACCGGCACCGACACCCACGAGGCCATCGCCACCATCGAGGGCGGGCTGGACGACCTGCGGTTGCGCGACCTGCCGCCGTTCGAGGCCGCGATCAGGGCGGGCACCCTCGCTATCATGCCCAGCCACCTGCGGGTACCTGAGCTCACCGGCGACCTGCCCGCCACCGTGTCCGGCGCCGCGCTCACCGGGCTGCTGCGCGGCGAACTCGGCTTCACCGGGGTGATCGTGTCCGACGCGCTGGAGATGCGGGCGACCAGGGACATGTTCGGCATTCCCCGGGCGGCGGTGCTGGCCGTGGCGGCGGGCACCGACCTGCTGTGCCTGGGCCGGGACGGCACCGAGGACGACTACCTCGCGGTCCGCGAGGCGCTGGTCGCCGCGGTCCGCGACGGCACGCTCGACGGGGCACGGCTGGAAGATGCCGCCGACCGGGTCGCGCGCCTGCGCGGGGGCCTGGCGCGCGCCCGGCGGGACGGTCACGAGGGCGCCGGGCCTGGCGACGGCATGGTCAGCGTGGCCGCCGACCGGGTCGGGATCGGCCTGGCCGCGGCCCGCCGCGCGGTGCGCCGCTCGGGGCCGCGGCGGACGCTTAGCCACCCGTTGATCATCGAGGTTGAGCCGCGGGAGAACATCGCCGCAGGACGGTTCGGCTGGGGGCTGGGTCCGTGGGCGCCTACCGGGAGCGTACTCCGGCTCAGTGCCTCGGGCGGATCGCCGGACGACGCGGGGCCCGACGCGGCTGACGCCCAGGCCATCCTGGCGGCCGCCGCCGGGCGCCCGCTGGTGACGGTGGTGCGCGACGCGCACCGGGACCAGAACACGCGGTCCCTGGTTGACGCTCTGCTCGCGGCCCGCCCCGATCTGGTCCTGGTGGAGATGGGCCTGCCGCTCTGGCATCCGCCGGAAGGCACCTCCTACCTGGCCACCTACGGCGCGTCCCGGGCCAGCGCCCATGCCGCCGCCGAACTGCTCGGCCTGACCTGAGGCTGGCGTTTCATGATTACTACGAAGACTTTTACCCCGCGGGCGGGGGTAAAGGCTTCGCGATCATGGAGGCCCCCCGAGCGTGGGCACGGTCAGGGGACTGGGTGAGGGGGAGGGGGAGGCAGGCTGGCCGGGTGGGGGTGGTGGAGGGAGGGACGGGCTGAGGTCGGTGAGCAGGTTGGTGTCGTAGGTCAGGATGGCGTAGGGGCCGAAGTCATAGACGTGGGTCGGGCGGCCGAACGCGTCGAGGGCTTGCCAGGCCGCGATCTGATCGAGCGGGACGGGCGGATTCATCAGCACGACGAAGTTGGCGTCGTGTTTCAGCGGGTCATACCAGCCCTGGTCGAACTCGTAGGGGCCCGGGGCCGCGTCGTTGTTGTAGAAGCTCACCGACCTGATGCTGACCGCGCCGCCGCTGGCCAGCGTAGTGGCGTTGCCGACGCCGTAGCTGCTCAGGCCGTAGGTGAGGTGGTGCGCGACGAGCCAGTCGGCCAGATCCTGGGTGATGGCGGGACGGGACGGCTGCGCGACCGTGTAGCCGAGCGCCGCCAGGTAGCAGGCCAGCACCACGGCCATGGCCGGCACCAGCCGGAACGTCAGGAACCGGGCGCCCAGCATCCGGCCCGCCAGCACGGCGCCGGCCGGCAGCACGCCAGCCATCTCGCGGGCGCTCCAGTACGTCGTGGGCACGGTGCTGAGCAAGTAGGCGGCCACGTTGATGAGAATTCCGAGGGCCAGTATCTGGGCGATGCGGTCCTCGCAGCTGAAGAAGCGCCGGATGACCAGCCACAGGCCCCAGGCGGCCAAGGCCAGTCCGATCAGGTGCAGGAACGCGATAGCCGCGTTCAGGCCGGGCGACGACACGCCGAAGAAGTCGGAGCCGTAGAGCCCGAAGACGCTCCCGACGGCCAGCCAGACGTGGGCCGACATCTCGCTGAGCGGGGCCAGGGAATTCGCGACCGGCAGGACGGCGTATCCGCCGTGCTCGCCGATCTGCTTGACCACCATCGAGGCGATCTCCGCCGAGGCGCCCGCCGCCAGCAGCAGCGACAGGTCGAACCAGGCGGCGCGCAGCCCCTCGCGGCGCTGCACCAGCGCCTGGTAGGCCCGGATGGCGGACACCGCGGCCAGCGGGGCCACGCCAATCAGCAGGACTAGCCGATCGGCCACTCCGACCCAGGCCAGCATGGCGCCGACCAGGATCGGGACGTACCAGCGGCGCGGCGCACGGTCGAGTACCAGCCAGGTCAGCAGCAGGGGCGCCTGGGTGCCGATGTGGTCGGGCTGGAAGACCAGGATGTACACGCCGGGGCCGAGCTGGGGCGCGATCATGATCCCGCCGGCGATTAGCATCCGTACGATGCCCTCGCGGCCCGTCGCACGCCCCCGGGCCAGCATCGCGCCGGTGAGCACGACCAGTGTGTAGCTGATCGCCGCCGACACGTGCAGCACGTCCGCGTTCAGGCCGCGGAAGTGCTCGACCAGCATGTACTCGGGCAGTTCGGTGGTGTAGAACGAGACGTCGGTGACTGTCCAGCCGCGCAGCAGCGGGTTGCCGTGCAGCATGGCCCAGGCCTGCAGCGCGTTGGACGCGCCGTCCGAGGCGACCTGCGCCGTTCGCGAGACGTGCAGGTAGCAGAGGTAGAGCCCGATCCCGACCGCGATCAAGCCGGCCAGCCAGGCCAGCCGGGTCAGCCACGCGACCCACCACCGCGGGCGGCGCTCCGGCGCGGAATCGCTCCCCGCATCGGCCTCAGCGTCGGTCCCGGCATCGGCCTCAGCGTCGGTCCCGGCGGCGGCCTCAGCGTCGGTCCCGGCGGCGGTATCAGCGTCGGTCCCGGTGTCGGCCACGGCGACGGCCGAGGCGGCTGACTCGTCTTTCTCTGGCGTGGACATGCTCCCCCAGGCCCGCTCGTTAACGTCGCTAGCGAGGCTAACAGAGCCCGGCCACCGCAGGCGCCCGCGCCCGCCAATGCCAGAAAGTCGGTGGGGAACGTGCATAATTACGGTCATGCGATTGTCAGCCCGGGCCGATTACGCGCTGCGCGCCGCGATCGAGCTCGCCGCGGCCAGCAGCGGACATGTCACGGCCGATCAGCTTGCTCGCGCGCAGCAGATACCGGGTAAGTTCCTCGAGACGATCCTGACCCAGCTCAGACGGGCCGGGCTCGTCCGCAGCCAGCGCGGACCCGACGGCGGCTTCTGGCTGGCGCGCCCGGCGGCGGAGATATCGCTGGCCGACATCATCAGGGCCATCGACGGCCAGTTGCTCGGCGTCCGGGGCGAGCGCCCGGAGAACGTCACCTACCCGGGCGCGGCCGAACCCCTACAGCAGGTATGGATCGCGCTGCGCGCCAACGAGCGGGCCGTGCTCGAGGAGGTCACGCTGGCCGACATCGTGGCCAGGAACCTGCCCGACATGATCCAGCACCTGACGGAGAACCCGAGCGCCTGGGTCTGACGCCGAAGGCTGGGAGCCACACCGAAGGCTGGGTCTGACGCCGAAGGCCTCAAGCGTCAGGGCCCAGAAGAAGTGTTACGAGATAAGACCGACACCATGTCGGTGACGTCGTGCACGTGCCCAGAAGCCGGGCCGAAACCGGCCTGGTCGTTCGCGAACTCCAGCGAGGATTCCTCGTCCGGAGCCAGGGTGCTGATCGGGACGAAGCCGCGCTCGCCGGTCAGGCCGGAACCGTTCAGGCCGGGGTTGGCGTCCGCGGGCACCCGCAGGCCGGGCTCCCTGGGGATGCCGAGGACCGGCTCGTTCTGCAGCTCGGCCAGGGCGAAGTTGTCGGACACCTCGCGGAACACCTGGGACAGCGGCGTGTTGAGGGCGCCGCAGATGGCGGCGAGCAGTTCGGACGAGGCTTCCTTCTGCCCGCGCTCGACCTCTGACAGGTAACCGAGGGAAACGCGCGCCGAAGCCGAGACTTCGCGCAGCGTGCGACCCTGCCGCAGGCGCAGCCGACGTAGGACGTCACCTAGCAGCTGACGGAGCAGAACCATAGCCGCACTCCCCTTCCCAAGCTTCCCGAAGTCGTAACCGCCACACCTCCACCGTACCTGGACTAACCGTCAGTCCGCGAGATCATGCCTGTGCGTGTTCGCTCCTAACGTAACGCTGTAATCACTAACTCTCTTCCCGCAGCCTGCCCAGCAGGAGTCCGAGGGCGTGCTCCACCGTCAGTCTACGTATCTCATGCCTGTCCCCGGTCAGCGCGATCGTGCGGACCACGGTGTCGTCGGCGACGCTCACCGCAATGTGCGCGGTCCCCACGGGCTGGCCGTCGGAGGGCTCGGGCCCGGCGACCCCGGTCGTGGCCACCCCGTAGGTCGCGCCCAGCCGGGCCCGGACGCCCCGCGCCATCGCCGCCGCGACCGGCGGGTAGACCGCGCCGTGCCTGCGGAGCATCACCGGGTCGACGCCGAGCAGTAGAGCCTTCAGTTCGGTGGCGTAGGCGACTACGCCGCCGCGGAAGGCCGCGGACGACCCGGGCACGTCGGTGAGCGCGGCCGCGACGAGCCCGCCAGTCAGCGACTCCGCCACGGCGACCGTCTGGCCGCCCTCCCGCAGCCGGTCCAGGACCTGGCTCGCCAGATCGCGCGCCGCCTCGCCTGCGGATGACCCCGGTGACTCCGACCCCAAGACCACCTTCATGCCTCCCCTAGCCCTGAGCCCTCACCGGCCGGCCGCCGGTTCTGAACGGTGGAGCCGCATCGCCTGAAGCACGTAGTCGACACCGGTCACCACCGTAACCACAACCGCCGCCGCCATGAACAGCGCACGAACGATCCCCGGCGGGCTCAGCGCTCCTGGCAGCACGTACAGGCAGATCGCGATGATCTGCAGGAGGGTCTTCGCCTTGCCGCCGCGGCTGGCCGCGATCACGCCCCGGCGGATCACCCAGAACCGCAGCGCGGTCACCCCGACCTCCCGGAACATGATCACGCCGGTGACCCACCACGGCAGTTCGCCGAGCGCGGACAGGCAGATCAGCGCCGCCCCGGTCAGCGCCTTGTCGGCCACCGGATCAGCGATCTTACCGAAATCGGTCACCAGCCCGCGGCTGCGGGCCAGCCGCCCGTCGAGCAGGTCGGTCAGCGACGCGATGCAGAACGTGGCGAGCGCCACGAGCCGCCAGGCCGTTCCGCCCGCGAGCAGGCAGGCGACGAAGACCGGAACGAGGACGATGCGAACCATCGTGAGGAGGTTCGCCACGTTGACCAGGCCGGCCTCGTCGGTCACCGCGGTGGCACGTCGGCGATCAGGTCGACTCCCTCAGAGCCAGCCACCACGGCGCGGACCATGTCTCCGGGGGCCAGTGGGACCGGGGTCCTGACCGTGGTCACCCCGTCGACCTCGGGCGCCTGATGGGCGGCCCGGCCCTGGAAAGCCCCGGGCGGGCCGTCGTCGGCCTCTTCCTCGATCAGCACGTCCAGGGTTTCGCCGAGCCTGCTCTCGGCCCGCTGGGCCATCAGCTCATCGGCCAAGCCGGCGAACTCCTCGACCCGGCGGGAGATCTCGGCCTCGTCCAGGTGGCCGGTCAGCGACGCGGCCTCGGTGCCGTCCTCGTCGGAGTAGCCGAAGATCCCGATCGCGTCCAACCCGGCGTGGCTCAGGAAGAGCTCAAGTTCTCGCAGGTCGTCGGCGGTCTCCCCGGGGAAGCCGACGATGAAGTTGGACCGGACCCCGGCCTGCGGGCTCAGCTCCCTGATCTGGTCGATCAGGGCCAGGAATCGCTCCCGGTCACCGAACCGCCGCATGGCCCGCAGCACCCGACCGCTGGCGTGCTGGAACGACAGGTCGAAGTAGGGAGCCACGCCCGGCGTCGACGCGATCACCTCGATCAGCCCCGGCCGCAGCTCGGCGGGCTGCAGGTAGCTGATCCTGACCCGCTCGATACCTTCGGTGGCGGCCAGGTCGGGCAGCACCTCCTCGAGTAGCCGCAGGTTGCCCAGGTCCTTGCCGTAGGAGGTGGAGTTCTCGCTGACCAGCACCAGTTCGCGCACGCCCTGGCCGGCCAGCCAGCGGGCCTCGGCCAAGATCTCGGGCGGCCGGCGCGAGACGAACGCGCCGCGGAAGGAGGGGATCGCGCAGAAGGAGCACCGGCGGTCGCAGCCGGAGGCGATCTTGAGCGGGGCGACCACGCCGCCGGACAGCCGGCGCCGGAACACACCCCCACTGGGACCGACCCATGGAGTCCAGGGCGCGGCCGGTTCCGCAGGCGGCGCCGGACGGACGGCGGGCTGGCGTTCAGCCGGTCGGGACTGGGCGGCGGCCGCGGGCTGGCGGTCGGCCGGGGCGATAGGGAGAAGAGTGCGGCGGTCCCTGGCGGTGTGCGCGGGCCGCTTGCGGCCGGCCAGCACGTCGTCCAGCCGGGCGCCGATCTCGCCGTAGTCGTCGAAGCCGAGTACCTGCGCTTCGGGCAGCTCATCGGCCAGTTCGGCGCCGTAGCGCTCAGCCAGGCAACCCACGGCGGCGACCTTGGCGCCAGACTCGGCGGCCGAGAGCAGTTCGGTGATCGACTCCTGCTTGGCCGCCTGAATGAAGCCACAGGTATTCACCAGGACCACGCTGGCGTCTCCGTCTGAGGTCAGATCCCAGCCGGCCGCGGTCAGCCGCGCCGCGAGCTCTTCTGAATCGACCTCGTTGCGCGCGCAGCCAAGCGTGACCAGGCTGACCGTACGCGGTGCTGGCTCGGAGGGGGCTGGCTCGGAGGGGGCTGGCTCGGAGGGGGCTGGCTCGGAGGGGGCTGGCATAGCGGGGGCGGATCCGGAACGTGAAGGCACACCGAGAGCCTACCCAGGCGATTGCGTGGTAGTTCCCGGACTGAAGCTCAGCGTCACCGGCGTGATGCTGTTCGGGTTCTGGCGCCGGCCGTTCACGGTGAGGACGACTCCGCCCGGGTTGCCCAGGCGGACGTTCACCGCCTGTTTCTCGGTCCACGTCATCGAGGAGCCCGCCGGGACCACGCCCATGTAGATCTGCGACCCGTCGCTGTGCGTCAGCAGGACCCAGCAATCCTGGTTGGCGGTGAGTTGGATCACCACGTCGGAGGCCGTCGGCTTGGGCGAGGGCGAGGGGTGCACCGTGGGTGTCGCGCGGGTCGTCGGCCGGTGAGTCGGGCCGGCGACGGCCGCGCTGGCGCCACCATGATGTGACGCCAGCCGGTACGCGCCGAACCCGATGATGGCGAGCAGTACCACGGCCACGATCTTGCTCAGGCTGAGCGGGCGCCGCTCGCGGATCTTGATCGGGGTGGACGGCTCGAAGATGTCGGCGGCCCTGATCCCCCCGGGCGGCCCGTGCTCGGCGTCGTACTCGCTGATCAGCGGGACCGGGTCGGTGCCGACGACGCCGGCGATGCTGCGGATGTGCCCGCGCGCGTAGAAGTCGCCGCCGCAGGTGGAGAAGTCACCCTGCTCGATGTCCCGGATGATCGATTCCCTGATCCGGGTTTCCCGGCTGACCTGGGTGATGGTGAGACCGGCCCGACGGCGTGCGTCCGCCAGGGTTTCGCCGATGCTCACGACGCCTCCACCTAATGTGAGTCGCGTTTGAGGCAATCCCCGAGTGCGGGGGCCAGCACCAATTGTAGACAGCGCCGGGCCCGGGTCCGGGTATCACCAGGGATGCCAGGTTATCCGCCGCGCAGGGACGTGATCGTCTCTTCCAGGTCATCCGGCCGGACCAGTACGTCGCGCGCCTTGGAGCCCTCGCTCGGGCCGACGATGTTCCGGCTCTCGAGCAGGTCCATCAGCCGGCCTTGGCGAAGCCGACCCGGAGCTTACGCTGCAGCATCGACGTCGACCCAAACTGCGTGGAAATCACCAGCTCCGCCGCCTGAATGAGCAGGTCGAGGTCGTCGCCGATGTCGGAGTCGACATCCCGGGAGCGTTCCGGAGCGGCCGCGACGTCTTCCCGGTAGGTGGGCTCGGCCTGCTTCTTGCAGTGCGCGACGATTTCGCGGATTTCCTTCTCCGACACGAACGCGTTCTGCAGCCGGATCGGCTTGGACGCGCCCATCGGCAGGAACAGCGCGTCGCCCTGCCCGACCAGCTTCTCCGCGCCGGGCTGGTCCAGGATGACCCGGGAGTCCATCAGGCTGGAGGTGGAGAACGCCAGCCGGGACGGGACGTTGGCCTTGATCAGGCCGGTCACTACGTCCACGCTCGGCCGCTGGGTCGCCAGCACCAGGTGAATGCCGGCCGCCCGGGCCAGCTGGGTGATGCGGACCACGGCGTCCTCGACGTCGCGGGGGGCCACCATCATCAGGTCGGCTAGCTCGTCCACAATGACCAGCAGGTACGGATAGGGCAGGTAAACTCGCTCGCTGCCCGGCGGCGGCTTGAGGTGGCCGGCCCGGACCGCCTTGTTGAAGTCGTCCACGTGGCGGAACCCGCTGGCGGCCAGGTCATCGTAGCGGCGCTCCATCTCCCCGACCACCCAGTCCAGCGCCTCGGCGGCCTTCTTCGGGCTGGTGATGATCGGCGTGATCAGGTGCGGGATGCCGTCGTAGATGGTCAGCTCGACCCGCTTGGGGTCGATCAGGATCATCCGCACCTCATCCGGCGTGGCCCGGGTCAGAATCGAGGTGATCAGGCCATTCAGGCAGACGCTTTTCCCCGCGCCGGTGGCGCCGGCAATGAGCACGTGCGGCATCTTGGCCAGGTTGGCGACCTTCACGTTGCCTTCGACGTCCTTACCCAGGCCGACCACCATCGGGTGGTGGTCGCTGAGGGCGACCTGCGACTTGAGCACGTCGCCCAGGCTGACGACCTCCTTGTCCACGTTGGGGATTTCCACACCGATCGCGGACTTGCCCGGGATCGGCGAGATGATCCGCACGTCGGCGCTCTTGACCGCGTAGGAGATGTTCTTGGACAGCGCGGTGACCCGCTCCACCTTGACCGCAGGGCCGAGCTCGATCTCGTACCTGGTCACCGTCGGACCCCGGCTGAACCCGGTCACCTGCGCATCCACCTGGAACTGATCGAGCACCTCGGACAGCGCGGCCACCACGATGTCATTCGCCCTGGTCCGCTGCTTGGGTGCCGAGCCGGGCCGGAGCAGCGCGGTGGGCGGCAGCGTGTAGGCGACCGCGTCGCCGCCGGTCAGCATGAGCTGCTCCGGGCTGCGCAGCGGCGCCGAGGGCTTGGGCACGGCCACCGGCTCGTGCGCGGCGTCGTGCGGGGAAGACGAGGGCGGGTCGGCGTCCTCGTGCGCGCCGAAGCCGAGCGCCTCGACCAGGCCGTCGCCGCCGTCCTGGCGAGACGCGCCAGGGCGGAGCTTGCCCGCGCCGCGCTTGGCGTCCTGCTCGAGCAGCGGCGTGTCGTAGGGCTTGGTGTGCTCGCCCGCCTCGATGGCCGGGCGGAGCCTGATCTGCCTGGCGAGCTGGCCGCGCGCCCGGCGGACCGCGCCCGTGCCGGCCTGGTAGTCCTCGTCGATCTCAAAGTCATCATCGTCCGGTCCGGCCTGCGGCCGGCCGTGCCCGAACAGCACGCGCAGTTCGGCGAGGCGCTCCGGTATCCGGTGTACCGGGGTCCCGGAGATGAGCAGGAGGCCATACACCGCCAGCAGCGCCAGCAGCGCCGCCGCCGCCCACGGTGTGACGGCGGCGGCGAGCGGCCCGGACATCACGTAGCCCACGAAGCCGCCGGCCATGCGTATCGCGCGCGCGCCGTCGGACGGGCGCGGCGTGCCCTTGGCCATGTGGATCAGACCGGCCGCGCCGAGCAGCAGCGCGGTCCAGCCGATGGACGCGCGGACCGTCTCGGTATTGCGGTCCGGGTGCCGCAAGAAGCGCCAGGCCAGCAGCACCGCGAGCACCGGGAGCACCCAGGCGAGCGAGCCGAACGCCCCGGTCGCCGCGGTCTGGATGGCCCGCCCGGCCGTGTTGCCCATCCGACCCCACAGCGAGGCCGCGAGGACAATGGCCACGCCCAGGGTGAGCAGCCCCAGGCCGTCCCGGCGGTGGTGCGGGTCCAGGTCACGCGCGCCGCGGCCGATGGCCCGGGCCGCCCACCCGACCGCGCCGGCCGCCACCATCCAGGCGGCCGCGATGGTCCGGCCGGTCCACCCGATCAGGATCACGACCGGATCGTGTGACGCCCCCGGCCCTTTGACCCCTTTTTTCCCTTTGACCGGCCGACCCCTGGCCGCACGGCCCTTCGCCGTGCGCCCCGTTCCGGCCGGCCCCTTGGCGTTCTTTTTTTTCTGGCCCGAACGAGGCTGCGTACCCCGCCCCGGCTTCCCGCTCGTGCCCCGCGGGGCCGGAGATCCGGTGGTGGTCGTACTGCCGCGGTTACCCGATCCAGCGCGTGTACTCCGGGAGCCACGAGGGGCGGCCTCATCGGGTCGCAGCGTCTCGAGGGCAGCCTCAGCTTGCCCGCCGCGCGGGCGGGCAGATCCGTTACGGGCACGGGTCGCCATAGTTACAAACGTAGCGAGAACCCGAGATAACACAAAGCACATAAAGCCTGTGTCGGCTCAGGGCGCCATCAAGTAGTGGTAACGATGGGAGTGGCGGAACCCGCAGCGGACATAGAGCGCGCGGCCCGCGGCGTTGCCCGTCTCGACCTGAAGCAGGACGTGGCGCGCGCCACGGCCGGCGGCCGCGGCGGCCAGCGCGGAGGTGAGCGCCGCGCCCAGGCCCTGGCGCTGCCAGGCGGGGTCGACCTGGACCGCGGTGATCGCGCCCCACTGCTGGCCGGGGGCGCCGGCCACGGAAATCCGCCCGCAGGCCACGGCGCGGCCGTCCCGGCGGACGCTGGCGAACGCCTGCCAGGGCGCCGAGGTGAGCAGCGTGCGGGCGATCGGCGGTAGGTCCTGGCCGCGGTAACGGTAGAGCGTGAGCCAGGATCCGTCTGGTTCGGGGTCCAGGTGCACGTCGGTGCCGGTGCCGACCGGGATGTCCGCGATCGCCGCGGTCATGACGAAGGCGGGGCCGGGGCGGGGTAGCCAGCCTCGTTCGGTCAAAAGATCTTCCAGGGAACCGGGAGGGGAGCCCCGGTGATGGCCAGCAGGGTGCAGGACCGCGGGCACGACGATCATCGGGGGCAGGGCGCGGCGGCGGTACCAGTCCTCGGCGGCCGCGACCGCCTCGGGCAGCGGGACGCCGGGGTCGCCGAGCGGCAGGGCCGAGTTGGCGCGGCCGGTGAAGCCCTCGGCCGCGCGGAGCAGCCAATCCCCCAGCCGTTCGGTCTCGGGCGCCTGCCAGTGCAGCGCGGCGGCGCGCTCGAGGTCCTCGATGTCCAACCGTTACGCGTTGGCGGGCAGCGTGGTGCCGGGGCCGCGGCGGCGGACGCGGACCAGGTCCCGGCGATGCGCGGGCAAGGTCCGCTCGTCCGCGCCCTCGACGGTCAAGCCGGCGTCGGCGATCATCTCCAGGTCCCGGCGGCCGGGCTGGCCCTCGCTGGTCAGGTAGTCGCCGAGGAAGATCGAGTTGACGATGTGCAGCGCGAGCGGCTGCAGGCTGCGCAGGTGGATCTCGCGGCCGCCGGCCAGCCGGACCTCGGCGTCCGGGCAGACGAAGCGGACCATGGCCAGGATGCGCAGGCAGCGCTGCGGGGTGAGGTTCCACTCGCCGCCCAGCGGGGTGCCCTCGAACGGGATCAGGAAGTTGACCGGGACCGAGTCGGGGTCAAGGTCGCGCAGCGCGAACACCACGTCTATGAGCTCTTCGTCGGTCTCGCCCATCCCGGCGATCAGGCCCGAGCACGGGGACAGGCCGGCGGCCTTGGCTTTGCGTACCGTCTCGGCCCGGTCACCGAAGCTGTGCGTGCTGCAGATGTCGGTGTAGTTGGCTTCGGCCGTGTTCAGGTTGTGGTTGTAGGCGGTGGTGCCCGCCTGGTGCAGGCGTTCGGCCTGGCCGTCAGCGAGCAGGCCGAGGCAGGCGCAGACCTCCACGTCGGGGTTCTTGGCCTTGAATTCCTTGATGGCCGTCGATACCCGGGTGATGTCGGCGTCGTTCGGGCCGCGGCCGCTGGCCACCAGGCAGACACGCTTGGCGCCGGCCTGGACGCCGGCTTCGGCGTTCTTGACCACCTCATCGGGCTTGAGCCAGGTGTACTTCAGCACGTCCGCCGCCGAGCCGAGCCGCTGCGAGCAGTAAGAGCAGTCCTCTGGGCACAGGCCGCTCTTGATGTTGACCAGGTAGTTCAGCTTGACGCGGCGGCCGAAGTAGCGCAGCCGGACCTTGAACGCGGCCGCCACCACGTCCATCAGCTCGTCGTCGGTGCTTTTCAGCACGTTGAGGGCCTCGGCGCGGGTGGGTAGTTCCCGGGCCAGGGATTTCTCCGCCAGCTCGTCAAGCCAGGTCATAAGGGCCTCCTCCGGGGCCGACGTTATCAGGCGCGGCTGGGTTTTCCGGCGGTAAGGTCAGCCCATGCGGGTCGCGATCCTCGATGACTATCAGCAGGTTTCCCTGGCCAGCACGGACTGGTCCGCGGTGCGCTCCCTGGGCGAGATCGACGTGTTCACCGAGCACATCGCGCGGACCGATGCGCTGGTCCGTGCCCTAGAGCCGTTCGACGTGATCGTGGCGATGCGGGAGCGTACGTTCTTTGACGCATCGCGGCTGAGCCAGCTGCCGCGGCTGCGGCTCCTGGTCACGACGGGCATGGCGAATTCGTCGATCGACCTGGCCGCGGCGTCGGCGCGGGGGATCACCGTATGCGGGACGGGCGGCTCGGCTACTTCGACGGCGGAGCTGACCTGGGGGCTCATCCTCGCGCTGGCCCGGCACATCCCGACCGAAGACCGGCGGATGAAGATGGCCGGGCGGGCCGGCGGCGCGGCGCTCGGCGTCGGCGGGGGCTGGCAGCACACGGTCGGGACCGACCTGCACGGCAAGCGGCTCGGCCTCGTCGGGCTCGGCCGGCAGGGCGAGAGGGTGGCCAAGATCGGCCGGGCGTTCGGCATGAAGCTGGCGGCCTGGAGCCAGAACCTGGATCCGGACGTCGCGAAGAAGGCGCACGCCGCGCCGGTCAGCAAGGAGCAGCTGTTCTCCTCTTCCGACGTAGTGACGGTGCACTACAAGCTCGGGCCGCGCAGCGTGGGGCTGGTCGGGGCGGCGGAACTGGCGCTGATGAAGCCGTCCGCTTACCTGGTGAACACCTCCCGCGGGCCGATCGTGGACACCGCGGCGCTGCTTTCGGCGCTGCGGTCCTCCTCGATCGCGGGCGCCGGGCTCGACGTGTTCGACGTCGAGCCGCTGCCGCTCTCGGACCCGCTGCGGAGCGCACCCAACGTGGTGCTGACCCCGCACCTCGGCTACGTCACCGAAGACTCCTACCAGGTCTTCTACGGTGACGCGGCCGAGGACATCGTGGCGTTCGCCCGGGGCGCGCCGGTGCGGGAGCTGTCTTAGCTGTGATTCTTGGCTCGGCTTCCAGTTCGGGTCGCGGCCGGCCAGGCTGAGGGCGCGGTCGAAGGCGGGCGCGTCGTCGCAGGTTCACCACTTTGGCCGCCTCGGCTGCGGCGGCGGCCATTTCCGAGCTCAGATTCTTTTCCATCCTGGCCGCCTACCCAGCGGCGGGTCCCGCAGTCTTGAACAAACGCGACAGATTAGGCTGGTCAGGTGCCCGATTCCGCCGGGGTCGACGAGCTGTCCGCCGGGGCCGACGTGCTGTCGCCGGGGCCGACGAGCTGTCCGCCGCGTCCGGGATGACCGCGCGCACCCTGCCCCTGACCAGGCCAGAACCACCGCCAGCCGGACCGGGGTCTTGACGGCGGCCCAACGGAGAGCGAATATCGTCTCGTGGAACCGGTTCCAATGGTGGTGCCGGGACTCGGGAGGTCAAATGCCGCCCTCAGGCCGGGTGACCATCGCCGACGTGGCTGCCGCGTCGGGCGTGGGGGTCGGCACGGTCTCGAGGGTGATCAACGGCCGGCCGAACGTGCGGGAATCGACAAGGCGCGTGGTGCAGGCCGTCATCAAGCAGCTTGGGTACCGGCCGAGTTACCTCGCCGCATCGCTCTCCCGCGGCACGCCGCGGACCATCGCGATCATCGTTCCGCACCTCACCGCCCCGTCAGCCGTCATGCGAATGGCCGGCGCCCTGACCGTCCTCGACGAACAGGGTTACGACACCGTGGTGTGCAACGTGGACACCCCGGGACAGCGGGATCACCACTTGACCACGTTGACCAGCAGGTACCGGGTAGATGGCGTGATCGTGATCTCGCTCCGGCTATCCCGGCAGTGGCTGGCCTCATTCCGCCGGGCCATGGTGCCGCTGGTAGCCATCGACGTGGCGCTGGCCGGCATCCCGCACACGGTCGTGGACGACGTCGCGGGTGGCCGGATGGCGACGGAGCACCTGCTGTCACTCGGGCACCGCCGGATCGGCTTCATCGGCGATACCAGGCGCCGGGGCTATGGCACCGACCTGGGCTTCACCTCGCATCAGCGGTTGTCCGGATACCGGGGGGCGCTGGCGAAGGCCGGCATCGGCTACGACGTCGCCCTGGTGCGGCGCGGCCCGCATGGTGCGGCGAACGCCGAGGCGCTCGCCACCAAGCTGCTCTCGCTGTCCGATCCGCCGTCGGCCGTCTTCGCGGCGTCAGACACGCAGGCGATGGGAGTCCTCGCCGCAGCCGACCGGGCCGCCCGGCCCGTCCCCGGCGAGCTGTCCGTGATCGGCTTCGACGACATCGAGTCCGCCAAGCTGCTCGGCCTGAGCACGGTGCGCCAGCCGCTGCAGGACAGCGGCACCGAGGCGGCACGCAGGCTGTGCGCGCTGCTGCGAGGCGAGCCGA
Organism: uncultured Actinomycetes bacterium; assembly: GCA_963769715.1. Lineage (GTDB taxonomy): Bacteria > Actinomycetota > Actinomycetes > Streptosporangiales > Streptosporangiaceae > Palsa-504. The sequence goes on from CAVYNE010000031.1 coordinate 191,016, forward strand.
TCGGCCCGCTGCGGCAGCAGCTCCCACTGGAGGTCATACCCCGTTCAAGCACGGCGCGGCTGCGCGGTCCCAAGCCGTCGCAGGCCGCTGCTCACGTCGGAAGGGCCGCGCGCGTACCGGAAGTCAGCGCGGCCGGAGGAAACTAATGCCGCTCATGGTGGCCTAGCCACCAGGGCGCTGGAAGGAGGGTGACTGTGGCGGACAGCGACGGCAGGACCGTAGCGCAGCTACGGGCACGAAGACGAGGAGTCCTTCGGCGCACATCCCGCAGGAAGCGTCTCGGCGTCGGGGTGGTCGGCGTGGCCCTGGCTTCCACGGCGCTGGCCGCCTGCAGCTCGAGCAGCGCCGCCACCAACGCGCCGGTGACGCTGAATTACTACCTGTATCCCGATTCGTCTGGGGCGACCACGCAGGCGGTCCAAGCGTGCAGCGCCCAGAGCCACGGCCAGTACACGATCTCCTACCAGCAGCTGCCCACGTCATCAGACGGCCAGCGACAGCAGCTGGCCCGGCGGCTGGCCGCCAAGGACAGCAGCATCGACATCATGGGCCTGGACGTCACCTGGGAAGCCGAGTTCGCCGAGGCCGGCTGGATTCTGCCGTGGACAGGATCTAATAAGCAGCAGGCCGTGAACGACACCCTGCAGCCGATGCTGCAGACCGCCACGTGGAACGGCCAGCTCTACGCGGTGCCCGACAACACCAACACCCAGCTGCTGTGGTACCGCTCCGACCTGGTGCCTACTCCGCCCACGACGTGGGCGCAGATGATCTCCGATGCGGAGCAGCTAGCCAAGGAGGGCAAGCCGCACCTGATCGAGATCCAGGGCGCCCAGTACGAAGGCGTGACCGTCTGGTTCAACACGATGCTGGCCAGCGCGGGCGGAAGCGTCCTGACCCCAGACGCCAACCACGTGTCGCTGGGCCCCCCGGCGGTGACGGCGCTGTCGGTGATGAAGCAACTCGCCGACTCACCGGCCGCTGACCCGTCGCTGGATGTGCAGATGGAGAACCAGAACCGGCTCGCGATGGAGTCGGGTACCGCGGCGTTCCAGCTGAACTACCCGTTTGTCTATCCGGCGATGAAGGCCGACAACCCCAAGCTGTTCAAGGTCTTCAAATGGGCGCCCTACCCGGAGGTGGTGGCCGGCAAGCCGGCGCACGTGACGATCGGCGGCATCGACCTCGCGGTCAGCTCCTACTCCCAGCACCCGCAACTGGCCTTCCAGGCCGCGCTGTGCCTGCGTGACGCGGCGAACCAGCTGATCGGCGCCACGGTCGGCGGTGTCCCCCCCACGATCGTCAGCCTCTACAGCAACCCCAAGCTGTTCCCCGACTACCCGTTCCACGCCGACATCCTGAGCGCGCTTGAGACCGCGAGCATCCGGCCGAAGACGCCCGCCTACCAGGTCCTGTCCATCGACATCTCGCATCTGGTCTCGCCGCCGGCCAGTATCAACCCGGTGGCCACCGCCCAGCAGATGACCACCGAGCTCAATAACGGCCTGCAAGCGAAGGGCCTGATTCCGTGAACCCGTATCCCGTCAACGCCAGCGCAGCAGGTACCGACCCGCCCGCCGGGAAAGGAAGGGGCTGATGAGTACCACCACCGAGACAGTCACCGCCGGCGCGCCCAGCCAGGCGCCAGCCAAGCACAAGAAGCAGCTGTCGGAGGGCGCCCGGGCCGAGCGCAGGTTCGGCTGGCTGCTGTGCGCCCCGGCGGTGATCATCATGATCGCCGTCACGGCATACCCCATCGCGTACGCCGTCTACCTCTCGCTGCAGCGCTACAACCTGGCCTTCCCCAACCTGGTCAAGTTCGTCGGCCTGAGCAATTACGGGGCTGTCCTGTCCTCCCCGTACTGGTGGCACGCGCTGTGGGTGACCCTGATCATCACGGTGGTTTCTGTGGCCATCGAGCTCGTGCTCGGCATGCTGCTCGCGCTGATCATGCACCGGACGATCTTCGGCCGGGGCACGGTGCGGACGTTCTCTCTCATCCCGTACGGGATCGTGACCGTCGCCGCCGCCTTCAGCTGGCAGTTCGCGTGGACACCGGCCACCGGGTACCTGTCCGCGCTCTTCAACAACAGCGCTCCGCTGGCCTCGACGGTCCCGGCGATCGGGACCATCATCCTGGCCGAGGTGTGGAAGACCACGCCGTTCATGGCCCTGCTGCTACTGGCCGGCCTGGCCCTGGTGCCGGAGGACCTGCAGAAGGCCGCCAAGGTGGACGGGGCGACGGCCTGGCAGCGCTTCACCCGGATCACGCTGCCGCTGATGAAGCCCGCGATCCTGGTCGCGCTGCTGTTCCGGACCCTGGACGCCTTCCGGATCTTCGACAACATCTACATCCTGACCGCAGGCGGCAATGGCACCTACTCGGTGTCGATCCTCGGGTACGACAACCTGTTCAACGCGCTGAACCTGGGCGTCGGCTCGGCGATCTCGATCCTGATCTTCATCTGCGTGGCGATCATCGCGGCCCTGTTCATCAAGGGCTTCGGCGCATCGGCCCCCGGCGCGAACCTTGTGAAGTGAGGCACTGATGGCTGCTATCAATAGCACCGGCAGGCAGAAGGTCGGCTGGGGGCTCGCGAACACCCTCGTCGTGGTGATCGTCGCGATCCCCGTGCTGTGGCTCCTGTCGTTGTCGTTCAAGACGCCCGCGGCAATCACCGACCCGAGCTTCTGGCCGGCGCAGTGGACGTGGGGGAACTACAGCGGGATCCTGACCAGCCAGCAGTTCATCCGGCCGCTGATCAACTCGATCGGGATCGGCCTGATCTCCACGTTCATCGCGGTGGTCTTCGCGTCGATGGCCGCGTACGCGGTCGCCCGGCTGGCCTTCCCCGGCAAGAAGCTGCTCATCGGGATGTCGCTGCTGATCGCGATGTTCCCGGCCATCTCCCTGGTCACCCCGCTGTTCAACATCGAGCGGACGCTCGGCCTGTTCAACACCTGGCCCGGATTGATCATCCCGTACGTCACGTTCGGCCTGCCGCTGGGGATTTACATCCTGGCGGCCTTCTTCCGGGAGATCCCGTGGGAGCTCGAGAAGGCCGCCAAGATGGACGGGGCGACCCCGTTCCAGGCCTTCACGAAGGTCATCGCCCCGCTGGCCGCCCCCGGCATGGTGACAACAGCGATCCTGGTGTTCCTGTTCTGCTGGAACGAGTTCCTGTTCGCGATCTCGTTCACCTCCACGATCGCCTCCCGGACGGCTCCGGCCGCGCTGGCCTTCTTCAGCGGCAGTTCGCAGTTCACCTCGCCGATCGGGCCGATCGCGGCCGCGGCGGTCGTCATCACCATCCCGATCATCATCTTCGTGCTGTTCTTCCAGCGCCGGATCGTGGCCGGACTGACATCCGGCGCGGTCAAGGGCTAGCCGGGAAGTTAAGGAGTAGATAATGGCCGAAATAGTCCTGGACCAGATCACCAAGCGCTACCCGGATGGGGCGCTGGCCGTGGACAAGATCAGTCTTGACATCGCGGATGGCGAGTTCGTCATCCTGGTGGGGCCGTCCGGATGCGGCAAGTCGACGACCCTCAACATGATCGCCGGATTGGAGGACATCACCTCGGGCGAGCTTCGCATCGGCGGCAAGGTCGTGAACAGCATGGCGCCCAAGGACCGCGACATCGCCATGGTGTTCCAGAGTTACGCGCTGTACCCGCACATGACGGTCCGGGAGAACATGGGCTTCGCGCTGAAGCTGGCCAAGACCCCCAAGGCCGTCATCGACGAGAAGGTCGAAGAGGCGGCCAGGATCCTCGACCTGACCCAGCACCTGGACCGCAAGCCCGCCAACCTGTCGGGCGGGCAGCGGCAGCGGGTCGCGATGGGCCGGGCGATCGTCCGCGACCCGTCGGCGTTCCTGATGGACGAGCCGCTGTCCAACCTCGACGCCAAACTGCGCGTGCAGATGCGCACCGAGGTGTCCAGGATCCAGCGCAGGCTGGGCACCACCATGGTCTACGTCACGCACGATCAGACCGAGGCGATGACGCTCGGCGACCGGGTCGCGGTCATGCGCAATGGCCTGCTCCAGCAGGTGGCGTCGCCGCAGGAACTGTACGACCGGCCCGCGAACCTGTTCGTGGCCGGCTTCATCGGCTCGCCCGCGATGAACTTCATGTCCGGCACCCTGGAGGAGGGCGTCCTGCGTACCGGGCTGGGCGACATCCCGCTGACCGGCCGGCTGCGGCAGACGCTGGAAAGCTCCGGGGCCGGCCGCGAGGTCATCGTGGGCATCCGGCCGGAGAACTTCGAGGACGCCTCGCTCGTGGCGCCCGACCTGCGCGACAGCGGGATCACCTTCCATGCCACCGTCGACGTGATTGAGTCGCTTGGCGCGGAGAAATTCGTCTACTTCAGCCGGGAACTCGGGCAGACGGGAAACGTGGCCGAACTCGAGGAACTCGCCCGGGACTCCGGGCGGGCGGACACCGGCAGCACCGCCGAGACGGTCGTGGCCCGGCTCGACCCGGAGACGACCGTCACCGAGGGCCAGGACGCGCAACTGTGGGTCGACACGCGGTCGCTGCACGTTTTCGACCAGGCTAGCGGCCGAAACATGTCGCTGGGCGGCGAGGACAGCGGCACGAGCGCCCGGGTCGGCGCCAGCCCGGCGCAGGAGGCCGCCAGCGAAACAGGTTCCGGCCCGGCAGCCCCCGGCGCGGGTGCCGGGGGTTCCGGGGTCCAAGCCCAGCCGGTCTCCGGCGATGCGAGCCGGGGCGGGGAGGTCACCTGACCTTTCGCCGCAGCCGCTCGACGATCTCGTCGTTCCACTCGTGGGTCGCGATGAGGCGGTACCGCTCGGCGGCGACCTGCATGTAGGCCTCCGCTTCGGTCCGCGGGCCGATCAGGTCCGCGGACCGGAGCATGCGCACGACGGGCCCGTATTCCTCGGTGTACCAGCGCCGGGCGATCTCGGCGCGGTCCATGAAGCGGCCCTGGTCCTGCATGCACCGGAAGCCCCATGCCTCGACGGCCTCGCCGAGGACCGCGTAGGACCACGGGTCCGTCACCGTGATCTTGGCCAGGGCCGCCGGGGGCAGCGGCACCCGGGCGCGGAACATCCGCTCGTAGCTCTTGACCAGCAGGTCGCGGCGGCCGCGGATGCCGGTGGGCGGCAGCTGGGTCAGCACCTCGGTCACGTAGGCGTCGATCGTCTTGGCGCCGGTCGCCATCGCGATCGAGACCCGGTGATGGCCGTCCTGGACGAAGTGCATGTCGCCGATGCGATACACGTCAATGGGCGGGATCGCCTCGCCGCGCCGCTGGGCCAGGGCCAGCCGCTCCCACCGCTCCCGGACCCGGCCGGTGGTGGGGCGGAACCGGCGGTCGAAGTCACGGGTGGAGTCCACGGTGCCGACGATCGTGTGCAGCGGGATGGTCTGCAGGCCGAGCCGCCGTTCGCCGCGCATGCCCAGGGCGGCGACGACCTCGTCGAACGGCAGGATCAGGTTGACGTCGTCCGGCTCGCGGCGCAGCCGGTGGGCGAGCCGGGCGAGCACCTGGCGGCGCCGGGCGCGCAGGAAGTCGTTCTCGACATCGGCCCGGGGAAAGCCGGTATCAGCGGGCACGGCGCTGACCCACCGGAGCGTCGCCGAGGAGGCCGAGGCCGGGTTCGATGTCCAGCAGGTACCGCCCGGTCACGTTGCGCAGGACAGTCTCGCCCGCCCGCCGGTCGCGGTGCGCCTCCGCCGCAGGGTGCACGTGGCCATGCAGCGCCAGCGGGGGCCGCAGCCGGGCGATGAGGGCGTTCAGGGCGGTGAAGCCCAGGTGCGCGGGGTCATCGCCGTCGCCTAGGCCGAGCGGCGGGGCGTGGGTGAGCAGCAGGTCCACCCGGTGCCCGTCCCGCACCTGGCGCAGTTTGGCCCGGCGGGCCAGCGACCGGGCGCGGCGGGCCTGCTGCCGGTCGCTGTACTGGTTGGGCCCGCTGCTGTAGCGACGACACCCGCCGAGGCCAGCCACCCGCAGGCCGGCCACGTCCATGATCCGGCCGTCCGCGTTGAGCGCACCGTCCGGCCACGGGGCCCGCGCCGGGAGGCCGGCCCGCAGCGTCAGGCCGGCTCGCGACATCCGGTAGCCGGACAGGTCCGGATCGTGGTTCCCCGGCACGAACACCAGCGGCACGTCGAGCGCGTTCATCAGGTAGCCGAGGTACTCGAAAGGCAGGTCGCCGCAGGCGACAATGAGCTCGGCGCCGCGGACCGGGCTCAGGTCGGCGAACAGCGCGTCCTCGACGACGTCGGACACGGCCAAGACGCGTACCACAGCACCGATGGTACCGGGAGGGCGAGGCAAAGAACCTGCCGCCCTTTCCGGGTAGCCGGGTATCAGCTTTTCCGGTAGCCGGATATCAGCCCGGTTGCCCGTTTCCGATCCCGGCGCAAAAGCTCTTGCGGTGCCGGGCCGCGCGGCGGACACTGGTCAGGTGGTGACCCGAGCCATCGAACTGATCGCCGTGATCCTGCTGCCGACGGCGATAGTGTTCGGCCTGCTCGGCGGCGTGCGGGTGCTGCGCCGGGTCGCGCACTGGATGGCGGAGCGGCGGACCCGGGCCCCGGCCGTCGAGCCGATAGGGCGGATCGAGGCGAACCTGCGCCGGCTGCGCGCGGAACTCGAGACCACCGAGACGCGCACCGATCTGCTCGTCAAGAGCGTGCGGGTGCGCGCGCTGCGCGGCGCCTACCTGGACACGCTGACGGCGGCCTGCCAGCAGCTCGGAGTCCCGCCGCCGCCGCGCGGCGACCGGGTCCCGCAGGCCGAGATCTACCGGGCGGAAGCGGCGCTTCGCCAGCGCGGGGTGGACGTGCGGGAGACCGCCTCGCCCTGACCCCGGGGCATTCGCCCGCGAGCGCGGGGGTACGGGGTTGCCGGATCAGGCTTCGATGACGACGGGGATGATCATGGGGCGGCGGCGGTAGTTGTCGCTGACCCACTTGCCGACGATGCGCCGGGCTAGCTGGCTGATCTGGTGCGCGTCGGTGACGCCGTCGGCGGCCGCCAGGGCCAGGGCTTCCTCGATCCTGGGCAGGACCTCGCCGAAGGCGGCGTCGTCGATGCCCGAGCCGCGGGCGTGTATCTCGGGGCCGGCCACCATCTTGCCCGAGTTGGCGTCGACCACGATCACCACCGAGACGAAACCTTCGTCGCCGAGGATGCGGCGGTCCTTCAGCTGCGACTCGGTGACCTCGCCGACGGTGAGGCCGTCGACGTAGACGTAGCCGCACGGCACCGCGCCGGCCACGCTGGCCTGCCCGGTCACCAGGTCGACGACCACGCCGTCCTCGGCGATCACGATGTTGCCGTCCGGCACGCCGGCCAGCGAGGCGAGCCGGGCGTGCGCCCGCAGGTGCCGCCACTCGCCGTGTACGGGCATGAAGTTGCGCGGCTTGACCAGGTTCAGCACGTAGAGCAGCTCGCCGGCCGGAGCGTGGCCGGACACGTGCACCAGCGCGGAGCCCTTGTGCACCACCCGCGCGCCGAGCCGGGTCAGCCCGTTGATGACCCGGTATACCGCGGTTTCGTTGCCCGGGATCAACGACGAGGCCAGGATGACGGTGTCACCGGCGGCGATCCTGATCGGGTGGTCGCGGCCGGCCATCCGGGACAGCGCCGACATCGGCTCGCCCTGCGAGCCGGTGGAGATCAGCACCACGTCGCCGGGCGGCATCTCCTCGGCGTCGCGCAGGTCGACCAGGAGCCCGCCGGGCACCCGCAGGTAGCCGAGGTCGCGGGCGACGCCCATGTTCCGGACCATGGACCGGCCGACGAAGGCGACCTTGCGCCGGTGCTTCACGGCGGTGTCGAGCACCTGCTGCACCCGGTGCACGTGCGAGGCGAAGCAGGCCACGATGATGCGCTGCTTGGTGTTGGCGAAGATTGCGTCGAGGACGGGCGCGATGTCGCGCTCGGAGGTCACCACGCCGGGCACTTCGGCGTTGGTCGAGTCGGCCATCAGCAGGTCGACGCCCTCGGTGCCGAGCCGGGCGAAACCGGCCAGGTCGGTGAGCCTGCCGTCCAGCGGCAGCTGGTCCATCTTGAAGTCGCCGGTGTGCAGGACCAGGCCGGCCGGGGTGCGGATGGCCACGGCGAGCGCGTCCGGGATCGAGTGGTTGACCGCGAGGAACTCGCAGTCAAACGGCCCGAACGAACCGCGGCCACCCCCGGCCACCTCGATGGTGACCGGATCGAGCCGGTGCTCGGCCAGCTTGCTCTGCACCAGGGCCAGGGTCAGCTTCGAGCCGACCAGCGGGATGTCGGCACGCTGCCTGAGCAGGTAGGGGATCGCGCCGATGTGGTCCTCGTGGGCGTGCGTGAGGACGAGCGCCTCCACCTGGTCGAGCCGACCCTCCAGGTACGCGAAGTCGGGCAGGATCAGGTCCACGCCGGGCTGGTCGGGGTCGGGGAAAAGCACGCCGCAGTCCACGATGAGCAGGCGGCCGCGGTGCTCGAAGACCGTCATGTTCCGGCCGATCTCGCCGAGCCCGCCGAGCGGAACGATGCGCAGGCCGTTGCGCGGCAGCCTGCCGGGCGGTTTGAGGTCCGGGTGCGGGTGGCTCACGCGCCGGTTCCCGGCCGAGGCAGATCTGTCCCTGGCAGCTTCACGCCGCCGACGGTGAGGTCGAGCGCCAGCCGATGTCGTTCCGCCTCGGTGGCGGCCAGCAGCGGGGCGCGCATGGCGCCGCCCGGCAGGCCGAGCAGCTCAAGCGCCGCCTTGGTCATGACCGCTCCCTGGTTGCGGAACATCCCGTCATACACCGGGACGAGCTCGTAGTGGATCTGCCGGGCGCGGCCCACGTCGCCCGCGCCGAACGCGTCGATCATCTCATGCAGTCTGTCCCCCACCACATGGCCCACCACGCTGATGAAGCCGACGGCGCCCAGGGAGAGCCACGGCAGGTTCAGCAGGTCGGTGCCGCAGTAATAGATAAGGTCGGTCCTGGCCAGCACGTGCGAGGTGGCGGACGGGTCGTCCTTGGCGTCCTTGATGCCGACGATCCTGGGGTGGGCGGCCAGCCGGACCAGGGTCTCGGTGGCGACGGCCGCGCCGGTCCGGCCGGGGATGTCGTAGATCAGCATGGGCAGGCCGGTGGCGTCGGCCACCGCCGCGAAGTGGGCCTCGAGCGCGGCCTGGGGCGGCTTGTTGTAATACGGAGTAACGACAAGCACGCCATCCACTCCGGCGCGCTCGGCGGAACGGGCCAGTTCGATGGTGTGCGCGGTGATGTTGGTGCCGACCCCGGCCACCACCTTGGCTCGCGAGCCGACCGCCTCCAGCACCACCCGGAGCAGGCGCTCCTTCTCCGCGTCGGTCGTGGTCGGCGCCTCGCCGGTGGTGCCGTTCACCACCAGGCCGTCGTTGCGCATGTCGGTGACGAGGTAGTCGGCGAGGCGAGCGGCCCCGTCGTAGTCGACGGCCCCGTCGGGGGTCATGGGGGTAATCATCGCCGTCACCATCTGGCCGAACGGCGCCGCATTCGTCGTCATACCCGAACGCTACCCGCAACAAGGTGCGCAGAGTAGTCGGCTTACCGCCGCTGCGGCGAGAAATCCCGCCACGCGGGCCGATGGCGTGACGGGATCGCAGGAGGAAGGCAAGGCCCGGCGGTATCCTGCCGAACGTGAGCCCAGCGCAGAATTCGGGGTCTTCTGGTTCGGACCCGCCGTGGTGGCACGGCGCCGTCATCTATCAGCTGTACGTCCGGTCCTGGCGTGACACCAACGATGACGGGTACGGCGACCTGCGCGGCATCATCGAGCGGCTGGACCACCTTTCCTGGCTCGGGGTGGACGCCATCTGGCTCTCCCCCACCATGCCGTCTCCGGACGACGACTGGGGCTATGACGTCAGCGACTACACCGGCGTCCACCCCGAACTGGGCACGCTGGCCGACCTGGACGACCTGATCGCCGAGGCCGGCCGACGGGGCCTGCGGGTCCTGCTCGACCTGGTGCCCAACCACACCAGCTCCGCGCATCCCTGGTTCGTCGAGGCCGCAGCGAGCCGGACAGCTGCAGACCAGGAGGGCACGCACCGTGACTACTATGTGTGGGCCGACCCGAGACCAGACGGCGGGCCGCCGAACAACTGGCTCGACTTCACCGGCCGGCCCGCCTGGCAGTGGCACGAGAGCGGCCAGTATTACCTGCACAACTTCCTGCCGGGCCAGCCGGACCTGAACTGGTGGGAGCCCGCGGTCCACCAGGAATTCCGCGGCATTCTGGAATTCTGGTTCGAGCGCGGGGTCGCCGGGTTCCGGATCGACGTGGCGAACGGCCTGTACAAGGACGCCGAGCTGCGCGACAACCCGCCGGCCACCAGCGACAACCCGCTCGAGAGCTCGTTCGGCCTGCGCCCGGTCTACAACCTGAACCGCCCGGAGACGCACGGTGTCTACCGCGACTGGCGCAAGATCGCCGAGAGCTACTCGCCCGCGCGACTGCTGCTCGGCGAGACGTGGGTCGCCGAGCCCGAGCGGCTGGCCTCCTACTACGGCCACAACGACGAGCTGCAGCTCGGGTTCAACTTCGCCTTCGCCTTCGCCGACTTCGATCCGTCCCGGCTGGCGGCGATCGTGGCGCAGACGCTGGCCGCGCTGCCGCCCGGCGCGTGCCCGGTGTGGATGGGCTCCAACCACGACCTGGGCCGGTTCCCCAGCCGCTGGTGCGGCGGCGACGAGCGCAAGATCAGGCTCGCACTGCTGGTGCTGGCCACCCTGCCCGGCACCGCCGTGCTGTACTACGGCGACGACATCGGCATGACCGACGTCGCGGTGCCGGTCGAGCTGCGCCGCGACCACGCGACCCTGGACGTGGACTCTGGCGCCGATCGGGATCGGGCCAGGACCCCGATGCCGTGGGACGGCTCCCCGGGCGGCGGCTTCACCTCGCCGGGCGTGACGCCGTGGCTGCCGATGGCGGACCACCCGGTCAGCACCGTCGCCGACCAGCGCGACGACCCCGATTCCACGCTGGGGCTCTGCCGGCGGCTGCTCGCCCTCCGGCGGGCCGAACTCGGCGGCGGCATCGCCCCGTTCGAGAACCTGCCCACCCCAGACGGCCAGTGGGCGTACCGGGTCGGCGGCCTGGTGGTCGCCGCGAACTTCACCGGCCAGCCGACCGCTGTGCCGGTCCTTGGGCCCGCCGTGGCCGGCGAGGTGCTGCTGACCACCACGGGGGCCGGACAGGCCGCTACACCAGGCGTCCTGGGTCCCTGGGAGGGCGTCATCACTCGGCGGCCAGGGTCCTGACCTCGGCACGGGCCGCAGACCAGCACCGTCTTATTTGTGCCGAACGGGCGTCTGTTGCTTGCCCGCAGTCAGGTGTGAGCCGACGGGCACCGATGGCTTTCCGGATTCGTCTGAAGTAGCCCGTTAGTTCGGGAAGCACTAGGCCGATTCGGTCGCCGGACCCTACGGCGATGACCATCATCGGGAGATCGGCGTTGCGGCTGAAGAACTGGGCCCTCTGGCGGCGGCCGTGGGCGATGCCGTCCATGCCGAGCAGTACGGTGGCGCCAGCGACGCCGCGGCGGTACAGCAATTCGCATATCACCTCGAAGGCGGGTACCGCGTATACGGTATCGTGGCGCCCGAAATAGACCGTCAGCTTGGTTGCCTCGCCGGGGTTTTCCACGATGCCGATGGGATCGATCTCGCCGCTCAGGAGCCGTACCCGTTCGAGCGTGACGAGGCCGGGGCGGTTGAGCTCAAGTGTCTGATCGAGTACCGCTTCGATGTTCGGCCGGATGTCGACCGCGACCGCGGTCAGCGGCAGGTCCTCCGAAAGGCTCAGGGAGCTGTCGATGCGCAGGTGATGTTTCAGCCCGAAACCCTCCATGCCGCGCAGCAGAATGCTGGCCGTGATTTCCTTCCTGCTGTACAGGTCGATGAGGGCGCCGGCGACGAATGTGCCGTTGGCGCGGTGCCGCTCGCCAAAGTAGCTGGTCAGCTTGATACCGTCCGCGTTCACAGCTGCGCTCCAATCAGGCGGCCGAGCGCGGCGGAAATAATCTGGCACTCCTGATTGGCCATCAGCCGCCCTCGCGCCAGCGGCGCATGAACGGGGATTTCGCGGCAGCATCCCGCAGCGGGACCCCACTGGTGCGCAGCAGAGAGGCCACGGTGGCGGCGGGCCGCCCAGTGAGCAGCTCGATATGGTGCAGCGCCAGCCCGCAGCCGGAATACAGCTCGGCGACGAACTCGGCGGTCAGGGCAGAGGCCACCGGGAACCGCTGCCAGGCCGGCCCGGACAGCGGAGCGATCGGCACGCGGTGCCGCTCCAGGACTCCCATGTCCCACCAGCGTTCACCATGCCTGGTAGGGACCGTTGGCGGCATTTCCGCGTTCCCGGCGAGCCCCTCCGCCGTTTTTTCAGCTTAACGTTGCCGGAGAGTTGCGTCTGATTCCGGTAGCTGGGACAGTGTCCGTTTCGTAAACGCGCCTGGCGAATCCCTCAAGCACCGCGCGGCACCTGGCCAGGGAGGATAGAGCCGCTCCGGCGTTGGCCGCGCCGAGGGTATCGCGCCTGCTCCCGGGTCGCGTTGAAGGCCGTGATCAGGTCCGGCTTGCCTTCGATCGCCTCTGCGCACAGCACCTGGGCGGAGCCGCCGCCCTGGCCGATCATGTTCCGTAGCCGCCGAAAGGCCCGCTCTGCGGTCGGAGAGACCGGCAGGACGGCGACCGCGTCCACCGGATACGTCGCTCCCATCGCGGTCAGCTTCCGCCGGATCGCCGCCTTCAGCCCGGAGCCCGCAGGCAGCCGGTAGATCAGGACGAGCCAGGCGACCCGGCTGGGCCGCGCCGCGATTGGTGTCGTCATGTCCAGCCTCCTCACACCGCGCCGAGCAGGTAAGCGAGCAGGATCATCGCGAACACGTACAGCAGGTACAGGTTCACGTCGCCGGACTGCAGCGGGCGGATCGCGTCGGCCAGCCACTCGACCGCGCGGATCACCGGCCGGTAGAGGTACCGCTCAAAGACGGGCGTCACCTGCGCTTCGTAGTGCACCGGGCCTGATCGTCCCGCCGGGTCGTCGTCCGAGGCCCGGCGGACGGAGACCGATGGCCGGTACAGGGCGTCGAAGGTGACCCGGGTCGGAGCGGAGAACGTCATCGCCGAGTACTGCATCCGCGGCCGGAAGCTGACCATGCCACCGTCCCAGACGGGGACGGAAACGCTCGCGGCACGGGGCCGTCCGGCCAGGTAGATCAGCGCGGGCACGGCGCACGCGGCGGCCAGGAATATGGCCAGGTAGGTCGGAGAGAACGCGGAGAAGTCCGGGTGGGCCGGGATGACCGTAAGCTTGCCGGGGAGCAGCAGCGGGCCGAGTGCGACCCCGGTGACCGTCCGCGCGGTCCGGGACAGCGCCGCGAGCACGACCGGGGCGCCGACAGCCAGCGCCACGCACGCGACGGCCAGCAGCGCCGGGCCGGCCAGCGGCTGGCCCGTTTCCCGCGTGGCCGCGGCCTGCCTGGTCCTCGGCATGCCGAGGTAGGGGATGCCGAAGCCGCGGACGAACGCGTAGATCGCCAGGCCGCCGGTGAGCCCGAGCGTCGCGGCGGCGAGCACGATGAGGATGGCGATCAGGTGGCTGCCGGTGCGGAAACCCTGGAACAGCCCCTGAAAGATCAGCCACTCGCTGACGAACCCGTTCAGCGGCGGCAGCGCGGCGATCCCGAGCGTGCCGACGAACGTGATCACCGCGCTGCGCGGCAGCCGGTGCACGAGGCCGCCGAGCCGGTCCATGTCCCTGGTTCCGGTAGCGTGCTCGACCACCCCGGCCTCGAGGAACAGCAGCGTCTTGTAGCAGCCGTGGTTGGCGACGTGGTAAAGGCCGGCGATGAGCAGGAACGCGTACAGGGCGGGCTGGCGGTAGGCGTGGAAGATCATGGCGGCGCCGAACGCGGTCACGATGATCCCGGTGTTCTCGATCGTGGAGTAGGCGAGGAACCGCTTGATGTCGCGTTCCCGCAGCGCGTACAGGATGCCGATGGCGGCGGTGACCGCGCCCGCGCCCATGGTGACCAGGCCGGGCCAGGCCCCGCCGACGGGGTCAAGCTCGAACGCGAACAGCGCGATTCCGTAGACGCCGAGCTTGACCACCACGCCGGAAAGGAACGCGGACCCGTCCGCGGGCGCGACGGGGTGCGCTTCGGGCAGCCAGACGTGCAGCGGGACGAGCCCGGCCTTGAACCCGAACCCGGCCAGGGCGAGCAGGAAGGCGGCGGCTCGCCAGCCGCCATCGATCAGGTGTGATCTGGCCGCTATCGCGTCCAGGGCGGTGGCGTGCGTCTTGGCGGACAGGATCACGAACGCCGCCACGATCAGCAGGAAGCCGATCTCGGATAGGGCCAGGAACCAGAACGCGCCCCGGGCCGACTCGGCGCTGCGCAGGTGGCGCAGGATGAGCAGGTAGCAAGCCAGGCTCATCGTCTCCCAGGCGATAAGGAATGTCACCATGCCGCCTGCAGCCAGGACGGCCAGGCAGGCGAGCAGGGCCAGGTTGTAGGCCGCCAGGTAGACCGCGGTGCCGCGGCCGGGCTGGTGGTAGCGGGGCGCGTACCAGGCGATCGCCACCGCGACGATGCCGAGCAGCGCCACGAACACGCCCGCCAGGCTGGTCATCTGCAGTTGCAGGGGGCCCCCGACGATCGTCATCCCGCCGCCGGGGGTCACCAAGGAGGTGTCACCGTAGATCAGTGACCAGCCGCCGCCCGCGACCGCGGCCGCCCCGCCGAGAGCCGACAGCACGCAGCAGGCCAGTAGCCCGGGTCGCCGCGACCCGGCCAGCAGCCCGGCCAGGGCGGCGGCGAGCCATGCGCCAGCCGCGCCGTACAGGATGTCCAGCGGGTTCACGCGTCACCCCCGGGGTGGTCCTCGCCAGCAATGAACGTCAGGCCCGGCGTCTTCTCCGCGAGCCGGCCCACCGCCACGCTGAGCCCGTGCAGCAGGGCCAGCGGGCTCGGCGGGCAGCCAGGAATCCACACGTCCACCGGGAGGACCGCGCTGACCTGACCGTGCACGAACGGATCTGGCCGGTAGACGCCGCCGAGCGCACACGCGCCGGTCGCGACCACTACCTTCGGGCCGGGCATCGCCTCGTAGGTCTTGCGGGCCGCTACCTCGAAGGCTCGCACCATCGGCCCGGTGACCAGCAGCAAGTCCGCGTGCCTGGGCGCGGGAGTGAAGAAGAAGCCGAGCCGGTGCAGGTCGTAGTGCGGCGCGGACAACAGCCGGATCTCTTGCTCGCACACCGCGCACGAGCCGGTGTCCAGCGTCCGGATGTGCAGGCTGCGGCCGAACTGCGCGGCGATCTGCTCCCGTAGCCGTCCGGCGGTATCTGCCTCGTCTTGCCCGGCGCCGGCGTCTGGCCGGACGTTTCCCGGCCCGGGATTCATCGTTGTTCTCCGAGGATCGGGATGGTCTTGATCAGCGCGGCCCGGGCGGTAACGGCGAGCTCGAATTCCCCGCTCGGCCTGACCGCATCTGGGGCCGCCTGTGCGCACCGGCCGCAGGCAGTGCAGGCACCGGCATCGAAGATCAGCGCATCATCTCGCCGGCTCAGCGCGGTGCTGGGACATATGGCGATCATGCGGTCAGCGGTCTCGTGGGTCAGCTGCCGGGGGCGGAACGCGGGCGGCGTCGGCAGGGATACCGCCGAGCCGTCGGGCCTGGCCGGGTAGCTGGTCGTGACCACGCCGCGGCGCAGTCCTCTGGCGAACCACAGTGGCATCGCGCCTCACCTTCCTTCAGTGAGTGTCACCGGGACATGCCCGCGACGGTCAGCCAGAAGCTGGCTTCGATGATCGGGATGTCGGTGAACACGTTCTGGGACCGGCAGGCGTCGTCGAAACCGCGCCAGTTGCGTGCCGAGCCCGGCCGCAGCCGGGCGCGCGTGATCTGCCCGTTCTCGTCCAGCTCGACCCAGGCCAGCGCCTCACCGCGCGGTGATTCGGCCCAGCCGAGGCCAGCGCCGCCGCCGGGAGGGAGCGCGACGCGGTCCGAGCTGGTGCCCCCGTCAAGGAACTGCGTGATCAGCCGGACCGATTCGGCCGCCTCGCCGAGCATCACCTGGAAACGCGCGAACACGTCGCCGCTGTCGGCGGTGACGACGCTGACGGGATGGTCGGCGTAGGGCCCGGGTCCTGCCGCGGCGGCCGCGAGTCGGGCATCGGTGGCCAGCCCGGTGGCGCGCGCGACCGGCCCGACCAGGCCGAGGCGGCGGGCCTGCTCAGCGGTCAGGATCCCGCAGGCTTCCAGCCGGTCGACGAAGGAATTGGTGCTCAGCAGCGCGTCGGCGGCGCGGCGCAGCTCACCGTAAGCTCCGGGCAGTTCACGGCGGAGCGCGTCGGTGTCCGGTGCCCGGCTGACTCCGCCTGGCTCGATGATGCCGAACAGGTACCGGTGGCCGAACGTGGCGGCGTTGACTCGCAACAGCCGTTCGAGGGCGATCTCGGCGGCGGACTGGCCGACCGAAAGCCCGGTGGCCTGGCACAATGCCGCCGTCGCGGCGGCATGGTTGTACAGGCGTTCCAGCTCCAGGGCGACCGCCCTGGTCCGCGCGGCCGCGGGCGGCGGCGCGACGCCGAGCGCGGCTTCGGCCGCCGCCGCGAACGCCCAGCCGACGGCGACGGCGCTGAGTCCTTCGGCGCGCTCGGCGAGGAAGATCGCCTCGCGCGTGGTCTTGCCGTGCAGCCGCCATTCCACGCCACGGTGCTTGTGCCAGGTGAACAGGTAGAGGTCGACGACTTCCTCGCCGCTGGTCACCAGGCCGTAGTACACGCTCTCCACGCCCACCTGGCGGACCGGCCCGAACGGGAACTCGAACGCCTGGCCGCCCACGGTGTGCAGGGCGTGCGTCTCCTCCGGTGGCTGGTCTGGCCGGTGCCCCAGCCTGGGGAAGTCCGGTCCGGCGTGCGGCGGCCGCATGAGCCGGTTGAGCGGCTTGCCCGTCGCTGGCCGGATGCCGAACTGCTCGTAGATCTCGCATTCCTCGACGAACGCGGCGGGAGCGATATCGGACAGCGGCGGGTACTGATCGCACTCGATCTCGGTCTCCGTGACCAGGTACCCAGATTCGAGCGCCCAGACCAGGCGCAGGGTGGGAGCATCACCGTCGTTGCCGGCGAACATGTCAGCCAGGCGGGTGCCGGCCGTGCCCGCGAGGGCATGCGTGGCCGCCTCCAGGGTCTCCGGCAGCATGCGGATGGTGACCGCTCCCCGGGTGGCGCCGTGGTCCCTGACCTCCAGGCCGCCCAGGCCGGTGAGCTGGCGCACCAAGTGCTCTGTGGTCCCGGCGGCCTGCGGCTCGACGGCGGTCATCCGATCACCGCTATCGAATGCCGCAGGACCGTATCCAGGCCGGCCGGGATCCACAGCCCGAGGACCAGCAGTACCGCCAGGCCGAGGATCCACGGCGCAGTGGTCACCGCCGCCGCCGCGCGGTCACGGTACGGGCTGGCCAGCGGCGGCGGGCTGCCCGTCACCATCCCGGTCGTGGTCCGTGCGAACGGCACGAACGCCAGTCCGAGCAGGGCCAGCAGGAGCAGCGGGAACATCGGGCTGCCGTGGGCGAAGCCGGCCCGCACGATGGTCAGCTCGGATAGGAACAGGCCGAACGGCGGTGACCCGAGAACCGCGAAGGAGGCCAGCAGCAGTACCCCGCCGGTGACCGGCACCGCGGCCAGCAGCCCGCTGACCTCGCCCGCTTCCCTGGTCTTGTAGCGGAGTGCCACGTCGCCGCTGGAAAGGAACAGCACCGCCTTGGCGATCGCGTGGTTGAGCGTCTGCAGCAGCGCGCCGTACAGGCCGAGGATGCCGCCGAAGCCGAGCGCGACCGCGATGATGCCCATCTGCTCGACCGAAGAGTAGGCAAACAATCGCTTGAAATTGCCGCGCCGTACCATGAACAGCGCGCCGATCACGATCGACGCGAACCCGAAGGACAGCAGCACCGCCCGCGGATAGGTATGGCCGAGCCGCGCCTGCGCGATCGCCAGGAACCTGATGATCGCGTACATGCCGACGTTGAGCAGCGCGGCGGACAGCATGGCGCTGGCCGGGCTCGGCGCCTCGGCGTGGGCGTCGGGCAGCCAGGTGTGCATCGGCGCCAGCCCGACTTTGGTGCCATAGCCGACCACCGCCAGCAGGAACGCCAGCCGCAGCGCCTGCGGGGCCAGCGCGTGCGCGTGGACGAGCAGGTACGGCCAGGTCAGGCCGAGGTTCGAGCCGAGGTGCAGGGCGCTGCCTGAGTAGAACAGGAACAGCGTGCCCGCCAGCGCGATCGTGACGCCCAGGGAGCTGATGATGACGTACTTCCACGCCGCCTCGAGGGACCGCGGCCGACCCTCAAGGCCGACCAGGGCTGCGCTGGCCAGCGTGCTCGCCTCGACCAGGACGAACAGCAGCCCGAGGTTGCCGGTTTCCAGCGCCGCGAGCATCAGCGAGGCGAACAGGCCGAAGAACGAGAAATACAGGCGGACCTGGAAACCGCTGAGCTCGCCGTCGTCCTCCTGGGCACAGACGTAACCGATGGAGCCGAGCGCCGCGAGCAGCGTCACCCCGGCCACGGTCATCAAGAAGAACCCGCCGAGCGAATCCACGTACAAGAAGCCGTCCCAGCCGAACAGCGGCGCGCGGCCGTCCAGCATCACCAGCAGCGCCAGCGAGCAGCCAAACGCGATGACGGCGCCGGCGGCCTGAGCGATGCCCGCCAGCCGGGCCCGCGCGCCCGCGATCGCCGCCGCCGGCCCGGCCAGCGGACCCAGCACGATGAGAATGGCCAGCGCCGTCATCCGCGCAGCTCCCTCAGCTCGTCGGCGCTCGCCTCGGCGAGCTGGCGGGTGAGCCCGGACACGAACACCACCATGATCAGCACCCCCGCGACGATGTCCAGGAAGATCCCGGCCTCGACGATGAACGGGAACGTCGCGACCAGGGTGATCGCGCCGAGGAAGACGCCGTTCTCCACGATGAGCCAGCCGATGAGCTGCGCCACGGTATGCCGCCGCACCACCATCGACAAGGACCCGAGCAGGATCACCGCGGTGGACAGCGGGACCACGGCGGCAGCGACCGTGCCGTGCGGCAGCAGAGCCGGGCGGGTCACCAGGTAGGCGAACGCCGTCAGCGCCCCGCCGGCGATCAGCGACGTGGACAGGCCGGTTGACATCGCGGCGTCGCGTTTCAGCGCCAGCCGCGTCACCAGCAGCCGCCGCGCCGCCACCGGAATCGCGATGCCCTTGACCGCCAGCGTGAGCGCGGCCAGGATCCACAGCTCAGCGCTGTGGAAGGCGACGGCGGCGGTCGCCGCCGCGAACGAGAGCACCACCGACTGGGCACCGTAATAGGCGACATACCGGTTGAACAGTTTCGACGCCAGGCACGCGAACGCCAGCAGCAGCATCAGCACCCCGGACAAATCGAGCAAGACACCCGCAGTGCTGCTCGCGGACAGGCTCTGCATCTGGCTCACGCTCCGATCACGTACGAGGTGGCGACGCCCACCAGGGCGAGCATGAACGCGGCGCCCAGGAACTCGGCGATCCGGAAAAACCGCAGCTTGGCGAACGACGTGTCGATAATGACGATCGCGAGCCCGCACAGCGCGAGCTTCCCGAGCAGCACCGGGATCGCCAGCAGGGCACCGGGCAGGCTGGTACCGGTGCCGAGCCCCCAGGGGATCACGAAGACGTTCATGAAGACCGAGGACAGCAGGAACAGCTTCATCCAGCTCCCCCACTTGATCAGCGCGTACTCGCGACCGGAGTACTCCAGCACGCGGCTCTCCTCGATCATCGAGATCTCGGTCGAGCCGCCGGGCGTGTCGATCGGTATCCGGCCGTTCTCCACCAGCACGATCATGAAAAAGGCGACCAGCCCCAGCAGGTGCGTCGGCAGCACCACCACGTACGGAGACGAGGCCACCGCGTGGTTCATCAGGTACGGGTTATCCGACGCTGACACCGCGCCGACCGTGAAGAACACCAGGATCAGCGCGGGCTCGGCCATGCTGCCGATCCAGCTCGCCCGGCTCGCCCCGAGCCCGCCGTACGGGCTCGCGGTGTCCAGGCCGGCCAGCGAGATCACGAAGCTGGCCAGCGTGAGCACGAACGCGCCGCCGATCAGGTCGGCCAGGAACGCCAGCGGGAGCGGCTCGCTGGTGATGACCGGGACGATCACCGATACGGTCAGGTAGCAGGCGAAGGCGACAAACGGCGCGCCGCGGAACACCCAGGAGGCCTGGTCGCTGATCGCGCTGCCCTTGCGGAGCAGCTTGGCCAGGTCCCGGTACGGCTGAAGCACGCTGGGTCCGCGCTTGGACCCGACCATCGCTTCGGCGCGGGCTAGCACGCCGGCATACAACGGGGCGAGCATGAGCACCACCAGGCTCTGCAGCACCTGGATGAGCTCCGGGACCACGCGCACCTCCCCCTGCCTTCGCGACGCCAGAACGCCCTTGCAGGTAGAGGCCATCAGCCGACCGGATTTACCCGGCCCGGCGGTACGCGAGCCTCATCGCGTGATCAACCTCACGATACATGGCGAGGGTTGCCCGCGTCACGCCCATAATCGGCGCGGGCGTTCTCTCGGGTCTGTCTCTCGCGTTAGCTCTGGCCGCCGAGCAGCAGGAGGGGAAGGCCGCTTTTCTTGGCTACCGTATCGGCGACGTGACCTAGCCGGTGGTGCAGCACGCCACCGTTTCCGTGACGGCCGAGAACGATCAACTCGAACACGTGCGCGTCCGCGTATTCGCAGAGTGTCCTGCTGCCGCAGCCAGACAGGGACAGAGGCCATCAGCGGGACAGCCATCCCGCGGTTCCCTGGCCCGGGACCGCACCCGGGCCAGCGCTGTGGCGAGCCTCATCGCCAGTCGTTATTGTGGACCTTGCCGCCGCTGTCCACAAGATCCGCACGTTTGCTGAAGGCTGGCCGACCGCGTTCAAGGCCGGCGGTCGGCAGGGCGGGCCTGCCGCACACGGCTGCTCTCGCCCGGTTCGCCATTCGAGGCTGCTCCCGCGACAGTCGTGGTAAAGGCCTTATCCTCATCCAGCCAGCCGCCGAGCCGGTAGTAGAGATCCTCTCCGAAGCTGGTCGGGAGAGGCTCTTGCACTGCAAGCTTATAGTTCCGGCGCCCGTCGGGCTGGCGCTCAGCTCTGAGGAAGAGACTGGAGTCCGCGTGCTGACGGTGGAAGCCCTCAGCGAAGTCGAACCGGTGGGTAACGAAGAACACCTTGACTTCTGCGTCCAGCAAGGCGCGGACGACCTGGCGGCCGATCTCGGATCCCTCGCGCTCGTTGGTCCCGGCAAAGGACTCGTTGAACAGGATGAGGCAGTGCGGCCTGATCTGGTCGGCGATGGCGCTCATGCGCCTGAGCTCGTCGTCCAGCCGTCCGCTGGTCATGCCGGAATCCTCCTCCCGGAGGAAGTGCGTGAAGATCCCGCGAGTCACATTCGCCCGATAGGACTCAGCCGCGACGAACAACCCGCACTGCATCATGAGCTGGGCCAGGCCGACGCTGCGCAGGAACGTCGACTTCCCCCCCGAGTTGGCACCGGTGATGATGACCAGCGACTTCCCGTCGGCCTGCACGTCGTTGCCCACGACCGCACCCTCTGACTGCAGCTCCAGGCAGGCATCGCGCAGGTTCGTGCACGAAAACGTGAGCGGTGACGGTTGCCTCGGCTCAGGGACCGAGGTCGGCACCCCTTTGGCCGCCAGCCGGTCCGCCAGGTTGAGGCAGCTTACGTAGAAGCCCAGCTCCGCCCGCAGCATGGTGAAGTAGCTCCCGATGTGGTCTGCGGACTGAGCGGCCGCGTTAGCAACGAGGTTGATCCCTCGGCTGGTGAGATCGGCCAGAACCTGGCCTCCCGCGTCGTCGCGGGGCGGGAGGCTGAAGGAGTAGGTGGAACGTGGGCCGATCCCCAGCCGCTCCTTCCACCTTGGCCGGGCGTCACCGGAGGCCCGGAGCACGAAGTTGAACCCGCTGTTGTCCCGGTCAAGCGCGGCGTCGATCAGCACGCCAGCGCGGAAGCGCAGCTGCTTCAGGTGGTAGCTGATCTCTTCGAAGTACTCGTCGTCCAGCTCGCGCTGCAGCGTGGCGAACAGCGCCCGCAGCCCGTCGGAGCGGAACTTCTCCGCGTGGTCGTCGGCGATCTGCCGCAGTTGCCTGAGGCGAGCCACGTAGGCCTCGAGATGGCTGACCGCACCCGAGAGGTTGGACGAGGGAGTTTGATACGTGCCGCCGTAACCTCCCCAGATGTGCCGATTGTCTTGCAGGGCGCCAACTGCGACAGCGTACGTCTCCCGGATAACCTCGGGCTCTGCGAGGCAGTCGGCAAGGACCCGCTGGCGATAGCGGATAGCCGCTGGATCGCGCAGGCAGGCGAGCAGCACTCTCCTGGACACCTCGAAGAGGAACTTGTCACCGAGGGCCATCGCCTCGAGAAGTGTGGTCAGCTCCAGGTCCCGGATCAGGTCCTCGTGGTTGGCAGGCAGGTCGGCCTCGAGGTCGAAGTCCTGGGCTTCGTAGAGGAGGTAGACCTTCATGACGCGACTCTCCCTCGCAGCCGCTCGTAGGTGAGGTCGTACTTCTCGGCGATGGCCAGCGCGTAGGCCAAGCCGTCAGCTGGCTTCCTGACCACCTTGTAGGTGCGCTCGGCCGGGTTCTCCGGGACGATCGTGCTCATCATGCTGACGACCGGCTCGCCGAGCGACGCCAGTTCGTCCACGAAGGTGACGTAAACGCACAAGGCGTCGAGCTGCATGACTTTCTTCATCAGCTTCGTCCCCAGGAAGCGAGCATCGTGCAGGGTCGTGGAGGTGAAGATCTCGTTCAGGACCACGATGCTGTCAGGCGTGGCCGCCCGCAGGACCTCCCCGATCCTCACCAGGTCGTCCTCCAGCTTCCCGCTCATCTTGGCGAGGTCCTCCTCCCTCTCGAAATGGGTGAAGAGGCGGTCGAAGAGGAAGAGGCGGGCGGCGCTGCCCGGGACGGGGCAGCCGACGCTGGCCAGGTGGTGGAGCTGGCCGAAGGTCCGGGCAAAGGTGGTCTTGCCTCCCTGGTTGGGGCCGGTCACGACGAAGATGCGCTCGCGACCCTCCAGGCGGAACTCATTAGTGACCACCGGCTTGCGCTCCGAGACGAGTTTCTTAGCCAGGGCTAGGTCGAAGGCACCGGCGGCTAGGACATCCTTCGAGCTGGCGGAGACCTCGGGATAGCAGAAGCACAGCCCAGCGACACCAAGCGGCCTGATGTAGTCGAGGTAAGCGAGATAGAACTGGAGCTCTTGGTCGATGCGCCGGATGTCGTCGTCGAGGAACGCGGCGTGCCGGCGGCAGTACTCGTCCAGGGCGGTGAACTCCTCAGGAAAGAGCCGGGCCACCAGCTCAAGGATCTGAGCGGTGACGTGGTTCGTCCCTGGCGACGTCCGGTAGCGGACCCGGTAGTCCTTCGCCGCGCCCTGCTTGAAGCGCTCGAAGGTCTTAAGCACCGCGGCGCTGTAGTCGGCTTCATCCTGGTAGCGGCTGACGTCGACTCGGCCGCCCCTGATGCGGGTGCAGTAGCGGATATGCCCGAGGGCGCCCTTCCGGTCCCTCGTATCGCTCACGAGAGCGGTGAACTGCGCCGAGGCCACATAGGAGGCGAGGTACTCCCGGAAGGCCAGGAGGCCGCGGGAGCTGATCTGCGCCGAGGCGAGATGCCCGGTCAGGGACTGCACCGCGTCGCAGTAGATGGCCGCCGTGTCCAGGAGCCAGCCCTCCCGCTGGTAGTGGTACTGCATCTTCGCCAGCTGATGGAGGTGGGCGCGTACCTGGTGCATGAGGTCGGCGAAGCGCTCGACCTGATCGAACAGGGCAGGGTTCTCCAGGTCCTGGAAAACCTCTTGGCGGTAGCGCACGGCGTCGACATCGCGCAGGTGGCCGTAGAGAACGGTCGTGATGAGGTCACGCTCCTCGCGATCACCCGCGATCGCCGCCACGATCTGGTCGAGGTTCAGATCCGACGCGAAGGAGCGATCCTCGTCCTGCCCCTCGGCGCCCCGGGTCGCCGGCGCCTCCTCGAACAGCAAGCTGAGGAGCTGGCCCTGTCGCGCGGCAGCAAGGTCATGGGGTGGCCCGGTCATGTCTCAGCCACAGCCTGAGAGCGCCGGGGAAGGCGAGATGTCTTCGCACCCGGGCTTAGGCATCCTCGATGCTCGCTGTGCCATGACATGCCCTCCTGTGTTCCGGCCACCAACACGGTCAACAGGAGCCATCAGCCATTAGGGCGACTCCGGCGAGCTCCATCGCCTTGATCCTGATTCTACGGCCACGCTGGCCGCGATCGGCTTACGGGACAGCCAGCATTGTTCTCACCGCTAACCATTACCCGGCGGTTCGGGGTCTATGCTGGCCCGGCCTAGACCGAAGTTACGTCGGCTCAGCGCGGTTATGCCCCCGCCGTGGCTGGACGGCCGCTCCCGAGGCCGTCACCGTCTGGTGTCGGCGAGGGTCGTCGCTGTAGGCTCGCCGGCGCCGAAGATGCGCCGGTAGGAGTCTTCGCCGTAGCTTGTCGGCAGCGGTTCGCCCTCGACGAGCTTGAACGTGCGGCGGCCGTCCGGTTGCCGCTCGGCCCGGAGGAACAACGCCGTGTCCAGCCCCTGGGCGTGGAAGCCGTGCGCGAGGTCGTACATGTGGGTGACGAAGAAGACCCTGATCTGCTTGTCGAGCATGGCGCGCACGACCTGCCGGGCGATTTCCGATCCTTCCCGCTCGTTGGTGGAGGCGAACGATTCGTTGCAGAGCAGGATCGAGCCGGGCGTGATCTGCCCGGCGATCTCGCTCATCCTGGCGAGTTCCTCGTCCAGCTTGCCGCTTTGCATCGTGGCGTCCTCTTCGCGCTTGTAGTGCGTGAAGACGCCAGCGCAGACGCTGGCGCGGAACGACTGCGCGCCGGCGAACATGCCGGCCTGCATCATCAGGTAGGCCAGGCCGAGGCTGCGCAGCAGGGTCGACTTCCCGCCCTGGTTGGCGCCGGTGATCATCACCAGCGACTTGCCGTCGGCGTCCACGTCATTGCCGACGCCCCGGTCCGGGAGGTGGAGCGTCAGGCAGACGTCGTAGAGGCCCTCCGCAGCGAGCGCGCGCTGGCCTGCGGCGTACGGGACGGGGAAGCAGGCCGGCTCGCCTTTCGCGTCGAGCCGCTCGCGCAGGTTCAGGCAGCCGAGGTAGAAGGCGAGCTCGATCCGGAGCATGCTGAAGAAGCTCTTGACGTGGTCGGCCGACTGCGCGACCGCGTCCGCGACGCGGTTGATCCCCTTCCCGCGGATCTCCTCCAGCGCCCGGAAGCCGTTCTCGTCCCGGGCCGGGATCGTGAAGCTGTAGCCCGGTGAGCGGGTCCCGAACGAGAGCCGCTCGGTCCACCGCTGCTCGCGCGGCGTCCGGACGATGTAGCGTCGGCCCTTGTTGCCCTGGCCGAGCTCAGCGCTCTCGAGCAAGCCGCGCTTGAACTCCAGCTCGCGCAGATGATGCTCGACCGTCTGCAGGTAATCATCTGAGAGCTCCTCAATGAGCATCGCGAAGAACCGCCTGAACCCTTCCGAACGGAAGTTCCCGGCTTGCTGCTCGGCGATCTGCCGGAGCCGCCTGAGGATGCCGACCTGCAGCGTTAGCACCTGCACCGACCGGTAGACAATGCTGTCGGGCGACGCCAGAGCCCAGAGGGAACGGACCTGCCTCTCGTTCTCCAGTGCTTCGATCGCGAGCACGTAGAGTTGGCTGATGGTCTCGGGTTGCTCGAGGCAGTCCGCGAGGACCTGCTGGCGGTACACGATCGCGTCAGGATCGCTGAGGCTCGACAGGACGCCCCGCTTGGCCATCTCGAACAGGAACTCGTCGCCGGCCGCCATCGTGTTCCACAGCGTCTGGAGCTCCAGGTCCTGTGTCAGCACGTCGTCGCTTCCCGGCGGCGCTGCTATCGAGCCGGAGCTCCGTCCGCGCTGAAGGTCCCGCCTGACGCTGGTGACCGCGAACAGATCGCCGCTCGCCATGGCGCCGAAAATCGCGTCCCGCAGCTCCGGCTTCACGACGAAGTCCTGGTCTTTGTGCAGCAGGAAGACCTTCACGAGCCGATCCGCTCCATCAGGCGCTGGTAAGTCAGGCCGTATTTGTCGGCGATCGCCGCGGCGTAGGCGAGCCCGTCGGCCGGCCTGCGGACGAGCTTGAACGTCCGCTGCGCCGGGTTCTCGGGCACGACCTGGCTGACCATGCTCACGGTCGCCTCGCTCAGCGATGCGATCTCGTCGACAAAAGTCACGTACACGCCGAGCAGGCCGAGCTCCAGGATCCGGCGCATCACCTCGGTGCCGACGAACAGCGCGTCGTTGAGCGTGGTGGAGTTGAAGCTCTCGTTCATCACTAGCACGCTCTGGCTCGTCGCCTGCTCCAGGATCTCGTGCACGCGGACGAGTTCGTCCTCGAACTTGCCGCGGAGCGTCTCGATGTTCTCTTCCCTCTCGAAGTGCGTATAGATGCGGTCGGGCAGCAACAGCCGCGCGCTCTTGCCGGGCACGGGCAGACCCAGGCTGGCGAGAAAGTGGAGCTGGCCGAACATCCGGGCGAAGGTGGTCTTGCCGCCGTTGTTAGGGCCGGTGACGACGAAGATCCGCTCCGGCCCCTCGAGATGGAAGTCGTTGCAGACGACCGTGCCGCCCGCAGGCACAAGCTTGTTCGCCAGCGCAAGGTCGAACGACTCCTCGACGGCGATGTCCTTGGCGCGGGCGAAGACGTGCGGGTAGCAGAACGGCAGGCCGACCGCCTTGAACCGTCCGATCAGCTCGATATAGGCGAGGTAGAACTGCACCTCGCGGTCGAACCGGCCGACCGTCGCGTCGAGGTGATCGCGGTGGCGGCCGCAGTACCCGGCGAGCGCGCCGAACACCTCCGGGTTCAGGCTTGCGACCCGGTCGAGGATCTGAGCCTCGATGTGGTTCATGTCGGCCAAGTCGCGCAGCCGCACCAGGTAGCTCTTCACCGCCCCCTGCTTGAACTTCGCGAACGTCTCTTCCACCTCAGCGCCATAGTCGGGCTCACCCTCGTAGTTGCTGACCGTGACCCGGGCCCCGCGAATCCGGATCGCGTACCGCACCCCGGCCAGCGCCTCCTTCAGCGCGCGCGTCTCCGCGGCAAGCGAGGTGAAGCGCCCGGAGGCGGCGTACCCGGCGAGGTAGTCGCGGAGCCCTTGAAAGCCGCGCGAGGCCACATCGAGCCCGCCGAGCTCTCCCGCGAGCGAGCGGACCGCCTCGCAGTAGATCTCGACGGCGTCCAGGAACCAGGCCTGCTTCTGGAGCGGGTAGTGAAGCTTCTGCGCCTGCGCGAGGTGCTCGCGCATCCGCCGCATCGTCTTCGCGAACCTCGTGACCGACTCGAGCACAGCAGGCTGCTCGAGGTCGCGCAGCACCTCGTGCCGGTAGCGGACGGTGGCCACGTCGTGCAGCTGTGCGTAGAAGAACGGCTTCAGGTCGTACTGCTTCCGGCCGGCGGTCATCGACTCCAGCACCTGGTCAAGATTCAAGTCGGCGAAGAAGTCCGGCTCCTGCAGCCCGTCGACGCCAGCGCCTGTCGCGGGCTGCTCGAAGAGGACGCTCTCGAAACGCGCTTCGCTCGCTTCGAGAGGCGACCTCACGCTGGCGGACGCGCCATCTGCCGAGAACGGCGAACCAGAACCATCCTGACTGAAACTCATCATCAGCTTCCACCGTTTCCGATCCGGCTGGGAGGTCTACCTCGGCGCCGCGGCCTGGTCCAGCAAGCACGTGACGTGACGCAACGCCGCTTCCCGTTCGGCCAATTCTTTTTTCTTCCCCACCGCCTCGGCCGCAGATGCTTCACCAAGCTCCGCCGCGGCCTGCAGTGCGGACCGTATCCGGTCGGTGCCATCTGCGTAGCGCTGCCCGACCACCCGCTCCAGGGCCCGGGTCGCCTCGGCCAGCCGGTACTGCAGGTCCCCCCTGGCCCGGCCGACCTGGCTGTCTACCAGGCGGGGGGCCTCACGGCGCAGGTGCTCCCTGGCCGTCCGCCTGCCGAACTCGCCAGGGAGCCAGCGGCGCACGGCGCCGGCCAGCAGCTCAGTCTGGCCGACGTCCTCCGCGGTGTTGTAAAAGAACCGCCGGCTTTCGGCCAGCCGGCCTTCCGGCTCGGGGACGGCGAGTTCCAGCCCGAGCAATTCGGCGGCGGACTCGCGGAGCACGTCGAGCTCGGCCTTCAGGTCCGCAGCCAGGCGGGCGTCGACCGCGGCCAGTCCTTGCTCGATGGCCTCCCGCTGCCGCCGGCGCCAGGATTCCGCGGCGGCCACGGCGAACGCCGCCAGCCGCTCCCGGCCCCGCCGCTCGATCTCGGCCGCCGCCGCGTCGCGCAACTCGCCGTCGAACAGCGCGTCAAGCTGCCCGCCGACCTCGCGGCCCAGCCGCGCGCTATCCGCCTCGGCCGCGTCGTTGAGCGCGAACAGCAGCCGGCCCGACTCGCCAGAGACCACGGTCACGGCATCGCGGCCGCGCACGGCCACCTCGGCCAGCCGCTCGCTGAACTGCCGCACCCGCGCGGCCGCGTCGCCAGCACGCATCTCGGCCGCCCGGCGGGTCACCGCCACCTCATCCAGCAGCGAGCTGGCGATCCGGCGGGCCTGCCCGATCGCCGACACCCGCAGGTCCGACCTCCCCTGGGATGCCAGGTACGCCGTGAAATCGGCTGCGAACGCGGCGAACCCAGGATCACCGCCGTCCAGGGCGGCACGCGCCGACATCGCGTATACGTTGGCGGGATGGGCGGCCTCGCCGAGCACCCGCCGGGTGAACTCCAATGCCTCCGCCAGTCCTGGCTCATCGAGGTGATCGGCCTTATTCAGCACCGCGAACGTCGTCACCGACAACCCGGCGACCCGGCCCAGCAGGTCCCGCTCGCTCGCCGAGACCGGCGGGTCGGCGGTCAGCACGAACACGGCCGCGTCCATCGACTGCAGCGCCTCATGGGCCGTCTCGGTATCCCACTGGAACACCGACCCGGTGCCGGGCGTGTCGACCAGCTCCACCCCGCCCGCTAGCACCGGCGCGGCCACGTACACGGTCACGCCCGCGATCTGGCGGCGGTTCCCGGGATTCCCGCGCTCGGTTACCAGGTCGCCGAGGGCGGCCAGGGAGTGCTTCTCGTCGTGCCCGTCGAGGAACCTCACTTCCGCCCGCTCGTCGTCGCCGTACCGGACCGTCGTCGTGACGGCAGTCAGCGGAGTCACCCCGGCCGGCAGCACGGCGCGGCCCAGCAGCGCGTTGATCAGCGTGCTCTTGCCCCGCTTAGCTTCACCGACGACCAGGACACGCAGCCTCGCCGCAGCCAGCCTGTCCAGCAGCGCCGCCAGCTGCTCCCGGTCCCGTTCCGTCCCCAGCGCAGCCAGCTCGTCCAGCGCGCTGACCACAGTGCTCTCGCCGTCCGGCATCGGCGCCAACCTCCTACCGCGTCAAGTGGTACGCGTGGTAGGGACCGTTGGCGGCGGCGCCGCGTTCCATCGCCCGCGCATGCTGGCGGGTGCCAGCGCGGCGAGCCCCTCCGCCGCACTCATGCCAGGATAGCCCGCCGCCCGGGAATCCCAGATTCTGCATCCGAGGCGAACCTCCGGTAGGCGGGGACACCCGGCGGCAGCCACTCCTGGCACGTTCCCCTTGCCTGGTTGCGGCAAGACAGCGCGATCTTGGCGCGTCCTCACCCGGGTCCGATGTGCCGCAGTTCGGGGGACAGCAGGTCCGCGAGCCCGGTGCAGGGCCACGCGGCCCGTCTCTGCTCGGTCTGCTCCGGTGTTTCCTCCATGACCGCCGAGTAGTCATCCGGCCCGTTCCAGCGGGGGCACTCGTCGTGCAGCGGGCACGGGCTGCGCCGCGGCTTGCCCTTCGCCCCGCACGCCGGCCGCGGTCCGGAACGGAACGCCACCAGGGCCCGCCACAGCAGCAGGACCTCATCTTCGCTCACCCTGGCCACACAGACCTCCCTGCCACCGGCACCCTATCCAGCAGCGACATGATCGACCGGTACGCCGCCATCACCGGGCAGTTCCCCGTGCACCTGATCGAGGACGGCCTCGGCGAGGACGACGACGACGGCTGGATCGCGCTCACCGCCCGCCTGGGCGCCACCACCGAACTGGTCGGCGACGACATCTTCTGCACCAACCCGGCCATCATCACCCGCGCGATCGAACGCGGCATCGGCAACTCCGCGCTGATCAAACTCAACCAGAGTCGCCAAATACAACCGGCTCCTCGAGATCGCCGCCAGCGCGCCCAGCCTCCGCTACGGCAGGCCCGTAGGCTGACAAACCCGCGCGGTGACTGGAGGACGGTGACGCGATCGAGCATGGCGGCGGCGCCGCGTTTCATCGCCTGCGCATGTTTCGCCGGCGTCAGCGCGGCAAGCCCCTCCGCCGTGCTCTCGCCAGGATAAGGTGCCGCCGCACACAGCGATGGCACGTGCTTCTGCGGCTGGCCTACTCCGGGGGCTAGGTATCCTGACGGTACCACGCGATGAAGCGGGCGTAATACCGGGACACCGGTGTTCCGGCTGAAGGCCGCTACTTGCCTAGGCCCATAGAGATGCTGCCGCACTCAGGTAGAGGCCTTGTTCGAGTGGGATGACGCCTGGGCTGACGTGCTCACCAAGCGCATCAGTCATCGCAATGCTCTCCATGGACGCTGCGACCGCTCAGGCCACGGCGAAGCGATGGAGGAATTAGCGATGAGCCTGAGCGCGCGCGAGCAGCAGGACCTGGACTCGATCAAGGACAGGCTTGCCAGCTCCGACCCCACGCTGGTCGCGCGGCTGACCATATTCGCCCGGCTGGCATCCGGTGAGGAGATGCCGGCGCGGGAGAAGATCCAGGCCGGCCCGCGGGAAGCTGTCCGGCGTTCTCGCCCCAGACCGGTACATACCGGCCGCCTGGGCTTGCAGCAGACAGTGCCGCCGCTGCTGTGGTTGGTGACTACCCTTGTGCTGATCGCGGTCGCGCTGGTCTACAACCACGGCGACAGCCGAGGCACATGCACGGGATCCCGGGCAACGTTCTGCACCGGCACGATATCCGCAGCCAAGTCGGCCTCGGGCATTCCGTGGCCATAGGGTCGGCCGGTCCTTAGCTCTCGCGACATGCGAGGCTATGACCATGGCAGACGGCACGGGCCGGAAGCTGGTTCTGTTGCGGCACGCCAAGTCGGCCTGGCCCGACGTGCCAGACCACGAACGGCCGCTGGCCCGCCGCGGCCAGCGGGATGCGCCCGTTATGGGACGCTGGCTGCGTGCGGCTGGGCACGTGCCCGATCAGGTCCTGTGTTCCACCGCTCGCCGGGCCCGCGAGACATGGCAGCTCGCGCAGGCCGAGCTCGATGCCGCTCCGCCGGTCAGCTTCGACGACGGCGTGTACTGGGGCTCAGCAGTGCAGCTTCTGGACTTGATCCGCCGCGCGCCCGCGGCGGCGAGGACGCTGCTGGTCGTGGGCCACGATCCCGCAATCGCCGAACTCGCGCTCAGGCTGACGGCAACCAGTTCGCCTGCCCACTTGGGCGCCGTGAGCGACGCCGCACCGGCTGCCATGCTCGACCGCATGCGAGCCAAGTTCCCCACCGCCGCCATCGCGGTCTTTGAGTTCGCCGGGAACTGGGATCAGCTAGGCCCGGGGACAGCACGGCTGACCCACTTCGTGATCCCCCGCGACCTGCCAGGCAAAGCCTGACAGTGAAACGAGATGATCACCTTGGTACCGAAGGCCCCACCGCATCGCCTTATCCTCGGTGGTCATTACGCCAGGGCGGTTACCACGGCGATGACGGCGACCAGGGCGATGAGCATGTACAGCAGGTAGGCATCTAGGCGCCCCGACTGGAGGCGCTTTGCGGTCATCACGATCGCCATGAAGGATCTGAGCGCGGGCCGGTACAGGTAGGTCTCGACCACCTCCATGACATCGGAAGCGTATTCCAGGTGCGCGGCCGCCTCTCCCTCGCCGGGATCGGCACGGTCAGGGGGACCGGAGCCATCGTCGCTCACGTCGTCTTCCAGCATGATTTCCCGCACCTCGGCGCGGGTGTGCAGGACGCCGGCCAGCACCCGGCGGGTGGGGTTGGCGTAGCCGAAGGCGGTGTAGGAATCGGCGCCCTCGACGCCGATCGTCGCCGAGCGCCAGGCCGGGACGCGGCGCACCCGCAGCAGCCGCCGCCCGGACACCACCCAGGCGAACAGTCCCACCAAGAGCAGCATCAGCGGCATCTCCACCCATAGCCAGGACGGCGACAGGATCGAGAACCCGGCGAACACCGGCTGCAGGACCCACGGAGACTTCAGCGCGCCCATGATCACCGAGGCCGGGACCGCAGGCGACAGCCCCGCGGCGATCACCCGGATCTCCAGCGGGGTCACCGCCGCGGTCGCCAGGCAGCCCACCGCCAGCACGACAATCGCCGCTCTCCCGGCCCATCCCCAGGGGGGTACGGGGGGGCGGGCAGCCCCCCTGTGAGCAGGGGGGGTCTGGGGGGGATCGTTCCCCCCGAGACAAATGAGGCCGACGAGGCGGACGAAGGTGACGCCGGCGAAGCCGACGGTGAGGGCGACCGCGGCGCCGGCCAGGGCGAGCACCAGGCGATAGCCGAGTCCGGGCACCCGGAACTGCTGCATCAGGGATTCCAGCAGGAACCACTCGGACACGAAACCGACCGTGGGCGGCAGCCCGGCCAGGGTCAGCGAGCCCACCGCCAGGCCGAACCCGCTCCATGGGGTGTGCCGGGCCCGCCCGCGCAGTTCCTCCAGGTCGTCGTGGCCCGTTGCCGCCTCGATCCCGGCGGACGAGGTGAACAGCAAGGACTTGGCCACAGTGTGCGCGACCACCTGCAGCGTGGCGGCCAGCAGCCCGGCCGCGACCAGGCGCCGGTCCCCGGTCGCCGCGCCGGTCAGCGCGACGCCGAAGCCGGTGACGATGAGCCCGGTATTCTCGATGCTGGAGTACGCGATCACCCGGTTCAGCCGGTTCTGCACCGCCGCGTGGGCGATACCGAGCAGCGCGCTCAGCGCGCCGAGCACCAGCAGCACGCCAGCCAGCCAGCCGGGCGGCCGGCCGAGCAGGGCCAGCGTACGCCACATGCCGTAGAAGGCGACGTTGACGCAGACCCCGGCCATGATCGCGCGGGCCGGACCGGGGGCGGCGGCGTAGCCGCGCGGCAGCCAGATCTGGAACGGCACCAGCCCGGCCTTGACCGCGAACCCGGTGAGCAGCAGCACGTACGCGGTGGTGCGGACCGCGCCGCCGGGGACATGCGCGAACGAGGCCAGCATGATCGAGTGCGACCTGGTCGCCAGGAGCAGCAGCCCGGTCAGCAGCGCGGCCCCGCTGACCTTGCCGAAGGCGAAGGTGACCTGGGCCGCGGCGGACCGGCCCGGCTTGTTCCGCTGCGAGCCGGCGAGCAGGTAGAAGGCGAGCGTCAGCGTCTCCCAGCCGAACAGCAAGGTGAACGCGTCCTGCGCCGTCATGATCACCGCGACCGCGCCGAGGGCCAGCGCGTAGCTCGCGCCGAGCCGGGGGGGTACGGGGGGGCGGGTAGCCCCCCCGTGCTCGGGGGGTCCAGGGGGGTCGTCCCCCCGGATCGACACAGCCCAGCTGGCGAACGCGACCGAGACTGGCACGGCCGCGCCGAACGTCAGCGCCAGGAACAGCCCGGACAGCCGGTCGGCGGACAGGGCGGCCGCCTGCTGGCCGGGCACCGGGTCCCCGAGCCAGCCCGCGACATCGAGCTGGACCGGCCGGCCCGCCAGGGCAAAACCGCCGAGGGTGGCCAGGCACGCCGAGCCCGCCGCGCCGAGCAGGTACAGCGGCCCGGACCCCAGGAAGCGCATGAGCCGGCCGCCGGCGAAGTCGGCCACGGCGGCCAGGGTCAGCAGGATCAGCCCGGCCGCGAACAGCCCGCTCACCGCGTCCCCTCCCCGCCGCCGGGCAGCTTGCCGACCGCGATCATCAGGGCATTGAGGATGCCGAACGGGCTGGGCGGTGAGCCCGGCAGCCACACATCGACCGGGACCATGGCGGCGATGCCCCCGGTAACCGCCTCGCTCTCGCCCAGCAGCCCGCCGCTGACGGCGTCGGCGCCGGCCGCGATGACGACCTTCGGATCGGGCATGCCGTCGTAGGTGGTGCGCAGCGGGCCGACCATGCCGCGCGCGCCCGCGCCGGTGACCAGCAGCACGTCGGCGTGGCGCGGGCTGGCGGTGAAGAACACGCCCAGCCGGTGGATGTCGTAGACCGGGCCGAGCAGCGCCTGGATCTCCCATTCCTCGCTGCCGTCGGACCCGGCATCCACGTGCCGGACGTGCACGCTGCGGCGCAGCGCGGCGGTCCGCGCGCGCAGCCGGGCCCGGGCCGCCGCCACCGCCTCGTCGGTCTCGGGGAGTTCGGGGACGACGAGCGCTTCCCGCCTCAGCGCGGCCGCGCCTGGGCCGGTAGCGCCGTGCGACCAGGCGAACAGGTCGGGCCGCTCGGTCACGCACCGGCCGCACAGGATGCACTTGCCCTGATCGACCCGCAGCGGTTCGGCGGAGATCGCTCCGGTCGGGCATAGCGGCATGGGGTCTATGGGATTGGCGGACGTCGAGGCAAGCACGGGACCGCGCCAGGCGTCGGCGTAGGCGTCGGGTTTGGCGGGCCACCGGGTGGTGACGACGCCGTCGCGCAGGCCGCGGAATACCCAGATGCTCATAGAGCCACCCCCGCGACCGACAGGCCGAAGCTTGCCTCGATGAACGGGAAGTCGGTCAGGATGTCACCGGCGAAGACCTCGTGCATCAGCACCAGGTTATGGAACGAGGCCGACCTGGGGTGACAGCGGACGAGCCGGCCGGCGTCCAGGGTTACGTCGTAGATGACCTCGCCTTGCGGGGCCTCAGCCCAGCCGACCGCGCGGCCGCGGACGGGCTCGCAGCTGAGGTGGAGCGGATCGGAGGACCGTTCGGCCAGATCTTCGGCGACCTGCCGGAGCAGACCGAAAGACTGGTCCACCTCGTCCCAGCGAACCCTCAGCCGGGCCAGCGCGTCACCCGCGGTGTGGCCGCGGACGGGCGGCACGGCCAGCGACAGGTACCTGTCGTAGGGACGGGCGAGCCGGGCGTCGTCGGCGTATCCGGCGGCCTTGCCGACCGGCCCGAGTGCGCCATGCTGGTGAGCCCGTCCGGGTGAGAGCGGCCCGGTGCCGCGCAGCCGGTCCAGGAACGAGGAGGTGGCCATCAACGCGGCGGCTTCGGCGGTAACCGCACGGCGGAGCGTGTCGACCTCGCCAAGGATCTCGGCGGGCGGCAGCCGCGGCGGGGCGCTGACCCCGCCGGGCACCACCACCCCCCGGCCGAACCGGCTGCCGCACAGCCTGCTGACCAGCCGCAGCACCCGTTCCTTGTGCAGGGCGAGCCGGGCCGTGGCCACCGCGAGCCCGGCCGCGTCGGCCAGCCGGACCGCGACGTCGAGGTGGTTCGCGATCCGCTCGAGCTCGGCGTGCAGCACCCGGACCAGGGCCGCGGCCGGAGGCGGCGCACAACCCGCGATTGTTTCGACCGCGTGGCTGAAGGCCAGGGCGTGGGCGACCGAGGCGATGCCCTCGGCGCGCTCGGCCAGCAGCACGCCGTCCGCCGGGGTCATCCCGGCGAACCGGTTCTCCACGCCGCGATGCTTGTAGAACACCCGCATATTCAGGTGCGGGATGGCCTCACCCGGGGTCTCGACCAGGTACTCGATCGATTCCAGCACGCCGGACCGGACCGGGCCGTGCGGGATCGTGAAGATCCCGTAGCCCGCGACGTGCCGGGGCAGCGCATGGTCTTCCGCCGAGCCGGGCCGGATGAGAGGCGTCAGCCTCGGGTGCCCCTCCGGGACCACGCCGAAGCGGTCGTGGATCTCGCGCTCGTACCAGAACGCGGCGCCGAGCCGCGGGGTGAGCGCGGGATAGCTGCCCGCGCCTGACGGCAGCGGCGCTTCGAGCGTGTCGATGCTGCCTGCCGTCGCGACGTGCGCGGACAGTACCAGTGCGCCGCCCTCGGGTTTGGTGGCGAACAGGCCGGCGAACCGGTCCCCCGCGTCGACCCGGGACTGGAGTTCTTTCCACAGGGCCGTAACGGCCGGCTGAGTGATCGTCATCGCGCCGCCCCCAGTTGGGCCACCGCACGGTAGATGAGGTCGGTGAGTTCGGCTGGGGGATGCAGGCCGAGGATGAACAGGACCGCGACGCCCGCGACGACCGGGATCACCATCCAGATGCTTGGTTCGCTGCGGTTGAGCGCGCGAGGGGCGGGGGTGAACAGCATGCGCGTGGCCGAGGCGGTCAGGCCGAAGAACGCCACCGTGACCAGCACGACCAGGATTGCGGCGGCGGCGTAGTTGCCCGAGCCCAGGCCGCCGTAGACGATCTGGAACTCGCTGCGGAAGATGCCCGACGGCGGCATGGCCGATAGCGCGAACACCGCGAGCAGGAACAGCGGCCCGCTCCACGGCAGCACGTCGAGCCCGCCGCGCAGGACGGAGATCTGCTTGCTGCCGAACTTCACCGCGAACACGCCCGCGCCCATGAACGCGTTCCCCTTCGCGGCGGCGTGCGCCAGCACGTGCAGCATCACGCCGGCCAGCGCCACCGGCGCGCCGAAGCTCACCCCGACGGCCAGGATGCCCATGTGCTCCACGCTGGAGTAGGCCAGCAGCCGCTTGATGTCGCGCTGGCCGAACACGTACAGCGCGGCGAGCAGCAGCGAGGCGACCCCGAAGGCCAGCAGCGCGTCGCGCGGGAACCCGCTGCCCAGGGTGACGGCGGCCACCTGATAGAACCGCAGGATCGCGTAGAAACTGACCGCGAGCAGCGACCCGGACAGCAGCGCGGAGACCGGCGTGGGCGCTTCGGAATGCGCGTCCGGCAGCCAGGTGTGCACCGGGAACAAGCCGACCTTGGTGCCGTAGCCGAGCAGCGCGAGCAGGAAGGCGAGCCGGACCGGGGTCTGCGGCAGGTGCGGGCCGGCACCGATGAGCGGCTCGATGGCCAGGTTGTAGTGCTCGCCGAGGACCTGTGATCCGGCGTAGTAGGCGAGCACCGTGGCGAGCAGGGCCAGGCTCAGGCCCGCGCTGGCGATCAGCACGTACTTCCAGGCGGCTTCGGCGGCACCGTCAGTGTCCTCGATCGCGACCAGCAGCGCCGAGATGATCGTGGTCACCTCGACCGCGATCCACAGCAGGGCCAGGCTGCTCATCAGCGGCGCGGCCAGCATCGACCAGGCGAACAGGTTCAGGCCGGCGTAGAACCGCCTGGCGTACAGGTCCTCGTGGCGTTTGGTGTAGCCGACCGCGTACACCGCCACGGCCGCGTACAGGAAGCTGGTGGCCAGCAAGAAGATGACGCTCACCGCGTCCACCCGCAGGTAGGACAGGTAGTTGAGGTCCCGGTGCGCGGCCGCCGGGACCAGCGCGAGGACCAGGGCGAAGCACGCGACACCAGCGGCCACGGTGACCGCGGAGGCCGCCCTGGCGTTCCGGGTCGGCAGGACAGCGCAGATTATCCCGGCGGCCAGCGGGACGATCAGCAGGGCGAGCACGACGGCGATCACCGGTTCACCCCCGTCATCCCCGCAGCCTGGTCAGGTCGGCGGTGGACAGCGATTCGGCCCGGGAGTGGTGGGTCCGGATCAGCATCGCGAACACCACCACCGCCACCAGCAGGTCGAACAGGAACGCGGTCTCCAGGATCAGCGGCAGCCCGGCCGCCACCACCAGCGCGGCCAGCGAGATGGCGTTCTCCAGCGAGAAGAACCCGATGGCCTGGGACGCCACGTCACGGCGCACGATCATCAGCCCGAACGCGACCAGCACCATCGCGCCCGCGATCGCCAGCGCGGTGGCGGGCGCGGCCGGACCCTTGATACCCATGGCGCCGAAGCAGAAGAACCCGAACGCGGCCAGCACGATCCCGGCCAGGACCGCGGAGGCCGGGCTCAGCGTCTGGCTGCCCGCGACGCCGAGCGGCTCTTCCCCGGCGCCGAGCGACTCCTCCTCATCGCCACCGGTGCGAGAGAGCAGGCGGCGCAGCACCAGCGGCACCGCCACCACCTTCAGCGCGAAGGACAGCACCGCCAGCGCGTACAGATCGGGTAGGTTCCTGTCCGCGGCGATGACCACCGCGAGCACCGAGATCAGCGCGGATTGCGCCATGTACAGGCGCACCTGGTCCCGGGCCAGCGCCTGGCGCAGCATGCCGAACTCAATCAGCAGCATCACCGCGGCGATCACGTTAGCCGCGCCTTGGTAGACGCCTGGCGCCTGTACCGGATCCATCACCCACCCCCTAGGTACAGCGTGAACACCCCGAGCACGGCCAGCAGGAACGCACCCGACACGAACTCGGTGATCTTGAACAAGCGCAGCTTGGCGAAGGAGTTGTCGATGACCGCGACCACGCAGCCGACCGCGGCGGCCTTGGCCAGCAGCGCCACGATCGCCAGTCCGATGGCGCCCGCGCGCTGGGTCGACGCCAGGCCCCAGGGCGCCAGGAACACGTTGGCCAGGATCGTGTACAGGATCAGCTGTTTCAGCTCAGAGCCCCAGGTCAGCAGCGCGAAGTACGGGCCGGAGTGCTCGAACGCCCGGGCATGCTCGATCATGCCGAACTCGCTGGTGCCGGTGTGCGTCTCCACCGGGATCCGGCCGGTCTCGTGCAGGATGACCATGAACAGCGCGGCCGCGGCCAGCAGGTGTGCCGGGCGGATGATCTGCCCGGCGCTTGACCGGACCGTCGCCGCGAGCGCGTACGGCAGGTCGGTGCCGGTCAGCAGGGCCACGGTGAACACCACGAACAGCACGACGGGTTCGGTGATGGCCGAGAACGTCTTGGCCCGGCTCGAGCCCAGCTGCGCGTACGGGCTGCCGGTCTCCAGCGCGGCGGTGGCAACGACAAAGCTGGCCAGCGACAGCAGGAACCCGCCGCCCAGGATGTCGCCCATGTAGCCCAGCGGCAACCCGTAGCTGGTCAGCACCGGGATCAGCAGCGGGATGGTCAGGTACGCCGTCACCGCGATCAGCGGCGCCGCGAGGAAGAACCAGCTCGCGCCCTCCGGGGCCAGCGCCTCCTTGCGGACCAGCTTGGCCAGGTCGTAGTACGGCTGCCTGATCCGGGGCCCGCGGCGTCCCTGCAGTCGCGCCTCCACCTTGGCGATCACGCCGGTGACCCCAGGCGCGCTGATCGCGACGGTCAGCACTTGCAGCAGCTGGATGAGGGGTATCGGCAGGGCCACGCTCACCGCGCGGCCCCGCGATCACTGCCAGGCGGTTCCGGCGCGTCGTTCATACGATGCCTCCTACCCTTCATGTCCCGGACAAGGGGTAGAGACCATCAGCGCGACCATAGCCACGCGGTTATGGCGAGCCTCATCGCCAGGACGTCATTGTCCCCTATGCCGTGCCCAGCCTGCAACCGGGAACACGGGCTTCGCAGGAGGACCTGGTCAGGCCTATGGTCCGAGGTTGCGACCGATGATCTTTTTCATGATCTCGGTGGTGCCGCCGAAGATTACATAACGAACTGTCACCACCTAAAGCGCGCCAGAGCCGGATTCCGACGCCGCCTGTCTTCGAGCCCGGTGACATACCGCGCGTATACACAAACCAGCACGTCAACCGAACGCCCAGGCTACGCAGCGGCTTCGGTAGCGGCACTCCGAACTAACCCAAGTCAGCTCATTAAGATTTGGCAGAGTTGTGCGTGTTTGACTGGAGGCGTGCGTTCTGCCTCAGTACCGTAGTCACGGCTCCGGCAGACAGCTGGATGTCCGTAAAGACGGAGAGAAACCATGAAGAACGCACACAAGCGGTGGGGTCTGGGCACCGCCCTGATCCTGGCAACGGCGAGTCTGCTCGCTACGGCGGCCGCGACCCAGGCAAGCGCAGCTCCGACACCCAACGCCTGCGGATCGCAGATCCAGGCCACGGCCCGCGCTCAGGGCTTCGGCGGCGTCGTGCAAGCGGTAGGCAAGTGTCCGAGCGCTGCGGTGATCCGCAACGCCAGCGACCCCGCCAGCGGCACTCCGCCATTGCTCTTCCACGGAGGCGCGGTGATGGATACGACATCGACCCGCCCGCTGATCGTCACCCCGATCTTCTGGAGTCCGCCGAGCCACCCGATGTCGACTTCCTACAAGCAACTCCTCACTACCTATCTCAGTACTGTGGGGCTGGCGAGCGGCCAAAAAACCAACGTGTACTCGGTTCTGGACGAGTACTACGGCATCAACGGGCAAATCCGCTACGGGATCGTGGGCGGCACCCCCCTCTATGACAGCAACCCGCTGCCCGCGGACGGCTGCCAGGTGGCCAGCACGGACACTACCGGGATCTACGCTGACAACTCCGGCTACAACGCCTGTCTGGATGATGCCCAGGTTCAGGCTGAAGTCGACCGCGTCACCGCGGCCCGCGGCCTGGGACATGACCTTTCTCACATCTTCGTGATGTACCTGCCCAAGCACGTCGAGTCCTGCTTCTTTGCCGGTTCGACGACCACTGCGGCTAACGCTTGCACGATCAACTACCAGCCGAGCGCGGCGTACTGCGCGTACCACAGCGAGGACCCGAGCGGCGCCA
Organism: uncultured Actinomycetes bacterium; assembly: GCA_963769715.1. GTDB lineage: Bacteria > Actinomycetota > Actinomycetes > Streptosporangiales > Streptosporangiaceae > Palsa-504. The sequence goes on from CAVYNE010000031.1 coordinate 231,686, forward strand.
TATACGCCAACATGCCCTACCCGATCTACTTGTCGAAGACGAAGTTCACGTGCGGCACCGATGTTAACTTCCCCGGCGTGATCGAGTCGCCGAACGGTAACCCCGACGCCGACACCGAGATCAGCCCCACAAGCCACGAGATCTCGGAGGCGATTACCGACCCGGACACCATGACCGGCTGGTACGACTCCAGTGGCTTCGAGATTGGCGACGAGTGCGCCTATATCTTCGGCCAGACGCGGGGCGCGCCCGGACGGTTCTACAACCAGGTGATCAACGGTTTCCACTTCCTGACCCAGGAGGAGTTCAGCAACCGCGACTTCGCCATAACCGGCGGTGGGTGCGTGCAGAACGTCTTGCAAGAAGCACCCTGACGGCAGCAGCCTGACAGGAACCGCGGAGAGCCCGGTGCGCCGATAGGCACACGACGGGTTCGGTGAGCGGCTCGGGGCGCGGTTCCGGGAGCAATCCCGGAACCGCGCCCCGGCTTTGTTCTACGAAGCCACCACGATGCCTGCTATCGCGTCCGCACCGCGATGACCTTGAACGAGCGGTCAGCGTGACTATGGCGCGGCTTCTCGCCGGTGAACAGGTACAACGGCCACCCGTTGAACGTGACCTGGCCGTTAATACGGCCGAACTTCCCGCGGATCTTGACCCCGTGCGCCACAACCGGGACGCCGCGCACCGGCGGCCAGGTGGCCGCGCACGGCCCGGTGCAGGTGCCCGGCTTACCCCGCGTGTCACCGGTGAAGGTGTACACGACCTGGCCCCGGCCCGCTAGGAGCACCAGACCCCGGACGCCACGGACGTGCTGCGCCTCGAACGGGACCGCGATGTTGGGGAAAGGCCGCGACGCGCCGAACGCCGACGACGCGCCACCCAAAGACCCCGCCAGCAGCCCGGTCGACACCACGCCCAGCACAACTGTACGCAAACCAGCACGCATCACTCGCTCCCTCCTAATCCGGCTTCCAATATGTCGATCCCTCTCCGCTACAGGATACGGGTCGCCGAGCCGAATAGTCGGATGACCCGAAAACCAGAAATCAGCGGTCATCAGTGGTCACCTATGGACACTGCAAATGATCTCCCACCGGGGCGAGCGCACACTGGGGCTTGGAAACGAACTGATGAGGATGAGGTCATTGATGGGCCCCACGTTTTCCGGACTCGCGAATTTGCGGTTATCTTAGGCGGTAGCCATCATTTCCAGGTACTCGTCCATGGCCTCTCGCGTGGATCCGCCGCACCGTCGCCCGGTCAGCCTCGACCACCCGCTGGCCGTCGCCGCTCTCCTGGGGGCACTGCGCGGCGCGGGAGCCGACAACTCCGCCGTCGCTCTAGCGGCCCGGGCCGCGAACGCGGCCATGCTCGGTCCAGACTACGGGAGCCAAGCGGGAGCCATCGTCGGCCTGCATGAGGCGGCAGTGAGCATGCTCGCCTATTCGATATTTCCCCGTCTATCTGTCATCCGGATACAACGAACCATGCCGAACGATGATGGAGACCTCGTTCGCATGGAGGTGTTCTTGTCGCCGGAGCCAGACCAACGAGTAGAACGCACTATCACGCAACCAGACCGCTAGTTAATGTCACGGAAGGTTCACATCCTTAAGGACCGTCATGACTGCGCGCTAGGCCTGCCGATTAGGCGAATTCTTGGCGTTATTGATGACTGCCGTGGGCGACACATATCGACCGGTTCTGCCCAGGTTCTGCCCGCGCGGGGCAACCGGGTTATCCGCCGGACGCCGGCGCGACCGTGTCAATGCGACGGCTCAGGCGACCGCTTGCGCGATGCCCTGGATGACTCGAAGCCGCCGCTGGCAAGACCTCGGGTGAGGTTCTGCGCCTTCTCGGTGAAGTCCTCGACGAAGGCGTGCAGCCCCAGCGGGCTCGGGGGGAGCGAAAGAACCGCCGCCATGAGCGTGACCGCCTCGCCGGTAAGGTCGTTCCAGTGGTCGACTGCGAACCCCGCGGACTCAATGGCGGCACGCAGCCGGTCGGCGGAGGCGAGATGGCTGAGCTCGGGCTGGTCGGCCCAGGGAAGTGGATAGTCGAGCTCTCCGGGCGTCCCGGCGGTGATGTCCCAGATGGCGAGCCTGCCCCCGATGACTAGCACCCGGCGTGCTTCGTCGTAGAGGCGGGCCTTGTCGGGCACGTTCATCTGAACGTGCTGGCTGGTGACCAACTGGAAGGTGGGGCTGTCGGTGCAGGCCCGCTCAGTTCCGGCGCCACGCCGCGCGCTGCTGTGGCGCCAAGCCCGGCATCCCGGAGTTACTTCATCGGCGGCGGTTGTGTCACTGGTTTTCGCAGTATTCGCCGTAAGCCGCCAGCGGCATGGCCAGCCACTCGCCGTTAGCGGAGTCCCAGCGCAGCCAGTTCTCGTTACTGTTGACGAGCGGATTCGGCAGGTACTCCAGGCACTTGAAGTAGTAGCTGCCGGCGTAGGGTGCGGGCAGCGGAGCCCAGCCCACGCCGATTACGTCCTGTATGACCTTGGTCCCGTTGAGGCTGGCCCAGGGCAGGCTGGCGGCGGTCGGGGTAAGACTCCAGGTCCAGCTAGGGTACTTCTGCCCCGCTGCGCCGTATGGCGCCGGAAGCGGCTTCCCCGGTTCGTCGATGATGGTTCCGTCGGCGGTGTAGATCTGGGTCGGCTCGACTTGGGGGACGAGGTTGCCGTTGCCGACGTAGAGGTACAGGTTCTTGGGCTCCGTCGCGGCGGCATGGGTGGTGGCGCTAGCCGCGGACGCGCCGCCCAGCGCCAGCGCGGCGCTGAGGACGGCGACGACAGCGAGCGGGTTGCGGATCAGTTGCATTGGGGACATCGCGATTGCCTTCCGTAGGGTCGGAACGGGCTCAGAGCGCCGTCACGGTCCGCGGGTATATCCGCGGTGCGGTCTCCGCTCGGCGGCGGAACAGTAGACCGACCGTAAGCCCGGCCGGAGCCTTGACAGCAGGGGCCGGGCGGCCCCATCGAGCCCGCCACGTGTGGGCCGAACGGCCCATTCACCCTCCGGAGGCGGATTGCGTCGGGTCAGGAAGGAGTCAGTACTCAACTGGAGGGGGCGATCGCTTCGATGCCGACCTGGAGGGCGTAGCGGGAGGCTGCGGCCGATGATCTCTTTCTGGATCTCGGTGGTGCCGCCGAAGAGACTGCGGACCTGCTTGGGGAAATATGCGAGGTTCGTCGCCGTCAGGTGGGCGAGTCGACCGGAAGGCCTGCCGCCTGGGCTGCGTCCAGGAGTCGCTTGTCATAAGTAACGAACGAGGTCAGCCCGCGGCGGGAATGCAGGGCTGTGCCGAGATGAATGGCATCCAGGCTGCGCACTGTGACGGGCTCGACGGCCCGGGCCAGGATCCGGATGCCCGGGATCAGGTCGATCATGTCGATCTGGTCCAGCACGGCGGGCAGGCGAGAGACCGCGTCGGGAGCATACCGGGCGAGCGCCCGGAAGGATTCGATCTCAGTAAGCACTGAGCTGATCCACCCAGTCTCAGCCCGCTCGTCCAGCCAGCCGCGCAGCGCCGGTGATTCCGGCTCGGCGTGGGCGAGCTTGACGACGGCTGCGGAGTCGAGATAGATCATCAGCGCTCGCCGACGCGGTCGCGGGCCAGTTCCTCCGCGACGTTGACGCCATCGGGCTCCCCCAGATCCATCCGCAGCACTGCCCGGCGCATATCGGCGGCGCGCTCGAGGCGGCGCGCCGCCTCGAGCACGGCTTGCCGGATCGCAGCGGATCGCGAGCTGCCATCGCTGGTTAGCACGTCAAGAGCGTGCTCGGTCTCCTCGTCAGTGCGGATGGTGATGGTGTCCGTCATGCCATCACTGTAAGACATTAAGTCTTACAGTGGCAAGCGGACCCAGCTAGGTCAGGTCTGAGCCTGACCGCGTTAGGAGCCGAGAGCACAGGCTTCGTAGGGAGCCTGGTCAGGCTACAGGCCGAGGCCGCGGGCGATGATTTCCTTCTGGATCTCGGTGGTGCCGCCGAAGATCGTCTGGACGCGGCTGTCGGTCCAGGCCCGGGCTACCGCGTACTCGTGCATATAGCCGTACCCGCCGTGCAGCTGCACGCAGCGGTCGGTGATCCGGTTGCACAATTCGGTATTCCACCACTTGACCATGGACGCCTCGTCGGAGGTCAGCTGGCCGGCGCAGTGCTCCATGATCGCGCGGTCGGTGAACTCGCGCGCGACCGCGATCTCGGTGGCCATCTCGGCCAGCAGGAACCGGTTGTGCTGAAACTTCCCGATCGGCTGGCCGAACGCCTGGCGCTGCTTGCTGTAGGCCAGCGTGTCGGCGAAGGCCTGCTCCGCCATGGCGAGCGCGGTGACGCCGATCGTCACCCGCTCCCCCGGCAGGTTCTGCATCAGGGCGACGAACCCGCCGCCCTCGGCGCCGAGCAGGTTCGCGGCCGGCACCCGGACGTCGGTGAAGAACAGCTCCGAGGTGTCCTGTGCGTGCATGCCGAGCTTGTCCAGGTTCCGGCCGCGGAAGAAGCCGGGCATGTCGCGCTCGACCACCAGCAGGCTGATCCCGTGGCGCCCGGCCGCCGGATCGGTGCGCGCCGCCACGATCACCAGGTCGGCGAGCTGGCCGTTGGAGATGAACGTCTTCTGTCCGTTCAGTATGTAGTGGTCACCGATGCGGACCGCGGTGGTTCGTATCCCCTGCAGGTCACTGCCCGCCTCCGGCTCGGTCATCGCGATCGCCGTGATGAACTCCCCTGAGCAGTAGCCGCGGAACCAGCGCTCCCGCTGCTCCGGCGTGCACAGCCGGTCCAGGTACGGCCCGATCATGTCGTTGTGCAGCTGGAACATCGGGCCGGTGGCGCCTGCTCGGGCCAGTTCCTCGTTCAGCACCACGTAGTACCGGTAGTCGGGCTGGCCCCCGCCGCCGTACTTCTCGTCGATTCCGATGCCGAGCAGCCCGGCCCGGCCCGCGGCATACCACACGTCGCGGGACACGATCCCGTCTCGTTCCCACTGCTGGTGATAGGGCGTGATCTCCTTCGCGATGAAGGCGCGCACCATGTCACGGAACGCATCGTGTTCTTCGGTGAAGATCTGCCGCCGCATCGCCTTCCGCCTCCACCGGCATCGTAACCCGGCGGTACTTCCGACCCGGCGGTGACCCGATCGTGACCCGCTGGGCTATTGTGAAGCACTTCCTTCGAAAGTAATCTTTCGTATATGACCGCCGAGCCAGGAGATGCCGGGGAACCCGGTCAAGTGACCATCGAGCCAGGGATGCCGGGGAACCCGGTCGAGCTCACCGATCCGCAGATGATGCGCGCCCTGGCCCACCAGGCGCGGATCGCGATCTGGACCCACCTGGGGCTGCACGGCCCGGCGACGGCGACCGAATGCGCGGAGATAGCCGGACTCTCCCCGTCGGCGTGCAGTTATCACCTGCGGACGCTGGCCCGTTACGGGTTCGTCGAGGAGGACCGGGCGAGCGCCGCGGACGGGCGCGAGCGCCCGTGGCGGGCTCGGCTGCTCGCGTTCTCGATGACCGATAGCCCCGATGCGCCGGCCACCACCCAGGTCGCCAGCCGGCTGCTGGTGGAGAACATGCGCGCGTCGGCCGAAGAGATCAGGGCGCGATACCTGGCCCGCAAGTCGGAGTATCCGGCCGACTGGCAGGCCGCGGCGGGTGAGGTGTTCAGCGTGGCGCACGTGACGCCGGATGAGCTGGACGAACTGCGGGCGAAGGTGCTAGAAGTCATAGCCCCTTACGTGCGGCTGGAGCCGGCCAGCCGGACGGCCGGCGCACTGCCGATCCGGGTGACGCTCGATCTGTTCCCGTGGTTCGGGCCGGAGGAGACCCGGTGACCGCCGTGCCGGGCCGGCTCGCGGCCGCCTGGCGCTCGGGGCCGCTGGCGGTGCCGAGCTTCCGGCTGCTGGCCGGCGGGCAGTTCGCGTCGACGATCGGCGACTTCTGTTACGCGGTGGCCCTGCCCTGGCTGGTGCTCTCCACACACGGCGGCGCCGTCTTGCTGGGCATCGTGCTGGCCTGCTACGGCGTGCCGCGCACGGTGCTGATCCCGGTCGGCGGCGTGCTGGCCGACAAGGTGGGGCCGCGCACCCTGATGCTGGCGGCCGACGCCGCGCGCTGCGTGCTGGTGGCCGGCCTGGCGCTGCTGGCGGCCAGGCACACCGCCTCGCTGGCCGCGCTCGGCCCGATCGCCGCGCTCATCGGGGCGGGCGAGGGGCTGTTCATCCCGGCGTCGTTCGCGATCATGCCGTCGCTGCTCGACGAGGAGCGGCTCGCGGCCGGGAACGCGCTGTCCACCGCGGCCGTGCAGGCCGGGTCGCTGCTCGGCCCGGCCCTGGGCGGCGCCCTGGTCGCCATCACCCGCTCGTCGACCGCGGCCTTCGCTGTGGACGCCGCGTCGTTCGGCGTGTCGGCGCTGACCCTGCTGCTGATCCCGCGGCGGGCCGTCCGCGGGTCCATGACCGCGGTGGCAGCTGAGGCGGCGGCGGCCAACGGGGCCGGGGATGCGGCGAGGGCGGACGGGATCGGGGATGCGGCGGAGGGGGCAGGCGGGACGGCCGCTGGCCAGGGCGGTGTGCTGGCGCTGCTGAAGACGTCGCGGGCGCTGCAGGTCATCCTGGTGGTGGTCGTCGCGGCGAACCTGGCGAGCGGCGGGATGAGCGACGTCGCGCTGCCCTCGCTGGCGCACGCCAGTTTCGGGGCGGCAGGCTACGGTGCGCTGCTGGCCTGCTTCGCCGTCGGGGGGCTGATCGGCACGCTCGCCGCGGCCCGCACCGGCGGGCTCAAGGCACCGGTCATGTTCGCCTCGGCCATGTTCCTGATCGAGGCGGCCGGGATCGGCCTGATCCCGTACCTGGGCGGAGAGGCCGGAGCCGCGGCGGCGCTCTTCGTAGTCGGCGCCTGCAACGGCCTAGGCAACGTCACCGTCCTGACCGTCTTGCAGAAGTGGGCGCCCCCGGCCCTGCTCGGGCGGGTTATGAGCATGCTGATGCTGTGCGCGTTCGGCAGCTTCCCGCTGTCGGTGGCGGTTTCCGGAGTGCTGGTGCGCCACCTCGGTCCCTCGTTGTTCTTCCCGGTGGCGGGGGGCCTGGTCGCGGTGGCGATCCTGGGCGGGCTGACACAACCGGAGTTCCGGACGTTCGGGGCGGCCGGGAGCACGAGGGCCCCGGACGCGTCAGCTAGCGTTCCGGCGCCGATCAGCAGGTGACCGCGCCTGCGCGCAGCGCCTCGATGATCGCGTCGGTGACCTCGGCAGTGCCTGCGGTGCCGCCGACATCGCGGGTGAGGTGGCCCGCCGCGGTCGAAACTTCGATCGCGGCCTCGACCCGCCGGGCGTCCTCGTGCAGGCCGAGGTGATCCAGCATCAGCGCGCCGCTGGCGATGGCGCCGATCGGGTTACTGATACCGCGGCCGGCGATGTCAGGAGCGGAACCGTGCACGGGCTCGAACATGCTGGGGAAGCGACGTTCCGGGTTGAGGTTTGCACTCGCGGCCAGGCCAAGGCTGCCCGCGATGGCCGAGCCCAGGTCGGACAGGATGTCGGCGTGCAGGTTCGAGGCCACCACCACCGACAGGTCCTCGGGATGCAGGATGAACTTGGCGCTCATCGCATCAACCAGGATGCTCTCGGTGGCCACGTCCGGGTAGTCAACCGCCACGCGCCGGAACGTCTCGTCCCACAAGACCATGCCGTACTGCTGCGCGTTTGATTTGGTGACGCTGGACACCTTCTTCACCGCGCGGGTCCGGGCAAGGTCGAAGGAGAACCGCATGATCCGCTCGCAGCCCTGCTCGGTGAACAGTGCCGTCTGCACCGCGACCTCGTGGCCAGGACCGCGTGCGCTGAGGTTCCGGCCGCCGAGCCCGGCGTACTCCCCTTCGCTGTTCTCCCGGACGACGACCCAGTCAAGTTCGGTCTCGCCGGCCTTGCGCAGCGGGCTCTGGATGCCGGGCAGGAACTTGACCGGCCGGACGTTGGCCCACTGGTCGAAGTTCTGGGTGATGTTCAGCCGCAGGCCCCACAGGCTGATGTGGTCAGGGACGTTCCCCCACCCGACGGCACCGAAGTAGATCGCGTCGAAGCCCTTCAGGATGTCCAGGCCGTCTTCAGCCATCATGCGGCCGGTTTTGTCGTAGTACTCGCATCCCCACGGAAACTCTTCCCATGCGAACGCCAGCTTGCCGCCCGACTGCCCGGCGACGCAGTCGAGTACCCGCTGGCCGGCCTCGACCACTTCCCGGCCCACGCCGTCGGCCGGGATCTTGGCGATCTTGAAGGTCTGTGCCTGTTCGGACATGGCCGCGCTCCTAAGGCAGCAGAGGGTCTTAAGGCAGCAGAGGGCTCACGCAAATAAGCGGCCCACTGGGGGTCGCCGTCGTGATGAGCGCCCACTAGCCTCCAGTGGGCGCCGCGTGGTACTACTGGCGGCACCGCCAGTGTCCAGCCGAGTTCCTCAAGCAGCCGGTCGGCCTTTTGGTGGTTGCAGATGGTGCAGGACGCTACGCAGTTTTCCCAGACGTGCTGGCCGCCCCGGCTGCGCGGGATCACGTGGTCGATGGTCTCCGCGCGACGGCCGCAGTAGGCGCACCGGTAGTTGTCGCGACGCATCAGCGCCGCCCTGGTCAGCGGCACCCGGTTGCGGTAAGGAACGCGGACGTAGCGGCTCAGCCGGATCACCAACGGCGTCACCAGGGCTACCGTCGCCGCGTGCAGGACCGCGCCCGCCGCGTCGTCATGGACAACCTCGGCCTTGCCGCCGAGCACGAGGCACACGGCTCTTCGGAGACCGATAGTGGTCAGCGGTTCATACGTCACGTTGAGCAGCAGCACTCTTCGCACCGCACCTCCCGCTGGCGCCGGTCGTCTACCTGAACCTCATGCTCCCAGTGTGTCGCCTGGTACGCACATCCGCCACCACATAAGCGTACAAGGTGACCGAGACCATTACAGTGCCAGCATGAGCGAGTTCGGATATCCGCAGGCACGCAGGATGGAGCTGACCGAGGACGTCGGCGGGCATCGGGTCAGCGACCCCTATCGCTGGCTGGAGGATGACACCGGCGACGAGCGGGGCGGCTGGCTGGCGGCGCAGGCTGAGCTGTTCGGCTCGTACCGGGAGGAAGAATTGCCCGGCCGGGACCGGCTGGCCGCGCAAGTGCGCGAGCTGCTGAGCACCGGTTACGTGGGGACGCCGGTCTGGCGGGGCGAGCGCTGCTTGTTCACCCAGCGCACCCCGGATCAAGAGCACGGCGTGCTGTGCACCCAACTGGCCGACGGCGCGGTCGAGGTGCTCGTCGACCCGATGGCCATCGACCCGTCCGGGCTGACCACGCTGGACGCCTGGCAGCCGGACAAGGAGGGACGACTGCTGGCCTACCAGCTCTCCGAAGCCGGCGACGAGGAGTCGCTGCTGAGAGTGATCGACGTCATCACCGGTTCCCTGGTGGACGGGCCGATCGATCGGTGCCGGTACTCCAACGTGGCCTGGCTGCCGGGCGGCAAGGCCTTCTACTACACCCGCAGGCTGCCGCCGGAGGCCGTGCCGGACGGGGAGAGCCAGTACCACCGGCGGGTCTACCTGCACCAGATCGGCACCCCGGCGGACTCCGACGTGCTCATCTTCGGCTCGGGCCGGGACAAGACCGACTACTACTCGGTCTCGGTCAGCCGGGACGGGCGGTGGCTGACCATCTCGGCCTCGCGGGGCACCGCGCCGCGCAACGACCTGTGGATCGCCGATCTGTCCCAGTCCGACCCCGCCTCGCCCGACCTGCGCGTGATCCAGGAGGGTCTCGACGTGCAGACCGGCGTCCACGTCGGCCGGGACGGGCGCCTTTACGTATACACCGACGCTGACGCCCCCCGGGCCCGCCTCGCCGTGACCGACCCGGCCGACCCCGGCCCGGCGACCTGGCGGGACCTGATCGCTCAGGATCCCGAGGCGGTGCTGCGCGGGTACGCGATCCTGGACGGCCCCGAAGTGCAAAGGCCGGTCCTGCTGGCCGGCTGGACCAGGCACGCGGTCAGCGAGATCACCGTGCACGACCTGGCCACCGGCGAGCGAGTGGGCCAGGTGCCGCTGCCCGGCCTGGGCACCGTCGGCGGGATCAGCGAGCGGCCTGAGGGCGGGCACGAGGCCTGGTTCGTATACACCGACTACACGACGTCTTCGGTCGTGCTGCGGTTCGACGCGCGAGACGCCTCGGTGACCACCTGGGCCACGGCGCCGGGCAGCGTCGCGGTCCCGGCCGTGACGGCGCGGCAGGTGACGTATGAGTCCAAGGACGGGACCGCGGTGCGGATGCTCGTCATCAGCGCGGAAGGGACGTCCCCGGGACCGCGGCCGACGATCCTGTACGGATACGGCGGCTTCGACATCAGCCTCACGCCCGCGTACTCGCCGAACGTCCTGGCCTGGGTGTCGGCGGGCGGCGTGTACGCGATCGCCAACCTGCGCGGCGGCAGCGAGGAGGGCGAGGAGTGGCACCGGGCTGGGATGCTGGACCGCAAGCAGAACGTCTTCGACGACTTCCACGCCGCGGCGGAGGCGCTGATCCGCGACGGGTGGACCACACCGGAGCAGCTCGCCATCTCGGGCGGGTCGAACGGCGGGCTGCTGGTCGGCGCCGCGCTGACGCAGCGGCCCGAGCTGTACGCCGCCGTCATCTGCTCCGCTCCGCTGCTCGACATGGTGCGCTACGAGCGGTTCGGGCTCGGCCAGACGTGGAACGTCGAGTACGGCACCGCGTCCGACCCCGAGCAGCTCGGCTGGCTGCTGTCGTACTCGCCCTACCACCGCGTGGTCCCCGGGACGGCTTATCCGGCCGTGCTGTTCACCGTGTTCACCAACGACACCCGGGTCGACCCGGTGCACGCGTACAAGATGGCCGCCGCCCTGCAGCACGCTACCTCGTCCGGACCCGATCGGCATTCTGGGGTGGTGCTGCTGCGCGCGGAGGGCCAGGTGGGGCACGGGGCGCGCGCGGTGAGCCGGACGGCGGAACTGGCCGGGGACACGCTGGCGTTCGCCGCGCGCCACACCGGCCTCAGGGTCTGAAGTACGACCCGGGGGTCTGGCCCGTCTCGCGGCGGAACGCGGCCACGAACGCGCTCGGCGTGTCGTAGCCGACCCGGCCTGCCACCCGGCTGACCGGCTGGCCGGCGGCGAGCATGGACAGTGCCGTCTGCAGCCGCAGCAGGGTCCGCCACCGGCCGAAGGGACGCCCGCCTCCGCCGCGAACGCGCGCGCCAGCGTCCGCTCGCTCGCGCCCACCTGGCGGCCCCACTCCCGCAGCGTGCGCCGGTCGGCGGGGTCGGCCCGCAGCGCCTGCGCCACCCGCCGGGCGGTCGGCGCGGACGGCAGCCGGACTCCGATCGTGGTCACCGGCACCGGCGTCAGCAGGTCGGCGAGCAGGGCCTCGGCGTGCACGCGGTGAGCGGCGGATAGGCCCGGCTCGCCGAGGTACCCGATCAGCTCGGCCAGCAGCGGGCTGGCCGCGACCGGGGTGGGATCGGTCCACCTGACCGGGGAGAGCCCGGGCCTGATGTACAGCGCGCGCATGGTGGCGCGGCCGTCGGAGGCGGTCTCGTGCGGCAGCCCGGCCGGGATCCACAGCGCCCGGGTGGGCGGCAGCACCCAGGTCGCCTCGCCGGTCAGCACGGTGAGCACTCCGCTCGGCGCCCAGGCCAGCTGGTGGTCCTCGTGGGTGTGCCAGTCGAAGCGAGTGCCCGCGGGCATGGGGAACGTCGCCACGAAGACGGCCGCCCCGGTGTCTTCGCCATCAGGATCCTGTCCGGCTCGCGACACAACATGGCAGCTTACGCGCTATCCCTCCAGGCACCCGGCGGCCTAGCGTCGGTCCCGTGAACTCCAACCACGCGAAGCTGATGCCGAGCCCCCAATGGGCCGCGCACATCCAGGACGAGGTACTGCCGCAGGCGACGGCGGGCGTCGAACTCGGCGCCGACCTGCTCGGTTACCCGGACGCGTCCTTCGACACCGTGGCCACCTGCACGATGCTGCACCACGTGCCCACCCGCGCCCTGCAGGACAAGGTGCTGGCCGAGGCGTTCCGGGTGCTGCGGCCGGGCGGCACCTTCCTCGGCTCGGACAGCCTGCCCAGCGACGGCCTGCACCGCTTCCACGAGGGCGACACCTACAACCCGCTCGAGCCGGCCGCGTTCCTGACCCGGCTGCAGACCGTCGGCTTCACCGCGATCACCCTGCGGGTCGCGCACAACCTGATCTTCACCGCGCGGAAGGAGAGCTCGTCGTGAACGACACCACCTCGCTACGCAGCGTTCAACTACGCCGGGCGGTGGCGGGCCTGCTGAGCTTCGCCGCCGCCGAGGAGCAGGCGCTGCTCGCCGCGGCCGCCTTCTGTCCGGACTACGACCGGGGCAGCCCGGACAGATGGGCCGCCGTACCCGTGGTGGCGCACAACAACCAGTTCAAAAGCCAGCAGGCCGAACGGATCTCGGCCATCCGGTCCGGCCAGCTGCCAGCCGTCTACGGTGAAGTCGACCACTCCTCGCCGAGGTCTATCGGGATTGCAGCGCCCAGCCGCCGGACGCCGTCCTGGCCGAGTGCCGCCGGGTCAGCGCCGAGCTGATCGACGGTACCTGGGCGCTGCCGGATGAGGATCTGCTCGACCCGGCGCGCCACCCCTGGCTGAACGGGCACATGCTGTGGCTGCAGGTCGTGGTCCGCGGCTTCTGGCACCCCACCGGGCACCTCGGTGACTACTACCTGGCCCACGGCCGGCCAGCCGGAGGCGGCGGCCCGGACGCTGGCCGAGGCCATCGAGGCGAACCCCGACCTGCGGGCCAACGCCAGCCGGGATCCCGATCTGCGGGTGGTGCTGGAAGCTATCTCCTAAAGGACGAGCCCGCCGGTAGCCTCGCGTGCAGTGGCCGCCGTCGGAAGGAGTTCTGTGTTCCATGCCGCCAGCTTTGGCCTAGCAGACGTACCGGGCACGCTGACTGGCAATTGCGGTAACGAGCCAGGCATCGCCTGCCGGCTCGCCTGGGATCTGTCTCACAGCACCAGCGCCGCTCAGCTCGTCAACGTCTACCTGGCCGGGCCGGTCAGCGAGGCCGGGCGGATCGCGTTCATCATCGTGCTCGCGCTGTTGGTCCGGGTCATTCTGCACCGGCTGATCAACAGGATCACCGAACGCGCGGCGACGGCGTCGCTGCCGGTTGCCCCCAACGGCCGGGTGCACAAGGCAGCGGTCGCCATACACGCGACCGGCACGGAGCGGCGCGAGCAGCGCGCCCGGGCCCTGGGCTCGATCCTGCGCAGCGCGGTCTCGGTCATCGTGTTCGGCATCGCGGCGCTGACCATCCTCGGCATCCTCGGCTTCAACCTGGCCCCGCTGCTGGCCAGCACGGCCGTGCTCGGCGTGGCCCTCGGCTTCGGCGCGCAGAACCTGGTGCGTGACTACCTGGCGGGCCTGCTGATGCTGGTCGAGGACCATTACGGAGTCGGCGACACCATCAACGCCGGCGTCGCCACCGGCACCGTCGAGGCGATGACGCTGCTCACCACCCGGCTGCGGGACGTCAACGGCGTGGTCTGGCACATCAGGAACGGCACCATCGACGCCGTGGGCAACGAGTCGCAGGGCTGGTCCCGCGCCGTCATCGACTACCCGGTCCCCTACGGCGAGGACCTGGCCCGGGTCCGGGCGCTGATGGAGCAGGCCGCGAACAGCCTGTACTGCGAGCGCGGCTGGAAGAAGCTGATGCTGGAGGAGCCCGAGGTGTGGGGTGCCCAGGAGCTGTCCAGCAAGGAAGTGACCATGCGCCTGGTCGCCAAGACCGCCCCGATGCGGCAGTGGGAGGTGGCCCGCGAGCTGCGGGCCCGGGTGAAGGCGGCGCTGGACGCGGCCGGCGTCCAGCCCGCCGGTCCCGACACCATCGTGGTCTCGGCGCCGCCAGCCATATCGGCCCCGGCGGGCGACGCCGAGGGTGCAGGGCACAGTAGCCCGTAAGATTTGCCCATGAGCCAGCCGGTCAGCTTCTACGAGGCCGTGGGCGGGGAAGAGACCTTCACGCGCCTGGTCCACCGGTTCTACCAGGGCGTCGCGGACGATCCCGTGCTGCGGCCGGTCTACCCCGCCCAGGACCTCGGTCCCGCCGAGGAGCACCTGCGGCTGTTCCTCATGCAGTACTGGGGCGGGCCGCGCACCTACAACGAGCTGCGCGGGCACCCCAGGCTCCGGATGCGGCACGTCCGGTTCGCCATCGGCGAAGCCGAGCGAGACGCCTGGCTGCACCACATGCGGGTCGCCCTGGACGAGCTCGGCCTGGACGAAGCACTGGAAGCCCAGCTCTGGGACTACCTGGTCATGGCCGCGAACAGCCTGATCAACGTCGAACCGGCGCCCGGCCGACCCGATCTCGGCCTAAAGCCGGCCTGACCGCTGATACCCGCCTCGTTCGGCCTCAAGAAAAGGACCGTTAGCGGTCGGCTGCGGTCAGGTCGGTACGGCGCGGCGGCCGGTGACGTCGTAGAGGTGATGCACCGGGTCGTGGATGAAATAGCGGGCGAAGGTGTCCACGGTGAAGCGGGCCCCGTCGCTGCGGCGGCCGGTGCGCTGCCACTGGGCGCCGGTCACGGCCGCGAACCGGTCGGCGATGGCCTGAGCTGACTCGCGCAGTTCCCCGGCGACCGTGGCTGGGTCCTGCTCGGCGTAACGGTCAGCGACGGCGGTGTCGAAACCGCACTCAGGACAGGGCCGCCGCAGCACCCAGGTCCAGTCCTTGGTGTCCGGGGTGATCGTCATGCCGCAGGCTAGCCGCGGGTGAGCTTGCGGTAGGTGACGCGGTGCGGGCGGGCGGCTTCGGCGCCGAGACGCTCGATCTTGTTCTTCTCGTAGCCTGCAAAGTTGCCCTCGTACCAGAACCAGTTCGCGCCGCCCTCCCAGGCCAGGATGTGCGTGGCCACCCGGTCCAGGAACCAGCGGTCGTGGCTGGTGATGACCGCGCAGCCGGGGAACTCGAGCAGCGCGTTCTCCAGCGAGGCCAGCGTCTCCACGTCCAGGTCGTTGGTCGGCTCGTCCAGCAGCAGCAGGTTGCCGCCCTGTTTGAGGGTGAGCGCCAGGTTCATCCGGTTCCGCTCGCCGCCGGACATGACGCCGGCCAGCTTCTGCTGGTCCGCCCCCTTGAACCCGAATGCGGCCACGTAGGCGCGGCTGGGGATCTCGACGTTGCCGACCCGGATGTGCGCCTCGCCGTCGGAGATGACCTCCCACACGTTCTTGTTCGGGTCCATCCGCCCGCGGGCCTGGTCCACGTAGGAGATGCGCACCGTCTCGCCGACCCGGATCGCGCCGGAATCCGGCTTCTCCTCGCCGATGATCATCTTGAACAGGGTCGTCTTGCCGACACCGTTCGGGCCGAGGACGCCGACGATGCCGTTACGGGGCAGGCTGAAGGAGAGGTTCTCGAAAAGGCAACGATCGTCGAAGCCCTTGACCAGGTTGCTGACCTCGACCACCACGCTGCCCAGGCGCGGGCCCGGCGGGATCTGGATCTCCTCGAAGTCCAGCTTGCGGCTCTTGTCGGCCTCGGCGGCCATCTCCTCGTACCGCTGCAGCCTGGCCCTGCTCTTGGCCTGGCGCGCCCGCGGGCTGGACCGGACCCACTCGAGCTCGTCCTCCAGGCGCTTGCGTTTCTTCGCGTCCTTGGCCCCCTCGACCTTCAGCCGGGCGGCCTTGGTCTCCAGGTAGGTGGAGTAGTTGCCCTCGTACGGGTAGGCGTGGCCGCGGTCGAGCTCGAGGATCCACTGGGCCACGTCGTCCAGGAAGTACCGGTCGTGAGTGACCGCGACGACGGTGCCCGGGTACTTCTCCAGGTGCTGCTCCAGCCACTGCACGCTCTCGGCGTCCAGGTGGTTGGTGGGCTCATCGAGCAGCAGCAGGTCAGGCTGGGACAGCAGCAGGCGGCACAGCGCCACCCTGCGCTTCTCCCCGCCGGACAGGCTGGCGACCTCGGCGTCGGGCGGCGGGCAGCGCAGCGCGTCCATGGCCTGTTCGACCTGGCTGTCCAGGTCCCAGGCGTCCCTGTGGTCCAGCTGCTCCTGCAGTTGGCCCATCTGCTCGAGCAGTTCGTCGGAATAGTCGGTCGCCATCTTCTCGGCGATCTCGTTGTACTGCTCCAGGAGCTTCTTGGTCTCGGCCACGCCGTCCTCGACGTTGCCCAGCACCGTCTTGGTCTCGTCCAGCTGGGGCTCCTGGTCGAGCAGGCCGACGCTGAAGCCCGGCATCAAGCGGGCATCGCCGTTGGACGGCTGCTCCACCCCCGCCATCATCCTGAGCAAAGTCGACTTGCCGGTACCGTTCGGGCCCACGACGCCGATCTTCGCGCCGGGCAGGAACGCCAGCGTGACGTCGTCGAGAATGACCTTGTCGCCGTGCGCTTTTCGCACGGCACGCATCTGATAAATGAACTCCGGCATATAGTCAAGCCTACGGGCACCCGTCGGTTGCCTCGTCCCGCTCCTCCCGCGCCGCTTTCGCTGGCACCTGGCCTGGGGTGTGGGCGTACACGCGCACCTGGTCTCGGCCGGCGTCCTTGGCCTTGTATAGCGCCACGTCGGCTGCGGCGAGCAACTCGAACAGGTCATTGCCGTGCTGGCCGAGCACCGCCATCCCGATCGAGACCGTGACGCGGATGCGCGCGTCCGCGGCGGACACGCTTATCCGGGCGGCGCTGGCCCGCAACCGCTCGGCGATCCCGTAGGCGCCAACGTCGTCGGTGCGGGGCAGCAGGACCGTGAACTCTTCTCCGCCGAACCGGCCCACCACGTCCGACTCGCGGACCTGCATCATGAGCCAGGTCTCCGCGGACCTCGTAAAACGAGGGCCGTTCATCACGTTAGGTAACACAGTAGATGCGGTTCGTGCCAGCACGTTGAGAAACCGGTATGTTGCCCAGAGCAGTTTTAGGGGCATCAGCCTACGAGCGAAGGTGCCCGGTCGCTACGACAGACATGCCGGAACTACGGACAGACATATCGGTAGCTACCGAGCGTGTCGTGGCGCCGCACGGAATAGTTACGCTATGCTTCCGAGCGTCTCCGCTCCATGCGGCACCTGACAGACCCGAAGAACGGCAGCAGACCCAGAGTCGAAGGGGTGGATTTGATGCGAGGCGTTATCTGGGGCTAGCGCTTGACGGGGCGTCTAGCTGCGAGGGGTCCACGGAGTACGGGACGCTTAGAAGGGTTCCGCAGGCACCGGGGGTATCGGGGTCTCGGCTGCTTCGTCCTCCTGGAGCGCTCGCGCGGCGACTTCGGCTTCGTCGAGGTCGCGGCCGAACCGCTCGATCGCGTCTTCGTCGATCATTCCCTCCGACTCCTCGGGCGCGTCGGGGTTCTCCGTGGACTCGTCGTCTGGAAGGTCGTCGTCCGTCGTCACGTGCTGAGGCCGCAAGCGGATGTAGTTCGCCGGGCCCCGGCTCAGGTCGTGTCCCACGGTGTCGGCCGTGATCTCGATCGAGGTCCTGAGCTGACCGTTCTTGTCTTCGAAGGTACTGGTCCTGAACTTCCCCTTGACGATGACCGGGTCGCCCTTGTGCAGGCTGGCTCGCACGTGATCGGCCAGCCTGGACCAGCAGCTGACGTTGTAATACGAGGTCTCGGCGTCGCGCCACTGGCCGGTCGCGCTGTCGCGGAAACGAGGTGTGGTGCCGACGCGCACCTTGGTGACATGCTTGCCGGTCGCGGTGGTGCGAATGTTCGGGTCCTGGGCCACGAAGCCGACAAGGGTCACGTATCCGCCCTGGCTCATTTCGATCCTCCTTGAGTTCCCGGCGGCCCGACGCCACCGGTTCCTTCCACCGTGCCCGACCGCGCGCCCCGCCACCGGCCCGGCCGCTCTCCTGTGGATAACTCCGTCGTGGCAGACCACCTGTGGACAACTATTTGCCATCCGCCATGCGTTGCGGAAAGATGCCGCCCCAACGCCCCCAACGCCCCCACGCCCCAACGCCCCAACGCCCCGCTGCTGCGGCGGGTCAGAGGCGGTTGATGCGGGCTACTTCCTCTGGGGTTAGGGAGAAGCTGAAGAGGTCGAGGTTCTGCTCGATGCGTTCGGGGTGAGAGGACTTGGGAATGACGATGACGCCGATTTCGAGGTGCCAGCGCAGGACCACCTGGGCGGGGGTCACGCCGTACTTGGCGGCGATCTCGACCAGCGTGCGGTCGCGCAGCCTGGTGCCCTTGAGCGGGCTGTAGCCCTCTACCGCTACGCCGCGTTTGGCGTGCGCGGTCAGCAGGGCCTCGTCGTAGCGTGACGGGCTCCACGGGATCTGGTTGACGGCGGGCCCCTCTCCCGTTGCCTCGATCAGGTCGTCGATCTGGCCCACGCCGTAATTGCTCACCCCGACCGCGCGGGTCAGGCCCTCGTCCCTGACCGCGAGGAAGTCCCGCCACAGCGGCACCAGGTTCCGGCCGCGGGGCGGCCAGTGCACCAGCCACAGGTCCACGTGATCGGTGCGCAGCGCCTTCAGGCTGTCGTCAATGGTGGCCCGCACGCGGCTCGCGTTACCCGGCGGCAGCTTGGTGGTGAGGAACACCTCGGACCGGTCCAGGCCGCTGTCGGCGATGGCGCGGCCGACCTGGTCTTCGTTCCGGTACATGGTGGCGGTGTCGATGTGCCGGTAGCCGACCTGCAGGGCGTTCCGGACGGCCTCGTATGCGATCTGGCCCTGCATCTGCCAGGTGCCGAACCCAACCATCGGGATCGTGACGCCGCTGCCCAGGTCCACCACGGGAATCTCGGTCATGCCTCAATTGTCGCAATGGCACTGCGAGGAGGAGGAAAGGGGCCGCGTTGCGGAGCCGAGGGGGAATGGGGCCGCTAGCCGAGGACGGCGCGGATGGCGCGGGAAAGCTCGCCGGGCACGTCGGGGACTAGCAGGTGGACTCCGTCCCGGACGACGTCGCGGCCGCCAATCACGACCGTGCGCACGTCGGCCGCGCAGGCGCCGAACACGGCCGCCTCCAGCGCCAGCTCGTCGGCCGCGCCCGCGGTCCGGGGACTGTCCAGGGACACGGTGACCAGGTCGGCCCAGGCCCCGGGCGCGATCTCCCCCGCGTCCGGCCAGCCCAGGCTGGTGTGCCCGTCGCAGGTCGCGGCGCCCAGCAGCGTTTCCGCGGTGAAGTGGCCGCGGGCCCGGCGGGCCAGCCGTTCGGCGTACTCGACCCCGCGGGCTTCTTCCAGCATGTCGATCACCGCATGGCTGTCGCTGCCCAGGGTCAGCGTGCAGCCGGCCGCGGCCAGCGCCTGCGCGGGCGCGAGGCCGTCGCCAAGATCGCGCTCGGTGGTGGGGCACAGGCAGGCGAACACGCCGCAGCCGCCGAGCAGGTCCAGGTCGCCGGCGTCGACCTGGATGGCGTGCACGACCGTGGTCCGCGGCCCGAGCACGTCCTCGTCGTAGAGCAGCTTGCTGGGCGACACGCCGTAGAGCGCCTGGCACGCGTCGTTCTCGGCCTGCTGTTCCGACATGTGCGCGTGCAGCGGGGCCCCCCACCGGTGCGCCCAGGCCACCACCGTATGCATCTGGTCCCGCGGGACCGCGCGGACCGAATGGATCGCGGCACCCGCCTTGGCGTGCGGCGAGATCATCCCGTGCTCATCGAAGCCGAGGTCCGTGGCCCGCGATGCCCACTGCGCGGCGTCGCCGTCGCCGAAGCGCAGTTGCGGGCCGGCCAGCGGCAGCATCCCGCCCGGAGCGGTCGGGCCCCAAGGAGCCAGGCCGCCGGCCAGGTAGCAGGTGTCGAGCAGCGTCATCCGCAGGCCGGCCTCGGCGGCCGCCTGGACCAGGGCCCGGCCCATCGCGTTGGGGTCGGCATAGGGCCGCCCGCCCGGCTGGTGGTGCAGGTAGTGGAACTCGCCCACGCAGCTCACCCCGGCCAGCGCCATCTCGGCGTACACGGCGCGGGCCAGCGTCAGGTAGCTGTCGGGGTCGAGCCGGGCCGCGACCTCGTACATCCGCTCGCGCCAGGTCCAGAACGTGCCGCGGTCAGCCTGAGTGACGGCGCGCAGGGCGCGGTGGAAGGCGTGCGAGTGCGCGTTGGCGAACCCCGGCAGGGTGAGGCCGGGGAGGTGTTCCGCCTCGGCGCGTGGGGCGGCCGCGGGGGTAACGGAAGTGAAACGCTCTCCGTCGGCTTCGATCAGGACGTCGCGGCAGACGCCGCGGCCGGAGAGCCAGGCCAGGTCGGCGAGCCAGCGGCGGATCATCGGGGCAGGTCCGGTCCGGGGAGGCGGCGGGTCACCGGGCTAGGTCCTCGAGGACTAGGGCGAGCGCGCGGACGCCGGCTTCGCAGTCGGCCAGGTCGGCGTATTCGGCGGGCGAATGGGAGACGCCGGTGGGGTTGCGCACGAACAGCATGGCCGCCGGCACCCGGGCGGCGAGGACCCCGGCGTCGTGCCCGGCCCCGGTGGACAGCACCGGCGCATGCAACCCGGCCGCGGCGAGCACGCCCTCGATCCGGTCCCGCAGCCCCTGGTCGAAATGGACGGGCGGGGTGTACGACTCCTGCCGCACGCTTAGCGTGACCCCGCACTCGGCGGAGTATCTCATTGATGCCGAACGGACCGCGGTGAGGGTCTTCTCCAACCTGGCCTCATCCGGTGCCCGGGCGTCCAGCCAGGCCGTTACCGCGGCGGAGACTCCGTTGGCGCCGCCGGGCTCGGCGATCACCTTGCCGATCGTGGCCAGCGCTCCGGTATCCGCGGCCGCGCGGCGAGCCGCGAGCACCGTTCTGGCGTAGGGCAGCATAGGGTCCTTGCGGTCGGCGAGCCGGGCGGTTCCCGCGTGATCGGCGCGGCCCCGGAAGTCGAGCCGCCACCGGCCGTGCGGCCAGATGCCCTTGGCGAGGCCGACGGCGGCGCCCAGCGGGGCGAGCGCGCGGCCCTGCTCGACGTGCAGTTCGACGAACGCGCCGATGCTCTCGAGCAGGTCCTCGCGGGGACCGAGCAGGCTCGCGTCGGCGCCTGCGGCCGCCATCGCCGCGGCCAGCGCGACGCCGTCGTCGTCGGTGAGGCCGCGGGCGGTTTCCGGATCGATGGCCCCGGTCATCAGGCGGCTCCCCAGGCAGGGAACGCGAAACCGAGCGCCTTCTTCCTCGGTGAACAGGGCAAGTGCGAGGGCCCGTTCGGGATAAAAGTTCTTGTCCTTCAGCATTTCCACGGCGGCCAGCGCGGACGCGACGCCGAGCGCTCCGTCGTAGCCCCCGCCGTCAGGGACCGAGTCCAGGTGGCTGCCGGTGACGATGGCGTTTTCCCTGGCGGCGCTTGTCGGGGTATTCGGGGTATTCGGGGTTTTCGGGTCCCACCAGGCCCACAGGTTGCCGTTGTTGTCTGGCTGCGCGGTCAGGCCGAGCTTTTCCGCCTGGCGGGCGAACCAGGCGCGGCACTGCGCGTCGGCCTCGGTCCAGGAGTAGCGGCGGTAGCCGCCGGTCCCGGGGTCGCGGCCGAGCGGCTCGAGTTCGCGCCAGAGACCGGCGAAGCTCATCCGCTTGCCATGGGGACGCGGACGCCGCGTTCGGTGGCGACCGTCGCGGCCTTGTCGTAGCCGGCGTCGGTGTGCCTGATCACGCCCATCGCCGGGTCATTGGTCAGCACCCGCTCCAGCTTCTGTCCAGCCTGCTCGCTGCCGTCGGCGACGCAGACCTGGCCGGCGTGGATGGAGCGGCCGATGCCCACGCCGCCGCCGTGGTGGATGGACACCCACGACGCGCCGGAGGCCGTGTTGACCAGCGCATTCAGCAGCGGCCAGTCGGCGATGGCATCGGAGCCGTCGGCCATCGCCTCGGTCTCCCGGTACGGCGAGGCGACCGAGCCGCAATCCAGGTGGTCGCGGCCGAGCACCACCGGGGCGGACAGGCCGCCGCTGGCGACCAGCTCGTTGAAGCGCAGGCCGGCCAGGTGCCGCTCGCCGTAGCCGAGCCAGCAGATCCGGGCCGGCAGCCCCTGGAAGTGCACCTTCTCCTGCGCCAGCCTGATCCACCTGGCCAGCGCCTCGTTCTGCGGGAACAAGTCGAGGATGGCCTGGTCGGTGACCGCGATGTCCTTCGGGTCGCCGGACAGCGCGGCCCAGCGGAACGGGCCCTTGCCCTCGCAGAACAGCGGCCTGATGTAGGCGGGGACGAAGCCGGGGAAGTCGAAGGCCCGCTGGTAGCCGGCCAGCTCGGCCTCGCCGCGGATCGAGTTGCCGTAGTCGAAGACCTCGGCCCCCGCGTCCAGGAAGCCGACCATCGCGGCGACGTGGGCGGCCATCGACTCGCGGGCGATCTGGGTGAAGCCCTCCGGGTCCTCGGCCCGGAGCACGGCCATGTCCTCGAAAGCGATGCCGCTTGGCAGGTAGGTGAGGGGATCGTGGGCCGAGGTCTGGTCGGTGACGATGTCGATGGGGGCGTTGCTCTTGAGCAGGGCCGGGAACACGTCGGCGGCATTGCCGAGCAGGCCGATGGACAGCGGCTGGCCTTTGTCCTTGGCGGCTGTCGCGCGGCGGATGGCGTCGTCCATGTCTTCTGCCTGCTCGTCGAGGTAGCCGTGCTCGATCCGCCGGGTGATCCGGGACTGGTCGCACTCCACGCAGATGACCACGCCGCCGTTCATGGTCACCGCCAGCGGCTGCGCGCCGCCCATGCCGCCCAGCCCGGCGGTCAGCGTGATCGTCCCGGCCAGCGAGCCGCCGAACCGTTTGGCCGCGATGGCGGCGAAGGTCTCGTAGGTGCCCTGCAGGATGCCCTGCGTGCCGATGTAGATCCACGAGCCGGCGGTCATCTGGCCGTACATGGTCAGGCCGAGCTGCTCGAGGCGGCGGAACTCCTCCCAGGTCGCCCACTGCGGGACCAGGTTGGAGTTGGCGATGAGCACCCGCGGCGCCCATTCGTGAGTTCTTAGGACGCCGACGGGCTTGCCGGACTGGACGAGCAGGGTCTCGTCGTCGTTGAGGTCCTGGAGGGTTTTGATTATTGCGGCGTACGCGTCCCAGCTGCGGGCGGCGCGGCCGGAGCCGCCGTAGACGATGAGCTGGTCGGGATGTTCGGCCACCTCGGGGTCGAGGTTGTTCATCAGCATGCGCATCGCGGCTTCTTGCGCCCAGCCCTTGCAGGTGCGCTGCGAGCCGCGCGGCGCGCGGACCGGTTCGTGCTGTGCGCTCATGAGAGCGGGTCCTTCCTGCTGGCGATCATGTGCCCATCATGGCCGGGCGGAAATGAGGGTGACAAGCAGGGTGGACCATTGCTGGGTTCGGCGCCTGTGTGTTCGGCGCCTGTGCGGCGGGTCTCGGTGATTGGAACCTCGGGTTCCGGCAAGTCGACCTTGGCTCGGTCGCTAGCGGTTACGCTGGCGCCTCAAGCCGCCACTAGCTCCGATGGCTCAGCGATGACGTCGACTAGGGCTCCGTTACGCATGACGGTGATAGCCAGGGGCCGGCCGATCGCTTCGGCGAACATCAGCCGCTGCAGGTCCTGGGAGGTTCTTACCGGCTGTCCCCCGGCGGTGAGCAGCAGGTCCCCTGCGCGCAGGCCGGCCCGGTCGGCGGGTCCGCCGCTGACCACCTGGGCCACGAGCAGGCCGGTCGTCCGGCCGAGCCGTTCGCGCCAGTTGGCGGGCACCGGGCCCGGCATCATGGCCAGGCCCAGATAGGCCCGCCGGACCCGGCCGTCACGCATGAGCGCCGAGATGATCCGCCGCGTGGTGTCGTTGATCGGGACGGCCAAGCCTAGACCCACGCCAGCCACGGCGGTGTTGATGCCGACCACGCGGGCGTCCGCGTCGGCCAGCGCGCCGCCCGAGTTGCCCGGGTTGAGCGCGGCGTCGGTCTGGATGACATCCTCGATCACGCGCCCGCGGGCCGGTAGGGATCGGCCGAGCGCGCTGACCACGCCGGCCGTCACCGAGCCTGCCAGGCCGAGCGGGTTGCCGACCGCCACCACCAGCTGCCCGACCACGAGCTTGTCGGCCTCGCCGAGCTCAGCGGGCTCCGGGGTCGGGCCGTTGGCGCGCAGCACCGCCAGATCGGACAGCGGGTCCACGCCCACTACCCGGAACGGCGTCGACGTACCGTCGGAGAACGACGCGGTGCCGCTAGTGGACTTTCCGACTACGTGGGCGTTGGTCAGCAGGAACCCGTCGCCGGTGAAGACCACGCCGGAGCCGAGGCTCTCCCCGATTTGGCCTCGGCCTTGGCCACGGGGCACGCGGAGGCTCGCGACCTTGGGCGTGAGCCGTTCGGCCACAGAGGAAACGATCTGCGAATATGCGTCCAGGGGGTGACTGGCCTCCATGACATCTCCCAGCCGTGCAGGATGATTACAGGATTACACTGTAACCACGCCATCGGATGGGGGCTTCCCCGTGGCTGTTCCGCCTGGAGCGGAATCCTGGGTGGCCTGGTCAGGACGGCGGCGCGGTTGCGGTGGCGCTGGCTTGGTCACGGCGGCGGCGCGTGGCCGGCCAGGCCGATGGGGTTGCCTCCCGGGTCGATGATCGTGGCGAGGGTGCGGGTTGGGCCGTCAGGGGCGGGAGGCTCGAGGACCTCGCCGCCATTCTTTGTGACCAGTTCGAGGGCTTCGGCCATGTCGGCCACGTGGATCCAGAGCATGGGCCCGGCCTCCCGGGCAGGCGGTCGGTCCTCGACCCACTGGCCGATAAGGCCGGGCGTCTCGAAGTCCGGGTAGTGCGCTTCGATCTGCCAGCCGAAAACCGCCTGGTAGAACGTAGCTGCCCGGCCGCGGTCGGCCGCTGGCAGCTGAAGGTAGCAGACCTGGCCGTGAACGAGGCCGAGCGCTCGGGTGGTTTCGGGATCCTGGGTCATGGGCGGTCCTGTCTTTGTGGCCTGTCTTTGCGGCTCTATGGCTTTGCGGCTTATGGCCTGGCGGGCCGGCACTCGACTACGAACCGGCCGGATGACTGCGTGCGCGCGGCGACAACCTCGAGGCCGGCTTGCCGCGCAAGCTCGGTGAACTGCGTGAGCGTGCTGGTCTTCCCGCCCGCCACCAGCATGTCGATACCCAGGGAACGGGGGGTTTCGTCGGCCGAGACGCCGCCGAGGATAGCTATTGTGCCTTTTGGCCGGGTCGGCTGCGGCGGGACCGCCTGTGGCGGGACCGCCTGTGGCGGGACCGCGGCCTCCGCGGCGGCCTCGGCGCAGCGGCGCAAGATGGCTACGGTCGGCTCGTCGGCCCAGTCGTTGAGGACGCTCTTCAGCAGGTAGAGGTCGGCTCCGGCCGGGAGTGGATCGAAGAAGCTCTGCCCATTGACCGTCATCCGACTGGAGACTCCGAAGCTGTCGATGATCTCGCCGGCCCGGGCCACCGGGCCCGGGAGGTCAACGAGGATGCCTTGTGCTCGAGGGTGACGCCGGAGCAGCGAGGCCAGCATGGCCCCGGTCCCGCCGCCGACATCGACGACGGTGCGGACTTGGTCCCACCCGTCGCTGAGCTCGATGTCGAAGTCGGGGATGCCGTGCCCGGCCGGTCCCATGAGCGCGTCGAATTCCGCCGCGATCTGCGGATGGGCGGCCAGGTCCTCCCAGAAGGGCAGCCCGAACACCTGCTGGTAGGCCGGCTGGCCGGTGCGGACGTAGTCGAGCAGCGTCCCCCAGGTTTGGGCCATCCGGCCGCCGATGCCGTCGAGGTCGAGGAAGCTTGCCGCCGAGAGCTGCTCGGCGGCGCGGTTGCACGCGAACCGCCCGGGCGCTTCCTCCGCGAACACGCCCTTGGAGACGAGATGGGCGAGAACAGCATGCAGGGCGTCGCGGTCACAGTCGGCCGCCTCAGCGAGTTCGGCTATGCCGGTGCGGCCCGCGGAGATGTGTTCGGGGATGCGCAAGGTCGCGGCCGCATGGAGGCACCAGGGGGTGGCCAGGTCCAGCATGCGGCCGAGGTCCACGGTGTCGTCCGAGGGGGCGCTGGCCTCGGGGGCGCTGGCTTCGGGGGCGCTGGCCTCGGGGGCGCTGGCCTCGGGGGCGCTGGCCTCGGCCGCCGCGGTCTGCGCTAGGCCGGGCTGCTGGTAGACGCCGAGGGTGTTGCCGCCGGGATCTTTGAACCAGGCGAATACCTCACCCGCGGCCTGGTCTACCGGCCGGACGATCTCGCCGCCTGCGGCCCGCACCGACGCCAGGGTGGCCTCGGCGTCGGCCACCATGATGTAGATACCGAAGCCAGGCTCGGGGGCAGGCGGGCGGCCGACGACGAAGGTCCCGCTGACCTCCCCAACGGTGTCATCGAAGGACGTGGAACTGTCACCTCTCTGCCTCACTTTCCAGCTGAACGCCTGCTGGTAAAACTCGGCGGAGCGGGCCACATCCGTGGCGGGAATTTCGATGTAGCAGATCTTCCCCGTGCGCCAATTCGGTCGCTCTTCTACCATCGTGACGTGTCCCCCTTGTTCTGGCTACCAGCGCTGCTCCCGTCGGCTTCGATCCTGCCAGGTCACGGTGGCCCCGGTCGTGGCGAAAGGGACACCCGTGGCTGGGCTGCGAGCCTGCCGGGCAGGCGCTCCCATCCGGACTGGCGCCGGCATCCGGACTGGCCCGGGTTTAGGCGGCACACCATGCCGGTTGTCGTCCGAGTATAGTTTCGATTAATAGCCTTCGGCGGGGACCAAGATCCGGGATGGAGGGTGGATGGCAGCACTGCCGGCCGACGGGCCTGCCGAAGGGGACGAGGACCGCCGCGAGCTCCCCTGAGCCCTCCGGCGACCCGGCGTGGAGAGCCGGTGGCCTGGGAGCCGGTGGTGACCTGCCCGGACCCGATGACGGAGGAAGAGCAGCAGGCTCTGCTGGACGCGATCACCGACGACGATGCGCCGTGGTGGCTCGAGGAAGGAGACCCGGACCCGGACGACGACCCGCCGCCGGAGGACTATGACCTGGCGGAGATCACCGCGCAGTGCCGGCAGGTCTCTGAAGATGAGGGCCGTGCGGCCGCGAACGCGGCCCGGCTGGGTGCGACCGGTGCGCTGGCCGCGATCGCCGCGGCGCGCCGGGGCCCGGGCCAGCCAGGCTCGGCCCGCCGGTTCCCCGGCGAGTACCCGGGCCGGGCGGCCCAGTTCGCGACCGGGATGCTGATGGACACGATGCCCGGCCGTCCCGAGCTGGCCGGGTTCGCCGGCGAGGCCGCGGGAGCAGATGACCGGTTTGACGGCGCCTGCGATGATGAGGTCCTCGGCGTGCTGTGCGCGTGGGACCGGGTGGAGGCGCACGCCGCGGCCCGCAAGCATGCCGCGGTCGGCGAGCTGATCCGGCGTCGTCCGGCTCCCGGTTACGCGCTGGAGGGGCCGACGCGGATGCCCGCGGTGTGGGATGAGTTCACCGCCAGTGAGCTGTGCTCGGTGCTGGGCCAGTCCCGGTGGGACGCCGATCACATGCTCGGCCTGGCGCACGACCTGGAGGTGAAGCTCCCGGGCAGCAGGGCGGCGTTCCTGGACGGTATCGTGAACGCCGAGAAAGCGGAGATCATCGCCCGCGCCACCGCGGTGCTGGAGCCCGCCGAGGCGCTGATGCTGGGCCGGGCGGGGCGGCTGACCCCGGCCGGGCTGCGGTCTGCGATCGCCCGGGCGGTGATCGAGGTGGCGCCGGATAAGGCGCGGGAGCGGCGGAAGAAAGCCGGGCGGGACACGCGGGTGGAGCGGTGGGCGGAGGTGTCCGGGAACGCCGGCCTGGCCGGCCGGGAACTGCGGCCCGCCCAGGTGATCGCCGCGGATCAGAAGATCACCTCCTGGGCGCGGCAGCTGAAGAAGGCCGGGCTCGCGGGCAGTCTGGATGAGCTGCGCGCGCGAGCCTACATCGATCTGTTGCTCGGCACGGACTCCCGGCTCGGCCAGGACACCGCGGGCGGCCAGGACGCCATGGGAGGCGGCGAGTCCCGTCCGCCGGATCCATCGGGGCCGGGAACCGGCGCGCTGCCGGCCGGGTTCGCCGGGAAAGTGAACCTGACCATCCCCGCTGGCCACCCTGCTCGGCCTGGCCGAGCGGCCCGGCGAGATCCCCGGCTTGGGCCCCATCGACCCTGACCTGGCCCGCGACCTCGCCCGCGCCGCCGCCCGCAACCCGGCAACCACCTGGTGCGTCACCGTTACCGACCAGGACGGCCACGCCATCGGCCACGGCTGCGCCAGACCCCAGCCCAAGGGCCACCGCGAGAAACCCACAGCGCCGGATGGACACGACCCGCCCCGCGGAACCGGGACCAGGGACAGCCCGGGGTTCGCCTTCACCGCCACGGACGGATACGGGCTACCTGAGACCACCGACCAGCCCGGACCATCCGGCGGATACGGGATCTGGCGGCTGTCCACCGGGACACCCGGACAACGGGACCTGATCGTCAGGCTCGACCCGATCCCAGCCGGCGACTGCGACCACCGGTACGAGGCCAAAGGCCACGACCCCGGCGTCAAGCTCCGGCACCTGAGCCAGATCCGCCACGCCACCTGCACCGGGCCGGGCTGCCGGCGGCCCTCCACTCAGGCTGACTTGGAGCACAACACCCCCTACGACCAGGGCGGCAGGAGCTGCCTGTGCAACGGCGGACCGTCGTGCGAGCGTTAATGACACAGGTGCGGCGGACTCAGGACCCGGACCGATAGTGCCACGTCAGGCGTCGAGGCCGCACCATGCAGAGATCCGTGCGAGTCCCCTGCTGGTCAGGGAAGCTCAAGTACTTCGGTTCGGACGCCTGTGGGCTGGTCGAAGCCCGCGCTGGCGTCAGTGGTCAGCAAGATCCGGCTGGTTGCGGCGGCCGTGGCGGCGATCATCATGTCGTTTGCGGATCTCGGCCGTCCTTTCGCCATCGCTGCTACCGTCAAGCGTGCATGCACCCGGGCGATGCCCACGTTGTATGGCTCGACGGGAAGGCTGAACAGGATTGCCTCCACGCGGACGGCGCGCGCCTGGCGGTGCGCGGTGTCCGCGCGCTCGACGCCGACCAGGAGTTCCATCGCGGTAATCGCCGCGATAGCGGCATCGTCAAGGCCGAGGACCGTGTCCACGTCGAGCCTGCCGCGCTCGATCGCGATGAGGACGCCGGTATCGAGGATTACTCGCCTGGCCATCCGCGTACCTCGTCGCTGAAGGCGGACCGCAGGTCATCGTGCCCGCGCTCAAGATCATCCGCGAACCCGGCGTCCGCAGGGTTGTCACGCAGGGCGGCCTTGAGCCGGTCCGCTGATGTGCGGCGTTCCGGGACGAGCCGGCCGACCGGCACCCCGTCGCGGGTGATGACCACAGTCTCGCCGTGCTCGACGGCATCGAGGATGCTGGCGAAGCTCCGTGCCGCTTGAGTGGCAGTCACCGCGATCATGAATACATATTATCAGATCTGCTCTGCTTATATGTATATAATGGCGGTGCCGGTGGCCGACCCCCGGGACGGCGGTGGCGTGTCGCGATCCACGGTGCGTGGGCGACGTTAGCTGGACGGGGGACGCCATGCCGCGAGTTCGCCGATGGGACCTATGGGTGCCAGCGCTACGCGCCACCAACTCATGTCACGCGAGACCTCGACCCGCGCGGCGATGACATCCGGGGTCTCGGTGAACAGCACGCGCCACTATGGTGGACCGATGGCGTCGGTCAAGCAGTTCCAAGTCACCTTCGACTGCGCAGAACCTGAGCGCGTCGCTCGTTTCTGGTGCGAGGTGCTGGGGTACGTCGTACCGCCGCCACCGGAGGGGTTGCTACCTGGGACGATTTCGATCGCTCGCTGCCGCCTGAGCATCAGGGTTCAGCGTTCGTCTGTATTGATCCCTCAGGTGCGGGCCCGCGACTGTTCTTCCAGCGCGTTCCCGAAGGCAAGGTCGTCAAGAATCGGCTGCATCTTGACGTGCGGGTCGGCACCGGGCTCGTGGGTGAAGAGCGCCTCGCCACACTCGAGGCCGAGTGCGCACGACTGGTCGCGCTCGGCGCGGTACGCGTGCGACTACTGCCTGCCGATGACGACGACGAGTCGTGCATCGTGATGCAGGACATCGAGGGCAACGAGTTCGATCTCGACTGAGGGGCCGCGAAACGTGTCCTCGTTATGTCCCCATGGGCAAGGCTCGGGATGACTCAGCGCTCGGCCGGTTTTGAGCGGAGGTGGCCCGGCCGCGGGCTCTGGGCGCCACTTACGCCGACGTCGGCCAGCCCGATGTGCCATGGATGTGCCTCGTCGACTCAGAGGGCAACGAGTTATGCGTCCTCACCCAGGGCTGACGCAGAGCCTCGGCTCCGACGCGCGCGTCCAGGCGATGCAGGCGCAGAGGATGTAGGCAGCGCGGTAGGTGATGGCGAGCTTGTCGTAGCGGGTTGCCAGTCCTCGCCACTGCTTAGCGAGGTTGAAGTGCCGCTCGACGATGTTGCGGCCTCTGTAGGTGTCGGCATCCAGGTGCGGGGGTCGCCCGCCAGCGGAGCCTTCCACGACCCGAACTTCTCGCGCGGCAGGTCCCGCCACGGGATCCCGGTCCGGTACCGGTAAACGATTCCCTCGACCACCCGGCGGTTGTCCCCGAACGGGTGCCCACGCCGACCGACGTTCGACGGCAGCAACGGCTCGATCTGCTCCACTGCGCATCGGACAACGAACGGCACTGCAACGAACTCACCCCGCGATCATGCAGCGCGCCTCACCGCGCATATGGCAGGCAGGCCCGAGCTGTCTCGGGCGGCGGCTAGCTGTCTCGGGCGGCGGCTAGTTCGGTCCGGAACCGCTCGTAGTCACGGAGTTCGCGGCCGACTGGGTTCACGACCAGATCGTTGGTGACGGTCGCGATCCGGGCCAGGATGTCGCGCGTCGCCTGCTCGCGCTCGCGGTCGGCCGCGAGGACGACCATGTTCTGGCACCACGACGAGATCAGCCAGCCCAGCAGGAGCAGCGCCACCACTATGACACCGAGCCACGGGGCCAGGGAAACGTCGTTGATCAGGGACGTTGACTTATGCGTCCCGCCGGACCCGCCGGACCTGCCGGACGCGAGGATCAGCACGATCCAGATCAGGCCGGCCAGCGTCAGCGCCATCAGCAGCCACTGAGCGAGCGCGACCAGCCGCCACCAGCCGATCACCTTGTCGCGCGGCGGTAGGCCTTCCGCCACCGCTGTCCCGAGGGCCGACTGGGCCTCGTCGGCTCGCGACCGCGCCGACGCCCGCACGGTCCGCGACCAAGGCTCGGGGAGCGAACCGCCGACCTCGTTGGCGAACACGTTGATCGCGTTGTCGATATCGGATCGCTGCGCCTGCCCGGCCTGGCCGGGGTCGCTGGCCAGCAGCTTGTGGGCCGGCGCCTCGCCGCGCAGCCGGGCGGCCAGTTGAGCTGGCGGCCAGCCGATGTAGCCGGCGGCGCTGCGCTCACGTACCCCGTTCAGCGTCTCGGTCACCGCCCTCGCCCCGGCGGCCTTCGCGAACGCCGCCGTCAGCGTGCCGGCTGCACCGGCGGGCACGTAGATCGCGGGATCCTCGGCGGGCTTGCCGTTGCCGTTGCCGTCCTGCGTCGCGTCCTCCCACGGCGGCCGCGCGGAGGATGACGGGCGCGTCGGCGCGGCGGTCGTCTGCCAGGGCTGCCAGTTGGCCGCCCTGGCCTGGCCGTTGCCCTCGCGCTCGTCACTGTCCGCCTGCTCCCAGGGTGCGCGGGCCGGAACCGGGGTGGCAGCCGGTTTCGGTGGGGCGGCATCGGAAGCGGCCGACAGCAACGGTACGGGTGCCGTGGGGGGCAGCCAGCCGGGCACCGAATCCCCGGCGTAGACCGCGAACCTCTCAAGCAGGGCGTCGATGTCCGCGGTGATCCTGTCGCTCGCGGCCCGCCGGGCGGCCACCGCGCCGGCCAGCACGCGGCGCAGTTCGCTAAGTCCGGCGCCGGTGGTCGCGGAGGTCACCAGCACCTGAGTCTCGGACAGGCCCTCGGTGTCGAGTAGCCGACGCAGGTCGGACTCGCAGTCGGCGGCCTGGTCGGGGCTGAGCGTGTCGACCTGGTTGAGCACCACCGTGGTCACCGCGGCGTGCCCGGCCAGCGGGACCAGGTAGCGACGGTGCACGGACGCATCCGCGTATTTCAGCGGGTCGAGCACCCATACGAGCATGTCGGCCAGCTTGACCAAGCGGTCGACCAGCGCCGCCGAGCCGGTGACCACCGAGTCGTGGTCGGGCAGGTCGAGCAGGAGCATGCCGGTCAGCGACGCTTCGCCCTCGTCGAGCGCGCTCGCCCGCGCGTAGCGGTGGCGCCGCTGCACGCCGAGCCAGTCGAGCAACGGGGCGGCCCCTTCCATCCCCCAGACGCACGCGTGCGAGTGCTTGGTCGTCGGCCTGGTCACGCCCGCGGGCGAGAAATTCGCCCCGGCCAGGGCGTTGAACAGCGAGGACTTGCCGCTGCCGGTCCCGCCCGCCAAGGCCACCACGGTGTGCGAGGCGGACATCCGCATCCGCTCACCCGACCGCCGGAGCAGCGTTTCCGCCTCGGTGAGGAGTTCTTGGCTGAACCCTTCGGATCCGGTTCTTCCGGACCCGATCTTCGTCAGCTCTTGGAGCGAGGCGAGCCTGTCGGGCAGCCGCGAATGCGCCAGCCCGGTTACCCCGATCGTGTTCGCTGTCACCTAACCGCCTCGAGCGAGAATTCCGCCTGGTATAGCCGGATGGCCGCGACGTCGTCGCAGGCCCCGGCCGCGTCGAGCACCTCAACGAACCTGACCAGCTCCTCGTCAAGCAGCAGCCGGACCCGGTCCAGCAGGTCGGCGCGCGCCTTGGCCAGGATCTCGGCCAGCGTTACCGCGCCGAACACCGACGTCAGCATCCGCAGCGGCTCGGCGTAAACGCTGCCACCTTCGGGTCCGGCTGGCAGCGTGGCCGCGGCGACCCTCACGCCGGGCCTCGCCGCATGGGGCGCTGCCTCGCCGAGCATCGCCATCAGGACCACCAGGCTCAGCGCCTCGTCATCGAAGGAGATCCGCCGGGCCGCAGGCCGCAGATCTTCCCCTTCCACCAGCCGGGTCAGGTGATCCTGCCACGCCCCGACCGCCCGCGTGGCCCGCAGCGCCAGGTCCGGCGAAGACCGGCTGAAGGCCGAGGCATGGGCGGCGTCGGCGGCCTTGATCTCGTCCGCGGCCTTGATGTCCGCATCGACCGGATTGCCGCCACCGCTCTGACCGGCGGGCCCGAAGACGGACTCGAACACCTGTTTCGTGCGCGCGTCGCGGGCCCGCTCGGCGGCCGCGTCCGCGAGCAGCACGGCCCCGGCGGGATCCACGCGCCAACTGCCCTCCACGTGTTCAGCGGCGCGGTCCGCGACGGACACGATGTACGACTCGATGGCCGAACGGAGTGAGGCGTTCAGCGCAGCCGACCGCGAAGGTCCGCGGCGTGCGCGCTTGCCCTTCTTGCTTCCGCTCCGGGCGGGCTTGGCGCCACGGCGCGGCCGCAGGTCGCCGCCCACCACGCAGTCCTCCCAGCGAGCGAGCACCTCGCCGCGGAGCAGGGTGCCGTCCTTCATGCCGATGCTGGCCTCGGTGAAGGCGTTCCCATACGCGGTCTCGGCGGCCCGCCG
This sequence comes from uncultured Actinomycetes bacterium, assembly GCA_963769715.1. GTDB lineage: Bacteria > Actinomycetota > Actinomycetes > Streptosporangiales > Streptosporangiaceae > Palsa-504. The sequence goes on from CAVYNE010000031.1 coordinate 265,223, forward strand.
CAGCTCGGCGCGCAGCACGACCTGCGCCTCGACGTGCGCGGCGATGGCAGGGATCCTGGTCTTGAACGTGTCGAGCACACCAGACATCGTTCTGGGAGAGCACCGCCACCCGGCGGTCGGCCCGGTCGGCGGTGTCAGCGAGCCAGTCACGGATCGGCTGGTAGGCATCGGCTGGGAGCATTCCGTCGATGAGGGGTATCTCCGGTATGACGAAGCGGTCCGCGGCCGCGATCCCGTTCGCGTCCAGCATGGCGTTGAAGTGGTCGACGAGTTCGGTCCGGTAGGCCTGCGGGATCCGGGACAGGACCACGCCGAGGGAGGCCTTGCGGTCCCGGGCGTGTTGCAGGATCTCCCAGACCGGCCCGTCGGCGTACCGGCTGGCGCTGGTCATGAACAGCCACAGGTCCGAGGCATCGAGGAACTGGTAGGCGAACTCGTGGTGCGCCTGCACTACCGAGTCGATGTCCGGCGTGTCCAGCAGTGCGATGCCGCGCGGCATGCCCTCGCTCGCAGCGAGCACGAGCAGCCCGTCCCGGCCGGGCCGGGCCAGTCCTTCCTGCCTGACCCGGGGCAGGGTAGGCAGGAAGTTGTTCTCGGCGAACCAGTCGATCTCATCGGGGTGGCAGGCGAGCACCGGGCTGTTCGTCGTCGGCCGGCGCACGCCGGTGGCGCTCACGTTCGCACCGACGATGCTGTTTACCAGCGTAGATTTCCCGGCGCCCGTGGAGCCGACCAGGGCGACGAGCACCGGCGCGGCGGAGCGGCGCACCCGGGGCAGCAGATAGTCGTCGATCTGGCTGAGGAGCTTGCCGCGTTCGGCCTTGGCGTCGACAGAACCGGAGATTTGGAAGACGAGAGGGATGGCGGCGATCCGCTTCCTGAGGTTAAGCAGGGCGGCCTCGAGCAAGCGCGCATCGACCCGGACGTGCGGCTGAGCGGCCGCCCGGGACCGGACCGTGACGGCGGGCGCGGGATCGGAGGGCGCGGCGTCGGCGACTGGCTCGGCGGCGTCGGGTTCGGTGGCCGCCACGGGCTCGGCCTGGGACGCGGCGGGCACGGGCTCGGAATGGGAGACGGGCTCGGTGGCCTCGGGCGGCACGGCCGGAAACTGCTCGGTCACGGGCTCAGGCTGGCCGGCTTGGGGAGCTGAATCCGAGACGGGCCCGGTGGCCTCGGGCGGCACGGCCGGAAACTGCTCGGTCACGGGCTCAGGCTGGCCGGCTTGGGGAGCTGAATCCGAGACGGGCCCGGTGGCCTCGGGCGGCACGGCCGGGAACTGGACCGTCGCGGGCTCGCCGCTCTCGGGCTGGGCGGCCGCGTCGTAAGTAGCTTCGGGCTGGGTGGTTTCGGGCAGAGCGGAGCCGGCCGTGGCCGCGGTCTCGGGCGGCGTGACGGCCGGGGGGGCGTTTACCGCGGGAGCGTCTACCGCGGGGGCGTTTACGCCGGCCGCGATCCGGTTGTGGCCCGTATTCTCATCCCTTGCGACAGCGCTATTGTTTCGATCGGGCTTAACAATGTTATCCAGTTTGTCCGATTCAATCTGCTGAGACGGCAATTCCGGTTGAGACTCCTGAGATGACCGCTCTTCTCGGGGCGACGGCGTCGGCTGGGAGGATTCGGGCGATTGCGACATACTGGCGTCCTGGGCGGACGCTCCTGGGTAACCCGGTGCAACCATCACGTGACTGTCATCCCCATTACTCCCCTGACCCTCACCACCGTCCGCATTATCACTGGTCACATGGTTCTCGGCATAGCAGTCAAGCTCAGCGGCAACGCCAGCAGCTGCGCCGGGCTCACCGCGGCCGCCGGCCGCAGACGCCGCCGCGCCCTGACCTTCCATCGTTTTAACGTCCTCCTCAAAACCACCGCGGAAACCCCGGCAGGCCTATCGGGGTCTCCTTAGGGTCTCTTGGGTCGGAGCGGGTCCATCAGCTTGATCGCCTGGCACGCGGAGTTTATCCCGTTCGTCAGGCGGTTACATCGCGCATGAGTTCTGTAATCTCCGCGGCGACGGTCACCACGTCGCCGACCACGACGATCGCGGGCGGCCGGATCCCCTCCTTCGCCACACTGCTCTCCACTTGCTCCAGTGTTGAGTTAATTGTGCGCTGCGTCGGCAGAGTACCGTCTGCGATTACCGAAACGGGAGTACCCGGACTGCGTCCGTATCGCATCAGTTCGTGCACTACAGCACCGATCCGTTCCACGGCCATCAGCAGCACCAGGGTCCCCGAACTGCCCCCGAGCAGTTCCCAGTTGACCGTAGACCGTTCGTCACCAGGCGGAACGTGCACGGACACGACGTGGAACTCCTGCGCCACGCCGCGGTGGGTCACCGGGATCCAGGCGCTGGCCGGTACGCCGACCGCGCTGGTGACGCCGGGCACGACGGTGACCGGGACGCCAGCCCGCAGGCAAGCCAGCACCTCCTCGGCGCCCCGGCCGAACACGAATGGGTCACCGCCCTTGAGCCTGGCCACGAAACGGCCCGCTTGGGCGTGGCTGATCAGCGCCGCGTTGATATGCTCCTGGGCCATCGCCCGGCCGTAGGGGATCTTGCCGGCGTCGATGATCTTCACGTCATCGCGCAGTTCGTCCAGCAGCGAGCGGGGCGCCAGCCGGTCGGTGAGCACCACGTCGGCTTCGGCGAGCAGTTGCCGGCCGCGCACCGTGATCAAACCGGGATCGCCGGGGCCGCCGCCGATGATGGCCACTGTGCCTGCCCCGGGGGGACGACCCCCCGGGACCCCCCCGCGCACGGGGGAGCTGGCCGCCCCCCCGTACCCCCCGGGGCTCAACTCACCGGACTGCAGCCCGGCTACGACCGCGTCCCTGATGGCGGCGCTGTGCCGCGGGTCGCCGCTGACCACTCCCACCCGGACGTCGCCCGCCCGGCCCGAGGCGGGCGTCCAGGCGGCCGACGCCCCGGCGTCGTCGGCGCGGACGCACCAGGTCAGCTGGGTTTCGGCCGCCGCCGCGACCGCCGCGTTGACGCCGGGATCATCCGTACACGCACAGACCAGCCAGGCCCCGGCGCAGTCGCCGGGCTGGTAGCCGCGCGCCTCCCAGCGGATCCGCCCGGCCGCGGCCAGGTCCTCGAGCGAGGCGGTGACCTTCGGGGACACCAGGAGGATCTCCGCGCCCGCATCGAGCAACGCGGGCACCCGGCGGGACGCGACCCCTCCCCCGCCGACTACGACGACGCGCCGGCCCCCCAGGCGGAGCCCTAGCAAGTACGGATCCATGGTTCCTTCGGGTTACTGGAGTTTGTCCGCTACGCCGGCGGAATCGAAGGTTGCGACGTCACGCAGCGCGCGCGCCGCGCTTTGCACCAGGGGCAGGGCCAGCACGGCGCCGGTGCCCTCGCCGAGCCGCAGCCCCAGGTCTACGAGCGGGCGTAGCCCCAGGTAGCTAAGGGTAACCGTATGGCCGGGCTCGGCACTGCGGTGACCGGCGAAGCAGGCGGCGATCGCGTCGGGGGCCAAGGCGAAGGCGGCCAGCGCGGCGGCGCCGGCGATGACCCCGTCCAGGATCACCGGAACGCGCAGCGCGGCGGCACCGAGGATGAACCCGGCCAGGGCGGCGTGCTCGAAGCCGCCGAACGCCGCGAGCACGCCCACCGGGTCGGCCGGATCGGGCGAGTGCCTGGCCAGGCCGCGGCAGACCACCTCGATCTTGCGCGCGTAGGTGGCCGCGTCGATCCCGGTGCCGCGGCCGGTCGCGTCGGCCGGGTCGGCTCCGGTGAAGGCACAGACCAGCGCGGCGGAGGCAGTGGTGTTGGCGATGCCCATGTCGCCGGTGACCAGGCACCGGTTGCCCGCCGCGACCAGGTCGCGGGCGATCTCGGCGCCTGCGGCGAGGGCCGCCACAGCCTGGTCCCGGGTCATCGCGGGTCCCTCGGTGAAGTCCGCGGTGCCCCGCGCGATCTTGCGGGGCAGCAGCCCGGGGACCGGTTCGAGGTCGGCGGCTACCCCCACGTCGACCACCGTGACCTCGGCCCCGGCCTGGGCCGCGAACGCGTTGACCACCGCCCCGCCGGCCAGGAAGTTGGCGACCATCTGGGCGGTCACCTCCTGCGGCCACGGGCTGACCCCCTGCGCGTGCACGCCGTGGTCGGCGGCGAACACCGCGACGCAGGCCGGCTCGGGCAGCGGCGGCGGGCAGCTGCCCGCCAGCCCCGCCAGCCGCACGGATACCTCTTCGAGGACGCCGAGCGAGCCGCGCGGCTTGGTCATCCGGTCCTGCCGTTCGACTGCGGCGGTCATCGCCTCGGCGTCGGGCGGGGTGATCGCCGCGATCAGGTCGGCGAGCGGGTCCACTGGTGCCTCCCCTGGCATTCCGCGGTGGCCGAACTCCTCGGCGTGCACCGCCCACGACACCGGCCGGCGACGGGCCCAGCCGGACGTGGCAAGTTCTGGCTCGGCCGCGAACCCGGTGACGTACCCCACGCATAGGTAGGCGATCACCGCCAGGTGCGCGGGCAGCCCGAGCTCGGCGGCGAGCTCGCGCTCGTCGAAGAAGCTCACCCAGCCGACGCCGAGGCCCTCGGCCCGGGCCGCCAGCCAGAGGTTCGCCACCGCGAGCACGCTGGAGAACTCGGCGGTCTGCGGCTGGGCGTGCCGGCCGAGCGTGTGCCGGCCACCGCGGGTGCGGTCGCAGCTGACCACGATGTTGACCGGCGTGTCGAGGATCGACTCGATCTTCAGCTTGTCGAACGCGCGGGCCCGCGCGCCGGGCAGGTCCGCCGCGAACTCGCCGGCGTGACGGCGGGCCAGCGTCGCGATCCGCTCCCGTCGCGCCCGCTCGGTGATCACGATGAAGTCCCACGGCTGCGAGAAGCCCACCGACGGCGCCTGGTGGGCCGCCGCCAGCACCCGGCCGAGCACGTCGGCGGGCACCGGGTCCGGCCGGAACCCGCGGCGGACGTCGCGCCGCTCGGCGATCACCCGGTAGATGACATCGCGCTGCTCTGGCGGATAGCTGTTATCCATGGGCGTGGTCATGGGGGTGATCGTGGGGATGCTGGGGCTCGCCGACGCGATGCTCGAACCCCGGCATCGCGATCCGGTACACGCACATGTCGCAGTTCATGCGGATATCTCCTGCCAGCGCCTCGTGATACCGCTCGTAGACCAGCGCGGCGATCTCGTCGCAGTCGCCGAGCACGTCGGCGTACCTGATGTCCAGTTCGGGATGCGCGGCGGCGTACTGGCCGGCCTGCGCGGCCACCCGGTCGGGCAGCACGCCGGGAAACAGGAAGTACCTGGCCACCACGATCTGCCGCGCGCCGAGCAGGCGGCACCGCTCCAGGCCCTGGAGCACATCGGGCCGGGCCAGCGAGACGAAGGCGGTCTCGGCGAGCGGGTAGTCCCGGCCCTCCCACAACAGCCGGGCGGTCTTGACCACGTCCGCGTTGGCGTCCGGGTCGGTGGAGCCGCGGCCGACGACCAGGACGGCGGGTACCTGATCGCCGCCGACGGCGGCGATCCGTGCCGCCAGGAGGTCCACCAGCGCGGGGTGCGGGCCGAGGGGGCGGGCGTAGGTCCAGCTAAGGCCCGGATGCCGGGTGCGCTCGCGGGCCAGCGCCGCGGGGATGTCGCCCTTGGCGTGCCCGGCCGCGGACAGCATCATCGGCACCGCGACCATGTTGGCCGGGATCCCGTTCACCAGGGTGGCGACGGCGGCGCGGAGCGGCGGCGCGGAAAGCTCGATGAAGCCGCCCGCCACCCGCGTCCCGTCCTCGGCGGCCAAGCCGCCGACGCGCTCGGCCAGCGCGTTAAAGGCCGCGATCCCGGCCTGGTCGCGGGTCCCGTGCGCGGCCAGCAGCAGTGCCGGTCTTGAGGGGGCCGGTCTCGGGGGTGCCGGCCTCATGGGCCCGGCCTCATTGAGCTGACCCCGCGTCAGCTGGTGCGTCCGCGGCGGGGCCCCTGGCGATCCGCAGCAAGGCGTTGAACGCGGCCACCGCCACTGCGGAACCACCCTTCTCCGAGACGTTGCTCAAGGCCGGCAGGCCGCTGGCGCGCAGGGTGTCCTTGGCGTCGGCCGCGCCGACGAAGCCCACCGGGACGCCGATGACCAGGGCGGGCTCGACCTGCCTGGTCATGATCTCGGCCAGCGCGGTCGGCGCGCAGCCCACCAGCCAGATCGCGCCCGGCCCGGCCTCGCCGTGCGCCAGCCGGACCGCCGCCGCGCTGAGCGTGATGTTCGCGGTGCGTGCCAGCCGGGCCGAAAGCGAGTCGCCGATCCTGCAGATCACCGGGTACCCGGTGATGCCCGAGGCGACCATGGCCACGTCCGCGATGACCGGCGCGTCGCGGCGCAGCGCCTCGACCCCGGCCGCCAGCGCCGCCTCGTCGCAGACCAGGTCGGTGACGTAGTCGAAGTCGGCGGTCGCGTGGATGATGCGCTCGGTCACGGCCCGGGTAAGCGGGGGCAGCGCGCTCAGGTCGATCCGGGACCGCAGGATGCGGTACGACTCAGCTTCGATGGGATGCACCTCGGTCATAGCAACACCTCTATCGCGTCCGCCGGGCAGATCTCCACGCACTCGCCGCATTCGGTGCACAGATCGTCGAGGACGACCAGCGGGCGCCCGGCCCCCGGCCGGATCGCGTGCCCGGGGCAGGTGAGCAGGCACGCGCCACAGCCGCGGCACTGGTCGGTGACCACCAAGTTCACGATTCGGCCCACCGGTAGTCACGCGGCGTCACCATCCGGCCGGCCTGGACACGGGTGCGGGACGAGCCGACGACGACCAGCGTGTGCATGTCCACCAGGCCGGGATCGAAGTCGCGCAGCGTGCTGAGCGACGCGGACTGGCCCGGCCGGCTGGCGTCCCTGACCCAGCCGACCGGGGTGGCCGGGGGCCGGTGCGCGGCCAGCAGTTCCAGCGCCCGCCGCAGCTGCCAGGTCCGCTTTTTGCTGGCCGGGTTGTAGAAGCAGGTCACCAGGTCCCCCTCGGCGGCGGCGGTGATCCGCCGCTCGATGACCGGCCAGGCCGTGTGCAGGTCGGACAGGGAGATCATGACGTGGTCGTGGCCGAGCGGAGCGCCCAGCACGGCCGCGGTGGCCAGCGCGGCGGTCACCCCGGGCACCACCGTCACGTCGATCGCGTCGTCGGCGATCTCGAGCGCCGGGCTGCCCATGGCGTAGACGCCCGCGTCGCCCGAACCGATCAGCGCCACCGCCCGCCCGGCCCGGGCCTGCGCCACCGCCTCGGCGGCCCGCTCCCGCTCCGCGCCCAGGCCGCTGGCCAGCACCCGCGTCCCCGGGCGCAGCAGGTCGGCGACCTGCTCCAGGTAGGCGTCGAGGCCGGCGACCACGGCGGCGCGGCGAAGTTCGGTTACCGCGCGCGGTGTCATCAGGTCCCGGGCGCCGGGCCCGATCCCGATCACCGCCAGCCGACCCCGCGGCCGGCCCCGGGCCACCGCGACCGTGGCGTGCGCGCTGGCCCGCTTGGCGGCCAGCAGCGTGGCCCCCGGCTCGATGAGCGCCGCCGCCTCCGCGACGCTGGGCGTGCCCACCACCCGCCGGACGACCTCGCTCGGGTTGGGCACCGGCACCGCCGCGAGCCGGCTGGCCGGGAAGGTGACCACCGGCCACCCGCGTCCGGCCGCGGCCGCCAGCAAACCCGGCTCGCCCGCCTTCACATCCGCGGTAGCGATATACCGAACGGAGCTCGCTGACAGCCCAAGCTCTCCCAGCGTGCTGTCGATGAGCTGGCCAATCTCCGCGACCGGCGCACCGCGGCTCGTCCCGACGCCCACGATCAGGGACGGGGGACGGTAAACCGCAGCCCGTTCGGTCAAATCGATGGTGAGATCGGTCACCACGACGGCGGGAACCCCTGGTTCCGGCCGGTCCGTGCGGACCACGTTCGGGGGCAGCGGGGGCAGCGGCCATTCCTGGTCGGCGGTGAACGTGACCCGGTCGCCGGACAAGATCGCGGCGCCCACGGCGGCTAGGTCGCTGCCCGGCTCTATGCGGAAGCCCAGGTCAGCGCCGAACTCGTCGAGCCCGATGCGGTCGGCGGCGTCGCTAGCCGTGGTGATGACCGGTTCGGCGCCCAGGGTTTCCGCGATCCGGCGGGCCAGCGCGTTGCCGCCGCCTTGGTGGGCGCCGAGCACCGGAACCGCGAAGCGCAGCGCCTCGTCGACGCAGACTACCCCGGGGTCTTCGTGCTTGCCCGTCAGCAGCGGCGCGAGCAGCCGGACGGTGGCGCCGACGGCGAGGAAGCAGACGATGGCGTCGCATTCTTTGAACGCCCGGGGCAGCGCTACGGCGGCGGGGCTGTCGTAGCGGCGCGCGTCGGGCCACGCCTTGGCCAGGCGGTCGGCGGCGGCCCGGCCCGCGGCGGTGACGCCGACCAGGCCGATCATCGCTGCGCCCACAGGACGAAGACCGGGTTCTGGGCGGCGAGCCGCAACTGGCCGGCGGGGAGCGGGGCGAGGCGGGACGCCTGGAGCTGGACGCCCTCGGGATGGTAGCCCAGGTCGGTGAGCAGGTCGCTGGTCTCCGCGACCCGCTGGACGGCGGCCAGCGTGACCACGACGCGCCCGGGGTTGGCGGTCTTGACGGCGGCGGCCAGCACGGCGCGGTCGCCGCCGCCGACGAAGACCGCGTCCGCGGGCGGCAGGCCATTGAGCGCCTCCGGCGCGCGGCCCTGGCATACCCGCAGGCGGACGCCGTGATCGGCGGCGTTCTGGCGGATCCGGTCGCACTGGGCCTGGTCCGCCTCGACCGCGATCACCCAGGCGCCGAACCGGGCGCACTCCACCGCCACCGAACCCGAGCCCGCGCCGACGTCCCAGATGACGCGGCCGGGGGCCGGGCCGAGCCGGGCCAGGACCAGCGCGCGGACCTCCGCCTTGGTGATCATCGAGTCGCGGTGGGTGAACGCGTCCTCGGGCAGGGCCCAGCCGTCCGGGGCGCCCTGGTGGCCGGCCAGCCAGCGCGGCTCGCTCGGCGCTTGCTGGCTCCCCGGGGCCTCGGGGTCCACCGTGACGAGGATGTTCGGCTCGGCGAAGGTTCTTGTAGACTCCGCGGGTTCGGCGGCGAGGTCGGTGATCCGCTCTTGCGGGGTGCCGAGGCATTCGGCGACGTACACCTTCTTGCCCGCGGCCAGCAGTTCGGCGCCGAGGTCGCGGGCCGTGGCGGTCCGGGGCGCGGTCAGGATGACGGCCTTGGGGTGCGCGAGCGCGGCGGCGAGCGCACGCTTGGGATCCCGTCCGTGGGCGGAGAGCACCAGGGCATCGTCCCAGTCCAGGCCCAGCCGGGCGAAGGCGAGCGTCACCGAGGAGGTAGCCGGGAGGACGCTGGGCCTTAGGCCGCGGGCGCGCAGCACGCGGACGATGCCGAACAAGCCCGGGTCACCGGAAGCGAGCACGGCTACGTGGCCGGAGTGCGCGTCCAGGGTGTCGAGGGCCTGGTCAAGGTGCTTGATCTCGGCACGTTCCGCGCCGGGTGGGATCGGGGAGTTTGGGTCGGCCTCGAGATGCCGGGGTGCGCCGATGACGAGCGTGGCCGCGGCGAGGACCTTAGCCGCCTCGGGACTGAAGGGTCGGCCGTCGCAGCCGATCACCGTGACGACGGGGCTCATGCCGCGGCCTCGGCGATCTTGGTCTGGCCGGTGAAGTCGACCATGATGACACCGATCTGTGGTGTGGTCTTTTGTTCTCGGGCGGCCAGTTCGGCGGAGAAGCGGCTGAGGACGCGGGCGGCGCGAGCGCACAGTTCGCGGCCCGCAGCGGGCAGCAGGCCGGCCTCCTCCCAGAGTTCGGCCGCGTGCCGGGCGGTGTTCGCGCTGGCGACCCGCTCGGCCAGGTCCTGGTCGCCGCCGGCGGCCTGGGTGATGGCCTTGAGCAAGTCCAGCGAGACCTTGGATCTCGTGTAGTGCGTCATCAGCACGCCGGCCGCCAGCTTGGTGAGCTTGCCGGCCATGCCGGCGAAGATGACGCGGGTCAGCCCGTGCTCCACGGCGCGGCGCAGCGCGGCGCCGGTGAAGTCGCCGACCTCCACGAAGCACACCTCGGGCAGGTGCGGCAGGAGCTTCATGGCGCCCTTCTCGGTGCGCCCGCCGGTGCACAGCACCACCGTGTCCTCGCCCTGGGCGGCCAGCACCGAGATCGCCTGCTCCACGCTGGCCCGCCAGGATGCGGTGGAGAACGGCCGGACGATGCCGGTGGTGCCGAGGATCGAGATCCCGCCGATGATGCCGAGCCTGGCGTTGGTGGTCTTACGGGCCATCTTCTCTCCGTCGGGGACCGAGATGATCACCCGGACGCCCCTCCGGGCCAGGTCGATAGCCTCGCCGACCGACTGGGTGATCATCGCGCGCGGGACCGGGTTGATGGCGGGCCCGCCCACCTCCAGGCCGAGGCCCGGCTTGGTGACCACCCCCACACCCACACCGCCGTCCAGCTCGAGTCCGGGCTCTGGGCGCCAGCGTACGGTGGCGGTCAGCCGCGCGCCGTGGGTGACGTCGGGGTCGTCGCCGGCGTCCTTGACCACCACCGCTTCGGCTTGGGTGCGCGACATGGTGCATGTATCCACCGGGAACCGGACCCGCTGGCCGGACGGCAGGCCGATCTCCACGGTTCGCTGGATCTCGCCGGTATGCAACGCGGCGGTGGCCGCCTTCGCGGCCGCCGCCGCGCAGGTCCCGGTGGTCCAGCCGGTGCGCAGCGCCTGCTTCCTGACCTTCGCCGTCCGCGGCAGGTCGGGTTCTCGCAGTTCGGGTTCGTCGCGGGAGGTCACGGGTTTACCGGCCGTGGTTTGGAGGTTTTGCGAAGTTCCTTCCTGGCCTGCAGGTCCGCCTTGCGGTATCCGTGGAAATGACCCGGGTGGTACAGGTGGGAGCGGCTGCCGCCGACGGCCAGGCCAGGGCCGACCAGCACCAGCGTGTGCTTCCAGAGCTTGCGTTCCTTGATGGTGGCGGCCAGGTCGGCCAGGGCGCAGTGCTCGATCAGCTCGTCCGGCCAGGTCACCTGGTAGGCCACGACGCACGGGGTGTCCGGCGGGTAGCCGCCGGCCAGCAGTTCGTCCTGCAGCTGGCCGGAGCGCGCGGCCGAGAGGAACAGCGCCATCGTCGTCTGGTGGCGGGCGAACTCGGCCACCTGCTCGCCCGGCGGCATCGGGGTCTTGCCGCCGCCGAGCCTGGTCAAGATCACCGACTGGGCGACCTCCGGGATGGTCAGCTCGCGCCCGATCCGCGCCGCCACCGCGGTGAAGCTGGACACGCCGGGCACGATCTCGGTGTCCAGGCCGAGGGTTTGACACTGCTCGAGCTGTTCCTGGATAGCGCCCCATAGCGAGGGGTCACCGGAGTGGACGCGGGCGACGTTCAGTTTCTGCTGGGCCGCCCGCTCGTAGTAGGGCAGCACGCCCTCCATCGGGAGTTGGGCGGAGTCGACGATCTCGGCGTCTGGTTGTGCGTGCGTCAGCACGTCCGGGTGTACCAGGCTCGACGCCCAGATCACCACGTCGGCGGCGGCTATGGCCTGCGCGCCGCGCAGCGTCAGCAGGTCCGGCGCCCCGGGACCGGCTCCCACGAAGAACACCCGCCCCCCGGGGCTCAGTTCTTTGGCCTGGGCGGAAGGCTCGTCTTTGGCCCGGGCGGAAGGCTCCTCTTTGGCCCGGGCGGAAGGCTCACGGGCCAGCGATCCTCCCCGGCTGATTCGGGGCACGGGGGCGATCAGGGTGGACAAATACGGAATATCCGTGGCGGCCTCGGCGGGGCGCAGGACTTCGGCGGCGGGGGCGACGACCTCGCCGGCGAGGCCGAGGCGGGAGCCGATGACGGCGCCGTCCAGGCGGCCGGCCGCGTGCAGGCGGTCCCGCAGGATGGCGGCCGCGGGGCTGGCGGCGGCACCTACCTTGTAGCCGACGACGGCTCCGCCGCCGGCCAGCGCCTGGTCCAGGGCACCGACGCCGCCGTTGAGCGGGACGAGCGTGACCGGTTCGGTGCCCTCGGCCAGCGAGATGCCGGCCCGGGAGGCCAGGTCCTGCATGGCGGTGATGCCGGCGACGGTCTCCACCGTCACCTCGGGGACCAGGTCGCGGACGGTCTGGGCCAGGTAGCTGAACGTCGAGTACAGGTTGGGGTCGCCGAGGGTACCGAACGCGACCGTGGCAGCGCCCGCGGCGAACTCCGCCGCCACCGCGGCCGCCGCCGTTTGCCAGGCCGCGGCTCGCCGCGGCGTGACGCCGCCGGTGTCGTTCAGCGCGAACTCCAGGCGCTTGACCCGGTCCGCGCCGATGTACGCGCGGATGATCGTCTCGGCCCGGCCTGGACCCAAAGGACCCAAAGGACCCAAAGGACCCAAATTCTCGGGGGGCGCGGCGGCGCCGGGATCGAGGCCGGGATCGGCCCCGGGATCGGGGACCGCCAGTACCGGGACCAGCACCACGTCGGCCTCGCGGAGCACGCGGACGGCCTTGACCGTGACCAGTTCTGGGTCCCCAGGCCCGACGCCCACCCCGATCAGCCGCTTCATCACGACGTTACTTCCGCGGCGATGCCGCAGGCGGCGGTGAACCTGGCGGCCGCGGCCGGGTGGCCGGCCCAGTGCGTGTGCAGGTAGGACGCCACGCCCGATCCGGTGACGGTGACATGGCCTTCGAGCTCGCCGGTACCGAACCGCCAGGCGGGCCGGTCACCGCGGCCCGGGACCGTCACGGTGCGGTGGAACTCATGGCCGCGCACGACGTCGCCCGCCCGGGCCAGCACCGAATCCGTCACGGCGACGGCGTGCCGGTAGCCGAGGGTCAGCTTCGGGGTCATCGTGGCCCGCACGTCGAGGACGCCGCACATGGGCCGGTCGTCCAGGGTCCGGGCCAGGTAGAGCAGCCCCGCGCATTCGGCGGCGACCGGCGCGCCGCGGCGGGCCAGCGCGGCCACCTGCCCGCGCAGCCGCTCGTTGGCGGACAACTCGGCCGCGTGCACCTCGGGGAAGCCGCCGCCGAGGATCAGCCCGCCGGTTCCCGCGGGCAGGTCCTCGTCCCGCAGCGGGTCGAACCGGGCCACCCGCGCCCCGGCCGCCTCGAGCAGTTCGGTCTGCTCGGTGTAGCCGAACGTGAAGGCCGGCCCGCCGGCCACGGCGATGACCGGTGCGGGACGGGTCGGATCTGGTGTCCCCGGGGGTTCCCAGGGCAGAGCAGTCAGGGCGGGGGCGCGCCCGGCCAGGGCGAGCAGGGCATCCAGGTCGCAGGAGGCGGCGATCAGGGCGCCCATCTGATCAATGGCCTGGCCGGCCACCGCCTCGCGCTCGGCGGCCGGGATCAGGCCGAGGTGCCGGGACGGCGTGGCAATCGGTTCGGTCCGTCTGATCGCGCCGTAGACCGGCATGCTGGAGGAGGCGAGCGCCTCCCGGAGCAGCCGTTCGTGCCGGTCGGACGCGACCCGGTTCAAGATCACGCCGTCGACCGGAGTCCGCGGGTCGAAGCCGGCGAAGCCGGCCACCAGCGCGGCCACCGAACGCCCGGCCCGCGCCGCGTCCACCACGAGCACCACCGGAGCGCCGAGCAGCCGGGCCACGTGCGCGGTGGACCCGAAGCCAGCATCTTCCCGGGCAGGGGGAGTCTGGGGGGACGGGCCCCCCCTAAGGGGGGTCTGGGGGGATCGGTCCCCCCAGGAGCGGGGGGGTCTGGGGGGGTCGTCCCCCCGGCTAGCACTGTCGACGCCGTCGAACAGGCCCATCACGCCTTCGATGACCGCGATCTGCGCGCCGGCCGCGCCGTGCAGGAACAGCGGCGCGATCAGGTCCTCGCCGCACAGAAACGGGTCCAGGTTCCGCGGCGGCCGGCCCGTGGCCAGCGCGTGGTAGCCGGGGTCGATGTAGTCGGGGCCGACCTTGTGCCCGGAGGTGGCGAGCCCCCGCGCGCGCAGCGCCGCCATCAGCCCGCAGGCCATTGTGGTCTTGCCGCAGCCGGACGCCGGGGCGGCGATGACCAGGCGCGGGATGGCTACCATTCGATGCCCTTCTGCCCCTTCTGGCCGTCGTCCATGGGGTGCTTGACCTTCGTCATCTCCGTCACCAGGTCAGCCGCCTCGACCAGCTTGGGGTCGGCGTCGCGACCGGTGATCACCACGTGCTGCTGGCCGGGCCGGGCGGCGAGCACGCTGAGCACCTCGTCGACGTCCACCCAGCCCCACTTCATCGGGTAGGTGAACTCGTCGAGCACGTACAGGCGGTAGGTCTGCGCGGTCAGGTCCCGTGTTATCTGCGCCCAGCCTTCGGCGGCCTGCTCGGCCTGGCTGCCGGCGTCCCGCTGGATCCAGGACCAGCCCTCGCCCATCTTGTTCCAGCTGACCGCGCCGCCCTGGCCGGTCTGGCCGAGCAGGCGGAGCGCCCGCTCCTCGCCGACCCGCCACTTCGCCGACTTGACGAACTGGAAGACCCCGACCGGCCACCCCTGGTTCCAGGCGCGCAGCGCCAGGCCGAAGGCGGCGGTGGACTTCCCCTTGCCCGGCCCGGTGTGCACGATGACCAGCGGGCGGTTGCGCCGTTGCCGGGTGGTGAGGCCGTCGTCCGGGATGTGCTCAGGATTTCCCTGGGGCATCAGGCGACCCTATTTCTTTCCGGCCCGCGGGTCATCTGCCGGGCGACGCCAGCCAGACCGGAGCTAGCCTCAAGTTCGTCAAGGCGGAACAGCATGGCTCCCAACTGGACCGCGAGCCGTTCGGCCAGGCCGAGGCGCAGGGTCGACGCCTCGCAGTCCACCACTACGCTGGCCACCCCGGCCAGCATGACCGCGGCCCTGGTCAGGTCGGCGTCGCTGCCGCTGGTGGCCCGGCCGTCGGTGACCACGACGAGCAGGGCGCGGCGGCGGGGATCCCGCAGCCGTTCGGCCGCCAGCACGCGCGCCGCCTTGGCCAGGCCCGCCGCGAGCGGGGTCCGGCCGCCAGTGGCCAGGCTGGTCAGACGGCGGGCGGCGGCCTCCACCGAGGAGGTGGGCGGCAGCGCGAGCTCGGCTCCGGCGCCGCGGAACGTGACCAGCCCCACCTTGTCGCGGCGCTGGTAGGCATCCAGCAGCAGCGACAGGACTGCGCCCTTGACCGCGCGCATCCGCTGCCGGGCCGCCATCGACCCGCTGGCGTCCACGGCGAAAAGCACCAGGTTCCCCTCCCGACCCTCCCGCACCGCCTGCCGCAGGTCGGCCGGAGCCAGGGTTAGGCGCCAGGTGGCCGCCCGCCGGGCGATTTCATGATCGTGAACAGTTTTGGACACTATTTGTCCCGAACTGCTCACGATCATGGGGCTGGGGGCCTGGGAGGCGGGTGCGGGCGGAGTGGCGTTCGGCCCGCGGACCACGGCGGCGCGGACGGTGGCGGGGAGGTGCAGGGCGAAGGGGCGGTCCTGCGGGACGCGGGCGCTCACGGTGCGGCCGAACGGGCCGCGGGCGGCGGAGCGGCGGCCTGGGGCGCCTTCGCCCACGCCGGGCACGGTCAGCAGCCGGGCGCGGAACGGGGCCGCCGGGGACACCGGCTGGGAAGCCGGCGCGCTCGGCGGGGCCGCCTGCTGAGCGTCTGTGGCCTGGCTAGCCTGGCTGGGCGGCTGGGGTGAGAGATTCTCGTGGCCATTCGGCTGGCCGCTGGGGCCGCCGGGACCATCTGGGTCATCTGGGTCATCTGGGCCGCTGGGGTCATCTGGGCCGCTGGGGTCCTCGGGGCCGCTGGGGTCCTCGGGGCCGCTGGGGTCCTGGGGGGCTGCTTCCCGCAGGGCATCGTCCAGGGCTTGCTCGTCGAGGCCGGGGGCGTCGAAGGGGTCGCGGCGGCGCCGGTGCGGCAGGGCCAGCCGGGCCGCGGTGCGGATATCCTCCTCCGTCACCACGTCCCGGCCACTCCAGGCGGCCAGGGCGATCGCGGTCCGGGCGGTGACCAGGTCGGCACGCATGCCGTCCACGCCGAACGCGCCGCAGACGGCGCAGATCTGGCGGAGCACGGCGTCGGGCAGCTCCACTTGCGCGAGCCGGGCTCGGGCCGCGACCACCTGCCCGGCCAGCGCCGCGGTGTCGGCGTCGAAGCGCCGGGCGAACGCGGCGGGATCCGCCTCGAAGGCGAGCCTGCGGCGGACCACCTCGGCTCGTTCGGCCGGATCGGTGCTCGCTGTGACCTGGACAGTGAGCCCGAACCGGTCGAGAAGCTGCGGGCGCAGCTCGCCTTCTTCCGGGTTCATGGTGCCGACCAGCAGGAAACGCGAGGCGTGCCGGACCGAGACGCCCTCGCGCTCCACGTAGTTCACGCCCAGCGCGGCGGCATCGAGCAGCAGGTCGACCAGGTGGTCATGGAGCAGGTTGACCTCGTCGACGTAGAGCACGCCGCGGTGCGCCGCAGCGAGCAGGCCGGGCTGGAAGGCAGTCGTGCCCGCGGTCAGCACGCGCTCGATGTCGAGCGAGCCGGTCAGCCGGTCCTCGGTAGCCCCCACCGGCAGTTCGGCTAGCGTGACGGCACGCAGCTCAGGAAAAGAAACGGCATCGTGCGGCCCCGCCGGGCAGCCGGGCTCTGGCGCGGCGGGATCGCAGGAGTAAGGACAGCCGGGGACCACGGGAACCGGCGGCAGCAGCGCGGCCAGCCCGCGGACCATGGTCGACTTGGCGGTGCCCTTCTCGCCGCGGACCAGGACACCCCCGATGGCGGGCGACACCGCGTTGAGCAGCAGCGCCAGCTTCAGATCCGCCATCCCGACGATGCCGGCGAACGGATAGGCACTGTGCTTATTCCCGGCCGTCGTCGCCATAGAGCCAGTCCTTCCCGGGTTTCCTCGCCCGACGTCCGGAACTCGCGGCAGCCGGAGTCTCTGGCTCCCGGGCTAAGACGGCGGTTACGTGGGTCGCGCCCGGTCACAGTTGCGGGACAGCCCCGGATTCGCACCGGAGTTCCTCCGCTTTGCTGCCTCCGCACAGCATGGCACACCAGCCGGCGCGATGGGGGCCAGGGTGCCAGGAGGGCTGGCCTGCCGGGAAGGCTGGAGCGCCAGTTAGGACTGTGTCCGCTTACCCGCCGGGTACACTGACCCGGGTTTGCCCCGGGCCATACGTTGCCAGCCATTCACCAGGAAACTCTCAGCGCATGCAGGTAGCGTGAGCGAACGGAAACCGGTAGAACCGGATGGCGAATCAAGGCGTCCGCGACCAGCCGGACATGACCTGCCAAGAACCACGCGACCTGGCATGTAATCGGCACGTTACACATATTTCTAGATGCTGAACGGAGCACGCATGGCGAATCGTTCCCGTGTCCTGGTGACCGGCGGCGCCGGCTTCATCGGCCGCCGGGTGGTCCGCGCTTTGCTGGCCGAAGGGCATGAGGTTACCGTGGCCGACCTGCGGTCATTCCCCGACATGGCGGTGCGTTCGGTCATCGGGGACCTGTGCGAGGAGGACGTACCCGCGCGGGCCGTCCGGCCGGGGACCGATGTGATCATCCACCTGGCCGCCATCACCTCGGTGCTGGCCTCGGTGCAGGACCCGGTCAGTACCCACCGGCTCAACGTGGACGCCACCGCCCGGCTGCTCGAACTGGCCCGTGAGAACGAGGTGGAGACCTTCCTGCTCGCGTCGACGAACGCGGCCGTCGGCGCCGGCAGCGCCGCGGGCGAGGTCATCACCGAGCGAACCGTGCTCCGCCCGCTCACGCCGTACGGCGCGACCAAGGCGGCCGCCGAGATGCTGCTCGGCAGCTACGCCAACTGCTACGGCATCACCGGCGCGGCGCTGCGGTTCTCCAACGTCTACGGCCCGGGGATGGCCGAGAAGGACAGCTTCATCCCCCGGCTGATGCGCGCGGCCCGCGACGGCGAGGGCGTCCAGGTCCGCGGCGACGGCAGCATGCTCCGCGATGTGGTGCACGTGGACAACATCGTCCAGGGCATCGGAGTGGCCTGGCGAGCCCGGCACAACGGCCCGCTGATCCTCGGCGCCGGCCGGTCGGTCTCGGTCGCCGACATGGTGGCAACGGCCCGCCGGGTCACCGGCGCCCCCATTCCGGCCGAGCACGTGCCGGTCCCCAACGGCGAGATGCCGGCCGTGGTGCTCGACATCTCGGCGGCGACGGCACTCGGCTACCAGCCCGCGTACGACCTGGAATCCGGCATGGCCACGGTCTGGCCGGACTTTTCCCCCGAGGGGACGCACGCATGATCTACAGCAATCCGCGGGACCAGGTGGTGGACGACGAGGCCGTCAAGGCGTTCATTGACGCCTACGGCGAGCGCGCCACCAGCCTTCCCCCGGTCGCGATCGTGATCGCCGCCTACAACGAGGCGGGCGCCATCGGCCCGGTTATCCAGGCGCTGCCCGCCGAGATCTGCGGCCTGGCCACGGCGGCCATCGTGGTCGCCGACGGCTGCGCCGACGGCACCGCGACCGAGGCCGCCGCGGCCGGCGCGATGGTCTGCGACGTGCCGGTCAACCGCGGCCAGGGCGCCGCGCTGCGGCTCGGCTACCGGCTGGCCCGCGAGGGCGACGCCGGCTACATCGTGACGACCGACGCGGACGGCCAGTACAACCCGGCGGAGATGGGCACCGTGCTGGCGCCTGTGGTGGCCGGCGAGGCGGACTTCGTCACCGGCTCCCGGCGGCTCGGCAGCCAGGAGACCAAGGACATGATCCGCCGCACCGGGGTCCGGTTCTTCGCCAGCACGATCAGCCTGCTGACCGGGCAGAAGATCAGCGACACGACGTTCGGGCTGCGGGCCATGCGCGCCGAGGTGACCGGCGCCGTCCAGCTCTCCCAGCCCCAGTACCAGGCCTCCGAGCTGCTCATCGGGGTCATCACCCACGGCTACAAGGTGACCGAGGTGCCCGCTACCATCCAGCGGCGCCGGGTGGGTGAGAGCAAGAAGGGTCAGAACCCGCTCTACCGGCTGCACCTGCCGGGCGTGAACAACCTGTTCTACGGGCTGCGCTTCGCGCGGGTGGCCTACGGCACCTGGTGGCGCGAGCGTCAGCGGACCAGCCGGGACAAGCGATCCGCTAACTCCGGGTCGGCGGGCGCCTCGTCGGGCAGCGCGCGCATCGGGCCGGTCGACTCCGCGGCTCGGGCGAACGGCTCGGGCCCGGGGTCGGTCGAGGCCAGTGCCTCTTCAGCGGCACCGGGCGCGGCCTGGCCGGCGGATCCGGCGAAGAGGACGTAGTGGAAGAACAGGAACCGCAGCAGGAAGGTGCCGATGTTGGCCACGCCGTAGACGGCGTCCACGTAGAGCACGCGCTCGGCGCCGGTCAGGTTCATCCAGCCCGCCGAGTGATAGGCGAACTTGGTGGCCAGCGTGAGGATGACGACGACCATCGCGGAGACTACCCAGAACGGCAGGGTCTCCTTAAGCAGGCTCGGGCGGCCCTTCCGCTTCCACGCCCAGCGGCTGAGCACGTAGCTCACCAGGGCTCCGGAGAACCAGGCGATCAGGCTGGCCCAGGTGGCAGTCAGGTGCAACGGACCGGCGCAGATGGTCAGCACGACCTCGGTCGTGGCGAACGCCGCGACGGCCGCGATGGTGAAGCGGCCGAAGCGGATGCCGAGCTTGCTGCGGGCCTTCTGAGCCAACGTGTCGCCGAGCCGATTGGATACCAGAGCCATTGATGTCCTAGGTTAGCTAGCCGACCATGAAGCGAGGAGCAGGTATACAGTACGGAAACCCCAGGCCGGTGGAACTACCCCGGCAAGGCCGCCCGATGCGACTTGCGAGGAGAGTGTTTCAGTATCCGCACTCAGAGCACGTTACCGCCCCGTGCGGCACTCCGCACAACGGCAGCAAAAGTCAAGCCAATCGACAGACGGACAACGGAGAGGGTAGGACCGGAGCATGAAAATCTTGGTGTTGGGCGGGGACGGGTATCTGGGCTGGCCCACAGCGCTGCACCTGTCGGAGGCCGGCCACGAGGTAGCCGTCGCCGACAACTTCGTCCGCAGGCACTACGACAACGAACTCGGGGTCGAGTCCCTGGTGCCGATCGAGCCGCTGCAGACGCGTATCGCGGTGTGGCAGGAGCTGACCGGCAAGACGATCGGCCTCTACGTCGGTGACCTGACGGACGCGCTGTTCACCTACCACATGATCCGGGACTTCCAGCCCGAGGCCGTGGTCCACTTCGCCGAACAGCGGGCCGCGCCGTACTCGATGATCGACCGGGCGCACGCGGTGTACACCCAGCAGAACAACGTGGTCGGGAACCTGAACATCTTGTTCGCGATCGCCGAGACCAACCCGGACATCCACCTGGTCAAGCTGGGCACGATGGGCGAGTACGGCACGCCGAACATCGACATCGAAGAGGGCTGGCTCGACCTGGAGCACAACGGCCGCACCGACCGGGTGCTGTTCCCCAAGCGGCCGGGGTCGTTCTACCACCTGTCCAAGGTGCACGACAGCCACAACATCGAGTTCGCCTGCCGGATCTGGGACCTGCGGGCCACCGACCTGAACCAGGGCGTGGTCTACGGCCAGCAGACCGCCGAGACCGCGCGGGACGAGCGGCTGGCCACCAGGTTCGACTACGACGCGGTGTTCGGCACCGTGCTGAACAGGTTCACCATCCAGGCGGTCATCGGCCACCCGCTGACCGTGTACGGCGAGGGCGGCCAGACCCGCGGCATCATCGACATCCGGGACACCGTCCGCTGTATCCAGCTGGCGTGCGAGAACCCGGCCAACCGCGGCGAGTTCCGGGTGTTCAACCAGATGACCGAGTCGATGTCGGTCGCGCAGATCGCCGAGACCGTCAAGGCGGCCAGCCCCGAAGACGTCACCGTCGAGCACCTGGACAACCCCCGCGTCGAGCTGCCCGAGCACTACTACAACGTCAAGCACACCAAGCTGGTGGAGCTCGGCCTCGAACCGCACCTGCTCTCGGACACCCTGATCGAGTCGCTGTTCGAGGTGACCAAGCGGTACGCCCACCGCGTCCGCCTCGAGGCGCTCCGGCCGACCGTGAAGTGGCGCGAACCCACCGCCGGTTAGGCCAGGACCGCTCGCAGCGGAGCTAAGCGGGAAACCATCGCCCGTTCGGTAAAATGATCTTTTGATGCCGAACGGGCGGTGGTGTTGGCCATGGCAACCTCGGTCTGTGTCACCTGCGGTAACCATTTCCCCGATCCGCGCCCCGACGTCTGTGTCGTGTGCGCGGACGAGCGGCAGTGGCTGCCGCCGGGCGGCCAGCGGTGGACGACGCTCGCCGATCTCGCCGCGGCCGGGCACTCTAGTGACATTCGCGAGGTGGAGCCGGGGCTGACCGGGATCGGGGCGGACCCGCCGGTGGCCATCGGGCAGCGGTCGCTGCTGGTCCGCACGGCCGCGGGCAACGTGCTGTGGGACCCTTCGGGGTTCATCGACGACGCGGCGGTGGCAGCCGTCCGCGAGGCGGGCGGGCTGAGCTTCGTGACCGCCAGCCACCCGCACTTCTACGGTGCGATGGCCGAATGGGCCCGCGTGTTCGGCGCGGAGATCGGAGTGCCTTCCGATGACGCGGCGTGGCTGCGGGCGGGCCCGAAGGTCGCGGTCCGGACCTGGTCGGGGACGCTCGGCGTGCTGCCTGCGGTGACGCTTATTCAGTGCGGCGGGCACTTCCCCGGCAGCGCCGTCCTGCACTGGGCTTCCGGTGCGGACGGGCGCGGCGTGCTGCTCAGCGGGGACACGATCTTCGTGACGCCGGGCGAGGACCGGGTGACGTTCGTCTGGTCGGCGCCGAACCGGCTGCCGCTGTCCGAGGCGGCCGTCACCGGAGTCTGGGAGGCGGTGCGGCCGTTGGCCTTCGACCGGATCTACGGCGGCTGGTGGACCCCGGTGCTGCGCTCGGGCGCATGGGAGACCGTCCGGCGGTCGGCCGCGCGTTACATCGAGCACCTGCGGGGCACGGCCTAGCCTTTTTCGTCGAGGACCGCGCTGATGTTGCCGGGCATGGCCGGCCAGCCGGCGCCGAGGATCCGGCGCGACGCCGCCTGGTAAGGATCGCTGAGGTCGAAGCCGTCGTGGTCGATGAACAGTGGCACTCAGGGAACCGTGTAGGCAACCAGCTGCGGGTTGCCGCCCCCGCCGGAACTCGACGTCTTGGGGCCGCCCGCCGGGACCAGCACCGTGTTGCCGAAAACGGCGATTGGTGCATTCGTCGATGTCGGCAGCTGGCGCCGGTAGACGATCGCGCCCGTGCTGCGGTTGAGGGCGACCAGGACACCGTTGTAGAGCGTGGTGAAGAGCAGGTCGTTAGAGACCGTGGCCGCGCCGAGCGGCATCGAAGAGAACTTAGTGTCCCACTCGACCTTGCCGGTGGCCAGGCTGAGCGCCTCTACCTCCCCGGTTTCGGGACCGGCGGCCTTGTTGCCGGTGACCGAGCTCATGCCGGTGTAGGTGATCGGGAGGTCGATGGTGGCCACGTAGACGCTGCCGCCCGCCACCGCCATGTTCGACAGGATGCCGCCCAGCGATCCGGGCAGTATGGTGTACGGGAACTTGATCGTGATCTGGTGCGACAGCGCGAGCAGGGAGTCGTTGTCGTGCCCGTTGTGCTCGCCGACCGGCGTCTTCCACAACAGCGCGCCGGACCGTGCGTTCAGCGCGTAGACGTATCCCACCTTCCCGCCGGTGATGATCACGGGAACCCCGCCGATAACAGCCGAGATGGGCGACGCCTGCAGGTCGTGGTCCTGGAAGTCGTCCGGCACGGCCTGGTAGTACCAGCGCAGCTTCCCGGTCGCCGCGTCCAGGTTCACCTCGCTGTCGGTGTAGAGCTGCCGCGATGGATGGGCGACGGCCTGGCCGATGCTCTGGTAGGGGTTACCGATGCCGAACGTCACCGAGCCGTCGCTCCCGACGAGCGGCGGCTCCCAGGCCCCGCCCGAGCCGAGACCGAGAGCCTGCACGCCCGCCCCCTGGCCGATGACCGTGTTGAACTTCCATAGCAGACGGCCTGTTGACGCGTTCAGCGCCATGAGCACCCCGCCGCCGGGTCCCGAACCGTAAGCGCTGGCCAGGTAGACCCGCCCGTCCGCTGCCTGCGGCTGGATCTCGAACGCCCCCTGGCTGCTGTTCAGCAGGCTGCTGTCCACCCAGATCGTCTTGCCGGTCGCCGCGTTGAGCGCGAACACCGAGGTCGACGAGTCCCCGTACACGGTGCCGTCCGCGACCGCCACCCCGTCCGGCCCGGGCCCGCTCTTCTCTGGGATGTTCACCTGGTACTCCCACATCAGCTTGCCCGTGGCGAGTGCCAGTGCGTACACGTTGGCGTCCTCGTCCTGCAGATACACGACGCCGTCCTGCACGACCGGCGGCGCGGTCAGCGAGCCGATTCCCGAGACGCCGGCCGCGGCCGTGCCCGCCAGCTTGAACGCCCAGGCTTCCCGCATGCCGGACACGTTCGCCGCCGAGATCGCCGAGATCGCCGAGTCCGGCACGTCCCTGGTGTTGGCGACGTCGCCATTCGGGTACGGCCACGATCCGGTCGGCACCGCCGCGCCGGGGAATGCCGTACTGACCGGCGCTGCGCTGCCGCCGCCGCACGCCGCGGCCAGCATAGTTATCGAGACGAGCACGGTCACTGGGACAAACAGCCGCACTCCGGGACGCGTACGCCCAGCTAGCTTCGCTCTCGTCCGGCTCACCGCCTTACCTTAAATTGATATCATAATGATAGACATGTGAAATCAGCCATGTCAAGGTGTCGCCCCGCCCGGCGGACCTGGTCTATGTCGCGGACTCTTTGGGTATTGAAGGCATGAATGTGGCGTTCTACCCGAAAGAGTCATTACGTTGCCACGTTCATTGGTTCGTCGTTGTTATGGGATGCGGCAGGAGTGATGGCCGAGGTCCGGGTTGGTCAGAACCCCCGGCGCAGGGTCCAGGTGCCGGTCGCGGCGTCCCGGCGCAGTTCGTATACCCCAGGTGTCATGCCCTGACCGGGCGATGCCTCGACTCGCCAGAATTCGAGTTCAGGTTGGCCTGGCTGGGCCCCAGGGTCTCGCCACCATTCCCGGTTGATCACCCAGTGCTCCAGGATCGCGCGGACGGTGTACAGCCGGCTTCGCCACACGAACCTGATGGGCCTGCCGTCTTTCCTGGCCTGAACCTCAACCGGCTCGCCGTACACCCTGGTCACGTTCTGCCACCCGCCTTCTCTGCGCACGCGCAGTGCTAGTCGGGTCACCCAGGTCAGCCGGGCCACCGAGTCCGTCGCTGCCGCAAGGAGGAAGACAGGCAGTACTATCCGTGATCACTGCGGTCGGTACCGAAGCGGGATACGGCACCTTTGGTCGAATATTAGTTCATGCGAACAAGAATGCCAATCATCTCAGCTAGCTTGACTGAGGTGAGCGGCTTCAAATGTCGGTGCCCCTCGGCATAGTGGTGGTCATCCCACCACTACGCCGAGGGAGGCAAACGTGTGCTGGCTATGTGCCCATCCGGGCGCTACCGAACGTGACTACCAGGAGCACATGTGGTCGCTGATCGCCATGTACGGCTGGGCCGTGCAGGGCGTGGAACGCGATGGCATCCACCCGCCTTGGGCCTACACGGTGGGGCTCACCCCAAACCAGCGGCCTGAGTTGGTCATCACCGGCATGGGCCTGACCCGGGCCACGCAGGTGCTCAACGGCGTGGCCGCGCACCTGCTGCATGCGGAGGAACCCGAGCCGGGGACGCAGGCCGTCCTGCCCAACGGCCCGCTCGTCGAGATCGTCAAGGTCGCCGCGCCGTGGGCGCACCTGAACCTGGCGGTCGAGTTTTACGGCACCCCGATACGCGGCCTGCAGCTGGTGCACGCCGACAAGCGCGGGCGCTGGCCCTGGGACGACGCGTACCAGGGCGTGCGCGGCGGTCAGCCCGTGCTGGGCTCCCGGGAGCCGCCGGAGCGCCGCAGGCGGGTCGGCTAGCTGGCCGGCTACCCAGGGGCCTAGGGTTGCCAGCCGGGGGCGGGAAAGGCCGCCAGCAGGTCGCGAACCTCGGTGGCGATGCGGTCGAGGGTCGCTTCGTCGTCCTTGGTGGCGGCGGTGATCGCCTCGTCCATCCAGGCGGCGAGCGGCGCCATGTGCTCCTCGCGCAGGCCGCGGGTGGTGATCGCAGGCGTGCCGATCCGCAGGCCGGACGGGTCGAACGGCTTGCGCTGGTCGAACGGCACCGTGTTGTAGTTGGTCTCGATGCCCGCCCGGTCCAGCGCCTTGGCGGCCGGCTTGCCGCCGATGCCCTTGGAGGTGAGGTCCATCAGGATCAGGTGGTTGTCCGTGCCGCCGGAGACCAGGTCATAGCCGCGGTCCAGCAGCGCGTCGGCTAGCGCCTGGGCGTTCTTGACTATCTGGTGGGCATAGTCGCGGAACTCGGGCTGGGCGGCCTCGTGCAGCGCCACCGCGATTGCGGCCGTGGTGTGGTTATGCGGGCCGCCCTGCAGGCCGGGGAACACGGCCCGGTCCACGGCGGAAGCGTGCTCGGCCTTGGACATGATCATGGCGCCGCGCGGTCCCCGGAGCGTCTTGTGCGTCGTCGTGGTGATCACGTCGGCGTGCCCGACGGGCGAGGGGTGGGCGCCGCCTGCGATCAGCCCGGAGATGTGCGCGACGTCGGCGACCAGGATCGCGCCCGCCTCGGCGGCGATGGCGGCGAAGGCCGGGAAGTCGATGATCCGCGGGATCGCGGTGCCGCCGCAGAAGATGATCTTGGGCTGCTCCTTGAGCGCCAGGTCGCGCACCTCGTCCAGGTCGACCCGGCCGGTGTCGTGACGGACCCCGTACTGGACCGGCCGGAACCACTTGCCGGTCGCCGAGACCGACCAGCCGTGGGTGAGGTGGCCGCCCATCGGCAGCGCCATGCCCATGATCGTGTCGCCCGGCTGGGCGAACGCCAGGTAGACCGCGAGGTTCGCGGGCGAGCCCGAGTACGGCTGCACGTTGGCGTGGTCGACGCCGAACAGCGCCTTGGCCCGGTCCCTGGCGATCGTCTCGATCTGGTCGATGAACTGCTGGCCCTCGTAGTACCGGCGGCCCGGGTAGCCCTCGGAGTACTTGTTGGTCAGCACGCTGCCTGAGGCCTCGAGCACGGCCACCGACACGTAGTTCTCCGACGGGATCAGCCGGGCCTTCTCGTACTGCCTGCGGGCTTCGTCCTGGATGAGCCGGGCAATCTCCGGGTCCGAGCTCTCGACGGCCGGGATGGGCGGGATGTGCATGTCAGACCTCCTTCGGAGACGAGGCTACACACCCCGGCGCACGCAGGTCACGGGGGCACGCGCCAAGACCGTTCGGTACCTTCATTGCTGGCGGCATAAAAAGCTAAGGAAGGCCGATGGCCACGAGAATTATCCTCGACTGCGATCCCGGGATCGACGACGCGCTCGCGATCGCGTTCGCGCACGGGCACCCCGGCATCGACCTGGCCGGCGTCACCACCGTGGCGGGCAACGTCGGGCTGGCCAAGACGACGGCGAATGCGCTGGCGGTGTGCGAGTTCATCGGCGCGGCCGGGACGCCGGTGACCGCGGGCTGCGCCGGGCCGCTGCTGCGCCCGGCGCTCGACGCGCGGCATGTACACGGCTCAACGGGGCTGGGCGGAGCCAGGCTGCCGCCACCGGTGGCCAGCCCGGCCGCCGGGCACGCCGTCGACTACATCATCGAGGTGGTGGGCGCCTCCCCCGGCGAGATCACGCTGGTCGCGACGGGCCCGCTGACCAACATCGCGCTGGCCGTGCGGCGGGAGCCGCGGCTGGCGGACTGGGTGCGCGAATTCGTGATCATGGGCGGGTCGGCGGGCCGGGGTAATGTCACCCCGGCCGCCGAGTACAACATCTGGGCCGACCCGGAGGCCGCCGCCGCGGTGTTCCGGGCTGGCTGGACCGTCATCATGCTCGGGCTCGACGTGACCCTGCGGACCGGAGCCACCGCGGCGGTGCTGCAGCGGATGAGCGAGCTCGGGCGGCTCGGCACCGAGTTGCTCCGGCCGGCGCTCGAGCAGTACCGGTCGGTCAGCGAGCCCGGCTCGCGGGGGGGTCTGCCAGGAGGGTCCGGGGGGGCGGAGTCCCCCCGGGGGAAAGGGTCGTCCCCCCTGGGGGCAGGCCCGCCGGTGCATGACGTCTGCGCGGTGGCCTGGGTGGCGCAGCCTGAGCTGTTCGGCGTGGTCCCGGCGCGGGTTCAGGTGGAGCTGGCCGGGCAGCTCACGGCCGGCATGACCGTGACCGATTTCGACGTCCCCGGCGAGGTCGACGGCGGCAACGCGAACGTCGCGATGCGCATCGACGTGGACAGGTTCTGGGAGGTCACGCTCGGCGCGTACGCCCGGGTGGCCGAGGCCATGGACCGCTAGCCCGGCTTGGCCTGGGTCGCTGCGCTGCGCGTGGCCGGGCCGGCGGCTGAAATCGGCTCGCCTCCCATGTCCGGGGCAACGGACACGAGCCGATCCCCCCCTCCGCCGGTCCCGGCCACCGCGCGCGCGTGCAGGGTGTTGGCCGCGAGTTCGCTGGCCATCAGCACGCAGTCATCGAGGAGGTCCGGCTCAAGGCCGACTCCCGAGACCGCGTCCCGGAACACCTGCCGCGCAACCGTGACACACGTCCCATCAGCTGGAAGTGGCCACGCGTGACATGAGCCCACGTGCACGCCTCGCAAGCCATTGATGCCCTGCTGCCTCATACCTGGTGCCTCCGGCAGATCACCCGACATAAGGCCATCGGCAGGAGGGGTGCCGTCGGCGATCACGTAAACATACGCGGATTTCGACTCTTTATCTGTGAAACACAGATTACGACTCAGCTGCCCCGCTTCGCAATATGGATGGTATGATTATTTCTGTAACAGTTCGGTACAGGCGCACCACAATGGGCATAACGGCTTTCTCGGACATACCGCGCTAAGTGTGCGGATTCTTGTGTGTGAACTGTCAACACCGTGGCGGACCGGTAGGTGTGTTAACTATGATGCGCACGAGATTCATGTGCTTCTCGTTGAGCTGAGATTATGGTGGTTTGTCAGTTTATATCCAATTTGACTGATCTTAGCTAGCCATTAATTCGGCCGTCCGTGTACAGTCACGGGGTGGCAGGGTAAACCAGCCGGTTACCTGCTAGGCCTGGAGACAGGGCCGGCATCAAAGAAGGCCCCCCAGTGGCGGCATCCACCCGGGGGGCCTTTCCCTTGTTTCGCTACAGCTATGTCAAGTCGTAACGGCCATCCTTCACGTCAGCCAGGAACGCGGCGAAAGCGTCCCGGCTGACGACGTGCGCACCGCCCTCGGGTCGTTTGCTGTCCCGGACTCCGGTCACGCCGTCCAGGTTGGCCGCGACCTCAACGCAGCCTCCGTTGTGCGAACTGCGGCGGGCCTTCCGCCAGATTGCCTGAGACAGGTCGGTCATGACTACTCCATTCGCTTCGCGAGACGTTCGAGGTAGCCGGTGGTGTCCGCAGGTTCAAGCGCGGCATCACTGGCACGCTCAAACGATTCGATGTATCCATGCACGGAATCGGACTTGCTCACCTCCTCGACCGAGTAATCGGTCTCCAGGAAGACGAGGCTCGGCTCGTCGTCACGGAAACCCAATATGTTGATCATGGAATGCATACCGGTGGGCGGTCCGTCCTCGAACCGCTGGACACGCAGTTGCACATTGCGCCGGGTACTCAGCGCGATCAGGTGCTCGATCTGCTCCCGGCGGTCTTCTCGCAGACCCCACCGGTAAAGCAAAGACGCCTCGGTGATCACGGCGCTGAACATGGGGGCGGATCCGTCTGTCCGATCAAGGATCTCCTGCCGGCGCTTCCGGGATTCGAGCGCCTTGCGCCGGAATGAGGGCGGCCGCGGCCCGGCCCGCATCAGCGCCTCCGTATAGGCCGGAATCTGCAAGAGCCCGGGCAGCACCAGTGGCATGAAGACGCGGATAGTGGTGGCGTCATTCTCGTAACCAGGGAACTCGCTGTCGAAGATCTCGGGGTACTCACGCCACCAGGGCCGGGCTCTGGCGCGGATGGCCAGGTCCTCGATTTCGTTTTTCTCTTCGCCTTCGATGCCGTATATGCGGATAAGGTCCCTGATGTCGCTCATCTCGGGCCGTTTCCACTGGTTGGCCTCGAAGCGGCCGACCTTGCCGCGGCCCCAGTTCAGGATGTCGCAGGCGTGGTTGGCGGTGTAGCCAGTGCTGAGCCGCGCCTCGGTGAGCTGACGGGCAAGCCGACGTTTGGCGATGGTGGCGCCGTGGGCGTCATCGCTCATAGCGGCTTTCCCCTTCTTGACATGAGCCCCGCGATGCTTTACACGGTACCCAATTTGTGATTCGCAAATCAAGGTGCTTGTATACCCGAGTTAGGGGCTGAGAGCGGCGCCCGCGTCGAACTCTCCGTTGCGCGCTCCGTCCAGGAAGCACTCCCACTCGTGCCGGTCGAATACGAGTATCCGCTGGTCCGGATCGCCTGCCACCCGCACCAGGACCCACTGGGAGTTAGCCGAGACGGCTTCCGGCTCGGAACCCGCGGGGTCTGAGCGGTCCGCGGGGTCTGAGCGCGCGAACGCGACCTCGATCGTGCCGTCGCCGCGGCCGGAGCGCCGCCAGACCTGCGCGCCGAGATCGAGGCCGAGTCCGGAGACCGCGGGCTTGGGGGTCACGGTTTCCTGGCGACGCCGCAGTAGAGCCACCGCGCCCCGTCGCTGTCCGCGAGCACGGGGTCCTCGGCACCCCAGACCCCGGTGTAACAGATGGCGGGCGGAGCGCCCCCGTAAGGCGGGACCATCTCCAGGCCGCCGAAGAACCGGGCGATCGCGTCCTTGGACCGGAAGTGCAGTTGCTCGGTGGCGTGGTCGAAGACGGCGCGGAACCGCTCGGTCGTCACCGGCGGCTTGTAGTCGTCGGTCAGGTGTGAAAGCGCCACGAAACTGCCGGGCGCAATGGCGCTCACGTACTTTCCGACCAGTCCCCAGGGATCTGAGTGGTCGGACACGAACATCATGACCGCGGTCAGCAGCAGCCCGGTAGGCTCGCCGAAGTCAATAAGCTCGTTAAGATCGGGATCACCCAGGATCGCATCTGGTTCCCGCAGGTCAGCGCAGATTACGCGGGTCGATCTGTCGTCGGCGAGCAGGCGGCCGCCTTGCTCGGCAACCATGGGGTCGTTGTCAACGTAGACCACCCGGGCGCCCGGGATGACCTGCTGGACTACCTCGTGGGTGTTACCGACCGTCGGCAGGCCCGAGCCTATGTCGATGAACTGCCGAACGCCGTGCTGGGCGATCCACTTCGCGGCGCGCTGGTGAAAGCCCCGGTTGGACCAGGCGCAATCTCTGATCTCCGGCACCACGCCCAGAATCCGCTCGGCCGCCTCGACGTCGGAGTCGAAGTGGTTGTCGCCCCGCAGCATGTAGTCGTATATGCGAGCCGGGCCGGCTTGCTGACATCCAACCCGGCTGGCGCACGAGGGCTCTGAGCCACCACGTCTCCAACCCATCCGGCCACACTGACAGCTATCAGTTTTGCACATGATTCGCAGTTCGCGAACTGCACCATCTATTTTCCCGGCTGGCTTTCACGGCTCGCCGGACGTGACCGGAGAGTAAGGGTTATGGATCCTACGGCGGCGTCGAGCCTGGGTCGGCCGCAGCTTCCAGGTCGCCTTCTTGGTCTAGGTAGATCTGGCGCAACTGGTCCAGGGTCTTGGCGTCGGGGGACTCCCAGAGGCCGCGCGAGGCGGCTTCCAGCAGGCGTTCGGTGATGCCGCGCAGCGCCCAGGGATTGGCGCGCTGCATGAACGAGCGGGTCTCGGAGTCGAAGACGTAGGAGACGGCTAGCTGCTCGTACATCCAGTCCGGGACCACGCCGGCGGTGGCGTCGTAGCCGAACAGGTAGTCCACGGTCGCGGCGAGCTCGAAGGCGCCCTTGTAGCCGTGCCGGCGCATCGCCGCGATCCACCGCGGGTTCACCACCCGGGACCGGAACACGCGCCGGGTCTCCTCGGCCAGCGTGCGCGTCTTCGGCGCGTCAGGAACGGCCGAGTCGCCGATGTAGGCGGCGGGATTACGGCCGGTCAGGGAGCGGACCATGGCGACCATGCCGCCGTGGTACTGGAAGTAGTCGTCGGAGTCGGCGATGTCGTGCTCGCGGGTGTCGACGTTCTTGGCCGCCACCGCGATCCGGCGGAACGCGCCCTCCATGTCCGGCCGGGCGTTCACGCCGTCGAGCCCGCGGCCGTAGGCGTAGCCGCCCCAGACCGCGTACACCTCGGCCAGGTCGGCGTCGTCCCGCCAGTTCCGCGCGTCGATCAGCGGGAGCAGGCCGGCGCCGTACGCGCCGGGTTTGGATCCGAAGATGCGGGTCGTCGCGCGGCGCCAGTCACCGTGCCGGGCCTGGTCGGCCAGGGCGTGCGCGCGCAGGTAGTTGGATTCAGGGGGCTCATCAAGCATGGCGATCGCGCCCATGGCGTCGTCCAGCAGCGCGATCACGTGCGGGAACGCGTCGCGGAAGAACCCGGAGATGCGCAGCGTGACGTCGATCCTGGGCCGGCCGAGTTCGGTCAGCGGGACGATCTCGAAGCCGGTGACCCGGCGCGACGCGTCGTCCCACACCGGGCGGCAGCCGATGAGCGCCAGCACCTCGGCGATGTCGTCGCCCTGCGTGCGCATGGCGGAGGTGCCCCAGACGGTCAGGCCCACGCAGCGCGGGTACTCCCCCTCGTCCGCCAGGTGCCGGGCCAGCAGCGAGTCCGCCAGGGCCAGGCCGGTCTGGAAGGAGGTGCGGGACGGGATGGCCTTCGGGTCGACCGAGTAGAAGTTGCGGCCGGTCGGCAGCACGTTGACCAGGCCTCTCGTTGGCGATCCCGAGGGGCCGGCGGGGACGTAGCCGCCGTCGAGCGCGTGCAGCACCGCGGCGATCTCGCCGGTCGTGGCGCGCAAACGCGGCACCAACTCGGCGCAGGCGAACTCAAGTACGCGAGTGACGGCGGGGATGCTCGCGGCTATCTCGGGGACGCGGGTGGCGTCCCAGTTGGTGGCGGCGATGGCCTCGACGAGCTCGCGAGCGGTGCGCTCGTAACGGTCGGTGTCGGCGCGGGGGGCGTTCTCGCCTTCGGGGAGGCCTAGGGCGGCGCGGAGGCCGGGGAGGGCGCCCCAGTGGGCGCTCCAGAGCTGGGGGGCGCGCAGGATGACCAGGACCAGGTTGACCAGGGCCTCGCCGTCCGGGGCGGCGCCGAGGATGTGCAGGCCGTCGCGGATCGCGGCGTCCTTGATCTCACACAGGTAGCCGTCGATGTGCAGCACGAACTCGTCGAATTCGGCCGAACCGGGCTGGGCGTCGACGCCCAGGTCGTGGTGCAGGTGGGCGGCTTCGATCAGGGACCAGATCTGCGCCCGCAGGGCGGGCAGCTTGTCCGGGTCGAGCGCGGCCACGGTGGCGTGCTCGTCGAGCAGCTGCTCGAGCTTGGCCATCTCGCCGTAGGTGTCGGCCCGCGCCATCGGCGGCACCAGGTGGTCCACGATCACCGCGTGGGCGCGCCGCTTGGCCTGGGTCCCCTCCCCCGGGTCGTTGACGATGAACGGGTACACCAGCGGCAGGTCGCCGAGTACCGCATCCGGCGCGCACTGCGCCGACAGGCCGAGGCCCTTGCCGGGCAGCCACTCCAGCGTGCCGTGCTTGCCCAGGTGCACGATCGCGTCGGCGCCGAAGTCCTCGGCCAGCCACCGGTAGGCGGCCAGATAGTGGTGCGAAGGCGGCAGGTCGGGATCGTGGTAGATCGCGACCGGGTTCTCGCCGAAACCGCGCGGCGGCTGGATCATCAGCACCACATGGCCGAACCGCAGGCAGGCAAGCACGATGTCGCCGGACTCCTCGTCGGTGTACAGCTCACCCGGCGGGGCGCCCCAGTGGGAGCGGACGGAAGAACCGAGCTCGTTCGGCAAATTCTCGAAATAACGGAGGTAAGCGGCGAGCGGGACCCGGGCCGGGGCGGCGCGGAGCTGGTCTTCTGTGAGCCACTCGGTGTCGTGGCCGCCGGCCGCGATCAGCGTGTGGATCAGCGTGTCGCCGTCCTCGGGGAAACCGTCGCCGAGGTCATAGCCGGCCTCGCGCATGGCCCGCAGCAGCGCCACGGCGGAGGCCGGAGTGTCCAGGCCGACCGCGTTGCCCACCCGGGCGTGCTTGGTGGGATAGGAGGAAAGCATGATCGCGACGCGCTTGGCGGCGTTCGGGGTGGCGGCCAGGCGGGCATGCCGGACGGCGATACCGGCCAGCCGGGCGGCGCGCTCGGGGTCGGCGGCGTAGCGGGGTATCCCGTCCGGGCCTTCCTCCTTGAACGAGAACGGCACGGTGATCAGGCGGCCGTCGAACTCGGGGATAGCCACCTGCATCGCGGCGTCGATCGGGGCCAGCGCGGCGTTCGAGGCCTCCCACTGCGCACGCGAGCTGGTCAGGCACAGGCCCTGCAGCACCGGCACGTCCAGGCTGGCCAGCACGCCCGGGTCCCAGTCGCTCTCCCCGGTGGCGTCGCCAGTCGCATTACCCGGGGCCGAGCCGCCGGCCGCCAGCACGGTGGTGATCACCGCGCCGGCCGGGGCGAGCAGGTCGGCCAGTCCGGCGTCAGCCCCTCCGGGCGAGCCCCCTTCCAGCGAGTCACGGCGGAGGGAGCCGCAGAAGACAGGAAGGGGTTTGGCGCCGTGTCCGGCCAGGGCGGCGCAGAGGGCGTCGACGAAGGCGGTGTTCCCGGACAGTTCGTGTGCGCGGTAGAACACGACGGCCACCACCGGGCCGTCCGCGGGCCCGGGCCCGGGCACCTGGTGGATCCCGTAGGCGGGCATCGGGCGCGGGGGGTCGAAGCCCTCGCCGGTGAGGAAGACGGTATCGGACAGGAAGCGGGCCAGCTCACGCAGGTTCTCCGGGCCGCCTTCGCGCAGGTAGCCGAGGGCTTGCGTGGCCACGCCCGCGGGCACCGTGGACAGCGCCATCAGCTCGGCGTCCGGGCTGGCCTCGCCGCCCAGGGCGACCAGCGGCCGGTTCGCGGGCCCGGTGGCGGCTAGCGCGGCGGTGAGCGCGGCGACGCCCTCGGGCCAGGCCTTCCGGCCGCCGAGCAGCCTGAGCAGCACGAGGTCGGCCCGGCCCGCCAGCTCGGCTGCCTCGGCGGGCGTGGTTCTGGCCGGGTTGGCAGTGAGGTAGCCGGCCCCGGAGGCCGCCGCCGCGAGCAGTTCGGTGTCGGCGGTGGAAACCAATGCAATGGTGAGCACTCACCGATACTGCCATGCTGGGCGACAGCGAACTCGCGGAACACTCACAGGCGGCGTACAGGGTGAGCGTGGTGATGTCCAAGCCCCCAGACGCACTCTTACCGGTATGAACAACACGTATGGCACCCCGGCCGGGGGCTACGGCAGCCCTCCGGCCGATCCCTCTTTGACACAGCATCCTCCTTCGGCCCGCAACAAGCGGTTGTTCCGCTGGGGCGCTGGCGTTACCCTGGCCGGCTTCCTCGCAGGCGGCGGGATCGCCCTGGCGGCGGTGTCTGGGGGTTCTGCGGTCGGCCCAGCGGCGGCCAGTTCGGCGGCCAACCTCCAGGCGGCCGACCTGAACTCCGCGCTCAGCACCGCGGCCAGCAGCACGTCTACGGTTGCTCCGGCCCGCGTCCGGTGGGCGCTGGGGCGGCTGCGCCGTCTCGGCGGCGTCGACGGGACGGTGACGTTCCACAACAAGACCGGTTTCCACACGGTCTCGTTCGAGCGAGGCACCGTCCAGTCGGTGAGCGGCAGCGACGTGGTGATCAAGGCGGCGGACGGCATCACCTGGAGCTGGCAGATCGTCAGTAACACAGTGGTCAGGAAGAATGCCGCCAAGACCACGACGAGCGCGCTGTCAGCAGGCGAAACAGTGTTCGCTGGGGGCCCGGTGGTCAGCGGGGCCAGGGACGCCCGGCTGATCATCATCAGGGCGTCAGGACCTTCTGGATCTGAATCGGCTCAGACATCGTTGAGCTGATCAGCGACGCATGCGGCGGCGTGCCCGGGACCGGGCGCGCCGCGTCATGCTGGGAACTTCGATACGCACGATACGGCACAATGAAACGTGAGAGGCCATGGCTGACGGAGACCGAATCCCCAAGGTGCTCGTCGTCGACGACGAGCCGAACATCCGTGAGCTCGTCGAGGTCGCGCTCAAGTTCCATGGCTGCGCGGTCGCCGTCAGCGCCAGCGCCAGGGACGCGCTGCACCAGGCGGAGACCTACGAGCCGGACCTGATGATCCTCGATGTCATGCTGCCCGACATGGACGGTTTCGAGGTCTGCCGCACGCTGCGGTCCGAGGGCAACGACGTCCCGGTCATCTTCCTGACCGCGCGGGACACCACCTCGGACACAATCCGCGGGCTCACGCTGGGCGGCGACGACTACGTGACCAAGCCGTTCTCGGTCGAGGCGCTGGTGGCCAGGGTCCGGGCGGTGCTGCGGCGCACCAAGCGTACGGCCGGCGGCGACGGTCCGCCAGAGGACGCCGCCATGCTGGCCGTCGGGGACCTGGAGCTGGACGAAGAGCACTGGGTGGTGCGGCGCGGCGGGACTCAGGTGGAGCTCTCGCCGACGGAGTTCCGGCTGCTCGCGTACCTGATGCGTAACCAGGGGCGGATGCTGACCAGGCAGCAGCTGCTCGAGAACGTGTGGGGCTGGGAGTTCGCCGGCCAGTCCCAGGTCGTGGAGACCTACGTCAGCTACCTGCGCCGCAAGCTCGACCCGCTCGGCCCGCCGCTGATCCACACCCAGCGTGGCGTCGGCTACAGCCTGCGCCCGCCACCGGAGACGGAACGCGCGATCCGATGAACTTCACGCGGCGACTCGGATCCGGCCGCGGCAGGCTCTCGCTGCGGTCCCGGCTGCTGGCCGGGCTCATCACCGTCACCGCCCTGTTCCTCGTCATCATGGGCGTGGTCACCACGGTGGTGCTGGGCAACTCCGAGCAGGACCAGTTCAACTCCGACCTGGTCCTGGCCGCCCGGGTCAAGCTGATCGACATGGCCGGCCTGCAGGGGGGCTACGCGGTCGCTTATTACGACACCACGACTCGTTCGGTGACGGCGTTGACGCCGTCGTCGCATGCCCTGACTGAGCTGGAGGGATTCCTCAACGGCCTGGCGGCCGCCCGAGGACTTGCGGCTTTCCGGGCGCAGAATCCCGCGGGCGAACTGTTCAGCATCGCGCTGCCGCGCCAGCCGACGCTGACCGCGATCTACCGCCAGGTCACCCCGCTCGAGGGGATGCACAGTGACGGAACCCTGCCCGCGCACCCCGGCTTCCTGGTCATCGCCCGGCCGGACAGCGCGGTGGGCAGCGAGGTCCGCGGCCTGGTCGCCGCCGAGCTGATCACCGGCGCGATCCTGCTCGCCCTGCTCGCCGTGGGCGGGCGCTGGCTGATCAGCCGCGGCCTGGCGCCGCTGGACCGGATGGCGAGCACCGCCGACGTGATCACCAGCCGGGGCGACCTGACCGCGCGGATGCCCGACCCGGGCGACCACGCCGAGGCGGGACGGCTGGCCGGGGCGATCAACACGATGCTGGACCGGATCCAGCAGGCCTTCCGCGCCCGCTACCAGTCTGAGCAGAAGGTGCGGCAGTTCGCCGCGGACGCCTCGCACGAGCTGCGCACGCCGCTCACCACCATCCGCGGGTACGCCGAGCTCTACCGGCAGGGCGCGCTCGGCCCGGACCGGCTGCCGAACGCCATGCGCCGCATCGAGCAGGAAGCCGACCGGATGTCCAGCCTGGTCGCCGAGCTGCTCGAGCTGGCCCGGCTGGACCGCGACTCCTCCCTCGACCTGACCGAAACGGACCTGTCGGCGCTGGTCGCGGACGCGGTCGCCGACGCCCAGGCGGTGGAGCCCAGCCGGCCGGTCGGCGCCAGGACGCCGCCCAGCCTGGTGGTGGTGGCCGACGAGCCGCGGATCAGGCAGGTGCTGGCCAACCTGCTCGGCAACGTCCGCGAGCACACCCCGCCGGACACCGCGGTCGCGGTGCGGCTCTCCAAGGCCGGCCAGGGCGCGCTGCTTGAGGTGACCGACGCGGGCCGGGGCATGGACGCCGAGGCGGCGGCCCGGGCGTTCGACCGCTTCTACCGGGGCGGCCGCAACGGCCAGGACGCCCACGGCAGCGGCCTGGGGCTGTCCATCGTGCAAGCGATCGCCGCCGCGCACGGCGGTCACGCCATGCTCAAGTCGGCGCCCGGGGTCGGCACCAGCGTGCAGGTCTGGATCCCGTTCCACCCTCCCGTCCAGGATCCCGAACGGATGCAGGCTCCGGGCACGACGTACAACTGACCCGGCTGGATTCCGGTACGCTTGGCGTGCTTTGCCCAAGGATGTAACGTGCGCCTGACCTGTTACTTATCATCAGGCGTGACGAACAGGGCTCCGGGCAGTTAACTCAACTACGGTGTGCACATGGACGACAGCGAGGTGGTCGCGGCCGTCGCGGCAGGCGACCCAGCTGGGCTGGCCGCCGCGTACGACGCGTACGCGGCGCCCCTGTACGGCTATTGCCGCTGGATGCTGCGCGATCCGGCGGACGCCGCCGAGGCTCTGCGCGACACCTTCGTCCTAGCTGCCGCCCAGCTGGGCGGGCCCAGGGACGCCAGCCAGCTGCGCGCGTGGCTCTACGCAGCGGCGCGGGAGGAATGCTACCGCCGGGCGCGTGCCGCCGGAGCAGGCTTCGACGAGATAGCCGACGAGTCCGGCCCGCCCGGTGATGCCGGACGCCGCGTCGAGCAGGCCGAGGTACGACGGCTGATCCGGGAGACCCTCGCCGAGCTGAAGCCGCATGAGCACGAGGTCATCGAGCTGAGCGTCAGGCACAACCTCGATGAGGCGGAGCTCGCGGCCGTGCTCGATGTCTCCTGGAGCCGGGCGCACGCGCTGGCGTCACGGGCCCGTGAGCACCTGGAAAAGGCCCTCGGCGCGCTCCTCGTCGCGTGCACGGGACGGCAGTTCTGCCCCGAGCTCGGCACCCTGCTGGCCGACTGGGACGGGCGGCTGACCGTGCAGACCGGGAAGCTGACCGCCCGGCACATCGAGCACTGCGAAGCATGCGCGCACCGCAAGCGCGGTACGCTGCGCCCGGAGGTTCTAGCCAGCCTGCTGCCGCTGGCCGCACTGCCGCCGGGATTGCGTGAGCAGATACTGCAGAGCGCCGCCGCCGCTTCGGCCGGGCTGTCCCGCCGCCCGCTGATCGGGCGGGTCGGAGCGCTGGGGCTGACAAGTTTCCAGCGGGCGAAAGCATTCCTCGGGCGGAGCCACGGGCCGGGGCTCTCGAGCGGCCGGGCGGTTGACCGTGCCGGGGCTCTCGATTAGCCGCCGCCGGGCTCAATTAGCCGACATACCAGTCCATATGCTGGCGATTCAACTACCGTTTGGTGGATGGACGACCGCGAGATGGTCGCGGCCATCGCGGCAGGCGACCCAGCTGGCCTGGCTGAGGCCTATGACAGGTACGCGGAGTCCCTGTACGGCTACTGCCACGGGATGCTGGGCGAGCCGGAGGACGCCGCCGACGCGATTCAGGACACCTTCGTCATCGCCGACGCCAGGCTCGGCGGCCTGCGTGACCCGCGCAAGCTGCGGCCCTGGCTCTACGCGGTGGCCCGTAACGAGTGTCACCACCGGCTGCGCGCGACCGAGGTCGACCTGGATGAGGCCGACGACCTGGTTGACCCGTCCGCCGACGTCGACGACGGCTCCGAGCGGGCCGAACTGCGCAGGCTCGTCCGGGCCGC
The DNA here is from genome assembly GCA_963769715.1 of uncultured Actinomycetes bacterium. Lineage (GTDB taxonomy): Bacteria > Actinomycetota > Actinomycetes > Streptosporangiales > Streptosporangiaceae > Palsa-504. Next base: position 303,904 of record CAVYNE010000031.1, read on the forward strand.
CCTCGACGGGCTGAACCCGGGTGAGCGCGAAGTCATCGAACTTGACCTCCGGCACGACCTGCACGGCGCCGACCTGGCGGCCGTGCTCGGCGTGCCGCGGAACCAGGCGCACGCCCTGGCGTCGCACGCTCGCGGCCAGCTGGAGAAGGCGCTCGGCGCGCTGCTCGTGGCCCGCACCGGGCGCCGGGCCTGCCCGGAGCTCGACATGCGGCTCGAGGACTGGGACGGACGGCTGACCGCGCTGACGCGCAAGCGGGTCAGCCGCCACATCGAGCAGTGCGAGGTCTGCACCGACCGCAAGCACGGCGCGCTGCGGCCCGCGACGCTGTACGGCATGGCCCCGCTGGCCGCGCTCCCGGACGTGCTGCGCGAGGAGGTGCTGGGGCTGTGCGCCGACGCCGGGCCGCTGGCGCAGTCGTACCGGGAGGACGTGGTACAGCGGGCTGGCCCGTTCCAGCCCAACGGCTTCCCGCAGCCGATCAAGCCGCCCAGGCAGCGGTGGCTCGCGCTGTCCGGAGTCGCGGCGGCGGTCGGCATCCTGATCGCGATCGTGGCGACCGGCATCGTCACGGTGCTCGCGCTCAGCGGCTCGCACACCCCGCAGCCGGCCCAGGCCGCCCGGTCAGGCAACGGCAACCCGCCGGGCTCGGCTGCCGCCTCCGTGACCACGAGCCCCGGATCGGCCGGCCCGACGTCCCCGAGCCTGTCACCGGCCACCGGCGCGCCGGTCGTCACCAGCGCGCCGTCCCCGGCCGCATCGCCTCCGGCCTCGCCGACCAAGGTGAAGCCGTCGCCGTCGGCCACGTCCTCAGCGCCGCCCTCCCCCACGCCGACACGACGGCGGCCGACCCCCACGCCGACGCCGACGGCCACCCCGACGCCGAGGCCCACCGGCACGCCTTCGCTGCCGTTACAGCACCTCCGCTGCCGTTATAGCGTTCGCCCGGCGCGGCCCGGATCTGCTGTGCTTTCCCCCGACCTAGTTATTTCGTTCTGGTATCTGGTTACGTCGTTTGGCCCGAGCTGATGCCCGACCCAACTACGGTTAGCCGCATGCAGGACCGTGACGTTGTCTCGGCTATCGTCGCAGGTGAACCGGTGGGGATCGCCGAGGCGTACGACCGGTACGCCGCGTCTGTCTTCGCCTATTGCCATTCGATGCTCCCGGGGCCCGAAGCCGCCGAGGCAGTACGGGACACCTTCCTCATCGCGGTCTTGAGGCTAGCCGGGCTCCGTGATCCTGACCGGCTCGATGCCTGGCTGCACGCCGTCGCGCGGAATGAGTGCCTGCGCTGCCTTGGACCAGCGGGCGCCGCGACGGCGGCCGCGCCGGTTCCCCGCGCAGCGGATCCGGACGAACTGCCGGCCGTCACGCTTCCGGCCGAACTCCGCGGGCAGGTGACGACGGCCTGCGCTGACAACTCACCGGCCGGGCGGGCGCACCGGGTCAGCGTGACGCATCGCGCGGGCGCGTTCGGCCCTTCGGGGTTCCCGAAGGCGATCGGCCCGGCTGGGCCCCGGTGGCGGCAACGGCTTAAGTTCCATCGCCGCCCGGGGGCGGTCCTGGCCGTGATGGCGGCGCTGGCCGCGGCGGCCGGGATCACCATGATCATGACGGCCAGCGGATCGCAGCGCCCCCAGGCTTCTGCTCTCGGGTTCGGCGCAGGCGCGGTCGGCTTGTCCTCCAGCGCGTCCGGCGCGACCACGCCCCCGAGCACCCCAGGCCGCGTGAGCCCGGCATCATCGCCGACGCGCAAGGCCGCGCCCTCGACCAGCCCGCCGACGCCGTCCGTGACGATGCCCGCAGGCGCACCGAGCCCGGTTCCTCCTTCGGTGACGATGACGGATGAACCCTCGGCTTCACCGTCGCCGTCGTCCGTTTCACCCTCACCATCGCCTTCGCCGTCCACCTCGCCCGCCCCGGGCTACCTGCTGGCCGCGCCGGACAAACTTCTGCTCACGGCGGCCAAAGGGCAGGCAGCCAGCGGGTTCTTCGTGCTCACCGCCACGGGCGGCCCGGTCAGCCAGTACACCGTCAAGGTCCCGGCCGCCGTGGCCGCCAAGATCACGGTCTCGCCGTCGAAGGGATCCCTGGCGGCCGGCGGATACGCAGTGGTGACCGTGACCGCGACCAGCAAGGTGGCGCTGAGCACTTACGTCACCGTGGAGCCGGGCAACCTCACCATCAGCGTGACGTTCAAGATCAAGGCCTAGAACCCGCAGAACTGATCAAGTTCGGCCCGGGTCGGCGACACCGCCGCTCCAGACCTGGTGACGGTCAGGGCAGCGGCCGCGTTGGCCCGGCGGGCGGCATCGGCTTCGGTCAGCCCGGCGGCCAGGCCAGCCAGGAACACTCCGGCGTGGGCGTCGCCCGCGCCTGTGGTGTCGACCGCCGTGACGGAGGGCGCCGGGATCTGGCTCAAGGACAGGCCTTGGGTCATCACGGTACCCATCACTGGGCCCGGCATCCGCATGGCCACCACGCAGCCGTCCGGGCCGGCCCGGACGATGACGTCGGCCTGGCCGGTCCGGCGCACCAGGCGGCGGGCTGCCTCCGCCGGGTCGCTGCTGCCGGTGAGCAGGGCGGCCTCGCGCTGGTTGCAGCTCCACCAGTCGCAGCGGGCCAGCACCGGGTGAAGGACCGCCGCCGGGATGTCCGCGACCAGCGGCCCAGGATCGACGAACAGCAGGACTTCGGGCGGCAGGCCAGCCGCCCAGGCGCCGAGGACCTGACCCGACTCGGGCGCGACCAGGCCGTAACCGGACACGTACACCGCGTCCCCGGCCTGGGCCCGGACCAGGTCCCACGCGCCCGGCTCGCGCAGCGACTCGGCGCCCAGGGTGGTGACGAACGTCCGCTCGCCGCCGGCCTCGACCAGGGCCACGTCGAAACCCGTGTCTGCGTCCGGGTCGGGCGTGCGGAGCAGGCGGATGCCCTCGGCGGCCAGGGCCGCGCGCACCTTGTCGCCGCACGGCCCGGTGCCGTGGCCGCCGGCGTAGACCACGGGCAGCCCCTGCCGGACGGCGGCGGCCATGATGTTGAACCCGCCGCCCACCTGGACGGCGGCGGATTCGGCGAGCATGTCGCCACCGCGTTCGGGCAGCGCGGGCACCCACATCAGCAGGTCCACGATCGCCTCGCCGGCGAAGACGAGGCGCCTCAGCGGCTGGCTCATCTGGGCTGGCTCGTCATGTTACTGCGGACGCCGCGGCCAGTGATTGAGGATGTGCTTCGCCTTCTCGTTCTCATCGGCCAGCCCCTCCGTCTCGAACGTGTCGACCCGCAGCGGCAAGGCTATCCCGCCGTAGACAGATGAAATTTAGGCCGAACGAGCAGGCGTGCACGCCCACCCCGCCACGTAACCAGATCCCGGGGCTAAGCCGGGAGATCCTTGACGTCCAGTCCGATAGCGATCTGATCACCGCCAGCGGCGGGGCTACGAGCGCAATGCGTAGAGGTCATCGGCCAGCGTGTCCAGGCTCAGATCCTGAGCATCGATGGTGGCGATCGCACCGGGCGGGAAGGCGTCGACGCCGTGGCAGGCCCCGGCGACCGCCCCGGCCATGGCGGCGATCGTGTCGCAGTCGCCGCCGAGCGAGGCGGCGAGCAGACAGGCGCGCCACGGGTCGTCGGGCACCGCGGCCAGCACCGCGAACGCGGCGGGGACAGACTCCTGAGTGGCCAGGCTGGTGCCGACCAGGGTGTAGATGAGTTCGGCGGCTTCGGTCTCGTCCCGGCCCGCGACCAGGCTCGTAGCCCACTCAATGCGGGCCGCGACGTCTGCGCCGGCGACCCAGTGCCCGCGGTCGGCGGCCAGCCGGGCCGCGGCTATCGCGATCGAGGTGGACTCGGTGGTTGAGGCGCCTGATACGCCTGCGCTCACCGCAGCGGCCACGGCGGCAGCGCCGGCTAGCGCGAGACCGGTGTTGTGCGTGACGAAGCTCGCCGCGACCACGCGGTCGACCAGCGCCCTTAGATCGGCCAGGTCCGGCGGATCCGGCAGGCCGGCCACAATGCCAACCGGAGCAATGCGCATAGCGGCGCCGTTGGTACCGCCGAAGGCGCCAGCGTCTTCTGCAGCGGTGCCTGCGAGGACGGCAGCGACTGCGCGTTTGGTCGACGGGCCGAGCAAGTCAAGTGAGCCGCGGACAGTCATGTCACGTTCCCAGTCGACCAGGGCGGTGGCCAGTTCCTGAGGGTCGACGGCACCATGGCCTGCGACGAGGAGTCTGCCCAGGAGGACGGCTTGCTCGGTGTCGTCGGTGACAGACCCGGCGGGCATGCCCGCGGCGAGGGGGTGGCCAGGCGGGGCTGATTCGAAGCCGTGGACCTGAGCGCCCCAGCGTTCGGTGATCTGACGGCGGGAGAGCATCTGGGTGGGCATGCCCAACGCATCGCCGATGGCCAGCCCATACAGCACGCCTCTGGCGCGTTCGCCGGTTTCCATGATCACAAAAACTCTAATGCCGGGACTCCCAGCTTCGGCTGACTCGGGACCTGGAGCGCTGGCGCAACAGATTTCCCCCGGCTGGCCGACGGTCGCTTTCTGCGAGCCGAGCCGATGGCCGCAGTCACCGCCCCGCGCGCCTCCTCAGCCCCACGCAGCCCCACGCAGCCCCACGCAGAATTCAATGAATGTGGCGCTGTATTGATTCTTTCGGGTAGAGCGCCACGTTCATTGGTAATTGCGACGTGCGAGCCGCTGTGGGCGTGGCCGAGCGTGGTGCGGAGACCCAGATGTGCTGGCAATCGCGGAGAGCTAGAGGACGTGCTGGCCGTACATCTCGCCTAGGGGGTCGGCGAGGAGTTCCAGGCGGGCGCCGTCGGGGTCGCGGAAGTACAGCGAGGCCCCGCTCTCCTCGAGATAGGGGACGCCGGCCGCGTCCAGGTTGGCGCGCAGCGCGGCCCACTTCTGGCGGGTGACCGAGATCGCGAGGTGGTGCAGGCCGCCGAGGACTTCGGCATACGGCCCGAGGTCGAGGCCGGGGAAGTCGAAGAAGGCCAGCAGGTTGCCGTGGCCGACGTCGAAGAAGAAGTGGTTGGACCCCGGGTAGTCCCGGTTCTCGATGATCTCGGTCAGCGGGAACTCGAGGACCCCCTGATAGAAATTGATCGTCCGCTCCACGTCGGAGCTGAGCAGCGCGGTGTGGTGGATGCCCCGGGCGCTGCTCGGGGGCCGTTCGGCCTTGACGTACTCGTCGTGCAGCCGGGCCCGCTCCGCCTCGATAGCGGCGAGATCCACCATATGCCAGCGCCCCTTCAGATCCGGAAGAACGAGTTCAGGAACCTGTCGGCTACCGCGCGATCACCCCGGATGGTGCCCGCGTTCACTCGCCCGAACGCGGTCAGCACCAGGCTCCCGGGATCGAATTCGATCACGGCGGGCATGCCGGACACGTCCTCCTGAGCGTAGCTCAGGCCCTCGGACGTGATGTTCACCAGGTAGTCGACGGCGTTGCGGCCGGAAACCCTGACGCCGACCGCGAGCGCCTCGCTGTCGGCCGCCGCCTCCGTGGTCGCCTGCCACAGGATGAACATGAACGGCACCAGCAGGTCCGCGGTGTCGCCGGCCAGCCCGTGCGCCCGGCCCGTGCCCTGGCGGATGTCCCAGCTGTGCACGCTGTAGTCCATGAGCTGGAACACCGGGTAGAAGAAGGCCGGCCGCGGCCCCATGAACTTGTGCGTGACCTGCTGCCCGCCCCACTCATCGGGGCCGAGCGCCGCGCAGAGGTCCATCATCTTGTCCAAGTCGGCCCGCAGCCGCTCCATCGCCTCGCCCTGGGTCAGTTCGCGGTGGCCCTTCGCGCCCTCGTCGAGGCGGTCGCGCATGACCTTCAGGCCCAGCGGCTTATCAGCGTCCTGGCCCGTAGCGGCGGCGTGAAATCCGGTGAAATAGCTCTCCGTCACGTCGATCAGGTGGCCGACGACGTCGCGGACCTCCCACTGCGGGCAGGCGGTCGCCGCGGTCCAGTCACTGGCTTCCGCCATCGCGAACAGCGCCTCCGCTTCCAGCCGGACGACGCGCAGCACGTTGTCCTTGGCGGCGTAGTCCGTGGCGTCCCAGTCGTTCATGCTGACCTCCCCAGAGCGCAGGTTCACTTGACGAAGCGAAACCCTACAAACTTCAAGCGTCTGGGGTCAACAGACAGAAGTGGCCCGGCTACAGTACGCGAGTGGCCCGGCTACAGTACGCGCAGCTCGACGCTGATGTTGCCGCGGGTGGCCCGCGAGTACGGGCACACCAGGTGCGCCGCCTCGGCGATTTCCCGCGCCTTCTCCCGGTCTAGGCCGGGAATGTGAATGATCAGCGTGACCACGAGTCCGTAAGCCTCCCCCTCGGGCCCGATGCCCACCTCGGCGGTCACGGTGGACTCGCCGGGATCCACCTTGGCCCGGCCGGCGACGAGCCGCAGCGCGCTGTGGAAGCACGCCGAGTACCCGGCGGCGAACAGCTGCTCGGGGTTGGTGCCGTTGCCGCTGCCGCCCATTTCGACCGGCGGGGCGAGGTCGAGATCGAGGCGATGATCGGACGAAACGACATGGCCGCTGCGGCCATCCCCCGTCGACGTGGCCTCGGCGGTGTAAAGAACCTTGTCGGGCATGAACAGACCCTATCGATCGTGGTTGAGTGATGAGGCCAGCGTGGGCAGGCCGGGTACCGGGCCGCCGGAGATCAGTCGGCTCAGCGCCGCGGTGTCGAGGTAGCCGGCGACCAGGTCGCCGAGCGCGTCCAGCCGCGCTTCCCGCACGGCGGCGAATTCGGTACCGGGCGCGGGCGTGAAGTCCCGGCCGGCCAGCGCCGCCACCTCGGCCAGGAACGCCCGCCTGAACTCGTCGTTCTCCAGCGCGCCGTGCCAGCTGGTGCCCCACACCGAGCCGCGGCGGCAGCCGTCAAGGAACGGTTCCGCCTTGGCATCGGTGATCTCGGCGACGCCGTGGTGGATCTCGTACCCGGCTACCGGCGCGCCCAGCGCGCGGCCCCGCGGGCGGCGCAGGATCTTCTCCGGCCCGAACCGGACGTGCACCGGCAGCAGCCCGAGCGCGTCGACCGTGCCGCGGCGCGACTCCACCGGGTCGTCGATCTGGCTGGCCAGCATCTGGTAGCCGCCGCAGATGCCGAGCACGGGCCGGCCCGCGCCCGCTCGGTGACCGCGTCGGCCAGGCCGCGGTCCCGCAGCCAGGCCAGGTCGGCGACGGTGGCCCGCGACCCGGGCAGCACCACCAGGTCGGCGTCGGCCAGGTCGGCCGCCCTCACCGCGAACCGCACCAGCACGCCCGGCTCGGCCGACAGCGCGTCCACGTCGGTGAAGTTGCTGATCCGCGGCAGGCTGACCACCGCGACCCGGAGAAAATCTTTTCCGCCGAACGAAGTGGGTGCTACGCCATGGTCGATAGTGGTCGAGTGGTCACGGGGAAGGTGCTGGCGGGTGGCGGGAAAGTGCTCGCGGGTGGGAGACGGCTCGCGGGTGGCGGGAGACGGCTCGCGGGTGGCCAGCCCTGAAGTACGGAGCGACAGCGAGTCTTCGACGTCCAGCCAGAGGCCTTCGCGCCAGGGCAGGACGCCGTAGACCGGGCGGCCGGTGAGGCGCTGCAGCATGGCCAGCCCGCTGTCGAGCAGTTCCGGGGCGCCCCGGAACTTGTTGATCACGAAGCCGGAGATGAGCGCCTGGTCGGCGGGCGAGAGCAGGGCCAGCGTGCCGTACATGGCGGCGAATACGCCGCCGCGGTCGATGTCCCCGACCACGATGACCGGCAGGCCGGCCGCCCGGGCCAGGCCCATGTTGGCCACGTCGGTATCGCGCAGGTTAATCTCGGCCGGGCTGCCCGCGCCCTCGCAGATGACCACGTCGTAGGCGTCCCGCAGCCGGGCCAGGCTGTCCAGCGCCACCTGCTTCAGGCGCGGCGCGTGCGCCCGGTAGCCGACCGCGTCGGCTTCGGCTTCAGGGTGGCCGAGCACGACCACCTGGCTGCGCCGGTCGCTGCCCGGCTTGAGCAGCACCGGGTTCATGTCGGCGGCCGGCTCGATGCCCGCCGCGGCCGCCTGCATGGCCTGGGCGCGGCCGATCTCGGCGCCGTCCAGCGTGACGAAGGAGTTCAGCGACATGTTCTGCGCCTTGAACGGCGCCACCTTCACGCCCTGGCGGGCCAGCCACCGGCACAGCCCGGCCACCAGCACGCTCTTGCCCGCGTCCGAACCCGTCCCGGCGACCAGCAGCGTCCCTCGCACGGATGCAGGCTACTGGGCGGGATGTTTGGCGCCATCCAGGAGGGTACTTGTACGGCACTAAAGGCTTAACAAGGAGGCCCCGAGATGTTGCTCTTGATCCTGGCCCTGCTGGTCATCCTGGCCCTATTCGGCGCGGGATTCGCTCTTCACGTGCTGTGGTGGATCGCCGTCGCGGCGCTGGTTATCTTCCTGGTCGGCTTCTTCCTCCGCCGGTAAACCCAGCTATCAGCACGGCCAGGGCGGTCGCGGACACGGTGACCGCCCTGGACAGGAAGATTGCGCGGCGGATGTCCTCCGACTCCGGGGCGTGCCCCTCCCCCCCAAGCTCCGGGCGCGCCTCGGCCACGCCGCCGTAGACGTTCATCCCGCCGAGGCGGACACCGAGCGCAGCCGCGAAGGCGGACTCGCACCGGCCCGCGTTCGGGCTCGGATGGCGGCCGCCGTCGCGGCGGACGACCCGCAGGACCCGCACGGGGTTGGATCTGGTCACCAGCGGGGCGCAGGCCGCGGTCAGCGCGGCGGTGACGCGGGCCGGAATCCAGTTGGCCACGTCGTCCAGGCGCGCCGAGGCCCAGCCGAACCGCAGGTACCTAGCCGAACGGTGGCCCACCATCGCGTCGAGCGTATTGACCGCGCGGTAAGCGACCAGCCCCGGGATCCCGGCCACCGCGCCCCACAGCAGCGGCGCCACCACGGCGTCCGAGGTGTTCTCGGCCACCGACTCGATCACCGCCCGGGCAATCTCGGTGCCGTCCAGTTGAGACGGGTCGCGGCCGCAGAGGCTGGGGAGGACGTCCCGGGCTGAGGCAAGATCATGGTGGTGCAGGGATAGCCTGGACCGTTCGGCCTCATGATGGAGCGAACGGGCCCCGGTGACCGCCCACACCGCGAGCGCGGCCGCGGCCGCCTGCCACGGCGGCCGGCCTCGCGTGCGGCGGTGCAGGACCGCGGCGGGGGCGGCCACGGCCAGCACGCAGGCGGCCGCGTGCGCGGTGCCGCGGCGGCGGCTGTCGGCGTAGTCGCGGGCCTCGAGCGCGGCGGCGGCGCGGCCGAACGCGGCCACCGGATGCCCGCGACGCGGGTCGCCGAACACTGCGTCGAGCGCCACGCCTGCCGCCAGCCCGGCGGCCAGCGGCCATCCTGATCGTTTGGGCACCACGTTATTGTGCTCTCCTGAGGGCCTAGGACCATCGGCTTAGGCGAGTTGCGGCGCGTGACCGATGCGGGCGGGTGCGGATGGCGGGCAAGCTGGCGCTATGAATAGGACATACGCGGAGCTTGGTGGGCTGATGACGCTGATGACCGGGGACGAGAAGCACGGGCCGAGCGCGACATCGACGCTCGATGTGCTCTGGGTCCTGTACGACCAGGTGCTCCGGGTGTCGCCGGACACCGTCGACGACCCCGGCCGCGACCGGTTCCTGCTGTCCAAGGGGCACGGGCCGGCCGCCTACTACGCGGTGCTCGCGGCCAAGGGGTTCTTCCCCGAGGCGTGGCTGGCGGGCTTCGGTTCGGCGTCCTCGCGGCTCGGTTACCACCCGGACCGCAACCTCATTCCCGGCGTGGAGATCGCCAGCGGGTCGCTGGGGCACGGGCTGCCGCTCGGGGTCGGCCTGGCGCACGGGCTGATCGCCCGGGGGCGGCCCGGCCTCGGGGGTGCCGCGCCGCGGGTGTACGTGCTGGTGGGCGACGCGGAACTGGACGAGGGCAGCAACAGCGAGGCGATCGTGTACGCGGGCGCCGTGGGCCTGCCCAACCTGACCGTGGTCGCGGTCGACAACCGCTCCTCGTCGTACGGCTGGGGGCCGGGCGGGATCGAGGCGCACTTCGCGGTCAGCGGGTGGTCGGCGGTCCGCGTGCCGGGCCGCGACCATGCCGCGCTGGCCTCGGCGTTCCGGGTCACGTCGGCCGGAGCGGAGTCCGGTTCACCCGGTTCTTCGGTCGGACCTCAGCTGGTCGTGGCCACCGTCGAGGGGAAGGAGTGAACGATCATGCCTGACCTGCGGACGCCTACTGACATGCGGACGGCTTTCGCCGCCGAGGCTAGTGAGCTGCTTGATGAGGACCCGCTGACCGCGGTCGTGCTGGCGGAGATCTCCGCCGACCTGTTCGCCAAGGCCGCGGCCAGGCACCCGGACCGGGTGCTCAACGTGGGCATCAGGGAGCAGTTGATGGTCAGCGTGGCCGGCGGGCTGGCGCTGGCCGGGATGCGGCCGATCGTGCACTCCTACGCGCCGTTCCTGGTCGAGCGGGCTTTCGAGCAGGTCAAGCTGGATCTCGCGCACCAGGGCGGGCACGCGGTGCTGGCCAGCATCGGGGCGTCGTACGACGCGGCCCAGGCCGGGCGGACGCACCAGGCGCCGGGAGACGTGGCGCTGGTGGACAGCGTGCCCGGGTTCTCGGTGGTCGTGCCGGGGCATCCGGCGGAGGTGCCCGGGCTGCTGCGCGGGGCGGTGGACGGACTGGACGCTGGCTCTACTTACTTGCGGCTTTCGACCGAGAGCAACCGGGAGGCGCGGCCGGTGTGGCCGGGGCTGCAGGTGGTGCGTTCGGGGCGGCGGGCGGTGGTGGTGGCGGCGGGGCCTATGCTCTCACCGGTTCTCAACGGGGTCGCTGACCTGGACGTGACGGTGGCGTACGCGACGACGGTCCGGCCGTTCGACGCCGAGGGGCTGCGTTCACTGGAAGCCTCGTCTGGTGCCGTGGTGCTGGTCGAGCCTTACCTGGCGGGGACGTCCGCGTTCGCGGTGTCCGCGGCGCTGGCGTCGCGGCCGCACCGGCTGCTGAGCCTGGGCGTGCAGCGCGGCGAGCTGCGGCGGTACGGGACGCCGGGCGATCATGCCGGGTGGCAGGGACTGGACGCGGCCGGGATCCGGCGCTCGGTGACCAGATTCCTGGGCATGGCCTAGGCTCTAGGTTCGTGGAGCGGTGCATGCCTGGAGCTGTTACGCCACGGGACGATGCGGCCTAGGACGCTGCTTGTCGTGGTCGCCGCCTGCGGCGCGGCGGCCGGCATCGCCGCCGTGATCGGTGCGGCCGTACCCTCGCCCTCCCCCACCCCGTCGCTGTCGCCGGCGCCGGGCGTGCGTGCCTCGGCCTTGCCCGTGCCTGCCTCGGCCTTGCCTGGCTACCAACGCGGGAACGTCAACGAACACAGCGACGTGTACCCCTACGCGGTGTACGTTCCGTCGAGCCTGCGGGCTGATTCGGCTCCGCCGCTCGTGGTGGTGCTGCACGGATGTGGCATGACGGCGGACCAGATGGCCGCGGCGAGCCAGTACGACGCGCTCGCGGAGCGCGACCGGTTCATCGTCCTGTATCCCGACGTCGACGCTCTCGACGCGGATACGTACGGGCGCTGCTGGAGGGGCATCTGGGCGCCGGACCTCGAGGGCCGGGGCGTCGGGGACGCCGCCGCGATCGTCGACATGACCAGGGCCGTCACCAGACGCTGGCACGCCGATCCCGGTCGCGTCTATGCGATCGGCATCTCCGCGGGCGGGTTCGAGACCGCGATCCTCGCCGCCTACTACCCGGACGTGTACGCCGCGATCGGTATCCACTCCGGCGCCCCGTATATGGGAGCCGAGCCGGGGTGCCTTCCGGCCGGCGCGAACACGGCGGAGCTGGCGGGCGGCGCACTGGACGCGATGGGCCCGCGGGCCCGGGTGATGCCGGTCGTCGTCATCCACGGCGACGCGGACCCCGCGGTTCCCTACCGGTGCGGACAGCAGGCCATCGCGCAGTGGCTTGGCGTCGACAACCTGGTCCTGGCGCGCGAACACCGCCCTGGGGTGCCGGGCTCGCCGGCCGGGAGCCGGCCCGCCGTCGTCCCGGGCGGGCACGGGTACACGGTGCTGTCGTATGCGGATGGTTCGGGCTGCGTGGTCGCGCAGCTGTGGACCATCCATGGCATGGGGCACTACTGGTCGGGTGGTTCGGCCGATCCTGCCTCGGCGCGATACTCCGACCCGCGGGGACCCAGCGCCGCCGCGGCCTCCTGGGCGTTTTTCTCCCGCTGGGGGCTTTCCGGGCCGCTGCGCCCGTGTGCCCGCGCGGGCTGACAGCGCGAGGCCCTGGGGCCGCCCACCCTGGGGCCGCCGCCGCGGCCCTCGGACTGCCGGCGGCCGGCATCGCGCCGCCGGGGCAGTTTCATGATCGTGAGCAGTTTTGGGCGCTATTTGTCCCGAACTGCACATGATCATGAGTTCGGGGAAGTCTGGGTTTGGTACGGATACGCAGTTCAGCGGCTTGGGCGTGGCGGAGCTGTCATCGTTGACGGCGGATTCGGGTACGGTGGGCTGTTGGCGGACGCGGGGGCGAATCTGCGTCGCCAGAGGCCGACACACTGGGACCTTCGCGTGGCCGTCACGTGATCTTGGCGATGCACAATTACGTTCGGGCGCCCGTAGCTCAGCCGGACAGAGCAGCTGCCTTCTAAGCAGCGGGTCGCGGGTTCGAATCCTGCCGGGCGCGCTGACCTGCGAAAACGCATCATTTGGGGGGCTTAGCAGCTCCACTACAGCGCTCTCGCAGCAGGATCCAACGCTTCGGGCTGCGCTCAGTCTGGCAGGACACCGCCAAGCGACGCGATCGAACTGGGGTGAGCCCGTATGCGATCGTGATCGAGGGCGACGGCTCGACTAACTACAGTGGTGCCCAATAAACCCATCTCGCACGGAGCCCCGCTCCTGTGCTGAGCAACCCTCCGCTACCCGTGTTCGTTACGTAGCTGGTCAGGCAGGATCCCGGTCGTCGCGGTCCCAGAAGGAGCGTGCTGTTCGCGCTGGATGATGCGGTGCGATCGGCAGGTGGGGCGATCCCGTTTCGCCGCGGCGATGGACCGCTTAGAACCTGCGGCCTTCGCCAGGCACCTAGCCGACCAGAGTCATCTGGTCATTGCCTGCAGGATCGGTCAGTTCTTCGGGTCTTCCCAGTCCAGACCCGCCGCGGTTCCGAGGATGATCACCGTTGCGATAACTGAAGGCAGACGGGCACGAGTAATCTTGCGGTAGCCGGGGCCGGCATGAGAGCACGCTCCTATCACGCCAGCCCCGGCGAAATCACGAGTGTAGGAGGCTGTGCACAACACTCGTCGATGAACTGTGCAAGTACGCCGGATGGCGGTGCGGTACCAGGCGACGTGCCCGGGGAGACCCTGGCGGCGCCACCCCCGGTTACCAGGACAGATGCCGTTGGCTGGCTGGGCTGCGAGAGGATCCGGAAGGGCTCGCGTCCGTACCGGCGCCAGATAGTTATCCACACGTGACCTGTGGATGCCCGGTCACAGGCCGGCGTCGGCCGGCGATGTCGCGGCCGTGGCCCGGCGGCACCGAAAGCGGCATGGCTTTGACGACAACGCAGGCAACTCGGCGCCGGCCAGCGCGCCCGCCCGTCGAACTGGCCCGCGGCCGGCAGGCTAGCGGCCGCGATGCCTGGCGCTATTGCCCCGAATTCCGATGATGGGTTCCCAGCGGGTCGCCTCGACGGGCAAGAACATCCCTTTGGCGAAGGCCGGGCGCCACGACCGGCCGGCGCCCCAGCGCCGGACCACCAGCCCACTGAGGGGCGCGAAGGTTCGGGCTGTGTACCGCTGGGACGGGGCCGTGCCACTGGCCACGGCCAGCCTCGTATTCGCGCGCCGGCTCGACCAGCCTTGCTACCGGGACGGGCCGTATCGGGCCGGACAGATCGGCGGCCCGGTCGGCCGATCCTCTTCCGGCCATGGCATCGTATCCGGGCTGGGCTGAGGATCGCGGAGTCGCGTCCGCCAGGCCGGCTCTGGGTGCGCGAACCGGCCCCGGGCGGTCTTGATCCCGGTTGTCAGGGTGCTGTTCCCGGCACCCGGTCGCGGCCTCGCCGGCCCTGGTACCGGGCCGGGGAAGGCGGTGCATGCCGTGCGGTGAACATGGCCCACACGACCTTTCCCGCGTCACTTGGCGTGGTGTAGCCCCACAGGTCGCTGAACGCGCAGATCATCTGCAGCCCGCGGCCGGCCTCGGCCAGGGAACCGGGCGTTCGCGGCACCGGAGCCGCTTTGCCCGGGTCGGCGACCGCGCACAGCACCCAGGGGCCCTGTTGCAGCAGGCCGAGCTGGATAGGCCCTCGGGGACCCGTATCGCCGGGCCCTGGCAGGGCGTGCCGCAGCGCGTTGGTCACCATCTCAGACACCACGATCGCGATGTCCTGGCTGCTGTGTGCCGTGCCCCACCGGCGCAACGTGGCGCGGGTGAAGTCCCGCGCAGCACGGACCGAGCCGGCTTTTGCGCCGAGCGCGCGCGTGGCCATCCGCGGCGGGCAGGCCCAGCCTGTCAGGGCGGGATCCGGCGGTGACCGCCAGCTGCCGGACGCCAGGCCGGCCATCTCCGCGGCCGGCATCAGCCAGTCGCAGCCGGTGCTGTCCGCCGGGTGCGACGGGTGCGCCGCCATCACCGCCCTGTCAATCTCGGCGCGACACGGAAACAGGCGCCAGCCTCGGACCGCCTTCAGGACCACCGCTGCGGGAACGGAGGTGCTCACTGGTGCCATCCCGGCTCTGGCGGCCTGGCCGGGGGATAGCCGCCGGCAGCGCGGCCGGGGTCACGGCTGCTCCCCCAGGCGGCGACGCCGGCGGTACCGTCGCTGCGCACGGCGGCCCGGGCGGCCCTGGCGACGGCGGTGTACCGGTCCCACAGCACGACCGGGTCAGTGGTCCAGAAGGCGGGGTCGGTCTGCTGGCATCGGGGGCAGGCCAGCCTGCCAAGGGCGTCGATGCGCCAGCCGGCGCTGATCGCGCGGGCGCGGGTGTCGGCCTCGCCGAGCGCTGCGGGATCGGCATGCCAGGAGATGCACGAACCCATCTCGCACCACATGACCGGCATCCGCAGCTGATCGCCGATCACCGCCCGCCCGGTCATCTCGGCGCGGGCAGCGGCCTCAGCGCGGGCAGCGGCCTCAGCCTGGGCGCGGGCGGCGGCCTCGGCCTGGGCGCGGGCGGCGGCCTCGGCCTGGGCGCGGGCGGCGGCCTCGGCCTGGGCGCGGGCGGCGGCCTCGGCCTGGGCGCGGGCGGCGGCCTCAGCCTGGGCGCGGGCGGCGGCCTCAGCAAGAACTTCTGGCCAGGGATCGGTGCCGCGCGCCGGCCGGGCGTGGCCATCGCCGGCCGGGCCATCGTCTCGGAGTTCGGCGAGCCAGCCGTCCGTCGGGAGCCAGTCGTTCTCCTGGAGCATGCCAGTGTCGTCTGGCCGGATCTTGATCTTCATGTCGGGCCTCCCGTTGTGCCAGTGGTGTGCGTCGTGCCGCTGCGGGTGACCTGCCCTGGGACAGGCGCGTGCACTGGGATGACGGACCGGGCGGCGGCTGCGCGTCCCGGGTGTGCCGGGTTCGGGTGCTGCCAGCGCGGCGTACACGTCATGCCGGGCTGTCATCGGCAGGCACAGGGATCGCGGCCTGCCGTCAGCGAGCGCCTGGTTTGTCCCGGTGCACGTGTGCCGCTATCGCGGCTTGCCCTCCCCTTGTCAAAGCGCCCCGGGGCTCACCGTTTCTGGGTTCATTGATTGACGGTTCCGGCTCCGAATCACGGCTGGATATATTTGCGGTAAACGTTCGGCTTATTTATGAGCTATTGCGGCGTGGCGTGTGGACAATTCCGGTTCTTTCTCTATGCACAGGGTGTCGATCGCGCTCTCCCAGGTGAAGGCCCTGTTATGGGCGCGGCCCGGTAACGGGATCCCCAGCATTTCCCCAATGTGCGCACAGGATCGGCGCCGTTTTGCACAAGTGATCCACATGGTTGTGCACAGCAAAGCCTGTAACACGTTCTCGTGCCGGGCTGGCAGGCAGCGGGTCAGCGTGCCGGTGCTTGCGCGAGATGACCGGCACGCAGGACGCGGATCTGGCCTGGGCCTGGATGACATCGCCCACGAGGCGGGCACCGGATGCTCGCCGCACACCCTACAGGACAAGCGGCCCGCGTCCCCAGGCGCCTGCCTGCTGTCACGCTCATCATGATCGTGCCGGCTCCGCGTACTCGATACGCTCAAGCTGCCCGGGCTCAGTCGCCGCCGACGCTGGTCCCCCGCCTGCGCGACCACGACCACGAGCCGGAGCGGGAGGCGCCTGTCCCCATCGACGACCGGGTTCAGCAGGTGATTAACGGCCGGCAACGGCCGAAGCGGGGGCGCTGCCTGGAGGCGTCTCTGCTCGCGACGGCGCGGCACCCAGTCTTGCGGGTTAGCACTCCGACGTCCTGCACGGGTCTGTTGCCGACGCGGCGGCTCCCGGCCTTACCGCCTCCGGTCGCGGCGCGGCCGCCCGAGAACCTCGCCCGTCCTCGGTCGGACCCCAGATCATCGCGGCCGGCATTCCCGCGGTTGCCGGGGTGCCGGCCCCGGTAAAGACGTCTCCTGCGGGCAGAATCAGGCAAGGCCCCTCCATGTATGAGATGGGGGGGCCTTGCCCGGCCTCGCCGCACCAGGTCGGCCAGCTAGCTGGCTTGCCGGCACCGCGCACCGCCCGCCGGTGCCAGGTACCCGCGCGAGGGGCTGGTCTCCCGGCTCCTCCCACGTTCCCGGGTCGCCCCAGGTGGTGCCCGTTTCCAACGGTGAAAGCATTTCTACAGCCTCCGCGAACGCCGCGCAAGGCCCTGCGGTCAATCATTTCCGGGCATTTCCGCTATCCACGCGGTATCCACCGAACACGGGCAGTTATCCGCGTTTGGCGGCGGTTATCCACCGGCCTATTCACAGCTCGTCCACAGGCTGCCGGTGTAACTCAGGGAACACCGAGACCGCCGTCGCCGTATGTAATCGGCTGATCTTTTTTTAGCGACTTTCGGGTAATCATCTTCGGCAACCGGGCCAACCGCGCTGCCTTCGCGCGGGACTTTTGGTTCAACAGCGACTCGAGCATGCGGAACGTGCTGCGGCAGCCCGCCGTGATCCCTCGGACTGGCAGGACGCCGTGGCGAGCTTCTGCCGCGCGCTTTCCCGGGTAAAGACCTCTCTGCCGAACGATCGTCGGATTCACACTCCATCATCCGGCTTCCGGTCGCATCGCGGGACCGCGCGCATGCGGACGCTGACCTCGAATCCGCGATAGCTCTTCGAGAGAAGTCCGAGGCCGAGCAGCAAGACGCCGATCGCCGACTGCGCGAGGCGGATGACCGCTGGCAGATGGCCAGCTCGGCCGTTGCAGCGCACCGGCCGAGCAGGCCGGGGTTGTTCGCGTTGCTGTCCGGCCGCGGGCGTACCACTCGCCGGATCTGGGAGACGGAACACTCCGAGCTGAATGGCAGGTTCGTGGCAGCCGACCGGGAGCGAGACTCCGTCTCGCGTGCCGCTCAGGATGTGGCGAACCGCCTCGCCGCAGCCCGCCGCGACGAGGGAAACGCGCGCAGCATACGCGACTGCCTGACGCATGAACTCGAGGAACTGCGGCGTCAGGTCCGTGCTGCCCGCCTGCGATGGGGCGACCATGTGCCGGATGGACCCGAGTACGCGGAGATAGTAGAGCCAGAGGGGATCCAGCGCCGGGAGAAGTCAGCACCGTGGGCCGACGCGGAGTTCACCGCGGCGCGGACCGAGCTGTTCCTCGCAGCGCTCGCCCTGCACAGGGCGCTGATCCTGGCCGAGGCGCCCACATTCCGCCGGAACCTCAGCGCGCTGATGGACATCCTTGGCGGGAAGGGGCGCCCCAGCGAGGCGGCGACACTGGCCGCCTGGCAGACCTTCTTCCTCGTGGTTCCGGTGGTGTCCACCCCATTCGCCTCTCTCGACAAGCTGTTCGGCGGGCTCGGCCGTGAGTCACTGGGCTGGCTGTTCGTCGACGAGGCCGGGCAGGCGCCGCCGCAGTACGCGGTCGGCGCCCTGTGGCGAGCGAGGCGTGCTGTGATCGTCGGCGACCCGCTCCAGCTCGAGCCCGTGGTGACGTTGCCGTGGGGAGGCCAGCGGGCGCTTGCGCGCGAGTTCGGGGGCGGTGAGCAGTGGGCGCCGAGCCGCACATCGGTGCAGCAGGTCGCTGACTGGCTCGCCGAGCACGGAACGGCGCTACCAGGCCCGGCCAGCGACGAGCCCGTGTGGGTCGGCACGCCGCTGCGAGTGCACCGGCGATGTGACCGGCCCATGTTCGGCATCAGCAACCAGATCGCCTACGACGGCCTGATGGTCTTCGGCACCCCGGACCGGCCCGCGTTCCATGGCCGGGATGTCTGGTGCGACATCAGGTCCACGACCTCCAACGGGCATTGGATTCCCGCCGAGGGCGAGGAACTGCACTCAGTCCTCTCCCAGCTGCGCGATGCCGGGGTAATCGCCGCGCAGATCCGGGTCATCAGCCCGTTCCGCATGGTCGTCGGCCAGGCCATGAAGGTACACGAGTCCGTCTTCCCCAAGGTGAGCGGACCGGATCGGGAGAACTGGGTCGGCACCGTGCACACCATGCAGGGCAAGGAAGCCGATGTCGTCGTCCTCGTCCTCGGCGGCGATCCGGACCGATCCGCCGCGCGCGGGTTCGCGACCCGAGAGCCCAATCTGCTCAACGTGGCCGTCACCCGCGCCAGGCGTCGTCTTTATGTCATCGGCAACCGAGACACCTGGGGAAACGAGCCGTACTTCAATGTCCTGGCTGCCCGCATCCCCGCCGGGTACCCAGCACCCGATATCGGCTGATCTCCACAGCAATCACCCTCCCTGCCGGGCTGCCGATGACCTCGCGGGCTGACCGAATGACTTTCGGTGGCGATGCGTGACTACCTTGGTGTACCGGTGTTACACGTCGATTGCGCTTACCCCGGGAAGGTCACCGAAGCGCGCCTCGGCGTCGCGGCTCAGGATGGTCCGTCCGGTCTCATCCGCATGTGCGGCGATGATCAGGTCGTGTGCGCCGCGCGGGGAGTCGGACCGGCGGACATGGGCAAGCAGGCGCCCATGGTGAGCCGCTGTCGCCTGCGTGTAGTCAAGGACATCGACGGCGGACATTATCGCAACGAGCGCCCGGGCGCGTTCGGCTGCCCGGCTGGCCGTATCTGCCAGTTCGATCCCCACGCGGTACTCGGCGACCGATACCGAGGCGATGGCCAGTTCGTCATCGTCCAGCGACGAGCGGTCCATGGTTCCGCGTTCGTAGGCGATCAGGATGTTGGTATCGAGGATCAGGCGTCGGCCCACGGGTCGCGTACCTCCGAGTTAACCAAGGCGACGGCTTCTGCTATATCCCGGCCGAATTCCTCGTCTGGCGGAGGCACGTCGGCGAGCGCCGCGCGCAGGTCGGCGCCGGTGCGGCGATGAGCGGGGCCGATCTCCGCGACTGGATGGCTGCCGCGCACGATGGTGATCGTCTCACCGCGTTCGACAGCATCGAGCAAATCGGAGAAGTGCCGTGATGCCTCGGTTGCGGTCATGGTCTTCATGAGGCTATTTTATCTGATAATCAGATTCGCGACTACGGCCTGCGGCATATGACGTTGCGCACCGGCAGGTGCCGACTACCGGTGGGCTCCGCTCGGAAAGCTTGCCTGACGTTGTTCTCGTCTCACGATGTGGGAGCAAATAATTATGCGGATCTCGCTCCGAGGCGATATGCCCTTACGCTGGCCTTCCTGCGGGAACTACAGCGCTCCCTCCCCGCTGCCTTCTAAGCAGCGGGTCGCGGGTTGCGCATGGCCGGGACCCTCCGCCCCGCCTCATCACAGGTGGGGTGCGCGATCCGCTCGATGACTGGATTCGCGAGGATGCCGCTGCCCTGACCGGCAATTACAGCATCCATCAGGCGGGCGTTGCATACACGCGCCTTGGCGGACAATTCCTCCAGGTGCTCCAGGCTCCGCTTACAGCCCAGGTCACCCGGGTCATTGACCACGACCTCGATCCTGAGCGCGCGGTCTTCCTTGTGGTTATCTTGATCCGCGAATGCCTGAAGCTCAGGTTCACGGTGACCTGGTCGCCCCGGTTCAGCAGGCGGGTGGAGAAGGTCCCCGGGGTCTTGCGGGTGACCCTGGCGGCGAAGATGATCTCGGCGTGCTCGGGCCGGCCCAGGTTCATGTTGCCGGCCAGCAGCTCCTCAAAGACGGCCCGGACCCGGCGCGGGTCGTCGAAGACCAGGGTGCGGGAGACTTCGATCTGCCGCATCGACAGATCCCACCAGCAGCCATGGTCCCGGTCGGCAGCGGTCAGCGGCAGCGGGATGCGGTTCATCCAGTATTCGAAGAACACCCGCAGTGTCCCGGCCTGGATCATGTCGCACAGCTCCTGCAGCCGGGCCGGGTCCGAGGTGGCGGCGAACCCGTTCGCCAACGGCGTCACCGCGATGCCCTCGGCCAGCGCCGCGCGGCGGGCGATCTCATGCCCGTTGCACCAGACCTTGACCGGGTACGGCGCTTAAGTTGATGATGGTTTGCGGTTCTGCTGTAGGTTCTCACCGTAAATGGCGCTTTTCGTAAGATCTGACGCCCATCTGGCGCTTGCGCCATTTCGATGAGAATCCGCCGTCGACGTGGTGGTGCCGTGCCTGCGTGCCTTCTCGCTGACAGCATCATGCCGTGCCCTCGGGCGGTGAGTTCCGGGCTGGCCGTGCTCACGTGAGGTACCGCTGGGACGATTCCTGATTCGCCGGCACGACCCTGGACCATTTCTGGCGGTCGATGATGTCACCCGGATCCCCAGAGGTCTCCGGGTTACGGCGCCGCCAGCGACCAGAACACGTCCACATCGAAGTGGCCAGCCGACGGGTCGGGATCGCCATAGATCTCCCAGCGGGTGCCAGCCAGCCGGTACCCGTTCGCCTCGCTCCACTCGCACACCGCGTGATGGGTGTCGCCGATCCTGTCGATCGGGCCGGTGTGGGTCGCGGTGGCGACGAGCCCGCCCGGCAGCGTTGACGCGACGACATGACCGGCGGGATCGAATGAGCCGCTCACCTGTACGCCGACTTCGACGTTGGGAACATCGTCCTTGTAGAGCATGATGTTGTGCCCCTGCGTGTAGAGCCCCTCCGGGGCGCCGCCGCGGAGAAAGCCCCATACCTTGTCCAGCATCGGCCCCCACATCTTCGGGAACTCCGCCCACGTCGTAGCCGCCGCTACCACCGCTGTCGGCGTCGGTTCGATCATCTTCACGGTTACGTCGACACTCATGGCGCGCAGCATACGCCGCCGGGCAGTTGAAGAAAATGACAGATCGGTGAGAAAGATGCCGGCGGCAGACCGGTGAGACGGCCTGAGTCCGATCCCGGGAACAGTCGTGATTTATCGTTTGTTGTGCTAACTAACTAATAGGCTGGCTGCTGCGGGGATGAGAGCTTGAAGAGTAAGGCCGGAGCGTTTCGGGGAAAGACTTTTTCCTCGCTGAAAGTCCCGAATTACCGCCGGTACTTCACTGGCCAGTCGATATCTATGGTCGGTACCTGGATGCAGATGACGGCGCAGTCCTGGCTCGTGTTGACCCTTACCCACTCAAGTACCGACCTGGGCCTGACCGTCGCGCTGCAGGCTCTGCCGGTCCTGCTCCTCGGTCCTTATGGCGGCGTCATCGCCGACCGGGTGGACAAGCGGCGGCTCATGATCGCGCTGCAGATCGCCATGGGGTTCCAGGCCCTGATGCTCGGGCTGCTTGTCGTGTTCGGCTCGGCCCGCTTCTGGGAGATCTGCCTGCTGGCCGTCGTCCTCGGCCTGAACAACGCCTTCGAGAACTCCGCGCGGCAGGCTTTCGTCAGGGAAATGGTCGGCCAAGACGAGCTGCGCAATGCCATCACGCTGAACTCGGTGACGGTGAACGCCGCCCGTGCTGTCGGGCCCGCCATCGGGGGCGTCCTCATCGCTACGGCCGGCATCGGGGCCTGCTTTCTGCTGAACGCGGCGAGCTTCGCGGCCGTCGTCACCTCCCTGCTGATCATGGACCGGTCCGCCTTGCGCCCGAGCCCGCCGTCCGGACGAGCCAGCGGGCAGTTGCGTGAGGGCCTGCGGTACGCGGCGCGCACCCCGACAATCGCCATCCCGCTCGCGATGATGGGCCTCGTCGGGCTGTTCGCTTATGAGTTCTCTGTCTCGCTTCCTGTTCTTGCCGAGCGGTCGTTCCACGGCGGCGCGGAAGCGTACGGCTTCATGACCGCGGCCATGGGGATCGGCGCTGTCATCGGCGGCCTGTTCACCGCCGCGCGGGGGCGGACCGGACTACGCCCGATGATCATCGCTTCGGTGGGCTTCGGGGCGGCCATCCTGGTCTGTGCCTTCGCACCATTCCTCGGCCTCACCTACGCTGCGCTGCTGTTCGTGGGCTGGGCGAGCGTCTCCTTCATCGCGATCGGCAATTCCACCATCCAGCTCAGCGCCGAGCCGAGCCTGCGCGGACGGGTGATCGCGCTCTGGCAGGTCGCCTTCCAGGGAACGACGCCGGTCGGCGGCCCTGCGATCGGCTGGATCATCGCCCTGACCGATCCGCGAATCGGCTTGGCGGCAGGCGGCGCGTCTTGCTTCGCAGCCGCGATCGGCGGCGTCGTTCTCGCCAGGCGTTACCGCCGGGCACGGCCACCGAAGGCGATGCAGCTTCAGAGCCCCGCTCCGGCTCGCCCGCTCCCGGCCGGGGCGTCGGTCAGCTGAGGGCGCACTGCCCGTCGTCCAAACAGGTCAGCGGTTGATGGGCGTCATATCGGCGTAGCGGTCACCCACGGGCGGCTCGACGTCATTCAGCCGGTTGAGCTGGCCCGCGCTCAGCTCGATCGCGTCGGCAGCGACGTTCTCCTCGACCCGTTCGCTCCGGCGTGTTCCGGGGATCGGCACGATGTCGCCGCCCCGCGCGAGCAGCCAGGCCAGCGCGATCTGAGCGGGAGTGGCGCCGATCTCGGCGGCAACCTGCTCGACCACCTCGACGATGCGCCAGTTCGTCCTGAAGTTGTCCCCCGCGAAGCGGGGACTGTTGCGACGGAAGTCGGTTTCGTCGAGCTCGTCGGCGGAGCGGATGCGCCCGGTGAGGAAGCCGCGCCCCAGCGGGGAATAGGCTACGAAGCCGATTCCGAGCTCGCGCACGAGGGGCAGGATCTCGCTCTCGGGGTCTCTGGTCCACAGCGAGTACTCGGTCTGCAGAGCCGTCACCGGACGTACCGCATGCGCCCGGCGGATGGTCTCCGGCGCCGCTTCCGAGAGCCCGTAGTGCAGGATCTTGCCCTCGTCAACGAGCTCACCGAGGGCTCCGGCGGTCTCCTCGATTGGGGTGGCCGGGTCGACGCGGTGCTGATAATAAAGGTCGATGCGGTCCGTCCCGAGGCGCCGCAGCGAGCCCTCGACGGCCAGGCGGATGTTCGCGGGCGTACTGTCCAGGTGGCGGACCTTCTCGAGGTCTGCCAGGTCGATGTGCTGCGTGTCCGTCTCGCCGCGATGGCTGAGCTGGCCGAACTTCGTCGCGAGCACCACCTCGTCGCGGCGGCCGGTCAGCGCCCGCCCGACGAGCTCCTCGTTAAGATAGGGGCCGTAGACCTCGGCGGTGTCGATCAGGGTCACGCCGAGGTCGATGGCCCGGTGGATCGTCCGGATCGACTGCTCGTCATCCTGCCTCGCCCCCGTGTAGTACGCCGACATCCCCATCGCCCCGAAGCCGATGCGCGCGACATCCAAACGGCCGAGCCTCGCCTGCTTCATCGCTTTCCTCCCGGCCTATGCGGCAACGAATCGTGTGAGGCTCCGCGACGCGACGATGGTCGAGAGTGCGGACGCTCCGGCGTCCGTCGCGCGCCAGTCGCGGTACGCCTGATCATGTCCAATAGACTCCCACTTCTCGATCAGCAGCAGATGGGCCTCATCCTCAGTGTCCACAAGGACTTCGACCCCGATGCAACCGGGGAACGCGCGGGTGGCGACCAGCACGCTCTCGATTGTCTCCTTGGCCTCGGCGACTGATTCCGGCTTGATCCTTAGATCCAGCAGTGCGGTGACGGTAGCCATGAAACTCCTCACTGATTAAACGATGTTCCTGGAGCCCGCTCCAGGGTTCATAGTTGCTGCGTGCCCAGCAACCTACATCCGAGAAACCCAACCCCTGTCCCTGCTGAGGGCCTGTCAATCGGCCAGGCCGCGGAGGTGTGCGGGCTGACCATCGACACCCGCCGCTATTGGAAGCGTGCGGCACTACTCGGTACCCGGCGGCACGGCCGCTACGGCGACCAGTCGATCATCTGCCGCTTGACCGGCACGGGGCAGGGGGCGGCGGCGTGGATGGCGATCTCGAGCGAGGACAGGTCGTAGCGGCTGCGCAGCTGCGCGGGCAGCTTCAGCATCCGGCTGAACATCGTGGGGACGAGCTGGCTGTGCGTCACCCGGTAGCGTTCGACGAGGCTGAGGTACTGCCCGGGATCGAATTTCTCCATGATGATCACGGTTCCGCCGTTGCGGATGGCCAGGTTGACCGAGGCCTGCGGCGCCGAGTGGTAGAGCGGGGCGGGAGACAGGTAGGTGAGCCCCTCCCGGTACTGCCACAGCCGGGCGAGGAAGCTGAACACGGGGAGCAGGGCACCGGGCGGGACGTCGTCCAGCGGCCGCAGGATGCCCTTGGGCCGGCCGGTCGTGCCTGAGGAGTAGAGCATCGGCGTGCCCAGGCATTCATCGCCTATCGGCGCGTCAGGGAAGCCGCGGGTCGCCGTTTCGAAGTCAGCGAACAGGCCGTCGTCTCCCTCCGGTGCCGTCCACGATCAGGCCGGAAGTCAGCCCCGGGCAGTCGCGCGCCGCCTCGATGGCCACATCCCGGCACGCCCGGGAGGTGATAAGGAGCTTGGAGGTGCTGTTGTTGAGGATGTAGGCCAGCTCCGGCGCGGTCAGGTAGGAGTTGACGCACGTGTAGTAGAGGCCTGCCGCTCCCCGGCACCGCAGGCCTCCAGGTACCGGTCGTTGTTCTCCATGAAGATGGCGTAGTGATCCAGGCGGCCCAGCCCCCGGGCGCGCAGCAGATGGGCCAGCCTGTTGGTCAGGGCCTCGTATTCGGCGTAACAGACGCTTTCGCCGGTCGAGGCCATGATGAACGCGGCCTGATCGGCGCGCTCCACGAGCGTGCCTGCCTGGGTACACCGAATTCCCCTTCGTGGCGCAAGTTCGTCACCTACCGTAGGCCCAGGCGCGGCCGGCCGTCGAGAACGACCAGTCAGCGCACGACCGGGACACAGCTAAGGCTGTGTCCGATCCTGGGCCCGGAACGGGAACGGAGGAACGCCTTCAGGCGCGATGAGAAGTGGTCACCTTTCCCGGTCGGACTCCGCTGACGTGCGGGAAACGGCCTGCAGCAGGGGCTTCGCGGGTTGCGCTCTCAGTTCGGGACAAACAGCCTCACCCGCGAGCAGGGTAGCCCGACTGGGAGCCTAATTGGCTGCCAGCGGTCACCATCGCTCAGCCATATCCAGCCACACCGGACCTCGTACTGCCTGGTCAGACGGAACATCCAGCCCCGTCTGACGCCATCCAGGCACCCCACGGAATCGACTGAAACGCAAACAGGTCGTCAGCCGCACCGTCGAGGCGCAACTCGGGTTCTCTCTCCGCCCGGCGCGCAAGGACGCTGGTCGGGTCGAGTGGCACACCGTCGAGTGGATGGGCCCCCGGCGGACCGGGAGGCACCGGCCACCACGGCCGAGACCAGTCTGCGGCGTCAGTGGTGTCGAGACGATCTTGGCCGCCGATAAATGCGTTGCCGCATGTCAGCGTGCCGTCCTACGATGGGCGCGCCGCGGCAAGATATGTCCTCTGTATCAGGAAGGAGGCTCGCGATGTTCACTAATCGTCAGACGCCTTCAGGGGTTGCTCTCTAGCAAGCCCAGAGACGCACTGCGGAGCCCTCAGGAGTCTGGCTCAGCCAATCCTGAGGGCGCCTTCTATCCAGAAGAGAAATGAATGTGTCATCTTCATACTTAAGTACCTTCTGGCTGTCGGGCCGGTCGAGGCGCGGAGCCAGACTGCTGCGGCGGTTATGACAGCGGCCAGCCGCGGGCGCGATAGCCCACGGATCGCAAGTAGTCGCGGGCCTGCGCCACGGCGGCGTCGACGTCGACCAGGCTGAGGCCGACGATGTAGTCGTCCGGGTTCCCCTTGCCGTCGGTGTCATAGCTCAGCACCCAGCCGGATCGCCACCCGCGGCCGAGCGGGTAGCGCTCGTGCCAGATGAGCATCGCGGTCAGGTTGCCGTCGAACACCACGTCGCCCGGATCGAGGTCGTCCCCGAATATGCGGCCACTGAGGTCGGGCGGGACGATCACACGGACAGCAGGCAGTTCCTCGTCGCGGAGATGGCCGATCTCGCCAGCCGGCTTGGACATAACCACAATCTAACTACGTGCGCGTGTTCCAACGGGCGTCGATGACCCAGCGTTACAAGTTGAACAGTTAGGCTTGTGGGCCGAGCTGCAGGCCTCATTCACAATCGACATTATTTTCGTTCATTCGAACATTAGCGAAGGCAAGTAAATTCTGGGGAGCCAATAAGGGAGCCAATGGAGACAGACCTCGCGCGACGCCCTCCGACAGGCCACGAAAGCTGCTGCTAGATGGCTTGTAGAGCGACATCAGGCGACGTCCCGCGACCGGACCGGGAAGCCGTAACGCGGCGGGTGCTCGCTAGAGCTCGAACTCTCGACAGTGTGAGCGTCATCTCCGGCCAGGACTAATGGCACTTGCCGCGCTTGTGCCCAGGGTGCAGCGTCAAAGCAGAAAGCAGGGGTGATGGAGATGAATGACCACGACACCACGTTCATCCCGGGCAACGACACCCCGCCCGTCGTCGACAAGTTGCAGCGGATCGCCGACCATGAGCGCGGACTACGAACGACCGTGCCCGGCATGATCCAATCCGTCGGGCGCACCCAGGCGTTCGCCACCGGTGGCGAACGGGAGAAGATGCGGGCCGCCGACACGGACCGCGACCGCGTACTGGAAGTCCTCAACACGGCCTACAGTGAAGGCCGGCTGTCCAAGGACGAGTACGACGGCCGCCTGGAGAACGCCTTTTCTGCGCGCACCTACGCCGACCTGGACCAGATCGTGACCGACCTGCCTGCCGCGCAGGCGACCGGGGTGACCCCGGTGGCCAAGATCAACGGGCTCGCGATAGCGAGCCTCACCTGCGGGCTCGCGCAGTTCGTGTTCGGGCCGCTGGCGATCATCCCGGCGATTGTGCTCGGCCACGTGGCCCGGCACCAGATCAAGCGCACCGGAGAACAGGGGGCTGGCCTGGCGCTCGCGGGCTTGATACTCGGCTGGGCGGCGGTGATCCTGGGCATCGTCCTGATCGTCGTCGTCGGCCTGGCCATGTCCGTCGGGATGCACGGCACTGGGCACTAAGGCGAGAAGAACCTCGGCTCGCCGTAGCCCCGGCGAAGACAAAAGCCCCGGACCGAGCGCGGCGGCGCGCGGACTGGCCATTCCAGCTGGATTCAGTACGTCATCCACCTGCCGCATTCAGCTTCCCGACAATCCCGGCCAGCGTCAGGGTGGAGCGCCATGGACCCTACCCCGCACCCCTGGGGCTTCTCGCCCAGGTCTTGGGGCGTAACTGGCGAGTATAAGGACAGCGTGCCAATCGAGTGTGAGTTGCGCGTGAGTAGCTGCACGTCAGGCGAGCACGGTTCAGCCTTCGCAAACAGGCGTTCGCTGCCGCCAGTCCTGCTGCCAAGGCTCCTCCCAGCACCACCGCCACCGATGACAACGACATGATGTTCATCCTGCCGGCGGTGAGCCGGGGGTGTGCGGTGCGCCGAGTATGATAGTTGTATGAAACGCATCACGGTAAGTCTCCCTGACGAACTGGTAGAGAAGATCAAGCGCGCTGCCGGAGGCAAGCGACAGGTCAGTTCGTATGTGGCCACCGCGTTGGAGGACTACCAGGAGCGCGAGACCTTGGACGACGTCCTGGCTGCCTGGCGGGAAGAGACTCCGGTGCCTGAGGAGGTCCAGCGACAGGTTGAGGCCGAGCTTGATCATGCGGGGCTGCCTGGCCTGCCCGGAGGCGGCGACAGGCTGGCGGGGTGAACGCGGCTGCGACGACCGGGCTCACGCTCGACACTGGCGCGCTTCTTGCCCTCGACCACCCTGGCAAGGCCGTGGCCATGCAGGCACGAGTGGACGAGGCCCGGCGGCGTGGGGGAACTATCTGCATCCCGGTCGAAGTCGTCGCACAGGCATGGCGCAGTTCCCGCCAGGCCCGCCTCGCCAGGTTGCTCAAGTCTTCCGGTATCGACATCTCGGTCATGACGCTGAGCGTGGCGCGGAGCGTCGGGTTGATGTGCGCGGAGGCTGACCATCACGACATAGTTGACGTCCATGTCGTGCTCTGCGCCCGGCAACGTCGTCACGCCATCGTCACCAGCGACCCCAACGACATTGCCCAGGTCGACCCAACGGTGCCGCGAATTCTCGTCTAGCTCGGGCATCGCCAGGCCGGAAGCTCGCCAGACACGATTTCTCGTCTCAGGATGTGGGAACAGATAATTATTCGGATCTCGCTCCGGGACGTGTGCCCTTACGCCGGCCTTCCTGCGGGAACTACAGCGCTCCCTCCCCGCTGCCTTCTAAGCAGCGGGCGCGGGTTCGAATCCTGCCGGACGTGCTGGTCCGGGGCTTTTTGAAGCCCGTGAGCGAGGCCGGATTCGATCACGATCAGTTGGCGGTGTTCGTGTGGCGGGCCGATCGGGTTGGGGGTGATACGAAGACGCCGAAGTCACGGCGGACGCTGGCGCTACCGCGTCGGTGCGCGGAGGCGCTGCGGGAGGCGATCGCGTTGCTGGCGGGCCACAACCAGACCGCTACGACAGAACTGGTCTACCGGCATCAGATCGCTCCCGCGCTCACTCGCGGCGCCGAGGTCATGGACCAGATCTTCGGCTAGGAGACCGCGCTGCCCTTAGCTGTTTACGCAGCGGGCGAATGAATGTCCTGGGCGCTTATAACGAACTGTGATCGAATCGGCGGCGCTACTCGCGAGTAGCCGCCAATCTGTCGTCGTCGGGAGCTGAGGTCGAATAATCGCTCTCGACGGTTATCACATCTCCGTTGCCGGGCCGGTACCCGGGCGCGGGCAAGCCGGCGAGCCTGACGCGGCGCAGCCGCGATATGTGCCCTATTGCGGGCCAGGGTAACGGGCCAGGGTGCAGACCAGGGTATACGGCCAGGGATCTCACCGGCGCACCGCGCCCATCTGACGCGCGATCGTGAGGGAGTACCGCATCGACCACCACAACCATCAAGTGAGACCCACATGTCTGTCACGACCGAAACCTCAGCAGGCACCACGGCGATCTGGCCGTTCACGGTCCCGGTTGCCACCGAGGCCGAACTGGAGGCGCTGCGTGCGCGCGTCGCGGCCACCCGCTGGCCCGACCAGGAGCTCGTCACGGATCATTCGCAGGGCCCGAAGCTGGCGGTCATGCAGGAACTCGCCCGCTACTGGGCGACGGAGTACGACTGGCGCAGGTGCGAGGCGAAGTTGAGCGCCCTGCCGCACTTCATGACCGAGATCGACGGGCTGGACATCCACTTCATCCACGTCCGCTCCGAGCATGAGAACGCGCTGCCGGTCATCATCACGCACGGGTGGCCCGGCTCGGTCATCGAGCTGCTGGCGATCATCGACCCGCTCACCAATCCCACCGCCCACGGCGGCAGCGCATCGGACGCCTTCGACGTGGTCATCCCGTCGATGCCGGGCTACGGGTACTCCGCCAAGCCGCGGGAGACCGGCTGGGGCCCGGACCGCATCGCCCGGGCCTGGACCGAACTGATGAGGCGCCTGGGCTACACCCGGTTCGTGGCGCAAGGCGGCGACTGGGGCGCGATCATCACCGACCTGATGGCCGTGCAGGCACCCCCGGAACTGCTCGGCATGCACACCAACATGGCCGGCGTTGTCCCGGCCGATGTCTCAACGGCGCTCGCGCGTAACGTCCTTGGGGGCCGGCGGCCCGCCGCCGTCGGGGCTGTCCGCCGAGGAGAGCCGCACGTACGAGCAGCTGAACTTCTTCTACACCAAGGGCATCGGCTGCGGGATAGAAATGATCACCCAGCCGCAGACGCTCTACGGGATCGCGGACTCACCCGTCGGCCTGGCCGCCTGGATGCTCAACCACGACGCGGCCAGCTACTCCGACATCGCGGACGCCGTCGCGGGGCACCCCGTCGGCAACCTGACCCGGGACGAAGTCCTCAACAATGTCACGTTCTACTGGCTGACCAACACCGGGATTTCCTCGGCCCGGCTGTACTGGGAGAACACGTCCGACTTCTTCGGCGTCAAAAACGTAGCCATCCCGGCCGCCGTCACCGTCTCCCCCAAGGAGATCTACAAGGCCCCGCGCAGCTGGGCCGGGCGGGCCTACCCCAAGCTCATCTACTTCAACGAGGTCGAGGAGGGCTGCCACTTCGCCGCCTGGCAGGAGCCGACGCTGTTCACCGCCGAGGTCCGCGCGGCGTTCCGGTCACTGCGCTAGACCACACCTCTGCATGCACCCTAGCTCGGCGGGGTCCCGAGTGGCTCAACTCAGGGCTACTCGGCCCCGCCGCGCTGCGCGCCACGTCGTCCTGATGGACCTCTGGACGCTGACGTACATCACCATGTTCGACTTCCAGCGGCTGCGGCACAGGACATCACCGCCGCCCCGTTCCTGGCCGCGTCGATCTTCCTGGACATCTCGAACGTCTTCCTGTTCTTTCTGTCCATCGTCTCCGGCCGGGAAGAGGGCTGCGAGGTCATGGGCAGCCTCGATGAGATCATGGCCGGATACGACGGCCTCCGGACCAGCCAGACAACTTCTAAGGATCTGTCATGACAGCACATTGGCCGGTGCCCGCCGGGCTGCACACGTCCTCGACCCGGCTGCCCGTTGAGAGCAGGCTGCCTTCCTTCGACGGTGCGACCGGATGGCTCAATTCACCGCCGCTGACAGCCGCCGACCTGCGCGGGAAGGTCGCTCTGGTCAACTTCTGGACCTACACCTGCATCAACTGGCTACGCCAGCTTCCCTACGTCCGCGCCTGGGCCGGCAGATACTCCGGCCACGGGCTGATCGTGGTCGGGGTTCACACCCCCGAATTCGGGTTCGAGCACAATCTCGACAACGTCCGCCGCGCTGTGCAGGACATGCGGGTCGATTACCCGGTCGCGATCGACAACCACTATGCGGTATGGAGCGCCTTCGCCAACCACTACTGGCCGGCCCTGTACTTCGCCGACGCGCAGGGCCGCATCCGGCACCACCACTTCGGCGAAGGCGAATACCAGCAGTCGGAAATGGTGATCCAGCAACTGCTGGCCGAGGGCGGATCCGCCGACCTAGGTCATGAGCTGGTATCCGTCGATGCCCGCGATGCGGAAGCGCCCGCCGACTGGGCCGCCCTGAGATCACCAGAGAACTACACCGGCTACGAGCGGACCGAGAACTTCGCGTCCCCCGGCGGCGCGGTACGGGGAAAGCGTCACGCCTATGAGGCCCCGGCAGAGCTGAGACTCAATTACTGGGCCCTGTCCGGAGACTGGACAATGGAGGAACAGGCCGCCACGCTGAACCAGGCCGGCGGGCGGATCGCGTACCGCTTCCACGCCCGCGACCTGCACCTGGTCATGAGGCCCGCCGTAGAGGGCACGCCAGTGCGGTTCCGCGTGCTCATCGACGGACAGCCGCCAGGTGCGGCGCACGGGGTCGACGTTGACGACTAGGGCCACGGAACGGTGGCCGAAGAACGACTACACCAGCTCATCCGGCAGTCCGGCCCCATCACCGACCGCACCTTCGAGATCGCCTTCCTCGATCCCGACGTCCAGGCCTACGCGTTCACCTTCGGCTAAATCAGGCGGGCCCGGCCACGTCATTCACGCCCATGATGAACCCGGTGCTCACCGAGATCCGGTGCGGTACCGGGTCGGGCTCCGCCCTCAGGCCCGCGGAGGCTGGCCGACAACCTAGTGCCGGGTTCAACCGATACTGCTTTCTCCCATTCGAACATTAGAGACATTAACGAGATCCGAGGAGCGAGGTGGGGAGCCATTGCTGATCCTTCGAGGCCACTACGGCGCTCCTGCAGCAGGATCCGATGCTTCGGGCGGCAGTCGAGCCGGCCGCAGACGCGGGAACGACATGATTGTGCCGTTCCCGCGGACCTATTGCGGTCAACTAACTCAGTTACGAGGTCGGGAAGTTGAAGTAGTGCAGGCTAACGAACGGCGGATTACCTCCCGCGCCCGAGACGAACTCCAGGTACACGTTGTGAGTGCCGGTCACCTTGGAGATGTTCGCCGGGATGGTCTTCCACGTACTCCAGCCCCCGGTATTCGCCACGGCGAAGGATCCGACGGGGGCGTTGGACGGGTTGTCAAGCACCACCTCCACGAGCCCGCTCACGCCGCCGGAAGCGCCCGATGCGACTCTCGCGTCGAACTGGCTCGATCCGGACCCGAAGTTGATGTTGTTGTATTCGAGATAGTCGCCGTTGGAGAGCTGGGCGGCTTGTTTGCCGTCCACGCCTGACGGGTTGGTGTCGCCGGTGGCCGTCATGACGGAAATGGTGCCTTTGCTGCTGTCGTAGCAGTCAGCGGAGATATCCGAGGTCGCGGTCGTCGGGCAAGACGTTCCCGTGGGTGTCGTGGTCGGTGTCGGGGTGGGACTGGGCGAGGAGCCGCTGCCACTGGTCTCGTATGCGGCGACGTAGGCAACACTCATGCTCGCGCCCGAGGTGGTGGCGCTGGTCGGCGTGGTGCAGCCGCAGACGCCGTTCGGGTACCCGCCGCCCATCGCCAGGTCGAAGATGATCGAGAAGTTGTGGTCGACAGCCGCCTGCCAGGTCGAGACCGGGACCTGCCTCTCGTTGACCTGGAAGAACTGGGCGCCGTTCAGGTACCAGGTGATGGATTCGGCGGAGGTGTTAGTCCGGTTGACGATTATCGTGTAGGTATCGTAGCCAGTCTGGCAGCCGGGGCACGGCTGCAGGCCGCTGCCGATGCCCGTGGTCTCGTTACAGGGACCGCCGGGGTCAACGCCGCAGTGGAAGGTCCCTGAGTGCTCGGAGAGCGCGTTGACGTCCTCCAGGATGTCGATCTCACCAGTCGACGGCCAGGAGCCGGGGCCCAGCATCCAGAAGGCCGGCCAATAGCCGAGGCCGCTCGCCGGGTTCGGCTGCTCGATCGATGCGGTGACCTCGATCTCGCCGCCGGCCGGGGCACCGACGTTGACGGTATTCGTCTGGATGCGGCCCGACGTCCAGGCACCACCAGACTCGAGCGCCTTGATCACGAGGTGGCCGTTGCCGTCTAGGTAGACGTTATTCGTCGAGCTGGTCATGGTCTCGATCTCGCCCGTGCCGAAACTGGAACCAGGACCGGTGTCGTACTTCCAGTTGGCCGAATTTACCGGCGATCCGGCCGCGCCGGCGAAGTTGTCGCTAAACACGGTCGTCCAGCCTGCCGGCGGCCCGGGCACGGTCGTGGCGGACGCCGGATGCGCCAGCACCGCCGCGGCCACCACGGCCGCGGCAAGAAGTGTGAAGACTGCCGCCAGTGCGGCCACGATGCGCTGCCTGCGCGCCGAGGGGACTGGCGCAGCCGGCCTGATGTCACGCATTGGTGTATAGCCTCCTGCCACGTGGATCGACTCGGTGCCGTGGCCGACGACGGGCCGCGGCCGGTGGTGCTGCTGAGGGTGCGGCTACGGGCCGGGGTCCCTTATGTCGAGAAGTCATGTCCTAGATATGTTCACACTAAGTTCAAATCATGATTTAAGACGTGTAATAACATCCTGTCAAGGGCTGCCGACGCTTCGTGCGATCGCTGCCAACGCGCCGCCTGAGGGCGCTCGAAATCCGCCTGCATGTCCCACCGGACATCCAGCCCCGATGACCGCGCCGCGCCAGCCAGGACTGCCCGAGTGCCGGACACGCAGGACCGGGAGGCCGGCGGATGCTCGGACCATCCAGCAGCTTGGCCAGTAAGGGACTTGATGCGCGCTTGGACTGACTGGGGAAACGTGACCGAAATCTGCCGCTCAGTGGCCTGGCATGCGCGCTGCGACTGGCCGAACCTGAGCACTTCAGGCTGCCATTCGCCTTGGAACGCGGCTGGATCGAGCCGGTGCTGCGGCGTGACCCTGAACTGGCCCATGCCCATCGGCGCCTGCTCGACCCCGGAATGAGCGCCTGATCTGGGTGACCCACGGAGCCAGCGGCTGATCGTGCGCGGGGTCGGCGCGAGCCGCTCACCGAACGCGAGCGGGATGTGCTACGACACGTCTCAGGCCTGCTGAGCGCCGCTGAAATCGCCAGCGAAATGCACATCACCGTCAACACCGTCAAGATGCACCTCAAAAACATCTGCCGCAAGCTGGCCACATATGACTGTCCGCCATCTGGCATGACTGCGGTCAGGCTTCGCGCGACCTTACGAATAGTGATCATCTAGTTACACTGACCTGCCTGGCGGCCGCGTAGCCAGGACCTAAGCTTCCGGCACCGTCGCCATTCGGGCCGGGAAGCGGCCGGAGGTGCTTGTCATACGCCTCTAGGGCCGCCTCTAGCGTGCGCGGCCCGCGAAGCCACTGAAGCCGCGGCGGGATCTCGGAGTAATCCACGTATGGATTATCGCCGCAGCCAGGACAGATGAACTCGAACAGGCCGGTGTAGCCGCGTTCGACGCGGCCGTCCACGATCTGGACCGGCTGGCGCCGTACGAATGCCGTCCTGCCGTGGCCGGGCTGACCGGCAAGCGGGAATGTCATACCGACTATTGGCCCCATGCGCAGCCACGGGTCACGGTGATTGCGAAGACGCGGCGCGGGGCCGGCGGCCAGACCGACACCTGGTGCGGTACCGGTCACGGCGTCAGGGCCACCAGGACTACTCACTCAACTCACCACCAGGCAGCAATTTCTGCGCTGCCGGGGTCTGGAGCAGCGTGTCTGTTTGTTCTCACATGAGGATACCCGTGGGCGCTGCGAGGCGAAATATCCTGACGAACCGGACAGTGCCCGGTGAAGTTTGTTCCCCGCCCGTTTGCCTCGGCGTCGAGTGACGTTCGGATGGCAGGATGAACACGTAGGCGGTGTTGACGTCGGTACCACGGGTCAGGGCGACGTAGGCGTGCTGGCAGTCCTCGGTGCCGGTGATCAGGGCCAGGCCGGTGCCGCCTTGCACATGTTGCCGTGAAGCACATGTTGCCGTGAACATGTGCGCTTTGCTGAACGGGGCGTTCGACGCGATCGCGATGGAAGCGCGCTCCGAATTACCCGTGTACCCGAGCCCGCCCCAGCTCCGCGACGAACCCTGCCTTGTGCTGCGCCAGCCGGCCGGCGGCATCGCAGGACAGGTAGCTTTGGCCAGGCCACCTAGGCCAGGGGTTAGGTGCCGCGCGGGCTCAGCCCAGCGCGGCGGTAGCACGCGTCGATCAGCTCGGCGTTCGAGACCGAGTCGTTCATGTCGATGAGGAACGGCGTGCCGTCGCGAAGGGTGTCCGCGAGGTGCGCGAGCTGATAGGTGTAGGACGTCTGGTCCCCGAGGGTCTCCTCGGTGGTCCGGCCGTCCCGGGTGATGACGAGCCGGTTGTCCAGGTGCGGCACCGCGTATGCCGGTGAGGTGGCGGCCCCCTGCGACCCCACCACGGTCCAGGTCATGGTCCGGTGGCTGGCGTCCATGTCCCAGGTGCAGCTACCGGTCACTCCGGCTCCATAGTCCAGCTCGACACGCATCGCCGCATCGACTCCGGGGGCCTTGAGGGTGGCGTCGGCGCTCACCAGCTCGGGCGTCTCCGGGGTTTCCGGGTTGGCACCGATCCAGCGGCCGAACTGGCGCGCGGCGTTGAGCACGTAGCAGCCCAGGTCCATGGTCGCGCCGCCGGCGAGCTCCCACGACCAGCGCGGGTCGCTGTCCGCAGGGGCGGCGATGGCCAGCACGATCTCGACCCGCCGGGGCGCGCCCAGCTCGCCGGAGGTGACCAGCTCGCGCAGCCGCTGGTGCACGGGGTGGTGCAGGTAGTGGAACCCCTCGACGATCCGCCCGGGGAGCCGGCTGCGACCTCCCGCAGCGCACGCGCCTGGGAGGCGTTGCTGGTGATCGGCTTCTCGCTGAGCACGTGCTTGCCGGCCTGCAGCGCAGCGATGTTCCAGCGCGCATGCAGCGAGTTCACCAGTGCGTCGTAGACGACCTCGACGTCCGGGTCGTCGATCACGTCTTGGTAGGTATTGTGTACCTTCGCCACGCCGCGCTCGGCGGCGAAGGCCTCCGCGCGTCCGCGGTCCCGGGCCGCGACCGCGACCAGCTCGTGGCCGAGAATCTTCGCAGGATCCACGATGCCGTCATCGGCTATCCGGGCAGCACCCAGGATCCCGATCCTCAACGGGGTCGTCACGGGCCTACCTCCACTGCTGGGCCCGTAACAGTGGCTTGCACGATGGCCTCCTGGACTCGCAGGTTGCGCAGGCCGTCGGCGAGGGTGGCCTGGGCTGGAAGCCGGTCCAGGCCGGCGATCTGGTCGAGGAACGCCCGTGCCTGGTAGGTGAAGTACTCCTGACTGGCTCGGTGGCGGGCGCGTCAGTCACCGACATGGTCCTTGCGGCGCGCGGCCTGCAGCAAGGTGTCGGCGGCGTGCTGCAGGCCCTCCATCTGGCCGAGCTCGGTGTCCTCGTGCTCGATGTTGACCGCCATGTCGGGGTCGACCGCCTCCAGCGCGTCGAGGAAGCCGGCCCACCAGCTCACGTCATGCCCGCGACCAACCGCGGCGAAGTCCCACGACGAGTCCTTCGGCCAGCCACTGAGCGAGTGCGGACCACCGAGGCTGAGCCACCTCGGGTCGTCTTTGCCAACGTGCGTGAAGCTGTCATCGAGGGTGCCGTTGACCTTGGCGAGGGCGTTGATCCGGGTGTCCTTCGCGGCCGCGTTGCAGACCAGGGAACCCAGTGATTTCACCGCCTCCGTCGGGTCGATGCCCTGCCAGAACAGGTGGCTGGGGTCCATCTCCGCGCCGACATGGGTGGCGTTGATCTTCGTGGCCAGTCGCTCCAGGGTACGCGGGTTGAACACGATGTTGCCCGGGTGCATCTCCAGGCATACCTTGACGTCGTGGTCAGCGGCGACCGCCTGCACCTTCTTCCAGAACGGGATGCCCACCTCGTTCCACTGGTAGTCCCGCACCGTCAGGAACGCGCTGTGCCAGGGCACGACGTTCCACACCGGAAGCGTCGACGACGGTTCCGAGCCGGGAACGCCGGACATGGTGACCACGCGCTTGACGCCGTGCAGGGCGGCGGACAGCGCCTCCACGACCAGTGTCAGCCTCCCGCCCGGGAGGTCGTCTGCGGTCAACGCCGACGCCCGGCGCAGGTCTGCCTCGGCTAGCAGCCGCAGGTGGGTTTCCGTGCGCTCGCGGTTCACGTCCTCAGTGGCCTCCCAGAACCACGCAGCAGATCCAGCTCGCAACCAGCATGGACGACGCCCTCAGGAGCCGGGATGGTGGCCCACGCGGAAGGCTCAGATCGCACAGGCTCGCTGGCATCTCGGTTCGATCTGCGTCGCTTGGTTCGATATCCGTCAACTGACCGATGTCTCTCAATGCAACTTGCAGCAGTATTTGTCGTGCAACCGGCACCGGGCGCTTCACTACCTGCTCGGACCTCCCCGGGAGCAGCCGTACAGAGCCCTCTGTGCGTGGATGCTCCAACCGGCCTGCTAAGGAATCCGATGAACATGATGGCGTCGGCCCGCCCGGCCGAACTACGCGGATGTCCCGTCGATCTGACCGCTGGACCGGCCGCTGCGGCGGAAGCCCGCAGCCAGGTCCGGACGGCGACCTGAGACTCCCGCGTGGCCGGGCCTGCGCCCAGTCCGTACACCTGAACGCACGACCCCGGTCACGCGGGTCAGGCTTCCCGGTAGCGAGTCACCGAAGGCGGCCAGGCTGCCCACCACCGCCTTCGCCCTTGCTACCGGGGGGCCTTCTCTTTCAAAGTGATCTCGTCCCCGCATAGGGAGCAGACCGTGACAGTTCACGCTCCACCCGGCGCAGCATCGTCGGCCGCATGCTTGCAGTTGTTCAGACGCTATCCGCTAGCGGTCACGTCGCCTTCCGCGGACGGCGGGTACCGGTCGATGGTCCTGATCAACCGCGCTGCCCGGCCGGCCGGTTTTCTCGTCCTCACCCAGGCCCGCGACGACCTGTTCGTCATCCGGTCATGGAACCACCACGACGGGATTAACCAGGAAATCCGGCCGGGAGAACCTGTTCCCGGCATCATCCACCAGGTAGTCACCGGCAGCATGCCGATCCCCCGCGATGGCGCGCTGCTCGGCTGGGTGACCGACAGCCAGGTAACCGTATTGCTGGCGGTGCACTGCAGGCAGCCACAACCCTGGGACGACCCGGTCCCTGTCCCCGAGATCCGGGTTATGCCGCTGGCCGGCACCAGCGACCTGCTGCACTGGCCGCCGTTCACCGCCAGCCCTCTCGACGACGGGCGCCTGTGGGAGTACGTCGAGTGTGGCCAGATCGTGGACATCGCCCCCCTCCTCACTCACAGCGCCGGACGCGCATTCTGGGTGCCGTCCCCGGACAGACCGAGCGCCCGGCCCGGGAAAGGGTGCGTCGTCATCACGGGCAACCTGCCGGCTGAGGAGTACTGGCTGCCGGCCGGCGTCTACATGGATCACTGGACGCTACGCGAGGGCATCCAGGCTCCGCCCGTCGGCCGCCTGCTGACGCTACCCGACGTCGTGGACCTGGCCCACGGGCGCCGGTAGAGCCGAGCCAGGTGAGTCGCCGTCCCCGGCGATGCCGAGCTGAGTGAACGGCGACGACCAGGACCTCAAACGCGTCTGGCGCTCTGTGGCTCGTTTCGCCTCTCCCGGCGAACTGCGAGCCCTGCCCGCAGAGGCTGTCTCGTTAGGCGCTGATGGCTAGTGTGTAACGGACAGTTAACCCGGACTGAGGGATCTGTGCTATGGGATCAGCTGGTGGTGAGGAACTCAAGCGGCTCCTGGATGAGCAGGTCACCTACTACGGCGCCCTGGCCTCGGATTACCTTAGCCAAGGCCTGGATCTTCCAGGCGGCGACGAGCTGACCGAGGCGCTTGAGGCGTTCCGGCCGACCGGAAGCGTGCTCGAACTCGCCTGCGGTCCCGGAACATGGACTGGCCAGCTTCTCCGTCACGCGACGGACGTCACCGCCGTGGATGCGTCCCCGGAAATGCTCGCCATCGCGGCGGCCCGGGTCGCTGACGAACGAGTGCGCTTTGTCCAGGCCGATCTCCTCACCTGGGCGCCTGACCGCCGTTATGACGTGGTTTTCATCGGCTTCTGGCTCTCGCACGTACCGCTCGAGCGCTTTGAATCCTTCTGGTCACTGGTGTCCGACGGCCTGACGGAAGGTGGCCGCGTATTCTTCGCCGACGACGCCTACCGCACTCCCGACGAGCTCGTGGAGGGCCCATCGTCCTCGACCATCCGCCGCCGGCTTGAGGACGGAACCGCATACCGGCTCGTGAAAGTCCCCCACCGGCCGCCGGACCTCGAAAATCGGCTCAGGCGAATCGGCTGGGACATCAAGGTCACCGCTACGTCCGGGCCGTTCTACTGGGGGGCAGGAAGCCGCGGCTGATACTGCCGGGCGCGCCAGCTGACTTGCGGAAACACATAGGCGGATCAAGATGATGCGGGCGGGGCGGCGGCCAGGACAGGATTTCCTTCGGCCAGGCTGCCGGGATAGAACCTGCGGGCCGTCTCGATCACCTCGTCCAGGCCCGGCCACCATGGACCGTGCCGCAAGGAGCCCAAGGCCTGCAGGACGCCCGCGGCCTGCTGAGCGGGCTCCGTCGCGGCGACAACCGCCACCCGGTGCGGCCGGGCCGAGCGCAACGGCCCGAGGTGGAAATCCGGCCTGTGATCGGCGCCCTCGACGGTGCCAGTGGCGGCACCGGTACTCGCGGCGAGCACCAGGTAGTAGTCGGGCAGCTCGAACCGGCCCGCCCGCCAGGCGGCCAGGGCCTTCGCCGCCTCCTGCTCGAATTCAGCCGGGCCTTGCGGCCGCGACACGTCCCACATCGCCTGCCAGGCGGCCGCCACCGCGGCGAGCGGGTCGGCGGGCACCAGCGCATAAGGCGACGTGGCTCGCCCGGCCCGCTGCAGCGCCCCAGCGGCAGCCTCGATGCCGTCGTCGCCGGAGTCCGCGGGCTCCTGCGGCCGGATCAGGGTCACGTTCATGGACTGGCCGACGGCGGCCAGGACCTCGACCGGCGCTGAACCGGCCAGGACCACCACGGTAGAGGCGTTACGTCGCATCGGTTCGATGCTAGCCGCCCGGTCAGCGCTGCTTTCGCCGTGGCCGGGTCAGCCGGGCGGCAACCACTCGGACGGGGATACGGGCCGGGAGGATGTCAAAATAGGTAGAACGTCTGATGAGCAGAAGCCCGCGCCCGCGAACGGCGCCAGCCGCACCGCCCCGACCGTCGTCGTCGTCCAGGTCGGCTACCCGGCGCATCCTCAGGCCAGGTAGTCCTGAATCGGATGGGCTGACGGGTGTCGGCTGATCCCGGCGGGAGGTGACGGCGGTGGAGGGCTGCGGGGACCGATGATCAAGCGGCTGCTCGTGGCGAACCGGGGCGAGATCGCCGTCCGCATCATGGCGACGGCGTCCGTGCTCGGGATCGAGACGGTCGCGGTCTATGCCGCCGACGATGCCGCCTGCCGCCACGTCAGCCGGGCTGACGTGGCGGTCGAGCTGCCGGGAACCGGGGCGGCGGCTTACCTCGACGTCGATGCGGTCCTCGCCGCGGCCACCGGCACGGGCTGTGACACGCTGCACCCCGGGTACGGCTTCGCCGCTGAGCGGCCGCAGCTGGCCGCGCGCTGCGCCGAGGCCGGGGTGCGCTTCGCCGGTCCGGCGCCGGACGCGCTCGCGCTGTTCGGCGACAAGGGCGCGGCGCGGGCCCGGGCGCGCGAGCTGGGCGTGCCGGTCCTGGCCGGCACCGACGGCGACACCTCGCTGGAGCAGGCGCGAACCCTGCTCCGCGAGTACGGCGCGGTCATGGTCAAGGCGGTCGCGGGCGGAGGCGGACGCGGCGTGCGGCCGGTGACGCGCGAAGCCGAACTCGCCGGGGCGATGCGCCGGTGCGCATCCGAGGCCCAGGCGGCCTTCGGCGACGCCAGGGTGTACGTCGAGCAGTTGCTGACCCGGGCCCGGCACGTCGAGGTCCAGGTCATCGGCGACGGCACCGGCGCCGTGGCGGTGCTGGGTGACCGTGACTGCAGCCTGCAGCGGCGCCGGCAGAAGCTGGTCGAGATCGCCCCGGCCCCGATCGGCGACGCGATCCGCGCGCGGCTGTCGCAGGCCGCGCTGGCCCTGGTCGGCTCGGCCCGCTACGCCGGGCTGGCCACGGTGGAATTCCTTGTCCAGGACGACACGATCGCGTTCGGCGAAGTCAACCCGCGCCTGCAGGTCGAGCACACGGTCACCGAGCAGGTCACCGGCCTGGACCTGGTCGAGCTGGGGCTGCGCGTCGCCGACGGCGCGACCCTCGGGGTGCTCGGGTTGCTGGCGCCGGCCGCGCACCCGCGCGGCGTGGCGATCCAGGTCCGGGTCAACGCCGAGACCGTGCGGCCCGACGGCACGTTCGGTCCCGGCACCGGCACGCTGAGCCGGTTCCAGCCGCCGGCCGGGCGCGGCGTGCGCGTCGACACCGCCGGCTACCCGGGTTACACCGTCAGCCCGCGCTACGACTCGCTGCTGGCCAAGGTGATCACCGACGGCGGCACGCTCGAGGAGGCGGCACGCCGGGCGGTGCGGGCGCTGGCTGAGTTCGACATCGCCGGGGTGCCCACCAACCTGGCCCTGTTGAGGGCCCTGCTGCGGACCATGTTGCAGGCGCCCGGGCTCGGCATGCTGGAGGTGGGCTGGGTCGACGCCCACGCCGCCGAACTCGTCACGGCCAGCCCCGTCTCGCTCGTGCCCGCGGTCGCCGGCGCCCAGGACGGCTCGCCGGCCTCCCCCGCAGAGGTGCCGCCCGGCCACATCGCGGTGCGGGCGCCGCTGGACGGCACCGTGGTTTCGGTCACGGCCGCGCCCGGGAACCCGGTCGCTCCGGGCGACGAGCTGCTCGTCATCGAGGCGATGAAGATGGAGCACGAGGTGCGGGCCGAGGCCGCCGGCCTGGTGCACGAGGTGCCGGTGGCCGCGGGCGCCACGGTGCAGGCCGGGGCCGTGCTGGTGGTGCTGGCCGAGTCCGCGGACGACGTCGCCGAGCCGGCGCAGGCCGGCGACATCGCCCTGGATCACGTCCGCCCGGATCTGGAGGAGGTGCGGGAGCGGCACCGGATCGGGCTCGACGAGGGCAGGCCCGAGGTGACCGATCGGCGGCACGCATCGGGGCGGCGGACGGCCCGCGAGAACATCGCCGACCTCGTCGACCCAGGCAGTTTCACCGAGTACGGCGCGCTGACGATCGCCGCGCAGCGCCGCCGCCGCTCGCTCGACGACCTCATCGCGCGCACCCCGGCGGACGGCCTGGTGCTGGGCACCGCGACCGTCGGCGGCCGGCCGATCGCGGTGATGTCCTACGACTACAGCGTGCTGGCCGGCACCCAGGGCGCCATGAACCACCGCAAGACCGACCGGCTGCTCGAGCTGGCCGACCGTGAGCGGCTGCCCGTGGTCATGTTCGCCGAGGGCGGCGGCGGGCGCCCGGGCGACACCGACACCACCGCGGTGGCCAGCCTCGACGTGCCGACCTTCCGGCTGACCGCGCGGCTTTCCGGCCGGGTGCCGCTGGTGGCCGTGGTGTCGGGCTACTGCTTCGCCGGCAACGCCGCCCTGGCCGGCGCCTGCGACGTGATCATCGCGACGCCAGAGGCCAGCCTGGGCATGGGCGGACCAGCCATGATCGAGGGCGGCGGGCTCGGCATCATAGCGCCGGACGAGGTCGGACCGATGTCCATCCAGGTACCGAACGGAGTAGTGGACTTGCTCGTCGAAAGCGAGGCTGCCGCGGTGGCGGCGGCGCGGCGCTACCTCTCCTACTTCGGCGGCTCACGCGCTGGCACCCAGGACGCTGCGCACGGTGACCAGCGTCTGCTGCGCCACCTCATCCCGGAGAACCGGGTGCGCGGCTACGACGTGCGGCCGGTCATCGAGGCCCTGTGCGACACGGGCAGCGTGCTCGAGCTGCGGGCCGGGTTCGGCACCGGGGTGCTGACCGCCCTGGCCCGAATCGGCGGGCACGCGGTCGGGCTGCTGGCCAACAACCCGCTGCACCTAGGCGGGGCGATCGACGGCGACGCCGCCGATAAGGCCACGGCGTTCCTGGGGCGGTGTGAGGCCCACCGGTTGCCCATCGTCTCGCTCGTGGACACGCCTGGCTTCATGGTGGGGCCCGCGGCGGAGCGGACGGCCATCGTGCGGCGCTTCGGCGCGATGTTCGTGGCCGGCGCCCGGCTCACCGTGCCGGTGTGCGCGGTGGTGCTGCGCAAGGCCTACGGCCTCGGCGCGATGGCGATGACCGCGGGCGACCTGCGCCGCCCGGCCATCACCGTGGCCTGGCCGACCGGGGAGTTCGGCGGGATGGGCCTGGAGGGTGCAGTACGGCTGGGCTACCGCGCCGAACTCGACGCGATCCAGGACCTCGATGCCCGCCGGGCGCGCTACGAGGAACTGGTCGCCGAGCAGTACACCCGCGGTAAGGCGCTCAGCACCGCCGCGGCGTTCGAGATCGACGACGTGATCGACCCGGCCGGCACCCGTGCCGTGCTCACTGAGGTCCTGGCCCGCGCCACGGCCGGCGGCTGAGATCAGGAGACTGGCGGCCGGCCCTGGGGGAAGGTGGGGTTGAAATCGTTGTGGACGACGGCAAAGGCCAGGTCGGTGAGCTTGATGTTCTGGTCGCGGGCGTACAGCCGCAGGGAGGCGAACGCGGCCACCATGGACACCCCGTTGCGCTCCGCGAGGACGCCTTTAGCCTGTTCGATGACGACCCGGCTGTTGAGCGCGCGCTGGAGATGCCCGGCCAGCATGGTGCTGCGGTGGGCGGAGCGTTGCTGCAGGATGCCGATGGTGGCGACGTCGGCCAGCGCCTGCGCCAGCCGCTGATCGTCTGGTGACACCGGGA
Source organism: uncultured Actinomycetes bacterium (assembly GCA_963769715.1). Classification (GTDB taxonomy): domain Bacteria; phylum Actinomycetota; class Actinomycetes; order Streptosporangiales; family Streptosporangiaceae; genus Palsa-504. Next base: position 348,187 of record CAVYNE010000031.1, read on the forward strand.
CGGCGCGGGCGTCGAACAGGTTCAGCCCGCCGATCGTCTGCTCGCGCAGCCGCATGGGCAGCGCCACGACGGACCGGAAACCGGCCGCGATGGCGAACGACGCGAACAGCGGCCAGCGTACGCGGTCGGCGTCGAGGTCGGTGCTGACCACCGCCGCGCCGGTGCGGACGCAGTCCAGGCACGGTCCTTGGTCGTTCTGCAACTGGAAGATCTCAAGCAGCCGGGTTTCCTCGCTCGAGGACGCGACGACGGCGAGGTGGCCCTCCTGGTCGTTGAGCAGCAGCCCGGCCGCCGTGACCCCGAGCAGGCGAACACAGGCCGCCGCCAGCCGGTCGAGCAAGTCGACGATGTCGTAGTCCTCGACGAGGCTGTCCGCGAGCATCACGAAGGTCCTGGCGAGTTCCTGCTCGCGGTCGCGGACGGCGGCGGTCTGGCCGACGGGCTCGTCGGGCCTGCTCATCGGTCCTCCACCGGAAAGCGCAGGCGGCGCTCGACCACGTCCTTGGCGATATCCGCGACCGGCCGGCCGGTGGCGAAGGCGTGCGCGCGCAGCATCAGGAAGGCCTCGTCGATCGTCACGCCGGCCTGGACCTTCACCATGCCGCTCGCCTGGTGCACCTGCATCTGGTAGGCGGCCCGGCCGTCGGTGTCATCGGCGAACGAGTTGCCGTAGCCGGTGCCGAGTTGCAGGACCGCGACCGCGGCGGCGTTCGCGGCCGTCAGGGCCGCGGAGAGCTGGCCGGTCGTCAGTTTCCCGGGCAGGTCACGGTAAAGATCGAGGGCACCGACGCTGATGCCCCCGATACGCAGCGGCAACGCGAACACGGCCCGGACTCCGACGGCCGCGGCGCCCTCCATGAAGGCGGGCCAGCGCTCGACCGCCACGTCACTGGGCTCGTGCAGGTCATTCACCATGACCGGCACGCCGCCCTTGACCGCCTCGACGCAAGCGCCCTCGCCGAGAGTGAACTGAAGATCCTCAATCCGTGCGGACACCTCGTCAGTGGCGCAGACAACACCCCGGTTACCCGCGGCCGTCACCAGCGAGATGCCAGCACCGGTAACCCCTAGTAGCTGCGCACAGAGCTGGCAGATATGCCTGGACCGCTCGGCGCCCTGCGTCGGCCCGTCCGCCAGCAGGCGCGTCCACAGATCGAGGCTAACCACGGCCGGGCCACCAGGACAGCCGGGGCGGGCGGTCCGCAGAAGCCTTCATCAAAAAACCACTTCCCCACGGCGGCGGGGCATCTCGCTGCCAGGACCAGCATGTACCAACGGCCGGCGGAAGGCGAATCCGTCGCACTCAGGTCGCCCGCCGCCCGCGGGGTCATCCCACCGTGTGGCGGGACGGGTTAGTCGCGGGCGCGGAGTTCGCGGCGCAGGAGCTTGCCGGATACCGTCTTGGGCAGTTCGTCGAGGAACTCGATCTGGCGCGGGTACTTGTAGGCGGCCAGCTGGCTCCGGCAGAAGCCGATAAGCTCCTCGGCGGTGGCGGTCTTGCCGGGACGCAGGCTGACGAACGCCTTGACCGTCTCGCCGCGGTAGGCGTCGGGCACCCCGACCACAGCGGCCTCGCGCACCGACTCGTGCTGGTAGAGGACGTCCTCGACCTCGCGCGGCCACACCTTGTAGCCGCCCGCGTTGATCTGGTCCTTCTTCCGGTCGACGAGGTAGAACCAGCCGGCCGCGTCCATGTAACCGACGTCGCCGGTGTGCAGCGCGCCGCCGGGCAGCGCGTGCTCGGTCTCCTCGGGCTGGTGCCAGTAGCCGGGCACCACCATCGGACCGCTGGTGACGATCTCGCCGACCTCGCCGGCCTGCAGGTCCTGCCCGTCGTCGCCGACGATGCGCACCACCGTGTTGAAGATCGGCACGCCGACCGACAGGGCGCCTGAGGTCTCGTCGACCGGCGCGGTCGCGCCCGACGGCACGGCATGCGACGGCGAGGTGGTCTCGGTCAGGCCGTAGACATTGTGGATGTACTGCCCGAACTGGGCCTGGAAGGCCTTGACCGTGCTCGGCGGGATCGGGGCGCCGCCGGACCAGATCTTGGTCAGGGACGCCAGCGCGTCGCGCTCCGCGTTCGGCGCGTTCATCAGCGCGATGAACACGGTGATCGACCCGACGGTGAAGGTGGGCCGCTCGTCGCGGATGGTGTCGATGGCCACCGACGGCTCGAACCGGTAGCCGAGCACGAGCGGGGCGCCGAGCAGCAGCGCGAGGGTGACGCCCGCGATCAGCCCGGTGATGTGGAACAGCGGCGCGACGCCGAGCACGACGTCGTCCGGACCGAGCCGGCACCACTGGCGGTAAGCCTGGGAGTTGAACACCACGTTCCCGTGGGTGTTCATCGCGCCTTTCGGCGGGCCGGTGGTGCCCGAGGTATAGGTGAGGACGGCGGTATCGCTGGCGGTAAAGGAAACCGGGCTACCCTGGGACGGCCGCTGGCCGCGGAAGCGCTCGATCAGCGCGGCCATGCCGACCGAGCCGTCGCACTCGATCGGCTCGAGTCCGGCGAAGACCCGCTGGTCGTCGCGCGCCCGGTACTCGAGCTCGGACGTCGTGACCACGGTCGTGACATCGGTACCGCTCACCACGCCGGCGGCCACGTCACGGTACAGGCTCTGCAGGCAGACCAGCACGCGGGCGCCGGAGTCGCGCAGCACGGCGTCCAGTTCCCGGGCCCGGTACATCGGGTTGACCGGCACCGCGACGCCGCCGGCCTTCCACGTCGCGACCAGGCCGATCACGAACTGCGGCACGTTCTGCAGGTACAGCGCCACACGGACGCCATTTCCGACGCCCAGATCCCGCAGCGCAATGGCGAACGCGTCACTGAGCTCGTCCAGCTCGCGCGAGGTGATCCGGCCGCCGAAGTAACGGATGGCGTCGCCGTCCGGGTTCCGGCTGACCGAGGCCCGGAACATGGAAAGCGCGTCGGTGAACTCCGGGCTGATCTCGGCCGGCTGGTCGGGGTCGTAGCGGCTCAGCCAGGGCTTGGCGTCATAGCTGGACATGGGCGCTCCCTACGAGTCACCCGGCGGGCTCACCTGCGCCTTGGTCAGCGAATCCCCCGCACGCAGCGGGGCACCGTGATACCGGCCCTCGTGGGCCAGGACGGGCCGCCGGTCGCTGCGCAGCTCTTCATTAGAATCCTCGAGTTTGCGCCGGGCACCCCACTGCCGGCGCAACTGGCCGAGGTACTCGGGATTCCCTTCGTAGGTGCCCCGCCAGGTCTGCGGCATCTGCTCCATCGCCGACCCCGGATCGGCCCGCCCGGCCAGCGAAATCCGGGACGGGATCTTCTCGCTGACCTGGCCGCACGCCGGGCAGTCCTGCCGTTCCCGCTCGGCGATCGTGGCCATCTGCTCGAAGAGATGCCCCTGCGGGCAGCAGTAGTCGTACAGCGGCATCTCTCACCAGTTCTCGATGGAGTGGGCGAAGATCCCGGCGATATCCTCCTCGTCGACCGGGCGCGGGCAGGTGGCCAGCAGCCGCTGTTGCTTCATCGTGCCGGGCACCAGGTCACCGATGTCCGCCTCGGTGTAGCCGACGGCTCCGATGCCGTTCGGGATGTCGATGTCGCGCATCAAGTCGATGACGGCGGACGGAAGCTGCTCGCCCGGGTCGTTCAGCGTGTCCGCCTCCGGCGCCAGCAGGGCGGCGGCCTGCAGATGGCGTTCCGGCGCGCTGGGGAAGCTGAACCGGAACGCTTCCGGGGCGGTCAGCGACACCGACATCCCGTGCGGCACCATCGGCTCGGCCTGCGGGTAACCCGGGGGCCTGTAGTCCTTCACCATGCCCGCGATCGGGTAGGCGTTGGCGTGCGGGATGTGCACGCCCGAGTTGCCGAACCCCATGCCGGCGAAGGTCGCCGCCAGCATCATGTTGCTCCGCGCCTCGAGGTCGGATCCGTGCCGGAACGCCCGGCGGAATGAGGCGGCGAGCAGCGTGAGCGCCTTCTCGCACCACAGGTCGGAGACCGGGTTGGAGCCGCAGTAGGTGACCCGCTGCTCGGGCTGCTTGCGGTCGAACGTGGTGTACCAGCGGGCGGTGTAGGACTCCAGGGCGTGGCACACGATGTCCATCCCGGCCGCGGCGGTGACCTCCGGTGGCAAGGTCAGTGACACGAGCGGGTCGATCACGGCCAGCGTGGGACGCAGCCGCCAGTGGCTGATGCCGGTCTTGACCCGCATCGACAGTACGTCGAGCACGCACATCGCGGTGCTCTCCGAACCCGTCCCGGCCGTGGTCGGCACCGCGATCAGCGGCTTGAGCTGGTGACGGGGAGCACGGCCCGCCCCGATCGGCTTGTTGATGTAGTCCATCAGCGAGCCCTCATCGGTGGTCAGCAGGTTCACCGCCTTGGCGGTATCGATGGAGGACCCGCCGCCGACCGCGACGAAGCCGTCCCATGGGCCCTGCTCGCGAGCGTAGCCGGCCGCCTTGTCCATGCTGTCGTCGGTGGGCTCGACGTGACAGCCGTCGAAGATCTCCGAAGTGATCCCGTGCTTGGTCAGCGAGTCGGCGATGCGCGCCGGGATGCCGAGCTCGTTGATCCGGGGATCGGTCAGGATGAGGACCCGCCTGGCCCCGAACTGGGCCATCTCGAAACCGATCTCGTCGACCGCGCCGGCGCCGAATTTCAGTGGCGGCGCGCCCCAGGTGAAGATGGTCTCCTCGGTCAGGTCGATACCGGGTGCGGCAGCCATCAGCGATAGCTCCCGGTAGGCGCGACGCGCAACTGCCTGATCTGGTCGGGGTCATGCCCGAACACCATGGTCGCGTCCGATTTGGTCGCGATGGCGCGCAGCTTCTCCACCGAGGCGTAGAACTGCTCCAGGTTGTTGACGATCGCGGCGGGCACCGCGGGCGGGCCGTAGCTGGCGCCCATGTAGACCGCGTCGGCCGTGAAGATCATCGTGCCGGTCTCGGGCAGGTCGACCCGCATCGACATGCTGCCGGGCGTGTGCCCCGGCGTCTGGATGAAGCTGACCCCGGGAAGGAACTCCTCGTCCCCGGATACCGTCTCGAAATCCAGTCCCTCGTAGTCGGCTTTCAGGTGCGCGCCGTTGAAGGCGCCCTCGAAGCCGAAGGCCCATTCCTTCTCCGCGGCGCTGCAGACCAGCCGCGCGTCCGTTTCCTTGAACAGCTGGACGTTGCCGGCGTGGTCGAAGTGCAGGTGGGAGAGGACGACGTAGTCGATGTCGCCGGGGGCCAGGCCGAGCTGCTTCAGCCGCGAGTCGAGGTACTCGTCGTCGGACACCTTCTCGTACGGGAAGAAGTCCTGCAGGCCGGTCGGGGCCCACCGCTGCTCCCAGTCCCGCGGGCAGCTGGTGTCCCACAGCAGCTTGCCCTCGGGCGTGTCCACCAGCACGCAGTGAGTCGGCACATCGACCCACTCGGCGGGCAGGTGCTTGTTCTGCCGGTTGCGTATCGCCCGGCCCGGCGCCAACAGGAGCCAGGTGAGGTCGGCGGTCATCGCTCCGCAGGAAAGGATGCTGACGGTCGTGCCTGCGCCCATGCAAGGACCTCCGCAGATTAACGTACGGCCTTAAGTCACAGTTGCCAGCCTCCGTCGCATGAATAGCAGTGTCAAGGGCCGGCGGCTAGCGCCGACCAGTGGGGAAAGCTCAGCGGAGGCCGGAGGCTTGCAGGAAAGCGCGGGCGATGACCTGATAGCCGGCCTGGTTGGCGTGCTGGTTGGGCCCGCGGGGCGGGGCGGCGCACTCCCAGGTCCACTGGCAGAGCAGGGCGACGTTGCGCGGTGTCGTGCCCTGCCCGGCGAAATCGGCGGTATCGAAGACGCCGAACACGTTGGCGACGCGGGCGCCGGACGTGGTATAGACGCGATCCAGCATGTCGTTGTAGGTGGCGGCCAGCCGTTCGGCGGCCCAGGCGACCAAGTGACCCGGCAGGCCGTTGCGCCATTCGGCCAGGGCGGGCAGGTAGTAGTTCATCCCGACCATGCGGACGCCCGGCCCGGCGGCTTTCAGGCTGGCCATGATCGTGGTCAGGCGGGTGACGGCGGCCGGGATGCCTCTTACCGCGCACGAGGCGAGCTGGCTGAGGCTGGGCTGGCCGTCCCCCGGCTGGCCAGCGCAGTGCTCGGGATCGTTGGCGCCGATGTCGATGGTGACCAGGAGCACCCGGCCGCGGTGGGCGTGCAGGAAGGCGACCGCGGCCTTGAGCTGCGACCCGCCGGGATAGTGGCAGATCCCGCCGTTGATCATCGTGCTGGTGGTCTCGCCCGGGCAGCCCAGCTTGACCAGCTTGAGCGTGGGACGGCTGGGGCGCAGCGCGGCGTAGACCTGATCGGGATAGCCGTAGCGGGTCTCCACGCTCGCGCCGGCCGCGTCGGGCTGGACGCCCTGGGACAGCGAGTCGCCCAGCGCGAGGTAGTAGGTGGGCGGGGCCGGGTTCGCGTGCGGGCGGGCGGATCTCGCGGACCCGGAGCACGCGGTCAGGACGGCGATCGCGGCAATGGCCAGCGGGAGGCGAAGGCGCCGGATGCCACCAGGGCGCATAATCACCTCCCTGCGATACACAGTAGGTGAGTGTATTTCTTCAGTCCGAAAGCAGGTACGGAGTTCCGTACAGCTGAGCCACCATCTCTGCTCGCGTGCAGACGCTGAGCTTGGCGAAGATTCGTCTCAGGTGAGTCGACACTGTCCACGTGCTGATGTCCAGCGACCGGGCGATCGCGTGGTTGGTGGCGCCGCTCGCGACCAACCGGGCGATTTGCAGCTCGCGAGGGCTGAGGGTGGGACTGGCATCGGAATCATCGACGACGAGGGTGAGCCGCACGGCGCCACGTGAAACCACGACCGCCAGGCCGGCATTTGCTACCTCCGTCAGCTCAAGCTCACCGCTCCGGGCATGCTCAAGTGTCTCTTGCAGGACCGCCAGGACGTCACCCTGGACATTGCTGGTGCAGGCCTGGGATCGTGCCGGTGATGCGTTTAGGCGATATCCTGGCTCAATGGTGCTGTGATGCGGTACCGAATCCGAGCTCATGACGCCGCCCTCCCCACAGGCGGCCGTTTCAGGGACCGATCGAGCTGTGCCGCCGACGGCAGATCGTATAACCGTCATACTCGCTGCCCATTCGCCTCATCACAAGGGAATCCCATGGCATACGTTTTACTCTGCCATTGCAAACGCGTGCGCTGGAAGCCGCGCCAGTCATCGATCGTTGTCTCGGCCACGGGCCGGGCGAGCAGTCGGACGAGCAGCCGAACCGCTTGCGCCCACCCCGCTACGTCAAGACACTCATCCGGGCCGTGGGCGCCACCGCCGGGGGTGCCGAGGCCGAGCAGCAGGGGCGCCAACCCGAAGGAGTCCGCTAGCAGGCGGGCAGCGGGCAGAGTGCCTCCGGACCGGACGAGCGATAGCGGCCGGCCGTAAACCGCACGACACGCATCGTTGACCGCCATGAGCACCTCCTGACGCGGCCAAGCAGCATAGCCCGGACTCATCGCGCCAGGAGTCACCTGCACGACCACACCGGCCGGGGCGGATGCCCGCGCCACCCGCGCGAGGTGGCTGGCGACCGCGCGTGGATCAACTCCGGTAGGCATACGAACATCCAGGCGGGCTTCTGCCCTAGACGGCACTGCCGCGCGCCCGGCACCAGCCCGCAGCTGCACGACATGGAACGCAGGTTCGGCGGTAATCCGTCTGTCCAAGGAGCCGCTGCGTGTCGCACGGCCGCCCGCTAGCCGCCTGATCGTGCTGTTGCGCAGGCTCAGCACCTCCAAGCCTGGCCTGCTCGCAGGATCGAGCTCTCGGTGAGGAGTCTTGGTCACGGCGGGCATGGCTGCCTGCATCCGGGCAAGGACCTGCCCCAGGACCATGGACGGGTCCACCACGGCACCGCCCAGCCGCCCCGCGTGGACTGGCTGGCCGCCGACGTCGACCCGCACAAGGAATGCGACGTGACCGCGCTGGGAGATTGTCACCGCAGGCACGCCGTCCGCCGCCCGTTCGGTATCGCAGGCCAGCACGGCGTCCGGTTTCACCCGCTTTGCGACCGTAGCGAGGGCCTTGCCGAGCCCCGGGCTGCCTACCTCTTCTGCGCCTTCCCCGATGACGACAACGGTGCTCGGCACCCCGCCCGACTCGTGCCACGCGCGTAGAGCCGCGATTATCGCGAAGAGCTGGCCTTTGTCGTCGTTAGCGCCGCGAGCCACGAGAGAGCCGCGGCGCAGGCTCGGCTGGAAGGCAGGAGACGTCCAGCCGGGTCCGGCCGGCTGCACATCGTAGTGCCCGTAGAGAACAACTACCGGCGACCCTGGAGGCCCAGACACGCAGCCGATGACAACAGGAGGGCCGGCGGTGGCCAATAGGGCCGTTGCCGCGCCGACCAGGCGAAGATGCTTCTCCAGGAACCAGGCTGCGCGTCGCAGATCGGGTTCGTGGGCGGCCCTGCCGCTCACCGACGGGATCGCCAGCCAGGCAGCCAGCTCACGCAGCCGCGCTGGCACGGACGCATGGGCCCGCCCCAGCGCGACGGTGACCCGACCGTCGCGGGATGGTACCGGCCCGGCCCTGATGGCAGTCGCCGCGCTGCTGGCTGTGCCGGTCACAGTCAGGACCGTACGGCGCCGGTCGGCGGACGCACCCCTGACCGGCCGCCGCGATACGTGCCGAGTCCACCGCGGCGCGGGTACATCGGCGCACGCCGGGCCGCGGAAGACTGAGCGAGCGGACTCCGCTCGGCATAGGGTGCGGCGACGCCGGACTGACCCTGCTGTTCCCACGGCAGCACGCGGTCGGTGCCTGTTCGCCGCGCCAGGCTCATAGCCTGGGCCGAGGTCAGCCATTCCTCGGATGATTCGGCGATTTCCATCAGCAGGGCCTCAAACTCGCCGCGAGTCGTCTTGAGTATGTAGTCGCCAGCCAGCCAGCGCAGCACCTCCCGGCCAGTCACCCCCATCCGCTGGCGCGGGCTGCTCTGCAGCCGCTGGTCGAAGTAGCGGATCAGGACTTCGTCCACGACATCCCAGCCGTTGGCGGCACCGAACAGATCCTTGACATCGTCGGCGTCAAGGATGCGGAAGCACTCCTCAAGTAGCTGCATGACCTCCACCCGGAGCACATTCAGATGGCCATAAGAGGTGAATTTGAGGTTGTTACGCAGGTCAAGCCCGGCGCGGCGGACGACGGCGATCGACCCGAAGCTCGGGTCGAGGGCCCGCTCGCGGATGACATCGCTGATCCGCTTGTCACGCCAGAACAGGGTGACCTGGTTGACGAAGTGGGAGAAGAGCATGTGGAAGTCGGTATTGGGGCGGCTCTGCGCGGCACCGAGACCGCTGCCGTACCCGAGCACGCGCCGGTACGCGGCCACGCGGTCCTTGCGGGTGTAGCGCAGCACGTCACGCCGGTCGAACTGATAGAGGTGGTAAGCGCCAGGGCCGCCGGACAGGCGCACGGCGCCGCCTTCGAAGAGCTCTTTCAGCTTCTGCACGACACGGAACACGCCGATGCGTTCATGCTGGTAGATGTAGTACAGGTCGCCGACCGCGACGATGCGCTCGGAGCTTATGTTCTCGTCATACGGCGACACGCCCTGCGACATCTTGACGGTGCCGAAGGTCGGCGCCGCATCCGGGCCGACGCCGACGAGTTCGGCGAGCCCACCATCAGGCGGAGGGGGTGCACCCGAGTCGGCGGCGGTCGCCGCATCGACGAGCGCGTCAATCTGCCGGTTGAGCTCCTCGGCCAGGGCCGGATTCGATACCAGGCTCCCCGACAGCCGCTGGGCCACCTGCTCGCGCAGCGCCTGGACGCGATCGAGCCTGTCCTGGTACTCCCGTTCAGAGAGCATGGCTCTCCACCTCTCCTTGTGCGTTTCGCTGCCGTCACGCTGTTATACGAAGCCGGCCTGCTCGCTGCGGCCGGTGAATCATGGCCGGGTCTGCAGGTTCCGGACGCGCTTGCCGGTCAAGGTGTCTCGCAGCGAGATCGGCAGGTCCCTGGCGAGCAGGAACCGGGATCTGACGCCGTTGCCACTGAATTGTTTCAGCTGCCTTCCCGGCGTGAAATTGTCGTACATCGCCAGCCATGGCTGCAGGGCTGCCCGGTCGAAGACCGCGGAAATGGTGTCATCGTGGAACGACGTCCGGTCGGTGAGCGGCCGCACTTCCTTCGGGAGCGCAGGGGCGTTCTGACGAACGATGCTGCTGCGGAATACCGGGACCAGCGACGGCTGCATATTCAATCCCCGGACCGCCAGCAGGAGCTCCGTGTCATCGTGGGAGACCACGGCCATGGCATCGAACAAGATGGCATCTGAATACCTGGCGATGCGCATCGCGAGTCTCGCGAGCTGCCAGAGCAGCGAGTCAAGCCCCGAGACCGCGATCTGGATCCGCGCGGCCTGCATTCCGGGCGGCATCTTGGACCGCGGGCTAACGGTGACGAGCGGGAGCTGCGCGGAATAGGCAGGAGTAGCCGGAATCGCAAAAACGCCTGTGAATATCGGGTTCAGAGTGATCGTTGGCCTGTCGATTGCCTTCATGAGCGCGGCGACCTGGGCCACGATGTCAAGCACCGTCGGCATGAACGATGTCGCGATCCCATCGCGTCCGGCATCGCGCACTATGCGCGGACCCTCTTCTGTCACGAATGTGCGCGTCCAGCCCAGCAGCCCGTCCAGGGTCAGGCCCTCGGTGCCCGGCAGCATGATGGTCTGCCGATCTGCGGCTGACACGAACACAGAGTCGAGCGCCGCCTCCGTGTCATCGACTTGTTCGGCCGCGGCGCTCAGCAGCTGGTTGATGAGGACGAGCTGGGTGCCCAGAAATCCCTGCTGCGTCTTGCCGGTGAACTGATTGCGCAGATTCACCCAGGCCCGGTTGGTGTCCAGCACTAGGTCGACCAGGGTCCAGAACGCCGTCCGCACGCCCTCCTGGTCCACGCTGTTCACGAAGGTGTCGACGAGGCCGAACTGGATCCGCAGCTGGCCGAGCTGCCCGCTGACGGTGTCGGCCGTGAGGTTAGCGGTGCTGGCGTTGGCTGGTGACACGCCGAGCAGTTGTCGTAGGAACGCGTCGACCACGGCCACCCGGGGACCACCCGGGGTACCGAGCTCGTTGATCATGGTCGTGACGGCTTCGCGGACGAGCCGGCGGTAGGCTTCACAGTTCTCGGCGTCGGCATCCGGCCGGAGCGCGGTCAGGCCGTCTAGCAGCGTGAGCATCTGCGTCCGCCCGGACACCGCCCGGCTATAGAGCGACGCCTGTCCGCCCGTTACGCCGCCGAGATCGGCCTGCATCGCGAAACCGCGCGGGCTGTAGGTCGCGACGACGTGCCCCTCGACCTGCGATAGCTGGAAAGACGCGGCGAGCGCGGCGTTGAATGCCGCCGTGTCCTGGCTGCGCGGCCGCCAGCCGAGTACGTCACGCAGCGCCCCCTCGACCGTCGGAGTGACCGTGCCGTCGCCGCTTCCCGGCGGGGACGGGCGGCCACCTCCGTCGGAGGTAAGGGTGGGGAATGGCTGGTCGACGTCAATGACCGGGATACTGGGGATCGGCTGGTTCACAGCGTCCTCCTGACTTGCATCGGATCGGCTAAGGGGAGGTCTTAGGGTTAACGGGCAAGGACCCACCCGGAGGGAGTCCTTCGGTGGCGGGCGCCTGCGGTCCGGCGGCCTGCAAGCCGTAGGGTGCCTCGACGAGCTCGCTCCACGCGGCATGGCAGGCCGCTTCGGTGGCCCAGAGCGGCGCCTCGCAGCGAGCTGCTGACTCCTGCACGCTGGCGAGCCAGGCTGTCCATTCGCCCCCGCGCGACCGCGCGGCGCGGCGTAGCTGTGCCACCGGCTCGTACGCGCGGATCGCGCGCCAGTACCGATATGACGCCTCGGCGACCTGGTGTTGCAGCTGCGCCAGCGAAGCCGCCGAGACCGCCGGGGAACCCGGAGTGAGCAGATCACGGCAAGCGGCCACGTCCCCTTGTAGCCCGCTCACGGAGTCGACGAGGTCATCGACCACGGCCAGGTCACTGGGACGGGGTGCATCCTCCAAGGCGATGAGCACCAGCTCGCAGACGGCCGACCACAGGGCGTCAACGGCACCGACGAGCTCGGCACGGGCACGCTGCCGGGTCATGGCTCACCGCCTTACGAGTTCTGTGTAGAAGTTGCGCATGAGGCGCTCGGGAGTGGCCAGCCGCCGGTCGAGAGCGGTGCGGACAGCGCCGATCAGGAACCGTTCCGGGATGACACCAGGGTCGGTCCCCTTCGCCAGCCGCTGGGCCGCCTCCTCGATCATGAGCTGGTGCCGCGGCTCGAAGGTGATCACCTCGCGCAGCGACTTGTCTCCCAGCGACGGGAATCGCGTATAGCAGATGGCGTCGACGACGGCAGGGACGGCAGCGCGCCAGCTCCGCAGGACGGCGGCCGGAATCGTGGTTTCCGCCGTCGAGGGGTACAGGGATCGCCAGGCCTGGTTATACCTGCGGGCCGTGTCCGGGAAGCCCATGCGGCGCAGCAGGTCGGTGGACAGGAACAGCCGGAGGTACGGCGTCGGATGCGGTCCGCGCGGGGAGTACGTGAGAACCTGCTCGCGCGACCGCCCTACCACGTCCATGAGCGACAAGACGAATGCTTCCCCGCCCAGGAGCGTGCCAGCCAGGTCGCAGAAGGACTCCCTGTTCCACCGCGTCCAGGTTTGTGCCACCAGCGGGCTCACCGCGACGCTCACCTGACGGTAGATGGCCGCGGGAACGGCTCGCTGGAGCTCGAGCTCGTTCTGCAGGTTGTGGCTGACCTCGTGCAGCAGTGCTCCCATCGTCCAGGGGTTGACCAGTCGGTGGTAGGGCAGTTGCACGAGCGGGAACGGGTTGAGCTGCCGGCCGAGCCTGCGCAGCGGGATCCCGCGGCGATAGGTCGCGGGACTGAAGCCCGTCCGCATGTAGGAAAACGGCGGTGGCGCCGGGATGGTCCGGGCGTTGCCCAGGTGCATGAAAACGTGCTGATAACAGTCCAGGGCGATGCGGTCACAGGCGACCAGCCATTCGCCGACGGCACCCTGCCGCTGACCAAAGAGTTCGAAGAAGAAATCCCAGACCCGCTCGGTCGCCCGCACCCGGTCGTGTGCCCTGGACTTCAGCGCAAGCGCGGCGCTGATAGCCGCAGCATCATGGTGAGCGCGGGCATGACCCGCCACCACCGCCAGCTCTTCGACGGTTGCGGCCAGCGGCTGGCGCAACCGGCCGAGCAGTGTGTTAACTGCCTGAATGTGCCCTTCACTGGGCGCGGCGACCCCGGTTCCGAACTCCTCGCGGGTGAAGTCCCGCAGCGCCTCAAGGTGTCGCCGTACATTCAGTCCCTGGCCCGTCAGGTAAGAGCCGAGAAGGTCCTCCGGCCTAGTCGGCCGGCTGGCCTGCGGTCGCGCGGGCTGGCCTGGGCGCTGAGCCCGCGGACGCGCGGCCTCAGATACGACGGCGGGCACGGCGTGCCGCTGGACTGGAACCGCGGCGGCGCGGCCTGCCGCCAGCGGTGCGCGCACGGATCGGGGCCCCCACGCCGCGAGCCGCCGGCGAATAAGCCCTACCACGGTGCCGACGGTGATACCGGCGGTCGAAGGTCCCGACGGCGGAGACGACGCGGCGGCAGTCGGCGGGGTCGCTCAGCAACCTCTGAGCAATCGTCCCTAGCGTGTCGAGCACGCCGGCAGGATTGATCGCCCGCCCGGCGGCAGCCTGGTCAGACAGGCTCTGCGCGGTACGTTGCAGTACGACGGGCAGGGTGCTGAGCAGTCGGCGAGTGCGCGGCTGACGCCGTAGCTGCCCGGCCAGCCGGGTGGCGCCGCGGATCAGGGTGGGCGCATTGCGATGGATGAGCGTGGCGGCACGCGGGATAAGGCGGGCGGCCAGCGGGATGAGCGCTCCGATGAAGGCCTCGGCTTCCTCTTCGCTCTCGGACCGCGCGGCCTGGGCCGACAGATGGGCCATCAGTTCTGCGTCAGGGTAGATCCGGCGTATCGGGTTGACGAACGCCTCGTCCTCGTCCTCGTACTCACCCTCTTCTTCAGCCTCGGCCTCGGCCTCGAACTCGAACTCCGCCTCGTACTCGCTCTCGCCGAGCAGACCGCCCAGGGCTTGCGCGATGCCGCCGAGGAATGCCTCGTCCTCGCGGTCTGACTCGTCCTCGAACTCGTCCTCGAACTCGTCCTCGTCCTCGAACTCGGCGGCTAGGGAAGTCTCCGCCTCATCCTCGGACTCACCTTCGATGCGTGGGTAACGGTGGTCAGCTGTGGACGTCATGGTCCTGCCCTTCTGATACGCAATTGGCTGTCTCGACGCCAGTGCCGGGACACTGTGCTGTCCTCATCGGCGCGGTCGGACCGTGGTCGGTCGTCCTGCCGCCGAGGCGCCACGAGGCACGCGGACGTCGCTCACCACGCGGATTGTCTGGGTCGGGCGGCCCTGACGAGCGGGGACCCGGACCGGGGTGACGATCCTGACGAAGCCGGGAAGCGGTCGCGGCACCTGGCCTCGCGCACCCACCGTGCGGCTGCGAGCCGGGGAACGCACGATCCGTGCACCCGGCAGCCCCCTGGCCTGCCAGGCACGCGGGACCCCATTGCGGCTGAGCGCCCCAGGCGCGTAACCTCCACCGTGGCCGTTGCCCGCGGAGCCATAGCGGCGTCGGCCGGTCGTGCCGTATCGCCAGCTACCGCCGCCGTACCACGAGCGCCGGTGCGGGCCTTCGCCCGGACCGAGGCGCCGATGTCGGTGCCGGGCGAGCGCGAGACCGCGGGCATGCCGGCGCATTAGGTAGCGACGGCTGCGCGGGTCACCCAGCGCGCGGGAGGTGGCGCCGCCCAGGGTGCGGCCGATCTCGACCGGACCTACCTGGTCGCCGTCGGCGGCATGCCGGGCGAGGGTTCGTGCGGCGCCGTCGACAATACCGGGCACGAGCCGTACCGCCTGCCGCGTATGGCGGTTGGAGTGCAGCAGGCGGGTGAGCACGGCCGAGCCGCGCAGCAACGCCGGGAGCATCCGCTCAAGGTCGCGCCGGTCCGGCGGCGAGATGGACATGTAGGAGGCCGCTCCGACGAAGGCCTCGGCCTCGGTCTCGGATTCGCTGACCGCTGCCCGTGCCGCGAAGTACTCGGCCAGCGACTGGCCGGGGGAGATGGGACCCATCGCCATCGCCTCGAGCTCGCCCTCGAACTCATCCTCGAATTCGCCTTCCAGCTGCGAGGTCACCGCCCGGGCGAGGGCTCCGGCCGCGGGGCCCCCTACGGCCGTCGCCACCAGGGGACCGGCGGTCTTGGCCAGCACCCTCAGGAATGGCGCGGCCCTCCTGAGAGCCCTGCCGATCTTGCCGAAGAATTCCTCTGCCTCGTCCTCATCTTCGCCTTCGCCTTCGCCGAGGAGAGATCCCGCTATACGCGCGATCCCGCCGAGGAAGGCTTCGTCTTCGTCTTCAAACTCGCCCTCCTCTTCTCCCAGCAGGCCGCCTAGCGCCCGGCCGACGCCGCCGAGAAACTCCTCGTCTTCGTATTCGTCCTCGAACTCAAACTCGTTCTCATCTTCGAGTTCGTCCTCGAACTCGCCCTCCAGCTCGTCCTCGAACTCGCCCTCCAGCTCGTCCTCGAACTCGCCCTCGAACTCGTCCTCGAACTCGCTCTCAAGGTCCGCTGGGTATCTCGCCATGGGAGCTCCTCGGTCGTCGCGATTGGCACTGCCATTGGAAGCCGAGGTTTGCTTACGGCAATAGTCACACCAGCGCGTGAAGCACGTTCCTGCTCCCGCATCCGGGGGACCTGACCAGAGGTAGCTCAGGTGCGTTACAGCGAGATCGTGCCACCCGAAGAAGACGACTGCGCTCGCGGGCTGGGACGGGCGGGAAGCGAACGCTGTCAAGTCACTCGTTCCGGCGAGTTCGCACGTGCGTCCCTGCCACGTGCGAGTTCTCCGGCGGGCCGGACGCGGCTACCGTCGGTACATCGGACGGCCGAGGAGGTTCGCATGAGGCAGGTGGCATCCCGATCGGCCCGCCAGTCGAAAATAGAGCCTAAGATGTGGCCACCCGGCATGGACGTCCGGACCAAGATCACGATGGACCGTCTCATCGTCATGCTCTGGCACGAGCTGAACGAACTCCGGTTCAGGCCAACCGACGTGGCGGGACTGCGGGCACGGCGTGAGCGACTCGCCAGCGCATTCCGCAAGGCGGCGCCGTGGGACGCCGAGGAGCTGTGGGCGCGGTTGGCCTTCCCCAAGCGCAACGACGAGCTCGCGAAGCTGTTCCACTACCGGCTCGCCACCGCTACCCGGCGCTTCCTGCTCGACATCCTGGAGAACCGGCCGCAGGAGCAACTGGAAGCGCAGTACGAGTACGAGGCCGAGGACGACCCCCGTGCGGCGTACGAAGCGTCCAGACGTGCGCTCAGGGAATCCCTCGAGAGACTCGACCGCGACTGTGGCGGCCAGCGGGTCCTGCAACGACTGACGAGGGAACCACTCGACGAGGGCAAGGAACTCCTACGGCTCCAGCACCAACTGGCCGACGCGCAGCAGTCGGGATCCGCGCGACGCATCGCGCAGGCCCGCTGCGAGATGGCCACGTTCCGGTGGAACACCTGGCGGCGGCCGTTCCGCTCGCGACAGATGGGGGCCTACCAGGAGGTGACGCGGCTGGTCAAGAGCGCGGAATGGCAGCTCGAACGGGAACGGTGGTTGCTCCAGCGCTGGCACTGCCAGGCCTGGCCGCTCCGTACACCCATGCCGGAGAAAGTCCGGGCCGGCTGTGAGCGCCAGCAGCGGCGGGTCGACGCCGCCGCAGCCGAACTGGCCCAACTGGAGCTCCGCAGGACGAAACTGGAAGACGACATCCTCCTCGGCCGATGAGCCGGCTGTGGGTTGCAGAACTCGGCCACCAGTCTTGACCTGGGGCGACTGGGGTCTGGGTGACTGCGGTAAGTCTTGAGAACATCGGGCAGGTCACTAGCAGCCGTTGACCGGGCGGCAGCGCGAACTGCTCGCCCCAGTCGCCTCCGGCCGCGACAACATCGCGATCGCGTGCCAGCCAGGGTTCTCACCCGCTACCGTACGCAAGCACCCGGAGAACGCATTCGTCCGGGAGGACGAGCGAGACCAGCCGGCGGCGGGGGCCGACGGAGCGGGCCTGCTCGACATTCACCATCGGCGGCTGCGGTCGAGCGGGCCGGAGTCCGTTCCGGGAAAGGGTACGTTGCTCGCGGGCGCCGCTGAGACGCCCGCGACGGCTGAGCTCAGGGAGCGAGCCGGAATGGCGGATAAACGTCGGTAACCAGGGTCACGGCATAGCCGATGACGCGGTTGTGCCAGCGGGCCACCCCTGCCACGAAATCGAACAGGCCACGAGGGTAACGGCCGGTGAACAAGATTGCGAACCACGCCACGATCACGGCCACCAGCGCCGCTATCTCCAGGAAGAACAGCACTATGTAGTGCGGGATGGCCAGCAGCCATTTCACCAGCGGCAGCCACCGGTTCAGATCACGGGCGGCGTCCGGATACGGGTAGTCGAGGCGGACCGACTGATGGTCATCGGTGGACGGGTACTTATCATCCATGAGGGCCACGTAGATCAGGACCCGGTTGGCGAATCGCTGCAGCTCGAGGTTCCAGTCGAACCACCAGCGCGGGTACTTCTGCCGAAACAAGATCATCAGCAGCGGGCCGAAGAACAGCACGCCGCCCGCGCCAGCCGCCGCCCTGGAGGTCCCGCTGCCATAGCTCCACTCCCAGGTCCCGCCGGCCACCGTACCCAGGACGATCCCGATAGGGATGACCGTGAAGATGCGGAAAAAGCTGGTCACGCGGTCAAGTTCCCGGTCGGGGTAGTCGACCGAGAAACTGACAGGGTACGAGATCCCATCCATTGCCATGTCTCCTTCGCCGATATGCCGCCCGGCACAATCGTCCCAGCATTTCGGGAGAAGGCAATGCCGCAATATCGCAGGCTGGGCTCTACCAGGGCTCGCGCACCTCGTCCGTTTACGAGGGCCGAGGCCAGCCTGACCCGCGTTCGTTCATCCACACCGAGATATGGGCGGGCTCCAGGGCCTGGTGCACGACCCCGGCCAGGTCTTCCCGGACCGAGTCCAGGTCCACGGCGTCTTGCAGCCGGGCCGCGAATGCGGCCGCGGTCTTGTCGGCGTCGTAGCGGGCCCGGTTGAACCGCCGGTCCACTACCCGCTGCACCCGCCGCCGCAGCGGGCTGAACAAGGCTGCCGCGGCCAGGGTGGCGCCGGCGACCGCGACCGGGGTGGACAGCGAGAACGGGAGCGCCTGGGTCGCCAGCAGCACCAGGCCCGCGTACACCCCCAGCAGCAGCCCGGTTACGATCGCGTACGCCAAGGTCCGGCTGATAAGCCGGTCGGTCTCGTACAGGCGGAATCTGAGGATGGCCACGCCCATGCTGACCGGCAGCGCGGCGAGCGCGGCCACGCCGGCCTCGCCCACGATCCCCAGGACCCCGGAGCTGCCCGAGGTCACGATGGTGAACACCCCGCCGGCCAGGCAGGCGGCGGCCCCGCTGGCGAGCCATTTCAGCTGCTGGCGACGCTCACCGGCGGATCGCCGGTAGCTGACCGCCATCTGGATCACCGCGGCCAGCAGGCTGACCGCCAGCGCGGGGAAAAACAGGCCTTGCGCCACGCCCCACAACGCCGCCATCCCGGTCGGGTGATCAATGATCGCGAGGTCACCGCCCGGGTTCACCTGAATGTGGTGGCCGATGACCGCGGTGGTGGTGATGGCGAAGGCGCCGCCGACCCACAACACGGCCAGGGTCAGGTAGCACCGGACCACCCACCGCCAGCGCGGTGAGGCCGGCTTGCCGTCAGGAAAAAGCAGGAAGGCCAGCCCGAACAGCGCGATCGCCGGTGCCCAGCTCGGCTGCAGCACGACGGCCGCCGGGCCAAACGGCAGATGCCCGTGCATCAGGTAGTCGACGACCTCAAGGGACGAGGCGGCGGAGTCAAGCGTGAGGAACACCCCGGCGCCCAGCAGCAGCCAGTCGATCGGGTTGCGCGGCTGGTGCCAGGCCACCACCAGGCCCACCCCGGCCAGCACCACGGTCAGCAGCGCCACCATGACGTCGTTCAGCACGTCGACCGCCGTCAGCTGCCGCGCGGTACCCGCCAGCGGCAGCGAGACCGCTCCGAGTGCCAGCACCAGCGCGAACCACCCTGCGGCCAGCACCGGGGCCGCCAGGCGAAAGCGGCGGGCCGCAACGTCCGTCATCACCGGCGCCCGGCCGGCCGCTGGCTGCGCTCCGCTGATGAACGCAACGCTACGCCGGGACCGTTCCGGGAACGTTACCGTTCAGCACGGCAGGGGCCGAGCTTGGACCAGGTTTCGACGTGGGTTAGCGGGACTGTCCGGCCAGGCAGGCAGCTGGACCAGGGCGGGAACCGTGGCCCGTTCGGTCCCAAGGACTTCAGACCGGTCCGGCGGGTGAGCGTGGTGCGGCGGGCGGGCCGGGCGGCCGGTCGTAGCGGCCCTTGATGCGGTCGCCGGCCGGGTCGAAGGGGGGACGCAGGTCGACGATGGCCGGGTAGAGGTGGCCGCCGACGTTGACCTGGTATTCGCCGGTGCGGATGAGGTCGGGGGTGAGCACGCGGCCGTCCGGGTGGCGGAGGTAGGCCAGGCCGACGCAACCGCCGACGGTCTCGCCCCAGGCGCCGGAGGTCACCTGGCCGACGGCGGCCCCGTCGCGGAGCACGAGCTCGCCGCCCCAGATCATCGCCTCGGGTCCGGCGTCGGCTAGGACGAGCGAGACCAGCCGGCGGCGGGGCCGGCGGAGCGAGCCTGCTCGACCGCCTCCCGGCCCAGGAAGCCGAGGCCGGTCTTGAGCTTGCAGGCGAACAGCAGCCCGGCCTCGGCCGGGTTGTAGTCCGGGGTCAGCTCGCGGCCGAAGGCCCGGTAGGCCTTCTCCAGTCGCAGCGACTCGATCGCGTAGTAGCCGGCGTTCGCCAGGCCGAGGCCGGCGCCGGCGTTCATCAGGTCCTCGTAGGCGCCCACGGCGAACTCGGCCGGAACGTACAGCTCCCAGCCGAGCTCGCCCACGTAGGTGATCCTGGTGGCGCGGACCGTGGCGTAGCCGAGGTCGATCTCGCGGCTCGAGCCGAACGGGAAGGCCTCATCGCTGAAGTCACTGCGCGAGAGGAGGCTGAGCAGTTCCCGCGACCGCGGGCCCATGACGCCGTAGACGGCGAAGGAGGAGGTGACGTCGACCAGCGACGCGTGGCGGCCGGCGGGCATCCGCCTGGTGATGTGGTCCTTGTCGCGTTCGGTGGTGGCCGCGCTGCTGACCAGCAGGAACTCATCGGCCGAGAGCCGGGTGACGGTGATGTCGGCCTCGTAGGTGCCGTGTGCGTTGAGCATCCCGGTGTAGACGGTCCGGCCCGGGGCGACCGCGATGTCGGCGGTGCACAGCCACTGCAGCACATGCTCGGCGTCCCGGCCGGTGACCAGGTACTTGGAGAAGCTCGTCTGGTCGAACAGGGCGACGCCGGTACGGGCGGCGCGCTGCTCGGCCGAGGACCAGGGCTGCCAGTTCTGCTGCCCCCAGCCGTACTCGATGTCGGCGGGCTGGCCGGGCGGCGCGAAGAAGTTCGCCCGCTCCCAGCCCATCTTGCTGCCGAAGCACGCGTTGGCCTGCTGGAGCAGGTGGTATGCCGGGGACCTGCGGAAGGGCCGGGCGCTGGCCAGCTCGCGGTTCGGCCACGGCACGGCGTAGTGCAGGCCCAGGACCTCGCTGACCCGGTCGTGCAGCCACTGGTTGTTCCCGTTGAACCGAGCGAAGCGGCGGATGTCGACCGCGGACAGGTCCAGGCCCGGCTCTCCTGAAATGATCCATTCGGCCAGCGCGCGCCCGGCGCCGCCCGCCGACGCGATGCCGACCGAGTTGAAGCCGGCCGCGACGAAGAAGTTCCGCAGCTCCGGCGCCTCGCCGAGGATGAACTGGTTGTCCGGGGTGAAGCTCTCCGGGCCGTTGTAGAACATCTTGATCCCGGTCTCGGCGAGCACCGGGATGCGCTTTATCGCGCTGTCCATCAGGATCTCGAAGTGATCCCAGTCCTCGTCGAGCAGCTGGAACTCGAACGGGTAGGGCAGCGCGTCGGGGGCGACCCAGGGCTTGGCGTCGGGCTCGAAGCCGCCGACCACCAGCCCGCCGACCTCCTCCTTGATGTAGGTGTAGCCGTCCGGGTCGCGCAGGATCGGGAAGTCCCGGTGCACCCCGTCGACCTGCTCGGTGACGACGTAGAAGTGTTCGGCCGAGTGCAGCGGCACGGTCACCCCGGCCATCGCGCCGACCTGCTTGGCCCACTGGCCGGCGCAGTTGACCACCACCTCGGCCTCGACGTCGCCGTGGTCGGTGCGGACTCCCTTTACCGCGCCTGGTGCGGTGAGGATGCCGGTGACCCGGGTCCGCTCGCGCACCGTGACGCCGCGGTCGCGGGCGCCCCGGGCCAGCGCGGCGGTCAGGTCGGTCGGGTTGGCCCGGCCGTCGCCGGGCAGCCAGATCGCCCCGGCGAGGTCGTCGGCCCGCATGATCGGGTAGAGCTCGCGGGCCCGCTGCGGGCTGATCAGCTCGCAGTCCAGCTGGTAGGCCTCGGCGGTGGCGGCCGTCCGCCTGAGCTGGGTCATGCGGTCGGAGGTCCGGGCGACGGTGACGCCGCCGCAGCGCCGGAAGCCGGTGCCCAGGCCGGTCTCCGCCTCGAGCCGGGCGTACAGCTCGGTGGAGTACTGGACCAGCCGGGTGCCGTTCTCCGAGGCGCGCAGCTGGCCGACCAGGCCGGCCGCGTGCCAGGTGGTGCCGCAGGACAGCTGGCCCTGCTCGAGCAGCAGCACGTCGGTCCAGCCCAGCTGGGCGAGGTGGTAGGCGACGCTGGCGCCGATCACGCCCCCGCCGATGATCACAACCCGGGCCCTGGGGGGGAGGGCTGGGCTGGCCATGGAGCTGGGGAGGCTGGGGGGGTCAGTCATCGCGCTGGCTCAGTCATCTTCCTGGACGGCCTCGAGCAGGCCTTTGAAGCCAGTGGCGGTGAAACCGCGGGCCGCGCCCTCGAACCGTTCCATGGCCCAGGACCAGAAGTCAAAATCGATGGGGCTCGCGGCGTTCTGGATCGCGCCCCACAGCGTCCAGGAGTACATGCCGACCAGGCCGAGGAGCCGGGCCCGGGCGATCATGCTCCGCCGCGGCCTGGCGTAATAGGCCGTGACGAGCTCGGCCAGGGCCTCGGCGGATAGGTGCGACTCGGCCCCGATGTTGCCGAGCTCGAAGCAGGCGTCGTTGTTGCCGGACAACTCGTAGTCGACCAGCCAGATCCGGTCCCCGTCGTCGATGAAGTTCGCGGCCAGCAGGTCGTTGTGGCACGGGACCGTTCGGGCGGGGCGCGCCGCCAGCGCGTGGGCGGCCGCGCTGAACTGCGGCACCAGGTCGTCGTATCCGGCCGGGATGCGGAAGCCGTGGGACTGCGCCGCCGACCGGTACCGCCGCTGGATGTCGAACATGTCGAAGTCGTTGCCGAACCGCCCGCCCGAGTGCAGGCGGCGGCACGCCTGGGCGATCCGCGTGATATTGCCAGCCGCGGCGACGTCGGCGGCGCCGAGCGTCCGGCCCTCGATGTAGCCGATGACCAGCACGCGGTCCTGGGGGCGGTACTCGACGACCGGCGGCCCGGCCCCGGCCGCGGCGGCGGTCACCGAGTTCCGGTATTCGCAGTCCCGGTCGATCGCCAGCAGGTCGCTGCCGACCGACGAGATCCGCGCCACGAAGGTCCCGTCCGGCGTGGTCACCTTGTAGTTGCGGTTGGTCAGGCCGCCGGACAGCTCGCTGACCGTACGCGGCTTGGCGGCCAGGCTTTTCGTCCGGTCGAAGAGGGCGTCGAGTTCCGCGGACATCCCTTCCCCACTCTTGAGGTCTAGACCCTAGGCCCACCGTAGGCCACCAGCGCAGAAAGGGTCTAGACAGTTTGGCTGCGAGGCTCGTACGCTTCGCCTCACGGGGTCCCATCGGCCGGAAGTGGAGGCCTTGAAGATGAGCACTGATCTTTCCGGCGGGCAGGAGCGGGACTCCGCCGATCTTGCCCGCTTCGGCTACTCCCAGGAACTCAAGCGCTCGCTCGGGCTGGGCAGCTCGTTCGCTGTGGCGTTCAGCTATATCTCGCCGTCGACCGGCATCTTCACCCTGTTCGCCCTGGGCCTGACCACCCTGGGCGGGGTGTTCATCTGGACCTGGCCGGTGGTGGCGCTCGGCCAGTTCATCGTCGCGCTGAACTTCGCCGAGGTGTCCAGCCACTACCCGGTGGCCGGTTCGGTCTTCCAGTGGACGAAGTACCTGGCCAGCCGGAGCTACTCCTGGTTCACCGGCTGGATCTACCTGTTCGCCGGGATCCTGACCGTCACCGCGGTGGTGGCGACGCTGCCGCTGGCGCTGATCCCCGCTTTGAACGGGCTCGGCTGGCATTCGCTGAACGCAGCCAGCCTGCATACGCAACTGGTCGTCGCGCTCATCACGCTGGTCGTCATCACCGTGCTGAACATCTACGGTGTCAGGCTGGTCGCGGTGATCAACAACACCGGCGTGCTGTTCGAGATCCTCGGCATGTTCGTCTTCGCGCTGGTGCTGATGGCGTTCCACAACCACCAGGGCTTCCACGTGGTGACCAACAGCGCGGGCTTCACCGTCAAGCCGAGCTCGTTCCTGGCCGCGATGTTCATGAGCCTGTTCGTGATCTACGGCTTCGACACCGCGTCCACGCTGTCCGAGGAGACCCGCGACCCCCGTCGGGCGGCGCCCAAGGCGGTGCTGTTCTCGGTGATCGGGGCGTTCATCATCGGCGGCGTGTTCCTGCTCGGCGTGCTGGTGGCGATCCCGAATATGGGCGCCGCGGTGAAGGGCGCCTACGGGCCCGCGCAGATCATCGAGGCCAACTTCTCCACCGGCTTCGCGACCGTGTACCTGCTCGTGGTGTCGGCGGCGATCTTCGTCTGCTGCCTGTCGATCCTGGCCGCGACGATCAGGCTCTGCTTCGGCATGGCGCGCGACAACCAGCTGCCGGTCTCCGGGGCGCTGGCCAAGGTCTCCCCCGGCCTGCACACCCCGGTGTGGACGTGCGTCGTGGTCGCGCTGCTGTCCGCGATCCCGTTCCTCAAGTACTCGGGCGCCGGGACCATCGCGATCGCGGCGACCGGCATGATCTACCTGAGCTACTTCCTCGGCAACATCGTGATCATGCGCGCCCGTTTGCGGGGCTGGCCCAGGGCGAGCGCGCCGTTCCGGCTCGGCCGCTGGGGCATGGTGGTCAACGTCGTCGCCCTGCTCTACGGCGGGGCCATGCTGGTCAACTTCGCCTGGCCCCGGGCGGCCAGCAATCCTAAGCCGGAGCAGACGGGCGGGCTGCTCAGCTTCGGGCTCAGCTTCCTGAACAAGATCCCGATCCTGTGGACGGTAGTAATCGTCATCACGCTGATCGGGGCCATCTACTACCTGGCGGTCGGGCGGACCAAGGCCTTCGCGCCGGTGACGGCACCGTCCCAGGACGACGCACCGCTGGTGGCGTCCGCCCCGGACGACTAGCCGGTCCCCGGCGAGCAGACGGCAACGGACGGCTAGATCTAGATGAGGCGGGCGCCGCAGATCGCGCGCGGGCTGCGGCAGCCGCCGGCGATCGCGCGCGAGCCGGGCGTCACGGTGCACGCGCAGATCGAGGACTGGCTGGCCGGCCAGATCGCCGTCGGCGCGCTGGCGCCCGGCGACCGGCTGCCGACCGAACAGGACCTGGCCGCCTGGTTCGGGGTCAGCCGGATGACGCTGCGGCACGCCCTGGCCGAGCTGGCCCGGCGCGGCCTGGTGACCAGGACGGTGGGACGGCGCGGCGGGACCTTCGTGGCCGCGCCCAAGTTGGAGCAGGATCTCACCACCCTGGCCGGGTTCTCCGAGCAGCTGCGCCGGCACGGGATGGCGGCCGGCGCCCGGGTGCTGTCCGCGCGCCAGCGCCCGGCCGGCCCGGGCGCGGGGGCCGCGCTGGGGACCGGCGAGGACGAGCCGGTGTACGAGGTGCGGCGGATCCGGCTGGCCGACGGCCGGCCGATCGCCCTGGAGCGCTCGCTGTTCCCGGCCGCCCGGTTCCCCGGCATGCTGGAATTCCGGCTGGACGGCTCGCTTTATGAGCTGCTCGAGGTCAGGTACGGGCTGCGGCCGCACCGGGCCAGGGAGAGCCTGGAGCCGGTGACGGCCGGGGTGCGCGAGGCCGAGGCGCTGGAAGTCGCGGAGGGCGCGCCGCTGATGCTGGTCGAGCGGACCGCTTACGCCCGCTCCGGCGAGCCGCTGGAGTTCGCCCGGGATCTGTTCCGCGGCGACCGCACCCGGGTCGTGGTGTGGACCTCCGAGCTGACCGACGACACCTGAACCTCTCGGGACCAGGACGGGGCAGCATCACCCGGCGGGGATGATCCGGCGGGACCGTCCCGGACGCATCGTGGAGCATGGCTACCTGGCGGAAGCCGGCACGGCCGGCGGACGAGCTGGCGCCGGCCGCCGAACGAGGCGAGCACTGGTGGCCGGTCGCCCTGGCGATCCTCGTCGTCGCCGGTCTTCATGTGGCGCTGCCGGCTCGTTACCGGGTCCAGCCCGGGTGGGTGGTTCCGGTCGTGCTGCTCGGGTTGCTCGCCGTGCTGATCGCCGGTGACCCGGGCCGCATCGACCGGCAGAAACCCTGGCTGCGGGTGGTCCTCGGCGTCACCATCGCGTTCATCACGGTGGCCACCATGCTCGCCGCCGTCAGGCTGGTCGTGGAGATCCTCACCAACAACAAGCTCTTCGCGGATCACCCGGGCGGGCTGCTCGCCGCCGGCGCCATGATCTGGGTGACGAACATCATCGCGTTCGGGCTGTGGTACTGGGATCTTGACCGCGGCGGGGCCGCGGCCCGGGCCCACCACCCCGACCGGAACCCGGCGTTCGTCTTCCCGGAAATGCTGCACCACGACTACGTGCCCGCCACCTGGGTGCCGAAGTTCGTGGACTACCTCTCGCTGTCCTTCTGGACCTCCACCGCGGTCAGCCCCACCGATATCTCGGCGATCAAGCCGTGGGCCAAGCTCATGATGATGCTCGAGGCGGGCTGCTCGATCGTCCTGGTCGCACTCGTCATCGCCCGCGCCATCAACGTCCTTTAATGCCCCTGGTTCAGCTCTTCCCGACCTGGCCGCCACGACGCACTATTAAGGGTATGGAGATCGGCTCTGGCTCGGTGATCCCGCCGCCGCCGAGCACCGCGCTGGCGTCGTGTTCGGCGATCCCGCCGCCGCCGACCACGGCACTGGCGTCGTGTTCGGCGATCCCGCCGCCGCCGAGGACCGCGCTGTCCTCCTGCTCGGCCATCCCGCCGCCGCCAAGCACGGCGCTGTCCTCGTGCTCGGCCATCCCGCCGCCCCCGAGGACCGCGCTGTCTTCCTGCTCCATGGTCCCGCCGCCGCCGAGTACGGCCCTTTCCTCCTGCTCGGCGATCCCGCCGCCGCCGAGCACCGCGCTGGCCTCGTGCTCAGCCATCCCGCCGCCGCCCAGCACCGCGCACCTCGATTAGGCCAGCCCTCTTCGGGGATCAGCAGCAGGCCGGCCAGGTAGAGCGGGATGCCCGCGCCACCGAAAACGGTCAGGACCACGAAGGCGATCCGGACGATGGTCGGGTCGACGCCGAAGTAGCGGCCGGGCCCGCCGCCACGCCGGCCAGCATACGGTCGTCGAAAGGGCGGAGCAACACGACGGGTCGTCGTCCTGCGCGTCTTGCGGGCCGGATAAGGCCGCAGGCGCCGCCTGAGTCGAGCAGCGGCTATTACGAGAGGCCCGCGCCGGGAACAGCTGCAGATCGTTCGTCAGTTCTGGCCGCTGTACTTGGTGGTGATGCAGTGACGGTCGCGAGGGCGGGTTTGCGGCAGGAGCCGCCGGTGCCGTTAACGGTCCTGGCTGGCGTGGGAACGGCCGACGGCCCTGGTCGCGAACAGTACGCCCGCCACCAGCAGGCCGAGCCACAGCACGGGCACGATGGCCCACAGCAGCGCGTGGCCGGCCGTCAGGGCGAGAACGAAGAGGAGCACGAAGAGCAGAGCGGGGTGGCCGCGCCTGTGCCGTGGCCGTTCGGGCCTGGCCGGAGCCCCTGTTTCCGGCAGGTCGTCGAACAAGCCGCCCAGGTCGGCCCGGGTCTTGGCGTTCATGGCCCGGCCGACGCGCTCGTCGAACTCGGCCTGGTCCAGGCGGCCGTCGGCGAAGTGCTCGGCCAGGCGGTCGGTGACCGCCTGGCGCTCGGCGTCCGAGACGCGCAGGTGCTGATCGGAGTAGGGGCCGCGGAACAGCGGCGAGAAGCCGCGGTTCCGGTACGGGCCGGCCCCGGATTGGCGGTACTGAGTAGGCATGATGTCGTCCTTTTAGGAATTAGCGTGAGCGGGACTGCAGGGATTCGATGATGGAGCCGGCGATGGACACATCGCTGCCCTCTTCGGGGATCAGCAGCAGGCCGGCCAGGTAGAGCGGGATGCCCGCGCCACCGACGAGGGTCAGGACCACGAAGGCGATCCGGACGATGGTCGGGTCGACGCCGAAGTAGCGGGCCAGGCCCGCGGCCACGCCCGCCAGCAAACGGTCGTCGAAGGGCCGGCGCAGGGCGGGGCGCTCGGGGCCCCAGCCGAACGGCGGCTCGGGGCGAGGGTCGGACTGGCCGGTGGTGGGTGCTTCCGGGTTCACGGTGTTGGTGTTCATGGCTCAAGCTTGGCTCCGCGGGCCAGGCCAGCACATCGGGAAGATCCCCGCAGTAACCCTGATCCGGTCCCCCGGGCATCAGGGTCGCGTCAGGGATGTCCCGGATAGCCGTGCCGACGTGACTGGGCGATGATGGAACGGTGGAGCAACCTGAGCGCTGGCGCCGAGACCATGGGTACCGTGACCATGGGCGGGGCGACCATTGGCACCGCGGCCCGTTCTGGCTGAGGCAGCGGGGCGGCAACGGCGGTCCGCTGCGCCGTGACCCGGCTGACCGGCTGGGCGGCGGCGTGGCCGCCGGCGTGGCCGCGTGGCGGGGCTTCAACGTCACGACCGTTCGGATCGTGTTCGTGCTCATCGCCTTGGTATCCACCGGGTGGTTTGTGCCGCTCTACGTCTTGGCCTGGCTTTTCATACCGGCGGCCGGCGCGGAAACCAGCATCGGCAGCAAGGCCAGGGACGACTCCGCGGGCATCCGGCTCGCGGTCGGCCTGGCGTCGCTGGTCGTCCTGGTCCTGCTCGTGGCCGGCGCGCTCAACGACGGCTGGTTCATCACGTGGGCCTGGCCGCAGGTGTTCAGCGTGGCCGGGCTGGCGCTGATCTGGCGGAACGCCCCGGCACAGGAGCAGGAGACCCTGCGGCACCTGGTGGAGCCGCTGGGAGCGGCGGCAGGCGGTGTGGCGTCGCGCCGCCGAGTGGCCCTCCGCCTGGTCATCGCGGGCGTACTGCTCGCGGGGGGCCTGGCCTGGCTGTTCTCGACCCGGGCCAACCTGGCCCTGCTGCGCCCGCTCGGCGGGGTGGTGCTGGTGATCGCGGCCATCGTGCTGCTCCTCGGCCCGTGGTGGCTGCGGATCGCCCGTGACCTGGTCCTCGAGCGCCAGGCCAAGGTCCGGGCGGAGGAACGGGTCGACATCGCGTCCCGGGTGCACGACTCCGTCTTGCAGACGCTCGCCCTGATCCAGCGGCGCGCCGACGACCCGCAGAAGGTCGTCCAGCTCGCCCGGCAGCAGGAACGTGAGCTGCGTTCCTGGCTGTTCGAGGGCCGGGACCCGAACGAGACCGAGGCTGACCAGACCTTGACCGGCGGAGTCCGGCAGATCCAGCAGGACGTGGAGGCCAGGTACGGGGTCCCGGTGGAGGCGGTGACGGTCGCCGACTGCGAGCTCGACGACAACCTGAACGCCCTGCTCGCGGCGGCCCGCGAGGCGACGGTCAACGCGGCCAAATGGTCCGGCGCCAGCGTCATCTCGCTGTTCGCCGAGGTCGAGCCCGGTGAGGTATCGCTCGTCGTCCGGGACCGGGGGAAGGGCTTCGACCCGGAGGCGGTCCCGGCCGACCGCAAGGGCCTGGCCGAATCGGTCCAGGGCCGGATGACCCGCCGCGGCGGCACGGTCACCGTGACCACCGCCCCCGGCGAGGGCACCAAGGTCACGCTGAAGATGCCGCGTCCCCCGGCGCAGCCGCCAAGGGGGGTCCGGGGGGACGGGTCCCCCCGGGAGCGGGGGGACCCGGAGGGTCGTCCCCCCGGGCCAGCAGGGCCGTCCCCGCGGGATAGCACAGCGAGTCGCACATGACCACGACAAGGGTCGTCCTGGTCGACGACCACGGGCTGTTCCGATCCGGGGTCCGGGCCGAACTCGGCCGCCAAGTCGAGGTGGTGGGCGAGGCGGACGACGTGCAGCCCGCGATCGACCTGATCTCCGAGCTCCTGCCCGACGTCGTGCTCCTCGACGTGCACCTGCCCGGCGGCGGCGGCCAGGCCGTGGTCCAGGCGATCAAGGCCACCCATCCGCAGGTGCGTTTCCTCGCGCTGTCCGCCTCGGACGCCCCGGAGGACGTGATCGCGGTGATCAGGGCGGGCGCGCGGGGCTACGTGACGAAGACGATCTCCACCGCCGAACTGGCCAACGCGGTCCGCCGGGTCGCGGCCGGGGACGCGGTATTCTCGCACCGGCTGGCCGGGTTCGTCCTGGACGCGTTCTCCACCGCCGCGCCCGGGGACGCCAAGCCGTCGGTCGACCCCGAGCTCGACCAGCTGACCAGCCGGGAACGGGAAGTGCTGCGGCTGATCGCCCAGGGTTACACCTACAAGGAGATCGCCCGCGAGCTGTACATCTCGGTCAAGACGGTGGAAAGCCACGTGTCGTCGGTGCTGCGCAAGCTGCAGCTCTCCACCCGGCACCAGCTGACCAGGTGGGCCGCCGAACGGCGCCTGACCTGACCGGCGCCTGACCTGACCGGCGCCTGACCTGACCGGCACCGACCTGACCGGCACCGACCTGACCGGCGCTGACCTGACCGGCGGGTCACGTTTTTCGACCGCCCGCTAGGGTTGCCGATCTAGGGCGACGGGCTGACCATGGGGATGGGCAGGTTGATCACAGAGGTGAATATGCCGTTCGAGGCGATCGAGCGCGAGATCCATGACGCCTACCTTCGCCTGGCCACCTCGGCGGCGGTGGCGCGTAACCGTCAGCGGCATTACCTGGACGGCCAGAGCGCCGGGAGCCTGTTCGGCACCGTGACGGCGCTGGCCGCCGCGCATCCGTGGGCGCTGGACGATTTCGGCGCCCCGGCCTGGGCGGCCTATCGGCCCGACCCGCAGGCGCCGCCGCCGGACGGCCTGCGCGTCGGGGTCCTGCGAACGGGCGAGGGCCTGCCGCCCACGCCGGCCGTGGCGCGGTTCGCCGGGCACGGCCACCTTCTGATCAGCGAGTGCGGGTTCGCCGACAGGGCCCGGTCGCTGCTGCAGGCGCTCACCCTGCGGCTGGCCACGGCGACCAGGCCGGGCACGGTGCGGTTCGCGCTCGCCGATCCGGTCGGACAGGGCCGGCACCTAGCTGCGTTCCTGCGGCTGCCCGCGCAGATGCGGGTGGGTCCTAACGGGGTCGGGGTCGCGGCCAGCCCCGCCGAGACCGAGGCCCTGCTCACCACGCTGACCAGCCACGTCGTCGAGGTCACCCAGACCCGGCTGACCAACGTCTACGACTCGGTGGAGGCCTACAACGCGGCCACTACCGGGGCCACGGTCCCCTACCACGTCCTGGTCCTGGCCGGCTTCCCGGCGGGCATCAGCGACCGGGCCGCGGAGTTGCTCGGCCGGCTGGCCCGCAACGGACCCCGGAGCGGCCTGTACATCGTAGCCACGCTGGATCCCCGGCTCCCGATGCCGCGCGACTTCGATCTGGCGGCGCTGACCGCGCTGGGCACGACCCTGAGCCTGGACCCGCACGGGAATCTCACCTGGGATGACCCGGATTTCGGGTTCGGCGTGATCGAGCCCGACCAGATGCCCGCGGCGGCCCGGGCCAACCCGTGGCTGGACGCCGTCGGCGCGGCGGCCGGCTCCGCCTCACGGGACCTGCCCTTCGGCCGGATCGCCATCGGCCCGGCGCGGCGCTGGGCCTCTTTCACCACTGACGGCCTGGACGTGCAGATCGGCGTGGACAGCAAGGGCGAGCCGCAGCACTTCGTCATGGGGGTCCGCGGCGTGCACCACGGCCTGGTCGGCGGTGATGTCCGGATGGGCAAGACCAACCTGCTGCACGTGCTGATCAGCCAGCTCGCCCTGGCCTACCCGCCGGAGGAACTCGAGCTGTACCTGCTCGACTTCAAGGAGGTCGAGTTCGACGCCTACCTGACCGAACGGCTGCCGCACGCCCGCGCCATCACCTCCCGGACTGACCGCGAGTTCGGGCTGAGCATGCTGCGCCGCTTCCACGACGAGATCGACCGGCGGGCCCGGCTGTGCCGCGAGGCCAAGGTCACTGACCTGCCCGACTACCGGCTGGTGACCGGGCAGGTGCTGCCCCGGGCCTTGGTGATCATGGATGAGTTCCAGGTGCTGTTCAGCGAGGAGGACCGGCTGGCCCGCGAGGCGGCGCGCCTGCTGGCCGACATCGCGAAGCGGGGAGCGGCGTTCGGTCTGCACCTGTTGCTGGCGACCCAGTCGCCGGGCGGGCCGCTCGCGGCCTACCTGCGACCCGTCTACGAGCAGATGGCGCTGCGGATCGCCCTCGGCTGCACCCAGCCGAGCGTGTCCCAGGCCATCCTCGGCGAGGGGAACGACGCCGCCACCAGGCTGATCCGGGCCGGGGACGCGATCTACAACGACCGCCGGGGCGAGGGCGCCAACCCGGTCATGCGGATCGCGATGCTGCCCACCAGGGAACGGCTGAAGCTGATCGCCGACATCCGGACGCTCGGGGGCGGACGGGAATACCCGCCGCCGGCCAGTTTCGACCCCGACGCGGCCGCGGACTTCGTCCCCGGGCCGGCTTGGCCCGGCTCGGCCGCTCCGGGGCACGCCGTGCAGGCCTGGCTGGGCGAGGCGATCGAGATCAAGCCCGCCACCACCGCGACGTTCGAGCGCTACATCCGGTCCAACCTGCTCATCGTGGGCAGCGAGGAAGGAGGCCACGGCCTGCTGCTGGCCACCCTGCTCAGCGCCGCGGTCCAGTGCTCCCCAGCCCAGGTCCGGTTCACCATCGCCGAGTTCACCCGGCCCTCGTCGTCGTTTCACGGTTTCTTCGCCCCGCTGGCGAACCTGCCGCACGAGGTGCGGATCGCCGACCGCCGGACGGCTGAGGCGGCGCTGGACGATCTCATCGCCGACCTGGATGCCCGGCTGGCCGCCGTCGACGGGGCCGCCCAGCCCGAACGGTTCTTCCTCATCGCCGGAATGCACCGCTGGCATGAACTGCTGGCCGAGGGCGACTACGGCCGGCCGAGCGAGATCGCGGCCGACCTGGTCCGCCTGGCCGACAAGGGACCGGACGCCGGCATCCACGTAGTGGCCTGGACCGACGGTTACGCCACCGCCGAACGGGCGCTGCGGCGGGCGGGCATCGGCTTGTTCGGCCTGCGCGCCGTGCTCCGCGTGCTGTCGCCCGCGGAGAGCGACTCGCTGCTCGGGGTGTCCTCCGCCGCCAGCCTGGACGACGACCGCGCCCTGTTCCGGGACACCGAGTGGCCCGCCGAACAGGTCGAGAAGTTCAAGCCGTACTCGACCGCCTCCCTGTACGCCTTCGCCCGGGAAGCCTTCCGGAACACGAGCGGGAGATGGAGCTCCACATGACCGAGCAGGAACGGGCCATCTCCGCTGCCATGGCCACGTCGCCCTACCTGTCCCTTCGCCAGGCGGTGCGGCCGGCCATCCTCGCCCACTGGCTGCTGGCCGGTGACCAGGAGCGAGCGGGCAAGCTGGCCGCGGAGTGCGAGGATCTGCTCTTCCTCACCAGGGAGCTGCTCAAGGCGGCCGGCCGGGTCCGCATCCTGGGCGGCCCTGTCCCTTCGGGCGAGATGCCGGATCCGGATGAGAGGGCCGGTGACCGGCACGCGCAACTGCTGGACGCCTACGCTGAGGCCGGGTTGCTCTGGGCGAAAGTGGTGGGGTGTTCGGTGGCCCTGGCTGACGCACTGATCGACCGGGGCGAATGGGATGACGTGCGCCGGCTGGCCGGCTTCCTGGCCGACGCCGGGGAGAAAAGCGCCGCCGCGGACCTGCGGACGCAGCTGGGGAAGGCGATTTTCCAAACGCATCGTGAACAGCTGCAGGGCATCAGCAATACGATGCCGCGAGCCGCGATCTCCGAAGCCATCAATGCGCTGCAGGCGGTGCTGCGCGAGGTTCCCGAGGAATATCCCGACCGGAACAGGGAGGTCAACCGATTCCTGGCCCCGCTTGCCTCGGCCATACACGCGATCATGAAGGATCAGGATATCGACATACCGTTTACCAGCAGAGTCGAGCACATCGCCACCGGCGGAGTCGCGAAATACCCGGATATCGTCAAGATAAGCCTCGACGAACTCGCCGCTGAATTCGAAGGCACCTGCAGTTGACCCGGCAGGAAATGGAACAGGAGAAACGTGCATGGCTGGGGTTATCAACGATATTGAGGCGCTGGCGGAGTTCAGGTCCCACCTGATGCGGTTCAACCATGACCTGGCCGAGAACTTCGCGACCATCCAGAGTCACTGGCGTGAGCTCGGGGAGGTATGGCGGGACGACATGTACCGGCTGTTCGGCGAGGCGCTGGAGGAGGTCACCCCGGGCATCACGCAGTACCTGTCGGCGACCGAAGGCCACGAGGCGCATCTCGCGGCCCTGATCGAGCGGCTGCGCGGCTACTTCGAGACGGGCTCCGGGGCGGGCCTGGGGGTCAGCCGGCCCGAGACGAGCCGCGGGGAGGCCCGCGGAGCGGCCCGCGGGACGGACCGGCGTGACTAGCGTCCACGCTGACATCGACGCCCTGAAGGGACTGCACGAGGCGCTGGTCCGGTACCGGCACGCCCAGCGGGAGGTGGCCGGCCAGGGCGACGAGGAGATCAAGGTGGTCCGCGCGTCGCTGGAGGCCAAGGCCCGCCGCTGGCGAGCCCAGCTGGCGCAGTGCCAGGCCGAGTTCGGTGCCTGCCAGGAACGGGCGGTCCAGGCGGCCGCGGGTGACCCGGCGGCCGCGGACCGCCCGGTGGACTGCTCGGGTTACGCCCGGGCGGCCGAACAGTGCGAGGAACGGCTGGAGCAGATCCGCCGCTGGCAGCAGCGGATCGACGCCGAAGCCAGCGAGTTCGGCGGCACCGCCAGCCGGTTCGGCGACCTGCTGGAGAACGACCTGCCGCGCACCGAAGAGCACCTGCTGGCCATCATCAGGAGCCTGGAGGCCACCCGCCGCGTCCAGGCGCCCGGCTCCTGATCCGGCATGGTTAGCCGACTGTGGTTAGCCGACTGTGGTTAGCCGACCGGACCGGGACGGTGATCAGCAGCTCCGCCTGCTCGATGACGCCTGGGACAAGGCCTCGCAGCACTGGCACGACGGCATGGCCCGCCAGTTCGATACCGGCCACGTGACGCCGCTGCTCCGCGAATCCCGAGGCTACCTGGAAGCCTTGCGCAAGCTGATGGACACG
This sequence comes from uncultured Actinomycetes bacterium, assembly GCA_963769715.1. Classification (GTDB taxonomy): domain Bacteria; phylum Actinomycetota; class Actinomycetes; order Streptosporangiales; family Streptosporangiaceae; genus Palsa-504. The sequence goes on from CAVYNE010000031.1 coordinate 382,865, forward strand.
CTGGAAGCCGCCGAACGCGACACCGAGGGCTAGCCGGGCGAGACCAGCGCGTTCAGTCGGGCGAGACCAGCGCGGTCAGGCGGGCGAGACCAGCGCGTTCAGGCGGGCGAGGCAGGCGGCCGGGTCTACCTCGGCCAAGACCAGATCATCGAACGCGGACCGGTCAGCCGACACGCTGAGCAGCTCAGGGCTCAGGGATTTACCCGTGGACCGGTCGACGGTGCTGACCCGGCCGGTGAACGCGACGGCCTGCACCACGTCAGGCGGGGTGGCGCTGAATATCTCGTGCAGCGTGCGAAGCGCGACGCAGGATACGAGCCGCTCGTAACACTGGCTGATCTCGCTTTCCTGGCGCGGCACCGGCTCGACGACGTCACGCGTCTTGACGTAGCGGTACGCACGCGCCTCGGGCACGACGCGCCGCGGCGGAAGCTCGAAGTCCACCGCGACCTCCCGGTGCCCCGGACGGTAGGCCACCTGGTACTCGCGCGGAAAGCCGTCCGGGTACTTCGAAGCCCGCAGCACGCAGTCGACGAACCACTGCACGGCCTCGGCGTCACCGGCCGCGAACGCCGATTGGCGGCTGGTGACGTACGCGTTTCGCGCTACCGCCTTCGCGCGCTCCTCGGTGACCTTCCGGTCGTACCGAGCCTTGGCGGCGGCCAGCGCCCGCCGCCGTTCAGCCATCTGCTTTCGGTGTTCTGCCTGAGCGGCCTCGAAACGAGCCTGCGCCTCGGTCATCTGACGGGCCGGGCGTCCGGTGAGGCTTAGGAGGCGGCCCAGCCCGGCCGGCGGGACGGGCGCGAACTCATTCCAGTCTGGTGCGGGAGGCACGGGCCCCAGCGGGCCGGGATCGAATTCAGGTGTCCGCGGAATGGCCATGAGCCGGTCGAAGCTCAGCGGCCGGAGCGGCAGAACGCTGGTCAGGACCTCATCGAGGGCCTTCATCCGGTCCTGCACCGCAGCGGTCTTTTCGTCCGCCGCCTGCTGAGCAGACTCACGATGCTCCTGCTGGCGGAGCCTGTCTTGCTCGTTGTCTCGTTGCCTTTGCTCGCGCGCCTGCCGGTCGTATTCGCGCCGCTGCGCGGCCAGGCGCTGCTCCAACGCCGCGAGGTTTCCGCTCCGGGCCATGACTCCCCTGGTCTGCGCTTGGTCTGCGCTTGGTCTGCGTTACTACAGCTACGCAATGACGATAACCGGGGCCGCCGGCCGGGAAAAGCTCGAACCGCTGCCTGGGGCACGAGCCCGGTCCGTTAGGGCACGTCGGGCGGGTCTGGATCTTGACTTCCACTCCGCCCTGAAGCCGGGGTCCGTCCGCCTTCACCACCGGCCTGAAGGCCGGCGCACTGGCGGACATATTGGTAGCGGTGGTAGGTCACGGCCAGCGCGCCGTCCGGGTCGAGCCCACCACGACCATCGACGGCTACGCTCTCCGCCTGGCCAAGCGGTCACTCTAAGCGGCCTGACCGACGTTACCGTGAGGGGATGGCCGATGTGGTATTCGGGACGGCCGAACGACCGGAAGCCGACGACTGGCCATCCCCAGCCACTTCCTGACGGCCGACAGGTCTAGGACGAGCGCGAGCCCGCAGACCGTTCCGATGCCGACGGCGGCGCCCGCCACGGTATCGGTGAAGTAGTGCCACCGCAGGCCGATGACGCCGATCGCGACGACGCACCCCAGCACAAACGCCACGGCGAGGATCAGTATCCGCAGCCGCCGCAGCGGCCGCCGCGTGCCGAGCAGCAGCACGGTCACGGTCGCAGCCAGCGCGAACACGGTCGCGGTGTGCCCGCTCGGATAGGTGATCTGGCCCAGGTAGGTGCGGTGGACCAACGGCTTGAGCAGGGCTTCGTTCAGCCCGATGGCCACCGGGACGGCTACGGCGGCCAGCACGGCGCCGGCCAGCCGGCCGGTGAGCAGGCAGCCGATGACCATGGCCGCGCTCAGCACGACCGCCGGAATCAGCGTGCCGGGAAAGGCCAGCCACAACGCAAGGTGCTGGTGGCCGCCAAACCAGGTGACGACTGGAGAATCGACGACATGGTCGAACCGGTCCGCCGTGGCCTGATGGGCGAACAACACGCCGAGCACGGCGACCAGGATCGCGCAGCCGGCCAGCAGTCCGGCCGCCCAAGGACGGGCCGGGGCAGTCAGCAGGGACCGGCCGGACCGCGGGCAGATGCCGTCCATGCTGCTCCTTCGCGGGAAGCTGAATTACTCTATCTAGGTAGAGTACACGTCTTCGCGGGTCCGGCGTGACACGGCCGTGGCCTCTGGGCTGTGGCCATAAAGATCCGGGAGGATTTAGGCTCCGGGGAGTTTTTTGTGCACCATGGAGGCTGTCGCACCACCGATCCCCCGGCCGGTACCCGCCTCCACCATCCGAACCGAGCCCGCCCCAGCCCGCGCTCGCCACTGCATTCCCATCCATCCCCCCTCCCCACCCGCACCGTCCCCCGCACCTCCCCGAGTCAATGAACGTGGCGTTCTACCCAAAAGTCATGATGTCGGCTGCCCCGACGCCGTACCGGCGTGAAAATGGCTGCGGGTACTGCCCGTGACGCCGTTGTGTTTCTGGCCGGTTGAGGCCGTCCAAAAGTCTGGCGCTGGGATCCGGATCCCTGAGGGGCTGTTCATTGTTGCTGCGAGCACGCGGGTCAGATTCTTCCGCTAGCCCTCCGGTTCCCCGGGCGGTACCCGTCCGCAGGGTAACAGCCCGGGACCGGGCAGGAGGAGGGACAGGCGTGGATGAGGTGACCGATGAGCCGCTGTACCGGGACCGGGTGTGCGGCATCGATATCGGCAAGGCGCAGCTGGTGGCGACGATCCGGGTGCCCTCGGATAAGGACCCGGCGCGGCGGATGGCCGAGACCCGGGCCTTCGGCACCACCAAGAAGGAGGTGCTGGCGCTGGCGGACTGGCTGCGCTGCTGGCAGGTGCCCGCGGTGGTGATGGAGGCGACGGGCGATTACTGGAAGGGGCCGTTTTACCGGCTGGAGGCCGAGGGGTTCGAGTGCGTGCTCGCGGACGCCAAGCAGGTCAAGAACCTGCCCGGGCGGCCCAAGCGGGACCCGGCGGACTCCCGCTGGCTGGCAGCGTGCTTCGAGCGCGGCGCGGTCACCTCCTGCTTCGTGGCCACCCCGGAGTTCCGGGTAATCCGGCTGCATACCCGGTACCGGCGGGACCTGATCGAAGAACGCACCCGGGACAGGCAACGCACCGAGAAGCTGCTGGAGGGCGCGGCGATCAAGCTGTCCTGCGTGCTCAGCGACCTGCACGGGGTGACCGGCCGGGACATCATGGACCACCTGATCGCCGGGGAACGCAACCCCAAGGTGCTGGCCCAGCTGGCCCGCGCCGCCGCCCGCCGCAAGATCACCGAGCTGGAGGAGGCGCTGGAGGGCGCGGAATTCTTCACCGGCGAGCACGCCGCCCTGCTCAAGACCATGCTGGAGCGCATCGACCGGGTCACCGCCGACATCGGCGGGCTGTCCGAGGTGATCGAGCGGCTGCTGGCCCCGTATGAGGAACAGCTCCAGCAGGCCGAGTCGATGCCCGGCTGGGGGCGGCGCGCCGCCCAGGACGCCATCGCCGAGACCGGCGTGGACATGACCCGTTTCGCCACCGGCGCCCACCTGGTCTCCTGGGGCAGCCGCGCCCCGCTGGACCACCAGTCCGGCGCCCGCAAGGGCCGGGCCAAGACCAAGAAGGGCAACCGGTACCTGGCCGGGACGCTCGGCGAGACCGCCATCGCGGCCGGCCGCACCCAGACCCGCGAAGGCGCCCGCTACCGGCGCATCGCCCGCCGCCGCGGCAAGGCCAAAGCCCAGGTCGCCCTCGGCAACACCCAGCTCAAAGTCCTGCACAAGCTGATCTCCAACCCCGGCATGCGCTACGCCGACCTCGGCCCGGACTACTACGAACGGCGCGCTGACCTGCGCCGCCAGGTCGCCCACCACGTCGGCAAGCTCGGCGCCCTGGGCTTCGAGGTCACCTTGTGCCGCCTCCCCGACCCCGAGCCCGACGGCCTAGGCCAGGCACAACCCGCCTGACCCATACCGCTCCCGCAGGCCCTGACCCGCCACTACACTCAGGGTCCGCTGCCGCACGCCCACTACAGGTCCCATTTTCGGGTCAGAATCATTACAGTGCCACGTTCATTGATTTTCGCGGCGCGCGGACGCCACCTGGCCGGGACCGGTACGGGGGGGAATGTGCTGGTTTGGTGAGGGTGGGGCGGTGAGGGGCTGGGGCCGGGTGAGGGAGCGGGAATGGCTACAGCGGGTACTGGTGCCGTGATCGCCCGGCCATGGGCCATCGTGGTTGCCAGGCCCCGGGCCAGGGCCGTGCCCCCGGCCGCCTGCGGCGGGCCCTGGCGCGGAAGCCAGAAGACATACGCGACAGCCTCCATGATGCCCAAAAAACTCCCGCAAGCCCGAATCCTCCCCGGAAAATCCGGATTGTATCGAACGAGTGGGCGAATGTGGCCAGTGGGACTAGTGAGGCATCTAGTGGGGCGCGCCGGGACTGGCGGGGGGGTACGGCGACAGGCTGTGTTTCGCGGGACCGGGTGCGACGCGTGAGGAAGGATCAGCAGTCCGCCGCCAAGGAGGACACTGGCCATCACGGCCGCGACCCAGGCGCGCGTAGTTGGCCGGCGACCGGCCCGTGGCCTTCGGGCAGTGGCCTTTGGTCGTGGCCTTTGGTCGTGGCCTTTGGGTCGCGACCCAAGATCGGGCGGACCGAAATGGTTGGATACGCCATTGCTCCGGCCGGTATCGCTATGTCAGCGTCGGCGGTGCGGACCTGCACCTTTTGGGAGGATGCGATGGACGAGAACGGCTCTGCTGGCCACGGGGGGGCACCCAGGTTCCCGCTGCCATCGGAGATCGCCGACGCGCCGGGAGCCGAGGGCTGGCGGTCGATGTACCCCTACTTCACGCGGTTCCAGCCCGAAGACGACAAGCGCTTCTGGTTCTACAACTCCATGCACTTCCCCGAGCCGATGCCGGCCTTCAACACGGTCACCGCCGAGATCCCGTACAGCGCGATCGGGGCCAACACCGCCCGGGTGTTCGTCTTCCCCACCACGCTCGGCATCGAGCACCGCATCGTCAACGGGCGGGTCTACATCACCGCCAACCCGGTTACCGATCCGGCGGAGATCGGCCGCCGCGCGGCGGTCTTCGGCGAGCGGGCCAGCTACTACTACGAGAACTGGGACACGCTCTACCAGGGCTGGAAGACGCGCATCAAGGGCCTGATCGACGAGATCGCGTCGGTCCGCGTGCCCGAACTGCCGGAGTTCGACGACATCGCGGTCGTCACCGGCTCTACTGGCGTGGCGCAGAACCACTACGTGCGGGAGAACTTCCACCGGTGCCTGGACCTGTTCTCGGTGATGTGGCACCATCACACCGAGTTCCTGATGCTCGGCTATGGCGCCTACGTGGTGTTCTTCCAGTTCTGTAAGCAGGCGTTCCCGGAGATCAGCGACCAGGCGGTGGCCCGCATGGTGGCCGGCATCGACGTGATCATGTACCGGCCCGACGACGAGCTCCGCAACCTGGCCCGGGTGGCCGTCGAGGCGGGGGTGGACGACCTGTTCACCGAGGGATGCTCGCCGTCGCAGGTGCTGGCGGCGCTGGCCGACCGCGGCGAGGGCGGGAAGAGGTGGCTGGCCGCCTTCGAGCAGGCGCAGGAGCCCTGGTTCAACGTGTCCACCGGCGACGGCTTCTATCACCACCACCGCAGCTGGGCCGACGACCTGACGGTCCCGTTCGCCGCGCTCCCCCGGTACGTGGCCCAGGTCCGCGACGGCCTGCTCGCCGACCGGCCCACCGAGGCACTACGGACCGAACGGGAGCGGATCTCGGCCGAGTACCGGGACCTGCTCGGCACCGAGGAGGAACAGGCCGCGTTCGACCAGATGCTCGGCCTGTGCCGAGTGGTGTTCCCGTACGTGGAGGACCACAAGTTCTACTGCGAGCACTGGTTCACCACGCTGTTCTTCGGCAAGATCCGTGAGTTCGGCGCGCTGCTGGCGCGCTTCGGGGTGCTCGCCGAGGCCGAGGACGTGTTCCAGTTGCACCATACCGAGGTCGACCAGGCGCTGTCGGACGTGATGCTGGCCTGGGCCGCGGGCGGCCCGCCGCTCGGCGCGGCCCACTTCCAGCCCATCGTGGCCGAACGCAAACGGATGCTGGAAGTCCTGCACGCCTGGTCACCGCCCCCCGCCCTCGGCCCCGTGCCCGAAGCGCTCAACGACCCGGCCGTGCATATGCTCTGGGGCGTCACCCAGCAGACGATCGAGGCCTGGCTGCAGCCCGACGAGGGCGAGATCCGCGGCTGCGGGGCCTCGTCCGGCATCGTGGAGGGGCCCGCGCGGGTACTGACCGACGTCAACCAGATCGGCGAGGTCCGCGACGGCGAGATCCTGGTCTGCCCGGTGACGGCGCCGAGCTGGGCGCCGGTGTTCGGCAAGATCAAGGCGGCGGTCTCGGACATCGGCGGCTCGATGTCGCACGCGGCCATCGTCGCGCGGGAGTACGGCATGCCGGCCGTGGTCGGCACCGGCGACGCGACCAAGCGGATCAGCACCGGCCAGCGGGTACGCGTCGACGGCGACCGCGGGATCGTCCAGGTCATCGGGTGACTCACTGGGGAGGTGATCAGCCTCGCTTCGTGCTCGGCCTCGCCGACGTGGGCGCCGCGGATGCGGCCCGGGCCGGCGGCAAGGCGGCCGCCCTGGGTGAGCTGGCCCGCGCCGGGATACCCGTACCCCGCGGCTACGTGATCACCGTGGCGGCGTTCAACCTGGTCATGGCGGCGCTCGATTCGTCCGGCGCGATCCGCGGCGCGCTCGGGGACCTGCCTGCGGACGATCTCGCGGCCATCGCGCGCGCCGCGGCCGACCTGCGCGCCCGGATCACGGCGGCGCCGCTGCCGCCCGCGGTGGCGGCCGAGATCATCGCCGCCTACCAGCGGCTCGATGCGCAGCGGCTGGACGGGACGGCGGCGGTGGCGGTCAGGTCGAGCGCCACCATGGAGGACAGCCCGGAGGCCAGCTTCGCCGGGCTGCAGGACAGCTACCTGGCCGTCCGCGGCATCAAGGCCGTGCTCGACCGGGTGCGCTCGTGCTGGGCCAGCCTGTACAACGACGAGTCGGTCAGCTACCGGCGCCGCCGGGGCACCGGCGAAGGCGGCCTGGCCATGGGCGTCGTCATCCAGCGCATGGTCAGGCCGCGCGCGGCCGGGGTGTTGTTCACCCGCAGCCCGGTCACCGGCGACCGTTCGGTGGTGGCCATCGAGGGAACCTGGGGGCTCGGCTCGGCCCTGGTGGCCGGCGAGGTGACGCCGGACAGCTTCACCGTGAGCAAGGTGACCGGCGAGATCACCGGGCGACGGATCAGTGCCAAGCTGCGGGCGCATTCTTTTGCACCGAACGACCATGGGATCTCCGCCCAGCCCATGCCCACAGCCTTGCGACGGTCGCCCTGCCTGACCGACGACGAGGCCCGCGCGCTCGCTCTGGTCGGCCGGCGGGTCGAGGAGCACTACGGCGTGCCCCAGGACATCGAGTGGGCGCTGCTCGGCGACAGCCCGGGCTGCCCGGCGTTGCACGCCGACCCCGCAGACCGCATCGTGCTGCTGCAAAGCCGCCCGGAGACGGTCTGGGCGGCCCGCGAGCGCCCGCCCGTCGCGACCCCGAAGCCCCGCGCCAGCGACCACGTGCTCGCCCGGTTCAGGACGGCCCTGTGATGGGAAGCCCTGTGATGGGGAGCCCTGTGATGGAAGCCCTGTGATGGAAGCCCTGTGATGGAAGCCCTGTGATGGACCTGACCGATGCCGACGTCACGGACATACTCGCGCTGCTCGACTCGCTGCCCTACGACGAACTGGACCTGGCGACCCCCAGGTTCCGGCTGACCCTCCGTCGCACTCCCCACGGCTGGACCCAGTCCACTCAGGTCCGGTCCGACCCCGCCGCGCTGGAAACCGCCCCACTGGACCCGCCAGCAACAGGCGTAGACCAGGGCGGGGGGGAGGTTAGCGGGGGTGGTGGGGCTGACGGTGCTGAGGAGGGTGACGGGGAGCTGGTTGCGGTGCGGGCGCCGCTGCCGGGGACGTTTTACCGGGCGCCGCGGCCGGGAGCGCCACCGTTCGTGGACGTGGGCAGCCGGGTCAGCGCGGACACCGTGATCGGGATCGTGGAGACCATGAAGCTGATGAACTCGGTGCACGCGGGCGTGGCCGGCACGGTCGCCGAGTTCTGCGTGCAGAACGCCGAGTTCGCCGCGCACGGGGCCACCTTGCTGCGCATCAGGGCCGATCTATGATCCTGCGGCGGGTGCTGGTCGCCAACCGCGGCGAGATCGCCGTCCGCGTCCTGCGCACCTGCCAGCGCCTGGGCATCGAGACCGTGCTGGCGGTCTCGGACGCCGACGCGGATTCGGTGCCGGCCCGGCTGGCCGACCAGACGATCCGGATCGGGCCCGAGAGCGCGGCGCAGAGTTACCTCAACGTGGAAGGGGTCGTCGCGGCCGCGGTCGCGGCGCGGGCGGACGCGATCCACCCGGGCTACGGCTTCCTGTCGGAGAACCCGCGGCTCGCGCGGGCGTGCGAGGCGGCCGGCATCGTGTTCATCGGGCCGAGCGCGGACGTGCTCGAAGCGGCCGGGGACAAGCTCGCGGCCCGGAACCACGCGGTCGCGGCGGGGCTCCCGGTGCTGCCGGGCGGGCTGGTACATGTGGCCGGGGCCGGGGCGGACGGGGCCAGCGGGGCGGACGGGGAGATGGACGCGGAGGCGCTGGCCCACGCAGCGGACGCGGCCAGGCTGGCCCACGCAGCGGACGCGGCCAGGCTGGCCCACGCAGCGGACGCGGCCAGGCTGGCAGCGCGGATCGGGTATCCGGTGCTGGTCAAGGCGGCGGGGGGTGGCGGGGGGCGGGGGCTGCGGGTGGTCCGCGATCCGGGGCGGCTGGCCGAGGCGGTCGCGCTGGCCAGCGCGGAGGCGCGGGCGGCGTTCTCCGATCCGCGGGTGTACCTGGAGCGGTACGTCTCCCCCGCGCGGCACGTCGAGGTGCAGGTGCTGGGCGACGGGGAGAACGTGATCCACCTCGGCGACCGGGACTGCTCGGTGCAGCGGCGGTATGCCAAGCTCATCGAGGAGGCGCCGGCGCCGCGGCTCGGCGAGACCCTGCGGGTCGGCCTGCGGGCGGCGGCGGTCGCCCTGGGCCTGCAGCTGAAGTACCAGGGCCTGGGTACCGTCGAGTTCCTGGTCGACGCCGAAGCGGCCGCGTTCTGGTTCCTCGAGGTGAACGCGCGCATCCAGGTGGAGCACCCGGTGACCGAGGCGGTCACCGGGCTCGATCTGGTGGCCGAGCAGATCGCGGTCGCGGAGGGGCGCGGGCTCCGGCTGACCCAGGCCGACGTGTGCCTGCGCGGCCACGCGATCGAGTGCCGGATCAACGCGGAAGACCCGACCGCCGGGTTCCGGCCGAGCCCGGGCACCGTGACCAGCGCGGTCTTCCCGGCCGGGCCGGGTATCCGGGTCGACACGCACGTTCAGGCGGGTTCGGCGGTGCCGCCGCAGTACGACAGCCTGCTGGCCAAGCTCATCGTCAGCGGCGGCACCCGGGCCCAGGCGCTGGCCCGGCTGCGCGGCGCGCTGGCCCGGTGCGAGATCGGCGGGGTGGCGACCACCGTGGCGATGCACGCGGCGCTGGCGGACGACGCCGAGTTCGCCGCGGGCGGTGTCGCCACCGATTTTCTCGCTGGGTGGCCGGGGCTCGATACCGGCTCCGTTAGGGACAAAAAAGATGGTTGACGTCCAGCTGACCGACGTCTCGCTACGGGACGGCAACCAGAGCCTGTGGGGGGCCACCGGGCTGCGCACCGAGCACATCCTGCAGATCGCCCCGGTGTTGAACCGGGTCGGGTTCCGGGCGCTTGACTTCATGTCGAGCACGGCCATGGGGGTGGCGGTGCGGACGCACCGGGAAGACCCCTGGCAGCGGATCCGGCTCACCCGGGCCGCGGTGCCGGACGCGCACCTGCAGTTCATCGGCACCGGGCTGCGGTTCATCTCCTGGGAGCGGGCGCACCCGGAGGTGCTGCGGCTGGTCTACGAGCGGCTGGTGGCGGCCGGGATATCGCGGTTCGTGGTCCTCGACCCGACGCACGACATGGATGCGGTACGGCAAAGCGCACGGACGATCCGGCAGGCCGGCGGGACCGAGATCATCATGGCGCTCACCTACACGATCTCGGCGGTCCACGACGACGCCTTCTACGCCGGGATCGCCGGGCAGGCCGCCGCGTCGCCGTACATCGACCGCGCCTACATCAAGGACCCGGCCGGGCTGCTGACGCCGGAGCGGGCCCGCACGCTGATCCCGGCGGTGCGGGCGCGACTGGGCGGCAAGCCGCTGGAACTGCACGCGCACGCCACGATCGGCCTGTCGCCGCTGGTCTACCTGACCGCGCCGGACCTGGGCGTCGAGGTGCTGCAGACCGGCTGCGGGGCGCTGGCCGACGGGTCCTCGCTGCCCGACGCCGAGCGCGTCGTGGCGAACCTGCGCGAGGTCGGGCACACGGTGGACGTGGACGACCGGCTGCTGGCCCGGGCGGCGCGGTACTTCGACGCGCTGGCCGCGGCCGAGTCGCTGCCGTCCGGCCAGCCGCGGCCGTACGACGCCGCGTTCACCCGGCACCAGCTGGCCGGCGGCGTGCTGACCACGCTGCGGCGCCAGCTGGCGGAGCTCGGGCTGCACGAGCGGTTCGGGGCGGTGATGGAGGAGGTGAGCCTGGTTCGGGCCGAGCTGGGCTATCCGATCATGGTCACCCCGTTCCCGCAGATGGTGATGGGGCAGGCTTTGTCCAATGTGCTCAGTGGTTCCCGGTATGACGTGGTGCCCGATCAGGTGATCAGGTACGTGCTCGGCAGCTTCGGCAAGCCGACGGCGCCGGTCGAGCCGTGGGTGCTCGATAAGATCCTGGACCGGCCGCGGGCCCGGGAGCTGGCCGCCGAGCCGCCGCCGCTGTCGGTGGCCGAACTGCGCCGGCGGCTGCCGCACGGGATCTCGGACGAGGAGCTGCTGCTGCGGTTCGCGATGCCCGCCGGTGAGGTGGACGCGATGCTGGCCGCGGCCCCGGCGGCGCGGCACTACACCCCGGAGCTGCAGCCAGTGCTGCGGCTGCTGCGCGAGCTCGGCGCGCGCCCGCCGGTCCGGCGGCTGGTGGTGGACAAGCCCGGGTTCCGGCTCTCGCTGAGCGAATCTTCTGGGGAGCCTGACGTTGCCTAGCGGTGTGGTTCGGGAGCGGCTGGCGGCGGCGCGCGGGTTCGTGTTCGACATGGACGGCACGCTGGTGCTCGGCGACCGGCATAACCACGGGCTGCGGCCGCTGCCCGGCGCGCTGGAGATCACCAGCTGGGTGGCGCGGCGCGGGCTGCCGTTCGTCGTGTTCACCAACGGGACCACCCGGACGCCCGCGCACTACGCGCGGACCCTGCGGGAGATCGGGTTCGGCCTGCCTGATGAGGCCATGCTGACGCCGGCCAGCAGCGCGGTCCGGGTGTTCACTACGTTCGGTTACGAGCGTGTCATGGTGCTGGGCGGGCCCGCGCTGGCCGAGCCGCTGCGGCAGGCCGGCCTCGAGATCGTGCCGCCTTCTGCTGGCGGTGTCCAGCCTGATGCGGTCCTGGTGGGCTGGTTCCCCGAGTTCACCATGCCGGCGCTGGAGGCCGCCTGCCACGCGGTCTGGGGCGGGGCCGAGCTGTACAGCTGCTCGCAGACCCCGTTCTTCGCGGTGGCAGGCGGCCGGGCGCTGGGCACGTCCCGGGCCATCTCCGCGATGATCAGGTCGCTGACCGGCTGCGGGCTGAAGGTGGTGGGCAAGCCGTCGATCGACGCGCTGCGCAGCGCGGCGGATCGGCTGGGCCTGCCGCCCGCGCAGCTGGCCGTGGTCGGCGACGACCCCGAGCTCGAGGTGCCGATGGCGCACCGCGGCCGGGCGCTGGCCATCGCGGTCGGCACTGGCCTGGGGGGTTCGGCGTCCTACGACGGGCTGCCCCTCTCGCGCCGCCCGCACCTGCGAGTGCGCGGCGTCGACGAGCTGCTTGCCATCTTGACGAGCACTGCCTTCTTGACGAGCACTGCCTTGACCGAGCACCGTGACGACGGGAGGACCCCGTGAACCTGCCCTTGTGACCGACCTGCACCAGCGGTCTCGGTCCGCAGGAATGGCCCGGGCCGGCGTGGCATCCTGATCCTTGTGGAGTACGTGTTCAGGAAGCCAACCGGCAGCCCAGCCGACCGGGGCGCCGCCCCGCCGCGGTATCGGCGGGAGGACGGGCCGCCGAGCATGATCATCGAGCGGGACGTGCCGGTCCCGGTGCGAGGCGGGGTCACCGTCTACGCCGATGTGTTCCGGCCGGCCGACGAGCGGCCCGCTCCCCCGCTGATCGCCTGGTCCCCGTACGGCAAGCACGCCGGCCCTCAGCTGCCGGAGCGGTACCCGGACGGCGGGGTCGCACCGGGCCAGCTCTCCCCGTACACCGCGTTCGAGTCACCCGACCCGGTCTACTGGACGGCGCGGGGGTACGCCGTCGTGAACGCGGACATGCCGGGGACCTGGTACTCCGGCGGCGACGCGACCTTCTTGTCCCCTGAAGAAGCCCTCCGCGGCCACGACCTGATCGAGTGGGCCGGCACGCAGAGCTGGAGTAACGGCCGGGTCGGCATATCGGGGGTCTCCTACCTGACCTCCAGTCAGTGGACGATCGCCGCCACCCGGCCGCCGCACCTGGCCGCGATCAACCCGTGGGAAGGCTGGAGCGACACCTACCGCGAGGTAGCCAGGCACGGCGGCATCCCGGAGACGTACTTCTGGCCGTATATCGGGGAACGCTGGGGGTTCGGGACCGGCCGGATCGAGGACCTGGCCGCCGAGACCGCCGCCCATCCGTTCTTCGACGACTTCTGGGCGTCCAAGGCGGCGCCGTTGTCGCGCATCACCGTGCCCGCCTACGTGGTCGCGAGCTGGTCGGATCAGGGGCTGCACACCCGGGGGACGTTCGAGGGGTTCACCGCGATCGGCTCGGCACGCAAATGGCTGGACGCGCACGGCGGAAAGAAGTGGGGCTACTACTACAGCGAGCAGGGCCTGCGGCGGCAGCAGGCGTTCTTCGACCACTTCCTGCTGGGGCTCGACACCGAGGTCAGCGACTGGCCGCGGGTGCGCTACCAGGTCAGGGACTCCGGGCAGGTCGGCCGCTGGCGGACCGCGGCCGACTGGCCGGTTCCCGGCACCTCGTACCAGCCGCTGTACCTGGAGGCCGGCTCGGGGACGCTGAGCCGCTCGCGGCCCGCCGCCGCCTCGGTTTCCTACGACAGCGAGCGAGCCGGAAACGGGCGCGGCCGGGCCACGTTCGACTTCCGCTTCGACGCGGCGGCCGAGGTGGTCGGCGGCATGAAGCTGCGGGTCTGGATGTCCGCGCTGGACGCCGATGACCTGGACGTTTTTGTTGCGGTGCAGAAGCTCGACGCCTACGGCGACCTGGTGGGCTTCCCGTTCTACGCGGTGTTCGAGGACGGGCCGGCCGCGCTGGGCTGGCTGCGGGCGTCCCACCGTGAGCTCGACCCGACCCGGTCACGGCCGTGGCAGCCGGTGCTGGCGCACCGGCGGTCGCTTCCGCTGGTGCCCGGCGAGATCGTGCCGCTGGAGATCGAGATCCTGCCGTCGGGCACGCGGTTCGGACCGGGTGAGACGCTGCGACTGGTCGTCCAGGGCCGCGACATCTACCGGTATCCCCGGCCGCTCATCCAGGCGCTGCACGATGACCTCGTGAACCGCGGCCGGCACGTCATCTACAGCGGCGGCGATTACGACTCGCACCTGCTGGTGCCGGTGCTGATGGCGTAGCGGAGGGCTGGTACAGATGGCGGTCTTCGTCCTGGTGCACGGCGTCTGTTGCTTGAACTGACCTGAGAGCGGCGCCGCCATGGCCCTCCTCCACGCCATCTCCATGGGGTCTGCAAGGCGTTTGCGCGGCCATGGCGTGAGCTGAGGCCAAGCAACCAGAAGGAGGACGCGATGAGTGACCAGATCCAGCCGTGGCCGTTGGTGAAGCGAGGCAACCAGGGGCATCCCGTTCGGACCCTGCAGTATCTGCTGCGAGCGCGGGGACACCCGGTGACCGTAGACGGGATCTTCGGGGCGAAGACGGAAGCGGCCGTGCGGAGCTTCCAGACCGCGGACCAGATAATGGTCGACGGGGTCGTCGGGTCGCAGACCTGGGGCGCGCTGATCATCGTGGTGGCCACCGGCAGTACGGGCGACGCGGTGCGCGGCGTCCAGGAGGAATTCCAGTTCCGTAACCTCTCTGGAGACCCGGCCCAGGGCCTGGCGGTCGACGGGGTGTTCGGGCCTAAGACCCGGGCCGCGGTGCGCGGCTTCCAGCAGGCGCTCGGGATTACCGTCGACGGCATCGTCGGCCCGGTAACTTGGCGGGCCCTGATCAGCGGCATGCTGTCACTCTGAACCGCCCGGGTGCCGTCGCTGGCCGGGCCAGCCGGAGGCCCGGCCAGCGCGGTTACGACTGGGGGAACCGCTCGCTGGGCCGCGGGGGCGCGGAGCGGACGGTGAGGGTGGTGGGGGCAGTGAGGATGGTGAGGATGGACCCGGGCGGGTACCGGGATCGTTCGGGAAAAATCTTTTTGAACCGGGCGCCCCGTCGGCAAAACCTGCCTTCCCAGCGTGGGCGAGCGCAACGACGCAGGTCAGGGGCTTCTTGGGGAGTGATCGGGCGGTCGATTCGAAAGCCAGTTCAGTACTGCGCGTAGCAGTTTAGCACCTCGCAGCCGATTTCGTCTTTTTTAAGGAATTTGGTCTAACTACACGGATTTTGTCCGTTAGGCTGCCCGAATGTCAGGTGCTCCGAAGGCGGCACGCATGTTGTTGCCCCTTCCCGGTGAGCGCGCCGTACTCGGTAAGGAGCCTTTTGGGCAGCCACAGGAAACCATCACGCAACCGATTCAAACACCTTCTACCCGGGGCCGCCGGGACCGCACTGGCCGGCGTGGCCGCGGCGGCCTGCCTGGCCCCGTCGGCGATGGCCGAGCCGCTGCCGGCCCACTCGGCCGCGCAGCCCGCCGCGGTCACGGACGCGGCCAGCTATACGAGCGTTTCGACCGCGCACCTGCTCACCGCTCCCCGGCAGGTCACGGAGCGCAAGGCGACATCCGCCCCGGCCGTCAAGTACACCGTCCGGCCGGGTGACTCGCTTTCCGCGATCGCCGGGCGCGTCTATCACAACTCAGGTGCATGGCCGGTGCTCTACTGGGCCAACCACAGCCAGATCCGGTGGGCGAACATCATCACCGCCGGGCAGGTGCTGAAGGTCCCGGCCAAGCCGGCCAAGATACCCAGCGCACCCTCGCTGCTTGGGCCGGCCGCGCCGACCGGAGTCGCGGCCCCGGTCGCGGCGGCGCCTGCCAGCCCAGCGTACGCACCCGTGCAGTCCACCGCCGCAGTGGCGAGCGGGTACTCGGGCGGCACGCCTGGCGGCTCGTTCGGTCAGTGCGTCATAGCCCGCGAGTCCGGCGGGAACTCGCAGGTCATGAACTCCTCCGGGCACTACGGCCTGTACCAGTTCAGCGCGGGGACCTGGGCGGCGTACGGCGGTTCCGCCGCTAGCTTCGGCAACGCCAGCGTGGCCCAGCAGAACCAGGTGTTCGCTAACGCACTGGCCCAGGGCGGCCAGTCCAACTGGTCCGCCTACGACGGCTGCTAACGCGCAACCTCCCGCACATGACGCCGGGCCTCGCGGTGATCGACGCCGCGAGGCCCGGCGAAATTTCGTGTTACGATATAGCCGCTTGGCGCGGCGGACGCGCGCTGGGGAGGGTGGCCATGGGTCTCGCACTGCGTGAAAGACGAGCGCTCCGCCGGATCGGCAAGGCGGTGGGCCGGTCAGACCCGCGCCTGAAGTCGATGCTAGCCGCCTTCAGCAGCTTCAACGCCGGCGAGCCCAAGCCGCGGCGGGAACAGTTGCGGCTGACGGCCCGGCGCGTGTTCAGAGCACTGGGACCGGGTATGGCAGGCCGCCCGGTGTCCGTGCCCAGGCGCCCGTCTTAGCCGCGGGAGTCAGCCGTAGGCGCGGAGTCGGCTGCAGGCGCGGGAGTCGGCCTTAGGCGCGGGAGTCGGCGCCGTCCTGGGTGACAAGATCGTCAAGGACGGTCGCGAGCTCGTGCAGGCGGTCCAGGTGAGCCCGGGTCAGCTTCTGCAGGATGCGGTCGCCTTCGCCGGTCAGGCGGACACGGACCACGCGGCCGTCGTCTCCGTCCGGTGTCCGCTCCGCCAGCCCGGCGGCTTCGGCCCGGTCGATGAGCTCGACCGTGCTATGCGACCGCAGGAGCAGGTAGCCGGCCAGATCTCCCACCGAGGGCGGCAGGTCCCCGGGGTGTCCTTTGATCGCGACCAGCAGCTGATGCTGGACATGGGTCAGGCCCTCGGCTTGCGCCTGGTCTTCGCTCCAGCGCTGGAAACGGCGCAAGGAGACCCGGAACTCCAGCAGCCTCTCGAAGTCCTGCTGGATGAGCCGGGACATTATCACCTTCCGCGCCAGCGAGAAACTCCTGCGGCGGACATCAGTGCCGCATTATCTTTTCCATCCGACACTATATCGTGATGCGAAGATATTATCGCCGTATTGCCAGCGCGCGGCACGCGGTACCGGGGCTGATACCCAGGCCGTTCGGGATGAAATTGCGACCTACGGCGTGACCGGCGTGGTGAGCTCGAGCTGGATGCCGTCCGGGTCCTCGAACGAGAGCACGTCGATGCCGAACGAGGGCAGCCGGGTGATCTCGGTCCCTAGCATCTCAATCGGCGGCGTACGCCGCGAGCAGATCGTCGGAGAGCCGGGGCCACGCCTGTTTAGCCCAGTCGTCGAAGTCGCGGTCGGCGAGGGCGGCGCAGGCCACCCCGGCCTCGGGGTCCACCCAGATGAAGCTGCCCGAGCGCCCGAAGTGACCGAACGTCCGGGGCGAGTTCATCGATCCGGTCCAGTGCGGCGTCTTGCGGTCCTTGATCTCGAACCCCAGGCCCCAGTCGCAGTGGGCCTGGCGGCCGAAGCCCGGCAGCACGCCGGACAGGCCGGGGAAGGCGGTCCGGGTGGCCTCCGCCAGCAGGTCGTCGTCGACCAGCGACGGGCTGGCCAGTTCGACGGCCAGGTTCATGAGGTCGCTCAGCGGGCCGACGGCGCCCCAGGCCGGCGAACCCTCGAGCCGGGTGCCGGTCATCCCGAGCGGCAGGCAGATCTCGTCGGCCAGCAGCCGCTCGAAGGGCTGGCCGGACCGGGCGGCGACGATGTCCGCGACGATCTCGATGCCGCGGTTGGAGTAGATCCGCCGACGGCCGGGTGCGCTGAGGATCGCGTCACTGTCGAAGGCGAGCCCGGATGCGTGCGACAACAGGTGCCTGATCGTCGATCCGGGCGGCCCGGCCGGCTCGTCCAGGTCGAGCAGGCCACGCTGGGTGGCGTCGAGCGTAGCCAGCGCGACCAGCAGCTTGGTCACAGACGCCCAGCGATAAGGCCGCCCGGTCGGCCCGGCCGATTCCATCAGACCTGTCGCCGACGCGACGCCGGCCGCGGCGGTGGCCGGCCACGACGCCACCTGATCGAGCGGATTCGCCACTGTTCCTTCTTCCCTCCTGGCACGGGTTTCCTTGCCTGGAGTATCACCCGGGAGGATGCTTGGTGAGAGCGGAGGGGACGCTGATGCTAGAAGATCTTGACCCGGCCGAGACGCGCGAGTGGCTCGAGGCGCTCGATTCCGTGCTGGCCTACGAGGGCGCGGATCGTGCGTTCTTCCTGCTCGACGAGGTGGTCACTGAAGCCCGCCGGAAGGGCGCGGCGGTTCCCTACAGCGCCACCACGCCGTACCTGAACACGATCCCGCCCGACGCGCAGGACCGGCTGAGCCCGCACCAGCTGGCCATCGACCACCGCATCAGGTCGCTGATCCGGTGGAACGCCCTGGCCATCGTGCTGCGCGCGAACGCGGAGTCCTCCGAGCTCGGCGGCCATATCGCCAGCTTCCAGTCCGCGGCCACCCTCTACGACGTGGGCTTCCAGCATTTCTTCCGGGCCGCGTCCGACGCCCACGGCGGCGACCTGCTGTTCATCCAGGGCCATTCGTCGCCGGGCATCTACGCCCGCTCGTTCGTCGAGGGCCGGCTCAGCGAGGACCAGCTGACGAAGTTCCGGATGGAAACGGGCGGCGGCGGCCTTTCCTCCTACCCGCACCCGTGGCTGATGCCGGATTACTGGCAGATGCCCACGGTGTCGATGGGCCTGGGCCCGATCATGGCGATCTACCAGGCACGCTTCCTGAAGTACCTGGCTTGCCGCGGGCTGGCCGACACCGCCGACCGGAAGGTCTGGGCGTTCCTCGGCGACGGGGAGACCGACGAGCCGGAGTCGCTGGGCGCTATCGCGCTGGCCAGCCGGGAGAAGCTCGACAACCTCATCTTCGTGATCAACTGCAACCTGCAGCGCCTGGACGGCCCGGTCCGCGGCAACGGCAAGATCATCCAAGAACTGGAGGGCATCTTCCGCGGCGCGGGCTGGAACGTGATCAAGACGATCTGGGGCAGCGGCTGGGACCCGCTCATCGCCCGCGACTCCACCGGCCTGCTGCTGAAGCGGATGGAGGAGGCGGTCGACGGCGAGTACCAGGACTTCAAGTCCAAGGACGGCGCGTACGTCCGGGAGAAGTTCTTCGGCAAGTACCCGGAGCTGGCCGAGATGGTCGCGGGCATGACCGACGACGAGATCTGGGCGCTGAACCGCGGCGGGCACGATCCGCTCAAGATCTACGCCGCCTACTCGGCCGCGATGCGGACGACCGGACGGCCCACCGTCATCCTGGCTAAGACCATCAAGGGCTACGGGATGGGGGAATCGGGCGAGGGCCAGAACATCACCCACCAGCAGAAGCACATGGCCGACACGGCCCTGGTCAGGTTCCGGGACCGGTTTAACCTGCCGCTGACCGACGAGCAGCTGGCCGGGCTGCCGTTCCTGCGCTTCGACGACGACAGCGAGGAGATGGCCTACCTGCGGGAGCGGCGGGCCGCTCTCGGCGGGTACCTGCCCGCCCGGCGGCGGCGGTCGACGCAGACGCTTGTCGTTCCTGAGCTCAGCGCGTTCGGCGGCCAGCTGGGCGGCACGCCGGGCCGGGAGATCTCCACCACCATGGCATTCGTCCGGATCCTGAACACCTTGCTGCGCGACAAGTCCATCGGCCCGCGCGTGGTGCCGATCGTGCCCGACGAGTCGCGGACGTTCGGGATGGAAGGCATGTTCCGCCAGTTCGGCATCTTCAGCCAGGCCGGTCAGCTCTACCAGCCCGAGGACGCCAACCAGCTGATGTACTACCGCGAGGCGCCGGACGGCCAGATGCTCCAGGAGGGCATCAACAAGGCCGGCGCGATGGCGTCGTGGATCGCCGCCGCGACCGCCTACAGCACCAGCGACATCCCGATGATCCCGTTCTACATCTTCTACTCGATGTTCGGCTTCCAGCGGGTCATGGACCTGATCTGGGCGGCCGGGGACTCGCGGGCCCGCGGCTTCCTGCTCGGCGGGACGGCCGGCCGCACCACGCTCAACGGCGAGGGGCTGCAGCACGAGGACGGTCACAGCCACCTGCTCGCCTCGGTGGTCCCCAACTGCGTGTCCTACGACCCGACATATTCCTACGAGGTCGCGGTCATCGTCGCCGACGGGCTGCGGCGGATGCTGGCCGAGCAGGAGGACGTGTTCTTCTACATCACGTTGATGAACGAGAACTACGAGCATCCCGCGCTGCCCGATGGCGCCGAGGGCGGGATCCTGCGGGGCATGTACCTGCTGCGTCCGGGTTCTGGCCCTGCTGGCGGCCCTGCGGTGCAGTTGCTGGGCAGCGGGACGATCTTGCGGGAGGTGCTGGCCGGGGCCGACCTGCTGGCGGCCGACTACGGCGTGGCGGCCGACGTGTGGAGCGCGCCGAGCTTCACCGAACTGCGGCGCGACGGGCTCGCCACCGAGCGGTGGAACATGCTGCATCCGACGTCGCCGCCACGGCGCAGCTACGTGGCGGACTGCCTGGCCGGGCGGCCCGGCCCGGTCATCGCGGCAACCGATTACGTCAAGTCCTTCGCCGACCAGATCCGCGCCTTCGTGCCGCGGCGCTACCGGGTGCTCGGGACTGACGGCTACGGCCGTTCGGACTACCGGCGCAACCTGCGCCGCTTCTTCGAGGTGGACCGGCACTACGTCGCCGTCGCCGCGCTGGCGTCGCTGGCCGAGGACGGGACGATCCCGGCGGCCACGGTCGCCGACGCGATCTCGCGGTACGGGATAGACCCGGATAAGCCGGAGCCATCGCGGGCATGAACCGGCCCCGGCCACTGAGGGCCCAGCCAACCAGGGAGGGCAGCCATGTCCGCTGCGACTGAAGTCAGCGTGCCTGACCTCGGCGACTTCGCCGACGTCCCGGTCATCGAGATCCACGTCGCGCCCGGCAACGTGGTCAGCGACGAGGACCCGCTGATCACGCTGGAGTCGGACAAGGCGACCATGGACATCCCCTCGCCGGCCGCGGGCACGATCCGCGAGCTGCGGGTCAAGGTCGGGGACCTGGTCAGCCGCGGGTCACCGATCCTGCTGCTCGACACCACCGGCACCGACGTCGAGCCGCCGCCGCTAGACGACCAGCAGGAACCGCCCGAGGAGGCCCCGGAGGCCGCGGCGGCTGCGGTTGCTCCGGTTGCTCCGGTTGCTCCGGTTGCTCCGGTCGCGGCGGGAGGGCCGCCGGTGACTGCGGTGGAGGCCGGGCCGCCCGCGGACTTCGACGGGGTGCACGCCGGGCCTGGCGTGCGCCGGCTGGCCCGCGAACTCGGCCTTGACCTCACCGGGCTGGCCGGGACCGGGCCGAAGGGGCGGATCACCAAGGACGACGTGATCGCCAGCATGCGCGGGCCAGCCCCCGCGGGGGCCGGCGCGGTGGTGGCGGCCGGCGGCGGCATCCCGGAGGTCCCGGCCCAGGACTTCTCGAAGTTCGGCCCGGTCGAGATCCGGCCGCTGTCCCGCATCCAGCGGCTGTCCGGGCCCGCGCTGCACCGGTCCTGGCTCAACGTCCCGCACGTCACCCACGACGACGAGGCGGACATCACCGACCTGGACGCCTACCGCAGGGAACTCGACACCGCCGCCAAGGCCGACGGCTACCGGGTGACGCTGCTGGCCTTCCTGATGAAGGCCAGCGTCTCGGCGCTGCGGGAGTTCCCCAAGTTCAACAGCTCGCTGACGCCAGAGAAAGACGCGCTGATCTACAAGGGCTACTACCACCTCGGCGTCGCCGTGGACACGCCCGAGGGCCTGGTGGTACCGGTGATCCGCGACGTCGACCGCAAGGGCATCACCGAACTCAGCCGGGAACTCGGCGCGGTCTCGGCCAAGGCCCGGGACGGCAAGCTCGGCCTGGCCGACCTGCAGGGGGCCTGCTTCACGATCTCCAGCCTGGGCGGCATCGGCGGGACCCGTTTCACCCCCATCGTCAACGCCCCCGAGGTGGCCATCCTCGGCGTGGTCCGGGCCCGGACCGCGCCGGTCTGGGACGGGACGGCGTTCGTGCCGCGGCTGATGCTGCCGATCTCGCTGTCCTACGACCACCGGGTCATCGACGGCGCGCTGGCCGCCCGGTTCGCCCGGTACCTCTGCCACCTGCTGGAAGACATACGCGCTCTGCTGCTCTGACCGTCGCGACGTACCCTCTTTCTTTCCTGGAGCCTGACGTGGACATCACAGTTCCCGACATCGGCCACTTCATCGACGTGCCGGTCATCGAGGTGCACGTGACCGCCGGTGACGTGGTCGCGCCCGAGGATCCGGTCATCACGCTGGAGTCCGACAAGGCCACCCTGGACGTTCCCGCATCAGCGGCGGGACCCGTCAGCGAAGTCGCCGTCCGGGTCGGCGACCGGGTATCCGCCGGGGACCTCATCCTCCGGCTGGACGCCGGGCCAGCATCCGGCGGCCCGGCCGCCGCGCCGGTAAGGGAGCGGGTCACCGAGGACGCGGCCCCCGCGCCGGCCGAGCCACCCGGTTACGGCTCGCCGAGCGGGATTTACGAGGTCATCGAGGTCACGGTCCCCGACATCGGCCATTTCATCGACGTTCCCGTGATCGAGGTGCATGTCGCCGCCGGTGACGCAGTCGCGCCCGAGGACCCGCTGATCACCCTGGAATCGGACAAGGCCACGCTGGACATCCCGGCGCCCGTGGCCGGGACCATCACCGCTGTCCGGGTCGCCGTCGGCGACCAGGTCTCGGCCGGCCATGTCATTGCGGACCTGCGCACCGGTCAGCAGCCGATGCCCGAGGCAGCCCAGCCGGTGCCCGAGGCAGTCGCGGCAGAGCCCCGCCCGGCCGCGGCGGCCAGTACCGCGGCCGGGCCGGACCCGGCGGCCGGCCACCAGGCCGGCCCGGGTGACATCACCGCGGACGTGCTCGTCCTCGGGGCCGGGCCGGGCGGCTACACGGCCGCGTTCCGGGCCGCCGACCTGGGTAAGAAGGTTGTGCTCGTGGACCGCTGGCCGGCCCTCGGCGGAGTCTGCCTCAACGTCGGCTGCATCCCGTCCAAGGCCCTGCTGCACGCCGCCAAGGTCATCGCCGAAACCAAGGAGATGAGCGAGCACGGCATCACGTTCGGCCCGCCGGCCATCGACCTGGACAAGCTGCGGGCATGGAAGGACGGCGTGGTCGGGCGGCTCACCGGCGGCCTGGCCGGACTGGCCCGGCAGCGCAAGGTCACCACCATCCGGGGCTACGGCCGGTTCACCTCGCCGCACCAGCTGCAGGTCGAGCTGGCCGAAGGCGGCGTGACCACCGTCGGCTTCGAGCAGGCGATCATCGCGGCCGGCTCCGAGCCGCTGACGCTGCCGTTCATCCCGCAGGCGGACCCGCGGGTCGTCGACTCCACCGGTGCGCTGGAGCTCGGCGGGGTGCCGCAGCGGCTGCTCATCCTGGGCGGCGGGATCATCGGGCTCGAGATGGCCACCGTGTACCACGAGCTCGGCGCCAGGGTCACCATCGCCGAAATGATGGACCAACTCATCCCGGGGGCAGACAAGGACCTGATCAGCCCGCTGGCCAAGCGGGTCACCCGGCAGTACGAGAACATCTACCTCAAGACCAAGGTGACCAACGTCGAAGCCCGGCCGGAGGGCCTCGTCGTGTCCTTCGACGGCCCGAAGGCACCGGCCACCGACACCTTCGACCGGATGCTCGTCGCCGTGGGCCGTAGCCCCAACGGCAAGCTGATCGGCGCGGAGAACGCCGGCATCACGGTCGACGACCGCGGCTTCATCGGCGTGGACAAGCAGCTGCGGACCAGCGTGCCGCACATCTTCGCCATCGGCAACGTCGTCGGCCAGCCGATGCTGGCGCACAAGGCGATGCACGAGGGCAAGGTCGCCGCCGAGGTGACGGCGGGCAAGAACAGCTTCTTCGACGCCCGCGTCATTCCGTCGGTCGCCTACACCGATCCCGAGGTGGCCTGGGCCGGGATCACCGAGAACCAGGCCAGGGCGGCCGGCGTCACGTACGGCAAGGGGGTATTCCCGTGGGCCGCCAGCGGCCGATCGCTCACCCTCGGCCGCTCCGAGGGACTGACGAAGCTGCTGTTCGACGAGGCGACCGGCCGGGTCATCGGCTGCGGCATCGTCGGGCCGAACGCCGACGACCTGATCACCGAGGCGGCGCTGGCCATCGAGATGGGCGCCGACGCCGCCGACATCGCCCTGACCATCCACCCGCACCCCACGTTGTCCGAGACCGTCGCCCTGGCCGGCGAGGCGTTCGAGGGCACGATCACCGACCTGTACCTGCCCAGACGGTCCTCCTAGGATCGGTGGTCGTGGCCAGCCGTGAGCTCGTGGTGCTCGGCACCGCCAGCCAGGCGCCCACCCGCAGGCGCAATCACAACGGCTACTTCCTGCGCTGGGACCGCGAGGGGCTGGTATTCGACCCGGGTGAGGGCACCCAGCGGCAGATGCTGTTCGCCGGGGTCACGGCCGGCCAGGTCACCCGCATCTGCATCACCCACTTTCACGGCGATCACTGCCTCGGCCTGCCGGGCGTGCTGCAGCGGATGTCGCTGGACCAGGTGCCGCACGCCGTGGACGTGTGCTACCCGGCGGAAAGCCAGCAGGTGTTCGGGCGGCTCCGGCACGCGTCCCTGTTCCGCGACCGGCTGCAGCTGCGCGAACGACCGGTCGGCCAGGACGGCCCGATAATTGGCCCAACGCCTGGTGGAACGCCGTTCCGCCTGGAGGCGCGCGCTCTGTCGCACAGCGTGCCGACCTTCGGCTACCGGCTGGTCGAGCCGGACGGGCGGCGGATGCTGCCGGAGAAGCTGGCCGCGTTCGGCATCACCGGTCCCGGCATCGGGCGCCTGCAGCGGGAAGGCCGCCTGGCGGCGGCCGGCCGGATGGTGACGATGGAGGAAGTGAGCGAGCCGAAGCCGGGCCAGCGTTTCGCGTTCATCATGGACACCCGGCTGTGTGACGCGGCCTTCGCGCTGGCGGACCGGGCCGACATGCTGGTCTGCGAATCCACCTTCGCCAACGCCGAGGCCGGCCTGGCCCGCGACTACGGCCACCTGACCGCCGGGCAGGCGGGCCAGATCGCAGCGCAGTCCGGGGCGCGACTGCTCGTGCTCACGCATTTCTCGCAGCGCTACGAGTCAGGAGACGACAAGCGACTAGCCGGCGAGGCCGCCTCGGCGTTCGGCGGCGAGGTCATACTGGCCCGCGACCTAGATCGCGTACCGGTGCCGTCACGGCGTCCGGCCGCGGGCCAGTAAGCAGCGGTGCTAGCGGCGGATGGGCAGCTAGTCGCTCTTTTCCAGGCGGTCGGTGAGGTCGTCCACGACCAGGCCGAGCCCGATGCCCATCATCCACACGTCCTTGGCCAGCGCGATCCCCTGCTGGGTCGGGAAGGGGCTACCTTCCTTGCGCATGCCGGGCGTCCTGGCGTACAGGCCGAGCAGGCCGCCGGAGAACGCCGCCAGCCCGGCGCCCGCGACGGCGGACGGGATGACGGGCAGCACCAGCGCCGAGCCGAGCGCGATCTCACTCACCGCCAGGAGCCGGACGAAATCCTTCGGCTTGAGCTTCGCCAGGAACGGGTAGGCGCCGACGGCGAACCCGTGGAGCTGGGCGGCGGTCTCCTCGTCCGCGGACAATTTGCCGATGCCGGAGTTGAGAATGAACGCGCCCGCCGCGATGCGCTGCGGCAGGTGCCCTGCCTTGACTGGAAGCCGCATGGCTTTCTCCTTCCTGCTTGCGGAAACTCTACTTGGACCAGCGCCGGGCCACTTCGTTCACCCGGTCAGGATCCGCGCGCCCGGTATGATTGATATAGTTAGCACATGCTTGCTATATGCAGCGACGGTCCCGCAAGGTGAAACTGTCACGCGCGGTGAAACTGTCACGCGGGGTGAACCGGACCCGGTACACGCGCAGCGACGGGTTGCGGATCGCCTACGAGCTGCGCGGGACCATGCACCGGCGGCGGCCGTGGCTGGTCCTGATCCAGGGGATGGGCCTGGACCGTCGCGGCTGGGAACCGGTGCTGGGGAAATTGCGGCGGCACTTCCGGCTGGTGCTGGTGGACAACCGCGGCGTCGGGCGCAGCGGCCAGGCCGGCTCGTTCGCCGTAGCCGACATGGCCGCCGATATCGTGGCCGTGCTCGATGCCGCCGGCATCCGCCGGGCGCACGTGGCGGGGGCGAGCCTGGGCGGCATGGTGGCTCAGGAGCTGGCGATCAACCACCCGGAACGAGTTGACGGTCTCGTCCTGGCGTGCACCACTCCGGGCTGGCCCTTCACCTATCCCATGCCGACCGCCTCCATGCGGCTGATCGCCGCGACGACCCGCATGACGGCCGAGGCGGCGCGGCGGCGTCACACGGAAAACGCCCTGTCGGCGCGCACCGTCCGGGACCATCCAGAACTCGTCAACCGCCTCCTCGAGCTGCAGGGCTCCGGGCCGGCGGGCGCCGGCGTGCTGCCCGCTCAGGCGGCCGCGGGAGCGCGGTGGGCCGGCGGGCTGAGGCAGGCGCGGATCGGGGCCCGCACGCTAGTCCTGCACGGCGGCGCGGACACCGTGGTCGACCCGCGCAACGGCAGGCTGCTCGCCGACCGCATCCCGGGGGCCCGGCTCGTGACCTTCCCCGAGCTGGGCCATCTGCTCTTCTGGGAGGACCCGGACGGCTTCGCCGACGCGGTGACAGAATTTCTGCTGGCCCGCGAACCTGATGTCGCGGTCAAAGCGGACAGCCCCCCGAGCGAGAGGATACCGTGAGGCACGCAGTACGCCCGTTCGGGATAAATGCTCTTTTCAGGGGCGCGGGCCCGTGCTGCCGCGGAGCAGGTAAGCGGACCTGAGCCGGTCGGGGTGGTCGCGCAGTTCGCTGGCCAGACCGGAGAAGCGGATCCGGCCGCCCTCCATGATGTGGGCGTGGTGGGCCAGGCCGAGCGCGACGGTGGCGAACTGCTCGATCAGCAGCACGCCGGCGCCGGATTCGGCGACCGCGGCGATCACCGGGATCAGCCGGCTGACCACGACCGGCGCCAGGCCGAGGGAGAGTTCGTCGATCAGCAGGTAACGGGGCTGACAGATCAGCGCCTGGGCCAGCACGACCATCTGCTGCTCGCCGCCGGACAGGGTCCGGGCAGTGGCCGTGAGCCGCCTGGTGAGCTGGGGGAACAGCTCGAGGACCCGGTCCCGGCCCGCCTGGGCCTGCTCGCGGGTCAGCGCGTAGCTGGCCACCCGCAGGTTGTCCGCCACGGTCAGGTCGGGCAGCAGCCGGCGGCCCTCGGGGACGATCGCGACGCCTGCCTGCCGGATCCGCTCGGGCCTGCGGCCGGTCAGTTCCGTGCCGGCCGAGCCGCCGGAGGCGCCGGGGTCGTCGAGGAGCACGGCGCCGGCCTTGGGCCGCAGGACGCCGCCGACGGCCAGGACCAGAGTGGACTTGCCCGCGCCGTTCGGTCCGAGCAGGGCGGTGACCTGGCCGGCCGGTATCTCCACCGAGACGTCCCTGACCACGGCGCGGCCGCCCCGCTCGACGGTGAGGTCACGCAGCAGCAGGGCGCCCCCGGTGCTCATGCGACCCCCAGGTAGGCGCGGACCACGGCGTCGTCGCGGAGGACGGCGGCGGTCGGGCCGGAGGCGATCAGCTTGCCGAAGTCGAGCACGGCGGTGGTCGCGCAGCAGGCCGAGACCAGGCTCATGTCGTGGTCGACCAGGATGGCCAGCGCGCCGGTGCGGTCGGGGATGCGGCGGATCACGTCGGCCAGGTGGCTGGTCTCCTCGTCCGGCAGCCCGGCGGCGGGCTCGTCGAGCAGGACCAGGCGCGGCCGCCCGACGACCGCGCGGGCGACCTCGACCAGGCGGCGCTGGCCGGCCCCGAGCGTGCGCACCTTCGCCCCTGGGTCGGCGTCGATGCCGGTGAACGCGATCGCGTCCAGCACGTCAGCGCGGCGGGAGGCGCGGCCGAGCCCGGAGTGCTCGTGCACCATGGCCACGTTGTCGAACACCGAGAGGTCCTCGATGGCCTGTTCGGTCTGGAACGTCCGGCGCACCCCCCAGCGGGCGCGGCGGAAATGGGCCATCGCGAGCAGGTCTGTCCCGAACGCGCGCACGGTTCCCGCGGCGGGCCGGACGAAGCCGCTCAGCACGTTGAAGAACGTGGTCTTGCCGGCTCCGTTCGGTCCGATGAGCCCGCAGGTCCCCTGCTCGAACGTCAGGCTCATGCCGTCCAGCGAGGTGACGCCGCCGTAGCGGACGGTCAGGCCGTCGACTTCGATCATGGCGTGCTCCCGGGCGCGGGCCTGCGCGTGACCCGGCTGCGCAGGAAGCGGCCCAGGCGGGCCAGGTCCTTGGGTACCTGGTCGGCCAGGCCGGCCGGCGCCGTGGTCAGCACCTGCAGCACGCCGACCCCGAACAAGATGGTCAGCCAGTCGGCCGAGACGCCCCAGTTGTTCAGCAGGGCCGGCAGGAACTGGTAGAGCAGGGCGGCCACCACCGCGCCCCACAGGCTGTACGCCCCGCCCATCAGCACCACGGCCAGCAGCGTGATCGAGTCCTGGGTGGGGAAGCCGATCGAGTACAGGTAGTGGACCGCGCCGGCCAGCACGCCGCCGGCCACCCCGGTGATGAACGAGGCCAGCGCGAACGCCCACAGCTTGTAAAGCCAGGTGTTGATGCCGGCGGCCAGCGCGGCGGGCTCGCTCTGCCTGATCGCCGCCCAGGCGCGCCCCGGCCTGGTCTTGATGTGCGCCAGGACCAGCGCGAACATCAAGATCGCGACCACTACCGAGTAGCGGAAGTAGGCCGGGTCGCTCGACGCGATGCTCGGCCGGCGGATCGGCGGGATGTGCACCAGGCTGCCGTTGTAGCCGAGGAACCCGTGGCCGCCGTTCGGGAAGTTCACCGTGGCCAGCACCACCGTGATGCCGCCCGCCAGCATCAGCGTGATCAGCGCCAGGTACAGGCCGCGCAGCCGCAGCGCCGGCAGCCCGATGACCACGCCGACCACCATGGTGATCAGGCCCGCCTCGAGCAGGACCAGCGGGTACGGCTGGGTGGTGGCGAACAGCAGCCGGGCGGCCGCCCAGGCGCCGATGGCCAGCACCGCGACCTGGCCGAGCGAGACCAGGCCGACCCGGCCGACCAGCACCCCGAGCCCGAGCGCGACCATCGAGTACACCGCCACCTGGGTCATCGTGTCGATGTAGTACAGGCTCAGCAGCTGCGGCAGCCCGAACAGGACGAATAGCAGGAGTACCGCGATCACGCCCGCGCGGGTTAGTTGCTTGCGGTCGGGCCTGCGGCTTTGCCTCCGGCTGGTGTCTTGCTGTACCGGGGTGGCCTGCACTACTAGGCCTCCTCGCGGGATTGCGACATGACCTGGTGCCGCGACAGGACCAGCAGTGCTACGGCGGCGAGCACGAACGGGGTCATGTCGCGGTAGTTGGTGAGCGAGCTGACCGGGGTCAGCAGGTCATGCAGGAGGCCGATCACGATCGCGGCAATGAACGTGACCGTGATCGAGCGCAGCCGGGCGATCAGCACCGCGGCCAGCGACGAGATGACCAGGAAGGTGAGGGTGGTGGCGTCGAGCGCGACCAGGTCGGCCAGCAGCAGCCCGGCTAGCCCGGCGAGCACGCCGCAGCCGAGCCAGGCGGCGGCCTCGACCTTTCTGACCGGCACGCCGAGGGTGGCGGTGATCTCCCGGTCGTTGGCCATCGCGCGCATGGCCGTGCCGAGCTTGGTGTACCGCAGGAACGCGCCGGTGCCCACGGTGAGCACCACGCCGGCCGCCAGCGCGATCACCTGGGTCCAGGTCACCTGGATCTGTCCCAGGGAGAAGCCGCCGCCGTCGGTGGGCAGCGTGATCGAGCGGGCCTGGCCGCCGCTGGTCGTCCAGAGCAGGTCCATCAGGCCGTACAAGATGAGCGTCAGCCCGATGGTGGCCACCGCCTTGACCAGCGGATCCCGTTTCGCCAGGGCTGGCCCGAACAGGCTCCCGTAGCCGAGGGTCACCGCCGCGGCCACGGCCACGCAGGCGAGCCAGCTGAGCCAGCCCGGCGTTCCGGCCTTTTCCAGGGACCACGCGATCAGCGCGCCCAGCGCGCCGACCGCGCCGAAGGCCAGGTAGAGCACGCCGGTGGCCCGGTACAGGACGACCAGCCCGACCCCGGACAGGGCGTACACCCCGCCCAGGGCCAGGCCGCTCACGATGAACGGCTCGAAATCCTGCCAGGCCGGCATAAGCGGCCCCGTCCGGTCATGGTGCGTTCGGGGCGGTGCCCGCGACGCTCCGGTACTGCGCGATCTGCGGGTCGACCGATGAGATCGCCGTGCAGCCCTGGGCCATCACCATCTTGCCGTTGTCGGGCGTGACCGTGTAGTCGGCGTTGTTCGGGATGTGCAGGGAGTAGGGGCCGTAGGTCCACAACTGGCACAACATGCCGGTATTGAAGCCCGATACCGCCTTGAACGCGGCGTTGACGCTGGCCACCGTGTACGAACCGCTGGTGACCGATTCCAGGGCGTGGACGGCGATCTCGGCCTCCGTGAAGCCCATCTGGCTGAAGCTGCCGATGCCACCGGAGACCGCCGAGCCGTACTGCTTGAGGATCGCCTTGTACAGGTTCATCGTCGTCGTGCTCGTGGTGTCGGGCGGGGTCAGCTCAGCGTTGACGAACAGCTTGCTGTTCCACTTCGGGCCCAGCGAGGCGGCCAGGAAGTCGGTGTTGCACGGCGTCGAGCAGCCCCATAGCTTCACCTTGTCCTCCAGGCCGAGCTTCTGCGCCGCCTGCAGGATGATCAGCGCCTCCGGCGGAGTGAAGTTGAGCACCACGGCGCCGTTCGGCCCCGCGTCGTCGACTTCCTTGATCGCCACCGAGTTGGCGTCCGTGATCGGCACGTTCTCGGTCAGCTGGACGATGGGCACGTTGGAGGCTTTCGCGAGCGCGGCCGGGCCGGCCGCGATGTACCCGGTGCCGGGGACGTTCGACTGGTCGAAGACGATCTTGCTGGCGTGCTGCGCGAGCGCGTACTGCACCGCTCCGTCCGAGCTGTACCGCGGGCCCATGTTGACGGCGGCGCTGTTCGAGGTCGAATAGCACTCGGGTGCTATGCCGGAGTCGATCACGTAGAAGCCGAGCTTGGCCCAGTAGCTGCTGTCGACCGAGCACTCGATGATGGACGTGTTGCCGATGATGCCGACCACGTGATCGGTCTGCACCAGTTGCTTGGCGTCGGCCGCGATCTGGGCCGGGTTGGTCTGCTCGGTCTCGATGTAGAGCTTGATCGGGTGGCCGTTGATGCCGCCATTGGCGTTGACGCAGGCGAAGTAGGCGTTCGCCATGTTCGGGATGTCGGTGAACGACGTGCCCGGCTGGTTGGTGGCGATGGCGCCGAGAGCGATCGGGGTGCCGGTCGCCGCCACGCCGGGCTTGCTGCCGCACTGCGACGTGCTGACCGTCGCGGTGCTCGGCGTGGCCGACGTGGTCCCGGCCGGCGTGCTAGTGCTGCCGGTCGTGCCGGTGCTGCTGCTGCTACTGCTGCAGCCGACCGCCGCCAGGGCGATGGCCGCGGCGAGCACGATCGTTCTTCGGGCCGACCGCGCGGGCATATATTTCTTCATATCTCCCCCTCAGGGCGGTGTGTTTTTTCAGGTGATCTGATGCTTTGTTAATTCACGGTCACCACGATCTTGACCGCGTCCGGCGGCTTGCTCATCGCGAATGCGAAGGCCTCGGCCGCGCGGGTCAGCGGGAAATGGTGCGAGAACAATGCAGAAATGGCCGAGCGGTTGGCCGCGACCAGCTTTATCGCGTCGCGGAAATCTGCGGCCGTCGCACAGCTCGAGCCGATGATGTCTATTTCCTTTTCCGGGAAGGCCCCCGGCCTGATGGGTGCCGTGCCGGAAGACATGCCGACGACCACGACCCGGCCGGCCGCCGCCACCAGTTCGGCCGCATGCGGCAGGACGCCGGCCTCGCCGCTGGTCTCGACCACGAGCGCCGGCCCTTCGCCCTTGGTCCAGTCGTGTACCTGGTCTTTCAGCCCTGCCTGTGGCGCCCAGGTCACGACCTCGGCGCCGAGTCGCTTGGCGAGGTCGCGCCGGCTGGCCAGCGGGTCGACGGACAGCACCCGGGCGCCCTTGCTCACGGCCGCTACCAGCGTGGCCAGGCCGATCGGCCCGGCGCCGAACACCACTACCTGCTCACCGGCGGTTAGCCGGCCCCGGGCCAGGGCGTGCACGGCGACCGAGGCGGGCTCGACGAAGGACGCGCAGTCGGGGTCCAGGTCGCCGACCGCGAAGACCAGCCCGGCCGGGACCTCGAGCCGTTCGGCCAGGCCGCCGTCGAGGTGCACGCCGACCAGCCGGAACTCTACGCAGACGTTGGGCCGCCCGACCCGGCAGGGATAGCAGCGGCCGCACGATAGCAGCGGCCAGATCGCGACCCGGTCGCCTTCTTTTACGTCTTTTCCGTGGCTCGTGTCCCCAGCGTCTTCCACGACGGCGGACACCTCGTGGCCCTGCACCCGCGGATAGAAGTCGCGGGCGCCGGAAAGCGCGCCCACGTCACCGGAAAACAGATGGAAGTCAGAGCCGCAGATACCGACCGCCTCGGGCCGTACGATAACGTGCCCGGCGCGGGCGCGGCCCGGTCCGGGAACGTCCTCGATCACCATCTCGCCCGGTGATCTGGTCACAGCGGCCAGCACAGACGCCCCTTCCTTGCGGCAGCCCTCAAGTGCGTGCTTGGTGGGGAAACTGGCCATTACGGCACGCTAATGCGGAGATTCCCACGGCCGATCCCGCCGGACAATGACACGACTCCCAAAAACGCCCGGCGGATTCCTGAGCCTGGCCACAAGGGCAAGGCCAACATGATGCCGAACGGGCGGGCGGTGCGCCCTGGCGGACAGCCGACGTGCCCGCCGTGGCCGCCGGGCGTGATCTCGCGCAGCAGCGGGCAGTGAGGTTCGCGGCGGTTAGACGAGGCCGGCTTCGGCGCGGAGGGCGGCGGCCTTGTCGGTGTTCTCCCAGGTGAACCCGGGCTCGTCGCGGCCGAAGTGGCCGTAGGCGGCGGTCTGGCGGTAGATCGGCCGCCGCAGGTTCAGCGCCTCGACCAGGGCGCCTGGCCGCAGGTCGAAGTGGTCGCGGACCAGGCCGGCGAGGGCGGCCCGGCTGATCTTTTCTGTGCCGAAGGTCTCGATGAGCAGGGACAGCGGCCGGGCCACCCCGATGGCGTAGGCCACCTGGACCTCGGCCCGGTCGGCGAGCCCGGCGGCCACGATGTTCTTGGCCACGTGCCGCGCCGCGTAGGAGGCGGACCGGTCCACCTTCGAGGGGTCCTTGCCGGAGAAAGCACCGCCGCCGTGCCTGGCGAACCCGCCGTAGGTGTCCACGATGATCTTGCGGCCGGTCAGGCCGGTGTCGCCGACCGGGCCGCCGATCACGAACCGGCCGGTCGGGTTGACGTAGAACTCCTTGCGCAGCGCCGCGGCGTCGTACAGTCCGGGCGGCAGCGCCTGGGTCACCACCTGCTCCCACAGCGCGTCGGCCAGCTTGGCCTCCACCCCGTCCTCGTGCTGGGCGGAGATGAGCACCTTCTCCACGCCGACCGGCTTGCCGTTCGCGTCGTAGCGCACCGTCACCTGGGTCTTGCCGTCGGGCCGCAGGTACGGCAGCAGCCCGTTGCGCCGCACCTGGGCGAGCCGCCGGGCCAGCTTGTGCGCGAGCACGATCGGCATCGGCATGAGCTCTGGCGTCTCGTTGCTCGCGTAGCCGAACATCATGCCCTGATCGCCTGCGCCGGCCGAGTCGAACGGATCGGTGCTGCCCGCCCGCGTGTCGTGGGATTCGGTCACCCCGCGGGCGATGTCGGGCGATTGCCGGTCCAGCGCCGTGATCACGCCGACCGCGTTACCGTCGAAGCCGACGTCGCCGGTGTCATAGCCGATCTCGCAGATCACCCGGCGGGCGATCGCGGCGAAGTCCAGCACCGCGTTCGTGGTGATCTCGCCGGCCAGCACCACCAGGCCGGTGGTCAGCAGCGTCTCGACCGCCACCCGTGACGCGGGGTCCTCGGTCAGCGCGGCGTCCACGATCGCGTCGGAAATCTGGTCGGCCACCTTGTCCGGATGACCCTCGGTCACGGATTCCGAGGTGAAGAGGAATCCGTCGCCGGCGCTGCTCATGAGGTTTCGCCTCCCTGTAGTTCGGTCCGGACGAGCGCGACGCCGGCCACCATGGCGCGCAGCTTCTGCCTGGCCACCTCGGGCGCGAGGTGCCGCAGCCCGCAGTCGGGGTTGATCATCAGGCGGTCGGCCGGGACGTAGTCGAGCGCGCGCCTGATCCGGGACGCGACGAGCTCGGCCGGTTCCACCACGGAACTCTTGACGTCGATCACGCCCAGGCCGAGCCACTTGTCCCATCCGTGCTGCTGGATCAGCCGCAGGTCATCCAGGCCCTTGCGGGCGAATTCCAGGACGATCTGATCCACTCGCGCGGCCTTCACCGCGGGGAACAGGAAGTCGTAGTGGCCTTCCCAGGACGGGCGCGCGTACCGGTTGCCGTAACACACGTGCAAGGCCCAGGTGACCGGCACGTCCTCGGTCACGATGTTGACCGCCTCGACCGCGAGCTCGACCTGGTCCGGATACCCGGCCAGGAACGGCTCGTCGATCTGCAGCAGGTCAGCGCCGGCCTCGGCCAGTTCCCGCGCCTCGGCGTTGAGCCTGCGGGCCAGTGCGCGGACCAGCTCGCCTGGTTCGGCGTAGGCCTCGTCGCGGATCCGCCGGGACAGCGAGAACGGGCCGGTGAAGGAGAACTTGACCGGCTTGTCGGTGATCTGGCGGGTGAACCGGAAATCGTCGGCCAGGCCGAGCCCGGGACTGGCCCCCGGCAGCTCGGGCAGCGGCCGGGTGACCTCGGCGTCGTAGTAGTCGAAGTAGTCGGTCTTGGCGTGCTGCGGGATCTGCACGCCGGGAATCCGGGCCAGGAAATAGTCCACGTCGTTGTCCCGGCGCAGTTCGCCGTCGGACACGATGTCGATGCCGGCCAGTTCCTGGTCCTTGACCGCCGCCTTGATGGCCACCTCGTTGATCTCGGCGAGGTGCTGCGCGCTGATCCGGCGCTGGTAGTACTCGGTCTTCAGCCGCTCCAGCCATTCCGGCACGGAATAGGAGCCCACCACGGTGGTCGGCAGCAACACCATGGCGATCAGTCCCTGGCCTGCGCGGTCAGCGTGGTGATGTTGGAGCCCGGCCGCTGCCGGAACGGCGTGAACTCCACGCCATAGCCCCGGCGGCTCGCGACCAGCTGGAGCAGCGGCCCGTTCACCCAGTTGACCACGGAGCCGTCGTACTTGCCCGGGCCGTAGAACCCGGTCCGGTACTGCTGGCTGCCGGTCAGGAACAGGTCGTGGCACTGGACCCGGCCGTACGGGTGGAGCAGGGGCAGCGTCCCGATGAAGCTGCCGAGCGCGCCGTTGCTGACGTGCATCCGGACGTCACCGTGCCCTTCGATCAGCGGCCGCAGGATCTCCCCGGTCAGCGAGGGGCTGATCTGGTAGCTGTCCAGGCCTTCCAGCGGGACGTAGCGCTCCCGCAGCCGGAGCGCCTCCCACGCCGCCTGCCAGAACGCGACGGCCTGGCCCGGATCGGCGAACTGCCCAGGGGAGGATTCGCTGAGCAGCTCGGGCCCGATCCGGAGCAGCCGGTCGATGAGCGGCACCAGCCGGTCCCGCTCGGTGCCGAACCGGCCCGCGATCTGGGCGGCGTCGTCCTCGGTCAGGAAGGCCCGCGTTTCGACCTGGTAGGTGCGCCCGTGGATGCAGGCCAGCTCGTCGGTCGGCAGGTTGTCGTACACGTTGGAGATGTAGACCAGGAAGGCCTTCCCGGCCAGGAAGCCGAGCGTGACGGCCGGCCGGGTGGCCTCCACCACCAGCGCGCTGACCCGCTCGCCGTGATGGGCCACGGCCTGCCTGGCCCGGTCGAGCACGTGCGGGGAATAGTCGCCCATCAGGTAGCGGAGGCGGTGGTAGTACTCGCGCCCGTGCCTGCGGTCGAGCTGGACGAACTCGTCCAGCCAGGTACGGGCCTGGTTGCCGTTTCCGACGCCGAGTTCCAGGACGTAGAGCTCCTCGGGCAGCGCGCGGCGCGCGTCGAGTTCGTCCCAGATCCGGAAGAGCTCCAGGATGAGCTCCCGGGCGGCCTCGGTGTTCCGCGCGTCGCTCTCGCCGCCGGGCAGCGACTGCTCGTACTCGCGACCGGTGGCCTGCTCCCAGCCGGACAGCGCCTGCCAGTACAGCGCGTTGAACCGCCAGATGCAGCTGTCCCGCCCGGGCACCCACGGCTCCAGGGCCAGCCCGGCCTGGCCCTGGAGCGCCTGCTTGACGTGCGCGGCCAGGTCAATATCGCCGCAGCGGCGCAGGTCGAAGGCGATCTCGACGCCGGAGTCCGCGACCGGCCTGCTGACCACGGCCTCGCGGAAGTTCTGCTTGTACTGGATCCAGTCGCAGACCACGCGGAGGCTGGCCAGGTCGGCGGGCGAGGCGCAGACCGCCTCCAGGATCGGGCCGAGCGCCGACCGGGCCGCGGCGGATTCCCGCAGCTTCTTCGTCGGGCGCAGGTCAACGTCCATCGCGGTCCACCCGGACGCCGGCGCCGTCGAGGATGCCGGGGACCGCCTGCTCGTTCCCGGCCACCAGCAGGTGCACCCCGGCCACGCCCTCGATCGCGGCAAGCTGCTGAATGATCTCGGCCGCGAGCCGCGCCCCCTCGGCGGCGGTCTGATCCGCCGGGACCCCGCGCAGCCTGCGATACACGTCGTCAGGCACCTGCACCCCGGGCACCTTGTCCCGCATGAAGTCCAGCGCCCGCCGGGACTTGACCGCGCCGACGCCGGCCAGGATGGAGCACCGCTCATGCAGCCCGAGGTCACGGACCTGCGCCATCCACCGGCCGAACGCACCGGTGTCGAAGACGAACTGGGTCTGCACGAACTGCGCCCCGGCCGCGACCTTCTTGCCGAGCCGGTCGGCCCGGAACCCGGCCGGCGGCGCGAACGGATTCTCCACCGCACCCAGGAAGCAGTCGGGCGCGGGATCCACGGTGCGCCCGGACAGCAGGACGTGATCGTCGCGCATGGCGCGCAGCGTCCACAGCAACTGGACGCTGTCCAGGTCGAACACCGGCTTAGCCTCGGGGTGGTCGCCGAACTTCGGGTGATCGCCGGTCATCACCAAGACGTTGCGGATGCCCAGCGCCGACGCTCCGAGCAGATCGGACTGCAGCGCGATGCGGTTGCGGTCCCGGCAGGTCATCTGCATGACCGGCTCGAGCCCGGCGGCCATCGCGGCCAGGCTGCCCGCCCAACTGGCCAGCCGCACGTTCGAGCCCTGGTTGTCGGTGACGTTGACGGCATCGACCCAGTCCCGCAGCAGCGCGGCCTTCTCCGCGATCGGGCCGGTGCTCGCCCCGCGGGGCGGGCTGATCTCCGCGGTGACCGCGAAGCCGCCCGAGGCCAGCCGCTCACGCAGGCTCATGACCCCCCCAGGACCCGCTGCCGGTGATGGGTGCTGTTGGTGCTGGGGCCCTTATGGCCAGTATCGCCGACCGGGTCAGCCCACAATCCTTCGTCGCGACCTTGCCAGTAGTTCAGCCACGAGCTCTCCCCCCAGCGGCGATGGTCGATGGGCCGGTGCAGCAGGCGCAGGTCAACGGTCCGGCCCTGGCTAGCCGCGCGCTCGTAGGCCTCGACCCAGACGCAGCGCAGCGCGGGATAGACCTCGCACGACCCGTCCGCGCCGACACCGCCGCACGGTCCGTTGCGCAGTTCCTTGGGACAACCCATCGGGCACACGTACCCAGTGACGGGCAGCGCACACTGGCCGCACATCCGGCAGCCGAACAGTTCTTGTTTCGTCTGCCGTTCCGCGCCGGTGAACAGCGCGCGGGCCGGCCTGGACGCCTCGATCCTGGCGCTGAGCCAGCGCAGGCCGGTCCGGGGCCGCAGCGTGCGCTGCAGGCGGTAGGCCAGGCGGGCCCCCAGGCGCGGACGCGCCGGAATGGGCGGCCTGGCGGTCAAGAGGCCATCCGGGACGAGACCAGCGCCGGGGCAAATCGCGCTTGGCCATTATCTACCTGCCGGTTACAAATGAATTGCAACCGGTCATCGCGGATCACACCGCCTGCCATAATGGATATAGTCAGTGTTTACGGGCGCGGAATCAACGCCGACCGCCACAAGGTTCGCGTCGGTCCGTTGTGAGCAGCGACAAGCTGCACCGCGGAAAGCCCGCAAAAACCGGCCGCTAATAGCCTGGTAGCACAAATTTGCCGGGCCGAATCTGTGGTCCGCCGCAGATCTCGGCCTTGACAGTTTGATTGGCCAGGGCTCGAACGAGGGTCGAACCGCGTGGCTCGGAGAATGCGGTCCGTGGTGGTATCGCCGGGGTGGACGCGGTTCCGGGTCGACTAGCCGAACAGTGTGCTGAGGTGGTCGTCAAGGACGGCCAGGGCCTGGCCGGGGGTGTAGGCGCCGACGAGGGTGGGCCAGCGCAGCCCTTCGACGACCGCGTACAGGTGGCGGGCGGCGTGGCCGGCGTCGAGGTGGGCCGGCAGTCCGCCATCGGCTTGCGCGGCGCGCAGTTGGGCGGCGAGGAAAGCCGTGACGCCGTCGTAGGCAGTGCGCGCGGTGGCAGCGGCCCGCGGGTCGATGACGGCGTGGGCGAGCATCGCGGCGCCCAGACGCGCGCCTTCGCGGCTCTCGCCGTCGAGGCCAAGTAGGTCGATCAGCAGGGCGCGGAGTAGGGCACGGGGGGTCCGCGGTTCGGGCACCGCGGCGATCAGCTGCGGGATGCGTACGGTGGCCAGCTGGTAGTTGTGCCGCTGGGCGAAGTCGAGCATTTCCTGCTTGCTGGTGAAGTAGTGCTGGACGGTGCCCATGGACACTCCGGCCTCGGCCGCGACGTTGCGCAGGCTGGCTGCTTCCAGTCCGCGGGTAGCGATCAGGCGCAGGGCTGCCTCGCCGATGTGCCGACGGCGCTGCTGGTGGTCGACCTGCTTGGGCACGGTGCGCGAACCCCTCTTTTGTCATGCGATCGCATTGCGAAAGCCTCGGGCGCCAGGTTACCATGCGAGCGCATGACAAAACAGGAAGGCCGTCCATGAACACCGCGTTCGCCCGCAACGGCGAGGTCGAGATCGCGTACGAGACATTCGGCGCCCCGGGCGGACAGCCACTGCTGCTGCTCAGCGGTCTGGACTACCAGATGGTGTGGTGGCCCGAGGCGCTGTGCACGGCGCTGGCCGAGCGCGGTTTCCACGTCGCGCGCTTCGACTACCGCGACAGTGGCCTGTCCACCCACTTCGCCGCGGCCGTGCGCGGAGGCCCGTGGCGGGCGTTGCTGGCCGGCGCCAGAACGCCGCCGTACCGCGGCCAGGACATGGTCGACGACATCCTGGCCGTGCAGGGCGCGCTCGGCTGGAAGAGCGCGCACCTGCTGGGCGTGTCGATGGGCGCGGGCATGGCCCAGCTAACCGGCATGCTGCACCCGGAGCGGGTCCGAACCCTGACCCTGATCTCCGGCCTCCCGATGGGCGGCAGCCCGCTGCGCATGCTGCCCTACCTGCACCTCGGCGCGTTCGTGAAACTCGCCACCCGTCGCTATGGCCCCGGCCGCGAGCAGCAGGAGCGCATGCTCGTCGACGTGCTGCGCGCCACCTACACTGACACCTACCCGTTGGACGAGGACTGGGCCCGGCGTACCGCGGCAGAATCCTATGACCGGCGTTCGCCGGACCCGGCCGCCCGCCAGCGCCAACTGGCTGCCGCACGCGCCACCAAGACACCCGAAGGCGGCCTCGCGCGCATCACCGCGCCGATTCTGGTGATCCACGGCGAGGCCGATCCGCTGGTGCGCCCGGCCGCCTCCCGCGCCCTGGCCCGCGCGATCCCCGGCGCCCGCCTGGTCACCTATCCGGGCATGGGCCACAGCCTGCCCCCGGGCCTGTGGCCTGCAGCCCTCGACGAGATCGGCATGCTCGTCGAACAGCGAAACACGACGCATAACCCACCCGCGCCCACGCCCGGGGGAGCCGACCAGCGATGAAGACCGTGTCCGCGACCATCCAGATCGACGCCCCGCCCGCCAAGGTGTGGGAGGTGTTGACCGACCTGGCCGCCTACCCGCGCTGGAACCCGCTGTTCCCCGAAGCCTCCGGGCAGATCGCCGTCGGCTCCCGGCTGACCCTCAAAACGGTCCAGCCGAACGGGCGCACGATGACCGTCAAGCCCAAGATCCTGGCCGTCGAGCCGAACGCCGAACTGCGCTGGAGCGCCGGCCTACCCGGCATCATCGGCGGCGAGCACTCCTTTATCCTCACCCCCGCCGGCGGCGGCACCCGGCTCGTGCAGAGCGAGACGTTCCGCGGCCTGCTCGTGCCCTTCTCCGGAAAGGCCCTCGCCGCCGCCGAGTCCGGCTACCAGGCACTCAACAACGCCCTGAAGGCATACGTCGAAGCCCAGCGATGACAGCGCGGTCCAGTTCCCGGGGGTGTTACCCGGCCTGGGCCGGCGGGCTGTGGCTATGCAGGATCTTGGTTTTATCGGAGTTCCAGGCGGTGGTGGTGCCGTCGGGGTTGAGGACGACGGTCCAGCCCATTCTGTGGATCACGACCTGATGGTGGTACCAGCAGAACAAAATGCAGTCCTTGACGCTGGTCTTGCCGCCATCCGCCTTGTGGGTGACGTGGTGGACTTCACATGCCGTGGCGGGCTGGTCGCAGCCGCCGGTCCACCGGCAGTGGTGATCCCGCAGGATGACGGCGCGCCGGATCGCGGCGGGGATGTCCTTGGAGACCCCGACGTCCAGTGGCAGGCTCGGCCCGCCCAGCCGGGCACCGAGCTGCCGGCGGCGCAGGAAGCTCGCCAGCCCGCCGGGACCCGATAGGAGATCGATAGCCTTGCCGATCACCGCCTGCTCGAGGGCTTCCCAGGCCCGGGCGGTGTCCGGCTCGGGTGTCGCCTCGGCGGGATGATGGCGGAGCCGGTCGAGCTCGACGCACAACCGGACCAAGTGGTCCAGGGCGGCGGGGTTCACGTCGCCGGTGACCACGGGGGTGACCGACGCGTCGCAGGCGACCGCACGGGCGGCATCGCTATCCAGCCACGCCGCGCCGTCGCTCCCGCCCACCGACGCACCGGCCCGCGCGGCAGCCCAGGACGCCCGCGCCGAGGCGATCCACTCCTCCTGCAGCGCCGAGCTACCTTCCATGACTAGCAGGTCGGCGAGGGAAATGTGTGCCAGCACTTTCACTGGCTGCCCGGCCCGCTCCGGGAGCAGGTCGGCGGCCACCAAGCGGCGCATCGCCTCGGCAAGCGCATCGTGATACCGCTGCTCATGGGTCCGGGTGTCCTCGGCGCCGGCCGGGGCCGACAGCGCGTCCAGCACCGCGGTCACCACCGCCGCGCACTCCGGCGTTAGATCCCCGTTCAGCACACCTGCGCCTTGAAAGGTGGTCTCCAGCCTGACCGACCGTTCGTCGAACTCACCGTCCGGGTCGCTGTCTGGCTCGTTGCGCGGGGACCGGGCATAGATCTCTGCGGCCAGCTCCGCCAGGCCGCGCAGGTCCGCGCCGGACTTCGCCGCCAAGATCAGGATCGCGTCCGCGGCCTGGCGGCAGTCCTCCGGCAGTTTGTCCGTCCACTGGCAGATCTTCCGGGCCACCGACTCCGACAGGATGTACCCCTCGGCCAGCGCCGCGGCCACCTGCGGATGCGCCGCGGCCCGGCGGACCCAGCCTAGGTGGCCGTTTGCCGCACCCTTGGTCACCCGGGTCTTGTTGATCAGCCACGCCCGCGGGCTGTAGTCCGCGTCCGCGGAGTAGCCCTGGGCGGAGGTGAACGCCGCCAGGATCGAGGCGCGCGCCACGGTTTCGATCGCGTCGAGTTGTTCCAGCGCCAGCAGGCACTGCGCCTGCATCTCGGCCGCCATCGCGGTCGCGTCCGACGCGGCCAGGTAGCCCATCGCGGACCTCAGCATCCCTAGCGCCTCGGTCGCGCTGCCCGGTGACGGGGCGCCGCTCATCGTTGTTCTCACCTCCTCGCGTGATGCTCGCGGTCCGGCGGTCAGGCCCCTTCCCCAGGCCATTCGGGCCGGACTGGAACTGTTCATCAATTAGTTCGATTCTAGCATTCGACTAGGACATTTTTGAGCCAAAGGGATCCGCGCCGACGAACATCGTTAGCAGTAACAGAGATGAGAGTCAGCTTTGATATCTATCAGCGAGCTGACATGACCAGAAAGTCAGTCCAGCCGGGGCAGGACCTCGCGGCCGAGCAGCCGGACGTGGTCTAGGTCGGTCACGTCATAGAGGTGGAAGTAGACGGTGTCCGCGCCGGCCCGCCTGCAGCCCGGCCAGCCGGGCGGCCACGTCGGCGGGGGTGCCGGTCACGCCCATCCGCAGCATCCGGGCGCCGGCCTCGCCCAGGGCGGCGGCCCGGCGGGCGGCCTCGCCGCTGGTTTCGCCGCAGCACACCGGCAGCGTGGTCGACAGCCGAACCGTCGCCGGATCACGCCCCACCTCCCCGCAGACCCGCCGGAAATTGGCGAACCGCTCGGCCAGCCCGTCCGACATCCCGCTGTTGAACTCGTCGGCGAACCGCGCCGCCAGGGCCGGCGTGCGTCGCGGCCCGGCACCGCCGATGATGATGGGCGGGGTCCGCGCCGGCCGGGGGATGCTGGCGCACTCCTCGAGCTGGTAGTGCCGGCCGTGGTAGCTGAACTTCTCGCCCGGCGCGGTCTGCCACAGCCCGGTGATGACCTCGAGCTGCTCGCCCAGCCGGTCGAACCGCTCGCCGAGCGGCGGGAACGGGATGCCGAAGAACCGGTGCTCCCGCTCGTACCAGGCGGCGCCGATGCCGAGTTCGGCCCGGCCGCCGCTCATCGCGTCCACGGTGGCCACGGTGACCGCGAGCGGGCCCGGCTGGCGGTAGGTCGAGGCGGTCATCAGCGTGCCGAGCCGGACCCGCTCGGTCTGGGTGGCCAGCCCCGCGAGCGTGGTCCACGAGCCGGTCGGGCGGTAGCCGGTATCGTCCGGGTCGATGCCCAGGTAGTGGTCGGAACGGAAGAAGGCGTCGAAGCCGGCTTCCTCGGTCGCCCGGGCCAGCCAGGATCTGGTCGTAGCCGGCGCCGTGGTGCGGTTCGAGCAGGACGCGCATCCTCATCGCGGGGTCTCTCCGATTTTTTCTGCCGAACGGGCTGCGGTGCGTGCCGTCGGCATCAGCGGGAAGTGGCACGCGACCGAGTGCCCGGTGGCCAGCTCGCGCAGGCGAGGCTCTTCGTCCGCGCAGCGCTGCGCCGCCCGCGGGCAGCGGGTGCGGAACCGGCATCCGCTCGGCGGGTGGACCGGCGACGGCGGCTCGCCGCGGATGGTCCCGCTTATAGGTCCTGCGGTCCGGGTCCTGGAATACCATCTGCACGTCGCGTCGTGCCTCGAGCAGCCTGCGTCCGCGCAGGGTAACTAGGTCGGCGCCGTGCAGCAGCACCGAGCCCGATTTCGGTCGAGGCGCCTGCAGCACAGATCGGGCGAGGGTCGACTTTCCCGAGCCGGTCTCGCCCACGATGCCGAGGGTCTCCCCCGGAGATACGTCGAAGGACACCCCGGAGACGGCATGGACCACGCCGCCCGGCGCCGCGAATTCTTGAACCAGATCGCGCACCGCCAGCAGTGGATCCCTGGCGGTCATGGCGCGCCGCCGTTCTGGCAGGGGTGCCAGCACGCCCAGCGGTGGCCGGGCTCGTGTTCCGTCAGCGGCGGCATCGCCCGGCGGCAGTCATCTTGTGCTGCGCCGCAGCGGGGGGCGAACGAGCACCCGGCGGGCAGCGCCGCCATGTCGGGCGGCCTGCCGCCGACCACGGGCAGCGGCGAGTGGGCGGGGCGTTCCA
This sequence comes from uncultured Actinomycetes bacterium, assembly GCA_963769715.1. Classification (GTDB taxonomy): domain Bacteria; phylum Actinomycetota; class Actinomycetes; order Streptosporangiales; family Streptosporangiaceae; genus Palsa-504. The sequence continues at coordinate 426,462 of CAVYNE010000031.1, forward strand.
CTCGCGGGATCGCGTCGAGGAGCGCTTTGGTGTAGGGCATCCGCACGCCCTTGGCGAACAGCAGGCGCGCGGGCGCCTGCTCCACGATCCGGCCCGCGTACATCACGATCACGCCGTCGGCGTAGGACGCGGCCAGCCCGAGGTCGTGAGTGATCAGTAGTAGCGCCATGCCCAGCTCATGCTGGAGGTCCAGCAGGAGCTCCATGATCTGCGCCTGCGTCGTGACATCGAGCGCGGTCGTCGCCTCGTCGGCGATCAGCAGCCTGGGGTGGCACGCCAGCGCGATGGCGATCATGACTCGCTGCCGCATCCTGCCGGACATCTGGTGCGGGTAATCCTGGACGCGCTGTTCCGGCAACGGGATGCGGACCAGCCGGAGCAGGTCGACGGCACGCTCGCGGGCATCCCGGCGGCTTGCTTCGGTGTGCGCGCGGATCGCCTCGGCGATCTGCGCGCCGATCCGCATCGTCGGGTTGAGCGACCGCGAGGGGTCCTGGAACACCATAGCCAGGTCGGCGCCACGATGCGGCCGCGGCTGCTCGTCGGTCAGCCCGATCAGTTCGGCGCCGTCGAACCTGGCTGAGCCCGTGACGGCCGCGGCTGACGGCAGCAGGCCCATGATCGCCCGGCAGCTGACGGTCTTGCCCGAGCCCGACTCGCCGACGATGGCGAGAGTCTGCCTGGCCGACGTGGAGTAGCTGACCCCGTTCACGGCGCGTATCTCCTGTCCGCGGCCGGCGAAGCGGACCTGCAGGTCGGTCACCTCCAGTAGATCCTCACTCACCGGCTCTGCCCTTCACCGTGATCAGGCCGAACAGCGAGTTCCGCAGCGCGTGCCGAACCAGGATCCGCCACGGCCGGACCCCCTTCGCGCGCGCCGTGACGATGTAGTCCTCCCGCTCCATCTGCTCGATGATGTCGGCGCGCAGCAGCCGGGTGTAGAAGCTGAACAGCGGGAAGGCGATGGCGATGGCCGGCAGCGTCAGCGACTTGATGTTGCCGCCGACGCTCTGGCTCAGCGGGACGAAGCCGATCGCAGGCAGCACCTGCAGCCGGACGGCGAACACGTACACCAGCACGAGGGCCAGCACGTACGGCGCGATGGACAAGCCGGCCATGCTGATCACCGTGGACAGCCAGTCGGCGATCCCGCCTGGCTTGCGAGCGGCGAGCACCGCCACCGCGACGGCGAACCCTACCGAGATGACGAACGCGTAGAGCAGGAGTTCCGCCGTGACGGGCAGGCGCTGGCCGAGGATCGTGGTCACGTTCTCGCCGCTGGTGAGGGACGTGCCGAGGTGCCCGACCGGCAGCCCGCCGAGCCAGTGGCCGTAGCGCACCCAGAAGGGCTCGTTCAGGTGCAGCTCGATCTCCAGCTGGTGAATCTCGGCCGGCGTGGCGTTGGCGCCGAGTAGCTCCTGGGCCGCGTCGCCGGGCAGCAGGTTCATCACCACGTACGTCAGGAACGTCACGCCCCACAGCACCGGGATGGCCGCGAGCAGCCGCCGGCCTGCCAGCCGGAGGGTAGGCGAAGCCCCAGCCTTGTGCTGCACCCACAACGTGGCCTTCGCGGGGCGAACCCGGGCTGTGGCCGGGTACGCCGACGGCCGGCCGCGTGGGACGCGGCCGGCCGTGGTTGGGGTCAGGGGTTGACGACGAGGCTGAACGTGCCGCCGAACGCCTTGATCCCGTTGCCGTTGCCGGCGGTCACTGGCACGCCGCCCGGTCCCGGCGCGAGCTGCTCGTGGCTGAACAGGTACAGCGGCTGGCCGCCCCAGGACACCTGCTGCAGGTTCCCCGGGATGCCCAGGCCGCCGATCTGACTAGGCGGCAATCCGGTCCAGCCGGGCGCGCCGCTCGTGATCACCGGCGGCCACGCCCGGGCGCAGGCCACGCTGGCCGCGCAGGCGCTGTAGGAGGACGAGTCGGCGCTGAAGGTATAGACCGGGAAGTTGATCCACCCGACGCCGGTGGACTGCTGCGCCGCCAGGACGGTCTTGCCGCCGACCTTGGTGGTGGTCAGTGACCCGGCCCACGGGACCGGGTAGCCGCCCGGCGACATCACCCACCACACGCCAAACCACGGCGGCAGGCTCGGCTCGAACCAGCCCTCACCGGAGACCGCGCCCGGCTGCCCGTCGAACAGGTACAGCGGGTGGTGGCGGTAGGTGATCTGAGTGCCGACGCCCTTGCGGTAGACGGTGCCGAGCCACTTGGCGGACACGCCGGGCCCGGCCACCGGCTTGCCGTTGGTGGTGATGGCCGGCCATTCGGCGTTGTGGTCGTTGGACGGCCCGGTGCAGGTGATCGGGCCGACCACCGTCTTGGTCGCGCCGGGCGTACACCCGTAGGAGTGGGGCGCGTTGTCCGAGCTGATGAAGTACAGCGTGAAGCCCTTGTACGGGCCCGAGCCGACGACAAGCGCCCGGCCGAACACGGTATTCGCGACGCTGATCTCGGTGCCCTTGGGCTTGGCCTTGGCCGCGGTAGCGGGCGACGCCTGCGCGGCCGCGGCCAGCCCCAGCGAGGTGGCCAGGGCGGTGAGCGGTACGAGCGCTCGCCAGAAGGGTCTGACAGACATGTTCCCCCCGTTTGGTGTTATCAGTCCGGTAATGCGCCAGACTGTTCGCCTCTGTTATGGTCGGCGCGGCCGGCCTGCGGCGCGTCACGGTGGGTACCACAGTTATTTGCGCGGGGTTCCGTGATGGCGCGGGCACGACCTTGGGCCTACGATCACAGCATGGGGCCTGGGGGTCCGTCTCCCCTCCAGTTGCTGGACCGGGCGACGGAACTCGCCGCGATAGCGGCGGCGATTGAATCGGCATGCTCGGGGTCGGGATCGGCGTTGCTGGTGGAGGGCGTGGCGGGGATCGGCAAGACCAGGCTGCTCACCCAGGCGTGCGAACGGGCGGCCCAGGCGGGCATGACGGTGCTGGCGGCGCGCGCCGTCGAGTTCGAGGACGGTTACGCGTGGGGAGTGGTCCGGCAGCTGTTCGAGGCCGAAATACGCGCCGACGGCGGGCAGCGGCTAGCGGACGACGCGGTGGCGCTGGCGGCGCTGGCCCTGACCCGCGACGCGCAGCGGGGGGATGAGGACTGTTTCGCGGTCATGCACGGCCTGTACTGGCTGACCGCTGACATCGCGCAGCAGGCACCGCTGCTCCTGGCCGTCGATGATCTGCACTGGGCGGACCAGCCGTCGCAGCGGTTCGTCGCCCACCTGGCGCATCGGCTGGAAGGCCTGGCCGTGCTGCTGGTGCTCACCGTCCGTGAGCCCCGGTCGGGCACGGCACAGCAGAAGTCGCTGATCGCGGGTCTGGCCGCGGAGGCGAGCGTAATCGCGCTGCGCCCGGCCGCGCTGGGCGCGGCGGCGTGCGCGGAACTGGTACGCGGAACGCTAGGCGCAGACCCGTCGCCGGCTTTCCAGGATGCCTGCCGCGAACTCACCGGAGGCAACCCGCTGCTGCTGCGGGGCCTGCTGGCCAGCCTGGCCGCCGAGGGCGTGATGGGAACAGACGCCGAGGTACCGCAGCTGCGGCGGCTGACCCCTGGCTCGGTCTCGCGCAGCGTGCTGCTTCAGCTCGGGCGGATGCCCGCCGCCGCACTGGCCACGGCCCGCGCGGTCGCCGTGCTCGGCACCGCGGCTACCGCCGAGCGAGCCGGGCGGCTGGCCGGCCTGGACGGCGACGCATCCGCCGAGGCGATCGGCGCGCTGATGGCGGAGCGGTTCATCGAAGGCGAGCGGGCGCTGCGGTTCGTGCATCCCCTGGTGCGATCCGCGGTCTACCAGGATCTGGCCCCGCCGGTGCGGCAGCGCTGGCACAAGCGCGCGGCCCGCATGCTCGATGAGGAAGATGCCGCCTCGGCGGAGGTGACGGTACACCTGCTGGCGGCGGCCGCGGCTGGCGACGCCTGGGTGGTGGACCGGCTGCGCCAGGCCGCGGCCAATGCGCGCGGCCGCGGCGCGCCCGACGTCGCCGTCCAGTGTCTGGAACGCGCGCTGGCCGAACCGCCAGCGGCCGGTGTCCGCGGTGACGTGCTGTTCGAGCTGGGCAGCGCCCAGACCTTCCGCGCACCGGCCGCGGCAGCGGAGCATCTAGCCGAGGCGCTGGCCCGAAGCGCGGGCTGGCCTCGCCGGGGCGAGATCGCGCTGGCGCTCAGCCAGGCGCTCGGATTGTCCGGCCGCTTCGCCGACGCCGTTGAAGTGCTGCAGGCGGCTATGGGCACGTCCGGCGACGACCGCTCCCCGATCGCCATTTCGCTGCAGGCCGCGCTGCTCAACCTCGCGCGCTGGGACCTCGACACCCGGCCGGTCATCCAGCCGATAATCGAGCAGCTGCAGGCCCGCGCCGAAGACGGGGAGGAACTTGATTTCCAGCTGCACGCCAGCCTGGCGATCGAGCTCGCCGCCGCCGCGAGGGATCGGCAGCGCGCGGTCCGGCACGCCCGCGCGGCGCTCCGGGCGACGTCGCGGCTGGAATCGGTCAGCTCCACCGCGTTGCCCGAGACCGTCACGGTGCTGCTGTTCGCGGACCAGGCTGGTGAGGCTCGCGACTGGGCCCAGGTCTGGCTGCGGCTGGCGCAGCAGCGGGGATGGCCGGTGGCGTCGGCGGTCGCGGCCACGGCGATGTTGCTGATCGCGTGGTATGGCGGCGACGTCAGCGAGGCGCTGGCGTACGGGCAGCAGGCCATGGAGGGAACCGGCGAGATGTGGATTTCGTCTCTTGCCACCGCCTTCATGGTCGGCGCCTTGATAGAACGCGGCGCGATCGACGAGGGGTGCGCCTTGCTGGCCGCAGGTCACCTGGACGGCCAACTCGGCCCGACATGGCCCTTTAACGTGGCCCGGCACGCACGAGGATGCCTGCATGCGGCGGCCGGAGACCACGCGACGGCGGTCAAGGACCTGCTCCAAGCCGGAGAGCTGGCGGAGCTGTGGGGAGTCAGGAACCCCACCTTGATTCCCTGGCGCTCGGACGCCGCGCTGTCGCTCACCGCGCTGGGCGACCGAGAAACCGCGAGCCGACTGTGCGCCGAGGAAATCGGACTCGCACGGCAGTGGGGCGCCGCCCGGGGTCTCGGGATCGCCCTGCGCGCCGCCGGAGTGGCCGAGGGCGGCGGCCGTGGCCTCGAATTGCTCACCGAGGCCGTGAGCGTGCTCCGTCCCTCGCCGGCCCGGCTGGAGCTGGCCCGGGCCCTGGTCGACCTGGGCGCGGCGCATCGCCGGGCCGGCTCGCGCACCACGGCGCGTGACTTCCTTCGCGAGGGCCTGGACCTCGCCCATGTCTTGGGCGGCCTCGCGCTGGCCGACCGGGCCCGGCGCGAGCTCGTGGTCGCTGGCGGCAGGCCCCGCCGTGACGCCATGCGGGGACGCGACGCGCTGACGCCCAGCGAACTGCGAGTGGCGTGGCTGGCGGCGGTGGGGCAAACGAACCGGCAGATCGCACAGGCCCTTTTCGTCACCCAGCGAACCGTGGAGAATCACCTGACCAGCACCTACGCCAAACTCGGGATCAGCTCCCGGCCCGAGCTGCCGGCCGCGCTGGTAGGCCGCCACGGGGCGACCGGCGTCTAGGCGCCAGAACCACGTGGCTCACGGGTTCCGGCCGCATCACGGTTTACACCACAGCTTTTGGCCAGGTCTAGCCCCAGACGTCGTGGGCGGTTTCGGTGATGAGGCGGAGCTTGGCGACTTGCTGGTCATAGGTCAGGGCGTTGCCCTCCACGGTGGAGGAGAAGCCGCACTGGCCGGACAGGCAGATCTGCTCCAGCGGGACGTACTTGGCCGCCTCGTCGATCCTTCGCTTGAGGTCGTCTTTGGACTCCAGCTCCGGGCGCTTGGTGGTGACCAGGCCCAGCACGACCATCTTCCCCTCGGGCACGAACCGCAGCGGCTCGAAGCCGCCGGAGCGCTCGTCGTCGTACTCCAGGAAGAACCCGTCCACGTCCAGCTCGGAGAACAGCGCCTCGGCCACGAAGTCATACCCGCCGGAGGCCACCCAGGAGGACCGGAAGTTCCCCCGGCACATGTGCGTGGTGATCGCCATCCCGGCCGGCTTGCCCCTGACCGCGGCGTTGATCTGGCGGATGTAGCGCAGGTGCATGTGCTCGGCGTCCTCGCCCCGCTCCGCGATCTCGGCCCGCTGGGCCGGGTCATTCAGGTACGCCAGGGAGGTGTCGTCGAACTGCAGGTACGTACAGCCCAGCTCACCCAGCCGGGCCACCTCATCGGCGTAGGCCGCAGCCAGATCGGTCCAGAACTCCTCCATGTCGGGGTACACCGCCGGGTCGACCGAGGCGGGGCCGCCGCGGTAGTGCACCATGTTCGGCGACGGGATCGTCAGCTTGGGCACGGCCGTGGTGACGTGGGACCTGGTGAACGTGAAGGCGTCCGCGAAGATCGTGTTGTCGATGCGGATCTTCCCGTCGACCCGGATCGACGCCGGGGTGAACTCGATCTCCCCCGCCGCGTTCCGGAACTTCACCGCCATGTTCCCCGGCGCCTTGGATATCCCGCCGAGGGCATAGATGAAGTCCATATGCCAGGAGGCGCGGCGGAACTCGCCGTCGGTGGCCGACTGCAGGCCCACCTCCTCTTGCATCCGGATGGCCTTGGGGATTTCCTGATCCTCGACTGACCGCAGGTCAGCCGCCGTGATCCGGCCGGCGGCGAAATCGTCGCGCGCCTGCAGCAACCGCTGGGGACGCAGCAGGCTGCCGACATGATCGGCGCGGAACGGAGGGCTGGTCCTAGGGGACATGGCTACCTCTCCTCTGGTGATGTTGAGGGATAGATCAGGTCGATCGCGTCCGAGGGTACGCCGAGGGCCTGGCCGAGAATACCGCGCATCAGGTCCTTGGGCACCAGGCAGTCGGCGCAGGCCTGCGGGGTGGCGGTGATGGTGACGCGGACGCGGACGCGGCGTTGCGGACGATCAGGCTGATGGCGCGGGGGATGGTGGCGTTCGGGCGAAAACCGGGCCGAACGCGCCGCCGGAAGTATTGAAGCCGAGTTCGTGCCGGACCGGGCCGTTGACCACGATCATGGGCGCGGGGCCGCTGGTGGACTGCCAGCCGCCGCCGCGGGCGGCGTCGGGGTCCGGGGCTTGCTTTTCTGTCATGTGGTGAGCAGGGCGACCACGTCGTCGAGGACCTGGGCGGCGCGCTCGCGGACCTGGTCCGGGGTGAGCACGGCCACCGGGTGGGGCGTGCTGGCGTAGTGGTAGCCGGGGGCGCCGCGGAGTTCGGCCATCGCGTCGGCGGTGACACCGAAGGCGTCGCTGCAGATGGCCGCGGCGGGCAGGTTGCTGGCCTCGAACGTGATGCCGTCGGCGACGGCGGACGCGCTGCACGAGCCGCAGTCGCCGATGCCGGTGATGACGACGTCGCAGCCCGCGGCCATCTCCTTGATCAGCTCATCCGGCGCCGGCTGGGCGAAGTTGACCTTGGTCCGGACTATTACGTCGTGGACGCCATACCGCTCTCTTAGCAGCCGGCCCACCTGGTCCAGGAACGGCGCGGCGTTCTGCTTGGTGTTCACCAGCAGGCCGACGGTAGCGCCCTGGAGGCTGGCCGGGCGCCGGGCCCTGGGGGCTTTGGGGCGGGCGGTCCTGGCGGTCGTCGTGCCGGGAGCGTGAGCGCTTATGCTGGCTGACCTGCATGCGCACGTACTGCCTGGGTCGTTCCCGGCGGCACCTGGCGGGTGCGATCCCGCTTCGTGGCCTGCGATGGAGCCTTCGGGGGGCGACGCGAGGGTGCTCGTCTCTGGGGCGCTGCGGTTCACCGCCCGAGCCGTGTTCTTCTCGGCCGAGCAGCGGCTCGCGGCGATGGACGCCAGCGGGGTGGATGCCGAGGTGGTGTCGCCGATGCCCCCGGTGCTGAACTACGCGGTGCCCGCGCAGGCCGGGCGGGACCTGTGCCGGTGGATCAACGAGTTCATCGTGTCCCTGTGCGCGGTGGAGCCCCGCCGGTTCTTCGGGCTCGGGACGGTGCCGATGCAGGCCCCGGAGCTGGCCGCGGCCGCGTTGATCACCAGCGGGGTCGCGGAGGCCTGTCCATCGCTGCGGCTGGCGTTCAGCCACGGGGCGGGCGGGTTCCCGCTCATGCTGCCGCGGGCGCAGTGGTTCTGGGGGCGGACCTGGAACGAGGAGCCTGCCGATGCCGGCGGCCTTTCTCCGGCCTCGCTGGCCCGGCGGTTCTACTACGACACGCTGGTATTCGACCGCCGGGCCATCCGGTACCTGATCGACATGATCGGCCCGGACAAGCTGTTCGTCGGCTCGGATTTCCCGGCCATGGACCGGGAGGAGCCCGCCGGGCGGACGCTGCTGTCGATGGATCTGCCCGAAGCCGTGCTGGCCGACATCACATGGCACAACTGCTTCCGCTTCCTCGGCATCGATCCGCCGAAGTTATTCTCATTCGGTGAGCAGCACCATTTCCGTCGAGCGGGCGGTCCATGGCCCGCCCGAGCCGTGGACCTCCCCCGGCGTCGCCGCGCAGCGGCCGCCGCGGCTGCTGCTGACCCTGCTCGGGGACTACTGGTGGCAACGGACCGAGCCGCTGCCCTCGGCGGCGATCGTCGCGCTGCTGGCTGAGTTCGGCGTCAGCGACTCGGCGGCCCGGGCCGCGCTGAGCCGGCTGACCCGCAACGAGCTGCTGGTCACGTCCAAGACCGGCCGCCACACGTTCTCCCGGCTGAGCTCGCGGGCGGCGGCGATCCTGGACGACGGCGCGCGGCGCATCTTCTCCTTCGGCGCGGCCAACCAGCCGTGGGACGGGATGTGGTCGCTGGTCGCGTTCTCCATCCCCGAGGACAACCGCGCCGCCCGCGACGCGCTGCGCAAGCAGCTGCGCTGGCGCGGCTTCGCGCCGCTATACGACGGCCTGTGGGTGTCTCCGCGCGATCACGCCGCTGAGGTGATCGGGTACCTGAAGGACCTCGACATCACCACCGGCACCGCGTTCCGGGCGACCTCGGTGCCGGCCGAATGCGAGATTCCGGCCCAGGCCTGGGGCCTGGACGGGCTGCGCCAGCAGTACGAGTGCTTCATCGCCTTCGCCGGCCAGCTGCGGGACGCGGCGGCCGCCGGGCGGGTGCCGCCGACCGACGCGCTCATCGCCCGGACCCGGGTCATGGACGAGTGGCGCGCGTTCCCGGGCCTGGATCCCGACCTGCCCACGGAGCTGCTTCCGTCGGCGTGGCCGCGGGCGCAGGCCCGCGAGCTGTTCATCGGATGCTACGACCTACTCGGCCCGCTGGCCGCGCTGCGCGTCCGCCAGATCATCACCGGGTACAGCCCGGAACTAGCGGACCGCGCCGCCTACCACAGCTCGGAGCTGAAGCTGAATGCCGCCCCCGTGGCGGACGGCTGACGCAGCGGACCGGGCCCGTCCGCCGCAGCTGTCCAGGACGCAGGCCCGCCGCCCAGGTGAGGACGGCGCCAGCACCAAGATGCAGACGGCACTCTTGGGGCCGGACACAGTGACCGACGGGGGCGCGGGGGCGGATGATGGCGGCGGAAACCGCGGGAGGCCGGATGAAAACCAGGGCAGCGGTGCTCAGGGACATGGGCAAGGACTGGGAGATCGTCGAACTGGACCTCGATCCGCCCAAGGACGGTGAGGTGCTGGTCCGGTTCGCCGCCGCCGGCCTGTGCCACTCCGACGACCACCTGCGCACCGGTGACATCCCGGTCCGCTACCCGATCGTGGGCGGGCACGAGGGGGCGGGGATCGTCGAGGAGACCGGCGCCGGCGTGAGCAGGCTCAAGCCAGGCGACCACGTGGTCTGCTCGTTCCTGCCGGCCTGCGGGCACTGCCGGTTCTGCGCCCGCGGCATGACCAACCTGTGCGACCTCGGCGCGCTGTTCTTCGACAACTGCCTGCCCGACGGCACGTTCCGGTTCCACGGCGACGGCGAGGACTTCGGCCAGATGTGCCTGCTCGGCACGTTCTCCCAGCGTTCGGTGGTGTCCGAGCATTCCTGCATCAAGATCGACGATGACCTGCCGCTGGAGACGGTGGCGCTGGTCGGCTGCGGGGTGCCGACCGGCTGGGGCACCGCGGTGAACGCGGGCGGCGTCCGGCCGGGCGACACGACCGTGGTGTACGGGATCGGCGGCGTCGGCATCAACGCGGTGCAAGGCGCGGCGTTCGCGGGCGCCCGGCACGTCATCGCGGTGGACCCGCTGGCCAATAAGCGAGAGGCCGCCACCCGCTTCGGCGCGACCCATACGGCGGCGGACGCCGAGACGGCGCAGGAGATCGTCACCGAGGTCACCAAGGGCGTCGGCGCGGACGAGGCCCTGATCACCGTCGGCGTGGTCACCGAGGAGGTCATCGCGGCCGCGTTCGCCGCGATCCGCAAGCGCGGCACGGTGGTGATCACCGGGCTGGCCGGCCCGGGCAAGAAGACCATCCAGCTGCCTAGCTTCGAGCTCACGCTGTTCGAGAAGCGGATCCAGGGCGCGCTATTCGGCGGCGGAAACCCGTTCGACGAGATCCCGCGGCTGCTCGACCTGTACCGGGCCGGGCGGCTCAAGCTCGACGAACTGGTCACCACCCGCTACCGGCTGGAGGACGTCAACCAGGGCTACCGCGACATGCTCGACGGCCGCAACATCCGCGGCCTGCTCATCCACGACCACTGACCCCATGGCGGGAGCACAACGCAGGACGGCTTCGAATGTCGTACGGGACAATCGCGCGACCGGACGGGACCGGGCGCCTTGCCGCGCGCCCGGCCGAGGGAGGACGCTGATCCTGCCAGGCTCAACGGCTGAGCGTGCGGTTAGTTCGAGGGAGAACCTATGGCGGAGACGGCGAACAGCGAATTCTGGCGAGAGCTCAAGCCGATCGCGCAGAAGTTCCGGCCCGGCGCGCTGCCGGAGGCGTACATCGCCAACGCGCCCACCGAGGACGAGCGCTTCTACGCGCCGCTGTCCGAGACGGTCGGCACCCGGCCGCTGTGGATCTCGCCGAGCCAGAACCGGTGGTGCGACGTGCTGATGTGCCGCGGCGCGGGACTGGTGAACCGGCACTACCATCCGCAGCAGGTCTTCGCCTACACGATCTCCGGCAAGTGGGGGTACCTGGAGCACGACTGGATCGCCACCGCGGGCGACTGGGTCTACGAGGCCCCCGGCGAGTCGCACACGCTGGTCGCCTACGAGTGCGACGAGCCGATGCGGGTGACGTTCAACGTCACCGGGCCGCTGATCTGGCTGGACGAGAACGGCGAGCCCAATGGCACCTTCGACGTGTTCGACTACATCGCGCTGTGCCGCGAGCACTACTCCAAGAACGGGATCGGCGCGGACTACATCGACCAGCTGTTCCGGTGAGGACGGCGGGGGACCAGGCCCGTTCGGTATGAAAAGAGACGTTAGCCGGCGGCGGCCAGCAGCGGGGCCAGGCCGGTCAGGTCGTCCTCGGCGGCCGTCACGATCACGCCACTGACCAGCTTGCGGGCCACCAGGAGCAGATCGGCGGCCAGTTCGATGCCGACCGCACGGGCTGCGCCGCGGTCGGCCCGCTCCAGGGCGCGCAGCGTGTCCGGCGGGATGCGCACCCCGGGGACCTCGTTGGCCAGGTAGTCTGCCTCCTCGAAGCTGCGCAGCGGGGTGACCGAGAGCAGCAGCGGGATGTCCTGCGCCGATAGCGCGGTCACCATCCGGAGCAGCGAGTCCAGCTCGTAGACGGGCCTGCTGACCAGGAAGTGCGCTCCGGCGCTGACCTTGGCCCGGGCCCGGGCGATCTCGGCCTGCGGATCCCGCGCGCCGGGGTTGACCCGGGCGCCGACGCAGAACGAGGTCTGGGTGGTCAGCGCGAGCCCGTTGGAATCGCGGCCGGCGTTCAGGCCATCCAGCAGCGCGATCAGGCCGAGCGAGTCCACCTCCCAGATCCCGTCCACGGCCGGGTAGTCGCCGAGCACCGGCGGGCTGCCGGTGGTGCAGATCACGCTGCGGACACCGAGGGCGTGCGCGCCGAGCAGTTCGGCCTGCAGGGTCATGATGGTCTTGTCCCAGGTGGTCAGCGTGGCGATGGTCTCCACGCCGGCCTGCTGCTGCAGGTGCAGCGCCATGTCCAGGGAGTCGGAGCGGGTGCGGGCGCTCTCGGCCGGCTGGACCGCGAACACCCCGACGCCCTGGGCCTGGAGCACCGCCGCGGCCTGCGCCGCCTCGGCGGGCCGCCCCCCGGACGCGAGCGCGGCCGCGATGATGAACCGGCGGCTGGCCAGTTGGTCGGCGAGGGTCCCGGCGACCGCGGCCGACGGATCCGAAGAACCTGGCGACTCGCCGGCCTGGACCGTCCCCGCGGTTCCGGCGGGGTGGTCGCGCCGGGACGGCGGGGTATCCGGGGACTCTGGGTTGGCCCGGGCGGGCGGGCGCACGGCGTCGGCGGCGGCGCGGATGTGCGCGGGGGTGGTGCCGCAGCAGCCGCCGACCAGGGACACCCCGGCCTCGGCGAACCGGCGGAAGTAGCGGGCGAAGTAGTCGCCGTCGATGCTGAACTCGAAGCTGCGCGGGCCGGTGCGCCGCGGCTGGCCCGCGTTCGGCTGGGCGCTCACCGGCACCGACGCGTACCGCACCAGGTCCTCGGCCACGGTAAGCATCCGCTGCGGGCCGATGGTGCAGTTGGTACCGACCATGGCCACCGGCAGCCCGGACAGCACGGTGGCGACCTCGCGCGGGGTCTCCCCGCCCAGGGTGTGCGCGTCGTCGGCGAAGGTGGCCTGGGCGACGATCGGCACGTCCGTGACGTCGCTGGCCACGCCGATCGCCTCGATCAGCTCGTCGAGGTAGCCGAACGTCTCCAGGATGAGGACGTCGACGCCCCGGTCGGCGGTCACGGCGGCGACCTGCTCGCGGATGACCTCCATGCGCTCGGCCGAGCCGATCCGGCGCCGCTGCAGCGCGGTGACGGCGGGCGACACCGACCCGGCGACCAGGACGTCGCGGTCGCACCGGTCCTGGGCCGCACGGGCGATGCGGACCCCGGCCCGGTTGATCTCGTCCACCTTGTCACCGAAGCCGTGGTCGCCGAGCCAGAGCCGGTTGGCCCCGAACGTGTTGGTCTGGATGATGTCCGCGCCGGCACTGAGGTAGCTCTCGTGGATCGTGCTGACCAGGCCGGGGTCGGACAGGTTGAGCTCGGGCAGCGAGCGGTCGAGCGCGGCGCCGGCCGCGTGCAGCATGGTGCCCATCGCGCCGTCGCAGACCAGCACGCGCTGTCCGAGGCCGAGCAGGCCGACCGCGCCGGGTAGGGCCGCGGCGGTCACGGCTCCTCCCCGAGCGAGTCGAGGATCTCCAGCGCCACCTGGGCGATGAGCCGGTCGGTGTAGTTGTCCAGCCGCAGCCCGGTGATCTCCTCGATCCGCTTGACCCGGTAGGCCACCGTGTTGGGATGCACGTGCAGGATGCGCGAAGCCCGCTGCGGGCTGTTGTTCTCCCGGAAATAGCAGGCCAGCGTGGCCAGGTACTCCGATTTGTGCTCGTGTTCGTGCATGCTGAGCTTGCCGAGCACGTCGGCGGCGAAGGACCTCAGCTCGGCCAGGTCGGGTACCTGGAGCAGCAGCCGGAGGATGCCCAGATCGCCGAACGCCGAGACCGCCCCAAGTTGCCCTTTGACCCCGGACCGGCCGAGCCGCTGCAGCGTCTGGGTGGTGCGCTCGGCCTGTGCGTAGGAGCGCGCGACCTCTCGCGGGTCGCGGCAGGTCCCGCCGATGCCGATGACGACCTTGGCCGCCGGGAACAGCTCCGCCAGCCGGGCCAGGCACGCGGCGGCAAGCTGGCGCGCGTCCATCGGGGCGGCGGTGACCACCACCACCTCGGACTCGCGGGCCGAGACGATCGCCTCGGGTGCCCGGGTGGCGACGAAGTGCTCGATGCTCTCCCAGATCCGCTGCCGCTGCGCCGCGGCGTCTGCGTGGTTGGCTGCCCCGTGGTTTGGTGCCGAGCCCGGCAGGTCGAACGCGATCGCGACGACGTTGTGGTCGCGGGCGGGGTCGTAGCCGAGGTGCGCGGCCCAGCGGCTGGCGTCGGCGTTGTCCCGGCCGCGCCCGAGCAGCAGGCCTTCCACTAGGTCGTCGCGGACCCGGCGGGCGGCCGCGGCCACCACGCGCTCGCGGCCGAGGATGACGCCGCAGATGGTCGCGGCGTGTTCGGTCACCAGCAGGCTCATGTCCTCGCCGAAGAGGTTCTCCGCCGGGTCGATGGTGATCAGGTACGACGGGACCTCGTCGCCAACCATGACAGGCGCGACGATGATGGCGGGCATGCCGCCGACCTTCGGCAGCCGGAGCGCCCGCTGGCTCAGCCGTGAGGCGCGCAGCACCTGGCCGAGCCGGGGGTGGACCATGTGCTCCCGCACGTCGGCCGCGGCCTTCTCGGCGGTCACGCCGGGCGCGGCCGCGGTCAGCACGTCCATCAGCTGGGTGAGCACGGCGACGGTCGCGGCCGTCCGGTCGGAGATCAGCCGCACCACCCCGGCCAGGTCCGCGTCCTGCAGGGCCAGCCCGGACAGGTACCGGTACACGGTGACCAGCTCACGCAGGGCGGCGTTCTCCCGGTCCAGGTGCCGGGCGCTGGCCGGGGGCTCGGCGTGCGCAGTGGGTCGTGAGCGGTCTTCGGACAGCACCGGCGACCAGTCAGGTACCGCCATAACCGGATCGTACGACGGCGCGGCGCAGATGTCGCTGTGGCGAACCACAAACTGCGGCTCTGGTAGCTTGTCCACCTGCCGGAACCGGTCACAACAGGGTTGCAGGACGGGGTCGGTACCGGTGCGATGCTTGACAAACGACGTGTCAGCCGTAGAGATTAACAGGCACTTTCACTGTTGACCGGGGTTTTCCGGAGGGACTCGCTTTGCTCGAGTACCGAGACGTGTACGCAGGCGGCCGCCTCGTCGGATCCGGATCGGCCGATGTGATCACGATCGTCAACCCGGCCACCGAGGAGGTCGCCGGGGCGGTCCCCTCGATGGTCGGGGCCGACGTCGAGGTGGCCGTGGCCGCGGCCAGGAAGGCCTTCGACGCGGGGCCGTGGCCGCAGGCGAGCCCGGCGGACCGGGCGGCGGCCCTGGACCGGCTGGCGGCGGCGATCGAGGCCCGGGCCGAGGACACCGCCCGCCTGGTGACGGCGGAAATGGGCATGCCGATCGGGCTGTCGCGGCGGAACAACGTATCCATCCCGTGCGGGATCATCCGGTACTACGCGGCCCTGGTCCGGGACTCCTGCAGCGAGGAGATGCGCGAGGCGGTCAGCTTCGCCGGGCGCACGCTGGTCCGGCGCGAGCCGGTGGGGGTCGCAGCGGTGATCGCGTCCTGGAGCTACCCCCTCATCCTCGCGTTCTGCCAGCTGGCCCCGGCGCTGGCGGCGGGCTGCACGATCGTGCTCAAGCCCGCGGCCGAGACCTCGCTGTCCGCCTACATCCTGGCCGAGGCGTTCGAGGCGGCGGACTTCCCGCCCGGCGTCTTCAACCTGGTCACCGGGACCGGCCAGGTGGCCGAGATGCTCGCCGCGCACCCCGGCGTGGACATCGTGGCCGTGGCCGGGCCGACCCCGGCCGGGCGGCGGATCGCCGCGATCTGCGGCGAGACCCTCAAGCCGGTAAGCCTCGAACTCGGCGGGAAGTCGGCCGCGATCGTGCTCGATGACGTCGACCTGAACGCCACCGCGGCCGGGCTGGGCGGCCTGTGCTTCGCCAACTCCGGGCAGGCGTGCTTCACCATGTCCCGGGTGCTGGCCCCGCGGAGCCGGTACGACGAGGCGGTCGAGGCCCTGGCCTGGCAGGCTTCGGCCCTGGTGGTGGGTGATCCGATGGCCGAGGAGACGAGCATGGGACCGCTGGCCAGCCCGCGGCAGCGGGTCCGGGTGGAATCGTCGGTCACCTCGGGGATCAGCGCGGGCGCGCGGGTGGTGGCCGGCGGCCGCCGCCCGGCCACGCCGGTGCGCGGCTACTACTACGAGCCCACCGTGTTCGCCGACGCCGACGCCGGGATGGCCATCGCCAGGGACGAGATCTACGGTCCGGTGGTGACGGTGATCCCGTACGACGACGAGTCCGAGGCGGTGGCCATCGCCAACGACTCCAGCTACGGGCTGGCCGGCAGCGTGTGGACCGGCGATCCCGAACGGGGCCTGACGATCGCCCGCCGGGCCCGGGTCGGGACGTTCGGGGTGAACCTGTACGTGCCCGACATCGGCGCCCCGTGGGGCGGCCGCAAGGCCAGCGGCATGGGCAGCGTGTACGGCCCGGAGGGGCTGCACACCTACCTGGCCACCAAGTGCGTGTTCCTGCCGGCCGCGGCCGACCGGTCACCGCTCTGCTAGTAGGCTCGCCGGTCACCAGGCTATGTCGAGGGCGGGCCGGTGCAGTCCTAGCACATGCTCGTGGGTTTCGCGCACCGCGACCAGCAGCGCCTGGCCGTCCCGGCAGAACACGATCGGCGGCTTCAGGGCGCCGTTGTAGTTGTTGGCCAGCGTGTAGGTGTACGCGCCGGTGACCGGCATAGCCACCAGGTCGCCGACGACGGGCGCGGGCAGTCGCAGCCCGGCCACCAGCCGGTCACCCGACTCGCATTGCCGCCCGACGAGGTCCGCCACTTCATCTAGCGGTTCCAGCATGCGGGTCGCGAGGACCGCCTCGAACCGCTGGCCGGTGAGCGCCGCATCGAGATTGTCGGCCATGCCGCCGTTGACCGCGACGAATGTGCGGCCGGTGCGCTTGACTGTGGTCACCTGGTACAACGTCACGCACGAGCGGGCGGTGAGCGAACGGCCAGGCTCGATAATGAGCCTGGCGCCGGCCGGCAGGTACGCCTGCGCGGCAGCGGTGATCGTGTCCAGGTACTGCTCGACGGTCGGTGCGTCGTCCTCGCGGGTGTAACGAACCCCGAGCCCGCCACCGATGTCGTACACCGGGAACGTGCCGAGCTCGGCCACCGCCTCCACGGCCCTGGCGAACGGTCCGGTGTCGAGGATCTGTGACCCTATGTGCAGGTGCAGCCCGTCCAGGCGCAACCGGTCACTGGCCCGGATCCGGGCGATCGCCGCACGGGCCTGATCGGCCGGCAGCCCGAACTTGGACTCGGCGCCGCCGGTGGACTGCGATTCGTGAGTCTGCGGAGAGATCCCCGGGATGATCCGTATCAGCACCCGCTGGGGGCGCGTGGCCAGGCTCTCCAGACGGTCGATGTCGTCGAAGTTGTCGACCACCACGCATCCGACGCCGGCTTCGAGCGCCATCGTCAGCTCCGCGGTCGTCTTGGCGTTCCCGTGCAGGTAAATGCGTTCGGGTGCGACTCCCGCGGCGAGGGCCATGACGAGTTCGCCGGCCCCGGCGACGTCGATGCTCAGTCCTTCGGCGGCGAGCAGCTTGTAGGCCGCGAGGCAGGGGAACGACTTCGACGCGAACACCACCTCGGAGTCCGGGTGGCGAGCGGAGAGCCCGTCCTTCAGGCGGCGCGCCTGGCCGCGCAGCCCGGCCTCGTCGACGATGTAGGCGGGTGTCCCGAAACGCCCGGCGAGTTCCCGGACTCCGACGCCGCCGATGACCAGTTCTCCGTCCGGCGTGACTGAGCTGTGTTCGGGAAAAAGCGGGAGCAGGTCGTGACCACGCGCCAGGGGCGAGCCGGCTTTCGTGCCGCAGGTCGAGGTCATCAGCTGCTCCCCAGGGACGGGCTGTGCGACGGTAGGACATGAAAGTGCTGCGTGAGTCGGCAACCGCGGCGTGAAAGGATGCTCGTATAACCTACCCACCCGGCGCCAGGATCACGGCGTGACCTAGCGTCACGAATCCAACCCTGGCACCTCTGTTGCCCGAGGGCCGTGCGTGTCTAAGATCAGCAGCAGGGACGCGGCGCCTGCAACAATAGTCAAAGGAGACCGACATGCCTGGGATTATCGTCGGCATAGACGGTTCAGGTCATTCCCGCAAGGCGCTGGAGTGGGCCATCAAGGAAGCGGCGGCCCATCACTCGCCGCTTACCGTGGTTACGGTGCATCAGGCAGCCGCGGGCTACTTCGGTAACCCGGCCAGCTACCCCGACGACGCGGCCCTGACCGAGAAGGCCACTGAGGCGGCCCGGGCGGAAACCGAGCAGGTGCTCGCCGGGCTCGGCGACACCCGTCCGCCGTCGATCACGGTCAAGGCGGTGAACGGCTTCCCGGTCCAAGTGCTCATCGACGAGGGCAAGGGCGCCGACATGATCGTCCTGGGATCTCGCGGCACGGGCGGTTTCGCCCGGCTGATGCTGGGCTCCACCGCCAGCCAGGTCGCTCATTACGCGAAGTGCCCGGTCCTCATCGTGCCCGCGGAGGAGCGCGCCTGACGGACAGCGCGCCGAATGCGCTCCGGTCATCATGGCCGCGAGGTCTCATGAACGCGCCAACGTCTCCGTGTTTCGCGCCCGTAAACGCGGCGGAGATGATGGCGAGACAAAGGTCCCAACCGCCACGGCGTAACTGATGCGTCGTTTCAGCGTGCCACTATGTGGGAATCTGCTCTGTGAATGGAATCACATGCCGGCCGCGAAACGTAACATTGAGTTATTCCCATGACATCCGCGGGTGATGTCAGATAACCGGACCAGAACATCGCTACGCCCCGTCAGATGGGCTCTGACCTGCGTTATCAAAACGAATCCGGGTCAACACTTCTCAGCTATGCCGATGATCTCTACGATGATCTCACCCGACGCATACGAGAAGCTCATCCTGCCGGGGGCGGGGATTTGGCACAGCGGGTGGCTAGCCCCGCGGGGCTCGATCGGAAAAGAGATCGATCATGGCAACTGAAACTTCAGGGGTCACAGTAGACCAGCCGACCGATGTCGGCCTCAAGCGAGAGCTGGGGCTGATCGGGGCCACCTGGGCGTCCGAGACCTCGATCATCGGCTCGGGGTGGCTGTTCGGCGCGCTCTTCGCCGCGCAGGCGGTGGGCGGCGCCTCCGTCCTGGCCTGGGCCATCGCCGGAGTCGTGGTTATCGTCCTGGCGCTCTGCCACGCCGAGCTCGGCGCGATGTACCCGGTCTCCGGCGGAACGGCCAGGTTCCCGCACTTCGCGTTCGGCAGCGTGGCCGGCATCGGGTTCGGCTTCTTCTCCTACGTGCAGGCGGTGACGATCGCGCCGATCGAGTGCTTCGCCTTCATGCAGTACGCCTCGTACTACTGGCCCGGCCTTTACAACCCCCACACGCACGTCGTCACCGGGGCAGGCTTCGTGTTCACTGTCGTGCTGATGGCGGTTTTCGTCGCGGTCAACTTCCTGGCCATGCGCATCTTCGCCCGGGTCAACAACGTCATCACGTGGTGGAAGGTCGCGGTCCCGGTCCTGACCATCATCGTGCTGCTGTTCCACTGGAACGGCGGCAACTTCACGGCCGGCGTGGGCTTCATGCCGGGCGGGATCAAGGCCCTGTTCGGCGCGCTCCCGGCCGCGGGCATCATCTTCGCCTACTCCGGCTTCGAGCAGTGCGACCAGCTGGCCGGGGAGATCAAGAACCCGGGGCGCAACCTGCCGCGGGCGATCATATATTCTATCCTGATCGGCACCGCGATCTACATCATGCTGCAGGTGGTGTTCATCGCCGCGATGCCCCCCAGCGAGCTGGGCAAGGGCTTCGCGGGGATCACCAACACGCAGATCCTGTCCGGGCCGTTCGCGGGCCTGGCCGGCGTGATCGGGCTGGCCTGGCTGGCGACCATCCTGCGGATCGACGCCTTCGTCTCCCCGACCGGCACCGGCCTGATCTACACCACGGGGACCTCGCGGGTCAGCTATGGCCTGGCCAGGAACCGGTACTACCCGCAGATCTTCGGCAAGGTCGACAGGAACGGCATCCCGTGGGTCGGGCTGATCTTCGCGTTCATCATCGGGTTGTTCTTCCTGCTGCCGTTCCCGAGCTGGCACTCGCTGGTGCTCCTGGTCACCGGGGCGAGCGTGCTGATGTACGCCGGGGCGCCGCTGTCGGTGGGCGCGTTCCGCAGCCAGGTTCCCGAGCACCCCCGGCCGTACCGGATGCCTGCCGCCGCCGTGCTCGCCCCGGCCGCGTTCATCGTCGCCGACCTGCTCATCTACTGGTCGGGCTTTGAGGTGGTCTGGAAGCTCGGCGTCGTCCTGGTGCTCGGCTACGTGGTGATCGGCATCTTCATGGCCTTCGACCCGAAGCGGCCGCCACTCGACTGGAAGTCGGCGGTATGGCTGCCGGTGTGGCTTATCGGCCTGGGCATTATCTCCTGGCAGGGCCAGTACAGCGGAGGAGCCGTGGCACCTCCGGTCAACACCGGGCACATCGGATTCTGGTGGGACATGCTGGTCGTCGCCGCGTTCAGCCTGGTCATCTACTACTGGGCGATGGCCACCAAGCTGCGACGGGACGAGATGCTCCTGCTGGTCAACAAGCAGAGCGGAGAGGAAGAACTGCCGGACACCGGGGTGCACCACTAAGCTGGAGCCGGCCGGCGAGCCACTGACCGTGGCTGAACGGCACGGACTTGTCCCGGCGGCCAGGGCCTGCTGTGCCATTGCTTGTCAACGCTCCAGGGTGCCTGCACCTCGATGACCCGGGATGGCTGGCCGGCATGATCTTCGGACGGTCGCCGCCTACCGGGTGTCGAGCCCGACCGCATCCCACTGGGCCGGGTCCGTGGACACCCTATTCGGCCATACCGTCTACATCGGCCTGTCCGCGGTCATCCTCAACCTCGCGGTCTCGGTGATCCTGACCCTCGTCTTCAAGGCGCCAGGGTCCCCGGAGGCGCCGACGAGACCCTCCCGCACGAATACAAGGCCGACCCCCCGAAGCCCCCGTCCGGGTGGCCTCAGCGCTGGCGGAGCTCTTCCTCCATGGCCGACAAAGAGGCCTGCAGGGAAAGGACCGGGCTGGACAGGATGTCCGCCGACTCGAGGCGCATGAGGTCGTCTTTGCTCCGGCTCAATTCCGGATCGGAGGCAATGCGGTGCGCATGCCGGAGCCGGGCGCTTTCCAGCTCGTTGCGGACGCTACGGGCGTTGGCGAATCGCGGCTGGCCCATCAGGAGGGTCAGGTAGTCGCGGAATGCCGCCTCCGCCTCGTCGGACAGGTAATAGGACGCGCGGTCCAGCATGACCTGCCCGATGGCCATGAGCTCGTCGAGCTCGTACGGGGCGAAGTTGATGTGGTGAGCGATACGCGAGCTCATCCCGGGATTGCACTCGAAAAACTCGTCCATGCGGTTCTTATAGCCCGCCAATATCACCACGAGCTTGTCGCGGTCATTCTCCATTACCTGGAGCAGGATATCGATGCATTCCTGGCCGTAGTCCTTTGAATCATTCGCCCGGTACAGGTAGTAAGCCTCATCGATGAACAGGACGCCGCCGATGGCCCGCTCGAGGACGCGCTTGGTCTTCGGCGCCGTCTGCCCGATGAACTCGCCGACGAGATCGTCGCGCATGGCGTGGACGAGATGCCCCTTTTCCAGGTAGCCGAGCCGGTGCAGCAGGTCGGCCATCTGCAGCGCCACCGTGGTCTTCCCGGTGCCCGGCTCGCCGGTGAAGCACATGTGCAGGTTCGGCCGGGGCGCCTCCAGGCCGAACCGCTGCCGCACCCGGTCGACCAGCAGGAGCGAGGCGATCTCTTCGACCTTCTGCTTCACCGGGACCAGCCCGACCAGCTGATCGTCCAGGGCGGCGAAGACCTCGTCGACGCCCGACACCCGGCGTTCCTCGGAAAAGGTCACCGTGGCGTCCGGGTGCAGCACCTCCGCGCGCCGCCGGCCCCGGGAGTCCGCCCGGCGGGGCTTGCCGGGCTCCCGCACCCGTGCCGTCATGACCCCTGCCGTCATGACCGATGGCGGGGAACGATCCGCCTCGCGAGTCTGCCGCCAGGTATCCAGGCTGAGCAGGATCCCCACGGATATGAGGACCACGCTCATGGCAATTATCAGGAACAGAACAAACGAGACGAACCACAAAATCACCAGGGCAGCCGCAGAAATCAGCAAGAACAGGATTATTTTGAAATGTCTCACCGGCCGCCCCTCCAAATAACGGAATCGAGCGTAACCAGCCGGCCGCCGCAGGTCAAGCGAGCGTGAGCCCCTGCCGGGTATAGCCTACCGGCTGGCAACGTCACTCCCGTGGAACGGCTAACTGGTCACGGCGGCGCGCACGCGGTGGCGGCGGCCCGATGTTCCTGGACATCTCGCTCGAGGCGATCTACGGCGAGGCCGAGGCGGACCTTGCGGCCTTTGAGCCTCAGGTCGCCTCGGCCCCCGACGCCGCAGACGTCGAGCAGATCGCCGCCTTGCTGCGGGCGGCTGGGCGGCCGGTCCTGGTGCTGGGGTCTGATGTACTGGCGCGACGCAGACCTTAGGTCCGGGTGGAGCAGGAGGCCGCGCCGACCGTTACCTGAACCGTGTCACCGGAGTCGGCCCGCAGGTACACGACGGCATAACCGCTGGAATCGGTCGTCCAGCTGTGTGACGCCCCGTTGCTGGCTGTGGCCGTGACCGTCCGGTGCGGCTGGTCAGAGCGCACGTCGATGTCATAGTCGCCGTAGGTGGCGTCGTAGGACGCGCTGGCCGTGCACCAGGCTCCGGCCTGGGCTGGGGCGCCGATCCCGAGCTTCTTGGTAGCGGTCAGCCAGTCCGAGGCGATGGCGTCCTGGGCCGCGGCCAGCGTGATCCGCCCGTCGCAAACGGCGGCGTTCAGCGTGTTCTCGACCTTGTCCTTCGGGTTCGGCGTCGGTGGGTACTCCGGCCACAGGTTGGTGGCGTCATTGCTGCCGCCCAGTTCCAGCGGGACCAGGTGGTCGAGCTCGGTCCGCTCCGAGCCCGGCGTGCGGTAGGCCGGATAGGCCACGTCGTATTTGAACCGCTCGGTCTGCGATTCCGGCGGCCGGACCTTCTTGGTGTACCCCGACTTGCAGATGGTGGAGCGGATGTCAGCCTGCGTGACGGCCGGGTCGATGCTGCCGGGCGTGCAGCGCGGGTCGGGCAGCTGGCCGTGGTCCCGGTAGCCGCAGTGGCCATGGATGGTCCCGGTCACCCGGCCCGGGTCATGGACCTTCTTCAGGCCATGACCGGAGGATGCGGGCGCGGCCAGGGCGGCCGCCGATCCGGACAGTAGGCATACGGCGGCGGCCGAGGCCGCCAGAGCGGCGCGTGCGGAAGGCAGAGTCACCGGGGCAGCGTACCGTCCGCGGCAGCGCGGCGACCGCCTTCGTGGCGATACGGGCGGTCCGGGGCGTGAAAACCTGGTTCGTTCGGCGAAAGACGCCTTTGAGTCACCGAATGTTCATTCTGTCTTACCCCGCACGTCTGCAGGTCAGGGCGCTCGTTACGCGTAACATGGGGCGTGGTGACTGATACCAGGACCTGTGAGCAGTGCGGCGCCTCGTTCGCCCCGCGGCGTGAGCACGCGCGGTTCTGCTCCGCTCGCTGCCGGGTGGCGTGGAACCGGCTGCACGCCAGCAGTTCCCCGGCCGAGGGGGGCGCGCTCGACTGGACCATCACCGCCATGCGGGACACGATCGACCGGCTGCTGCGGGCCAGGGGCTGGGACCGGCCGCACGCGTTCGCGGTGATCAGCGAGGCCGTGTGGTGGGTCACCATGGTCGACGCCACGCTGGTGCGCTACCACCCCGACGCCTACGACGGAGTCCTGGCGAGCCATGACGCAGCAGGACGCCGGAAGATAGAGGGAACGTTCGGGGGCCTGCGGTTCGTGCGGAACCAGATGGGCTACTACCTGGATCACGCCGACTTCATTCAGCCCGTCGGTCCCAGGGCGGGCGCTATCGCGGCCTGGACGTGGCGGTCGCTGCCCGAGCCCGGGCTGGACTCGCTTCCGGCCCGCGGGCAGGAGTGGGAGATGACGCGCTACCGGGAGTACCAGGCCTGGCTGGCGGGCCAGCCCGTGGGCGAGACCTTCGGCCGGGCCGGCGCCTTCCTCCGCCTGGCCTCGGATAGCTGCCTCACCCGCAGCTAGCAGCGGGTTCCGTGGCGGCCCAGCTCACGCACGTCTAGCCGGCCGGCGGGGCGAGGCGGTGCAGGACCAGCTCGGCGGCGACGACGATCAAGGCGAGGACGGTCATCGCCGGGCCGAGGATGGCCAAGCTGGTGACGCCGATGAGCAGGCCGATGACGGCCGAGATGCCCGCTCCCCCGGCCGCGGCCGCGCCGACCTGCCAGGAGATGACGTTGCGGGCTCGCTGCTCGCCGAGGCGGACCGGGGTAAGCGAGATCAGGGCCGGGAAGACGCCGGCCAGCGCGCCGCCGAGCACGACGAAGCCCGCCAGGGCCACGGCCGCGTCGGGCTGCCACCAGACGGCGGCCGCGGCGAGCACGGCCAGGGCGCTGCCCCAGCGGACCACGGCCTGCGGCGGCACCGGGCGGGGCAGCACGGCCAGGGCGATCCGCACAGCCGTCAGCGCGCCCCAGTAACCGAAGACGGCCAGGCCGGTCGCGCCCGCCGACAGGTTCAGGTGGCCGCGGCAGTAACTCGCCTCCCACTGGCCGGCGCCGACTTCCAGGCCGGTATAGACGAAGAAGACGCTCATGCCCGCGACCACTACCCCGCTGTAGCGGCGCCGGGACCACGTGGCGGCCGGGTGCGGCTCGCTCGCGGCCACAGTCGGCGGGCTGGCCATCGCTCCGGCTTGGGCGCGGTCGCGCCGCCGCTGCCGCAGCCAAAGGACGGCTAGGAGCAGGTCGAGCGCGACCTGGACCAGGTAGGCCGGCCGCCAGGAGCCGGCGAGGATGGCGACGGTGACGACCAGCGGGCCGATCGCGGTGCCGACTCCGTAGGCGCCGTGCAGCAGGTTGAGAAGCCGTTGGCGGCCGGTCAGGGCCACCGCCGTGTTGAGCCCGGCATCCATCATGCCGGCCGCCATGCCCAGCAGGACGGCCACGGCGAGCACCAGCCACAGCCCGGGGGCCAGCGCGAACCCGGTATAGCCCAGCGCCGCGACCGACCCGGCCACGGCGAGCAGGGCGGGCACGCCCAGGCGCCGGATCAGCGGGCCGACGAAGGCGGTAACCAGCACGGACCCGACGGTGGCGATGAGCAGGATCAGGCCGAGGTCACCGACAGGCGCGCCGAAGGTGGCCCGCATCGACGGCCACGCGGTGCCGAGCATGCCGTCGGGCAGCCCGAGGACCACGAAGCTGCCGAGGCTGAGCAGATCGGAACTCCGGCTGGCCGGAGCCGGCCGACGCTGCGCACCCATTGGTTTATGTATACCCGGAGTCGGCTGGTCGGTCCTCATCGCGGCCGTGACGGCCCTGCTCGCCCGGCGTCACCTGCGCCAGTGATCAAGCAGTGACGAACTGGCGTCTTCACCTGCGGGGATGTTTCCTCCACAATGAGGTGATCCGGGATAGCATCCCCGGCCCTCGATCCGAGGAGACGAGCCATGGCGATGCCGAGCACGGATACCGACGAACTCGCCAAGTTCGGCTACAAGCAGGAACTCGACCGGTCGCTTGGCCTGTTCTCCTCGTTCGCCGCGGGGTTCAGCTACATCTCGATCATGACCGGGGTGTTCGAGCTGTTCTTCTTCGGCTTCGGCTCGGGCGGCCCGGCGTTCATCTGGACCTGGCCCGCCGTGTTCATCGGCCAGATGCTGGTCGCGCTGTGTTTCGCCGAGCTGGCCGGGCAGTACCCGCTGGCGGGTTCGGTCTACCAGTGGTCCAAGCAGATCGCCAGGCCCTTCACCTCCTTCTTCGGCGGCTGGATCCTGACCGTGGGATCGATCGTCACGCTGGCCGCGGTGGCGGTCGCCTACCAGGTGGTGCTGCCGCAGATCTCGGCGTTCTTCGAGTTCATCGGCGGCCCGGCCGACATCGGCCTGGTCTCCACGCCGGCCGGCGCCAAGAACGCCCTGCTGCTGGCCGCGGGCCTGGTGGTCTTCACCACCATCATCAACATGATCGGCGTCAGGCTGATGGCGCGGATCAACAACTTCGGCGTCATGGCCGAACTGATCGGCGTCACGCTGCTGATCATCCTGCTCGCCTTCCACATCCGCCGCAGTCCGGCCGTCGTGTTCGACACGTTCGGCACCGGGGCCGGCTATCCGTGGGGCTACTTCGGCGCCTTCCTGGTCGCCGGGCTGATGAGCGCCTACGTGATGTACGGGTTCGACACCGCCGGGTCGCTGGCCGAGGAGACCCACGACCCGCGGAAGCACGCCCCGCCCGCGATCATCCGCGCGCTGACCGCGGCCGGGATCGCCGGCTTCCTGGTCATCTTGTTCGGCGAGATGGCGGTGCCGAACATCCACGCCAAGCAGCTCGGCACCTCCGGGCTGCCCTACCTGGTCAAGGCCACCCTCGGCGGCCCGCTCGGCAACGTCTTCCTGATCGACTCGGTGATCGCGATCACCGTGTGCGCCCTGGCCGTGCACACCGGCGGCATCCGGATGATCTTCACGATGGGCCGGGACGGCAGGCTGCCGTTCGCCGCGGCCGTCGCCAAGGTGCACGGCCGGTCCAAGACGCCGCTGGTCCCCTCGATCGTCATCGGCGTGCTGACCATCGCGCTGCTGCTCCTGAACGTGGGCAACCAGCGGGCGTTCTTCGTGCTCACCTCGGTCGCGATCATCATGTTCTACCTCGCCTACCTGTGCGTCACCGGGCCGCTGCTGGTCGCGCGGCTCCGCGGCAGATGGCCGTCGCCCGATCACGGTCCTTACTTCTCGCTGGGGCGCTGGGGACTGCTGGTGAACCTGACGGCCGTGGTCTTCCAGATCATCGTCCTGGTCAACCTGGCCTGGCCGCGCCCGGCGGTCTACGGCGCCGACAAGTGGTACTTCCAGTGGGGGGCCTTCACCTTCACCGGCGTGCTCGGGGGCGTGGGCGTCATCTACTACCTGGTCAAGCACCACGGCCGGCCGACGACGGTGCTGGAAGAGCACCGGGCCACTGACACGGTAGCCGTGGCCGGCGGCGGCAACGAGCCAGTCTGACCCGGTGGGAGACATCGCCGGCTTCCTCGGCTCGTTTCCCCCTTTCGACGCGGTGGGGGCGGATGACCTGGCCCGCGTGGCCGCGGTGACCGAGACCGAGGTCTTCCCGCACGGGAAGACGATCTTCTCGCAGGGCGCCGGGCCGGTCGAGTACCTCTGGGTGGTCCGCAGCGGGTCGGTCGAGGTCATCCACGACGGGCGGGTCCTCGACCTGCTCGGCCCGGGCGAGCTGTTCGGGCACGCGTCGATGATCTCCGGGCTGCCGACCGGCTTCGAGGCCCGAGCCGCCGAGGACACGGTCTGCTATCGCATCCCCGCCGACGTCATGCGCCCGCTGCTGGCCCGCCCGGACGTACTCCGGTTCGTCGCGCAGTCGATCGTGGACGGGGCCGTCACCGCGGCGCCGGCGGATAGGGCAGACCCCGTGCAGAGCCGCGTCGCCACCCTGATCAGGACGCCGCCGCTGGTGTGCCAGGGCAGCGAGCCCGTCCGCGAGGCGGCCAAGCGGATGACCGATCAGGGCGCGAGCGCGGTGCTAGTGCCGCACGGCGACACGTTCGGCATCGTGACCGATCGGGACCTGCGGTCACGGGTGATCGCAGCGGGCCTCAGCCCGGACGCGCCGGTCTCCGCGATCATGACCGAGCCCGCCTACACGGTGACCGCCGACCGGCTAGGCGGCGACGTCCTGCTCGACATGCTCGAGCGGAACGTGCACCATATCCCGGTCCTGTCCGCGGCCGGCGAGGTCCTGGGCGTGGTCGACGACGGCGATCTGGCCGCCGCCGAGGGACGCAAGCCGCTCCTGCTGCGCCGGGCCATCGCGCTGGCGGAGAGCCCCGCCGACCTGGCGCCCGTGGCGGCCGGGCTGAACCCGACGATCATCGCGCTGCACGACGCGCGGGTGGCGGCCGAGCACGTGGCGGCGGTCCGTTCGGTCGTCCTCGACGCGCTGACCCGGCGGCTGGTGGAACTCGCCGTCCGGGACGCCGGCGAGCCGCCGGTGCCGTTCACCTGGTACGCGCTCGGCAGCCTGGCGCGGCGTGAGGCGGTGCCGTCCTCCGACGTAGACAGCGCGCTGGCCTTCCAGGACGAAGGCACGGAGGCGAGCGGACAGGACCCCGGCCAGGTGACGGACTACCTGGGCCGGGTGGCCCGGGCGGTGGACGAGGGCCTGCGGGCGTGCGGGATGGCGCCCGACGCCCACGGCGCGAGCGCGGCCAACCCGCTGTTCGCCCGGTCGCTGGCCTCCTGGCACCGGGCGGCGCGGAGCCTGAGTGAGGATCCGACTCAGGACAAGGCGCTGATCCTGCTGTCGGTGATCACCGACAGCCGCCCGGTGTGGAGCACCCGGGGGTCGGTTGCCAGCGGGCTGTGGGAGGCGCGGCCGTACCCGGATCATCCCTACCTGCTGCGACTGCTGGCCCGCTTCGCCCTGTCGTTCCGGCCGCCCACCGGGTTCCTGCGCGACTTCGTGGTCGAGCACTCGGGCGAGCGCCGCGGGCAGCTCGACATCAAGCACGGCGGGATGATCCCGATCGTCGACCTCGCCCGCTGGGCCGGGATGGCGGCCGGGATCGCGAGCGCCTCGACCCTGGAACGGCTGCGCGCGGCCGAGGCGGCCGAGACCATGGACAGTGCGGAGGCGCGCACGCTGATGGAGGCGTTCGGCTTCATCTTCTCGCTGCGCCTTGATCATCAAGTCGAGCAGTTGCGGCGCGGCCAGGTACCGGACGATTTCATCGACCCCAAGACGCTGAACCCGCTGGCGCGGTCCTACCTGCGGGAGGCGTTCCGCGCCGTGGCGTCGGTACAGGCGAATCTGGCGGCCGAGCTTTCGCGCGGGGTCCGCTGGGGCTGACCCGGGGTGCTCAGGCCGCGGCCCGGACGGCGGCGACCGGCGTGTAGTGCGAGGCGTCGCCCGTGACGGAATAGCTCTGCTTGCCGTCGATGCCGACCGGGATGTCGCCGGCCACGGTGACGCGGTTCAGCCGCCGGGGCAGGTCGTCGTAGTTGTCGATCGCGTAATGCTGGGTGATCCGGTTGTCGAACAGGACGAGCTGATCCGGCTGCCAGGCCAGCCGCAGCACGTTCTCCGGCCGGGCCACATAGGCCTGAAGCAGCCGCAGGATATCCCGTGACTCGCCGTTGGACAGGCCCACGATGCGCTGCGCGAACCCGCCGATGAACAGGCTCCGCTCCCCGGTCAGCGGATGCACCCGGACCACCGGATGGACGGTCTCGTACCTGGTCGAGATGAACACCTCGCGCCGCGCTCGCTCAGCTTCATCCAGGCTCTCCGGCGGCACCGCGTAGTCGTAGTCGTTGGTGTGCTCCGCCCACAGGGTGTCGGCGAAGGCGCGCAGCGGCTCGGGCAGGTCATGGTAGGCCGCGCCGGTGTTGGCGATCAGCGTCTCCCCGCCGTACGGCGGGATGACGATGCTGCGCAGCGTGCTGGCCTGCGGCGGGTTGAGCACGAAGGTCACGTCGGTATGCCAGTGATTGGCCCGGCCGTCCTCGCTGTCCACCGGCAGCACGTTCGGCGCGCCATCCACGGCCGGCACGGTCGGGTGCGCGGAAGTCAGCGGGCCGAAATAGCGGGCGAACCGCTGCTGGCCGTCGTCGTCCAGGCTGATGCCGCGGAAGACGAGCGCCTTGTGCTCGTTCAGCGCCGCGCGTATCGCGGTCACCGTCTCCGGGTCCAGCTCAAGGGTGGGGCCGGCGCCGGTGACCTCGGCGCCGATGCGGGCGGTGATCTTGCGGAAATCGAGCCTCGTGCTGGCGGATGTCGTGATGGTGGTCATGGTGCGTCCTTTTCTCCTCGTGCCGATCGGATTGCGCGCAGGCAGGCGCCGTGCGTGCGCTGGGCGTATCTGGGGGACATCGGACGGGACAGACCGCGGCATGGCGGTCAGGGGGATTAGTCAGATCCAGGAAGCGGTCACGCCCGCCCGATCGGCTCGGCGTGACATTAAGGCCGACGGGGTCAGCGACAGATCGCGCTGCATACCCGCTTGAAGTCCACGAAGCGGCGGGCGACGAAGGGCTCAAATGACCTCATGCCATAAACATACTAAACCGATCTCTTTAATAGAATATGACGTGGGTCACATCAGGTGCTGGCCGGGTGGACCGGAGGTAGCGATGGTGTCTGACCGGAAGTAGCGCACGGAGGGTGCGTGCTCCGGGGCCGCTACCGGCCGGCGATCAGGTCGGCGGCTCGCTCGGCGATGGCCAGCACCGTCGCGTTCGGGTGGGCGTTGGGGATGGCCGGCATCACCGACGCATCGGCTACCCGCAGCCCGGTTATCCCGCGGACCCTCAGTTCGGTGTCCACGACCGCGTCCCCATCCGGGCCCATCCGGCAGGTGCCGACCGGATGGTGATAGCTGTCGACCGTGCGGCGGATGAAGTGGCGCAGGCCGGCGCTGGTGCGGACATCCGCGCCGGGCCACGCCTCGGCCGTTTGCGCGCGCGAGAACGCGGCGCTGGCCGCGGCCTGGCGGATCATCAGCAGCCCCGCCTCCAGCCGGTCCAGGTCGCGTCCGTCACGCAGGAAGCCCGGGTCGATCAGCGGGGCGTCCTGCGGGTCCGGGGAGGCCAGCTTGACCGAGCCCCGGCTGTCCGGGGCCATCGCCGAGGCCACCAGGACATGGCCCGCGGCCGGAGGCGGGTACCCGGCGCCCGGAGGCACCGGCAGCAGGATCGGGAACAGGTGCAGGTCGGGATGCTTGCCGGCCAGCGGGCTGCGCAGCGCGGCGTACATCTCCCCGTGGTTGTACTTGCTCCTGGGCAGTGGCGATCCGGCCGCGAACGACGCCTTGACCACGGGGTGGTCCTGGAGGTTCTCGCCGACCCCGGCGATATCAGCCACCGGGTCGATGCCCAGCGCGCGCAGCGGCCCGGCCGGGCCGATACCTGACAGCATCAGCAGCTGCGGCGAGCCCACCGCCCCGGCGCACAGAATCACCTCAGCGCTGGCCTGCGCCTGGGCCGGTGCCCCGTCGCGGACGTAGCTGACGCCGGCGCAGCGGCCGTGCCGCACGTCCAGGCGGGTCACCAGGCAGCCGGCCTCGACCGTCAGGTTCGGGCGGTGCAGGACGGGCCGCAGGTAGGCGTCGGCCGAGCTGACTCGCTGCCCGCCGTCGATGGCCAGATCGACCCAGGCCACGCCCTCCTGCTGCGGGCCGCTGAGGTCATCGGTCACCGGGCAGCCGATCTGCGCCAGGGCGTCGGCAAACGCGCGCGCGACTGGATGCCGGTCCGCCTCGGCCGCCGGGGCGACCCGGACCGGGCCCTGGGTTCCGCGTAGCGCCGGGTCGCGCCCGGCGGCGTGCTCGCTGCGCCGGAAATACGGCAGCAGGTCCGCGAAACCCCAGCCGGCCGCCCCGCCCGCGGCCCAGCCGTCGTAGACCGCCCGGTGCCCGCGCACGTGCGCCATGGCGTTGATGGCGCCGGACCCGCCCAGGGCCCGGCCCCTGGGGTAGGCTACCGGCCCCGCCTCCGCCTGGCCGGTCGTTACGCCGGCCCAATCCGCTGCGGTGCCGAGGAGCTGCGGCCACGCGTCCGGCACGGTCATGGCCAGGGTCCGCTCGGAGCTCCCTGCCTCCAGCAGGAGCACCTGGGTGCTGGCATCCTGGGTGAGCCGGGCGGCTACGACGCAGCCGGCCGTGCCGGCCCCGACAACGATGTAGTCGTACTCCTTGACATCCTCCCCGGCCTGAAGGCCAGGGATTCCCGGGCGGCTCACGCCGCCTCCCGGGTGGTTCCCGCTGCTGATTGCTCAGGCTTACACGGGCGTACGCCCCGTGCCCCGGGGCTTGCGCAGGAGCTCGCGATGGCGAGCCCCCGGGCGAGGATGTTCTTCGCGGCGTTGGCGTCGGCGTGGTCCCGGTGGCCGCACGAGACACAGCGGAATACCGCTTGGCTATCGCGGTTCTCTGTGGCCGTGTGGCCGCACGCGCGGCACTGCTGCGAGGTGAACCTGCGGCGGTCCGTCACCTGGGCGGTGATCTTCGCCATCGCGCGCCGGGTCCGCTCGCGCTTGGCCGATCCTTTCTGCTGCCGCGCCATCCGCTGCTGCAAGCCAAGGTAGCGCCTGGCGTGCCGGTCGCCGATCCGGGGTGCGCGGTAGTGCTGGCCGTCCGAGGTCACCAGCGCCGTCCGGACACCGCGGTCGATGCCGGCCGGCTTTCCCGCCGGCGCGCGCGGCACGGCCGGCTGCGGGGCCGGGAAGGACACATGCCAGCGACCGGCGCGGTCCAAGGTGACGCGGGCCATGCCCAGCCTGCCCGGGAGCTGCCTGGTCCACCGGAACCGCACCCACCCGCACCTGGGCACGTGTACCTCGCCCCAGCGGCGGCTCAGCCGGCGTTCGGCTGATCCGGGGGCAGTTCCCCGGCCCGGCCGCCACCACGACTGCTGCTCAACAGCCAGGTTCCACACGTACCGGGCGTGCGCGCAGTGCAGATCGCGCATCACCGCGGCCGCGCCCGCATCGGGGTACATCCGGTTCCGTACCGCCACGGGACCACAGCATGCCACGGGCTTACGACAATCTCGCAGGACCACCGTCGCGGCAGGCACGTTGGTTTCCGCGCTCCATTCGCCGATGCTGGACACGCTCACTGGGCCATCATCCCCAGAGTGATGTCCGCCGCGGAGGCGATCGCCGGACCTACTTGACGTGGAAGGCGGCGAGTCCCTCGGGGGGTTCGGGCTGGACGGCGACGGCCTCCACGACGGCCAGGCGGGGGCCGGTGTGCGCCCAGTCGAGCAGGCGGCGGACATCTTCGGCCAGGCCCTCGAACACCGCTTCGACCCGGCCGTCGGGCAGGTTGCGCACCCAGCCGGCCACGCCGTGCTGCTCGGCCAGCCGCCGGCAGCTATCGCGGAAGAAGACGCCCTGCACCCGGCCGGAAATCAGCACCCGATAGCGCACCACAAGCAGAAGGTACCGTGGCCGGGGAGGCGTCCGCCGGGCCGGGCGGGAACAGTGGCCGGGGCGGGGAACCTGGACCCGTTCGGCATAAATCAGCTGGCCCTGGCCTGGATCGCGGTCAGCGCGATCGTGTAGATGATGTCCTCGACCAGGGCGCCGCGGCTGAGGTCGTTGACCGGCTTGGCCAGGCCCTGCAGCATCGGGCCGATGCTGACCACCTGGGCGCTACGCTGCACCGCCTTGTACGTCGTGTTGCCGGTGTCCAGGTCGGGGAAGATGAACACGCTGGCCTGGCCGGCCACCGGGCTGCCCGGGCGCTTGGCCTGGCCGACCGAGGCGATGGCGGCGGCGTCGTACTGCAGCGGGCCGTCGACGGCCAGGCCGGGCTCGCGTTCGCGCACGATCCGGGTGGCTTCGGCGACCTTGTCCACGTCCGTGCCGGCCGCGGAGGTCCCGGTGCTGAAGCTGATCATCGCGACCCGAGGCTCGATGCCGAGGGCTCGCGCCGAGGCGGCGCTGGAAATGGCGATCTCGGCCAGGGCCTCGGCGTCGGGCTGGGGATTGATGGCGCAGTCGCCGTAAATCACGACCCCATCGGGCAGGCACATGAAGAACACCGAGGACACCAGGTGGGTGCCCGGCTTGGTGCCCAGGATCTGCAGCGCGGGCCGGACGGTGTTCGCGGTGGTGTGCAGCGCGCCGGACACCAGGCCGTCGACTTCGCCCAGCTTGAGCATCATGGTGCCGACCGTGACCGGGTCGGCCAGGTGCTCGCGGGCCACCTCCTCGGTCCAGCCCTTGGGCCGGCGCAGTTCGGCCAGCGGGGCGACGTAGCGCTCGGCGACGGTCCGCGGGTCCAGGATGGTGACGCCTTCGGGCAGCCGCAGTCCGACGTGCCTGGCCTGCGTGGCCACCTCATCCGGGGCGCCGAGCAGCAGGCAGCGGGCGATGCCGCGGTCGGCGCACTCGACCGCGGCGCGGAGCGTACGGGGTTCGGCCCCTTCGGGCAGGACGATGAGCGCATGGGCGGCGCGGGCTTGCTCCACCACCTGGTAACGGAAGGCAGCGGGGGTGAGCCGGCGAGGCCGGCCCGGGCTGGCCAGGGACTGCAGCCAGGACGCGTTCAGCGCATCGGCGACGTTGTTAGTCACGCCCTCGACCCGGTCCACGTCGTCGGGCGGCAGCCCAGGGTCCAGGTCTCGCACCCGGGTCGCGGTCTGGTAGCTGTCGGGCTCGGCGAGCAGGACGGGCAGGCCGGTGAAGGCAGCCCGGGTGAGCTGCCAGATCTGCGGATCGGGCCGCGTCCCCGCGCTGAGCAGCAGGGCGGCCAGCCGGGTCCCGTTCAGCGCGGCCAGGCAGGCGGCCATGACTACCTCGTGCCGGTCGCCGGGTACCACGATCAGCCGGCCGTCGTCAAGGACCCGGATGCCGCCTGGGATGCCCTGGGCCAACACCGCCACGTCTTTGATCCGCCGGGACAGGTCGCCCTCGTGCAGGATCTCCGGGTTCAGCTCGCGGACCAGGTCGCCGACCCGCAGCCAGGTCAGTTCCGGACGGTGCGGCACCCCGGCGATCAAGCGGAGCCCGTGCCTGGCCAATGCGGTCCGCAGCGCGGTAGCAGGAGCCGTCGCGGCCGGAACCGTCGCGGACGAAGGAACCGTCGCGGACAAAGGAACCGTCGCCGACGAAGGAGCCGCGGGCAGGCCGTGGACCACGCAGCCGACCACGCGCGCCGTATCGCCCGAGCTGTACCCGCTGGCCGCGATGGCGAACTGCTCGGCCAGGCCTTGGACGCCATCCGGCTCCTCGGGCCAGCTGCCGACCAGCAGGACGTCGGCGTCGAGGGCCCGCGCCAGCGTCTGGTTCAGGGCGCTGGCGTACAGCCTGGACGGCCCCGAGCTGAGCCCCTCGACCACGACGACATCGGAGGAGTTGTAGATCGGCGCCCAGGCCGCGACGATCTTCTCCAGGACGACCTCGAGCCCGCCCTCGCCGAGCTGGCGCTCCAGTTCGGCGGTGCTGAGCGGTTCCGGCGGACGCAGCGTGGTGACCGCCGCTACCAGCGCGGCTGAGCGGTCGGCGGTGCCATCGGCCCGGGGCTGGGCCACCGGCTTGACGTAGTCCACGTGGACCCCGCAGCGGTCGAGCGCGCGCAGCAGGCCGAGGCAGGTCCTGGCCAGGCCGACGTCCTCGGCGGCGGGCGCGACGAGCAGGCTCCGGGCCATGGCGTTACCTCCTGGCTGGGGCCGCGGGCTGGGCGGCGATGAGGCGGGCGGTGTCACGGGCGATCATCAGCTCCTCGTCGGTCGGCACGACCAGCGCCTGGACCGGGCCAGGACGGCTGATGCGCCCCCCGGTGGACCGGCCGTGGCCGGCGTTGGCTTGGGGTTCCTCAGCCAGGCCGAGGAACCCCAGATGGCGCAGGACCAGGCCGCGGACGAGCGGGCTGTTCTCCCCGATGCCGCCGGTGAAGACCAGCGCGTCGAGCCGCTCCAGGCTGGTGACCAGCCCGGCGATCGCCTTGGCCAGCCGGTGCACGAAGACCTCGAGGGCGAGCTGGGCCCGCTCGTCTCCGCGCGCGACCGCGGCCTCGACGGTCCGCATGTCGTTGCCGATACCGGACAGCCCCAGCAGGCCGCTCTGCGTGTCCAGCACCTGGGTCAGCTCCGCAGAGGTCTGCCCGGTCCGGTCGGCCAGGTAGCCGAAGACGCCGGGATCGATATCTCCGGAACGGGTCCCCATGACCAGCCCCTCCATCGGGGTCAGTCCCATCGTGGTGTCCACCGACACGCCGTCCCGGATGGCCGCGGCGCTGCAGCCGTTGCCGAGATGGGCGGTGACTAGGCGCAGTTTGCCGAGCGGCCTGTTGAGCAGAGCCGCCGCCCTTTCACTGACGAAACGGTGGCTGGTGCCGTGGAACCCGTAACGCCGCACCCCGTACCGGGTGTACCACTCCTGCGGTACCGCGTACCGGTAGGCGACGGCCGGCATGGTCTGGTGGAACGCGGTGTCGAACACGGCTACCTGCGGGAGTTCGGGCCGGATGGCGCTGACCGCCTCGATGCCGGCCAGGTTCGCCGGGTTGTGCAGCGGCGCCAGCCGGGCGAACTCGCGGATCGCGGCGATGACCTGGTCGTCTACCAGCGTCGAGGCGCTGAACCGGTCACCCCCGTGCACCACCCGGTGGCCGACCCCGATGAGACGTGCCGGGCCAGCGCCGTCCGGTGCGGTGTCGGCTAGGCGGTCGAGGATGCGGGAGATGACGGCCTGGTAGCTGCCGTCCGGGAACCGTTCGGAGACGGCGTCGCCTGGATATCCGCGGATCCGCAGCACGGCCTCCGGGGTGCCGACCTGCTCGGCCAGCCCGCCCAGCACGCGCTCGCCGGTGTCCGGGGTGACCAGCGCGAACTTGACCGACGAGCTACCCGAGTTGAGGACCAGGACCAGGCCACCGGAGCCTGCCGCGCCTTCGGAGCCTGCCATGCCGGGGATGCTACCGGTCATTGGTTACGCCCCGGGGCGAGCCAGGTGTGCACCGGCTGGCCGGTGGCCGCATGGGCGAGGTACTGGTCGAGCATCACCGTGAGGGCCTGCTCGCGCGACCGGCCGGATTCGGCGGCCGCCAGCGCGGCGCGCTGCCACGCCGCCCCGGTCTGCCCGGTGGCCACTCGCGCGCCGATCACGCCGAGCAGGCGGTCCGCCTCCGCCTCGGCCACTCCGGCGCCGACCAGGCCGTGGCGCGCGGCCGGCAGGAGTTCGGGCACCAGGGCGGCGGCGGTCACCGTCCTGACCTGGTGCGGGCCGGACGGCCAGGTCAGCTCGGCGGCCAGGCCGTACTGGGCCGCGCGGTAGAACCCGTGATCGGCACGCTCGAACGGCAGGCCGTAGGTCCACCGCTGGTCCTGTCCGGCGAGCCACAACGTGAGCCCGATCAGGAAGGCCGCGTTGGCCAGCATGTCGGTCACGGTCGGCCCGGCGGGTAGGGCGCGCATCTCGATCCGGAGATGACCGCCGGCGGCGGGGTCGTAAATGGCCCGGTTCCAGCGCCAGACCGTGCCCTGGTGCAGCCTGAGCTCGTCCAGGCGGGGCCGGTCGCCGATCTGGGAGGCACCAGCCTGGGGGTCGCCGACCTGGGGGTCGCTGACGAAGGGCAGCAGCGGCTCGTGCAGCCGAACGCTCTCGGTGAACAGCTCGAGCGCTCCGTCGCGCAGCCAGCCGGTGCCGAGCGTGGTGCGCGGCGGCCGGCGCCTCGGGCCGCGGCTCTCGCGGTCCTCGACCGACTGCTTGAACACGGCGACCCTGGTCTCCTCCCAGAGCCGGTGGCCGAGGAACGTGGGCGAGTTGCCGGCCACCGCGAGGGCCGGCGCCGTCGCCAGCTGCACCGCGTTATACACGCGGGTGAAGTCGCCCGGGGCGACCCGCAGGTGTACCTGGAACGAGCAGTTCGCCCCCTCGAGCGCAATATCCTCGCTGGTCAGCTCGAGCGGTTCGGCACCGGAGATCTTTATCTGGAGCGGGCCCCGGCGGAGCCGCCGCAGGCCGCGGTCCAGCGCCCGGTAGCGGGCCGCGCCGGTCACCGCGCCGGCGCCGAGGTGCGCCTGGCTGAGCGTGGGCAGTACGCCGATCAGCGCGGCCCGGCCGCGGTACGCCTGGGCCGCGGCGCCGACCCGGTCCAGCAGCACGCCGAGCTCGTCGGCTAGCGCGGTGAACGGGCGGCCGGCCAGCGGCGCGGGCGAGCAGTTCAGCTCGAGGTTGAAGCGGTTCAGCTCGAGAGCGACCCGGGGGTCGGCGGCCAGCGCGCGAACGGCCTGGTTCAGTGGCAGCGGCTGGGCCGCGCCGTCGACCAGGAACAGCTCGAGCTCGGCGCCGACCGTGGCCGGGCCCACCCCGAAGCCGGGCCGGCCGAGCAGCTGCTCCAGGTCGGACAGGCAGCGCTCGAGCCGTTCGGTGAAACGAGCGTAATCGCGCTCGCTGAACTTCTCCCTGGTGATTTCCGTTCCCATGGCCGGGCCTCCGCCTTACCCCGGCGCGGGGATCCGCCGGCCGGTCAGCTGCGCCGGCAGGATCCGGACGTAGTGGATCCTGGCTCCGGGCCCCCACACCCGCAGCGGCAGCTCGCGCAGCCGGGCACGCTCGGCCCGGTCGGTCACCTCGGTGATCTCGCCGCGTACGATCACGCTCCAGCGGGTGTGCGCGGCCTGGTCGGTCCCGTCGACTTCGAAGCAGACCCGGCTGCCCCG
The DNA here is from genome assembly GCA_963769715.1 of uncultured Actinomycetes bacterium. Lineage (GTDB taxonomy): Bacteria > Actinomycetota > Actinomycetes > Streptosporangiales > Streptosporangiaceae > Palsa-504. The sequence continues at coordinate 464,602 of CAVYNE010000031.1, forward strand.
GCTCGCGGCGTGCAGCTTGGTGCCTGCCTCGGTGCGGAACACCACGGTGTGCCGGTCGAGGACGAAGTTGACGGGAAACACGACCGGCCCGCGGTCATCGGTGATGCCCACCCGGCCGAGGTGCTCGTTCGCCAGCAGCTCGAAGCACTCCGATCTGGTCAGCTCTTGGGCTCGGCCGAGCCGCGGTTCAGCGGCGGCCGAGGTCGGCATGATCACCACCGGGTGCGAGCATGACGTCACGCGGGTCACGCCGCACGCTGACCGCCGCCTGGGTGACCATGCCGATCCTGAGCACGAGGTGCGGGTAGGCGCCGTCGCTGAGCTGGGTCCTGACGAACTGGCGCAGCCAGGGCAGCTCGATCGGCTGGCTGTGGAGCGCCACCGCCGCCCCGCTGGCGCTGGCGGTGAGCAGGATCCGCTGCAGGGCCTGCCCGGCGTTCACCCAGTCCGGCGGGCGGTCGGCGGCCGTGGTGAGCAGCCCGGCCACGCCGGCCGCCCGGATCGACATGGCCGAGCTGACTGGCGGCATCCCCCAGCCGTGGCCACGGGCGAAATCCCGTCCAGGGAAGTTCGGTTCGGTGTGTTCGGCCCGCGCCGGATAGGAGGTAGCCGGCACTCCGTCGCGGCAAGCGCTGCCCGGCGCAGGCGTCCATCGGGCGAGTTCACGCAGGCGTTCGCCGTCTTGCCGCGATTGGTATTCCGCGGTTTCCACGGCGGTCGCGAGCGCGGCCCGCCGCCCGTCATCCGCCACGATGCGCAGCGCCGCCCCGTCCCGTGCGGCACTGCCGCGCAGCGCGGCGAGCAGGTCGGGCGGCAACGGCCCGGGGTCGAACGCGCCGCGGTGCGTCCGGCGCTTGCGCACCTGGCTGAACAGCCGCCGTTCGAATTCGTCGCTGCCGGCACGTTCCCGCCAGCTCACCCGCGCCACCAGCGTCGGCTGCCCCGGGTCAGGCAGCACGGACGTCTGGGGGACATAACCCAGTGACCGCAGGGCGAGGCGGACGGTGAACAGCGCGGCGCCGCAGCTGATCATCAGCTCGCGGCCTTCTGGATCGGCCGCGGCCAGCCTGCGGCCGGGGTCTGCGTGCAGGCTGATCTGCTGGCTGTCCTGCTCTCCGGCGTGCTGACGGCCGGGCTCGCGGCCGGTGACGAACCGCCAGGGCTGGGTGTTGTGCACCGAGGGCGCCCAGACCGCTTCCGCGACGATGTAGCGGGCGATCTGCTCGGCGGTCATCGGCTCGCTCATAACGCCAGCACACTCCGCTCCGCGGGGAAAGAGCAGGTGCCAAGGTCCGCAGCGAGCGGGACCTTCGGTCCTAGGGTTCTTGGGTCTGGGCCCGCGTGATGGGGAGGCTGGGCTCGCAGGCACTCCGTTCGGCCCCATCTTGTGCATGGTCCGCCGCGGTCAGCTGGCCGCGGCGGCGCGATAGGCACGATGTCCGGCCCGGCCCGCAGACGGGTGCGGTAGCTTATTTGTTCAGAAGAGATGACAAAACCGCAGCAACCAAACGGGTTCCGTGCTCGTTTTCCCGTAGTGCGAGCCACGCAGCTATGACGCCTTGATCAACTAACGGCCTGGATAGCAAATGTCACTTCCTGGCGTAAATCCGGACGTCGATGACGTCCCCGTGCCAGCCCAGCCGGAACCACCCGGTACCGGCAGGCGCTGGTCCATTCCGCAACCTCCGCGGCTCTCGCTGCCGGCGGGTGGGATGGCGATCTTCGCGGGGATCCGCGCGCTCAGCGTGGCGGTCGCGGCATTTCTGCTCGGGCACGGTAAATACCGGCTGCCGTATGGATCGCTGGTTCGGTGGATGAGATCGAACGACGGCGGCCACTACACGGCCATCGCCGCGCACGGCTATACCTATCCGGCCGGGCAGTTGGCCCACGCCTCGGTGTTCTCCTGGTTCCCCGGCTATCCCGCGGTCATCGACTCCATCGCCTGGCTGCCCGGCGTCACCATCGTCGGGGCGGGCCTCGTCGTGACGGCCGTGGCCGGGCTGGCGGCGGCGTGGGGGCTCACCGCGCTGGGCATGAAGCTGACCGGGGACCCGCGGATCAGCCTGCTCATGGTGGCGATCTGGGCGGTGGCGCCGAGTTCGACGGTGCTGTCCATGATCTACGGCGAGGCGCTGTTCTGCGCCCTGGCCATCTGGGCCCTGGTCGCGCTGGTCAGCCGGCGATGGCTGACCGCCGGCGGGCTCACCCTGGTGGCCGGGACGGTACGCAGCACCGCCCTGGCGCTCATCCTGACCATCTGCGCCGCGGCCCTGCTCGCGGTGATCCAGGCGGTGCGGGCGCGCCAGCCCTTCGCCCAGTGGTGGCGGCCGCTGGCCGCAGTTCTGCTGGCTCCGCTGGGGCTGCTGGGTTTCCTGGGATACGTGGCGCTGGCGACGCACCGGCTGGACGGATGGTTCTGGGTCGAGAAGCACATCATGCACATGACCTTCGACTGGGGGACGAGCACGCTGCGCGTGGCCAGGGGGACGCTGCTCGGCGCGCCTGCGGTCGACGACGTCCTGGTGGTGGGGGCGCTATCCGCGGCGGTGCTGCTCATGCTGTGGAGCCTGACCGAGCGGATCCCCGTCTACCTGCACGTCTACACGATCGTGGTGGTCTTTCTGGCCCTCACCACCAGCGCCAACTGGATCAGTTCCAAGCCGCGCTTCGTGCTGCCCGCCGTCCTGCTGGCCCTCCCTTTGGCCCGGCTGCTGGCTCCGGTGCGGACTTCGGTGCTGGTGCCGCTCATCGCGGTCCTGGCCGCCGCGACGACCTGGTTCGGCCTCTACCTGACGGTCGTCGCCCACTGGACGCCCTGAACCCAGCCTGAACGCCGACTGGGCGCCGCGGTGACCGGCCGCCGGGACTAGCCCGTTTTCTGCCTGTATCGCCGAAAATATCCGCTTTATCAGGCCAGGCCGGAAAAGTTACCGAAGCTTTTTTGGCGAGTCACCCATCCGGCGGCCCGTCGGCCGCGAAACACGGGCGTGACAGGCGATCCGGGGACCGATGAGGGTCATGGGGTCCGAGCCGAGCCGGGTACCTTGTGCCCGCTCCCTGACCACTCATCAGCATCATCGGCTCGCCAGCCACCGAATGCCGGGCATAGCGGCCAGGGGTCGCTATGCCCGGCTGATCAAACTCTAAGTAATCATAAGATTACAATGAGTTAACGATGCCCGGCGTGGCCTTCGTCCCGGGAGACGCGCGCGCCGACCTAGCCATCGAAAAGGCCAGCCACCGAAAGGATTGTCATGCCCAGTCAGGATGCGAAGCGTGCCTCAGATCCGGGATCTGCTGGGTCTCCAGGCTCACCGGAACGCCGGCTTTCCCGGCGTTCCCTGCTTCAGGGGGCCGCGACCGCCGGCGCCGCGGGTCTGGCCGCCACCGCCATAGGTGCGGCCGCGAGCCCGGCCCTGGCCGCGACCAGCCGGTCGTCGGCACCGGATCAGTCGCACGGCCACGACGAGGCCAGCACGCACGCCGGCCCGATCATGGTGCACGTCCGCGACGCCAAGTCAGGGGACATCGAGGTGTTCTCCGGGACCAGCCAGACCCGGCTGCGCGACAAGGAACTGGCCGCCCGGATCGCCCGGGCGGTCGGCTAAGCCCGCCCGCCGCGGTCATCCCGCGGTCATCCGGCGGCCATCCGCCCGATCGAGCCAGTTTCGAACCCAGTTCCGACTCAGTTCCGACTCAGTTCCGACTCAGTTCCGAGCCAGTGAGGTAAGTGAATGTCATCGCATCGCGAGGCGCCGGAGATCTCTAAGGACCCGGTAGCCGACAGCACCGACGTGTACGCGTTCGTGAGCCCGGATAAGCCAAACACGGTCACGCTGATCGCCAACTACATCCCGCTGCAGGGACCGGCGGGCGGCCCGAACTTCTACGAGTTCGGCAACGACGTCCTGTACGAGATCCACGTCGACAACAACGGGGACGGCCAGGCGGACATCTCTTACCAGTTCCGTTTCACCACCCAGGTACTCAACCCGGACACCTTCCTGTACAACACCGGTCCGATCGGGGCGATCAACAGCCCGACCTTCAACCGCCGCCAGTTCTACGACGTCTTCGTGTCGTCCGGCGGGTCGGAGAGGACCATCGCCACCGGCCTGGCCTGCCCGCCGTGCAACATCGGACCGCTGTCCACGCCGAACTACACCGCGCTGGCCGACGAGGCCGTGCACAACCTAGGCGACGGGATTACGGTGTTCGCCGGGCAGCGGGCCGAAGGCTTCTACGTCGACCTGGGCTCGATCTTCGACCTGGCCGACCTGCGGCCGTTTCAGAACCTGCACGCTTTCGGCCACTTGCCCAAGGCACCCGGCGTGAACGCCACCAACCACCTGAACGTGCACTCGATCACGCTCCAGGTGCCGATTTCCTCGCTGACCAGGAGCGGCCATCCGACCATCGGCGTATGGACCACGGCAAGCCGTCAGCGGGTCAGGGTGTGGGACGCCGACAGCGGCGAGAACTGGGACAGCGGGCCGTTCCGGCAGGTGTCGCGGCTGGGCAACCCGCTGGTCAACGAGGTGATTAACCCGATGGGCAAGAAGGATCTGTGGAACTCGCTGCCGCCGTCGGACGACAAGTTGTTCGCCGGCTACGTCACCCAGCCGGGCCTGGCGGCGCTGCTGCCTGCCCTTTACCCCGGCGTATTCCCCAACCTAGCCGCGCTGGTCGCGTCCGGGAAGCCGCGTGCCGACCTGGAGGCCATCCTGCTGACCGGCATACCCGCGGGCATCATCCCCGGATTCCAGAACTTCACCGGACCGGTGCTCGCCGACATGCTGCGGCTGAACACATCCATCCCGCCCACGCCGGGCGGCAAGCAGAGCATCTACGGGCTGCTCGGCGGCGACGCGGGCGGCTTCCCGAACGGCCGCCGGGTGACCGACGACGTGGTAGCGATCGAACTGCGGGCCATCGCCGGAGTCACGTATCCGCTGATCGACAAGAAGTTCACGCCCGACGCGGCCGCGGGCTTGCTCACCGACGGGCTGACGCCGGCCAGCGTCAGCTCCGCCTACCTCGGCCAGTTCCCGTACCTCGGGGTTCCCTACAGCGGTTACGACAACCCGTCGTCCTGATCCCTGAGGAGCCCAGCATGACCGAGCCAGCCGCCGGGCCTTCCGGCCCGGGCACCGTCATCATGGAACTCGGCGCCGGCATCGGCGCCCTGATCCTGTTCACGCCGGCCGAAATGGACGGCGAGGAGATCGAGATCAGCTGCGACGACGAGCCCGGCGAGCTTGGGGCACGGCGCACGCACTCGCAGGTCCGGCCGCGTCACATGCCCGGCGAGACCAGGTACGCGGCCGTCTACCCGGGCCTGCCGGCCGGACGTTACACGGTCTGGCGCGACGAGCACCGCCCGGCGGCCACCGTCACCGTCACCGGCGGGCAGGTCAGCAGCCGCCGCTGGCCAGGCTGAGCCAGCGTCCGCCCGAGCGCTGCCCGCCTTGGGGACGGGCAGCGCTGGGGGCTCGAGGCTCGGGGCGGATCTGCCGCTCGGGCCGGACGGGGGCTCGGGCCGGATCTCAGACGGGCAGCGGCAGGGCCAGGATGGGTGTGGTGGTGGGCTGGGCTGATCCCGGGGCTGGCTCGACGGTCAGGCCGAGCGTGTCGCCCTTGACCACCCCGGACGCTAGCACCGCCGGGGTCCGGCCGGACGATGTGGCCGGGGGCAGCAGGCCCGCGGACACGGTCTTCGTCTTGCCGATCAGCCAGAGCTGGTACACCTTACCGGCCGGCAGCGCGGGGAGTCCGTTGGTGACCACGACCAGCTGATGCCTAGCCGCGGCCAGCACCACGGTGGCCACGCCGCCCTTGGTCGTCGAGTGGCTGAGCAGCGTTACTTGCGGCGAGGACAGGAGCAGCGAGATCGCCTGGTTCTCGGCCTGGGCCTGGTTGAGTTCCTGCTGGGTGTGGGCCTGCGCGAAGCCGAAGAGCACCGCGACCACGATCGAGGCGGTCGCGATGGCCCCCGATAGCCACGGCACCCACGGCCCCTTAAGGGGCCAGGCCCGCGTGCGCCGCGGCCGGGCGTGGGTCTTGACCTCGGGCGGCAGCTGGCGGGTACGCGCGGCGGCGGTCAGCACCCGGTCACGCAGTTCGGGCGGTGCCTCGGCGGCGGCGGCGAAAGCCATCGCGGTCGCCACCTCGCGGAACCCGCGCACCTCGCTGGCGCAGGTCTGGCAGCGGCTCATGTGACGGATGAAACGGTCACGCTCGGCTCCGCCCTCGAGCGCGTCGAGCGCGTAGGCGCCGGAGAGCGAGTGCAAGTCGCGGCGGAGGAACCGCATTCAGCTCACCCCCAGGCAATCGCGCATCCGGATGAGCCCGTCGCGGATCCGGGTCTTAATCGCCCCCAGGGTGACCTTGAGCAGCTCGGACACCTGCCGGTAGCTGTACCCGCCGTAGTAGGCCAGCGTGATGGACTCGCGCTGCACCTCGGTCAGCCCCTCCAGGCAACGCCGTACCCGCTCCCGGTCCAGGCTTGCTTCCACCGCCTCGGCAACCTCGTCGTGCGGCGTGTTGACCTCGGCTGTCTTGTGTTCGCGGTCGGTCGCCGCCGTGGTGGAACGAACACGGTCGATGGCGCGACGGTGAGCGATGGTCATCACCCACGTCGCCGCGCCACCCATGACCGGGTCGAACCGCGCGGCAGTCCGCCACACTTCGAGGAGTACTTCTTGAGTTACCTCCTCGGACTGGGACGGATCCCGAAGAACCCTGCGGGTTACGCCGTACACCGGGCCGACCAGCCGGTCGTACACCGCCTCAAACGCTTCCTGGTCGCCACGCGCCACGTGGACAAGCAGGTCATCGAGGTCCCGCTCTCCCCTCCTATCCGTAGTCGCGGACTTGAACCGGGACGCGTCCGAATCGCTCGGGTTCATATGACACCTTCGAAGCAGACGCCGGATCGGATGGGTGGAGACATGGCCGAATTTTAAATACCTTAATTGCTGCAGTCTGGCGCAGTGACGAGTCGCGCCGGAATTCCGCAGACGGCGGTCCCGGGCGGGTCCGGGGCAGCGGCACTACTACACCACATCGTCGGCGGATTGCGCCGGAGCGGGCACGATCGCGGTGACCATCTCGTTCGGGCCGGTCAATTACTTCGGCGCCAATCCCAAGCTCACCTGTCACTAACCGGGCCGGGATGCTTACGGCTCTTCGGCGGTGCGATCTGCGGCGGTCCAGCTTCGGGCGGTGCGCGGTCGGGCGGTGCAGCTTCGGGCGGTGCGCGGTCGGATGGTGCGGCCTCGGGCGATGGGGCGGCGCGCGTCATCATGGTGGACAAGGCCGTGCGCATGGCCTTGAGGCCGGCGCCGCGGGGCACCTTGAGGGACACATAGGCAATGGCACCAGCCGGGATGGGCAGCCAGAAGTTCACCAGCCGCCAGCCGAGCACGCCCAGCGTGGCCACGCTGCGGGTGACGCCGAAGCTGACCAGCAGCAGGGGCGCGATCGAGTCGACGACGCCCAGCCCGCCGGGAGTCAGGGGCAGCGCGCCGGCCACGTTGGCGATCCCGTAGGCGGCGAAGAGTTCCACCGGATTGACGAATTTGCCGAACGCCGCCACGAAGCACCACAGTGACGCGGCGTCGAGCAGCCAGTTGAGCGAGGCCCAGGTCAGGGACAGGACCAGGGTGCGCCGGTCGCGGGCGAGCGCGGACAACTTGGCCGCGGTATCGAGCAGGGCCTGTTCCAGGCGGTCGCCGGACATGCCGGGTATCCGGTCACCGACGGCGTGCAGGATGCGGGAGGCACGGTTGGCTCCCCTGGTGATCCCGACGAAAAGGGCCGCGATCACGAGCAGCAGCACGGCGCCGATGATCGCCACGGTCACGTAGATCGGGTGAAAGCCCGCCAGCGGAATAGAGATGACCAGGGACAGCCACAGCAAGACGTTGAGCACTACGGTGGAGCCCAGGCCCTTGGTCGCCATCATCACCGCGGCGTCGTTGCCCTTGATGCCTTCGTCGGTGAACAGCCGGTAGCCGATCCCGGCGCTGCCCAGCGTCCCGGCCGGTATGACGTGGGCGACCGCCGCGGCGGCCAGGTCGATCCGGAACAGCCGGGACAGGCCCGGGTTACGCGCACCCGGTGGCAGCAGGGCCTGGGTCAGCAGGCCGTAGCAGAACAGCGACAAGCCCTCGAGGACCACGCCCGCAACCAGCCAGGCGACGTTAACCTGGCCGAGCAGGGACAGGTCCTTGCTGGCGCTGACCAGTTCCGGTACCACCAGGTACTCGACGATCAGCACCAGGGCGAAGATGAGGACGCCCCGGCGCAGCGGCTTGACCACGAACGGAAGCCAGCTGCGTACTCGCCGCCACCAGCCCCGTCGCTCGCTGCCAGCGGCAGTGTCGTCCGTGGGCTTCCTGTCGGCTTTCACCGGGTCAGTCCGCACAATCAGGCCTCCTACCCGGCTTGCGGACAAGAACGCCGCCACATGTGTAACAGGCCGAGCCGGGATATCCTGCCCTGGAATCCGCAAGTTCGGTGAAAAGGGGCGGTCGTGGCTGACACGGCATCAACGGCTCGGTCACTGTGGACCCTGTTCGAGCCCATCCACGCGGTGACCTATTTCGCGCCTGAGGCCCGTTCGGCCTACGAGGGAGCGGGCTTGCGCGGGTTCTGGCGCGGCTACTTCGCCGGCCGGGCGGCGCCGCTGGGCGCCGCGAGCGCGGCGGTCGTCACCGCCTCGTTCTTCAACTTCGCGCCCGCTTTCGTCGCCCGTGCCATCCCCGGCGTCTGGGACCTGATCACACCCGACGAGGCGCTGCGGATCCGGATGACGGGCGCGACCGAAGCCCTGCAGAGCCTGCTCGCGGGGCAGGAAACCGACGCAGCCGTGGCCGCCGACCTGCTCTGGCAGGCAATCGAAGAGCTCGACTTCTCCGGCCGGGTGCTGGCCGCGGCGAACGCCGCGCTGCCGGTCCCCGAGGGAGGTCTGGCCCGGCTCTGGCAGGCCGCCACCGTGCTACGCGAGCACCGGGGCGACGGGCATTTCGCCGCCCTCGCGGCGGCGGACATCGACGGCTGCGAGGCCGTGGCCCTGCGGTGCGGCCTGGACCTGCGGCGACAGGACCTGCAGCCGGTGCGGGGCTGGACCGACGAGGCATGGGACGACGCGCTTGCCCGGCTGGCCGGTCGCGGCTGGGCCGACGGGGACGGTGAACTGACCAGCGCGGGCCGGGAGGCGCACGCGGCGGTGGAGAACGCCACCGACTGGGCCGCGTCGCGGCCGTGGGTCCGGCTCGGCCAGGAGGCCACGATCGAAATCGGGAACGTCCTCACCCCGCTCGCGCAGGCCTGCGCGAGCGCGCTCCCCTACCCCAGCCCCGTCGGCGTGCCCGCTCCCGGCACCGCCGGCTGACGCAGCGACTCCGCCTTCCCCAGCTAGTCAGGCGGAATTGAGCACATGCAGGTCGCGATGCCGGCGAAGCCCGTGGACCGTAGGCCCGCTCACGTTGCCCCCGATCCCGCCGTATCGTCTTTTGATTCGGCCGAACGGACCGGAGTGCGTGCCGGGGTCGGACGACAACAGAACGACCATTGGCGTTAAGGAGCCGAGCGGATCCGCGCTAGCGCTGCGGGCGGAACACGGCGGTCATGCGGTGGACCAGCGAGGCGAACATTGCTGCCTCCTTACTGATAACGGCAGGATCATCCCCGCAGACCGCGGCCGACAGGGCCGAAGGACCTGCGACATCAGGGCTTAAGGCCGCGTCATCCGGGCTGCGCCGCAGCCGGCTGGAGCATCGCCGACAGCGCGCTCAAGGCGGCGGGGACCAGGGAGTAGTAGGCCCAGACGCCGCGCTTGTCCCGGGTGAAGATCCCGGCCTCGACCAGGATCTTGAGGTGGTGGGAGATGGTTGGCTGGGTCAGGCCGAGCGGTTCGGTGAGGTCGCAGACGCAGGCTTCGCCGCCTGGCTGTGCAGCGACCATGGAGACCAGCCGCAGCCGGGTCGGGTCGGCCAGGGCCTTCAGTATGCGGGCGAGGCTGGTGGCTTGATCGGCGGTGATCGGCTCGCGCAGCAGCGCCGGGCAGCACGCACCGGGCAGCGGGAGGTCTGGCCGGTTCTGGATCGCGGCGGCGGTCATCACCTGACCAGTATGCGGAAGGCATTGACAACTGTCTATACCTTCGCGCAGACTGCACATTGACAGCCATCTATGCCTAGGGGTAATGGGGATGAACGATCAGACAAGCACTGACCTTCGGGAAGAGGTCCGGGCCCGGTACGCCGATGCAGCCCGTGCGGTCATGGAGCCGAAGACCGGCGTCGTTGCCTCGTGCTGCGGCAACTCGGCGAGCGACTCGTGCTGCGGCGCGGGACCGGCGGAGGCGGTCGGAGGCTTCAGTGCGGGGCTCTATCGCGAGGGGGAGACCGACGGGCTGCCCGAGGAAGCAGTGCTGGCCAGCCTGGGCTGCGGCAACCCGCTGGCGGTCGCCGACCTGCGCGAGGGCGAGCGGGTCCTGGACCTGGGCTCAGGCGGCGGCATCGACGTGCTGCTGTCGGCCCGCCGGGTCGGCTCATACGGGTTCGCCTACGGCGTGGACATGACCGATGAGATGCTGACCCTGGCCCGCGCCAATGCGGTCAAGACAGGGGCGCAGAACGTGGAGTTCCTTAAGGGCGAGATCGAGGCCCTGCCGCTGCCGGACGCGTCGGTAGACGTGGTGATATCCAACTGCGTTATCAACCTGTCCACCGACAAGCCCACAGTGCTCGCGGAGATGTACCGGGTGCTGGTCCCGAGCGGGCGGATCGGCATCACCGACGTGGTCGCGGATGACCACATGTCGGCCGCCGAACGCGCAGCCGCTGGCTCGTACGTCGGTTGCATCGCCGGTGCCCTGTCCCGGGCCGAGTACCTCGACGGGCTCGCCGCGGCGGGGTTCACAGACGCGTCGGTCACCTTCACCCACGAGGCAGCCCCCGGCATGCACTCTGCGATCATCCGGGCCGTCAAGCCCGCCACCGTATAACCAGTGAGCCCGGCCCGGCTGCTAGCCGGGCTCAGATGGCCGCCAGGCGCGGCGCCAGGCGCCCGACGCGGTCGGCTAGCTGAGCCAGCGCCGCGTCGAAGCTGCCAGGGTCGCCGGCCGGCACCGGGTCCGGGATGGACCAGTGCACGGCCAGGGCCTCGCCGAGTTCCTCGTGGGCCAGGTCGCACACGGTGATAACGAGGTCGCCGTCCTGCCGGACGTCGCCGATGTGCCGGGGCCGCAGCCGGGGCAGCGGCAGGCGGTGGCGTCGGGCGGCGGCGATGGCGCCGGGATCAATCGCCGCTGCGGGATGCGTTCCGGCCGATACCGCCGGGACGTTGCTGGCCCGCCGCCACAGCGCTGCGGCCAGGTGCGAGCGCGCGGAGTTGGCGGTGCAGACGAACAGCACCCGCAGCGCCGCGCGGGCCGCCGGGGCGGCCAGCGGGTCCAGGGCGCCGGGGATCAGCTGAAGGTAGGTGCGGCGGCGGTCGCCTTCAGACCGGCGCCGGGTGATGATCCCGGCCTGTTCCAGCACGTGCAGGTGGTGCGCCAGCAGGTTCGACGGCATAGCCAGCATGGCGGCCAGCTCGGAGGGGGACGCGTCCCCTGCCAGCAGCGTGTCGGTGATCTGCAGCCGGGCAGGGTCGGCGAGCGCGGCGTGCACGGTAGCACGCCGGGCCAGGTCCGAGGTCGGCTCAGGAAACATTGATTCAATCTTGACTGAGCTATCTTCCTCTGTCAAGATGACGGCGTGACCAGTGCACCCGTCCTGCTATGGCGCCGGCTGACCGCCGAGTTCCTGGGCAGCGCGTTCCTGGCCGCGGTGGTGATCGGCTCCGGGATCGCCGCGCAGCGGCTGTCGCCGGGCCAGACCGGGCTGCAGCTGTTTGAGAACGCGGCGGCGACCGCGGCCGGGCTGTTCGCGATCATCTTGATGTTCGGCCCGGTCTCCGGCGGCCACTTCAACCCGGTGGTGTCCTTCGTCGATGCCGCCTTCGGCGGGCTGTCCTGGCGGGACGCCGGAGCGTACCTCCCGGCGCAGGTGGCCGGGTGCATCGCCGGGGCGGCGGTCGCGAACCTGATGTTCGCGCTGCCCGCGGTCACCATCTCCGCCAAGCACCGGGCCACGGCGGCCCACTTCCTGTCCGAGGTCATCGCCACTGCCGGGCTGCTGCTGGTGATCTTCGCGCTGGCCCGGTCCGGGCGCATCCGGTCCGCCCCGGCCGCCGTGGGCGCCTATATCGGCGCGGCGTACTGGTTCACCTCCTCGACCAGCTTCGCCAACCCGGCCATCACCATCGGCCGGATGTTCTCGGCCACCTTCGCGGGCATCGCACCGTCCTCGGTCCCGAGCTTCATCGCCGCGCAGGTCCTCGGCGGCATCGCCGCCGCCGGGATCATCAAGGCGCTGTACCCCGCCCTCACGCCCGCCGACGCCGCCGACATCATCGTCCCCCACCACGGCGAAGCCGGACGGGCACCGGCCAGCGCAGCACACCACAGCGCCTCGCTGTCCGCGGACGGGCGGCCGCCCGGCCCGGCGTCACTGACCGGCAATTAGACAGGAGCCTGCCATGCACCTGGTCATGATCGGCGGCAGCGACGCGGGGATCAGCGCGGCCCTGCGGGCCCGCGAGCTGGACCCGGCCGCCGACGTCACGGTGGTGCTTGAGGACGCCTACCCGAACTTTTCCATCTGCGGCATCCCCTACTACGTCTCCGGTGAGGTCGCCCACTGGCGCAACCTGGCCCACCGCAGCCTCGCCGACCTGGAAGCAGCCGGGATGCGGCTGCGGCCGGACACCACCGCGCGGCGCATCGACGTAGCTGACCGCAAGCTGATGGTCACCTCCGCCGACGGCGGGGAGGAACTGCTCGGCTACGACAAGCTCGTGGTCGGCACCGGCGCGGTCCCGGTCCGGCCCCCGATCGGCGGCCTGGCCGGTCCGGGCGCCCTGGGCCCCTCCGATGGGGTGCACCTGCTGCACTCGATGGGCGACACCTTCGCCGTCATGCAGACCCTGGAGCAGGCGGCGCCCCGCACCGCGGTCATCGTCGGCGCCGGGTACATCGGCCTGGAGATGGCCGACGCCCTGACCGTCCGCGGGCTTGCCGTCACCCAGATGGAGCAGCTGCCCGAGGTGCTCCCCACCGTCGACCCCCAGCTGGGCGCCTTGGTGCATGCCGAGCTGGCCGCCCACGGCGTGGAGGTGCTCACGGGCACAACCGTCCAGGCGATCGCCAAAGCCTCGCCGGGCGGAGCAGGGCGGCTGCACGTCCAGGCCACTGCGGCTGACGGCTCCGCAGTGACCCGCACGGCCGACATGGTGCTGGTCGTCGTCGGGGTGCGGCCCGAGACCACCCTGGCCGCCGCCGCCGGAGCCACCCTTGGCGTCAAGGGCGCGATCGCGGTCGACCCCGGCATGCATACCAGCCTGCCCGATGTGTTCGCCGCCGGGGACTGCGTGATCACCCACCACCGGCTGCTCGGGGTGACGTACCTGCCGCTGGGCACCACCGCGCACAAGCAGGGCCGGGTCGCCGGGGAGAACGCCCTCGGCGGCAACCGGCAGTTCGCGGGCAGCCTGGGCACCCAGGTGGTGAAGATCTTCGACCAGGCCGCCGCCCGCACCGGGCTGCGCGACCACGAAGCCGCCGCCGGGTTCGAACCGATCACGGTTGGCTCGAAGGCCGATGACCATAAGGCCTACTATCCCGGCAGCCACCGCATCACGATGCAGGTGACCGGCGACCGGGCCACCGGGCGGCTGCTGGGCATGCAGCTATTCGGGCACCGGCACGCCGAGATCGCCAAGCGCATCGACATCACCGCCACGGCGATCTTCCACAACATGACCGTCGATGCGGTCAGCGACCTGGACCTGTCGTACACCCCGCCACTGGGCAGCCCCTGGGAAGCGGTCCAGATGGGCGCCCAGGCCTGGACCCGGGCCACCCAGCAGCGCTAACCCCGCTCCGGATCTTCAAGCAGAGGAGCAACCATGTCAGGGCACGACCCGCGCCGCAGCACCTTGCACCGCCAACCGACTCACCCCGCCATCTGGGCCGCCGCCGCGGCAGCGGCCGTACAGGCAACCCGCTCACTCTCTGTGATAACTACCATGCCATCTTCGTGGCCGCCAGTGGGCAGATCCTGATCCTGATGGCCGCCAGCAAACTCAGCGGTCTTCAGCCCGCTATCGCCACTGGCCGTTCCGTTGCCAGTATCAAGCCTGCCAGGAACAAGTGAGCCTGGAACCGGGGAGGCCCGGGCCAGCGACTTCGCGGCCGAGCAGTTCCAGTTCCAGGATGTCCTGCAGGCCGGACCGGCCGAGGCCGCCGGCGTCCGGGAAGGCGAGCAGCCGCTCGCCCCAGTTCATCAGCGTCCCGCTCGTCCATTCGCGCCGCCGCGAGGGCTACCCGCTGATCGAGCAGGGCCCCGAGCAGGGCGCGGGCCTCGGCGAGCATCTTCGGGTAGCCGGCTCCGTCGCTGCCACCAGAGATACGCAGCAGCGCGGCCAGCGCGGCTCGCGCGTGGTCGATAGCCGCGTCCAAGTCCTTCCCGGCAAGCAACGGGCGGCTGGCGATGTCGTTCATGGCAAATCCCCTCCACAGGTTTTGCCAGGTGACGGCCGGCTCCGTCAGGGCCATGGCGGCCGCCACCTGGGGTCCTAGGTGTCACGGGCGACGTGGCCGTGACCGGCTGGAGAGGATGAGGCTGGAGAGGATGAGACTGGCCGACAGCGCCGGCTCAGGCAAGAGTCGTAGCGGGAGTAATCGAATCCGATCGGCGGAATCATATGCCCCCCAAGGCTATAGATTCGTTGACCGGCAGCTACTTGCCAGGCGAGCGATCGCCGGTGATCGGCAAAGGGTGCGGCAGATATCTCGCTAAAGCGCTGCGGAATTAAATGCGACCCTTTGGCTAGCGAAATAAATGCCAGCTACCCCCGGAGCCGGGAGCGGCTAGGGTGCCGCCCGGCGGCCACGCGAGCGTTCATAGGACGGCGATGCGATCGGCATCGCAGACCGGTGTCTAAGTTGTACTCATCCCTCACGACCCTTCCGCCGGCCGAAGCGGTCACCGCACGGTCTTCCCGCGACGCCGGCCCCTCAGACCTCTGCGGTCCTCCCCTCATCCGCCCCTTACAGCCCACCCAGGGCGTTAATCCGTCCCGGATCCCGTGAGCGCCATGGACGAGCTTAGTGTAGCTAGATAAACCATGTCTATCTATGCAGGATTTATGTCGATAAAGATTTCATGATCAGATAGTGAGGATCTTGCTAGCGCGCCGCGGCAGGGCTAGGAGGCCAGGCGGCTCGGCGGTCCGGCCGACAAGGGCTGTCCGACAAGTAAGGCCCAGCCGGTAAGTTCGGCGGCGGCGGATCCGAATGCAGCGGCGGGCGGGTAGGCCGCGCACGCGCTACGCCAGCGATCACGCAATGAGCTGGCCAGCTCGGCTGGCAGGACGGCGGCGGCCGGCCCGCCGGCCAGTACTTCGAGCGGCCCGAGCACGTACACCTGGGCCAGCGTCGGCAGGTCGGCGAACTCCGCCGCCGGGTTCGAGCCGCCGGGCAGGCGGGTCGCCCGCTCGATCAGCCCGGCGCCGAGCTGCGACACCGCGTGTCCCTCGCCGGCCAGGATGCACTCCACCGCCGCGAGTATCTCGACGGCCATCGCATACGACTCGGCGACGAGCAGCCCGGCCCCGAACTCTCCCGGGTTCGGCGCCGGCGAACGGTCGAGCCTGGCCAGCGAGCTGAGGTGGTCCAGGTGCGCCCCCTCGTGGATGCCGCGCCAGATCTGCTGCGCCATCGGGGTCGCGGTGGACGGCACCTCGGCGATCGCGGTACCGGGGCCAGGCAGCCCGGGCAGGCACATCCAGGTTCGCCGGGCCAGCCGCCGGTTGACCGCCGGCAGGCGGAGCGTGACGTGCTCGTCGCTTGGCGACGGCCGGTAGCGGATGCCCCAGGCCAGCTGCTGCGCGCTGACCAGCGGGCAGGCCGTGCCGTCCGGGAGCCGGGCGGCGGCCGCGATGAGCAGCTCGCCGAACTCCGCGACCAGGGCAGCGGCGCGCCAGGCACCGTTGGCGATGCGGCGAATCGGCCCGGCCACCGGCCGGGCGTCCGGATACCACGGCGGCACCGGGCCAGCGAACCGCCGCAGGTAGCGGAGCCGGGCGGCGTGCTGAGCGCCTGAGGCGACGCGCACGGACCTGACCACCTCGTCCAGGCCGCTGAACGCGCCGGGGCCGTCCTGCCTGGCCACCAGGCGCGCCGGACCAGCGAACCCCGGGCCATCCAGGGCCACGCAGCCCACGGCTACGTCCGCCCAGCCCCGGACGATCCACGCGTCAGCTTCGGCATTCGCGGCCGGTACCCGCACCGCCGCGGCCGCCGCGGCGACCGCCCACGCACGCGCGACAGGCGCCGCGACATGAAGCGGCCCGGGAGCTCCGGCCCCCGGGCCGCCTACCTCACTACCCATCCGGCATTGACATGGCTCCGAAGCTAACGTGGGTGGCGTTCCTTCAGCTTTCGTAAGCCGGGAACGCCTGCCTGGCAGCCGGAGCCTAATACCTGAGCCAACACAGAAAAACCATATTGCCTTTAGTCATGAAAATGTGGGCAGTCCATCCTCAGGGTTAGCGCCTATGATAACGATCTTGGTGCAGGTGAGCGGCCCGGTGAGAGGAGGGCGCGGTGACAGCACAGGACGAGCGGCTGACGGCCATCGCCGCGGCCGCCGCGGTCGTGCTGCGCCAGACGCCCTACCACGTAGTCCGCGCCGGAGATGTGGCCGCGGCGGTCCGGCTGCCGGGCCAGGCTGGGCGGTCCGCGGTCTGGCTGTACAACGAGGTACACAACCGCCGGGTGCTGGTGGCGCTGGCCGCGGCCCACGCCTGGCGGGAATTCGCGGGGCAGGCGAGATGGTCGCCGCCCGGGCCCATCGGCTCGGTGGCGGCAGCCAGGTCGGCCGCAGTCGCCGCGCTCGGGGTGATCGTCGCCTTCCACCGGGCCGAGCAGCCGCTGATGACCCAGGTCGGCTACGGGATCGGGGACATCTCCACGGCGGAGAAGCGCAAGCTTGCCGCGGGTACCGATCTCACCCCGCCCAGCTGGCCAGACACCCAGTGGGGCCGGGTCGCGGCGGCGGCGTGGGACGGCCGGTGCGACGTCTTCACCGATTTCCTGCGCCCGGTGCTCCGGGACTGCGCGGAGTCCGTCACCCACCTGGCCGGGCCGAACCTGGCCGAGAGCGCATCGCGGCTGTCCGACATCACCTTCCGGACCTGCCTGGCCGACCGCGAGGGGCCGGTCGAACTGCTCGCGCGCGGCCTGGCGGCGCTGTGGTTCGAACGCGACCTGACCAGGCTCGCCGGCGCCCTGCCGCGTGACCTGGAAAGCGCCGAGACGGCGCTGGCCGCCGTCGCCCGCCGGCGGACCGATCCCCGGGCCGAGGCGAACGCCAGCGCGGTGGTGGTCCGGGTCCTGCTCGAGGCCGGCACCCTGCACCGGCGCTGTATTACAGAAGCGCAGCGGACGGTCTCGCTCTGGCAGAACCTCGCGGCCGACCTGGACGGGCCGGTGTCGTCGATCTCCGATGCCGCCGGCCACGACCTGCAGCGGCTCAGCGACGCCGCCAGCCACCTCGGGCTGGCCGCGGCCAGGCACGGGGACCGGCAGACGGCGGCGGACGCGTGGCAGCTATCCCGACGGGTCGCCAGCCAGGGCCTGGGCCACGACCAGTCCCGGGTCGCGCGCGCCGACAACAACCTCGCCGCGCTGGCCGCCGAGACCGGGCACGGCGAGCAGGCCCGGACGGCCATCGCCAACGTCCGCCAGACCCGGCTGGCCCGGCTGGAACGTCACCCGCAGGACGCGGCGGCGTGGCGGCGGCTGACCGTGGCGGACCGGACCCGGGCCGACGTGGCGCGGCTCAACGGCGAGGCGATCGAGAGCGTCCGGCTGGCCGCCGACCTGCTCGCGGACCGGCAGGCCCGGCTGGGCGATCCCGGGCACGCCGATACCTGCGAGGCCCGGATCGTCCTGGGCCAGGTCCTGCTGGCGGCCGGCCACCCGATCGCCGCGCGGCGTCACCTGGAGGAGGCCGCCGACACCCGGCGCAGCCGGTTCCTGCCCACCTCCTACCGGGTCCAGGAAGATCTCATCTGGCTGGCCAAGGCGGCGCTGGTGCTCAGGCACCCCCGGACCGTGCTCGAGCTGCTGGCCGACCAGACGGCGGAGACCGACTGGTTCCGTGATCAGGTCTCGTTCCGGCTCGGCTACACCGCGCGGCGGCTGCTCGCGCTGGCCAGCGGCGAGCTCGGCCGGGCCGACGAGGCGGCGGCCGCCCTGCAGGCCAGCCGGGAAGAGCTCGGCGACCGGCCGCTGGACGCCGGGCTCGACCCGCTGGCCGCCGACTTCGACCGCTCCATCGCCGAACTCGCGCTGCTGCAGGGGGAGGCCGCGGCCGCGGCGAGCACGCTGACCCGGCTGGCCGAGGCCGAGGCAGGGGCCATGGGCGAGGGCGACGCCGCCGGCAATGGCGTTGGGTCCGGGCCGCCGTTGCCCGCGCACGGCTGGACCCTCGTCCTGCTCGGCCGGGCGGCGGCCAGGCTGGGCGACACCCAGCGCGCCGCCGAGTGCTTCCGCTCGGTCACCGACCTGGCCGCCGCCGGGATCGACCCCTGCCACCCGGTGATCCTGACCGCCCGCTACGACGAGGCCGAGCGCTGTACCGCCATCGGGGACACCAGGCAGGCGGCGAAACTGCTCGCGCCCGTGCTCGACCGCACCCTGCTGGCGCACGGCCGCCCCGCCCTGGGCGAGGCCCACCCGCTGCTGACTCAGGCCCGCGCCCTAGCCGAGCGCCTGGGCAACACCGTCACCTACCCAGCGTCCGGCCTGGACGAGGCGTCCCTGGACATCGACGTCTGACCGGCTCGTGGCCGGTACCGCAGGGTGATCGCGGGCACCGCACCGGAAGCTGAGGTCCATTCCCGTACCGCCGCTGATTTGGCCGAACGAACTGGGCGGGAGCCTCCGCACCCGTTTCACCGAGAACCACCCAAACGGAATTGCCATCGACCACGCCAGGAAGCTCCGTCCTTGCGACATCCCCATGCTGCCGCCGGTGCGCGTACCTTCAGGAGGAAAGACGTTTACCTGGAGCGGTGTGGTGGACGAGTCACGGCAGGCAACGCCGACGTTGGCGCTGACCGGCCGCCGGATGGGCGCGATCGTGCGCAGCGCCCGCACAGCTAGAGGCATGACTCTGATCCGGTGGCTGTCCTGGAGCAGGGCCGCATAGAGCCCGCCGTCGAAAGGCGCGGGCACGCGATCGTCCGCGCGGCATGCCGGGAAGGGTGAGACCTCGCCGCGGCGCGGACCCGGAGCGGCCCGGATCCCGACGCCTGAACCTGGACAGGCCGATGCCCCGCCGGTTCACCGACCTGGCGGGGGCATCGCACGTTAGTACGCGTTCCGCCAAGCATACAACTGCTCTGGCGGGTGGCGGATCGAGATGCGGCCCTTGACTTTGCCGTGTGATTCGGCCCATGGTCGAGATATGCAAGCTTATGCACACTCCAGTTGAGGATGGCTGCCATGGCGCTACGGTTCATCGGCGTAGACCCGGATACCCCGAACAACGGGTCTCCCACCGTCTGGCTTGACGAGGACGACCAGAGCATCGTGATCCAGGGCTGGAAGGTCACGGATGACCGCACGATTTCCGAGATCACGGCTGCCGGGCCGATCCCGGATCACGAGACTGTGATTAGGCTCCCGGCGCGCATGGCGCCGTTTCTCCTGGAGGTGTGCGGTGACGACGGAACCGGTGGCATACGGCCTGCTCCGCTCGGCGGAGCACAGTGCAGCGCACATGGAGATGCGGGACAGCTACACGCCGGATGACCCGGACTGGCTCGACTGGCAGGCCGGTAACCGGTTCGACCCCGAGGAGCGATGGGCCAGCTGGTCTGATCTCGTCCGCGCCACCGTGGCCCGCGGCGTGAGCGTCCGGCGTATCCGGCTGGTATCCGAGCCCGTCACCGAATACATCAGGTTCGAGTACGACGTCACGGCCGCGCACAACCTCGCAGCCGGGGAGCAGGTGCGGTGGCTGCCCAGGCACGCGGCAGCCGGGCTGCTGGTCCCCTGCAGCGACTTCTGGGTACTTGACGGCCAGGTGGTGCTGTGGAACCACTTCGCCGGCGACGGGTCCTGGGTCGCCGAGGAGAGGTGCGACGACCCGGCGGTCGCGAAGCTCTGCGCATCCTCGTTCGACGCCGCCTGGGAACGCGCGATCCCGCACGAGGCATACCAGCCGGCCTGATCCCCGTCACCCGGCTCCCGGCCGCCCACCGATGCCCACGCCGCCGCCATCCTCCAGTGCCTGGCAAGCCCGGCAGGCCCTAGGTGCGCGGCTCGGGGAGCTCCGCCAGGACGCGGGCCTGACCGGCCGGGCACTAGCCCGCCTGTGCGGCTGGCACGAATCGAAGGTGTCGCGGATCGAGCATGCCCGGACGGCACCGTCAGCCGATGACATCCGCGCCTGGTGCCAGCACTGCGGAAGACCAGGTGAGACTGAGGACCTGATCACGTTCCTGCGCACCGTCGAGGACATGTTCGTCGAATGGCGGCGGATGGAGCGCACCGGGCTGCGACGGGCGCAAGAGGCCATGCTGCCCTTGTGGGAACGCACGCGCCTGTTCCGCGCGTACTCCTCATGGCTGATACCCGGTGCCGTGCAGACCAGAGCCTACACCGCGGCGGTCCTGCGGGCCATCGCCGCGAGGCGGGAACTCCCCGACGATGTTGAGGATGCTGTGGCCGTCCGCGCCGATCGCCTGCGCCTTCTGCGCGAGGGTGATCACCGGTTCCTCGTGCTGATCGAGGAATCGGTGCTGCGCAACGTGATCGGCGGTCCCGAGGTGATGGCCGGCCAGCTCGGCCACCTGATCACCGTCGCGTCGCTGCCGTCAGTCTTGCTGGGCATCATCCCCATGGGCCTTGACCGTGACGCCGTGTGGCCGGTCGAAGATTTCTGGATCTTCGACGACAGGCAAGTGAACGTGGAGCTGGTCTCAGGCTGGCTGACACTGACCCAGCCGCGCGAGGTCGCCATGTATGCCAAGACGTTCGGCGAGCTGTCACAGCTAGCGGTGAGGGGAGCTCGGGCGCGCACGCTGATTACAGCGGCGATCGGCGAACTTGGCTAAATGGGCGTGCAAACATATGCAAGCTCGTTTACTCGTACCCGGCGTGTGGGGTTGGCTACCTGTATCCACGTCTGGTACGCGAGGAAGGCACGTCATATGGGACGGGCGGAGGCAAGCCGGGCCGAAGAGGCCGCTGACGCGCTGGAGGAGCTTGAGTTCCACTGGGGGTCGGCATACGACATCGCCATCGCCGGCGGCATGTGGACCGCACGGCGCAGGGACGGCCGGGGCGGCAGGCTCGCCGATCCGCTCCCGGAAGGGCTGCGGCTGCGGATCCAGGCTGACTACGCGGTGATGCCGGTGCCGAGGGACCTGCCGTGAACGGGCCGGGAACATCCCCGGCACTCCGGAGCGCGATCCGGTTGTGCCGGGCTTGCGGGATGGCGGACCCGCCGCCGTCCATGACCTGCACCCTGGGACGGGACCACCGGGTGGGCGCCGCATCGGGGTGCCCGGCTTGCCTCCGGCTGACGGCCGCGTGCGCCGCGCGGCCGTGCTCAGCGGCCCGGCCCGCCGTCCCTAGCGTCTGCGCAAACGCGGCCAGCTGCCGCAGGGTGGTCGTCGACTCCTGGCACAGCTGGATCTCGTCGATCACCCAGTGCGCGCCGTTGGTGACCAGCGCGAAGTCAATCGGGTACGTTGCTCGCGCGATCCCGTACCCCCGGTTCAGCGCCTTGCTCACCAGGGAGTCCACGGTGCCGACCACGATCGCGGGCTTGTGCATGTCCAGCCGCCACTGCAGCTGAGACTCCCCGCCCCGCCCATCACTACATGCAGCGCAACCTGGTCGGCAAGTCCCAGGTTCTCTAGCCACCGCCCGGCCTCGCCCGCGACCTGCTCAACCAGACTCCGCTGCGGCAGCGCATACACCAGCCGCCGCGGCGTCCCGTCCCGATGCGACTCATGCAACCGCCGCCACAACCAGGCCAAGATCACGCCAGTCTTCCCCGTCCCGGTCGGCGCCCGCACTACCGAGGGGAGCCCGTCCTGCGCCAGCCGCTGCTGATACCCGTGCGGCCCGAAACCACACGGTTGGCCCTCATCGACCATCGCCGCGCAGAAGAACTCATCAAATGTGTCCACGTCAAACCTCCTTACGCATGGCCGTATGTGGCAGGCCGTTGGTCGAAACTCCACAGACATAAGGGGATGCAGCGCGAGCCGGACGGCGCCACGTCCACGGCCAACTCCCCCGGAACGCTGGTAGGGCATCAGCGCCTACCCGTGGCCGCTGGAAGGGACGCGGGGCGCGCGGCCGGTCCGTTCGGCCCAAAAAGGTCTTTCATGGGGTGCTTCCCGGGACGGACGGACGGACCCGCAGCCTATCGCCGGACGCGATCGCGGGTGGCCGTGGCGGGTTAGTGCCGGCGGTGCATCTGGGCCTCGTGCTCGGCGAACGGGCCGAGGCCCACCGCGGCGCGGCGCTGGTCCAGGTTCTCCGGGTTCTCGATGAGAAGTGGCTTCAGTTCGTCCTTGTCGTACATGAACTGAGTCCCGTAGAGCTGGGGCCGCCCGCCGAAGACCCGGGGCGCTTGCGTCAGGGAATGCGGATGTCGTGGTGGGCCCGGGCGAACTGGCGTTCCTCCTCGGTCAGGTCCGCCTCGCGGACGGGAACCACGAGGCTCCAGTGCTTGCCGACCGGGCAGCGCTGCACCCGGGCCACCACCAGGTCCAGTTCCTTGAGCTTGACACCGGGAATCCAGATGGTCGTGAACAGATGGCCCTGGCGGCACCGCACGATGGTGTTGGTGCCCAGGTTGTAGCCGAGGCGCCGCCCGATCAGGGTGGCCCCTACCACGATGCCGACAATGATCAGACCGGTTCGCACGACTCGCCGCGACATCCCGCCATTATCGCACCACGCTCGTCTGCCGGGCCGGACCCCAGGCCAGTACCGGTACCGCCTGCCTCGCAACCGACCGCCCGTACGTTGACGGGGATTAATCAGGCCGAACGGGCGTGGTGCGTGCCTGCGCCCAGTTCCTGCCGGGTGTGCGTGGCGGGCTACATGTACAGGCCGCCGCTGACCGGGTACACCTCTGGGTCGAGGTCCCGATCAGCATGGTGGGCCGGGCGCGGGTCACGACCTCGGCCAGGCCGATACCGCCGCCGACGTCGCGCCGCCAGTTGGCCACTTCGGCGGCCGGGCGGGCGTACCGAACCTGGAAGTCCCGCATCGTCCCGGGATAGTCGCTGGTGAGCAGGCCCTTGCTGTCCAGCGCGTAGAACCGGCCGACGGCCTCGGCGGGCGACAGGCCGTCATCGATCATCGCCTGCCGTAGCGCATCCGCGATGACGATCCCAGCGGTGCCTGCGCCGTGGATCACCACCGTCTGGTCCCACATCGGCGTCCCCGCGGCGCGGGCCGCGCTCAGGCCCAGCGCCTGCCGCTCGGCGAGCGTGAACGCGGTACCCCGGTTCAGCATCGGCGAGGCCAGCACCGCGCTGCCCCGTAGTCGCACCCGCGCGACCATGCCGTCAGGCGTCCAGGTCAGGTCAGACGGGCGTTTCGCCATCACGTCACCCCGATGCTCCGACGTCAGCCGGACGCCGGCCGGCGAGCTCCAGCAGGCGCCGGGCGCGGTCGGCTACCGGGAGGTCGACGAATTCACCGTCCGGCAGCTTGACCGCGTTGCCATCGGCGGCGGCAAACGCGTCGAGCACGGCCTGCGCCCAGGTCAGCTCCTGCTCAGATGGCGTGAACACGTCGTGGATGACCTCGAGCTGGCGTGGGTGGATCGCGGACTTGCCGAAGAAGCCGAGCGAGCGGGCGAACTCGGCCTGCTCGCGCAACCCCCGGTCGTCGTCGAGGCGCGGGTAGACACTGTCGATCGGCGGCCCGAGCCCGGCGGCGCGCGAGGCCACGACGATGTGGGAGCGCGCGTACAGCGTCTGCAGGTTGCCGTCGCCGGCCCCGAGGTCTCGTTGCAGGTCGACGCCGCCCATAGACAGGTGCCTTACGCCGGGGACGGTCGCGATCTCGGGGGCCGCGAGCAGCCCTCGGGCGCTCTCGATAGCGCAGATCAGCGGCGCCCCGGGGGCACGGTCGTGAACCCATTGCACGTCGTCGGCGGACTCGGCCTTCGGGATCCGGATCCCGGCGGCGAGCCCGGCCACGGCGTCGAGGTCGGCGGCGGAGAGGTCGGTGCGCACCGTGTTGATCCGCACCCATGCGGATCGTTCGGCGAGAACGCTGGCCACCATCGCGCGGGCCTGCTGCTTGGCGTCCGGTGGGACGGCGTCTTCCAGGTCGAGCATCACGGCGTCCGCGCCGGCCTCGAACACGCGGCGCAGTAGCTTGGCGTTGTGACCCGGGGCGAACAGGTAGCTGCGGTGCATCAGATCGCTCCGTCCGCCCGCAGCTCGGCGATCCGGTCCGGATCCATGCCGAGTTCGCCGTAGACCTGCTCATTGTCCTGGCCGAGCCGCCGCCCCGTGAAACGGATCGATCCCGGGCTCTCCGACAGGCGGAACATGACGTTCTGCATCTTCAGCGGCCCGAGGTCCTCGTCCTTGATCGTCGTGATCGCGTCAATCGCCTTCACCTGCGGGTCCTCCATCAGCTGCTCGACGTCGTAGACGGGGGCGATCGCCGCGCCGGCCAGGTCGAAGGCCGCCATGACATCGTCGAAATCGCGCGCGCGAATCCAGCCGCCCAGGATGCTGTCCAGCTGGTCGCCGTGGTGGACGCGCTCTCTGGCGGATTGGAACCACGGCTTCTCGGCGATGTCGGGGCGCCCGACGAGCCGCAGCACCCGCTCGGCGACCGGGGTGGCGCTGGTGGAGATGGCGACCCAGCGGCCGTCGCGGGTGAGGTAGGTGTTGCGCGGGGCGTTGCTGGGCGAGCGGTTGCCGTGCCGACCCGGCACGACCTGGAGCTGGTCGAACACGCTCGGGCCCGGGCCCAGGATCGTCAGCAGCGGCTCGATCAGCGAGACGTCGATCACCTGGCCGCGGCCGCCGTTGCGGTCACGGCGGTAGAGCGCGAGCATCACCGCGATCGCCCCCGCCAGGCCGGCGACGCCGTCGGCCAGCCCGAATGGCGGCAGCGTCGGCGGGCCGTCCGCCTGGCCGGTCTGGTGCGCGAAGCCGGTCATCGCCTCGGCGAGCGTCCCGAATGCCCGCCGGGTGGCGTAGGGCCCGAACTGGCCGAAGCCGGTCACGCGCAGCATCACCAGCGCCGGGTTGATCTCCTGCAAGCGGTCCGGGCCCAGGCCCCACTTCTCCATCACGCCCGGGCGGAAGTTCTCGATCAGGACGTCGGCGTCGGCCGCCAGCCGCTCCAGCAGCTCGCGGCCGGCCGGGTGCGACAGGTTGAGGGTTACCGCCTGCTTGTTGCGCGCGAGCACCTTCCACCACAGGCCGTACCCGTCCTTGCTGTGACCGTGGGTGCGGGCCGGGTCTCCGCGCGGGTGCTCGATCTTGAGGACGTCAGCGCCGTAGTCGCCCAGCAGCATCGCCGTGATCGGCGCGGCGTACACCGTGGCGATGTCCAGTACGCGGATGCCGTTCAGCGGCCCGGGCTCGGGGGGCTGGAGGCTGTCGGTGTCGAGGGCAGGTGTGTTCATTGATCTGCTCCTGGGTCTCAGGGGCGGGCAGGGAAGCTGATGGGGCCGGGGTAGCCGCCGGGACCGGCCGGTGGGCCGGTCCCGGCGGGCCGGGGTTAGCTGGAGAAGCCTTCGAGCTTGTTGGCGGCGATGGCGTACTGGTTGGTGTAGGTGGTGGAGAGGTTGACCGGGCCGGTGACGTTGCCGACGAACTTCTCAATCGACAGGACGGTGGCCGGTCCGCTGGCCGGCATCATCCCGTCCGGCAGGAACTGGCCCTTGTCCTTGGCCAGCGCAGAGATGTAGTCCGCCTTGGTGGTGAGCCCGTTGGACACGAACCCGGGCGGCATCGCGTTGGCGATGTCGGCCGCGCTGTGGGTGTTGATCCAGTGCATGGTCGCGACCAGCGCGTCGACGACCTTCTGCACAGTGGCCTGGTGTGAGGCGACCCAGCTGGCTTGGGCCAGCACGCCGGCGGCCGGGTAGGCGCCGCCCAGCCACTGCTGCGCGCCGCTGGTCGAGGAGAGGTCGATCACCGAGGTGCCGATGCCCTGCTTCTCGATCGCGTTCACGGTCGGCTGGGTGGTCATGCCGCAGACGATCTGGTTGTGCTGCAGCGCGGCGACGAAGGTGGGACCGGCGCCGACGGCGACGCGGTTGAAGTCCTTGGTGGTCAGGTGGTAGCGGGCGGCGAGATAGACGGTGAGCTCATCGGTGCCCGAGCCGATGTCGGTGACACCTACGCTCTTGCCCTTCCAGTCCGCCGGGGAGGTGACACTGGAGGTCTTGCCGCACATCTCCCGTTCCCCGGGCGCGCCGCTGAGCTGGACCACGTCGACGACGTTCTTGCCCTTGGCCTGGAAGTCGATGGCGTGCACGTACCAGGCGCCGGCCATGTCGACCTGCCCGGAGACCATCGCGGTCTCGGCCCCGACGCCGCCCGCCTGCTCGGTCGAGAGCTGCACGTTGACGCCGTACTTCTTGTAGAAGCCCAGGTCCTGGGCAAGCTGGTAGGGCAGGTAGATCTGCTTGTCGATGCCGCCGACCATCAGCGTGACGGTCGGCACGCCGGAACCGTTGTTCACGGCGGCGGCATTGGATCCGCTGGCCGTCGAACTGCTCGAGCTGCCGCAGGCCGCCAGGCCGGCCGCGAGGGCCGCGACGCTCGCCGCGGCGGCGATCTTGGTGAGGGTACGTCTGGACATTGGGTTACTCCTGCTGGTATCCGTGGGTGTGGTGGGTTGTGGGCGTAGTGGGTGTGAGTCGGTGGCCTGGAACAGGCTCGTCAGGTGCCGGCAGCGGCCTGGGCCTGTGATGTTGGCCGCCAGGACAGCAGGCGCCGTTCCAGCAGGCCGATCAGGCCCTCCGCGGTCAGCGCCAGGATCGCGATGATCACCATCGCGGCGAACACGCCGTTGGGGTTGAAGTTGTTCTGCGCGTTGGCGATCACGAGCCCGAGCCCCTTCGTGGCGCCGAGGTACTCGCCGACGATCGCGCCGATGATCGCGAGTCCGAAGGCCACGTGCAGGCTGGCGATGATCCAGACCAGCGCCGAGGGCACCACCACGTGGCGGATGATGGCGGGCTTAGAGGCGCCCAGCACCCGGGCGTTCGCGAGCAGGTTGCGGTCCACCTCACGCACGCCCTGGAAGGCGTTGAAGAACACCACGAAGAACACCAGCACCGAGGCCAGCGCCACCTTCGAGGGCGTGCCCAGGCCCAGCGCCACGGTGAACAGCGAGCCCAGCACGATCCGCGGGATTGCGTTCGCGATCTTGATGTAGGGACTCGCGACATCGGCCAGGAAGGTGAACATCCCGAGCAGGACGCCGGCGATCACGCCGGCCGCCACGCCGAAGATGAAACCGAGCACGGCTTCCTTGAACGTGACCCAGACCTGCTCCCAGATCGAGCCGTAGGTGGTGCCGTGCTGCACCCAGGCGTTCAGCTGCTTGACGATCCCGCTGGGCTGGCCCCAGAAGAACGGGTCGATGATCTTCGCGCTGGTGAGCAGCTGCCAGCCGCCGAGGATGATCACCAGCGTCGCGATGCGGGCGCCCCAGATCCA
Organism: uncultured Actinomycetes bacterium; assembly: GCA_963769715.1. Classification (GTDB taxonomy): domain Bacteria; phylum Actinomycetota; class Actinomycetes; order Streptosporangiales; family Streptosporangiaceae; genus Palsa-504. Next base: position 492,460 of record CAVYNE010000031.1, read on the forward strand.
TATCCGGCGGCGGCGGGTGCTTCTGCCGACGTCGGCTGCGACGGCGGCCTCCTCCCCCGCAGCCAGGTCGCCGATCGCGGCTGGCGCGGTCGACTCAGAACCGCGGTTGACCGGCACGGCGCTCATGACTGTCCTCCCGGTGCGCTCGCGGCGGACGCGGTGCGGGCGTACGCGCGCTCGACCTCTTCGCGCAGCGACTCCCAGATCTGGTGGTGCAGCTCCAGGAAGCGGGGCTCGAACCGGATCTCCTGCACCGCGCCCCGCGGCCTGGGCAGGTCGATGTCGTAGACCGCCTTGACGGTCCCTGGTCCGACCGTCATCACCACCACCTGGTCGGCCAGCGCGATCGCTTCCTCCAGGTCGTGGGTGACGAAGATGACCGACGGCCTGGTCTGCTCCCACAAGCCGAGCAGCTCGTTTGACATCATCGCCTTGGTCTGCACGTCCAGCGCGCCGAACGGCTCGTCCATCAGCAAGATCGACGGCTCGTTGATCAGCGCCGCGGCCAGGCTGACGCGCTTGCGCATTCCGCCGGACAATTGATGCGGGTGATGGTCCTCAAAGCCGGCCAGGTGAACCCTGTTCAGCCACTCACGCGCCTGGGCTTCCGCCTCCTTCTTCGGCACGCCGCGGAATACCGGTCCCAGGGCCACGTTGCCGACCACGGTCTTCCACGGCATCAGCGCGTCGGCCTGGAACATGAAGCTGGTGCCCGCCGTGATCCCGTCGACGGGCTTCCCGCCGACACTCACCGTGCCCGCACTGGGCCGTTCCAGCCCGGCGACCATCGTCAGCGAAGTCGACTTGCCGCACCCGCTGGGCCCGACCACCGCGCAGAACTTCCCCGGGCCGACGGTCATATCGAAGTCCCGCACCGCGGTGAACAGCGATCCCGATGGGGTGGCGAAGCGCTTCGTCACCCCCCTCAACTCAATCTGCGCCGCCTGCGCGGCGCCACTGCGTTCGCGTGCGCCACGAGCCGCACGCGAACGTCTGGCAAAGGTGCTTGCCACCGTCATCATCTCCTTGGCGGGCTAGATTTCCGTCACGTAAATTCGCGAGGAGCCACCAAGGTAAAATGGAGAAATGCGGCCGACAATACTTGTGCTGGTTGCGCGAGTAAGCCGCATTTCTCGTGCTTTTGCACATTCTGCTCACCATCAAAAAGACATGACCCAGAGCAAATCCTCGAGCGAGCCGAAGGGGCGCGGCGCGGCCTGGACTGAGGAGCGACGAAGGTCCGACGAGAGAAGGCGGCGCCTTAAGAGCGCCCCGGAGGCGAGCGGGCAAACACAGCTCGTATTGCTGGTTTTGCTCGTTTTGCGCACCGCCGGCAACCTTCAGAAATGGGTCAGAACGTTGTTACACTTCGGAAACACCTAGCAAAGATGCCGTGACGGCGGCAGCGACAAGCGGCCAGGAAGCCATGAGAATCCGCATCCGGCGCCTGCTGCGGCAGCGCCTGTCCACCCAGGTCGTGATTATGATGGTCGCGATCTTGGTGGTCACCATGGCGGCCGGGTTCGCCGTCGTGCGGTGGAACCTGAGCCGGCAGCTCGACGATCAGTACGAGCAGCGGTCCCTGGCTGTCGCGCAGAGCCTCGCCTCCCAGCCCGGCCTGCAGCAGGCAGTGCGGACAGGTGGTCCAGGCGGCGTCGGCCCGCACGGAGCCGTGCAGGGTATGGCGATGGCGGCCATGCGCAGCACGGCGGCAAAGTTCGTCGTGGTCACCAACGCCAAGGGAATCAGGCTCTCCCACCCGAATCCGCGGCTGATCGGCACGCCAGTCTGGTACCCCGATAACGAGCCGCCGTCTAGCGAGCCGTTCCGCACCGGCCAGGACTGGATGGGCATCCAGCATGGCACCATCGGCGTGGAGGCGGTCGGCAAGGCCCCGATCTTCAGCCACGGCCAGCTGATCGGCGAGGTCTCGGTCGGCTTCCTCACCGCCACGGTAGCCGGGGAGGTGGCCCGGACGCTGGTGGATCTGGCCGTCTACTTCCTCGCCGTCCTCGCCCTGGGCGTGCTGGCGGCGCTAGGCCTGTCGCGGCTGCTCAAGCGGCAGACTTTCGGCCTGGAACTGCGCGAGATCGCGGCGCTGCTGCAGGAACGGGAGGCGATGCTGCACGGCATCCGGGAGGGCGTGCTCGGATACGACAAGAACGAGCGGATCGTGCTGGCCAACGATTTCGCCCGGCAGCTGCTGGACCTGCTACCGGAGTTCGTAGGGCGCCCGCTGCGGCACGTCCTCCCGCCCGGCCGGCTCGCCGACGTGGTGACCGGTGAGATCGAGGGCAGCGATCTGCTCGTGCTGCATGGCGACCGTGTGCTGGTGGCGAACCGGATGCCGATCTGCCATGAGGGCCGACACCTCGGCTGGGTAGTCACGTTCCAGGACCGGACCGAATCCGAGGCGCTGAAACGGCAACTGGACGATGCGATCGGCCTGACCGAGACGCTGCGCGCCCAGTCGCATGAGTTCGCCAACCGGCTGCACACCCTGGTCGGGCTGGTCGAGCTGGGCCGCAACGACGAGGCGATCCAGTTCGTGACCGATGTCTCGGCCGCCCGCGCTGACCTTACTGAGCGGCTGCAGGCCGACATCGGCGACGCCAAGCTGGTGGCGATGATCTTGGGGAAGGTTTCGCTGGCGGACGAGCGTGACGTCCGGCTGCGCGTCATGGACGACAGCCATGTCGGCGCCCCGATCAGCGACATCAGCCAGGTGCTGACCGTCGCCGGGAACCTCATCGACAACGCGATCGATGCCGCGGCCCAGGCGCCGGGGCCGCACTGGGTGGAGCTGACGATCGTCGCCGTCGAGCACGATCTGCTGGTCCGCGTGCGCGATTCAGGCCGCGGGGTGCCCCACGACATGCGAGAAGCCGTCTTCATGGACGGCGTCACCACGAAAACCTCCACCACGGGCGCGCGGCGGGGACTCGGGCTGGCGCTGGTCCGGAAGGTCGTCGAGGGCCGCGGCGGGATGATCAGCATCGGCCACGACGGCGGTGCGGTCTTCACCGCCGTGCTCCCACACTGCGTGGGCGTGGACCCGAGAACCGAGTCTGGTATCCCGGAGGCCGGTGCGCCGCAGGAGCCGAAGGGGGCACCTGTCCTGCCATGATCCGCGTCGTGGTCGTCGATGACGATTTCCGTATCGCCGACATCCATGCCGCCTACGTTGAAAAGGTAGACGGCTTCAAGGCGATCGCCCAGGCGCATACGGCGGCCGAGGCGGTCGGGGCGGTGGATCGGCTGCGCCCGGACCTGCTGCTGCTGGACTTGTACCTGCCGGACGAGCATGGCCTGGACCTGGCGGCCAGGCTGCGCGCCGAAGGGCACCCGCCAGTGGACGTGATCGTGATCACCGCCGCCAAGGACGCGGATAGCGTCCGCGCGGCCATGCAGGGGGGCGCCCTGCACTACCTGCTGAAACCCTTCAGCTTCCCGGCGCTGCGCGACAAGCTGCTGTCTTACGCCCAGATGCGGTCCCGCCTCACCGCGCTGCACGAGCCCGACCAGCGCAACGTCAACCGGGTCTTCGGCGCGCTGCGGGCCCAGGACCAGTTGGCCGGCGCGAAGGGCCGGTCGCAGCACACGCTGGAGGCCGTCGAGCGGCTGCTCGCCTCCGGCGGGCAGGAGATGTCGGCCGCCGAGGTGGCGGAGATGACCGGGATGAGCCGGGCCACGGCGCAGCGCTACCTAAGCCACCTGCACGAGGTGGGGCGCGTCGAGATCAGGCTCCGCTACGGCAGCGGCGGGCGTCCGGAACATCGCTACCGGTGGTGCCGGGCCACTGAGGGCTGACGGTCATGGCGGGGCGCCCGCGATGACCGGTCAGGAACTAGCTCCCAGCGGCGCGCTGCCACTGCAGATCGAGGTCTCGTACGAGATTTCCCAGCGGAGTTAACTCGGGGGCCGCGGGTATGACCAGCTCGAATGTCGCGCCGTGGCCGCTGGCGCTGTGCACCCGGACGGAGCCGTGGTGGGCTTCGGCGATGGCCTGCACGATGGGCAGGCCGAGCCCGAATCCGCCGGCTTCGCGGCTGCGGTACGGCTCGGCGCGGGTGAAACGGCCGAAGATGCGGTCCAGGTCGGTCGGCGGGATGCCGCAGCCGGAATCTGTCACGGCGATGACGGCCTGCCCGTCATCGAGGCGGACGCTGACTTCGATGCGGTCGCCCGGCTCGGTGTGAGCGACGGCGTTCTCCAGCAGGGCGTCCAGCGCCACGACGAGCCGGTCATCGTCACCGAGCACGGTGGCCTCGGCCACCTCGCCTAGCCGCCAGTGGCGGGGCACATGACCCCAGCGTTCCAGCGCGTCGAGGACCAGGGAATCGGTGGCCACCGGGGCCACCTGCAGGAAGCCCGGAGTCCCGGCCGAGGCCAGCAGCAGCAGCCGGTTGGTCAGCCTGCGCAGCCGCGCCAGCTCGCCGGTGACCACCCGGGCGTCCGCGGCCACCTCGGTGTCTCCGGCCGCCTGCGCGATGAGCTCGGCATGGCCGAGCGCGACGGTGATCGGGGTACCCAGCTCATGGGAGGCGTCCTGCAGGAACTGGCGCTGCTGTTCCAGCAGGCGCAGGTTTTCCTGGGAGATGCGGTGCACCTCTTCCATGGCGGTCAGCCGTTCCTGGGTGGCCGCCAGCCGCCTGCGGCCATGCCAGACCATCACCAGGAACATCAGCGCGATCAGCGGGACCTCGGCCAGGTAGTCGGCGTCCTGCTGTCCCTTGAGCACCTGCACGCCGATGATGCCGCCGGTGGCCAGCGTCACCGCCGCCCAGGTCAAGATGGTCGGCTGCAGGCGCCACAGCCGGAAGCCATAGATAACGGTCAGGCTCACCCAGATGACCAGGAACGGGACTGTCTGCCAGGCCGGCAGCAGCCGCATCGCCGCCAGGTTGAGGCCCACGAACACCGCCCAGGCGATGTCCGGCGCGAAGGGGCGGATGCGCCGCAGGCCGTGGCTCAGCGCAGAGGTGACACGGGCCGCCCCCACGGGGCGGGGGCCGTCCTCCAGCTCCGGCACGGGTGGCTGGTGGCGGCGGCCAAGATCCTGCGCCTGCACGGTCCTCAAGCTTGCACGGGTGCCGGGTCCAGGTCAAACCACAGGTACGCGTCGAGGCGGCTGCAGGTTCGGCGGATGCTGTTGCGGGTTCGGCGGATGTGGGTTCGGCGGATGCGCCGCGGCAGGCTGGTGATCGGGTCACGGTCGGACCCCGTTCGATGCTGGTGCTGCGCGGTCCGCGGGCCGCGCGCACGGCGGGATAACCGCTGAAGGCGGGAGGGCACGTACGCCTCGGCCCAGATGCTGTCCGCCGCTGGCCCGGCCCGGCACGCGCGCGCCCTGGCCGAATCGCTCCTCGGCGCGAGCTGACGGCCCACGTCCGTCGTGAGCTGGGCGACGGACGGCTTCGCTGGGCCGTGCACGTGGCCGGGCGCGGCTACGACCATCATCGCGAAGGCGACTGCCAGCATCAGCACCCCGGCGGCTCCCGTCAGGCACGTCGCCCTGGCGCGCTCCCGGCTTACCACGGCCGTCATCTCAGCTACCCCGTTTCCCCGGTTAACCTCTGCTCCCCGTACCTTTACGGTAGGTATCGGGCGGCAAAAAATACGACGGTGCGGACCCCCTGATCTCATCGGGGGTTTCCCCCCGGGTGCTGAAGTTCCCAGGCCAGCACCCGACCCCGGCCGGCTGGCGTCATCACCGGAGGACGCGCGGCCGCCGACGACGGCGGTAGCCCCCTGCCGGGACGTTGGTAAGCTGTCGGCGGCATCACAAAAGGATTTATCTCCGGCTGATCAGGCTCATTGGTGCCGCAAACGGGGAGGCACGCGCAGTGGCACGCAGTCCATCGGGCAGTCCATCGGAGAGCGAGGGAACCCCGCCGCCCCAGCTCGACACCCGCACCGCGCACTCGGCCCGGGTCTGGAACTACCTGCTGGACGGCCAGGACAACTTCGCGGCCGACCGCGAGGTCGGCGACATGATCATGCAGATTTTTCCCGACATCGCCCATATCGCCCGTCTGCAGCGCCGTTTCCTGGCTCGCGCGGTGCGTTACCTGGCCGGCGGGGCCGGGATCCGGCAGTTCCTCGACGTCGGCACCGGCCTGCCTACCGCTGACAACACCCACCAGATCGCCCAGCAGATTGCGCCGGAGTCGAAGGTCGTCTACGTCGACAACGATCCGCTCGTGCTCGTCCATGCCCGCGCGCTGCTGGCAAGCGCCCCGGGCGGCCTGACCAGCTATATCGAAGCCGACGTGCGCGACACCGAGGAGATCCTCGAGGTAGCCGCCGGCACGCTGGATTTCGGCCAGCCCGTCGCCCTGATGATGCTGGGCATCCTGGGGCAGGTCCCCGACTCCGCCGCCCCCGGCTCGATCGTGAACACGCTGATGGGCGCCCTGCCGCCGGGCAGCTACCTGGCGCTCAGCGACGGCACCGACACCAGCCCCGCGCTGAACCAGGCGGTCGCCGCCTACAACCAGAACTCGGCCGACTCCTACCACCTGCGGAGCCCAGAGCAGATCACCAGCTTCTTCGACGGCCTGGCCCTGGTGCCGCCCGGCGTCGTCACCACGTCCCGCTGGCGGCCCGAGATCGTGGCCGCCGGCCGCGAGCCCCGCGAAGTCGACGCGATCTGCGGTGTGGGGCGCAAGGACCGACGCCGCCCAGGTCAGGCCAGACCAGGCCAGATCAGACCACGTAGGCCAGGCCACTGAGCTCCCGGGGAATGGAGCGAGGTAAGTCGCTCCCCGGGGAATGGAGCGAGGTAAGTCCGGTTTGGCTCCTGGGGAATGGAGCGAGGTAAGTCCGGTTTGGCTCCTGGGGAATGGAGCGAGGTAGGTCCGGTTTGGAATAGTGAAGGAGACCTGCCCAAGACTCGAAGGAGAGAGCCGATGCAGCGCGCCATTCCCGTGATCGATCTCGATGCCGCCGAGGCCGGAGACGGCGCGCAGCTTGCCGCGGTGCGGGCCGCCACCGAGGACCTGGGCGCCGTCCAGGTGGTCAATCACGGCGTGCCGCAGGACCTCATCGCGGACCTGAGCGCCCGGACGGCCCGGCTACTCGGCCGGCCGCGCGCGGAGAAGGCCAAACTGGCCAGCCCGCACCCCTACCGCGGCTGGCGGCAATGGCCGGACGACTTCGGGCGGCTCGAACTCGAGCGCTTCAACGTGGCCCAGTTCGACGACATCGGGCACGCCCGCGCGGCGGGCCTGGACGAGGCTTACCTCGGCCTGTACGCGCACGCCAACGTGTGGCCGCACGATGACCCGGGGCTGCGGGGCGCGGCGTTCGGGTACATCGAGGCCTCCCGGCGGCTGGCGGACCGGATGCTCAGCCTGTACGCCAGGGCCCAGGGCGGGCCGGCGGACACGTTCGGCCTGGGCGCGCTGCCGCACCTGCGGCTGACCGTCAACGACTACCCGACCTGGGCGTACCCCGAAACGACCGCGGACAGCACCAGCGAGCCGGAGGGGCGCGGCGCCGCCTGGACTGAGGAGCGAGGGACGAGCGACGAGGGAAGGCAGCGCCAGTGGAGAGGGCCGGGGAGGTGGGTGGGGCCCCAGAGGCGAGCAGTGGATAGTGACAAACTGCTGCTGCTCGAGCACGCGGACGACTCGGCGGTCACGGTCCTGGCACAAGAGGGAGATTATGCAGGGCTGCAGGTCCAGACGGCCGACGGGGACTGGATTGCCGTCCCGGTCATCCCGGGCGCGTTGCAGGTCTTCTCGGGGTCGCTGCTCACCCGGTGGACCGGCGGGCGGCTGCGCCCGGGCCGGCACCGGGTGGTCGCGGGCGGCACGGTGACCCGCCGCTCGACCGCGGTCTTCGTCTACCCGGCCCTGGAGACGGTGGTCGCGCCGCTCGCCCCGTTCTCGGCCGACTCCGGCGCCGAACTAGCCGGGGCGGCTGGGTCGGTCCGGGTGTGGGATCACGTCAAGGACCGGGTAGCGGACTACCTGGCCGAATACGGCCGCCCCGAGCAGATCGCCGCCTGGCGCGACGCCCAGCCGTACGTCGCCGAACTAGCAGACAACTCCGCGGGCCGTTAGGCGGCGACCCGGCGCGGCCCAGAACCGGTGGCAGGCGTCGTCTTCGTAACTGACGAAGCGCACGCACTTCCCGTCCGGGATGGGCGCAATCGAGCTGGAGACGGGTTGCCGGGGCGATGAGCCCGGACCGTTCGGTCCAAAAATCTTTAGGGCCGAACGGGTGCGGGCATCAGCCCCGGCTACGACCTCAGCGTCATTCCGAGACGGCCGGGAGCCTGCCCCCGGCGGCCCGGCGGATGACGTGCCGGCGGAACAGGTCGGTGGCGGGGAGCAGGCGGCGCTCGGCGGACCAGGTCAGGAAGATCTCCCGGACCGCGCCCGGGTCCAGGAGCTCGCGGTAGACCACCGGGCCTACCGCGGCCTCCGGTGATCCGGCGCGCGGCGCGGGGATGACGGCGACGCCCAGGCCGGCCGCGACGAAGCCGCGGACGTTGGACAGGTCGTCGCCCTCGAAGATGACCTGGGGCCGGAAGCCAGCCTGGTCGCACAGCTCATCGGTCAGCGTGCGCAGCGCCGAGGCCGGCCGCAGGCCGATGAAGGGCTCCCCGGCCACGTCGGCCAGACGGACCTGCCGCTGACCAGCCAGCCGGTGCTCGTGCGGCAGCGCCAGCCGCAGCGGTTCGAGCGCGATCAGCCGCGTGTGCAGCGACACGTCCGGCGAGTTCGGAGGCCGGCGGGTGCCGAGCTCAAGATCGGCGTTGCCGCCGTCCAGGGGCACCGAGTTCGGCTCGTCCCGCACCTGGGTGAGCTGGAAGCGAACGCCCGGGTGCGCGGCCCGGAAGCTGCGGGCCAGGTCGGGGACGAGCCAAGTGCCCAGGGACTGCTGGAAGGCCAGCGCCACCACGCCGGTGTCCGGGTCGATGAGCTGGCTGACGGCGGCGATGCCGTCGTCGAGGTGATGCAGCAGCGCGTCCAGGTGCGGCTTGAAGACCGCCCCGGCGTGCGTCATCCGCAGCGTCCGGCCGGAACGGCGGAGCAGCGGCGTGCCGATCTGCGCCTCCAGGCGGGCCAGGGCCCGCGAGACGCCGGACTGGGTGACCGACTCCAGGTCGCTGACTTCGGTCACGGTGGTGCCGTCGGCCACCTGCTGGAGCCAGCGCAGCGCATCGGTGTCCATGTCCCATGACTTTAGCTCATATTTCAGTTGTCATTAAGTCATTGGACGCATAGTTCATGGCGCCGCACACTGGAATGGAAGCCACAAGAATGGAGGACAGACAAAATGCAGACCGCAACTCGCTCGATCACTTCGCTGTGGACCACGGTCCGCACTCAGGTTCGCGAAAGCCGCGACGCGCACGCCACGCGGGTGGCGCTCCAGCGCGAGCTGGCCACTTACAACAGCCAGGCCGACCTGGACGACCTGCACGCGATCCTGGACCGGTACACCGACCAGGAGACCAAGGACATCCGCCGCATCCTGGCCGCCCAGCGCAGCCGCTGAAGGACTCTCCGGCGGTCAGGGGCCGGCTAGATGATCCGTTAGTTCGGCCAGGAATTGCTCCGGCTGGTCCAGGTGCGGGCCGTGACCTGCGTCCTCGATGACCACCTCCCGGTAGCGGCCGCCGGCCGCGGCGTAGCCGTCCAGCACGGCCCGGGTCTGCGCGACCATTGGCTGCGGCGGGCAGGCCTGCTGGCCGGGCCAGCCGGGGACCGCGCCGATGGAGCCCAGGTAGGCCAGGTCGTACAGGGAGGTGTCGGAGACGATGACGTCGTCGGCGCCGCGCAGCCAGAGCACTGGCGGCTTGGGTTCCACCTCCGACAGGTCGGCGATCCGGAAATGCGTGGGGGCCATGGTGTTGAGCACGCCCCAGTCGCCGGGCGCGAAGCCCGGCCAGGCGTCCACCTGGCGCGAGGTGCCCGGGTAGTGGTACTGGCCGACCCGGGTGGACAGCATCGATTCGACGAAGATGTCCAGGTGCTCGGGCACGTGCGGCGGCTTGACGTAATGCGCGAGCAGCACCCGCCGCGGCGACAGCGCGCTTTTGTCCGTGCGGTCCTGGCCCGCTAGCCGCTCCACGAATTCCGGGTTGGCACCGCCCGCGCCGGACCCGGCGCCCGACGGGTCGCACAGCATGCCGTCCACGCCCTTGGTCCCGCCGAACCCGAACGGCGAGACCGGATCCACCAGCGTCAGCGACGCGACCCGGTGCGCGCCCGGCCGGTCCACCAGGTACTGCAGGACCACCCCGCCGCCCATGCTCCAGCCGACTAGGTGCACCGTGTCCAGGCCGAGGGCGTCGATGGCGGCGGCCAGGTCGTCGGAGAAGTCGCGCACCCCGCGGCTGGCGTCCACTGGCTCGTCGTCGGTGTCGCCGAAGCCCCGCAGGTCGGTGGCCAGCGGCCGGAAGGTTTCCGGCAGCGCCAGCATCATCGGCTGCCAGAACAGCGAGGACGACACGTTGCCATGCACCAACAGCACGGCCGCGCTCTCGCCGGTGCTCTCAGCGGTGCTCCCGTCTGTGCGCCCGGCCACCGAGAGGACGTTGACGATCAGGCGGCTGGTCGGCACCCGTTCGGCCGTAATGCCGGGTAGCAGCGTGTCCATGGGTCCTCCCGCAGGTGTGGGCTCGGCCAGAGTACTAAGTGAAGCTGTGGCGTGTCTGGCCGAAGCGGCCCTTGGCGAACGCGAGGACCTTGGCCGGCCGGACCTCGAACACCAGCGCCTGCCCGCCGACTGGATCGAAGCTGCCGTCGCGCACCTGGAACTGCCATCGCCCGTCCCACTTTTTTGCCCAGGCCTGCGCGAGCCGGGTGAGCAGGGCGTCGTCGGTCACCCGGACGGCGTCGCCCTCGGCCACCACGTCGAGTCCCTCGTCCCACCGGTGGCAGCCGGTCAGCAGCAGCACGTGCGGGTTGCCGCGCAGGTTGACGGCCTTCTGCTCGCCGGCGCCGGTGCAGAAGTAGAGCGCTCCGTCCAGCCACACGGCCACCAGAGGAGTGAGGTGGGGGCGGCCGTCGGCGCGGACCGTGCAGATCCAGGACAGCTGAGCCTCCTCGAGGATCTGGCGGGTCTGGTCCCAGCTGGCGGGTGTTGCGTCGGGGTCGCTGAACCGCTGGTCAAGTGCGGTATTCATCGGTGTTCTCCTTTTCTGCGATAAGCCGGTCGAACCGGAGGCCACCATCTCGTCCGCCGCGGCCTGAATCTCGGCCTGCGGGTCAATAGTCAAGTAGATGCTTAACTATTGCGCTGGCGGCTTGCGGCCCGTCAATGGGTCACGGCTACGGCCAGGGCGACCAGGGAGATGACGACGATGGTCGCGGTGACCAGCTTCAGCCGGCCTGGGCGATCGTAGCCGAGGCGGCCGAGCTGCCAGATCACCGGGGTGGCGGCCATGATGATCAGCCCGGCAACGAGGTCCTTCTTTAGCACGACGCCGCCGACGGCGGCGAAGGACAGCGCCGTCCTCGTCCAGGCCAGCGAGGTCCGGGCTTGGGCCAGACCGGGGTCACCGTCCTCGTAATCGTCCTGGCCGGTCACCATTGTGGGCACCTCATCGCTGGCCCTGTCATCGCTGGCCCTGTCATCGCTGGCCCTGTCATCGCGGGACTATCATCGCAGGGCCGAGACCAGGACCACGACGGCGGCGGTGATCGCAATGACGGTGATGACCGCGGCGAGCAGCCATGGCATGACCGACCGAGGCAGCGGCTGGCCATGCCGCATCGCCCGCTGGCTCCTGCCCCATTCGCGGTACGCGACCACGGCCACGACCGCGCCGAACACGATCAGCGGCAAGCCGAGCGCACGCCGCCCCCAGGGCACGCCAGGGAAGGGCGGCAGCAGCTGGACCACGCCGAGACCCGCCAGCACCAGCGCGAGGGCCGTGCGGCTCCAGGCCAGGAAGGTGCGCTCGTTGGCAAAGGTGAACCTAGGGTCGGGTTCGGTGCCGTCGCCAGCTGACCCGGGCGGTTCCGCGTCGGTCACCTGTGCCTCCAAGATCTCCGCAGAAATCTTTTCAAAAAAGCGCTGGCGATTGTGAGGTATCGCACTCTTAACACCGGGAGCGAGTTTTGGGGGGCGTCAGCAAGGGAGCGCCGGGGCTCTGGTCACCAGGTGATCCGAACCCCGGCGCTCCCCTCTGGCTCTGTGCCAGTGAGGTCGGCGGCCCGCCCGCCGTAAAGGCGGGCCGTCGGCGCTCAGGCACATTTACCTAGCGGGCGGGCTAGGAAACCGAGGTGGCGAGGGGCGGCGCGGAACGGAGCGCAGCCCCGCGCCGCCCCGTCCTGCGGGAGTGGCTACAGGTTTAGATGTGAGTGATGTGCGTCGCAGGCGGAGGCGGCGGCGGCGCGCATCGCTGCGAACTGGGCGGCGATCGCGTCTAGGGTCCAGTGCGCGTTCAGGCCGCTGGGGTTAGGGAGAACCCACACCTGGGGGCCGACGGCCTGCGGGGGCTGAACGCCGACGGCCTGCGGGGGCTGAACGCCGACGGCCTGCGGGGGCTGAACGCCGACGGCCTGCGGGGGCTGAACGCCGACGGCCTGCGGGGACTGCGGGCCGATGGTGGCGTGGGGATGGCCGAACGCGGTGCGGTAGGCAGTTACGCCGGCGATGGCGAGGATACGGGGTCGGTGCTCGGTCACCAGGGTCAGCAGGCGCTCGCCGCCGGCCTGGAGTTCGGCGGCGTCGAGCTCAGAGGCCTGCGCGGTGGCGCGAGCCACCAGGTTGGTGATGCCCAAGCCATAGCCGGGCAGCAGGTGCTGCTCGTGCGGGGCCAGGCGGCGCGGGGTGAAGCCAGACAGGTGCAGGGCCGGCCAGAACCTATTGCCCGGCCGGGCGAAGTGCCAGCCGGTCGCGGCCGAGTACAGGCTGGGGTTGATGCCGCAGAACAGCACGTGCAGCGGCTGTTCTGGGGCTGGCAGCACGTCGGGGATAGTCCGGTTCCTGGCCGCCTGGAGGTCCGCGGGACTAGGACGAGGCGGCGGCGAAGGCTTCACCTAGGGCCTGGCGGGCGTGGATGCGGACTAGGTGGCTCAGGTAGTCGGGGGAGGCTTCGCCGTCGGGGAGGGGGGCGCAGGCGGTGGCGGCCGCCTCGGCGCAGGACTCGGCGCGGGTGGTGAAGTCCGCGGGGGTGGCGCCGATAAAAGAGGCCGTGTCGGCGGCGAACGGGGTGCTGGCGACCGAGCCCACGATCAGGCAGGCCTGCGAGACCTCACTACCGGGCGCGAGGGTGACCAGGGCGGTGACGGTGACCACCGGGCGTTCGGTGAGCTTCATGCGCAGGTGGGACAGGCCGGTCCGGTCAGGGCGGGCGGGCAGTTCGACGGCGACCAGGAGCTCGCCGGGGGCCAGGGCGGTCTCGTACAGGCCGGTCAGGAACTCCGCCGCGGGGAGGCGGCGGGTCGCCTGGCCCCGCTGGCAGACCAGGGTCGCGCCCACCGCCATCAGGAACGAGGCCGGGTCGGAGTGCGGGTCGGCGAAGCACAGGTTGCCGCCCAGGGTGCCGACGCTGCGGACCCGCAGGTTGGCCACCCGGGAGATCATCGCGGACATCTCCGGGTAGCGGGCGCGCAGCGCCGCGGACGTCTCGATCTCGTGGTGGGTGGTGGCCGCGCCGATGCGGGTCATGCCGCCGTCCGCGGCGATCCCGCGCAGGCCGTATACCCGCTTCAGGTCGACCAGGTGCTCGTAGCTGGCCAGGCCGAGCTTCATCGCGAGCAGCAGTTCGGTGCCGCCGCAGTAGGCGGCCGCGTCATCGCCCAGGTCGGCGAGCAGGCGCGAGGCCTGCCCGATCGAACCCGGGCGATGCACGGTGAACGGTGCCAGCTTCATGGGGCGAGCTTCATCTAGTGCCGGGTGTGGCCGCCGTCGGCGGTCAGCATCTGGCCGGTGATCCAGTGCGCCTCCGCCGACGCCAGGAAGGCCACCGCGGGGGCGATGTCGGCCGGGACCCCGCGGCGCGGGATGGACTGCAGCGACACCACGAAGTCGAACGCCCCGGCGTGCGGGCTCGCCAGCACGCCCTCACTGGCGGTCAGGCCGGGAGCCACCGCGTTGACGGTGATGCCGTGCGCGCCGACCTCGGTGGCCAGCGACCGGGTGAAGGCGAAGACGGCGCCCTTGGAGGACACGTAGTGCGCCATGTTCGGGGTGCCCGCCGTGACCACGTTCGAGGCGATGTTCACGATCCGGCCGTACCCGGCCGCCTTCATGTGCGGGTAGACCGCCTTGCACATCAGGAACACCCCGTCGATGTTCACCGACATGACCCGGCGCCACTCCGCGAAATCCAGTTCCTCCCAGGGCACGAACGGCACGATCGCCGCGTCGTTGACCAGGATGTCGATCCGGCCGAACTGGTCCACGGCCGCCGCGACCAGGGCGCTGACCTGGTCCGGGTCGCTGACGTCGGTGACGTGCGCGGTCCCGCCGATCTCCGCGGCGGTCTTGGCCGCGGTCTCGGCGTTCTTGTCCGCCACGATCACGCCGGCGCCCTCGTCGCGCAGCTTCTCCGCGATGGCCCGGCCGATGCCCTGGCCCGCGCCGGTCACGATCGCGACACGACCTTCGAGTTTCACGCTCTGCCTCATTTCAAGAGTTCGCGTCATTCAGATTTGCGTCGGGGTTCTCGCCGACCCTTACGGGCACCGACCGCTCGCACGGGCTCAAAAGGCCCGTGCTCGCTAGTCGGTTCTGAATGACGCTCCTCACCCTTCGTAGTAGCTCGGCGCCTTCTGCCAGGACAGGAACGGGGCCATCTCGTGCGACGGGTAGATCTGCGCGTCGTTCGCGCGGGCCAGCCGCTTCAGCCGGCGCAGCGACTCGACCGAGGCCGTCGGGTCCAGGTGGAACCCGCCGACGATCAGCCGCTCGAGGTTCTCGTAGGTGTAGGCCGCGTCGCCCGCGAAGATCATCGACGGCTGGTCGTCCATCTCGACCAGCAGCGAGTAGTGCCCGGCGGTGTGACCCGGGGTCTCATACAGCCAGATCCCGTCCGCGATCTCGATGTCGCCGCTGATCCGCTCGTACTTGGTGCCGGGGAAATCGAAAGACAGGTCCGAGTAGCCCAGGTGCTCGAACGGCTCGGGGACCTTGGCGTGCCGTAGTTCCGCCGTGTTGACCAGGGTGGTGGCGTTGGTCAGGTACTTGTTGCCGCCCACGTGGTCGAAGTGGAAGTGCGAGTTGATGACGAAGTTGACCTGCTCCGGGTCGAAGCCGCACGCCTTGAGCTGCGCCGGGATGGTCTGGTCCGGGGTCTGCTGCGGCTGCTCGAACGGCAGCACCCGGTTGACGTGATCCAGGTCGTAGCCGGTGTCGTACATGAACAGCCCGTCCGGGTGCTCGATGAGCACGCTGTACACCGGGAACCGCACCGGCGTGCCCACGTCGATGTGCCACAGGACCTGCGAGCGGTCGATGACCAGCGAGCCGCCATCGAGGATATAGACCTTCTTGACGTGCTTGTTTTCCGGCATGTCGGCCTCACAGCGCGGTTAGGGTCTTGCGGACGGCGATCAGGCCGTTGGCGATCTCGGCCCGGCGCTCGGCCACCTGCTCCTGCGTATAGGGGTAGATGCCGCCCAGGGTCTTCATGCCGAGCTGGCCTGCCCTGGTTCGTTCGGTGATCATCTCGGGAACTCCGGTAGAGGAGGATAGGTCCGGATTGAGGTAAGAAGCCACGCTTGAATAGATATCAAGGCCGGCCAGGTCGAGGAGGCGCATCGGACCGATGACCGCGAGCTTGTAACCGATCCCCCACTTGACGCAGGTGTCCAGGTCTGCCTCCGAGACGATGCCGCGCTCCACCAGCGACAGGCATTCGCGCAGGATGGCGTAGAGGATCCGGTTCTCCACGAAGCCGGGCACCTCCTTCTCGGTGATCGCCTCGTAGCCGAAGGCCCGGATGATTTCGACGATCTTCTCCGTCGTCCCGGCGGCAGTCTGCTCGCCCGGCACGACCTCGATCATCGGGACCAGGTGCGGCGGGTTGGACCAGTGCATGCCGACGAAGCGGGCCGGATGCTGCAGCGCGCTGGCGATCGAGCTGACACCGAGGCCCGAGGTATTGGTGGCGATGATCGCGTCGGCCTCCAGGTGCCCCTCCAGCTCGGCGGTGACCTCGCGCTTGAGCTCAAGCTGCTCGGGGATCGTCTCGAGCACCAGGCTGGCGCCCGCCAGGGCCGTCCCGAGATCGGGCTCGAAGGCGACGGACCCGCCGGGGGTGCTGGCCGCTTCCATCCGGTCGAGGGCCTGGCTGGCCAGTTCGCAGGCGCCCCTGGCCCGGTCGAGCACCTCAGCGCTGATGTCGTAGAGCCTTACCTGCGACCCGGCCCGGGCCAGGACCGCCGCCATGCCAGGCCCCATGGTCCCGGCGCCGATCACCGCCTCGACCTTCGGAACGCTCATGTGCATTACCTCCGGGGTTCCAGCTGGTTTTCAGGTCCTGAATCCGCCGCCACACCCGCTCCGGGGTGAGCGGCAACGTGTTCATCGGCACGCCGGCGTCGGCCAGCGCGTTGACGATGGCGGCCGGGATCGCGGCCAGCGCGCCTTCGCCGCAGCCCTTGGCCCCGAACGGGCCGGGGCCATCGCCATTCTCGACGATCGAGCACTTCATTGCGGCCGGTACGTCACGGAAAGCGGGGATTCGGTAGCTGAGCAGGGTGTCGTTCAGCAGCATGCCGTCCGGCGCGAAATGCATCTCCTCGAACAGGGCGTTGCCGATGCCCTGCAGGGTCGCGCCCTCGTCCTGGCGGGTGACCAGCTGCGGGTTGATGGCCCGGCCCACGTCGGCGACGCTGGAGGTGCGCAGCACGGTGACGACGCCGGTCTCGGTGTCCACCTCCACCTCGGCGCCGGCCACGCACACCTCCCAGAAGACGGGCCCCTCGGCGTAGGAGCCGCTGCCGCCTTCGGGCTGGACGCGGCCGTGGCCGATGAGCTCGCCGCCGTCGAAGCCGAAGCGCGCGCGGACCAGTTCCGCGTGGGTCATCGACCGGCCGTGTGCGTCGCGGATGGCGCCGTCGGCCGGGGTGAGCAGCTGCGGCGGGGCCTCCAGCCGGGCCGCGGCCGTCTCAAGCAGCGCGTCCAGGACGCTCTGCGCGGCCCGCTGGACGGCCAGGCCCGCCACCGTGGTGGACCGGCTGGCCCCGGTGGACCGGTCATAGGGCGTGTACCTGGTGTCGGTGCCGCGGACCACGACCTTGTCGACGGGCGATTTGAGGACGCCGGCGGCGATCTGGGCCATCACGGTGCGGGCCCCCTGGCCGAGTTCGGTGGTGCCGACCAGGACCGCGACCGAGCCGTCCGGACCCATCCGCACCGTGGCCATGGAGACGGGGTGGGCCCCGGCCGCGAGCAGGCCGACCGAGACGCCGCGACCGCGCCGCTTGTTTTTTTGGGCCGAACGGGCTGGCGGTTCGCCCCATCCAACGGCTTCTGCGGCCTTTTCTACGTCGCCGATCAGGTCGGCGTCGAGCGGCTTGCCGCCGGGACGGACCTCCTCTCCCGGGCGCAGCAGGTTCCGGCAGCGGATCTCCAGCCGGTCCATGCCCAGCCGGCGGGCCACCTCGTCCAGCTGCGACTCCCCAATCCACTGCAGGTGGGTGGCGCCGAACGCGCGGTAGGAGCCAGCCGGCCCGGTGTTGGTATAGACGCAGTGCGCCTGCACCTGCACCGCCTGCCAGCGGTATGGGCCCGGGGCGGCGTCGCCTGCCGTGGCCGTGACCCGGGGGCCGTTGTCCGCGTACGCGCCGGTGTCCAGCCAGGCCTCCGCCGTGCGGCCGAGGACGGTGCCGTCGGCGGCGGCCGCGGTGCGCATCCGGCAGGTCATGTTGTGCCGCCGGGTGGTGATCATCGACTCGTGAACAGCGTTGAGGATCCGCACCGGGCGCCCGGCCTTGCGCGCGATGGCCGCGGTCAGCGGCTCCATCTTGGTGTAGGACTTGCTGCCGAAACCGCCGCCGAGGAACGGCACGATCACCTGGACATCCTCCAGCGGCAGCCCGAACAGCACGGCGATCTCCTGCCGGACCAGGAACGGGTGCTGGCAGGAGGACCACAGGGTCAGCTCGCCGCCGTGCCAGTGCGCGATCGTGGTGTGGGTCTCCATCGAGTACTGGTAGACGGCGGGGAAGGTGTACTCGCCCTCGACCACCACCGCCGCCTCGGCGAACGCGCGGTCGACGTCGCCGCGGCGGAACGAGTAGCGGTAGCAGACGTTGCCGTCTCGGTCCGGGAGCTTCCCCAGCCCGTGCGCGCTGCCCGGCCGGGCGGCCTCCTCGTGGACCAGGGGCCCGTCGTGGGCCAGCGCTTTGTCGAGGCTGGCCGCGACGGGCAGTTCGTCGTAGTCGACGCTGATGCGCGTGACGGCTAGGTCGGCCGCGGCCTGAGACTCCGCCGCGACCACCGCGACCGGCTCGCCGGTGAACCGGACCTTGCCGATGGCCACAATCGGGCGGTCCCGCAGTGCGTGACCGTAGTAGGGGTCCAGGTCGGATAGGTCCTCAGCCGTGAGGATGGCGACCACGCCGTCGAGCTTGTCCGCCGCCGAGATGTCGACGGAGGAGATCCGGGCGTGCGCCACCGGGCTGTGCAGGACCGCGCCGTAGAGCATGCCGGGCAGCCGGATGTCGCCGGTGAATTCGGCCTGCCCGGCCAGCTTGAGCCGGCCGTCGGCACGCTCCACGCTCTGTCCGATGGCGCTTTCAGCGCGGGGTCCGATGGCGCTTTCAGCGCGGGGTCCGATGGCGCTTTCAGCGCGGGGTCCGATGGCGCTTTCAGCGCGGGGTCCGATGGCGCTTTCAGCGCGGGGTCCGATGGCGCCTTCGCCGGGCCTAGTGTCGCTCACTGGCTATCCCCCAGGATCTCGGTGAGCGAGTCGAGGATCGACCGGTAGCCGGTGCAGCGGCACAGGTTGCCGCTCATCGCCTCGGCGATCGCGTCACGGTCGCCGCCCAGGCCCCGGCCCGCCAGCGCCTTGGCGGTCAGCAGCATGCCGGAGGTGCAGAAGCCGCACTGGACGGCCGCGTGCCGCATGAAGGCCCCGACCGCGCGCTGGTGGAAGTCCGAGCCGATCAGACCTTCGATCGTCTCCACCTCGCGACCGTCGATGTCGGCGGCCAGGTAGCAGCACGAGCTGACCGGGTTCCCGTCCACTAGCACCGTGCACACCCCGCACACCTGGACCTCGCAGGACTGCTTCGCGCCGGTCAGGCCCAGCCGGTCGCGCAGGAAGTCGAGCAGCAGTTCCTCGGCGGCCACGTCGCCGGTGAAGGGCCTGCCGTTGATGGTGGCAGAGATCTTTTCTACGGTCATCGCGGCCCGTCTAGCATCCGGCACCAGTCCTGCCAGTACTCTTCGGCGAACTCCTCCTGGTACTTGCTCGCCGACAGCTCGCGGGCCACCTCCCGGGGGATCGGCACCGGGTCGCCGAGGGTCCGGGCGATGAACTGGATCCGCGCCGCCCGCTCCAGGGTGAGCGCGGTCAGCACCGCCCAGCTGATGTCCTCCCCGGCTACCAGGATGCCATGGTTGCGCAGCAGCACCGCCCGCCCGGCGCCCAGCGCCCGGGCCACGCCCTTCCCGTCCTGCGGCGTGGTCACCAGGCCCGCCGTGCCGTCGAAGACGGGCACGCCGTCCGGGAACAGCAGGCCGTCGTGAGAGAGCAGCTCGAGCCCGCCGGCCGTGGCGCCGAGCGCGATCGAGTACATCGGGTGGGTGTGGATCACCGCGCCGACGTCCGGCCGGGCCAGGTAGGTCTCCAGGTGCATGACCGTCTCGAGGTGCGCGCCCGGGGTCAGGTACCCGTCCGGGTCGTCGAGCGCGATGCCGATGACGTCCTCGGTGAGCACGTCGCGCAGCGCCTTGCCCTTGCGCTTGATGTAGACGGTGCGCCCGTCGGGCCCGCGGACGCTGGCGTGGCCCAGGGTGAGGTCCTCCTGGCCGAACCGGGCGATGACCTGGCAGGCCAGCGACACCTGCCGGACCGCCTCCTCCGCCGTGGCCGGCGGCCGCCCCGTGGGGCCCGTCACGGTCGGGCCCGTCACTTCACCGGCTCGCGGCGCTCGGTCGGCGGGTAACCAGGCGAGGGGAACGAGAAGACCATCACCAGATCCTCGCCGCCCGGGTTCACAACCGTGTGCCAGAGCCGGGCCGGGACGTAGAGCGCCTGGCCAGCGGTCACCGGGACGTCCTTGGTCTCCAGCCGGATCACGCCGCTGCCGCTGACGATGTAGGCGAGTTCCTCGACCGAGTGCGACAGGTCGGCGGTCGAGGTGCCCGGCTTGAACACCGAATAGCCCAGGGCCGAGGCGTTTCCGCCGACCGTCTGCTCCGCCACCAGGACCCGGGACCAGCTGCCGCCCGCCAGCTCGACTGGAGGTACGTCGGCCAGCGTGATGACCGCAACGCTCTGCTGTCCCGGGGGGACGGCCCCCCCAGCCCGACCTGGGGTCACAGTTGCCAGACTCCGTCCTTGACGATGTACTCCCCGGTGTCCAGGATCTGCAGCGACACATCGTGGCATACGCCGTCGAGGTGCAGGATGCTCTTATTCTGGCCGCCGGGGTAGCAGTTCTGGTTGTCGCCCAGGGCGAAGTGCACGGTGCCCTTGCGGCCCTTCTCCGAAGGATCGCCGACCGGCGCGAAGTCACTGGTCCCGAACGCGAACTCGGCCACGGTCTCGGTGCCGGGCACGCCGGTGATCACGTCGAGCAGCCGGCGCGCCTCCGCGCCGCCCTCGATGGCCTGGTACTTGCCGTCCTCGACGTGCCAGGTAATCGGGTGCTCCACGTGCCGGGGGATGCCGATGCCGAGCATGTTGCCGTCGATCACGATGGTGCCGTTGGTCTGGTCCTCCACCGCGGCGTAGGCCACCTCACCCCACAGCGGGGCCGGCCCCATCATCGCGCCCGGCTGTTTCACCGGCACTACCTCCAGGGCGGGCCGCCGCTCGATGCTGACCACGACGTCCGTGCCCGCCGGCGAGGTGACCCGCACGCGCTTCTTGCCTTCGAGCCTGGCGATGGCCTTCTTCGCGTTGCCGATGGTCGCCTCGATGTCGGCGACCGATATCGGCCAGCGTCCGAAGCCCTCCTCGATGGACCCGATGCGGGCCATGTTGGCCACCGACTCCTTGACCGCGGGCACGTGCGCGAAGCGGTTGGCCCACTCCAGGTTGGTCATGATGATGATCTGGTCCGAGGTGACCATGGCCTGGTGCAGGTTGCGCGGCGGCACCATGGGAAACAGCGTGTCGGCCAGGGCGCGGCGGATCTGGGCCTCGTTGTTGGCCACGATGGGCAGGCCGCCCCGCTCGGCGACCACCGTCGCCACCATCTCCGCCTCGGGCTTGCGCCGGTCGTCGGTGATGATCGTGACGACGTCGCCGTCGGTCACCTCGAAGCAGGTATCCACCACGAGCTCGGCCGACGCGCGCATCCCGGCTTCCGTACGAGGCTGTTCAGTCATGACGCGGTTCCTTCCTCTCCAAGAGCTGGGAGCACTTCGGCAGCGAAGCGCTCCACCTGACCGAACTGGTCAAGGGCACCAAAGCGGCAAATAAAGTAATCCACTCCGGCCGCGCTGAACCGCCGGAACCAGTCCGCCACGACCTCTGGGGTGCCCGTGGGTCCCCAGTTGGACAGGTCCACGGCCTTGCTGAGTTCGGGGTAGTAGCTGGTGATGTACTCGCCGAACGCGGTGGAGGCCTGCTCGGCCGAGTCGCCGATGTTCATCGTGACCTGGTAGGAGACCGTGTACCGGCCGAAGTCTTCGCCCAGGTCGGCGGCCGCCTTGCGCAGCGCGGTGATCTGCTCGGCCACCTCCTCCGGGTGCATGGCCCGGCAGCAGGTCATCCAGCCGTCGCCGTAGCGGATCACGCGGGCGCAGGAGTCGCGCATCCGCTTCTTGGCGACCTCGGGGGCCAGTTCGCCGGTCAGCCTGATGTTGGAGATCACCCAGGTCGGCGGCGGCTGCTGGACCGGCATCAGCGGCCCCATCTCGGTGCCCGAGTAGAACGACACGTCGTCGAAGTCGTAGTACTGGCCGTGGTGGGTGACCTTCCCGGTCGTCCACAGCGACCGCAGCACGGCCAGGCCCTCCTCGAAGACCGCCGCGCGCTGGCCGAACGGCAGGCCGAGTGCCTCGAACTCCCGCCGCACGCCGTGCTCCGGATTGCCCATGCAGGCACCGAGGATGGTTCGGCCGCCGCTGAGCTGATCCAGGGTGGCCCACTCCAGGGCCAGGTAGAGCGGGTTCCGTGTCGAGGTGACCAGGCACGCAGTGCCGAGCTTGGCCCGCGAGGTCCGCTGCGAGATCGCCGACAGCAGGCTGATCGGCTCGAACCGCGGCTTGGAGAACAGGCTGTCGCCCACCCAGACGGACCCGAAACCCCGCTGCTCCGCCAGTTCGGCCAGGTCAAGCTGTGACTGAGCAGCGAGTTTGGCGTCTCGGGTAACTACGATCTGGCGGTGTGAGCGGGTCTGGGCATGAAGGTTGGCGCGTTCTGGGCACGGTGATTGGCATCTGAGTCCGTTTGGGCATGCAGGCTTGCGCGGCGCTACCGGTGATCTGGTGCCGGGATCGCGTGCTGGTGTTGCGGGAGTGCAGTCAGTAGGGCCGGGCGTGCGGCACGGCGGGGAAGGCGGTGAACAGTTCGGTCATCTCGACGCCGAGGACGTTGGCGAGGGCGAACGCGCGGTCGACGGAGATCGCCTGGCGGGCGTGCTCAACCTGGGCGTAGTACGACCGGCTCAGCCCGGCCTGCCTGGCCACGGCGGTCTGGCCGGCCAGATCGACGAGCGCTAGACGAGGAATGACCCCACGCCGATCCCGGCGACAGCAACCCGGGATCAACACGACCACCGCTGCACGCGCCAAGCAGGCGATCAAGGGCAACGCCAAACTCGATGCCCAAATGCCAAACTCGCTGCTCAGTCACACAAGCAGGTCGGCCAGGGTGTAGTCGGAGGTGATCAGCGGCTCACGGTTGTTCAAGTTGACGCCGAATTCCACACCGAACCCCGATCGTCGGCTCGTCGTTCTTGATCGGGCTCAACGTAAATCGCGTATCTGCAGCTTCCGGCGGACGTTCTGGGCCATCTTCGGCGGGAACGTCATATCGACCACGCTGTTCGCGGGGCTCGGCGCCTGGATCGCCACGCTGGTGCCCACCGCCACGGGCAACCCGCTGGAGGCGCTGGCCAAGGTGTCCGGGCTGTGGATCATGTTCTTCATGGGGATCAGCCAGATTCCCGGGGATACGCTCAACGCCTACAGCGGCATGCTGGCGTTCGCCAGCCTGGGCACCTCCAGCAAGAAGTTCATGGCCGCGCAGTCCAGGCAGGCCGTCCGGCTGACCGGCATCGGCATCATCTTCGTGACCGGCACGATCCTGGCCGTGCTCGGCTACAAGAGCTTCCTCACCTCGTTCGAGAACTTCATCGGCGTGCTGCTGTTCTTTTTCGTGCCGTGGAGCGCCATCAACCTCGTTGACTACTACGTGGTCAAGCGGGGCCGCTATGATGTGGCGTCGTTCTTCACCCCCAACGGCATCTACGGGCGAATCCAGTGGTGGGCGTGCATCTGCTACGTGATCACGCTGGCGGTGCAGGTACCGTTCCTGGACCAGACCTTCTTCGTCGGGTCGCTCGTCAAGCCGCTGGGCGGTGCGGATATCTCCTGGATCGTCGGATTCGCTCTGGCATCGCTGCTATACCTGGCTGGAGCAAAGCGCTTCAGCGGGGTCCGGCCGGGTCTGTCGGCGACCGCTGGTTCGGCCTCGTAGGGTTATATGCGGCGGAGGGATGAGCAAGTGACGGTAGCGTTCGACAACCTGACGCTGTCGCAGCGGGTCTACGAGCATTTGCGTGACGAGATCCTGGCTGATCACCTCCTGCCCGGAACCGAGCTGTCCGAGGTAGCGCTGTCCAAGGAGCTGGCGATAAGCCGCGGCCCCATCAGAGAAGCCATGGGCCGCCTGTCGGCCGAAGGGCTGATCACGATGAGGCCGCGGCGCCGGGCCGAGGTTCGGTCGCTGACACCGCAGGAACTAATCGACGCCTACCAGGTCCGCGAGGCGCTCGAGGTCATGGCCGTCCGGCTCGCGATCCCCCGGGTGACCGAGGCCGACCTGGCCCGCCTGGACCAGCTCATGGAGCTGATGGCCGGCCACATCGCCGAGGGCGCCGTGCGGGAGTTCTTCGCTGCGAACGTCTCGTTTCATGAACTGCTGTGCGAGCTGAGCGGCAACCCGAAACTGCAGGAGGTGCACCACCGGCTCGAGGGCGAGATCGGCCGGTTCCAGTCCCGCACGCTGGCCCTGCGCGGCAGCATGGACGACTCGCTGACCGAGCACCGCGCGATCCTAGCGGCCATCAGGCTCCGGGACCCAGACCGGGCGGCCGCGCTCACCGCGGACCACATCAGGGTGCCAGCGGAGCGGCTCCAGGCGGCGCTGCGGGACGATGCCCCCGTGGAGCCGGCCGGGGCTTCGCTCGGGGAGCCTTCGGGGGTCTCGCGCGCCGAGTCACGGGCCGAGTCGTCGCGAGCCTCGCGAGTCCCGGGGGCCTCGGGGTCTTCTGGGGCCTCGGGGTCTTCTGGGGCCTCGGGGTCTTCTGGGGTCTCGGAGTCCTCTGGGGCCGCGTCGTCGCGGGCCGGGGCCTCGGCTGCGGGGCTGCGGGGCTGAGGCGTGCCCGAGTTCCCGGTCACGCGGGCCGGCGCCATCTTGGCCGTTTCCGACTTCGCCACCTCGCTCCGCTTCTACCGGGACCAGCTCGGGCTCGTGGAGGTGGCGCTATATGACGACCCGCCTTACGCCACGCTGACCGCCGCTGGGGCCCGGATCTCGCTGGCCGAGCAGGGCCACCCGGCCCCCGACCGGCCAGGTGTTTTGTTGGCGGCCCCGGGTCCGGACGGGCGGACGCGGGCGAACGTGGTCCTGGTACTCGAGGTGCCCGACGCGGACGAGGCCCGTCGGTCCCTGGAGGCTCGCGGAGTCTCGATGCTCGCCGATACCTACCGCCCGCCGTGGGGCGGCAGCCGGTTCTTCTGCGTGGACCCCGACGGCTACCTCGTCGAGATCGAGGAGCCAGCATGAAGGCGGTGCAAGTTGGCACGCCGGGAACCGCCAAGGTCTCCGACGTCGGGGAACCGAAGCTGTGGGGACCGCAGGACGCCATCGTCAAGGTGACGGCCGCCGCGATCTGCGGGGCCGACCTGTTCCCGCTGCACGGCCTGACGCCTGGATTCGATCCCGGGACGGTGCTGGGGCACGAGTTCGTCGGCGTGATCACCGACGTGGGAGACGCGGTCGACCTGGTCGAGGTCGGGCAGCGGGTGGTGTCCTCGAGTATGACGTCCGACGGTACGTGCACGCACTGCCGGATGGGGCGCCCGGCGCAGTGCGCGAGCCGGGCGCTGTTCGGGTATTCCGGCGTCTACCCTCGCCTCGACGGCGGCCAGGCCGAGTACGTCCGGGTCCCGATGGCTGACCGCTGCCTGCTCAAGCTGCCCTCGGCGTTCAGCGACGAGCAGGGCCTGTTCCTCTCGGATATCCTGCCGACCGGCTACGCCGCGGTCCAGCGGTCCGGGGCCGACCTCACCGACACGGTCGTCGTGCTGGGCTGCGGACCGGTCGGGCTGATGGCGCTGCTGTGCGTGTCCGGCTTCGGCGGCGGCGCGATCGCCGTGGACTCGATCGAGGCACGGCGGGAGCTCGCGGCGGGCTTCGGGGCTGAGGCCGTGTCGCCTGCTGAGGCCTCGGAGCTGGTGCGGGCCCGCACCGGCGGGCTCGGCGCGGACGTGGTCATCGAGGCGGCGGGCACGCCCGGGGCTTTGGATGCGGCACTGCAGCTGGTCCGGGGCCGCGGCACGGTCTCGGTCGTCGGTGCCCATTTCGAGCCGGACTACAAGCTGAACGCGGGCCTGATGTTCGAGCACGAGCTGACGCTGAAGTTCAGCATCGGCGACCCGCTCGCTGACCGGGAGCGGCTCATGCAGATGATCCTGTCGCGGGGCCTGGCGCCCGAGCGGGTGATCACGCACCGGCTGCCGCTGGCCGAGGCGGCGGAGGCCTACCGCCTGTTCGACACCCGCGCCGCGACCAAGGTCGTGCTGCTTCCCTGAGGCTCCGCGCGCCGTCTCACGATTTGCATTATGTCCGGATTGTTCGGGTTTTTACCCCCGTGTGCCCCTCGGCGAAACCAATGAACGTGGCACTCTAGTGAATCTTTCAGGTAGAGCGCCACAGTCATTGAATTTCAGGGCGCGGGAGGTGGGGTGGAATGCGGGCGGAGAGGTGGTTAGCGGGACGGAGAGGGGTCGCTGGGGGCCGAGGGGCTGGGGAGGAAGCGGTCGGGGCGGTAGGGGGCCAGGGCGGCGGGTGGGGTGCCGGCAGTGAGCTCGGCCGCGATGAGGCGGGACAGATGGGCGGCTAGGGTCACGCCGCTATGGGTGACCGCGACGTAGAGGCCGGGGGCGCCGGGGAGGCGGCCGACGATGGACTGGCCGTCGACGGGCATGGGGCGGATGCAGACCTGGAATTCCTCGACGCGGGCGTCGATGAGGCCGCGAACCGTCCGCTGGGCCCGGCGGAGCAGCGTGGCCGTCCAGCGGCGCAGGTCGAGTTCGGGAGTGTGCAGGTCCACGGCGGCGTCAGGTGCTTCCAGGTGCAGCAGGCCGTCGGAATGCGGGCGCAGGCAGATCTCGGGGGTATGCACCAGGTGTACGGGACCGGCTGAAGCGAGCGGGCCGACACGCACCGCGAGGCCGGGAGCGGTTGCGCCGGGTTGGTCCCAGTCGACCAACGGCACCGGGCCCGCGGCGTCAGCCATCTTAGCCAGTTCGGGCACCCAGCGGCCGGCGCAGCACACCACCTCGTCCGCCTCTAGGACGGCGCCGGCGGCGGTGCGGACGCGCCGGGCCTCGGCCGGACCAGGATCCAGGCTGGTCACCCGCCCGTGCTCGCCGGTACGCACATCCGCGCCGTGACTCGTGGCGCGGGCGACCAGTCGCTCGATCAGCGGCCCGGTCAGAACGTAACCTTCGCCGGGGAACCAGGCGACCGTGCCGCCCGACTCCGGGAATCGCAGGGCTGATTCGATCTCGGAGGCTTCGGCCCGGGTGATGAGGCGAGCGGGGTAGCCCCATTCGGCAAGCCTGCGCACGCGAGCTTGGAGTTCGGCACAGCCGGCGTCGGAGGTGGCGAGCTCGAGGTTACCGACAGGGCGGTGCCAGGCCGCACCGTCGAGGTCCGGCGCCAGTTCCGCCCAGGCCCGGATCCCCGCGTAGTTGAGGTCGTGATAGGGCCTGGGCGCCTTGTCGTTGGAGTTCAGCCAGGCGAAACTCCACCGGCTGGTGGCGCGGCCGGGCTGGTCCGCCTCAAGCAGTGTCACCTGCATGCCGGACGAGGCCAGCCTGGCCGCCACGGACGCGCCGAGCACGCCCGCACCGATCACCACGCAGCGGCGAGATCTGACTAAAGCCATAGCTCCCACCGTAGAGGGCGGCCATGAAGCCGGGAAGGCCTGAGCTTTACGCGGGCCGTTGTCGCCACGGTGCTGCATCACATCGGTAGCTGGGGGTGGCGGCCTAGGCAGGAGTGGCTGGACATGTTCCGCCGGATCTGCGCGTCGCACCTGGCGGAGAACGAAGGTGTCAGCGACGAGGACGGGGACGCGGAGTGGGCCGTGGTCCGGCTGCGGTTCGGGGCGGTGCCTGCGGCCCGGATGCTGCTCAGCTTCGGCGGCGACGCGGGGATGACCTCGCCGCCCCGAGGTGAAGCCGGGCAACCCGCTCGGCTGGGTCATCCTGGGCGTGGCGGTTTGCTTCGCGCTCAGCGAGGATGCCAGTTACTACACGGTGGCTGACTACCGGCTCGGGCACGGGGGGCTGCGGCTCGGCTGGCTGGCGTTGCTGGCGCAACCCGGCTGGGCGCCGGGGATCACGCTGCTGGGGCTGGTCGTCCTGCTTTTCCCTGACGGCAGGCCGCCTTCGGCGCGGTGGCGATGGGCGGTGTGGGCCTATGCCGCGGTGGCCATGCTGTGGATAGCCGGCGCGATCACGCTCACGGTGGGCGCCATCATCGGCCACCAGACGCAGGTGGACTCCGGCGGCAATCTCCTTCTCCTGACCGGCAGCGACCGCAATGCCGCGTGGTGGAACATCCTGCAGGATGCGTTCTTCCCGTTGCTGGTGGCCTGCTGGCTGGAATCGCTGGCTGGCCAGGTGCTCAGCTACCGGCGCTCGTCCGGGGAACGCCGCCAGCAGCTGAAGTGGCTGATGGCCGGATCGGCGGTCGCCGGGGCCGGCATCGGGATCCCGCTCCTGCTCTTGGGCGGCGCCGGCGGGCCCTTCGTCCTGGCTGGTTTTTTCGCGCTCCCGCTGAGCATTGGCGTGGCCGTGCTGAGGTACCGCCTGTTCGACATCGACCGGATCATCTCCCGGACGCTCGCGTACGCGATCGTCACGGGCCTGCTGGTCGGGGTGTACGCGGGGATCGTGCTGCTGGCCACCCGGGTGGTGTCGATCACCGCGCCGGTGGCGGTGGCCGCCTCGACGCTGGCCGCGGCCGCGTTGTTCAATCCGCTGCGGCGGCGGGTGCAGCCTGTGGTGGACCGGCGGTTCAACCGGGCCCGCTATGACGCCAACCGGACGGTGACCGCGTTCGCCGCCCGGCTGCAGGACACCGTGGACCTGGACTCGGTCCGAGACGACCTGGCCGGTGTCGTGCAGCAGGCTCTGGAGCCCGCCCACGTCTCGGTGTGGCTGAGCGAACGCTGGTAGGGACCGGGCACGGCCCGGCGAACGATGCTCGAATATGCGTTTGCATCGGGTTAGACTGGCCGGATGAGCGTCTCGGTTCAGGAATCGCTGCTTGACCTGTGTGACGAGCCCTCGCTCGGCACGCTCGGGCCTTCGGTGCGGCGAACGCCGTTGGCGCACGGCGCCTGGGTCGACCTGCGCCCGGGGTGGCTGGCGGGGTCGGGGGCGGTGTTCGGCGCTCTGGTCGAGGCGGTGCCGTGGCGGGCCGAGAAGCGGCACATGTACGACAAGGTGGTGGCGGTCCCCCGGTTGCTGTGCTTCTACGGCGAGGACGCGCCGCTGCCCGACCCGGTGCTGACCGCCGCGCGGCGGGCGCTGAGCGCGCACTACGGGCCGGAGCTCGGCGAGCCGTTCCGCACCGCGGGTCTGTGCCTGTACCGGGACGGGCGGGACAGCGTTGCCTGGCACGGTGACACGATCGGGCGCGGCAAAAACGAGGACACCATGGTCGCCATCGTGTCGCTGGGGACGCCGCGGGCGCTGCTGCTGCGCCCGCGAGGCGGCGGGCAGGCGGGGCGCGGGCGGGGCGCCTCGCTGCGGTTCGAGGTCGGCCATGGCGACCTACTGGTCATGGGCGGCAGCTGCCAGCGCACCTGGGAGCACGCCGTCCCGAAGACGTCCCAGGCGGTCGGGCCGCGGATCAGCGTGCAATTCCGGCCCCGCGGCGTCCGCTGAGGCACGCGGCATCATCTCAGCGGAAGTCGCGGCTGCGCCCGGCGGCAGCGACCCGGAGCGGGCGCAGGACGTCGGCGACCAGGTTGACGGAGCCGCCGGCCCGCTCGAGGCGGCCCCGGACGAGCAGGGCGGGGGCCACCGTGGCCATCGGCTGGTGACGTTCCCACACCTGGGGCGGGCAGATGACGTTCACCATCCCGGTCTCGTCCTCCAGGCTGAGGAACACCACGCCCCGCGCGGTGGGCGGCCGCTGCCGGTGGGTGACCAGCCCGGCCACGGCCACGTCGGTACCGTCGCGCGCCGACTTGACCGCGGCCGCGGAGAGCACCTGCCGCGTCTGCAGCGCCGCCCGGATGTGGGCCACCGGATGGGTGCCGTACGTGCTGGTGGCCCACAGGTCGGCCAGGGTTTCCTCGGTCGGCGTCATGGCCGGCAGCGGCGGCGCGGTCATCCCGGTGGCGGTGCCGGGCAACTGTCCCGCACGCAGCGAGGCGGCGGCCCCGGCCGCCCACAGCGCCGCGCGCCTGCTGAGCCCGAAGCAGCCGAACGCGCCCGCGGTCGCCAGCGCCTCGAGCGCGGCGGCTGGCAGGTGCGTCCGGGTGGCGAAATCCTCCAGGTCACGGTACGGGCGCCCGGCGGCGATCCGTTTGGCGGCCGGGGTGCCCAGGTTGCGCACGGCGGACAGGCCAAGCCTGATGGCGGGCCCGGCAGAGCCAGCAGAACCAGCAGCAGAACCAGCAGGCCCAGAGCCAGCAGCAGGCCCAGCAGCAGAGCCAGCAGGCCCGGCACAGCTCTCCAGGGTCGCGAGCGCGTCGCTGGCGTTCACGTCCACGCCGCGGACGACGACCCCGTGCCGCCGCGCGTCGTTGATCAGGCTGTGCGGGGCGTAGAACCCCATCGGCTGGTTGCGCAGCAGCGCGGTGGTGAACGCGGCCGGGAAGTACCGTTTCAGCCACGCGCTGGCGTAGACCAGGTAGGCGAAGCTGATCGCGTGCGACTCGGGGAACCCGTAGCTGGAGAAGGCCAGGATCTTGGCGTAGATGTCCTGCGCCACCGCGGGGCTGATGCCGCGCTCGGCCATCCCGTCGAGCAGCCGCTGCCGGAGTTCTTCGATGCGTTCAGGAGCCCGTTTGGCACTCATCGCCTGACGCAGCCGGTCAGCCTCGTCCGGTGAGAACCCCGCGCAGTCGATGGCCAACTGCATCATCTGCTCCTGGAACAGCGGCACGCCCAGCGTCTTGCCCAGGGCCGGGCGCATCGACTCGTGCGGCATCGCCGCCTCCTGGCGGCCGTCGTGACGGCGCAGGTAGGGGTGGACCGAACCGCCCTGGATCGGGCCCGGCCTGATCAGCGCCACCTCGATGACCAGGTCGTAGAACTGCTGCGGCCGCAGCCGCGGCAGGGTAGCCATCTGGGCGCGGGACTCGACCTGAAACACGCCCACCGTGTCCGCCTCGGTCAGCATCTGGTAGACGGCCGGATCCTCCTGCGGGATGCTGGACATCGTCCAGTACTCGCCGAAATGCTTGGCCACCAGGTCGAAGCAGTCGTGCAGGGCCGCCAGCATGCCCAGGCCGAGCAGGTCGAACTTGACCAGGCCCGCGTACGCGCAGTCGTCCTTGTCCCACTGCAGCACGGTGCGGCCCGGCATCCGCGCCCACTCCACCGGGCACACCTCCCCCACCGGGCGGTCGCAGATCACCATGCCGCCCGAGTGGATGCCCAGGTGGCGGGGCAGCCGCTGCATCATGGTCGCCAGTTCCGCCACTGCGGCCGGAACCCCGTCCTGGCCGACCGACAGCGCTTCCCCGGCCACTGCCGGCCCCGGGCCCAGCTGGCGCACCCAGGCGTCTGACTCCGCGGGCGTGAACCCGAGCGCGCGCCCGGCGTCCCGCAGCGCCATCCGCGGCCGGTACGAGATCACGTTGGCGACCTGGGCGGCCCGGTCCCGGCCGTACTGGCGGTAGACGTACTGGATGACCTCCTCCCGGCGGCGGTGCTCGATGTCCAGGTCGATGTCGGGCGGCCCGTCCCGGCCGTCGGACAAGAACCGCTCGAACAGCAGATGGTGCGAGACCGGATCGACGTTGGTGATGCCGAGCGCGAAGCAGACCGCCGAATTCGCCGCCGACCCGCGGCCCTGGCACAAGATGTCGTGGTCTTCGCAGAACTCGACGATGTCGTGCACGATCAGGAAGTAGCCGGGGAAGTCCAGCCGCTCGATCACGTCGAGCTCCCTGGCGATCTGGGCGTACGCGCCAGGCACCCGCTCGGCGGCCGGCGACCCGTAGCGGCCCGGGGCTTTGCGCGCGACCAGCTCACGCAGCCAGCCGGCTTCGGTGTACCCGGCCGGGGCGGGGAAGTCGGGCAGGCGGGGCGCAATCACGCGGAAGTCGAACGCACACTCCCGCCCCAGCGCGACGGTCCGGTCAAGCACGCCCGGGTAGCGCCGCAGCCGCGCGGCCATCTCCTGGCCGGACCGCAGGTAGGCGGTGCCCGCCGCGGGCAGCCAGCCGTCCATGTCGTCCAGGCTGCGCCGGGCCCGGATCGCGGCCAGCGCCTGGCCGAGCCGGGCCTGCGCGGGCGCGGCGAAGTGGACGTTGCCGGTGGCCACTACGCCAAGGTCGGCGAGCGCCGCCAGCCGGGCCAGCATGTCGTTGCGCTCGTCATCGCCGGGGTCGTGGTGGCAGGTCAGCTCCACCATCACGTTCTCGTGCCCGAACATCTGCGTCAGCGTCCCCAGCTCCCGCCAGGCCGCCTCCGGGCCGCCCGCGGCGAGCGCGGCGGGCACCTGCCCCTTGCGGCACCCGGTCAGCACCACCCAGTGACCGTCGTGCGCGCCGGCCAGCGCGGCCGGATCGTAGACCGGGCGTCCCTTCTCCCCGCCCGCCAGCTGAGCGGCGCTGATCACGGCGCACAGCCGCCGGTAGCCTTCCGGGTCGCGGGCCAGCACCAGCAGGTGCCGGCCTGCCGGGTCGGGCACGCCGCCCTGGCCGTTCGGCAGGCCAAGGCTGAGCTCGGCGCCGAATACCGTGCCCAGCTTGATGCCGCGGTCGACGAGCCGCGCCGCGGCCTGCGCGAACTGCGGGACCCCGTACATCCCGTCGTGATCGGTGAGGGCGAGCACCTCGAGCCCGAGCCGGGCCGCCTCGGCGACGAGCTCGCCGGGGGTGGCCGCCCCGTCGAGGAAGCTGAACGAGGAGTGGCAGTGCAGTTCGGCCCACGAGATGGTGCCGACCGGCCGAGTCGCGCGCCGCCCGGGTTCCGGCGATCCCGGTGACGGCCGGTCCGGTGACGGCCGGTCCGGTGACGGCCGGTCCGGTGACGGCCGGTCCGGTGACGGCCAGCCCGCCGTGGGGCGGCCCTGGATGCGCTGGCCCCCGGGGCTTTCGGCATCGGTGCGCCAGGACATCCGCCGCTGGAGCTCCCGCCAGGGGACCGGCGGATTATCCCAGCCCATAGCCGACCCTCACCAGTACCCCGCCTCGACCAGCCAGCGGCCGTCCTGGACCACCGCCAGCCAGGCCCGCCCGTCGTCGGTGGCTAGCTGGAACCGGGCCCGCCTGCGCGCGGCGCCCGGGTCCCACCAGCGCTCGGACAGCGGCCAGGGCCCGGCCCAGCCGGTGACGCGCCGCGGCGGCTCGCCCGGCACCGCCAGCCGAGCGGGCGCTGCCGAGACCACGCAGCGCCCGCTGACGGTGACGATCTCCCCGGCATCGTCGGTCACTTCCGCCTCATGGGCGGCCGGGTAAACCACGCCCGGCGCCGGACCGATGACCCGGCCGGGCCAGGGCTGGTCCGCGGTCAGGCGGGCCTCTCTTTTTTCCCCGAACGGGGCGGGTGTTACCTGGACGGCAAAATCTCTCCCGCCTCCGATGACCGGACGCAGCACCGCCTCGTGCCCGAGCATGGCCTGCACGCGCATGGCGGCCCGGGCCACCCGGTCGCTGACGACCGTTTCCCCCCACAGCGCGAGTTGCTGGCCGACGGCGCGGACGAGGAGATCGGGCGCCAGTCGCAGCGCCGCGACGCCGCCCTCGGGGTACTGCCCGGCATACGCCTCCCCGTCGCTGGGAGCCCCGTCGCTGGGAGCCCCGTCGCTGGGAGCCCCGTCGCTGGGAGCCCCGTCGCTGGGAGCCCCGTCCCCTGGCACCGGGCGGCAGCCGTCGAGTTGCCAGCGGACCCGGTCGGCGACTCCGGCCGCGGACAGCAGCCCGTCGTGCCGCCACAGCCTGCTGCTTTCCCGCCCGTCCGCCCAGGTGGCCCGGACCTGGACGCGCACGCAGGTCAGCCCGCGGGCGGCGAGGTCGGCGTGTAGCTCTTCGGCGAGCGCCTTGGCCGCGAACACCACCGGCTCGGCCCGCGCTTCTGGCGGGTCGAACTCCTGGGTGACGGACAGGTCCGCAGGCGGCGGGCTCGCCGCCAGCGGCCGGGAGTCCAGGCCGCGGGCCAGCCGGTGCGCGCACTCCCCCGCGTCGCCGAACCTGCTGGCCACATCGCGGGCGGCCAGCGCGGCGAAATCCCCGAGGGTGCCCAGCCCGAGCCGCTTCAGCAGCCCGGCCAGGTCCTGATCGGCCAGGACGCTCACCGGTTGCGCGGCCAGGAACTTCGCGGTCTGGCCCGCCGGTACGACCAGGATCGCGTCGCTGCTGGCGGCCCGGGCGGCGAGGAGCGCGGCGAACAGCCCCTCGGCGACGCCGACCCGGGACTCGACGCCAAGGTCCGCCACCGCAGCGATGATCTTGGCGGCCAGCGCCGTCTCGCCCCCGAAGTAGCGGGCCGGCCCGCGGGCGCCGAACGCGCACCCCCCCGGCTCCACCACCTCCACCTTCGGGCAGAACCCGGTCACGACCGCGATCACCTGCTCGAACAACCGCGCTGTCGCAAAATCCCCGGGATCCCGCGGGTTCTCGTCGGGGCAGCACAGGTCCGGGCAGCTCACGACCATGACCCGTGGCGGCGGCTGGTCGGCGTGCCCGCGGGCACCGGGGCGGCGGGCGGCTCCCGGCCAGCGGCTCATGCGCTGGACGCTAGTC
Organism: uncultured Actinomycetes bacterium; assembly: GCA_963769715.1. Lineage (GTDB taxonomy): Bacteria > Actinomycetota > Actinomycetes > Streptosporangiales > Streptosporangiaceae > Palsa-504. The sequence goes on from CAVYNE010000031.1 coordinate 527,004, forward strand.
CGCGCTGCCCCATTGGTCCCGTTGAACCCATCCATTACGTCACCGTGGCTCCAATCGAGGATTTACGGGGAGGATTGGGGCTCCGGGGAGGATTTGGGGGCCTATGGAGTACCAAACTCACCCAGAAGCCCCGATCCTCCCAGATAATTTGAGACCTCCGTGGCTGAGAGGGCGTGCGTGCTGGAAGGGGCGCATGAGGTTTTCCCTGGGGTTGCGTACGGGGCCAGGTGCCCTGGAAGGGGCGCATGGGGAGGCTCGTCTCGTCCGACTCGCCTAGCCCGGCTTTTCGAGTCCGAGAAGTCCTGGGTGAGCCAGACGGTGCCGGAGGCGCCTCGGTAGATGGCGATGCCGATGTGGGTGAAGGAACTGCTGAGGATGTTCCTGCGGTGACCATCGTCGGGGGGCTTCTCGTTGAGCACGTCCCGGCGGGGCAGCGGGCGCTCATCCGCTCACGGCTCGCAGGGCGGGCGCGGTCCCGGTGAAGGGCAGGTCGGCTGGGATGTCGAACGGGAAGTCCGCCGGGAGGTCCCGCGGGTCGGCCACGGCCACGCCGCCGTTCTCGGCGGGCAGCCAGAGCCAGCGCGTACGCGTCATGGCCGCCTCCCCGCGGCCGTCCGCTACCACCTCCGCGCAGCATGCCCGCAGCCGCCCGTGCCCGTCCCCCAGCCCGGTCCACCGCTGGGTGATAACCCGCAGCCGGACCTGTGCCCCGGGCCAGTCCCCGGCCACCAGCAGGACGCCCCGCCCGCGCCGCAGCGTCGCCTCGAGGCGCTGCCGTACCTGGGCCGGTGCGCGCGCGGGCGGGCGCAGCAGGACGATTTCGCACCCGTCCAGCAGCGACGCCACCACCTGCGGCCAGGCCGGGCCGGGCTCCGGGACCAGCAGGGTCCGCCCGGCATCCAGGCCGAGGCCCGCGGCCGCGAGCACCCCGGCCTCGGGTATCCCCGCGATCCCGCACCACGCCCCGTCCGCCGACGCGCCCGCCACGAGCGCCAGGCACAGCAAGCCGAACTCCGCCACGGCCAGCACCGACCCGCGAGCCAGCCCGGCCCGCGGCAGTAGCTCGCGCAGCACCGGCAGCACCGGCAGCGTTCCGGACCCGGGGGCGCCCCTAAGGACCGCAGATGGCCCGGACTCCCCGACCGGCATCCGCCTGATTTCCGCAAGCGCGCTCCCCATCTGGCCCATTATCGAACAGAGGTTCGGTTACGTCAACTAGCAGGTTGGATAACATATGAACACCGCCTGAACCTAAGGCGAAAAGTACGTATCAGGACCGGTCCAGGCGCCTCTGGGTCAACTAGGGAGCGGCTCGAACCACAGAGCGGGGGCTAGGTGGTGCGGCCGCTCACGGGGGACTAAAGAGAGGCCTTCCGATGAACGGAAGATACGTCGGTTACGTGGACGGCGACGACCCGCTGCACGGCTTCCTCAGCCGGATCATCCGCGATCAGATGGGGGTGCGCGAGTCCCAGCCGGCCTTCCGCGCTTTCCGGCTGTCCGGCAGCAACGTGGTCTACGCCTACCAGGAGAAGTTCAGCCACGTAAAGATCATCTGCAAGTTCTACGGGCCCAAGTTCAGCCCGGATCTGGACAAGGCTGCCTGGAAGGCGCGCCAGGAGTACGAGGGGCTCAAGACGCTGCGCCAGTACAACCTGATCGGGTCGCCGCACCACGTGATCCGCCCGCTTGATTTCAACCGCGACATCAACGGGGTGCTGGCTGTTGAGTACTACGCCGGCGAGGAATTCAGCCACGCGATCGCGCGGGCCACACAGCACCGGGACGACGCGCATCTGTACTGGCGACTGAAGGCGCTGGCCTACTATCTCGCCACCCAGCACAACCGGACGGCCAACGGGGCCGGCGTCGATTTCGGCGCCGACTGCGGGTACTTCGACACCCTCGTGGGCCGGCTCAGGAAGGCCCACCGCGTCGGCTCGCACGCCGCCGACGAACTGTCGCGGCTGCGCGACCACTGGCGGGACCGGCCCCGGATGTGGCAGGACCAGCAGGTCTGGCTGCACGGTGATGCCACGCCGGCGAACTTCCTGTTCGGTGACGGCATGGACGTCGCGGCGATCGACCTGGAGCGGATGAAGCGCGGGGACCGGATGTTCGACGTCGGGCGGGTCGCGGGCGAACTGCAGCACGCGTTCATGCGCGACGCGGGCGACCGGCGCCGCGCCGACCCGTTCATCGGGCATTTCTTGTGGGAGTACAGCTGTCACTTTCCCGATCGGCAGCGCACGTTCGAGTCGCTCCAGGGCCGCGCGCCGTACTACATGGCGCTGAACCTGCTGCGGATCGCCAGGAACGGCTACATCGACCGGGACTACGCCGGACGGCTCGTCACCCAGGCCAAGCGCCTGCTGCAGGCCGCCTGAGCGCCTGCCAGGCGGCGCACATGATCGTTACCCCCGCCACGCGGGGGTAACGATCCACGATGACAGTTCGGGCAAGATGCATGCATGGACATCCGAGCGGTCGCGTTCGACGCCAACGGCACCCTGGTCAAGATCCTGACCGAGGACGGCCGGGAGGACATCTTCCGGGCCGCCGCGCACTTCCTCACCTACCAGGGCATCGACCTGTGCCGGGACCAGGTCAGGGACTTCTACTTCCGGATCATGGCGGAGCAGCAGGACGCCAGCCCCGAGGCGCATCCCGAGTTCGACGCCGTGGGCATCTGGCGCCGCATCATCACCGAGCAGCAGACGGACTTCACCCGCGCCCTGCCCGCCGCCAAGCTCGAGCAGATGCCGCTGTTCCTGGCCGAGATGTACCGCGGCATCTCGCGCCGCCGCCTGGGCCTGTACCCGTATGCCCGCGAGGTGCTCGACGCCCTGCGCGAGCGCTACCCGCTCGCGCTCGTCACCGACGCGCAGAGCGCTTACGCACGCGGTGAACTGCACCGGGTCGGCCTGCTCGACTACTTCGACCCGATCGTCATTTCCGGCGACCACGGATACCGCAAACCGGACCGGCGGCTGTTTCAGGCCGCGCTGGAGGGGATGAACGTGGCGGCCGGGAACGCGATGTACGTCGGCAACGACATGCACCGCGACATCTTCGGCGCACGGGAGGCGGGCCTGACCACGGTGATGTTCGACTCCGACCAGGGCAAGAAGGCCTACCTGGACTGCGTGCCCGACTACACGATCACGGATCTGCGGGACTTGCTCACGATCCTTGGAATCCCGGAGTAACTGGCGTGGGCCGTCCGCTCGGCCCGGGGGCCGCGGCGGGCGGGGGCGAGGGCGAGGGCGGGCGAACGCGGACAAATACATAACGACCTACATAATCCGAACGATGCGGAGTGCTACGCCGACCGAATACTTTGAACGTCGGCGAGGCTTGGGCTGTACACCAGCGCGCATCATATTGTTGCTGCTAAGAGCGTTCTGGTGGGGGAGGACAGCCCGCCTCGCCGATTCTTCAGGTCCCATGTACGCCCGGTTCCGGGGCCTCACCTTGCGTGACTTATGCCCGTTTCCCGCGGGGATCGCCCTTCAGGTTTACGCTGAGGGTGTTCGCTGGTGCCCCGAGGGAAATTGACGTGGACGAGATCCAGGCACATCTGCCCGAGGAACCGAATAGCTTCATCGGCCGGGAGCAGGAGCTCGTCGAGCTGCGCCAGATGCTGCGCCGGACCCGCGCGCTGACCCTGTGCGGCCCCGGGGGCATCGGCAAGACCCGGCTCGCGCTGCGGTTCCTGGCCCTGGCCGCGGGCGAGTTTCCCGACGGGGTCTGGTGGGTGGAGCTGGCTGACCTGCAGCAGCCCGACCTGGTGGTCTCGCGGATAGCGGCGGTCCTCGGGATCAGCGAGGAGGCCGGGCGGCCGCTGCTCGAGACGCTCGGCGACGCGCTGCGGCCGCGGCAGCTGCTGCTGGCCCTGGACAACTGCGAGCACCTGCTCGATGCGTGCGCCCAGGTCGGCCGGCATCTGCTGGCCAGCGCGCGGGGGCTGCGGCTGCTGAGCACTAGCCGGGAGCCGCTGGCGGTCGCGGGCGAGATGATCTGGCGGGTGCCGCCGCTCTCGGTGGCCCCGGCGAGCGCGGACCCCGCGGCCAGCGGAGACGCGCACCGCTACGAGGCCATCCGGCTGTTCGCCGACCGGGCCGCGGCCTCCCGTCCCGGGTTCGCCGTCGGCCCGGCCAACGTCGCCGCCGTCGCCTCGATCTGCCGCGCGCTCGACGGCATGCCGCTGGCGATCGAGCTGGCCGCGGCCCGGGTCCGGGCGCTGTCGGTAGAGCAGATCAGCGCCCGGCTGGACGACAGGTTCGGGCTGCTGACCGCGGGTGACCGGTCGGCCGCGCCCCGCCAGCGCACCCTGCGCGCCGCCATCGAATGGAGCTACGAGCTGCTCACCGCCCCGGAGCGGACGCTGTTCCGGCGGCTGTCGGTGTTCAGCGGCTGGTCGCTGGAGATGGCCGAGCAGGTGTGCTCGGATGAGGACATCCCGGCCACCGAGGTGCTCGGCCTGACCGCCGCGCTGGTGGACAAGTCGCTGGTCGTGCTCGATCCGGAGGTGCTCGGCCAGGCGCGGTACCGGATGCTGGACACCATCAGGGAGTACGCGGCGCTGCGCCTGGTCCAGGCCGGGGAGTCGGCGGCGGTCCGGCTCAGGCTCCGCGACTACGCGCTGCGGACCGTCGAGGACAACCTGGCGGTCGGGATGGCTCGCGTTCCGGCGCCCTGGTCCACCCGCGTGGACGTCTTCCGCCGCTACGACGTGGACGCGGGCAACGTGACCCGGGTGCTGAACTGGTGCCTGGAGGCGGGCGACGCGGAAGCGGGGCTGCGGATCTGCGCCGCGGTCAGCCCGTGCTGGATCGTCTGGGGCACGTTCGGCGAGGGCGGCGAATGGCTGCGCTCGCTGCTGGCCTTGGACATGTCCGCCGTCCCGGTCCAGGTTCAGGGCGCGGCCATGGTGGTGCGAGCTCAGCTCACCCTGCCCAGCGATCCCGCCGTCGCCTCGTCGCTGGCCACCGACGGGCTGAAGCTGTGCCGCGAGGCCGCCGACGGGTACTGGACCGCGGTGGCGCTGAACCTGCTCAGCGAGATCACCCTGCACACCGGGCGGACCGACGAGGCCGCGGCCAGCGCGGACGAGGCGCTGTCCATCGCGCAGGCGGCCGGCGACGGCTGGAACGAGGGCTACGCGCTCGGCACCCGGGCGGCCATCGCGGCCCAGCGGGGCAAGTTCCGCGAGGCCGAGCAGCTGGCCACCGCTTCGGCCGCGTGATGCGGCGGATCGACCAGCAGTGGGGCGCCGCCCGGGCCCTGCTCGGCCTCGGGGACCTGGCCAGGTTCCGCAATCACCCGGGCGAGGCGCACGGCTGGTACGTGGAAGCCCTGGCCATCCTGCGTGAGATCGGTGCCCGGCCGGAGATCGCGCGCTGCCTGGCCGGGCTGGGGCGGGTGGCCATGGACCTCGGCGCGCCCGAGCAGGCCCGGCGGCACCTGACCAGGAGCCTGCGGCTCAGCCACGCCACCGGCGCGCGCATCAGCGTGGCCCGCGGGCTCGAGGCCTTCGCCGCCCTGGCCGGGCATGAGGGCCGCCCCGAGCTGGCCGTCCAGCTGGCCGCGGCGGCGGCCGCGCTGCGGGAGACGGCGGGCCTGCCGCCGCTGCCCGGCGCGCGCACGGAAAGTTACCTGGCCCCGGCGCGGCGCCTGCTCGGCGACGCCGCCGTGGCCCGGCTGTGGGCCAGCGGCCGGGCCCTGACCAGCGAGGCCGCGGTCGCGCTGGCCCTGGACCGGCCGGCGCCCGCAGCCGGGGACGACGAGAGCCCGGCGCTGACCGTGGTGGGCAGTTACCAGGTGGCTTCGGCGCCACCGAGCTCGCTGACCCACCGGGAACACCAGATCGCCGAGCTGGTGGCCAGCGGCCGCAGCAACAAGGCCATCGCGGACGAGCTTTCCATCAGCCCGACCACCGCGGCCAGGCACGTGGCCAACATCATGGCCAAGCTGGGCTTCAACTCGCGGACCCAGATCGCCGCGTGGATCACGGAAAAGCCGCAGGGAACCGGCCGGACGGACGGGCCTGCCGAGCCGGTCTAGCTGTCGCCGGGGCGCGCGACTCGGTTCGTTCGGGGCCTGCCGGGCGATGCAGCTGTCGCCGGGGCGCGCAGGCCGGTCCGTTCGGGATGAAAGTCTCTTAAAGGCCCTTAAGGGGCGGTGGCGATCGGGACCGGTACGCGGGTGATGGCCGGTGAAGGTGAACATGCGGGCCCCGCGCTCGAGCGGGCCCGGGGTCCCGGCGAAGCGGTGCGCGCCCGCTCCCCAGCCCTGCGCCGGGTCGGACAGCCAACCCAGCTCGAAGCCGCGGTCGGCGAACCAGTCGCAGATCTGCGGCACCAGGTCCGGCTCCCACCGGCCGCGGGTCCACACCACCGTGCCGCCGTGCGCGCACAGCTGGGTGCAGTAGCCGATCGTGCGCCGTACGTTCTCGTCGGTCATGTTGCCGAACACGCCGCAGACCAGCACCAGGTAGGCCGGCACCATCCCGGCGTAGTGATCGGTCAGCGCAGCGTCGCCGGTCACCACCTCGACCTGCGGCAGCCCCGCGGCCTCGGCCGCGTCGCGCGCCGCGGCGGCGTTGCGCGGATCGAGTTCGACCAGGCGGGCCGACACGTCGTCCCGGCGGGGATGGCTGGCCAGGGCGCCGATCAGGTCACGCCCCTGGCCCGCGCACAGGCTGACCGCGTGCAGCGGGCCCGGCGGCGCCGCGTCCAGCGCCATCCGGATCCGGTCCTGGACCGCTGCCAGGCGCCGGGCGAGTGCCGTGCCAGGCTCGTCGTAGTCGTGGTGCCACGTGTACCAGTCCCGTTCGTTGACTTCCTCCCCGCCTGAAGGCGCAGGGATTCCTCCTGCGCGGCTCACGCCGCGCTCCGGCGGGTTGCTGTTTCACCGGGTCCAGCCGGGGCAGGCCCCGGTCTTACGGTCCCTCCGCAGCCGTTTACGGTCTCCGCCAGCCCGGCGGCGACCTTGCGTCCTTCAAGACGGATATTTCGCGCCGCGTTGACATCCCGGTCGTGCACGGTCCCGCAGCCGCCGCAGGTCCACTCGCGGACACTGAGCGGCTTCGGGCCATCCGTCACGCCGCACGCGGAGCAGATCTGGCTCGACGGGAGCCACCGGCTGACCTTCACCACGACCGGCCGTATCGTCGCGCCTTCTCCTCCAGCAGCCGGACGAGCACTGCCCACCCGGCGTCGTGCACGGATTTCGCCAGCCGGGTACGGGACAGTGCCCGCTGTGCCCTGGCGAGCTTCCGTTCACGCTGTTGCAGGTGACGCGGGTTGGCGATTAGCATGCCGTCTGAGGTGGCGGCCAGCGCGGACAGCCCAAGGTCCAGGCCCACCCGGCAGGCCCGGCGCGCATCCTGGCACGCCTGTACCAGCGCGACCGACGCGACCTCGCCCAGCCATGCCCGCTCCGGGGTCGCCTTGGCCAGGGTGACGACCCGCCGCTGCACCTCCGTGTCGGAGATCTTCTCCCCGGCCGCGTGGCAGGCGTCCCGGAGCCGCAGGCAGTCGTTGAACACCACCCGGGCACAGCCGAACACCCGGGCCAGGGCCTGCTGCTGCCCCGACTCCGGGTAGATGCGATAGCGGTACCGGACCTGCACAACACCACAGCATGCCATGTGCCTATGACAATCAACGGCGATTACCGGCGGGGCGGGGTGCACGTGCTCTCGGCGCTTCACGTTCATTCGGTCTTCGTGACGAAGTACTGGCGCGGCGTCCCGGATGATTCCATGCTCCGCGCCTTCGAGACAGCCATGCGGAAGGTCCGCGCGGACTTCAGCGCCGAACTCCACGAGTTCAACGGCGAGGACGACCACGTGCACCTCCTGGCCTGGTATCTGCCGAAGGGCGCGGTGTCCGCACTGGTGAACTCGCTGAAAGGCGTGTCCGCCCGGCGGCTGCGGGCAGGATTCACCGGCCGCGTGAACCGGGCGATCATGCACGGGCACCTGTGGTCTCCGTCCTACTCGCCGCATCCCGCGACGGCGCTGTGCTAAGCATCATCCGGCAGTACATCTTGCAGCAGCGTCCGGGCCGGGCGGCCCGCAGTACCTGCCGGCCCGCGTCATCGGCCGGGTCCCCCGGCACCTCGACGCGAGCCAAATCCTGCTTGACATGGTTACTGCGGGATAATTTTCCGCATGATGTCGAGGGTGCCGCAAAAAAAATGACTTGACAGGTGTATCAGATGCGCTCAGCCTCTCTCTGAGTTAGAAACAGAATGATTATCACCGACCGAGGTGTTGATCATGGTGGAGAACAAGCAGGTCAGGACCGGCCATGCGTGACGACCCGCAAGTCGTCGCGCTCGTTACCCGCGCGTCCGGGGGCGACCAGGACGCGTGGTACGAGCTTGTGGACCGCTATGCGCCATTGGTGTATACAATCTGCACTAGGTACCGGCTGAGCAATCATGACATCGAGGACGTGGGGCAAAATGTCTGGCTCTTGCTGGTGGAACAGCTCGGCAAGCTCCGCGAGCCGGCCGCGTTGCCTGGCTGGCTGGCGACGACCACCGCACGAGAATGCCTGCGCGTCGTGACGGCGGCGAATAAATCCGAACGGCTGGGTACAGGACTAGACGATTCGGTGCTGTTCGTGGACGACACGGCGATCGATGAGGAGATCCTCATGGCGGAGCGGAACGCGGCCCTGCGGGCAGCCTTCGCCGAGCTGCCGCCGCGTTGCCAGCAACTGCTGTCGATGCTCCTGAGTGACCCGCCGCGTTCCTACGCGGAAATCCACGCGGAGCTCGGCATCCCGGTCGGGAGCATCGGCCCGCAGCGGGCCCGTTGCCTGGACCGGCTGCGCCGGTCGAGCGCCTTCGCCGCCCTTGGTGAGGGTGAAGCAAAGATCGACGTCCGGGGAGGCGAGCCAGGTGCGTGAAGACTGGGACGATGAGCGGCTCCTGGTAGCCCTCGGCGAGGCGATAAAGGCGAGCCAAGCCGTCCCCTCCTGGTTCGTCGAGACGGGCAAGAACGCCTTTGCCTGGCACAACATCGACGCCGAGCTGGCGCAGCTCACCTACGACTCCAACGAGGACAAGCGCGAGGCCGCGGTGATGCGGTCGGAGACGGCCTCGATCCGGGCCCTCACCTTCACCTCAGCCCATCTCAGCATGGAACTCGAGGTCACCGAGAGCTCACTGCTCGGCCAGATCATCCCGCCTCGGGCCGGGGTGCTCGAGATCCATACCAGGGCAGGCGACATCAGCACGACCGAGGTGGACGAGATCGGCTGCTTCGCGGTCGATCCCATCCCGGACAGTCCGTTCCGATTGCGCTGCCGCGCGGCGGACGGCACCGATGTGCTGACCGGGTGGATCGCGATCTGAGCTGCTCTTCCGGCTGTCAGACTGCTTTTCCGGCTCTCAGGCCGCACCGAGGGTGACCAGGGAGGCAGCGGTGGCCTGCTGGACCGGATCGTCGCCCAGTCCGCGCCGGACGCTGTAGATCGACTCGGCTAGCGTCTGGCCCGCGCGCAGGTGCCGATGCAGATCCACCATTATCGGCACCACGGCCCGGTCGTTGAGCGGCACGATGGCGGCGATGATCCCCGCCGTTCCGAGCGGCAGCAGGCTGCTGACCAGGCCGAGCAGCTCATCGGCGCCGGCCGGCGCGAGCACCCCTGAGTCACAGCTGGACAGCACCAGCCGGTACGGCGCTCGGTTCAGCCGCTCGAAGTCGTAGACGGTCAGCGGCCCGTCGTACATATGCAGCGAGGAGAACAGCGGGCTGTCGGCGCGGAAGATCCCGTGCGCGGCGATGTGGGCCAGCCAGGCGCCGTCCAGTTCGTGCAGCACCTTCTCGGCCGTGGCCGCGCCTTCGCCCAGGACGGTGACATCGTCATACAACTGTGCGACCAAGGGGACTTCGGCACCGTCGGACATTAAACCGGGCCCGCGGGCGAGGGTCACGTGGTGGCGGTCCGGGGCGGGCGCGGTGTGCGCGCGCATCCAGGCGCCCGCGGACGGAGCTACGCTGACCACTCGGTCGCGCAGCGCGGGCAGTATGGCCCATGGGACGGTTTGCAGCTTGCCGGGCGGGACGATGATGATGGGTCCGTCGCCCAGATAACGGATGGCTGGGCCCAGGAGCGCCTGCTGGAGTCTCGGCCCCGCCGCCGCAAGGACCGACCGCGCGCTGTCCGGGTCGTCGCCAGGCCGGCTGCGGGCCAGGCGGCGCAGGGCGAAGCGGGCGAAGTCCGCGGCCCGGACGGCATCGCTGGTGCGCCCCGCCGCGAGCTGCCGTACTTTCCCTGCTCCGCAGGTCAGCACGTACAGGCTGCCGTCGATGTCGACGATCTCGATCAACTGGGCGTCGCCGAGGCCGCCCAGCAGATCTGCGCTGCTGAACGCGGTCCGGCCCGAAGTGGCGGCGCCGTGAGCTCGCAGCGCGCTAGCACGCACCATGCTCTCCAGCCGCCGCTGTTCCCGTTGAAATGCAAGGTTCGGCGTGCCCTCGCGTCGCGCCTCTTCCAGCCGCTTCGTCACATTGCGTAGCGCCGCCAGGCTGGTGTTGAGTTCCGAGTCGGCCGTGGGCCGCACCGCGGGGACCGCTTGCGCGGTGGCTCGCCAGCGCTCGCTCCAGGTGAGCAAGAGCCGTGGGCGGCCCGCCCGCACAGCATGGCGCTGCGCGAGCGCGGCCAGTTCGGCGCCGTGCACGGTGGCCTGCGCACGGAGCTCAGAGGCACCCAGGGTGAATCGATGTTGATCCAGGACGTCGAGCCCTTGACGGCAGGCCGCCAGTATCCGGCCCGGGCGGCCCGCGGCCTCGGCTCGCAGTGCCTCACCGAGCCAGCCGCTAGCACGCGCTAGAGCCGGGCCGTGCTGTCGGCTGCGTGCCGCCGCCAGGAGATGACGATCGGCTTCGTCGCGGCGGCCTAGTTCCAGCGCGATCCGCCCGGCCAGCAGATGCGCCTGTGTGGCGTCGCTGGCGCCGAGGGCATCCAGCCGGACAGCCGCCCTGTTCGCCTCGCCAAGCAACCGGCCCGACACCGGGCCGACGGCATACCGCGCCTCCACCAGTACGCGCGCCGCGCGAGCCTGCCACCACGCACTGCGCTGCGACCGGAACAGGCGGTACGCGGCTTGCGCCCAGTCCTGGGCGGCCTGCGGCTGCGCCGCGGCCAGCGCGCAGTTGGCGGCCGTCAGCAACAGCTCGGCCTTCTGGATGGACGGGCGACGGACTTGCTCCATGTCACGGACCGCGGTATCCGCTTCGGCCAGCGCATCGCGGGCCAGCCCAGCGGCCAGCAGGACGGCGCACCGGTCGATGCTGAGGAGTGGAATCGACACATTCAGCGCCCGGTAGCGGGAGGCAGCCTCGTCCAGGTGGGAAAGCGCTGTCGGGAGGTCTCCCGATGAGAAGGCGGTCAGCCCGCGATTATGCATCGCATAGGTCGCTTCCAGCTCCTGTCCGGCTTCGGCGGACAAGCGTCCGGCGGTAGCGAAATCAGCATCTGCCCGGCCAGTCGACCCCACCGCCAGATAGACCAGCGCGCGGGCGTTGAGGGCCCGAGCCGTCCAAATCAGGTCACCCGCGCGGCGCAGCACGGGGACCGCCTGGCGCAGGTCGTCCAGAGCCGCCGGATACCGGCCCAGAGCCCACAGCACAATCCCGCGCCGGAGTAGCACCCGTGCCGCCAGGGCACCGCTGGAACGCTGCACGGCCCGGTTAAGTGCGGTCAGCCCGGCTGCGGTCTTGCCCGTATAGACCAGTGCCACCCCCAAAGTCGCCAGCACATCGGCTTCGCGCTCGGGCGAGCGAGTCCGGCGCGCCAGCCGCAGGGCCTCTCGCAACTCACGGACCCCGGCCTCGACATCGCCGAACTCACGCAGCACGATTCCCGCTGCCTGACGAGCCACCGAGGCCTCATACGGGCCGGGCCGTCCGGCCAGCACCGCACGTGCCCTGGCCAGCGCCTCCCTGGGCCGGGAGAAGGCCAGCGGAAGCAGATTATCCACATCGCGCGAACCTTTCCCGGCCACGCGGTCTCCCCCGGTCACGAACAGATTTTAGATCCTCCTGATTTGCCCGGTCTATGTATTAAGTTCCCTAACAGGCTGCTCCGTAGATACATCCGAGTCCGCGGGCTCAGGGGGGACCCGCGGACTCGCGACCTATCGCGCGGAGCCAGTTCCGGGCCATGATCAGTTTGGGGAGGACGTAGTGCCTGAGGAAAGCCCCTGGTATGCCGGGCTGGAGCCCAAGGCCCGTCATGAGATCGACCACATCGTCAAGAGGTTCAAGAGCGACGAGATCCCCGCCAGCCGACGAGCCGATATCGGCGGCGTGCCCGCCGAGGACGGCGGGGTCCACTTCATGCACGCCGAGCGTCAGCTCGTGGTCCGCGACGAGTACCTCGACCGTGTGATGCGGATCCTGGAACTGGACATTCCGGATACAACAGATGGTCGTCTGCCGCCTGGCGTCGTGCGCGTCACTCAAGGCGTCGTGGAACTCAACTTCGAGCCGGACTCACGTCCCGGACAGCGCCCGTTGCCGGACCTTGTCGACGAAATAGATGAGGTGCTCGGCCCGGGAATCGCGACGCCTAATCACGTGATGACCGTCGCACCGGTGGCCCCCTGCCCCGCCACGGAGCCCGGGCAAGTTGAATACGGGATCGAACCATATCCCGGAGTCCGCTGGGAGAACGGCGGTGCCGGGGTGCTGATCTATATGGCCGACACCGGCGTGCTCAAGGGCGCGGAGGATAGCCATCCGTGGCTGCAGGGGGTCAGCTGCGAAAAGACCAGCCACCCGTGGCTGGAGGTCAAGAGCGAAGAGGACGATCTGCCGCCCGAGAAAACGGTCAACGGCGAGACGATCCAAGAGATCCGCGGCTACAACGGACACGGCACGTTCGTCGCGGGCGTGGCCCGGTGCATGGCACCGCAAGCGGACATCATCGTCGACAATATCCTCGATATCGCCGGCAGCGCGCTGGAAACGCATTTCGTCCGGAAGCTCGACGCAGCGCTCCGTCTCGGTGTCGACATTTTCCACTTGTCGGTCACGGTGCCGACAAGGAACGATATCGCGCTGGTGTCGTTGCAGGGCTGGATGGAGCGTCTGAAGGATTACAAGGGCGTCGCCTGCGTGGTCCCGGCAGGAAACAGCGGCACCCGTCGGCCTTGCTGGCCGGCCGCATTCCCGGGAATGATCTCTGTCGGCGCGCTCGCCACGGACTTGCGTACCCGGGCGGATTTCAGCAATTACGGCGGCTGGGTCGATGTATACGCGCCCGGCAGGGACCTCATCAACGCCTATGCCACCGGGACCTACACCTGCAATGTCTGGCCCTACGAGGGCGACGAAAGGACGTTCTACGGCATGGCGCGGTGGAGCGGCACGTCCTTCTCCAGCCCGATCGTGACCGGCCTCATCGCATCCCGGATGTCCCGAACCGGCGAGTGCGCTCAGGAGGCGGGCGCTGCCCTGCTGGCTGAGGCCCGGGCCCAGGCGGTTCCGGGACTGGGACCGGTGCTGCTGCCCTGATGACCAGGCCGCCCGGGTACGCTATCCGTCGGAATTGGCCGCGCTTGACGGCTGATTCGAGGGTCGGCCACGGGTGCGACCAGATGACCTAATTCGGGCCAACGGGCTCCGAGATGCTGGGCTCCAGGCTGGTGGGTTCGGGGCTGCTGGGCTCCGAACTGGTGGGCTCATCTCCGACGATTACGGCACCTCCGTGGCCCCAGGAGACGTAGCGGTACGTCAGGTTGATCAGCGTGGACACGCGATTGCGCCCGCCGAGCAGGTAGACCAGATGCAGGGCGAGCCACGCGAGCCAGGCGAGCGTTCCGCGCATCCGCAGCCCTCCGGCCAGCTGGACCACGGCGGACCTGCGCCCGATCGTGGCCATGATGCCCTTGTCGTGGTACTTGAACGGTTCGGTGGCGGTCTTGCGCTCCAGCTTGACGATCTGCGTGGCGGCATGCCGCCCCATCTGCAGGGCGGGCTGAGCGAGCTGCGGCGTGGGATCGTCCGGGTTCAGCGCGATGTCCCCCACGGCGAAGATCCTGTCCTGGCCCTGCACCCGCAGATCGGGCCCGACCACGATGCGGCCGTTCTTCCCCTGGGGCAGCCCCCAGGCGGCCACGGCCGGGGCTGCCGCCACGCCGGCCGCCCAGACGGTGAGGTCACTGGGCACGTCCACGCCGCCGGCCAGCCGCACCTGGTTGGCGGTGACCTCGCTGATCTTGGTGTTCAGCCGCACGTCGACATCGCGGGCCAGCAGCTGGGCCTTGGCGTAGTCGCGCAGTTTCTCGTGGAACGGGCCGAGCAGCGACGGCGCCATCTCGACCAGCCGGACGTGCACCCGGGACGCATCGACGTCGGGAAAGGTGGCGCCGAGCACGGTGCCGCGCAGTTCGGCCAGCGTGCCGGCCAGCTCCACGCCGGTGGCCCCGCCGCCGACCACGGTGACGGACAGATCGCCGCTGTCTACGCTCAGCCGCTCGAAGCCCGCCATGAGATGGTCGCGGAGCACGATGGCGTCGGTCCGGGTGTATAGGCCGAACGTATTCTCCGCCGCCCCTTTGATGCCGTAGAACGCGGCTGACACGCCCGTGGCGATGATGAGGTAGTCATAGCTGAGATCGCGGCCGTTGGTCAGCTCGATCCGGCGGGACGCCGAGTCGATCGCGGCAAGCTCCCCGCGCCGGTAGACCGCCCCGTACCGGCGCGCGAAGCCGCCCGCCGGGTAGGCGACGTCGCCGGGGTTCAGCCCCGCGGTGGCGACCTGGTAGAGCAGCGGCTGGAAGGTGCTGTACAGATGGCCGTCCACCAGCGTCACCCGCAGCCCTGCGCGGGTGAGCCTGGAAATAGCGGACAGGCCGCCGAAGCCCGCGCCGCAGATGACCACGTGCGGTGCGTCCGGGTCAGCCTGACGTCTTCTCGCCATCGTCCTCACCTCCGACCCCCGCCGCGATGTCCCATTGCTCGCGACGCTTCTCTACGTATAGCCGGAATGCATGGCGGTCTTGTTCCGTATACGGCGGCGGGGCCAGGCTTCGCGGCCACAACCGGAAGGACCGCACCACGTTGATCTCGACGGCGTACAAGGTGAGCTGGGCCTGCAGGTAGAGCCAGGCGATCAGCCCGAGCACGAAGGCGAACGTGCCGTACAGCGGCGAGGCGTGGGCAATCTGATGTGACAAGAAGTAGCCGCCGAATGCCTGCAGTATCTGCCAGATGACGGCGCTGATGGCCGCGCCGAGCCAGAGCTGCCGCCAGGTGATCTCCTTCGCCGTGGCGAGCCTGAAGGCCAGCCAGAACAGCCCGAAGTTCAGCACCAGCGACACCGCGATGGCCAGCACGGACGGGCCGGCACCGCCCAGGGGGCGGCCGGCGCCGGCCGCGAACCCGGACAAGATCGTGGTGGCGATGAAGCCCGTGCCGACGCCGATGATCAGCGCGGCACTGCGCAGCCACGACCACGGAAACCCAGGGCGGCGGGCGAAGGGAATCTCCCAGACCGAGTTGAGCGCGTTCTGCACCGAGTTCGCCACTCCCAGAGTCCCGATGAACGTCCCCACCAGGCCGATCGCGAGCGCGATCCCCGTCTGGTTCAGCCGACCGATGCTGCTATCGACCAGGCCGATCGCCGGGTACTTGTTCAGCGCGTTCAGCACCGTTTGCTTCTGCTGGGGATTGTTCTTCAGCACTATGTCCAGCACGGTCGCCAGGACGAGCAGCAGCGGGAAGATCGCGACAAAGGCGGAGTAGGCGATCAGCGCGGCCAGGTTGCCGGCCTGGTCATCGCCGAATTTCTTCCATACCGCGACCGGCACGGCCAGCCACGCGTGCCGCTGCTGCAGCTTGTCCGCGCCCCGGACGGCCCGTTCCATCATGTTCATCGCCTGAAAGACCTACCCGACTCCAATACATCCATCCACCGGAACCCGTGTCACGTTGCCGCAGGCCATCGCCGGGTTATGAACCATGTGCTACAACTAGGTGCTACAAATTGAGGGCGACCAACTCGGGGTGCAGGCAGCCCTGGCCGGTCCCGGCTGAGGCCGACGGGCTGGCGCTTGGGCTCAGAGTGGAACCTGACGACCCCGGCGACCCGGACACGCTTGACGTCGGCGAAGTGGTCGGGCTCGCCGACGGCGACGCGGACTGCCCGGCGGCGGACCCGGGCGAGGCGGACCCGGGCGAGGACGCGGACGAGGCAGGTGCGGACGAGGTGGACGCGCTCGGCTGGGTCGACGCGCTCGGCTGGGTCGACGGACTCGGCGGGGTTGGCGGACTCGGTGCTAGCTGCGTGCAGGCCGCGATGATCACCAGGTCGCTGGCCGGGTCGGCGCTGCCGCCGACGCCGCTGAGGTCGACGAAGTAGTGCGGCCAGGGCAGCCCCGCCGCGGCCAGCGTGACCCGCTGCACGGCGAGGTCGTAACCCCAGGCGTCTCCGTTCCCGCCCTGGTCGAGCCCGAGGGCCACGCCGCCCCTGACCGCGTATACCCCGGCCGATCCGTTGACCGCGGAGCCTGAGGCGGTCGCCCTGATCCGGCCGGTTAGCGGGTCGACGCCGACCAGGTTGGATCCCTCGGTGAGGTAGATCCGGCGCGGACGGTGGTCGGTGCTCTCCGGTACGGCCCCGTTGATAGACCACAGCTGGGCTCCGCTGGTGCCGCTGTACGCGGTCACCCGGGCCGCCGAGGAGAACAGCACCACGCCATCGAAGGCGGTGCTGAGCGCGCCGTCGAACTCCAGGCCCTCAAGCGGCTGGACGACAAGCTCAGCCCCCGTCGCCAGGTCGATCCGGCGCAGCGCGGTCACCGGGGCCGCGTCCACGAACCCGCCGGCTGATTCGGCCACGTAGAGCCAGTTGCCGTCGGTACGCCATGCCTGCGCGACCCGGCCGGTGGGCTGCTGCCAGCGGATGCGCCCCGTCGCGTTGTCGTAGCTGGTCACCGCGGCGACCCCGACGACGACGGTGTAGTTGCCGCTGCCCGCCACCGCGCCGCCGAACGTGGCCGCCGGGTATCGGCCCGTCTGGACGCCGGCCGGATCGGAGATGACCACCTCGGTGCGCACCGGAGCGCCGGCGCTGCCCGCGGACCGGTAGGAGACGCCCGCGGTCACCTCGCCCGGCCAGGTGCGTACGGACACGATGGCGGCGCTGGCCGGGAAGCCGGTCAGCGTGTCCTGCCACTGGAGTGCGCCGGTCTTCGAGGAGTACCCGTACACGGTCAGTCCGACGCCGACCGCGGCGACACCGTCGCCGACGGACGCGTAGGCCAGGCCCGAAGCCGGCACCGTGCCGGTTAGCCCGGAGGCCACGTCCCACGACCCGGGCAGCGCGGTCGTCCACTTGACCATGCTGGGCACGGCCCCGGGCCGGCAACCGACCCGGCAGGCGGCCGCCGGCGGTGCGCCGACCGCACCCTGTGTCGGGTAAGGCACCAGGGCCACGCCGAGCAGGACCACGGCCAGCACCCAGCGCCGCAACCGCGGCGAGTTGCCTGCCGTGCCCAGGCGGATCCGGCCGAGAATGCCGTGCACGGCCTGGCGAGGCATCCGGCCGAGGACCCGCCGGGAACCCCGGCGTCGCGTTCGCCCGGAGGTCTTGCGCCCCCGCTGCTGCGTCACAACCACCACCGTAGGAGAACTCCGGCGGTTAAATGCTGCCTATCACCCCAAACGTGATCAGGCGCGTGCCGACCCGGCCGCGCCAGCCCGGCGGGCGGGCCGCCCGGCTTACCGATAACGTGGGACCAGCCAAACCGAGGAAACCCCAGCCCGCCTCGCCGAGGAGGTTAAGCCATGACTGACCGTGCCCCGCTCCCCTACGACTTCCTGCCTGCCGTCCCGTCGTTCGACCTGCGCAGCGATGACGTCGCCGATGGCCAGATGATGTCGCAGAACCAGGTCTTTGACGGGTTCGGCATGACCGGGGCGAACGTCTCCCCGTCGCTGTCCTGGTCCGGTTTCCCGGCTGAGACCAAGAGCTTCGCGGTCACCTGCTACGACCCGGACGCGCCGACCGGTTCGGGTTTCTGGCACTGGATCGTGCTCGGCATTCCCGCCTCGGTGACCGAACTGGAGACCGGCGCGGCCGGCACCAATGGCTCCGGGCTCCCCAAGGGGGCGTTCCACGTCCGCAACGACTACGGCGCCAAGGACTTCGGCGGCGCGGCCCCGCCGGCCGGGGACGAGCCGCACCGTTACGTGTTCGCGGTGCACGCCCTTGACGTGGAGTCGCTGGACGTCAACGACGAGATCTCACCGGCCGTGGCCGGCTTCAACCTGCGCTTCCACACCATCGCCCGCGCCGTGATGGTCCCGGTGTACGGGCACTGATCACACCGTGCCGATTCAGGAGGCGCGCTCGCCGCAGCGGTCGGCGTCGTAGCCGGGCAGGCTGGCGAGCTGGGCCAGCAGCCACGGCGAGGTGAGTACCTTCAGCAGGCCCTGGACCTCGCGGGACGTGGCGTGCTTGGCCGGCAGCACCAGGTCGAATCGTTCCGCGGCCAGCGGGATGAAATCCAGCCCGTAGGCCAGCGCCGCCGGCTCACTCGACACGCCCGCGTCCGCCAGACCGCCGGCGATGGCCGCCGCCACCTGCAGGTGGCCGGCGGCCCGGCTGTCGTAGCCGGGGAGCTCGGCCGGGTCCAGGTGGAGACGGAGGCGCTCCCGGTCGAGCAGCGCGCGCGCCTGCGCTCCTGGCTCGCGGTTGACCAGCCGCAGCCCGTGGGCAGCCACGTCGTCCAGCCCGCGGACATGGCTCCCGGGCCGGACCATCAGGCCCTCACGCCAGGAGGCGAACCCGACCACCTCGGCGCCGCCGGGGATGTCGGCCGTGTCCCCGGTATCGGCTGAGCCGGCGAGGGGATCCGGGGCCTCTGAGGGCGCTTTGGGGCCACGGGGTCCTTTGGGGCCACGGGGTCCTTTGGGGCCCTGGGGTACTTTGGGGCCCTGGGGTACTTTGGGGCCAACCCGGTGCACACCCGCGGCGTGCACCAGTCCGGCGGCGGCCAGGCGCAAGGCCTCGCCGCTGCCGCACGGCCACCAGGCGAACGCCAGGGGCGGGTCGAGCAGCGCGAGCGGCGTCTCGAGCAGCGGCAGCGCCGGATCGCAGCCGGCCACCACGACGGTCGGCCGCGGCGGCCCGATGGGCCGTACCGGCACCAGATTCCACGGTTCGCGCCCCCTTCCAGACACGCCGGCGGGGGCCGATGACGGGCCCGCCACCAGCCCGCCGGCCGGGCCGAAGCCCAGCCGGGCGGCCGTGTCCGCGTGCAGGGGCAGCGCGACGAAGGTGTCGCCGACGGTGGCCAGCGCGACCCGCGAACCCGGGCCGTTGACCGCCGCCACCGGCTGCGCCAGGACCGGATCACCGAGATCGCCGGGGCCGAACAGCTCCTCGACCGTCATGCCGAGCGCCCGGGCCAATCCGAGGGCGACCCGCAGCGAAGGATCCGAGTGGCCGGACTCGACGGCGGACACCGCCTGCCGAGTGACGCCGGCCACGCCGGCCAGCTGCTGCTGAGACAGGCCGCGAGCCTGCCGGGCCAGCCGCAGCCGCGCCCCGTCCGGCTGGGACATCTCCGTCACGTTCCCTCCCCTTTCTGGGGATACCTCGTCCTTACCCTAAGGCCAGGCGGGCCGGTACCAGGTCGGTCACCGGCTGGCCGGCCCGGGCGCGTGAATCCATGCCTATGATCCGGGGCATGAAGACGCAGATCATCGAGGTTCATACCGGGGGCCGGGAGACGGTCAGGGACATCACCGGCGAGTGCGCGGAGTTCGCCAGCGCCGCCGCCGGTGGGGGCGACGGCCTGCTCCATATCTTCGTGCCGCACGCGACCGCGGGCATCGCGCTGATCGAACTCGGCGCGCGCAGCGACGATGACCTCCTGGCTGCCCTCGCCGACCTGCTGCCCGCCGACGATCGCTGGCGGCATGCGCATGGATCCCCCGGACACGGCCGGTCGCACGTCATGCCGGCCTTCGTGCCGCCCTACGCCACCGTCCCGGTGGTCGGCGGCCGCCTGGCCCTCGGCACCTGGCAGTCCATCGCGCTGGTCGATCTCAACGTGGACAACCCGGACCGCCGGGTCCGGCTGTCGTTCCTCGGCTGATGCGGGTCCTGGTCGAGGGTTCGGGAGGGAGCGCGGGCTGGCCGCAGCCCGGCTGCCGGTGCGCCTCCTGCCTGCGCCGCGTGACGGACGGGAGCAGGCGAATACAGTCGACCATAGTCGTTGACGGACGGGTAAGGCTGGGGATCGGGGAACCGCGCAGCACGGCCGACTACCAGGGCAGCACGGCCGACTACCAGGGCAGCACGGCCGACTACCAGGTAGGTGCCATCGCCGGGGGGTGGGAGCTCACCACGCCGGATGGGGGGCGGCTGCTCTACCCGGCGGGGCCCGGGGCGGTGCCGGTGCCGCCGGAGGACGCAGCGCCTTATGACGTCGCGTTCCTCGACATGCTGGGCGATCCCGCTCAGCTCGGCTGGCTCAGGAGCCGGGGGCTGATCACGGCGGACACGGTCACGGCGGTGGCGTTCGCCGATCACCGCGTGCCGTCGGAGCGGGAGCTCGAGCGGCGCTGCGGCTTCTGGCGGGTGAGGCTGGTAGGGGACGCAGATGTGGTGAACCTGGTCCGTTCGGCCGAAAAAGGTCTTAAAGGTCTGGGCGGGACCCGGCGGGTGCTGGTGCTCGGCGGGGCCCGGTCGGGCAAGTCCGAGCGGGCCGAGCTGCGGCTGGCGGGCGAGCCGGATGTGACCTACGTGGCCACCGGGGCTAAAGGGGCACAAGACCCGGACTGGGCGGCGCGGGTGGCCGCGCACCGGGCGCGGCGGCCGGCCTGGTGGCGGACGGCTGAGACCACGGACCTGGCCGGTGTGCTGGCCACCGCGCGCGGGGCGCTGCTGATCGACGGGATCGGCACCTGGCTGGCGGCGGTCCTGGACGACTGCGGCGCCTGGGATCACCGGGGTGCCTGGGATCACCGGGGTGCCTGGGATCACCGGGGCGCGGCGTGCGGAAAGCTGGCGGGCAGGATCGCGGAGCTGATCGGCGCGTGGCGGCAGACCAGCGCGTACGTCGTCGCGGTCAGTGACGAGACCGGGCTGGGCGTGGTGCCCGCGACGTCCGCCGGGCGGCTGTTCCGGGACGAGCTCGGGCGGCTGAACCAGGCGCTGGCCGTCGAGTCGGAGGAGGCCGAACTGGTCGTGGCCGGACGAGCCCTACCGCTGGAAGCGTGGTGACGCGCGTGGCGCGGGCCCGGTGATGAGCACTGTGGGGTAACGGTCCGGTGACAATCTTGCGAGGGCTGCGTGTTACGCGTCCATCGAGCCGCGATGTCTGCTGGCCCCGCTGGCCAGCCAAGCCTGCTGGCCGCTAACGTAGTAAGACCTGCGGCCGGGCCCGCCGACTCGCGCCTCGCCACGGGGAGTCGGGCTGTTAATGCGGCTTGGTCCGGACGCGGGGCGCCGTCCGCAGCTTATCCTGCGGGGGCCGGCACAGCGATGAGGTGGTGACGACATGGCGCGCGTGGTAGTCATTGGCGACCTGATGACCAACGCGGTCGCTCACGCTGCGCTGCCGCTCGCCCGCGGCAGCGACACGCCCGCGAGCGTGACCATGCACGGCGGGGGTTCGGGGGCCAACATCGCGGCCTGGATGGCGGCCGACGGCGGCGACGTGGCGTTCGTGGGACGGCGGGGGGCGGACATCGCCGGGCGCAACCGCGACATGGAACTCATGGGCTACGGCGTCGACGCCCGGCTGGTGATGGACCCCGAGCGGCCCACCGGCACCTGCGTCGTGATGGTCACCCACAAGGGCGAGCGGACCATGCTCTCCGACCCCGGCGCCAACGCGGCGCTGTCCCCCGACGACCTGCCGCACGACCTGTTCGTGCCCGGCGCGCACCTGCACGTCTCCGGGTACACGCTGCTGTCGGAGGGAGCGCGGGCGGCCGGGCTGGCCGCGGTCGACTACGCGCGCCGGACCAACATGACCGCCTCAGTGGACTGCGCGTCGGCGGCTCCGCTGGAGCGGGCCGGGGCCGAGCCCTTCCTCGAGCTGTCCGCCGGGGCCGTGCTGCTGTTCGTCAACGCCGCCCAGGCCAAGGTGCTCACCGGCCGGGATGACCCCGAACAGGCGGCCCGCGTGCTGACCGCCTGGTATCCGCACGTGGTGGTCAAGCTCGGCGCGGAGGGCGCGCTGTTCTACGCCAACGGGCGGCCGCCGGTGCGGGTACCCGCGCCGCCGGTGGACCGCGTAATCGACGGCACCGGCGCCGGGGACGCCTTCATCGCCGGCTTCATCCCCCCGTGGCTGGACAAGAAGCCGCCGGGTGAGGCGCTGGCCAGCGGCTGCCGCCTGGCCGCGCACGCCCTCGGCCTCATCGGCGCCCGTCCGGTGCTGTGACGGCACCGGGTAAAGGCGCTACGTGACGGCGGACGCGGGCTTTCTGGCGGACCTTTTCTCCCTGACCAGGCGGATCGCCGTGGTGACCGGCGGCAGTTCGGGGATCGGCGCGGGCATGGCCGCGGCGCTGGCCGGGGCCGGAGCCCAGGTGGTGCTGGTGGCGCGGGACGCCGAGCGGCTCGGCGCGGCGGTGGCGGGGCTGCGCGCCCGCGGCGGCCAGGCCGCCTGGGTCAGCGCGGACCTGGCCGACCGGGCCGGGCTTGAGCGGGCGGCGGACGAGGCGGCCGCGGCGTTCGGGCCGCCGGACATCCTGGTCAACTGCGCGGGGATCAACCTGAGGCCGCCGCTTTCTTCGCTCACCGCGGCGGACTGGGACCTGACCATGGCGGTCAACCTGACCGCGCCGTTCCTGCTCGGCCAGCGGTTCGGGCCGTCGATGGCGGCCCGCGGCTGGGGCCGGATCATCAACGTGACCTCGCAGCAGGCCCAGCGGGCGTTCGGGAACAGCGGGGGGTACGGGGCGTCCAAGGGCGGCCTGGCCGCCCTGACCCGGTCCCAGTCCGAGGCCTGGGCGGCCTCCGGCGTGTGCTGCAACTCGGTATGCCCGGGGTTCGTCGCGACCCGGCTCAACGCGGCCGTGGCCGCCGACCCGGAGCGGATGGCGGCGATGGCGGCGCGGACGATGATCGGGCGCAACGGGGAGCCCGCCGACTTCGCCGGAGTGGCCGTGTTCCTGGCCTCCCGGGCCAGCGACTACGTGACCGGGCAGACGCTGTACGTGGACGGGGGGTTTTCCGCCACGTAGACCGCTGCGGCCGGGTTGGCCCGCCGGGTCCGGCGGGCACGGCAGAATGTTCGGTATGGCAGCACGACGAGGCGGTACGACCACGCCCACCGAGGATTTCGAAGAGAACATCGTCGACATCGATGTCGCCGAGGAGATGCGCGGCAGCTACCTCGAGTACGCCTACAGCGTCATCTACCAGCGCGCACTCCCGGACGCGCGGGACGGCCTGAAGCCGGTGCAGCGCCGGATCCTGTACCAGATGAACGAGATGGGCCTGCGCCCGGACCGCAGCCACGTCAAGTGCGCCCGGGTCGTCGGCGAGGTGATGGGCCGCCTGCACCCGCACGGCGATTCGGCCATCTACGACGCGCTGGTCCGGATGGCCCAGCCGTGGGCGATGCGGCTGCCGCTGGTGGACGGGCACGGGAACTTCGGCAGCCTGGGCGGCGACGACTTGCCCGCGGCGATGCGGTACACCGAGGCCCGGCTGACCGCGGCCGCGATGGAGATGGTCGCCTCCATCGACGAGGACACCGTCGACTTCATCCCGAACTACGACGGCAGCGAGCAGCAGCCCGACGTCCTGCCGGCCGGCCTGCCCAACCTGCTGGTCAACGGCGCGTCCGGGATCGCGGTCGGGATGGCCACCAACATGGCGCCGCACAACCTCGGCGAGGTCATCGCGGCGGCCCGGCATCTGATCAAGAACCCGGACGCCTCGCTCGATGCCCTGATGCGCTTCGTGCCGGGGCCTGACCTGCCCACCGGCGGGCGCATCGTGGGGCTGGAGGGCATCAGGGAGGCGTACGAGACCGGGCGCGGCATCTTCCGCACCCGGGCGGCGGCCACGATCGAGCAGATCACGCCGCGGCGCACCGGCATCGTGGTCACCGAGCTGCCCTACACCGTCGGCCCGGAAAAGGTCATGGCCCGGATCAAGGACCTGGTTCAGGCCAAGAAGCTGAACGGCATCGCCGACCTGAAGGACCTCACCGACCGCAATCGCGGCCTGCACCTGGTGATCGAGATCCGCAGCGGCTTCAATCCGGACGCCGTCCTGGCCGAGCTGTACCGGCTGACGCCGATGGAGGAGACGTTCGGCATCAACAACGTCGCCCTGGTCGACGGGCAGCCCCGGGTGCTCGGGCTGCGCGAGCTGCTGGAAATCTACGTGGCGCACCGCATCGAGGTGACCAGGCGCCGGACTGATTACCGGCGCCGCAAGCGTTTGGAGCGGTTGCACCTCGTCGACGGGCTGCTCATCGCGCTGCTCAACATCAACGAGGTCATTCAGGTCATCCGCTCGTCCGACGACGCCGCCGCGGCCAAGCAGCGCCTGATGGACATCTTCGAGCTGTCCGAGATCCAGGCGCAGTACATCCTGGACACGCCGCTGCGCCGGCTGACCCGCTACGACCGGCTCGAGCTCGAGCGGGAGCAGGACGAACTGCGGGCCGAGATCGCCTCGCTGACGTCGATCCTGGAATCGGACGCCCGGCTGCGCGAGTTGGTCAGCGGTGAGCTGGCCGAGGTGGCCAAGAAGTTCGGCACCCCGCGGCGCACGGTCCTGCTCGAGGGCGGCGGCTCGGCTTTGCCGGCGGCGGTCCCGCTGGAGGTGGCCGACGACCCGTGCGTGGTGCTGATGTCCGCAGGCGGGCTGGTGGCCCGGGTGGCCGTGACCGGCCCGCCTGGCGATTATCCCGAACGGGTTCTGGTTCCGCCTCCCGGTGACGCCACTCGCGCGGCCCACGACGTCGTGGTCGCCGCGGTACGGGGCACCGTCCGCGGCACGATCGGGCTGGTGACCTCGGCCGGGCGGCTGATCAAGCTCAACGTGCTCGAACTGCCCTCGATGCCGCCGGGCGCGGGCGCCGCGTCGCTGGCCGGCGGCACGCCGGTCACCGAGTTCGCGGCGCTTTCGCCGGGCGAGACGGTGGTGGGGCTTGCTTGCGTTGATACGCCGGGTGCTGGTGTTGCACTGGGTACGGCCGAAGGCGTGGTCAAGCGGGTGCTGCCGGACTACCCGCAGAACCGGGACGAGTTCGAGCTGATCACGCTGAAGGACGGCGACCGGGTCGTGGGGGCTGTGCAGCTATCCGGGCAGCTATCCGGGCAGCTATCCGGCGAATCGGCGGAGCTGGTGTTCATCACGTCGGACGCGCAACTGCTCCGGTTCGGTGCGTCCGCGGTGCGCCCGCAGGGCCGGGCGGCCGGCGGCATGGCCGGCGTCCGGATGGCGGCGGGAGCCTCGGTGGTGTGGTTCGGCGCGGTGGACGCGGACGCGGCGGCCGGGACGCCTTCCGGGCCGCCGGGAACCTACTCCCCCGCTGTGGTGGTCACCGTGGCCGGCCGCGCGTCCGCCCTGCCCGGGACCGCGGCCGACAGCGTGAAGGTGACTCCGCTGCACGAGTTCCCCGGCAAGGGCCGGGCCACCGGCGGCGTGCGCTGCCACCGGTTCCTCAAGGGCGAGGACCTGCTGGTGGCCGCCTGGGCCGGGCCGGCCCCGGCGGTGGGCGCCACCGATACCGGCGCGCCCGTCGAGCTGCCCGCCCCGATCGGCAAGCGGGACGGCTCGGGCGTCGGCCTCAGCGGACCGCTGGCCGTCCTCGGGGGTTCGGTCCGGGTGGTCTGACTTCGCCGTATATAGCCGGACCCAAGCAGGGCGTTTGGTGAATGTCTGGGGTCTGGCCCGCCTGCGGTAGCTCCATCTGGACAGCGCCCTAGCTCTGGGCGTCTTATAGGGGCAAGGGGACCGGGCCCGGTGAGACAAGATCGGCCCGGCCTAAATCTTCGCGGCTTCCGGGAATCCCGGCCGCCGGTGACGCTGGGGAGGCGGTTGATCCGGTGTGGCTGAAGACCTCGTAGAGCATACGGGCGCCGTTCCTGAGCAGCACCTGCTGCGTGACTGGCGTTCGGTCATGTTCGCTCCGGTCGGCGACGGCCAGCGGCGGCGGCGCGGAAGCGACGGAGTGCGCCTGGCCGCTGCCGTCCTGGCCTTGGCGTGCTGCCTGCTCGTCATCCGTTACAACTCCCGCATCGACCAGGCCATCACCCAGGTCATCCATCCGCCGCCGCAGAGCATCACCTGGCTGGTGACGGTGGTCTACCAGGTTGGTTCGTTCGGCGTCGTAATCGTCGTGGTGGGGCTGGCCCTGGTCGCGCGCCGCTGGGAGATCGCGCGTGACATCGCGTCAAGCGCGGCCGTCACGGCGGCGCTGAGCGGCATCCTGGTTCTGCTGCTCGGCAGCCGCGGCGGAAGACCGAGCGGGATCGTCATCAACGGTTATGACCTGAGTTTCCCGGTCCTGCAGATCGCTCTGTTCATGGCGGTCGCTACGGCGGCGCTGCCCTACCTGGCACGAGGCGTGCAGCGCCTCATCGAGATCTTCATCGCTCTGGTGGCTCTGGCTTCGGCGGTCGGAGGTCACGGGCTGCCGCTCAACGTCCTGGGGAGCCTGGCCATCGGCTGGGGCGCGACCGCGGTGGTCCGGCTCATCTTCGGGTCACCTCTCGGCCTGCCTTCGGCCGAGGACGTGCGGTTGCTGCTTACCGAACTCGGCATCCGCTCGAGCAACGTGCACCCGGCCAGCAAGCAGGTCTGGGGGGTAGCGAAGTTCGCGGCCACCGAGATAGGCGGGGCGGATTCATCAGGTCGCCTCGGTATCGCGGTCTACGGCCGGGACGCCGCCGATGCCAGGCTGCTCACCAAGGCGGGACGGTTCCTGCTGTACCGGGACTCCGGGCCGAGCCTCACGCTGACCCGGCTTCAGCAGGTCGAGCACGAGGCCTACGTCACCATGCGGGCGGGCCAGGCGGGCGCCGCCGTACCCGAGATAGTCGAGGCAGGGACGGCGGGACCGGCCAAGGACGCGCTGCTGGTCTACCGGCGGCCGGCCGGGACGATGCTGTCCGAGGCTGACCCGGCCGCCATCAGCGACGTCACGCTTGACAACCTGTACCGGCAGCTGCTGACCCTGCGCCAGGCCCGGATCGCGCACGGCGCGATCAGCGGTGACGCGCTGCTGGTCGACCCGGTAACGGAGACCGCCGTCTTGGCGGACTTCCGCAATGCCTCCGCGAACGCGTCGCCGGATCTGCTTGATCGCGACATGGCGGGTGCCATGGCGGCGACGGCCGTGGCGGTCGGCGCCGGACGAGCCGCCGAATCCGCGGCCCGGTGCCTCACGCCGGAGATGCTGGAAGGCGCCCTGCGGCAGCTGAACAAGCCGGCGCTCGACCCCGCGCTCGGCCGGAGCCTGCGGGGCAAGCGCGGGCTCTTGGAGGATGTCCGTCAGCGCGCCGCTCAGGCCGCCTCGATCGACGTGCCGGAGCTGGTGGAGCCCCGCCGGGTGAGCTGGCCGACGCTGATCATGGTGGTCGGCACGCTGATCGGCGGCTGGGCGCTGATCGGGGTGCTGATCGACGTCTCCCAGTCCTTCGACACCGTGATCGGGGCCGATTGGCTCTGGGTCGTCGTGGCGTTCGTCCTGTCCCAGCTGGCGTACGTAGCCTCGGCCGTGGAAGGCGTCGGCAGCGTGGCCGGGCCGCTTCCGCTCGGGCGGGCGGTGGCGGTCGAGGTCGCCAACTCCTTCAGCGCCCTGGCCGGCGGCACCGCCGCGGTCTTCGCCACCCGGGTCCGCTTCTTCCAGCGCCAGGGCTACGACGCCACCGTGGCGCTGAGCTCGGGCGCCATCATGGCCACCTCCAGCTGGATCGCCATCGCCGTGTTGTTCCTGGTCTCGCTGCCGTTCGCCTGGGGGAACATCCACTTCGAGGTCACCCCCGAGTCCGGCGGGGATTCCAAGCTGGTCTGGATCATCTTGGCCGTCGTGGTGGTGGTCGCCCTGGCGGCCGGCCTGCTGCTGGCCGTGCCCCGGTTCCGCAGGCTCGCGGCCGAGAAGGTGCGACCCAAGGCGCGCGACATCTGGGGCAACCTCCGGCAGGTGGCCAGCTCTCCGCGCAAGCTGGTGCTACTGGTGGGCGGCTCGTTCGCCCAGGAACTGCTGGTGGTCATGGCCCTGTCGGTGTCGCTGCGGGCGTTCGGCGACCATCTCAACCTGCCCACCTTGTACGTGGTCATCTTCCTGGCCGGGATCATCGGGGGCATCTCGCCGTCGCCCGGCGGTATGGGAGTGGTGGAAGCCGGCATGATCCTCGGCCTCACGGCGGCCGGCGTCTCGGAGGCCGATGCCACCGCCGCGGTCTTCATCCAGCGTCTGTTCACCTCGTACCTGCCGCCCATCTGGGGATGGCTCACCCTCGCCTGGATGCGAAAGAGAGAGTACCTATGAGCACCACCGGAACGCGCTCGCAGGCAAGCGCCTCTCCCGACCTGACCACGCGGGAGGGGGGCATCCCGTTCGCGTCGACGTGGCGGCGGCAGCACCTGACCGTGGACGAGCGAGTGGCCAGGGGCCGGACCGCTCGCCGGGAGGCGCCGCGGTCCGGCCACGGGCGGTGGGAGCCCGCGTCCGACCGCCCGGATCCGGTCGCGCTGCTCGAAGAGCAGGCGGCCAGCCGGGTACCCGAGCTGGTCCCGATCCGGTACGGCCGGATGCTGGTCTCCCCGTTCACGTTCTACCGGGGCGCCGCCCTGATCATGGCGGCCGACCTGGCGGCCACCCCGGTATCCGGGGTCACCGTACAGCTGTGCGGTGACGCCCACCTGTCGAACTTCGGCCTGTTCGGCACGCCGGAACGGCGGATGATTTTCGACATCAACGATTTCGACGAGACCCTCCCCGGCCCGTGGGAGTGGGACGTGAAGCGGCTGGCGGCCAGCTTCGAGATCATGGGGCGCGACCGCGGCTTCGCCCCGGCCGACCGCCGCGCCGTGGTCATGGCCGGGGTCCGGGAGTACCGGGACCGGATACGCCAGGCCGCCGATATGAGGAGCCTGGACGCGTGGTATGAGCATCTGGAGGCCGGGATGCTGCTCAAGATGGTCCGCGAGGAGGTCCGGGTCAGACGGGTCAGCAAGGACGAGGCCAGGGTGACTGAGGAGATGGTGGCCAAGGCCAGGACGCGCGACAGCACCCGGGTGTTTGCCAAGCGGGCCGACGAGGTCGACGGCGAACTGCGCATCGTCGCCGACCCGCCGCTCATCATCCCGATCGAGGACCTGGTCACACCGGGGTCGGAATGGGAGAACCCCACCCCGCTGATCAAGAAGCTGCTCAGCTCGTACCGGCGCACGCTCGGGCACCACCACCATCCCCTCGAGGAGTACCGCTACGTCCACTCGGCGTACAAGATGGTGGGCGTCGGCAGCGTCGGGACCCGCTGCTACATCATGCTGCTGCTCGGCCGCGACCAGAACGACCCGCTGTTCCTCCAGGTCAAGGAGGCGCAAGCCTCCGTGCTCGAACGCTTCCTGCCCACGAGCACCTACCGGCACCACGGCGAACGCGTGGTCGCGGGGCAGCGGCTCATGCAGGCCGCGACCGACATCTTCCTGGGCTGGCAGACCATCAGAGGGCTCGACGGCGTGAGCCGCGACTACTACGTGCGCCAATTCCAGGACTGGAAAGGCAGCGCCGACGTCGACAGCCTGCTCGTGCCGGGAGCCGCCCTGTACTCCCGCCTCTGCGGAGCGACCCTGGCCCGCGCCCATGCCCGCTGGGGTGACCGGATCGCCATCGCCTCCTACCTCGGCAAGGGCGACGCCTTCGACCGGGCCATCGCAGACTTCTCCGCCGCCTACGCCGACCAGAACGAACGGGACTACGCCACGTTCACCGCCGCCATCGACTCCGGGCGGCTGACCGCCCAGACCGGGCTGTAGGCGCCCGCACCACCGGCTCAGATATCGATGCGGGACGGGTCGAGCTCGGCGGCGCCGGCCACGATGAAGTCGCGGCGCGGGGCTACCTCGGTGCCCATCAGCAGGCTGAACATGTCCGCCGCGGCGGTCGCGTCCTCGATCCTGATCCGGCGCAGGGTGCGGTGCCTGGGATCCATGGTGGTCTCGGCGAGCTGGGACGCGTCCATCTCCCCCAGGCCCTTGTACCGCTGGACCGGCTCTTCCCAGCGCTGGCCGCGGCGCTCGAGCTCGAGCAGGGTCCGGTGCAGCTCGGCCTCGGAGTAGCAGTACCGGTACTTGGGCTGGCCCTTGCGGACGTTCTTCAGCGCTACCCGGTGCAGCGGCGGGACCGCGGCGAAGACCCGGCCGGCCTCCAGCATGGGACGCAGGTACCGGTGGAACAGCGTGAGCAGCAGGGTGCGGATGTGCGCGCCGTCGACGTCGGCGTCGGCCATGAAGATGATCCGCTGGTACCTGGCCGAATCCAGGTCGAACGAGCTGCCCGAGCCCGCGCCGATCACCTGGATGATCGCGGCGCACTCGGCGTTCTTGAGCATGTCCGCCAGCGACGCCTTCTGCACGTTGAGGATCTTGCCGCGGATCGGCAGCAGCGCCTGGAACTCCGAGTCCCGGGCCATCTTCGCGGTGCCGAGCGCGGAGTCTCCCTCGACGATGAACAGCTCGCTCCGGTCGTCGGCCGACCGGCAGTCGACCAGCTTGGCCGGCAGCGACGAGCTGGCCAGCACCGACTTGCGCCGCTGGTTGTCGCGGTGCTCGCGGGCGGCGATGCGCGCCTTGGCCGCCGACACCACCTTCTCGAGCACCGCACGGGCCTGCTGCTTGGCGCCTCGCGGCGGGGTCTCGAGGTAGGCGCTGAGCTGCGCGCTCACCACCTGCGCCACGATCTTAGCGGCGGCTGGGGTGCCGAGCACCTCTTTGGTCTGCCCCTCGAACTGCGGTTCGGGCAGCCGAACCGAGACGATCGCGGTCAGGCCCTCGAGCACGTCTTCCTTAGTTACTGCCTCGTCGCCGTTCTTCAGCAGCCTGGCCGCCCTGAGCTGGTCATTCAGCGTGCGGACGAGGGCGCGCTCGAAGCCCGCCACGTGCGTGCCGCCGTGCGGGGTGGCGATGACGTTCACGAACGAGCGCACTGTGCCGTCGTAGCCGGTCCCCCACTGGACCGCCACGTCGACCTGCAGCTCGCGCTCGACCTCGGTCGGGGTCATGTGCCCCCGGTCGTCGAGCACCGGGACCGTCTCGGTGAAGTGGCCCGAGCCGGTCAGCCGCAGCACGTCGGTAACCGCCTCGCCGGAGCCGAGGTGGGCGCAGAACTCGCTGATGCCACCGTCGAAGCGGAACACCTCGCGCCTGGGCGGCTCCGGCCTGGCTTCGGGATCTTCGGGGTTTTCCGGTCTCGCTAGGGGCTCCTCGCGGATGCTGATGGTCAGGCCGGGCACCAGGTAGGCCGTCTGCCTGGCCCGCTCGGTGAGCGCGTCGAAGCTGAACCTGGCTTCCTTGATGAACACCTGCCGGTCCGGCCAGAACCTGATCCTGGTCCCGGTGGCCCGGCGGACTCTGCCGCCTTGTCCTGGACGGCTGAGCTGGCGCAGCCCCGACTTCCTGGTGAAGTCCGCGTCCGGGCCGGGCCCGGCGAACTGGCCGGTGACGCCGCGGCGGAAGCTGGCCGCCCAGGTGTGCCCCTCCCGGTCCACCTCGACGTCCAGGCGCGCGGCCAGCGCGTTGACGACCGAAGCGCCGACGCCGTGCAGTCCGCCGGAGGCCGTGTACGAGCCGCCGCCGAACTTGCCGCCCGCGTGCAGCCTGGTCATCACCAGCTCCACGCCGGTGAGCTTGGTCTTGCGCTCGACGTCGACCGGGATGCCGCGGCCGTTGTCCCTGACCTCGGCCGAACCATCGGCGTGCAGCGTCACCTCGATCCCGGTACAGTGCCCGGCCAGCGCTTCGTCCACGGCGTTGTCGAAGATCTCCCCCAGGCAGTGCTGGAGCCCGCGGCTGTCCGTCGACCCGATATACATACCGGGGCGCTTGCGGACCGCCTCCAGGCCCTCGAGGACCGATAGGTGCCGGGCGGTGTAAGCGTCAGCCGGAGCAGTTTCCGCGAGCGTCCGGGCCGTGGTGAGGGTGGGCACAGCCGACCGATCTCCCTTCGCGAGATTGGACGTGGCCCACACGGGCCTCATCCGAAAATAGTAGCGTTCCGGGCGGGGTGACCCTCGCATGCCACGCGGCGGGCCAGCGATGAATCCCAGACTGACCATGACGAATGCATCAACCACGGCAATCTGGGTACATGTCCAGGTAGAGACACACGGTGCCTGTGTGCTACCGGTACTGCCCCCGAGTACCGGTGGGACACAGGCATCGTCTGTCAGGTGGCGGCAGTTACGGCCACGCTCCGTCGGTGAGTGGTTTCGCTTGTGGCGTACACCACTCGGAGTGGGGAACGCTGACGCCGGGGTATGTGTTGTGCTGAGCTGTAAGGGCAGAAAACCGGAGCCAGCCGGATATTACAGGCCGGAGGCACGACGCGAAGGTAGGCGACGTTGACTGGAGCAATAGCCCCCACCAAGCCGCTGACCGCGCTGGACGTCTGCGATCGATGCGGCGCCCAGGCTTATGTTCGTGTGCTACTGGCTAACTCAGGAGAGCTGCTTTTCTGTGCGCACCATGGCCGCGAGCACGCCAAGGCGCTGGCCAAGGTCGCCGTCGATATACAAGACGAGAGCAACCGCCTGTCTGAGCCACAGCCGCAGTAAGAGCGGGAACAGCCAGACCGGCAAGGACGCCGGCGCCAGTTGGGTTATTGGCGTCGGCTTCTTTGTGCCCGGAAAAGCGCCCGGCGCCTGGCACACCAGAAGCGCCCCCGGCGGGCTGCCGCCCGGAGCGACCCCGGCGGGTATGCCAAAACGGCCCGGGCTTGTGGCCCGGGCCGCTCGGTGAAGCAGGATGTGGAGGAATTTAGTCCAGGTAGTCGCGGAGGACCTGGGATCGGGACGGATGGCGGAGTTTCGACATGGTCTTGGACTCGATCTGGCGGATGCGCTCGCGGGTGACGCCGTAGACCTTGCCGATCTCGTCCAGCGTCTTGGGCTGGCCGTCGGTCAGCCCGAACCGCATCGAGACCACGCCGGCCTCGCGCTCGGACAGCGTGTCGAGCACCGAGTGCAGTTGCTCCTGCAGCAGCGTGAAGCTGACCGCCTCGCCGGGCTGGATCGCCTCGGAGTCCTCGATCAGGTCGCCGAACTCGCTGTCGCCGTCCTCGCCGAGGGGGGTGTGCAGGGAGATCGGCTCGCGGCCGTACTTCTGCACCTCGATGACCTTCTCCGGGGTCATGTCGAGCTCGACGGCCAGCTCGTCCGGGGTCGGCTCGCGGCCCAGGTCCTGCAGCATCTGCCGCTGCACCCGGGCGAGCTTGTTGATGACCTCGACCATGTGCACCGGGATGCGGATGGTCCGGGCCTGGTCGGCCATGGCCCGGGTGATCGCCTGCCGGATCCACCAGGTGGCATAGGTGGAGAACTTGTAGCCCTTGGTGTAGTCGAACTTCTCCACCGCCCGGATCAGGCCCAGGTTGCCCTCCTGGATCAGGTCCAGGAACAGCATGCCGCGGCCGGTGTACCGCTTGGCCAGCGACACCACCAGCCGCAGGTTCGCCTCCAGCAGGTGGTTCTTGGCCCGGGTGCCGTCCTCGGCGATCCACTCCAGGTCGATCCGCGCGTCGGTGGACAGGCTCCGGCCGCCCTCGGCCAGCTTCTCCTCGGCGAACAGGCCCGCCTCGATCCGCTTGGCCAGCTCGACCTCTTGCTCGGCGTTGAGCAGCGGCACCTTGCCGATCTGCTTCAGGTAGTCCTTGACCGGGTCGGCGGTGGCACCCGCCACCGCGACCTGCGCGGCCGGAAGATCGTCGTCGTCGTCGCCGAAGACGAAAATCTCCTCGTCCTCGCCGCCGCCGTCCGGCGAGATCTTGACGACACGGGCGTCCGCCGCGCCGGGGCCCTCGGCCTCGGCGTCGGCCTCGGCGTCCGTCTCCGCGGACGGCTGGTCGGATTCGGACCCGTCGGCCTCGTCGGGTCCGTCCGGTACTTCAGCACCGTCGACGTCCGCGACCAGGTCGTCGGCCACGGCAACATCGGCGATATCGGCCGCCGCCAGGTCCTCGTCGGCGAGTGCGGCCTGGAGGTCCACCTCGTCGGCGTCGAGATCGTCGAGATCCAGATCCGCATCGGTATCCAGGTCGGCCTCGTCCAGATCCACCGCGGTCAGGCCGCCTTGGGCGTCGGAGCGCAGCTCGGAACCGTGCTTATCCGAGTCATGGGGTCCAGGACCACCTGGCCGCGGAGCCGCCTGAACCGCCTGATCTTCGACGGCCCGGGGCCCCTGGTCCGGCGTCCTGGGGCGCTTCCGCGCTGCGGAGTTAGCAGCGCTCACGACCACGGTCACCCCTTCCTTCGCTGGGTAGATGCCACTCGGGACTGATTCAACCCGCCTGCCTCCCACTCATCACCATAGGCTGCGGCCGGGAGTGACTTGTACGCCTCCGCCCGGGCCCCCACCCGTAGACTCACCGTGGACCGCCTGCCGGCACGTGCATGATCAGCACCGTGACGTCGTCGTCTTGCTCGTGACCAGCGAGCATACGTTCAACGAGGTACTCGAGGAGTCGCTCGGGCCGGGCCAGCAGGTCTTCATCGGCCCGTGCGGCCACCGCAGCCAGCTCTTCGAGACCTGCGTCAAGACCACGATTCCTGTTCTCTACCAGACCGTCAGAATAAAAAACCGCAGTACTTCCCGGGCGCAGGCTGAACTTGCGCTGCTTCCTCGGGCTGGGCACCCCCAGCGGGGTTCCCTCTTCCACCTCACAGAACCGCGGCGCGCAGCCTGCCTCAAGAACAAGGGCCGGCAGGTGGCCCGCATTCCCGAGCACGCCCTCGCCGGTCTCCGGGTCGATGACCAGGTAGGCCAGGGTGGTGACCTGTTCGTCCTGTTCGGTCGCGCTGAACAGGCGGTCCAGGCCGCCGAGCACCGCCGCCGGGCGCGGGTCGGTCAGCGCCAGCGCGCGCAGCGCGTTGCGCACCCGGCCCATGCCGGCCGCGGCGGTCAGGCCCTTGCCCATCACGTCGCCGACCGCCACCGCGAGCCGCTGGTCGGCTAGCCGGAACGCGTCGTACCAGTCGCCGCCGATCTCCATGTTCTTGGCCGGACGGTACCTGGCCTCCAGGACCAGGCCGGGCAGCTTGGGCAGCTGGTCGGGCAGCAGGCTGCGCTGCAGCGTCTCGGCCGTGGTGTGCTCTCGCTCGTACAACCCGGCCCGCTCGACCGCGAGCGAGCACTGGCCGGCCAGCGCCTCGAGGAAGACCCGCTCCTCTTCGGTGATCTTCCGCGGACGGCCGAAGGAGAACCGCAGCGCGCCCAGCGGAGCGCCCGCCGCCAGCAGCGGCAGGCCGACCCAGGAGCGCTCGTCGGAGGCCGCGACGCGCTCGGGATCGATCTCGAGCTCGCCGTCGAACTGCCTGCGCAGGTCCTCGGGGTCCTCGACCAGCACCGGCCGCCGGGTCGCGATCGCCTTGGTCATCACGCTCGGGGACTCCAGCGTCAGCTGGCCGCCCGCGAAGTCCGGGGCGTTCCGCAGGTCGTCGTTGACCACCCGCAACCGAGTGCCGTCGGGCTCGAGCAGCGCGACCGCCGAGCGCAGCGCCCCGATCGCGGTCCGGCCCACCTCGGTGATGACCTCGACCACCTGCTCGACGGTGAGCGCCTCGGCCAGCATCGAGGTGGCCTGCTGCAGCCGCGCGGTGCGCAGCGCCGCCGCGGACAGCTGCTCGGTCAGCCGACCGCGCATCTCCTCGGCCTCGCGCTGGCTGGTGACGTCGGTGCTGGCACCGACCCACTCGGCGATCTTGCCGTCCCGCTCGATCGGCACCGCCCGCACGTCGTAGTGCCGGTAGGAACCGCCCTTGGTGCGGATCCGGTAGCGGTCGTCGAGGACCTTGCCGGTCCGGACGCACTCACGCCAGTCGCGCTCGACCCGCTCCCGGTCTTCGGGGTGGACCGAGTTCAGCCAGCCGAACCCGGTGAAATCCTCGACCGACTGCCCGGTGATCCGGCGCCACTCCGGCGAGTCTTCCATCATCGCGCCGTCCGGCGACGCCACCCAGACCACCTGGGCGCCGCCTTGGACCAGCGAGCGGTAACGCTCCTCGCTGCGCCTGATCTCGGCCGCGGCCGCTTCGGCGGCCTCGGCCGACGGGCCGGCCATGTTGAGCATGATCAAGCCGACCCCGAAGACCTGCCCGGTCGCGTCGCGCACCGGGAACCAGGAAGCGCAGCCGGAGAAGGCCGCCGCCGCGCCGGACTGGGCCGCATCCGCATCCGCATCCGCGTCGGGGACGGCGGCGGCAGGGACATCCCCGACGGCGGACGCACCGTTGGCGCCAGACACGTCGGCGGCAGACGCGTCAGCGGCAGACGCGGCGGCCGGGTCCGACGCTGACGCGGCGGCGGCCGCGCTGACGGGGGCGGACGCGCTGACGGGGGCGGACGCGCTGACCGGGGAGACCGCGGGATAGCCGGACTCCGCCAGCGGCACGCCCGCGGCCAGGACCTGGCGCAGCGCCCTCTCCGCCCGGGCCGCGATCGGCTCGGGCCACGCCTGCGACGGCAGCAGGCCCGCCCAGCCGGACGGGTCCAGGTGGGCCGGACCGGACGGATCAGACGAGTCCGGGCCGGCCTGCTGACCGAGCCGTGTCAGGGCAGCATTCACCCACCGGAAACGCAAGTCGGGCCCGAACAGGGCCAATCCGACCGGCGCCTCCAGCATCAGCATGTCCACCAGAGCGGAATCTGGGGCGTCGCGCTGCCTGGGCACGGAAGTATCCATGCTCACAACAAACACCCGTGTACCGCGCCGGGGGCTGCC
Organism: uncultured Actinomycetes bacterium; assembly: GCA_963769715.1. GTDB lineage: Bacteria > Actinomycetota > Actinomycetes > Streptosporangiales > Streptosporangiaceae > Palsa-504. Next base: position 563,961 of record CAVYNE010000031.1, read on the forward strand.
ATGGGCGGCTCCTTCCCCGGGATCATCGTTCCCGCTGCCAACCAATCAAGCGTGCCACAGTCCGGCAGTTGGTGCGGCCAGGTAACCGGATTCGCGGACAGCGAACGAAGGTTACGGTTGCACGTCAGGCCCGCCGCAAGCACGCCGGCGTGGCGCGCGTGGTCCAAGAGGCATAATTACAGCGGGCATGACAACGTAGCATAGCGTCCGCATGTCCAGATCTGAGAGGCTATTAGGGTGAGCCCGCAGAGCCGACGAAGCCAGCCCGCAGGGGGCCAGACCCCCGGCGGATCAGGAAGCGGCCAACGGCGAGGCGCCGCTGTGCCGCCTAATGCGCTCTTCGCCGAACTTCTGCGCGCGGCGCGCGAACTACTGGCCGTGCGCAGCCCGCTCGACGCGGAGCTCATGGTCAGCGAGCTGCTCGGCACCTGGTGGGGCCAGCGCGGCGGCGGCAGGCGCGCCGCCACCGTGGAGCAGCTCGTCGGCGAGGGCCTCGTCGACTACGCGGGCGCGCAGCACAGCCCGGCCGCGCTGGCCTTGCTGTCCGGCATCGCCTGCCTCGGCACGCCCCGGCAGGCGGCCAAGGCCGAGCGCGCGGCCCTGGACCTGATCGAGGCCGGCGTGCCGTGCCCCGGCTGGGCCGAGCACCTGGGCGCGGTGACCTCGGCCGAGTGCTACGTCAACCCCGACGACCTCGGTGACTCGGACGAGGTCATCTGCGTGTTCAGCTACGCCGGGGAAGAGCCGCACGCGCTGGTCACCGTGGTGGACTACAACGCGGACGGGATGGTCAAGGACGGCTGGGTGACCTCCCGGGTCGGCAAGCTGCTCGACCACTGCCGCGAGGCGAGCGGCCAGCGCGGGGCATCGGGCAGGTACGCGTTCCGGCAGGTGGACGCGGGCCAGGCTCGGCACATGCTGGAGACGGCGCTGACCGTGACCGACGCGGCGTCCGACCCGGCGGTCAGCGAGTCCTTCCCCTCCTACCACGCGTTCATCCGGGCCCGGATCAGGGCGCTGCCGCCCTACCGTGGCCGCTCGCTGTCGGCCACCGGGGAGCGGCGGTACGCCTGGAGCAAGGACCGCCGGGCCATGCTGGCCGCCGAGTTCCTCGCCTCCGACGAGGCCGAGGACCTGTCCGACCGCGGTTCGGCCAGCCACTGCGCGGACCGCATCATCGACTACGGGTGCGACAAGGACTTCGGGCGGCCGCTGCGGATGAGCCCGACCAAGGTGGAGGCGTTCCTGCTCGGCTGGCTGCCGCGCAAGGTGATGCTGTCGTTCGCGGAGCAGGACGCGATGCCGCACGTGCTGGCCGCGTGGGTGCGCTTCGCGGGCCGGCGCCGCGGGCTGGCCGAGGCCGCGATCACCGAGTCGCTCGAGGCGGTGTTCAACTCGATCGGCCGGTTCGCCCAGGCGTACCGGGATCCGGCCGAGTTCGGCCTGGACTACGCATTGATCCGGCGGTTGCTGCCGGACTCCGACCTGGAGGCGCTGCCGCGGCGGGCGTTCGCCTTCCCGGTGCTCGAAGGCTGGCACTCCGGTACCGACCTGTCCATCCTGGACCCGGCCGACCCGCGGGACCGGCGCGCGCTGCTCGCCGCCGACCACGCGACCCCCGCCCCCGGCGGGGTCGGCCGGCACATCGAGCGGCACCTGGTGCTGGCCGACCGGCTCTGGCGCGGCGACCCGCCCGAGCTCTGGGAGGCCGCGCAGCGCCTGCTCGACGCCGGCCAGGACCGGCACCTGGTGCTGCACGCGCTGATGGCCGTGCTCGATCACACCAGCGGCGACGAGGCGGCGCTGATCGCCGTGCTGCGCGAACTCGACGCCGACGGGGCGTAACGCCGGGGGGCCGTATCCTCCCCCGCCCGGGGTCTGGATGACGAACACGTCGCCCGGTTCGACGTGCACCGTATCGCAGCCCCGCAGCTGTGTCATCGTGCCGTCGGGGTGCTCGATCCAGTGCCGGCCGAGCGCGCCCGGCTCGCCGCCGGCCAGGCCGAACGCCGGGACGCGGCGGTGCCCGGTCAGCGTGCTGACGGTCATCGGCTCGTTGAACCGCAGCCGCCGGGTACCCCCGTGGCCGCCGCGCCAGCGGCCCCGGCCGCCGCTGCCCGGCCTGATCCGGTAGGACTCCACCAGCACGGGGTAGCGCCACTCGAGCACCTCGGGGTCGGTGAGCCGGGAGTTGGTCATCTTGGTCTGCACCACGTCGGTGCCGTCGAAGCCGTCGCCCGCGCCCGAGCCGCTGGCCACCGTCTCGTAATACTGGTATTTCTCGTTGCCGAACGTCACGTTGTTCATCGTCCCCGAACCCTCCGCCATCACGCCCAGCGCCGCGTACAGCGCCCCGGTGACGACCTGAGAGGTCTCCACGTTGCCCGCCGCGACCGCGGCCGGGTACTGCGGGGAGAGCATCGTGCCCGGCGGGATGATCACGGTCAGCGGCTGCAGGCAGCCCGAGTTGAGCGGGATGTCGTCGTCGACCAGGGTGCGGAAGACGTAGAGCACGGCCGCCATGGCCACGCTGGACGGGGCGTTGAAGTTGCCGGCCAGCTGGGGTGAGGTGCCCGTGAAGTCGATTTCGGCGGTCCGGTCTTCGGGGTGGACCCGGACCGCGACCCGGACCACCGCGCCGTTGTCCATCTCGTAGCCGAACTCGCCGTCGTGCAAGGCGGTGATGACGCGCCGGACCGCTTCGGCGGCGTTCTGCTGGACGTGGCCCATGTAGGCCCGGACGACATCTAGCCCGAAATGTTCCACCATGCGGTGCAGTTCGGCGATGCCCTTGGCGTTGGCGGCGATCTGGGCGCGCAGGTCGGCCAGGTTCGTGGCCGGGTCGCGGGACGGGTACTCGGCCGTCTCGAGCAGTTCGACCGTCTCGGCCTCGTTGAGCCGGCCGTTCTCGACCAGCAGCCAGTTGTCGATCAGCACCCCCTCCTCCTCCACCCGGGTACTGTCGGCCGGCATCGACCCGGGCGACACGCCCCCGATCTCGGCGTGGTGCCCGCGGCTGGCCACGTAGAACCAGATCTCGTCTCCGGTGTCGCTGAAGACCGGGGTGACCACGGTGATGTCGGGAAGGTGGGTGCCGCCGTGGTAGGGGTCGTTGAGCACGTAGACGTCGCCGCGGCGGATGCGCGGGTTGCGCCTGATCACCATCTTGATCGACTCGCCCATGGAGCCCAGGTGCACCGGCATGTGCGGCGCGTTGGCGATCAGGCCGCCGTCGGCGTCGAAGACCGCGCAGGAAAAGTCGAGCCGCTCCTTGATGTTGACCGAGTGCGCGGTGGACTGCAGACGCACCCCCATCTGTTCGGCGACCGACATGAACAGGTTGTTGAAGATCTCAAGCATGACGGGGTCGGCTCTGGTGTCGAGGTTGGCCCGTTCCGGCCGGGGTGTCACGCGGGACAGCAGCAGGTCGCCGAGGTCGCTGACGACGGCCCGCCAGCCCGGCTCCACCACGGTGGTGGCCAGTTCCTCGGTGATGACGGCCGGGCCGTCGACGGCGCGGCCGGGCCGCAGCCCGGCCCGCTGGAACAGGTCCACCTCCGCCCAGGCGCCGTCGGCAAACATCGGGACCCGGGCCGGCTCGGCTTTGTTTTGGTCCGAACGGGGTGGGCTATCCGCGTCGCCGTCGGGTTCTTGCCGGGCCGCGGTGACCTCGACGGACACGGCTTCCACGATGACCGGCTTGTCGCGCATGAGGAAGGAGAAGCGGCGGGAGTATTCGGCCTCGAACGCGGCGGTCATCTGCTCCAGCGGGCCGACCGGGACGATGACGGCGGTGTCGGTGCCCCGGTAGCGCAGGTGCACCCGGTGCGTGGCGGTGATCCGGGCGTTTGCGCCCTCGGCCTGCACCTCGGCGCGGGCGTCGTGTTCCAGCGGGCCGGTGGTCTCGGGCAGGCTCTTGATAAGGTCAGCGCCCAGCGGCGCCTCGATGGCCTGCTCGCGCATCGCGATGACGTCGGCCAGCCCGATCCCGTATGCGGATAGCACGCCGGCCAGCGGGTGGATGAGCACCCGGGTCATGCCGAGCGCGTCGGCGACGGCGCAGGCGTGCTGGCCGCCGGCCCCGCCGAACACGTTCAGCACGTACTCCGTGACGTCGTAGCCGCGCTGCACCGAGATCTTCTTGATCGCGTTGGCCATGTTCGCCACGGCGATCTCGACGAAACCCGCCGCCACCTGCTCGGGACCGCGGTCATCCCCGGTGGTCCTGGTGATCTGCTCGCTGAGCTCGGTGAACAGGGCTCTGGGGGTGTCCGCGTCGAGCGGGGCGTCGCCGCGGGTGCCGAATACCTTCGGGAAGTAGTCCGGCTGGATGCGGCCGAGCAGCACGTTGGCGTCGGTGACGGTGAGCGGGCCGCCGCGCCGGTAGCAGGCCGGGCCGGGATCGGCGCCGGCCGAGTCGGGCCCCACCCGGTACCGGCTGCCGTCGAAGTGCAGCACCGAACCGCCGCCCGCGGCCACCGTGTGGATGGCTAGCATCGGCGCCCGCATCCGGACCCCGGCGACCTGCGTCTCGTACTCGCGCTCGAACTCGCCCGCGAAGTGCGACACGTCAGTGGAGGTGCCGCCCATATCGAAGCCGATGGCCTTTTCGAAGCCGGCCTTTTGCGCGGTCCTGGACATGCCGACGATGCCGCCAGCCGGGCCGGACACGATGGAGTCCTTGCCGCGGAAGCTGGCCGCGTCGGTCAGGCCGCCGTTGGACTGCATGAACAGCAGCCGTACGTTTTGCAGCTCGTGCGCCACCTCGGTCACGTACCGCTGCAGGATGGGCGAGAGGTAGGCGTCGACCACGGTGGTGTCGCCCCGCGAGACCAGCTTCATCAGCGGGCTGGTCCGGTGCGACTCCGACACCTGGGTGAAGCCGGCGGCGCGGGCGATGGCGCCGATCTCTTCTTCGTGCGCGGGGTAGCGGTAGCCGTGCATGCAGACCACGGCGACGGCTTTGAATCCGTCCTCGTAGGCCTTTTTGAGCTCTTCCGTTATGGCGTTCTCGTCCAGCGGGACCAGGACCTCGCCGTCCGCGCTGGTCCGCTCACTGACCTCGATGACCCGCTGGTAGAGGACCTCGGGGAGCAGGATCCGGCGGTCAAAGATCCGCGGCCGGTTCTGGTAGGCGATGCGCAGCGCGTCGCCGAAGCCTTTGGTGATGACCAGGACGGTGGGCTCGCCCTTCCGCTCGAGCAGGGCGTTGGTGGCCACCGTGGTGCCGAGCCTGACCGAGGCGATCCGCGCGGCGGGGATCTTCTGGCTTGGTTTGACGCCGAGCAGTTGCCTGATGCCCGCCACCGCGGCGTCACGGTAGGCGTCCGGGTTGTCCGAGAGCAGCTTGCGGGCTACTAGATGTCCGTCGGGGCGCCGGGCGACGATATCGGTGAACGTGCCGCCCCGGTCGATCCAGAATTCCCAGCGTCCGTCCACGGGATCACTGCCCATCCACGCCATTAACGCCTGTCCATGGGATTAACGCCTGTCCATGGGATTAACGCTTGTCCACGTGATGACCGCGGCCCTCGGATCCCGGGTCTAACCCTGGTCGGGGACGGCTAGCTGGGCCTTCGCGGTTCCCTGGTCCCAGGGGGATCCCGGAGTTCTTTGGCCCCTTGAGGTTCCCTGGTCTCTCGGGGTTCCCTGGTCCAGGTCGCGGTAGGCCGTCGCCACGTCCGCCGCGGTCAGCGTGGTCAGGTCGGCCGCGGTCGCCCCGTCGCCCAGCCGCACCACCCGGACGTCCCGGCAGGCGCAGGCCCGCTCGAACAGGGACCGGGCGAACCGGCCGTTGCCCAGCTCGTCGATCCGGCCCGCATCGCAGGCCTGGGCGAAGATGCCGGCCAGCACTTCCTTGGCGGCCGGGTCGAACATATCCCCGGCTTGTTCGGCCAGCAGGTCGGCGATCCTGACCAGGTCGGCGGGTGAGTAGCTGGGGAAGGTGACCCGGGTGCTGAACCGGGAGGCCAGGCCGGGGTTGCTGCGCAGGAACCTGTCCATGTCGTCGGTATAGCCGGCGAGCACGATCACCAGCCGGTCCCGGTCGTCCTCGGCCCGCTTGAGCAGCGACTGCACCGCCTCGGCGCCGAACGCGTCGCCGCCGGAGTAGCCGTCGTTGTGCAGCGAGTAGGCCTCGTCGATGAACAGCACGCCGCCCATGGCCGAGTCAATGAGCTTGTTGGTCTTGATCGCGGTCGAGCCGAGGTGCTCGCCGACCAGGTCGGCCCGGTGCGCCTCGACCACCTCGGGCCTGACCAGCAGCCCGAGCGCGGCGAAGATCCGGCCGAGGATGCGCGCGACCGTGGTCTTGCCGGTGCCCGGCGGTCCGGTGAACACGAAGTGCCTGGTGGGCGGCTGGCTGGTCAGCCCGTGCGTATCACGCAGCCGGGCTACGCGCAGCTGCGCGGCGATGGCGCGCACCTGCTGCTTCACCGGCTCCAGGCCGACCAGCTCGTCGAGCTCGGCGATGGCGCCCTCCACCGTGGGCGTGTCCTCATAGCCGCGCAGCCGGCTGGTGAGCTCGGCGTACGCCAGCTCCAGGTCCCGGCCGCGGATCGTCACCAGGTCCTTGGCGGCGGGCTCGGCCGTGCCGGTCATCACCCGCACGTCGCGGGCCTGGCCGGCCTTCTCGAGCAGGCTGCGGATGAACCGGCCGTTGCCGAGGTCGTCGGCCATCCGGCGGCGGCCGACTTCCTCCAGCGTGCGCCACAGCACCGGGCGCGCGTCCGGGTCGAGCACCTCGCCGCGCCGGTCGAGCGCCGACTCGGCCAGCGCCATCATCTCCGGCGGCGAGTAGCTCGGGAACTTCAGCCGGGTCGCGAACCGGGACGCCAGGCCGGGGTTGGAAGCCAGGAACGTGTCCATCTGCTTCTCGTAACCGGCCAGGATGATGATGAGGTTCTCGCGGTTGTCCTCGGCCCGCTTGAGTAGCGCCTGGACGGCTTCGGTGCCGAACCGGTCGGCCTGCCCGTCGCCCTCGTTGACCAGGCTGTACGCCTCGTCGATGAACAGCACGCCGCCCAGCGCGGAGTTGACGAGCTCGTTGGTCTTGATCGCGGTCGCGCCGAGGTACTCGCCGACCAGGTCGGCCCGGTGCGCCTCGACGACCTCCGGCATCTGGAGCAGGCCGAAGGCATAGAAGATCTTGGCCAGCACCCGGGCCACCGTCGTCTTCCCGGTGCCGGGCGGGCCGAGGAACACGAAGTGCCGCATCGGCCGCTCCGTGGTAATGCCGGCCACCGTCCGGCGCCGCGCGGCCTCGATGGACGCGGCGATCGAGCGGACCTGCTCCTTGACCGAGGCGAGCCCGATCATCGCGTCGAGCTCGGCCATGGCGTCCTCGACCGAGATCTGCGGCCGCGGCCTGGGCGGGCCGGACCCGCTGCCCTGGTGGTCGCGGGCGGCCTGCTCGGCGTAGGGCAGCGCCGCGGCCTGAGCCCGGGCGCCGTAGCCCGGCTGGGCGCCGGGGTGCGGACGGCCCGGGGCCCCGTAACCCTGGTCCGGACCTGGCCCGGCCTGGCCTGGGCCGGGTCTGCCCGGCGCTACCGGTGGCACGCCGCCCGGGTACCTGCGGGGGTCCTGCATTCCCTTGGCCAGCCGCCAGCCGACTATAGCGAACGCGATGAGAACGGCCGCGACCACGCCGATCAGCGGCTGGCTGTGCCAGATTCTGAGCAGGACGATCCCGATCGGGAGCGACCACAGCATGGCCCACGCCGTGGTGCGGCACGGCAGGTACCAGCGGGCCAGAGAGCGTGTGCCGGCCGCCCAGGCCACGGCGAAGGGCAGGACGACCAGCGGGAGCATCCGGAGCGCGGGCACCTTGGAGATGATTTCGACCGGGATGCCCCAGGTGGCGACCGCGTACGCGGCCGTGCGTCCGGGCCGCTTCTGCACTACATCGATGACCCCGCTGCCCATGGCATACAGCAGGAGGAAGGGAGACACGAAAACGGCGGCCACGAAAACGATCAGCTTGACGTAGAGCGGCGCCTTGCCCACCCACCGCAAAACGCGGCTACCCCAGCTCGGCTTTTCTCGCGCCGCGGGCTGGGCCCTATCGTTTGGCAGCATCACGCTTCCTCGCCCCTATGTCCCTGCCTCCCTAGAGTCTGACTCGGGGCTCACGCCACGAGCCCGGCGACTGGATCGCCTGATCCATGACCCCCGCACCCGGTTGCCGGACAGTCGTACGTCCCTGTATAGCGCATGACCGGTGCCTGCGACAGCGCACACGTCGATACTGTCGGTGAGAAATGCGGCCGGGGTCGTCCTGAACCTGGAGCCTCCGTGAGAAACGCGACTGGTTATCCATGATGGACCGGGCATGCGCCGACCCGTCAAGATAATCACCATCACATCTGCGGTCTCAATCTGTCCAGATCTGTCCAGACCCGTCCAGACCCGTTCAACGAGGAGAATGATGCACCGAATCGAGGCTGAGCTGCTCATACCCGGGCACGGCGGGCCCATTCGCGACGGGGTGGTCGTTCTGGACGGATCCCGGATCGGCTACGCCGGCCCGGCCGGAGCGGCACCGCCCACTCCCGGCGCGCCGGTGACCCGGGTGGCGGCGGTCATGCCCGGGATGTGGGAGTGCCACGGGCATTTCCTCGGGACCAGGACCTTTGACCTGGCGCAGCTCCCGCTCGAGCCGGAGGCGCTGCGGGCCGCCCGGTGCACGCGGGATCTGCGGGCCGCGCTCGACGCGGGGATCACCTCGGTACGCGACGTCGGCGGCCTCGGCGTCCACCTGGCCCGAGCCGTCGCCGAGGGACTCGTCAACGGGCCGGCGATATACGGCGCCGGGGCGATCCTGAGCACCACCGGCGGCCATGCCGACCTGCACTCCTTCCCGCTCGACTGGATGCGGGACTACTCCAGGCGGGAGGGCCTGATGCGGCTGGCGGACGGGCCGGACGAGTGCGCCAGGGCGGCCCGCGAGCAGTTGCGGCGCAACGCCAAGCTGATCAAGGTGTGCGCGTCCGGGGGCGTGCTCTCCGAGGTCGATGACCCCATCCACCAGCAGTTCACGTCGGCGGAACTGCGGGCCATCGTGGAGGTCGCCGGGCTCGCCGACCGGGTGGTCGCGGCGCACTGCCACGGCAAGCCAGGCATCATGGCAGCGCTTCGGGCCGGGGTTCGGACCATCGAGCACGGCACCTACCTCGACGGCGAGTGCTGTGACGCGATGCGCGAGTCCGGCGCGATCCTGGTGCCGACCAGGACGATCATCGAGGACATGCTGGCCCACAAGACCGTGGTGCCGGACTACGCGATGGCCAAGCTCGAGGCGATCGCCGACACCCACGCGCAGGCCGTGACGCGGGCCTACGAGCATGGCGTCACCATCGCCATGGGCACCGACATCGCCCTGACCGGCGCCGACCTGCCCAACTCGTGGGGCCGGAACGGTTCGGAGCCCGGCTACCTGGTGAAGCTGGGCATGTCGCCGCTGGAGGCGATCGAGGCGGCGACCGCCACCGGACCGCTCACCGTGGGGCCGCAGGCGCCGCTCAGCGGCCGGCTCGCCGAGGGGTACGACGCCGACGTGATCACCCTGGACGCCGATCCGGTGGCCGACATCGGCGTGCTCGGCGACCCGGCCCGCATCACCGCGGTCTGGACCAGGGGCCGGCCGGTCAAGGGAGCCGCGGCTTGACCGGCGTGGAGCCTTGGCGGGCGTGGAGCCTCAGACCCGCAGCGTGAGGTCGATCTCGTCGTGTAGCGGGATACCGTGGTCGCCGACCCTCGGGATCTGGGGCTTCTCCTGCCGGGACCTGTCGACTGCGCCCGGCCGCAGCTCGGCGAGCCGGAACCCGCGGCGCTGGTAGAAGCGGAGCGCGTCAACGTTGTCGTTGGTGGTGGTGAGCCGGACCTCCCGGCAGCGGAAGTGCCGCGCCGTGTCGGCCGCAGCCTCGATGAGCATGGTCCCGATGCCGACCCGGCGCTCGATGGCGTTGAGCGTGACGATCTCGAGCGTCTCGCCTACCAGCTGGTAGGTGAGCAGGCCGACCACCCGGCGGGACCGTTCGGCGATGAACCCGGGCAGCTCGGCGGGCCGCAGCACCGTGCCGTGCACGGCGACCAGTTCCGACCCCCACAGTTCGGCGACGAGCCAGGCGAGCATGGGCCGGTCGCCCTCGTTGACCGGTCTGATCTTGACCTCCGGCTCGTTCACCACGCCATTATGGGGCCATGATCACCTCCTCGCCCGAGGTGCGATCGGTCGGGCGGGCGCGCGGTCCTGCGGTCAAACCGGTTTCTTCTGGGTCTGCCGATGCTGGCCGGTCTCCGGCTGCTGGGCGGAGTCCGGCGAGGGGACGTGGCGGCCGCCGCGCAGCGCGGATGCCAGGGCCGCCAGCACGGTCAGGGCGGTAGCAAGGGCGAACACCACGACCAAGCCGTGCTGGAAGGGCCCGGAGATCAGATCGGGGAAGAACTCCCGGCCGGTGATGGTCTGCCGGGCCGCGGCCGGGAGGGCGGACAGCACGCCGCGGGCTGCCAGCAGGTGACCCAGCGGGTTCACGCCGAGGACCGCCGCGAACAGCGACGACACCGGCGGCAGGGAGGCGATCTGGTGGGCGGCGCCGGACGGCACGCCCTGGTGCTGGAGGCCGCTGGCCAGCGTCTTCGGCAGGCTGCTGGCCAGCCCGGCGATCATGACCGAGAAGAACACCCCGATCGACAGCGCCGTGCCGGTGTTCTGGAAGGTCGAGCGCATGCCCGAGGCCGCGCCGCGCTGCGCGGCCGGCACGCTGCCCATGATCGAGGAGGAGTTGGGGGCGGCGAACATGCCGCTCCCGATCCCGTTCGCGGCGATGAGCACGGCGAAGGCCCAGTAAGGGAAGTCGACGGGCAGCAGCATCAGGCCGATGAAGCTGCCGCCGAAGACCGCCAACCCGGCGGTCGCGATGCCACGGGAACCGAACCGGTCGGACAGAGTTCCCGCTACCGGGCCCGACGCGAGGAACCCGGCGGTGAGGGGCAGCAGGAAGATGCCCGCCCAGAGGGGCGTGACACTGTAGTCGTAGCCGTGCAGCGGCAGCCAGATGCCCTGCAGCCAGATGATGAGCATGAACTGCAGCCCGCCCCGGGCGATGGACACCGCCAGGCCCGCGAGGTTGCCGGCCGTGAAGGCCCGGATGCGGAACAGGCTGAGCTGGAACATCGGCTCGGCGATCCTGGTCTCGATGAGGCCGAACACGACAAGCAGCGCGACCCCGCCGACCAGCCCGGCGAGCACCCAGGGATTCGTCCAGCCCATCGTGTGCCCGCCGTAAGGCTGGATGCCGTAGGTGACGCCGATCAGGACCGCGCTCAGGCCGACGGCGAAGGTGATGTTGCCCCACCAGTCAATGCGAGCGCGATGCCGCTCACCGTTGTCCCTGAGCCTGAGGTAGGCCCAGACCGTTCCGTAGCTGCCGACGGGCACGTTGACCCAGAACACCGCGCGCCAGTTGATGGCGGCCAGCAGGCCGCCCGCCACGAGCCCGACGAACATGCCCGCCAGGCCTGCGATCTGGTTGGTACCCAGTGCGAAACCGCGCTGGTCGGACGGGAAGGCATCGGTCAGGATCGCGGCCGAGTTCGCCATGAGCATGGACCCGCCGACGGCCTGGAACACCCGCCAGCCGATCAGCCACAGCGCCCCGCGGCTACCGTCGAACGGGTCGAACGACAGCAGGATCGAGGCGACCGTGAAGACCACGAAGCCGAAGTTGTAGATCTTGACGCGGCCGAACATGTCACCCAGGCGGCCGACGCTCACGACGAGCACCGCCTGGACGAGCCGGTAGCCCATGATCATCCACAACAGGTAGCTGATGTTGCCCGGCGCCAGCGGGTCCAGGTGGATGCCGCGGAAGATGGCCGGCAACGCGATGATGACGATCGACCCGTCGAGCGTCGCCATGAACATGGCCGCGGTAGTGTTCGCCAGCGCGACCCACTTGTAACGGTCATCCCGGGCGCTCTCCCGCTGGGTCCGCACGGCCGGCCGCATCAGCTGCTCCTCGTCAGATGCCCCCATCAGATGCCCTCCATAAGATGCTCTGCGCCAAGCGCTCGAGCAGCGGCGCAGCCGTCATCAGCTGGCTGAGCTCGGCCCGGGTGAACCCGGTCGAAAGGGCCTGGGCCAGCTGCTCAACGCGGGCATCGCGCTTGTTCCGCAAGACCTGCCGCCCGGCTGCGGTGACCGAGAGGACCACCCGCCTGCCGTCCTGCGCGTCCGGGCCCCGCCCGACCAGGCCGCGCGCCTCTAGTGCGCTCAGCGTGGCGCCCATGGACTGGGGGCTGATCTGCTCCAGCCTGGCCAGCGCGCTCGAGGTGGCCGGCCCGCTGCGGTCCAGGCGCGCGAGCGCCGCCATCTCCGGCACGGTGAGCTCGCCCTCGAGCCGAACCTGCCGCATCCGCCGCAGGAGCAAGCCGATGCTGACGCGCAGCGCGGCGGCAGCGTCGCGGACATCGAGATCTTCGGTCATATCGTAAGCCTAAACTGATAAGTTTGAGCTTAGCAAATAGTCGTGTCTGACCAGCGTAGGCGCACGGTGACCTGCTTGGCCGGCGGCGGTCAGGGGAGCAGCAGCGTCTTGGCCGCGGCGGTCCTGGCCTCCAGCGCGGCGTGCGCGTCGGCCGCACGGGCCAGCGGGAGCAGCTGCCCGATGACGGGCCGGATCCGGCCGGCCGCCGCCTCGGCCAGCGCGGCGGCGGCCCGCTGCCGGAAGACCGCGGGCACGTACTCCCCGATCCGGTACACGGCGATATCACGGCGCCGCGCCTCGGCCGCGGACCAGGTCGGCGAAGCCGCCGGCCGATACGCCGTGCGCGGAGAACCGGCCGCCTGGAGCGGTCACTCGAATGCGGCCGATGGGCCTAGGACCCGCGCGACCAGCGGTTCACGTAGCGGCTGCGGCTCGGCGGGCGGCCGGGCAGCGCCTGGCCCGGTGCCGCTCGCAGCCCGTCGAGGGCGATGGCGACCAGCCGTGACCGCACGTTGCGCTCCTCGGCCGGCTCGACCTGATCCGGGCAGCGGCGGCTGAACTGCTCGATCAGCCAGGTGATGTCCAGGCCCGTGACGTCGGCGCGCAGGCAGCCGTCACGGTGAGCGCGGGCGACGATCTCCTCCATCCGGGCCATGCTCCGGCGGGCCGTGCTCCGCATCTCGGCGGTGGTCTCGATCTGCCCGGCCAGCGAGGCGAGCGCCCCGCTGCGCAACTCGACGCAGGCCTGGATGTATCCGTACAAGCCGTCCCACGGGTCACTGGCGGCCAGGGCGTCGTCGGCGGCGGCCAGCGCCTGATCCATCGCCAGCACGCACAGCCGCTGCAGCAGTTCGGTCTTGCTGCCGTACCGGCGGTAGAGCGTGCCCATGCCGACCCCGGCGCGCTCGGCGACCGCCGAGATCGGCGCGCCCGCGCCCTGGGCGGTGAAGACGTCGCGGGCCGCCTCGAGTACGACCAGGTCGTTGCGCCGGGCCTCGGCCTGGCGGCCGTGCACGGACTGCGGGCGCAGCGACCGGAACGTCACCTGCCCAGGCTACCTTTATTCGGAGGGAATCATTCCGATAAGATCGGAATCGGACAGAATCGCTCCGATAAGGGAGGCGCCGTCGTGCGTGCCGTGGTGATGCGAGAGTTCGGGCCGCCCGAGGTGCTCGAGCCCGCTGAGGTGGACGAGGTTCGGGCCGGCCCGGGCGAGGTGGTCATCGACGTCGAGATCGCCAACGTGACGTTCGTCGAGACGCAGGTCCGGGCCGGAAAGGCGCCTCATCCGTCGATGCTCCCGGCGCTGCCGGCCATCCTGGGCAACGGCGTCGGCGGCACGGTGGCCGGGGCCAATTCCGAAGCTGGGGCCGGACCCACTACCGTCGGAGCCAGGCGCCGGGTGGTGGCCAGCCTGAACGGCACGGGCGGGTACGCCGAGCGCGTGGCCGGGCCGGCCGCGCGGCTGATCGAGGTCCCGGACGGGATGGCCCTGCGGGACGCGGTCGCGCTGCTGGCCGACGGCCGGACGGCGCTCGCCCTGGCCGACCGCGCGGGCCTGCACGCGGACAACACCGTCCTGATCGAGGCGGCGGCCGGAGGCGTGGGGACGTTGCTGGTGCAGATCGCCCGCAACGCCGGGGCCCGGGTCGTGGCGCTGGCCGGCCAGCCGCGCAAGCTCGCGATCGCGCGGGATCTCGGGGCCGACCTGACCGTCGACTACAGCCGCGACGGCTGGGACCAGCAGGTCCGCGACGCCGTGGGCGAGGTGGACGTGGTGTTCGACGGCGTGGGCGGGGACATCGGGCTGGCGGCGTTCGGGCTGCTCGCCGCGGGCGGCCGGTTCTGCCCGTTCGGCATGGCCAGCGGGAGTTTCGCCCCGGTCAGGGCCGAACTTGCCCAGGCCAGGCAGGTCACCATTCGGGCCGGCGCGGCCGCGAGCCCGGAGGAACTGGCAGAACTGACCCGGACCGCCCTGGCCGAGGCGGCGGCGGGCCGCCTGCGGCCGGTCATCGGCCAGGAATTCGAGCTGGCCGCGGCGGCCGGTGCGCACGCGGCGATCGAGGCCAGGACAACGATCGGCAAGACGCTGTTGACGGTACCGCGGTAGTGGTCAGGCCGGGCGCGCTGGGTTCTGGGGCTGGCCGGGCGGGCGGGGTGCTAGGGGCTGGCCGGGCGCGCGGGTTCTGGGGCGGGCCAGGGATGGCCGGGGCGGGCCGGGCGCCCCGTTCGGGGTAATGATCATGTCGCGGTGCCACGCCATCCTTGTTTCCTGGCTCGTTACTGATTTGTTACCTGGACTCGCGTATTTCTCGGTTCCCGGGCTGCTCTGAGCGGGTGGAGGCACTCGCTCCAGTGGGGCGGGAATTCCGGATGGCCGACTCAGGATGAGGTGCGATGCCATGCGAGAGCCGAACACGAAATGGTTTTTCCAGCGACGCCCGGCCGGCAACGGAGCACGATCGCGCGACGATGATGCCGCGCCCGGCCTGATCAACCTGCCCGCGGCCATGCTGCTACGGCACGGCGCCCGGGTGCTCGACCCCGGATCGGCCGTGGCGGTCGACGGTGTCCCGACGCCCCAGTCGACGGTCTACCGGGCCAAGACCCTGCTGGTTCCTGGCAACTTGCATGGGCAGGAGCCGATCAGGGCGCTTAACAAGATCCTCGAACCCATCGGGGTGAACCTGGTCTCGTCGGTGCCGGGCCGGGGCAAGAACCACGGCAAGGGACACCGCATCGACGTCTTGCCGGAACTGCCGCGGCCCGCCGTGCTGGTCCCGGTCAAGGGCAGCGACACGCCGGTCGTGGTCGACGCGTGGCTGGCGCTGCAGACTCTGCGCGCGGCCACCAGGGCCGGGAAGCACGATCGGACGCTGGACAGGGCGGATGTCGACCGGATCGGGCTCGAACACCTGCTGATCGGCTCGGCCATTACCGGGAGCCCGGCCACCAGCGGGGGTGGCGGCATCGGCGGGGGTCCGGGCACCAACAACGACGGCAGTGGGCCCACCAGCACTGACTCCTACCTGTTCAGCGGCGGCGACTCGCGTACCCCGGTCGCCGTCCTGCTCGATCCGCCGGCGCGCAAGTCGGCCGCTCACTGCGTGAAGGTGTACGGCCGACGTCCGGTGTTCGCCGTCCTGGACACAGGCGTCCGGGCCCACCCTTGGCTGGACGTGACGGCCAAAGCGGGCGGCGGCTACGACACCGACCCTAACGGGGACGGCGACGGTTTCATCGAGCTCGATCATGACATTCAGGACGCCATCCGCGCGGAGAGCGAGTCCGCGGAGGCGTTCGACGACCGACCGCGCCAGGTGATCAGGCGTCCCTGGGATACGCCCGTCACCACCGATCCGCTGCTGGGCGAGCTTGCGTCGGACACCGGCCACGGCACGTTCATCTCGGGTATCGTGCGCCAGCTCGCACCCGATGCCCGGGTCCTGGCCATCCGGATCATGCACGGCGACGGCGCTGTCTACGAAGGCGATCTGCTGTGTGCCCTGCATGAGCTGGCCAACCGGGTCGCCGCCGCTCAGGCGGGCGGTGACCCGGCCAAGATGGTCGACGTGGTTTCGCTGTCCCTCGGCTACTTCAGCGAGGCCAGCGACGCGGCCTTCGATTCGGCGCTGTGGCAGGCGATCGAGGCGCTGCTCGGCATGGGAGTGGTCGTCGTCGCCGCGGCCGGGAACTTCGCCACCAGCCGCAGGTTCTACCCGGCGGCGTTCACGCAGCGTCCGGTCCCGGCGGATCAGGTCCCGTTGATCAGCGTGGGCGCGCTCAACCCGAACGGCTCCAAGGCGATGTTCAGCGACGGCGGCCACTGGGTGACAGCCTGGGCCTCGGGCGCGGCCGTGGTCAGCACCCTGCCGACGGACATCAACGCCAGCCGCACCTCGGAGCTCCGGATGCGTGCGCACCCGGGCAACCCGATGCCGCCGGGCGTCTCGCTGCCCGGCTTCCGCGCGGCCCTGGACCCAGACGACTACTCCGGCGGATTCGGGGTCTGGAGTGGCACGTCGTTCTCGGCTCCCCTGCTGGCCGCGGAGATCGTCCGGTCGCTGCTGAAGGGAGCAGCCGAGTCCGGCTTGCGGCTTGCCCCCTCGGACGCGCAGGCCACAACGAACCGTGCGCTGGCCGCCCTGAAGGATATGGGCTGGGAGGGTTGATCATGGACGGCCCCGGACCCCTCGGGCCTGTCACGGTGCGAGCGAGCCAGCCAGACCGTGGCGCGCGCTTCGCGGGCCTGGTCAGCGCGGCCAGAGAGGGCAACGAGGACGCGCTCGGCCAGATCGTGACCGAACTCAGTCCGCTGCTGTGGCAGGTCGCGCGAGCGGCCGGGCTGAGTTCGGGTGATGCCGAAGACGTGCTGCAGACGGTATGGCTGCGTCTGGTCGCTCACCTGGACAATATCCACGATTCGGCGGCCCTGGTCGGCTGGCTGGTCACCACCGCGAAGCGGGAAGCGTGGCGGGTGCGGGCGGCTGGGCGCAAGCAGCTTCCCGCGGACCAGGAATTGCTGGCTGGGCTGCCCGACGAGGGCCCAGGCTCGGAGGAGCAGGTCATCCTCGAGGACCAGCGGCGTGCGCTGTGGGTAGCCATTGGCCGACTCTCCAAACGATGCCAGGACCTGCTGCGGATCATCGCGTTCGCGCCGCGTCCGGACTACGCGGCGGTGGCGGCCGCGCTCGGCATGCCGGTCGGGAGCATCGGTCCGACTCGCGGCCGCTGCCTGGCCAAGCTGCGTGCCTTGCTCGTCGGTGGCCCCGAGGGGAGCCCGCGATGATGGTCTCGGATGCGGGCGGTCGGCCATCGGCTGACGAGCCGCTCGATGACGCCGATTTCGGGTTGCTTGACGACATCCGCGGGCTGTTCGAGGCCGCTGATCCCATGCCGGCGGATCTTCCTGAGCGGATCCGCTTCTCCCTGGCGCTGCGGGACCTTGAGATCGAGGTGGCCCGGCTGGCCGCGCAGGAGGACTGGCCGGTCCTCGCTGCTCGCGGAGCGGAGCAGAGCCGGACGATCACCTTCGACAGCGACAGCCTGACCATCATGATCCGGATCGACGAGAATCGCGACGGGACAGTACGCGTCGATGGCTGGCTGGCGCCGCCGCAGCGCCGCGAGATCGAGATGAAGACCGTGGCGGATTCGCTGAACGCGGCCAGCGACGAGCAGGGGCGGTTTGCGTTCCCCCGGGTTCTCCGGGGGACGGCTCAGCTCGTGGTCCGTCCGGCCGAGCCGGGACCCAGCGGTGGCGGGCGGTCTGTGGTGACCCCCGCCCTCATCCTCTGACCCGCCAGCTGGAAGGCGCCTGCCGGATGCCCCACGCCGAGCGGCGCTCAGTCCGATCCCGCAGTGCGCTCGCCCACGCCGAGAGCCAGGCCCGCGAGGCACGCCAGCGCGGTCTACGGGAAGGTAACGCTGGCCGCCCGGCGGTCGGCGCGCGCTACGCCCGCGCGGGACTGCGGCAGCTGGGCTGGACGGAAAACGGGGCGCGGCAGGTGCACCCGGCGCACCGAGGCCTGGCCGCCAGGCTCCTCGGGATCTTGGCGGAATGGGAATCCGAGCTGGGCCGCACCGAGTACGGGTTGCGTCTACTGGATCACGCCGAGCGCCTGGCCAGGGCGGATGACCGGGGCGTCCTGCTTCTCCAGCGAGGCCTGATCGTCATACGGACAGGGCGGGAAGCCGATGCGCTAAGACTGCTCGACGATGCGGTGGCCCAGCTGGACGGAAACTCAGCGGAGACCGCGAACCTCGCTAGCGCACTGCTGAATCGCAGCTTCGCCCACCTCAGCCTCGGCCAGGTCCGGCGGGCGCGCACCGACCTGGTCTGGTGCCGCCGCGTCGCGACGGACCATGATCACGAACTGATCGCGGCCAAGGCGCTGCACAACCTGGGTTACTGCGACCTGCTGGCCGGGGACATCCCGGCCGCGCTGCAGCTCTTCAACGTGGCCGCAAGCACATACCGGCTGAGCGCGCCCGGCTTTCTTCTGGTACTGGCGACCGATAAGGCCGCTGCGCTGCTCGCGGCCGGGCTCGCCAGGGACGCGGCCAGTGAGCTGGATGACGCGATGGCCTCGTCCCGGCGGCAGCGGCTGGATCAGGGTCTTGCCGAAGCGCAGCTGGCCCGGGCACAAGCTGCGCTGGCCGCTGGTGAGCCGGCTGACGCGGGCCGCTGGGCGGCTGCCGCCGAGCGGCGCTTCCGGCAGCGAGGCAACGACGCCTGGGCCTGCATGGCGGGACTCACCCGGCTGCGGGCACAATCGGTCTCGACACGGAGCCAGGCGTCCATCGCCTCCGAGGCTCTATTGCTCGCCGAGCGCTTGCGTGGCCGTCGGCTGGCCAACGACGCGGACATGGCCGAGTTGCTCGCGGCCCGCGCTCTGCTCGCGGCTGAGCGCCCGGACGAGGCCAGGCGACGACTCATCGTGACACGCCGTAGCCGGCCGGACGTGCCGCTGGCCGTCAGCTTGCTGCGCCGGCTGGTCAAGGCAGAGCTGGCCGAGCAGGACGGACAGGCTGGGGCGGCGCTGGCCGAGCTCCGGGCAGGCCTGGCGCTGGTCCAGGCCCGGCGGGGCCGACTCGGCAGCATCGACCTGCAGACAGGAACCGCCGCCCTGGGCGTGGATCTGGCCGACGCCGGCCTGCGGCTGGCGCTGGACCGCAATTCCGCACCGCTGGTGTTCGCCTGGCTGGAACGCTCCCGGGCTCAGGCGTTCCGAGTCAGGCCAGTGCGTCCGCCCGCCGACCCGCAGGCGGCGGCCATCCTGGCCGAGTTGCGTCAGCTCGGCTACCTGATCCGCCATGCCGAGCTGAACGGCCACCGCGATCCGCCGATGATCGCCAGGCACGCCGAGCTGCAGCATCAGATCAGGGAGTACAGCTGGCAGGCCAGCGGCCTGGGTAAGGCCAGCGCGCAGGCCAGCCTAGGTGAGGTGAGCGCGGCCCTGGACGAAAGCGGGCAGAGCCTGGTAGGCATTCTGCCCCGGCGCGGTCAGCTGCTCGCGGTTGTCGTGCGGCGCGGGTCGGCACGCCTGATCCAGCTCGGCGACTTCGAGGCGGCCGCCGAGGCGGCCCGGCGGCTGAACGCCGACCTCGACACCCTGGCCGGGCGGCGGCTGCCCGTCCGGCTGGAGACCGTGATCAGGGAGTCGATCCGGCACCAGGCTGAAACGCTGACGGCCGAGATCATCGCGCCGCTGCGGTCTTCGCTCGGCGACGACGGCATCGTGGTCGTCCCGGCGGGCCCGCTGGCCGGCCTGCCCTGGGGCGTGCTGCCTGACCTGCGCGGCCGCCCGGTCACCGTGTGCCCGTCCGCGTCCTCCTGGCTGGCGGCCTGGCGCCGGGGGCTAGTCGGCGCGGTCTCGGCCTGGCCAGGGGCCGGCTCGCCGGTGCTGGTCGCGGGACCGGATCTGGAACACGCGGCCCGGGAAGTCACCGAGATAGCAAGGTCCTATCCGGGCTGTCGCCCGCTGCTCGCCGGTGCGGCCACCGTCAGCGCCGCATTGGCTGCCCTGGATGGCGCGCCCCTGGCCCACCTGGCCGCGCACGGGCACCACGACCAGGAAAACTTCCTGTTCTCCAGGGTCGATCTGGCTGACGGCCCGCTCATGGCCTACGACATCCAGCAGCTCACGGCCGCTCCGCGGCACGTGGTCCTGTCATCCTGCGATGTCGGGCGGACCGTCGTGCGTCCCGGCGAGGAGATCCTCGGCTTCACCGCGGCCCTGCTCTACATGGGCACCGCCACGGTGACCTCCAGCGTCACCCGGGTGGGCGACGATGCCGCGGTCGGCATCATGACCGCCTACCACCGCCTGCTCGCCGCCGGGACCAGGCCCGCCGAGGCGCTGGCCCGGGCCACCGCCACCGAGCCGTTCAGCCCGTTCGTATGCTTCGGCGGCGGCTAGCGCGCGCTGCCGAGCTTGCTGACGTGCGCCACGGCAATATCGGCCCGGCCCGCAACAAGCTTGGTGAGATGGGGCAGGTCGGAAGTGATGACTAGTACCGAGGCCGCCTGGTCGGCCGCTTCCGCCTGCTCCGCTGCCTCTACTGCGGTCGCGGCCACCATCGCGTCCACTGCCTGCTCAGACGACATTTCCGCCGCCCCGATCAGGTAGCCGGCCCGCTGGCCGATTGATTCGCTGACCGGCTCCACTCCCACCCGACCCAATACGCGGTGTACCGCGGCGTCACGACTTCCACCGCGGAGGATTTCGGCCAGGATGGCGGCGGACGTCACCACCCGGTGCCCTTCCTCGTAGGCCACCTTCAGCCGCACATACATCGCACGGTCAGTGGCCGCCTTCGATACTCCTTCGTTGTCGAGCACCATCACGCCCACCGCACGGGGGCGGGGCCGCCTTCGCCGACTCAATGATTTACGGCCACTCGGACCGGGCCGCTGCCGCCTCCTCATCACTGACCGGCCCGTGCACCTGTTCCAGCTCCGCCACCAGATCCCCCAAGCGATCATGCTCAAGCTGGCGCAAGAGAGCGTGCGTAACATAGGCCGACACGTTGCCGCGGCCGGCGCGCTCACGGATCTGGGCGGCGAGCCCCCTGGGAACGGTCGCGGACAGCTTCTCGGTACCGAGTGATTCACTCACGACCTAATCCTACCAATGGTGGGATCCAGGGCCGCGCCGTAATCGGCCAAATGCTCGCCGACAGCGAGTTGCAACGCATGCCCGCCAGCCGCGAGCACGCAGACCGCCTCATCCCGGATCCGCCGCCAGCGACACGACGCGGAGTACCCGCCGACCGACGCCCCGCAGATCAGGGCGGATGACGTCCGTGAGGACGCCACCAAGGCTGCCGCCATCATTGACCTGAGCGAACGCATACTCGATCAGATGTCGCCATTCTGATTGCCGGTATCCCTGATCAGCTGGCAATTCGGCTGATCAGGGATACCGGCAGTGCTAGCTGCAGCCGCTGGTGGAGCCGCAGCCTTCGCAGACGTAGCAGCTGCCTGCCGGGCGCATCTTGGTGCCGCAGGTGAGGCAGAGCGGAGCGTCTGCGGTCCGGCCCAGCTGGGCTTCGATCAGTTCGGTCGAGCTGTGCGGCGCAGCGGCAGAGGGGGCGGCAGCTGGCTGAGGTTGAACCGGGGCTTGCACCACACTCCGTTCGGCATGATGAGGCTGTTCCACGGCGGCCGACTGGGCAAGTTCCACCGGGTCCACCTCCTCGCTCAGCCCGGCCGGGTCGTGGCCCGCGACCTCAGCGGCGCGCTCGGCGGCGGACAGGATGCCAAGCTCGGCGCGGTCCTCGTAGGACAGGTGGTCCAGCGCGAGGCGGCGGAAGATGTAGTCCATCACAGAACTGGCGATCCTGATGTCCGGGTCGTCGGTCAGCCCGGCCGGCTCGAACCGCATGTTGGTGAACTTGGCCACGTAGGAATCCAGCGGGATGCCGTACTGCAGGCCGACCGAGATGGCCATGGAGAAGGCGTCCATCACGCCGGCCAGCGTCGAGCCCTGCTTGCCGAGCTTGAGGAACACCTCGCCCACGCCGTCGTCCGGGTAGCTGGAGGCCGTCATGTAGCCTTCGGCGCCCGCGACGGAGAACCTGGTCACGGTGGCGGGCCGCTGCCGGGGCAGCCGCCTGCGGACCGGCCGGTGCTCGTGCGGCGCGGCGGCCGGAGCTTGGGCGCCTTGAGCGGTACCGGCCTCGGCGGGCTTCTTCCTGGCGTCCGAGAGCGGCTGGCCGACCTTGCAGTTGTCGCGGTAGATGGCCAGCGCCTTCAGGCCGAGCTTCCAGCCTTCGAAGTAGATCCGCTCGATCTCCTCCACGGTGGCGCTTTCGGGCATGTTCACAGTCTTGCTAATAGCGCCGGACAGGTGCGGCTGGACGGCGGCCATCATCCGGACGTGGCCCATCGGGCTGATCGCGCGCTCGCCCATCGCGCAGTCGAACACCTCGTAGTGCTCGGGCCGGAGCCCGGGGGCGTTCACCACGTGGCCGTGCTCGGCGATGTACTCGGTGATCGCCTCGACCTGCTCGTGCGGGTAGCCGAGGTTCTTCAGCGCGCGCGGCACGGTCTGGTTGACGATCTGCATGGAACCGCCGCCGACCAGCTTCTTGAACTTGACCAGGGCCAGGTCGGGCTCGATACCAGTGGTGTCACAATCCATCATGAGGCCTATGGTGCCTGTGGGCGCGAGTAGGCTACTTTGGGCATTTCTGTACCCGTTTGTCCCGCCTAGCTCGATGCACTCCTGCCAGGTCTGGTTGGCCAGATCGAGGATCTCGCGTTCCATGGGGCCGATCGGGCGGATGTTCTCGCTGGCGTCCGCGTGCTTGCGGATGACCCGCTTGTGCGGCTTGGTGTTGCGCTCGTAGCCATCGTAGGGACCGACGGCACCGGCTAGCTCGGCCGACGTCTTGTACGCGGCACCGGTCATCAGCGAGGTGATCGCGGCGGCGATGGTCCGGCCGCCTTCTGAGTCGTAGGCGTGGCCGGTGGCCATCAGCAGCGCGCCCAGGTTGGCGTAGCCGATGCCCAGCTGCCGGAAGGCGCGGGTAGTGGCGGTGATCTTCTCGGTCGGGAAGTCGGCGAAGCAGATGGAGATGTCCATCGCGGTGATGATCAGCTCAGTGATCTTACGGAACCGTTCGGCGTCGAAGGTGTCGTCGTCGCGGAGGAACTTGAGCAGGTTGATGCTGGCCAGGTTGCAACTGGAGTTATCCAGGTGAATATATTCCGAGCATGGGTTACTTGCGGTGATACGTCCCGATTCGGGGCAGGTGTGCCAGTCGTTGATCGTGCCGTCGTACTGGATGCCGGGGTCGGCGCAGTCCCACGCCGCCTGCGCCATCATCCGCATCAGCTTGCGCGCGTCGACCCGCTCGACGACCTCGCCAGTGCGGCGGGCCAGCAGGTCGAATTCCTTGCCTTCCTCCACCGCGCGCATGAACTCGTCGGACACGCGGACCGAGTTGTTGGCGTTCTGGTACTGGACGCTGACGATGTCCTTGCCGCCAAGGTCCATGTCGAACCCGGCGTCGCGGAGCACGCGGACCTTCTCTTCCTCCCGCGCCTTGGTCGTGATGAAGTCGGCCACGTCCGGGTGGTCGACGTCGAGCACCACCATCTTGGCCGCGCGCCGGGTGGCGCCGCCCGACTTGATCGTGCCGGCCGAGGCGTCGGCGCCGCGCATGAACGAGACCGGGCCGCTCGCGGTACCTCCGGAGGACAGCAACTCCTTGCTCGACCGGATCTTGGACAGGTTGACGCCGGCGCCTGACCCGCCCTTGAAGATCAGGCCCTCCTCCCGGTACCAGTCGAGGATGGCGTCCATGGTGTCGTCCACGGCCAGGATGAAACACGCGGACACCTGTTGCGGGGAGGCGGTGCCGACGTTGAACCAGACCGGGGAGTTGAAGCTGAAGATCTGGTGAACCAGCGCGTACCTGAGCTCGTGGCCGAAGATCTCAGCGTCCTCGGCGGTGGCGAAGTAGCCGTGCTCCCGGCCCGCCTTCTCGTAGGTGTCGACAACCCGGTCCACGAGCTGCTTGAGGCTCCACTCGCGCTGCGGTGAGCCGACCGCGCCGCGGAAGTACTTCGTGGTCACGATGTTGGCGGCGTTCACCGACCAGAAGTCGGGAAACTCCACGCCGTGCTGCTCGAAGTTGACCGAGCCGTCCCGCCAGTTCGTCATCACGACGTCCCGGCGTTCCCAGGTCACCTGGTCATAGGGGTGCACTCCCGGGGTGGTGTGGATGCGCCCGATCGTGAGTCGCTTAGGTCCGGCCTGGGCCTTTCCCTTGCGGGTCGTCGCGCCGCTCACCGTCTCCGTCATTTCGTCCCCCTTCCGGGATCCACCCGGATCCCTGCCAGGCCCTGCATGGCCTTCCGCAACAATGACAACTCTGGTGCCGCCCTTACGACGCCGGTGCCGGACTCGCCGCAGCTTTGGTTACGGCCCCGGCCTCGGCCTCGGTGGCCTCGGCTGCGGCGTCACGGCGGCCCTGGCGCAGGGCGGTGATCTCATCCTCGAAGTCGGCGAGCGACTCGAACCCTCGGTAGACCGAGGCGAACCTCAGGTAGGCCACCTCGTCCAGATCCCTCAGCGGGCCCAAGATGGCCAGGCCCACCTCGTGCGAGGGGACTTCGGCTAGCCCCCGCGCCCTGATCGTCTCCTCCACCTGCTGGGCCAGGATCGCCAGCTTGTCCTCGCTGACCGGCCGTCCCTGACACGCGCGCTGCACGCCATGGATGATCTTGTCCCGGGTGAACGGCTCCGTGACACCGCTGCGCTTGGCCACCATCAAGATGACCGTCTCCTGGGTGGTGAATCGCCGCCCGCACTCCGGGCACGACCTCCGGCGGCGAATCGCGGCGCCGTCGTCAGCCGTCCGGCTGTCGATGACCCTGCTGTCCGGATGACGGCAGAAGGGGCAGTACACGCGATCACCTCCCTGGTCCGCCGTGTGTGTTCACCTACCAGTCTACCTGTGAACACAACTTGTGGAAAAAACACAACGGTGTAAGTACTAGATGTTGTGGTTACCGTAGACCACCAGGGCGGCCCGAGGCAAGCGGGCGCGAGCGGAGAATCTCCAAACCCCGGCCGCCGTGCGGCGACGGCGGGCGCGCCGGCGTGTTGTGGCTTCGGTTTCGACCGGGCCTGTCGCGCGCCGACAGCGCCACGGTTCTCTGGGGATTTCCAGGGCTTTTGAGGCTCTTTAGGGCTTTTGAGGCTCTTTAGGGCTCTTGGGGGCTCTTGGGGTGGGCCGGGAGCTCAGCCGCGCGGCACCCAGAGTTGCTGGCCGGCGAACACGACGTCGCCGCTCAGCGCGTTGAGGTCCACGATCTGCTGGACGACGGCTCGGGTGTCCTGGTTCGGGTCCGTGCTCTCGGCTACCGACCACAGGCTCTGGCCCGGACGGACGATCACCTGGACGAGGTTTTGCCGCGCCGCGCCCGGGGGCAGGGCGTGATTTGTCGCCTGCGCCGCGCCGGCCGCCAGCAATGACATCACGGTCACCAGCAGCGCGGCGACGGCCGCGGCCACCACCCGGCCCCGCCTGGTCAGCCGCAGCGCGGCAGCCGGTGGAGCCGGGTACTGGCCCACATCGCGACGCGGGGGGTGCGGCGGGTGCGCCACACCGCTATGACGTGGGCCGATCCCGGAACCGCCGGGCCTCGTCACCGCTGGCATCGCATTCATGGCGACCTCCATGATCAAACCTTCGTTCGAGCCGTATTGCGTTCGATCGTACACCCATTCGATCGTCTTAATGTTCGATCGAACGGGGTATATAGCTGTTGTACGTCGGGGGTCTGACATTTTTGCGACACGTCGAACAGATGTTTGGGATCTCGGACGAGAACCGTTACTCTCTACTCAGCACGCAAGAACTCGGACACGGAAGGTCATCAGATGGAGGAAACCGCCATGGGAAGCACCGCAACCGGTGCGTCCGGCACCGATCCAGCGGAGGCACCCAGACCTAAGGGGCGACCAGGGCGCAAGCCGAAGGGCAGCGTTCCGGTCGTCATCCCGGAAACCCCGGACAAGCCCGATCCCGATCACGTGCTGACCTGGCGGCAGCGCAAGGTGCTCCAGGTCATCCGCGAGTCGGTACAGAAGCGCGGCTACCCGCCGTCGATGCGCGAGATCGGCGAGGCCGTCGGCCTGACCAGCACCTCGAGCGTCTCGTACCAGCTCAGCACGCTGCAGCGCAAGGGATACCTGCACCGTGACGTGGGCCGGCCGCGGACGGTCGAGGTGCGGCTGCCAGGTCACCCGGCCGTGCGGCCGGAGCCGGGCCACCAGACCAGCCGGGAGGAGGAAGAGGCCGGCGACATCCCGGGCTTCGACATCCCGTCACAGGAGGCGGCCTACGTGCCGCTGGTCGGGCGGATCGCCGCGGGCGGCCCGATCCTGGCCGAGCAGGCGATCGAAGATGTGTTCCCGCTGCCCAGGCAGCTGGTCGGCGAGGGCACGCTGTTCCTGCTCAAGGTGGCCGGCGATTCGATGATCAACGCCGCCATCGCCGACGGGGACTGGGTGGTGGTCCGGGAGCAGCCGGTCGCGGAGAACGGCGAGATCGTGGCGGCCATGCTGGACGGCGAGGCGACGGTGAAGACGTTCAAGCAGAGCGACGGGCACGTCTGGCTGATTCCGCACAACCCGGCCTATGCGCCGATTCTCGGCGACGAGGCCAGCATCCTCGGCCGCGTCGTCGCCGTGCTCCGCCGCGTCTGAGCACGCAGCCGCTGGGCGGTGCGGGGGCGTTCGGGCTGCCCAAAGGCCGGACGCGTCCGCCCCGGCGCCTGTCCTCGGGGAAGGCTGTCCTTGGGAACACTGTCCTCGGGGAACGTTCTCCCGGGGAACGCTGTCCCGGGAGCCCTTAGGCCTAGGGAACCCCTGGGGAGAGAGCGTTAGGCCGCGACGATGCTGACCAGCTTGGGTGCCCGCACGATGACCCGGCTCACTTGCTGGTCACCCAGCGTCCGGACCACCCCGGGCGCGACCAGCGCGAGCTCGCGGAGTTCGTCCTCGCCGATCTGCGGCGAGACCTCTAGCTTGTCGCGGACTTTGCCGTTGACCTGCACCACGCAGGTTACCTTCTCCTGGGTCAGCAGGGCCTGGTCGGCGACTGGCCAGGTGGCGCGCGCCACCGACGGCTTGTGCCCGAGCAGCTGCCAGGACTCCTCGGCGGTGTAGGGCGCGAACAGCGACAGCAGCACGGCCAGCACCTCCGCCGCCTCGCGAACCGCCGGGTCGCCGGCGCCCGGCCCGGAGTCGATGGCCTTCCGCGTGGCGCTGACCAGTTCCATCAGCCGGGCCACGGCCACGTTCAGGTGGTATGCCTCCACCTGGCGGGTGGCCTCGTCGATGGTCCGGTGGGTGATCCTGCGCAGCTCGGTGTCGCCCGGCGTGGCCGTCCGGACCCGAAAACCCCCGGAACCCCCGGCGCCCTGGTCCGCGTCGGCCACGTCGGCGGCGATCCGCCACACCCGGCCGAGGAACTTGACCATGGCTTCCGGGTGCATGTCCGCCCAGTCGATGTCGTCCTCGGGCGGGCTGGCGAAGATCATGGTCAGCCTGATCGCGTCCACGCCGAACCGCTCGATCTGCTCACCGAGGTCGACGCCGTTGCCGAGCGACTTGGACATCGCCCTGCCGTGATTGATCACCTGGCCCTGGTTCATCAACCGGGCGAACGGCTCGGTGAAGCCGACCAGGCCCATGTCGTACAGGATCTTGGTGAAGAACCTGCTGTACAGCAGGTGCAAGATGGCATGCTCGACGCCGCCCACGTACATGTCCACCGGCGCCCAGCGGCGCACCTCGGCCAGGTCGAAGGGACCGTCGGTGTAATCCGGGGAGCAGTACCGGAACATGTACCAGGAGGAGTCCACGAACGTGTCCATGGTGTCGGTGTCGCGCTTGGCCGGCCCGCCGCAGGCCGGGCAGGGCACGTTCACCCAGTCCTGCGCCGCGGCCAGCGGGGACACGCCCCTGGGCACTAGGTCCTGGCCGCGCAGGTCGGGTAGCACCACCGGGAGCTGGTCGTCGGGCACCGGCACTTCGCCGCAGGACGGGCAGTGCACGATCGGGATCGGGGTGCCCCAGAAGCGCTGCCGGGATACCAGCCAGTCCCGCAGGCGGTAGTTGACCGCCGCCTGGCCCTGGCCCCGCTCCGCCAGGATGGCGGTGATCGCGGCGATCGCCTCGGCCTTGGCCAGCCCGTTGATCGGGCCGGAGTTCACCAGCGTGCCGTCGCCCGCGGTCGCGACCCAGGTCTGCGCCGGGTCCGGCTGCCCGGTGTCCACCACGACCCGGACGTCGAGCCCGTAGGCGCGGGCGAAGTCCAGGTCCCGCTGATCGTGCGCGGGCACCGCCATGATCGCCCCGGTGCCGTAATCGGGCAGCACGTAGTCGGCCGCCCAGACGGGGATCCGCTCGCCGTTCACCGGGTTGATCGCATGGCGGCCCAGGAAGACCCCGGTCTTCTCGCGTTCGGTGGACTGGCGCTCGATGTCGGTCAGCTTCCTGACCTGCTCGAGGTAGGCGCGCAGCTCGGGCAGGCGATCGGGGGCGCAGATCTGCTCGGCCAGCGGCGAGTCGGCCGCCACCACGAAGAACGTAGCGCCGTACAGCGTGTCGGGCCGGGTGGTGAAGACCGTGACCGGCTCATCGCGGCCTTCCACGGTGAAGTGGACCTCGGCGCCCTCGGAGCGGCCGATCCAGTTGCGCTGCATCAGCAGGACGCGGTCCGGCCAGCTGCCCTCGAGCTGCTTGGCGTCCTCGAGCAGCCGGTCCGCGTACGCGGTGATCTTGAAGTACCACTGGTTCAGCATCCGGCGCACCACGTCGGCGCCGCAGCGTTCGCACTTCCCGGCGATAACCTGCTCGTTGGCCAGGACGGTCTGGTCCACCGGGCACCAGTTCACGTAGCCGTCCCGGCGGTAGGCCAGGCCGCGCTCGTAGAACCGCAGGAACAGCCACTGATTCCAGCGGTAGTACGCCGGATCGCAGGTCTGCAGCCGACGGCTCCAGTCGAACGAGGTCGCGTACCGCCGGAACGAGGCGGCCTGGGTCTCGATGTTGGCGTGGGTCCAGTCGGCCGGGTGCGAGTTGTTCCTGATGGCGGCGTTCTCCGCGGGCAGCCCGAAGGCGTCCCAGCCGATCGGGTGCAGCACGTTGCGGCCGCGCAGGAACCAGTAGCGCGCGAGGGCGTCCCCGATGGCGTACGCCTCGGCGTGGCCCATGTGCAGGTCACCCGACGGGTACGGGAACATGTCCACCAGGTAGAAGCGGTCCCGGGGATCAGCGGGATCCTCGCTGGCGCGGAACGGGTCTAGCTCCGCCCAGCGCGCCTGCCACTTCTCCTGGACATCACGGGGGTCATAGCGCTGCGCCAGGTCGGCGCTTTCGGCCGCTGTCATCGTTTCCTCACCATTGAATCGGTCCGAGCCTCGTTTACCCCTAGGGCGATGATCGCCAGCAATGAAAAGGCCCCTCGAGACGAGGGGCAGCCGCGCCAACGACGGTAAGTCGGCGCGGCTAGGTAAGAAGCAGCCGGACGGCACGCATGCGCACAGGATAGCGCACATCGCCGCGCAACTGCCCCGCGTGTGCGCCTGCAACTGTCCCGCCTTGCCGCGGGCGGGTCAATGGAGACCGTCAGAGGGCTGGCGTGGCGGAGGAGGAAGCTCCTGCCGGGGCCTCGCCGACGCGGGCGCATAGCAGCCAAAGGCGCGTATCACGGGCCAGAAATGCATTCGCCGACGGAAATCGGCGCGTCTCGTCATTCCCCGTGACGGGCGTCCTCAGCAGCACTTATTCCTACTGACGGAAACCCAGCTAACCAATCCTGTACTGGGGAGCAATGGACGGTCGGGGGATCACCGCCCGCGCCGTCCGCCAGCGAGGCTGGTAGCGGCGCGGGCGGCAGAACCACGGTCGGTTCGGCCAATTAACCGGCCATTACCCGGGGCAGCTCCCAGTCGGGCCGCAACGGCATGCCGGACGTCCCGTCGGCGGCCAGCCGCACGCTCAGCACCTGGTGCAATTCGATGTGGTTGCGGTCGAATCCCAGCCGCGAGCCGGCCATGTACAGCCGCCACACCCGGGCGGTGCCCTGGCCGACCTCCTTGACCGCCTCGCTCCAGTGCGCGTCCAGGTTGGCGCACCAGGCGGCCAGGGTCTTGGCGTAGTGCTCGCGCAGGTTCTCCTCGTGCCGCACCTCGAAGCCGGTGTCGTGCATGAGCGAGATCAGGTAGCCGGGCCCCTCGAGCTCACCGTCGGGGAAGACGTACCGGTTGATGAACCCGCGCTTGCGGATGGCGGGCTCGATGTTGTCCGGCCGGGTGATGCAGTGGTTCAGCAGCCGTCCGCCGACCTTCAGCTTCCGGAACAGGAACGAGAAGTAGGACGGCAGGTTCTGCTTGCCGATGTGCTCGGTCAGCCCGATCGAACTGACCGCATCGAAGCCGGTCTCCGGCACGTCGCGGTAGTCCAGGTGCCGCACCTCGGCGAGTTCGGACAACCCCTCACGCTCGATTGCCGACTGGGCCCAGGCGGCCTGCTGGGCGGACAGCGTGACCCCGAGCGCCTTTACTCCGTACTCCCGAGCCGCGTGCATCACCATGCCACCCCAGCCGCAGCCGACGTCGAGCAGTCGCATGCCCGCGCCCAGCCCGAGCTTCCTGGCGACCAGGTCGAACTTGTACGCCTGCGCCTCTTCCAGGGTGGCGTCCTGGCGGGGGTAGCAGGCGCAGGTGTACGCCATTGACGGCCCGAGCACCCACTCGTAGAACCGATTCGAGACGTCGTAGTGATGGGAGATCGCCTGGGCGTCCCGGCTCTTGGAGTGCAGCCGGCCAGTCAGCCAGCGGCGGGTCTGCGCGACTTCCTGCGGCGGCGGCGGCATCCGGTGCACCAGCAGCTTCGGGCCGCCGAGGGCCTGCAGCAGCCGCAGCTTCTCCGCCGTGGTCATGCTGACGGACTGGGCCTTGGTCATCCTGGCCAGGGCCTCGTACATGTCCCCTTCGACGTCAAGGTGCCCGGCCACGTAGGCCCGGGCCAGCCCGAGTTCGCCCGGCGCCTGGGCCAGGTAGGCCACGGCTGCCGGCGAGCGAGCAGTGATCTTCACCGGAGATCCGGCCGCGCCGGCATGGCTGCCGTCATAGGCCGTGAACTCCACCGGGGCATCGGGCCCCACGAATGCCTCGAAGACCTCCGCCAGTGCCATCCTTCGCTTTCCTTCCTGTCGTCCGATACCTCGGTGTCCGCTTACCTCAGCGTCCGCTGACGCACTTCTCATACAGGCCAAGCAGGCGGCCTTCTCCGTCGTAGGTGCGCTTGAGCGCGCGGTATGCCTCGCCGTTGTATTTGCGGTAGAACTCGTCCTCGGCGTAGAACGACGTGGAATACAGCGACTTGTGCCCGTCCAGCCTCGCAACCTCGTCCTCGACGAGGCGGTTGTGGTAGCCGTCCGCCTGGCCCGCGGGCAGCGGCACGGTCCCCCAGAACCCGAAGTTCACGTACACCTCGCCGGGCCGTAGGGGATAAAGAGGCCAGATCCGCTCGCCGCGCAGCCGCAGCGGGCACATCCATACCGGACTCATTCCCACATTTTCCTGGAAAAATCGTAGGAACTCGGCACCACGTTCGACCGGGATCTCCACGTCCTGGATGACCCTCTCCCGTGGCGGCTGGTGCCGCCGCGCGTTCACGAGGTCGAAGAGGCCGTAGCGGCGGTCCAGGGCGACCAGCTTGCGGTACACGTCCGAGCGCCGGTAACGACGCGGCCACATCCTCCTGACCAGGGGTTTCTGTACCCCGAAGGGTCGCGAGCACCAGAACCAGTCGGTGTCCCAGCGCCACAGGTAGTCGCGGATGGTGAGGAAGTCCTCCTTGTCCCGCCGGATGGATTCGTAGTAGATCTGCTGGCCGGTGAAGTCGCTGCGCCACGGAGCCACGTCGCTGAACGCCCCGACGGTGAGGTAACACTCGTCAGGCGCGAACGCGGTGCCGTCGACGAAATCCGCCCGGTGGCCGCGGAAGCTGCCCTCCGCGGCGATCTGGCCGATCGCGTCCATGCAGGCTTCCGCGCTGCCGAACGGGAAGTGACGGATGTGCACGAACGGCTGGACCGGCTCGAGCTCGATGGTGAGCGACAGGGAGTAGCCCAGTGTCCCGTAGGAGTTCGGGAAGCCGCGGAACAGGTCGGCATGCTCGTTGTCGTCGGTGGCGCGGACGACGCGGCCGTCGCCGGTCAGGATCTCCATCTCGGTGACGGACTCGTGCGGCATGCCGCTGCGCAGCGCGGTGGACTCGATGCCGAGCCCGGTCACCGCGCCGCCCAGGGTTATCGTCTTGAGCTGGGGCACCACGAGCGGCATCAGCTGATGCCTGAGCGTCGCGTCGCACAGGTCCTCGTAGGTGGTCATGCCCCCGACCCGGGCCGTCCTGCTGGCGGGATCAACGCACAGCACATGACCGAACGCGGAAACGTCCAAGCCCCGGTCAGCCTGAGCCGTTTTCCCCGCCGGGGTGCGCGGGCTCTTCGGGTCAGCGTCGCGGAACCTGAACAAGTTGGACGTACGCTTGGCCAGCCGCACCGGCGCCCCCGGCGGCAGGGCCGCGTAGGCCTCACGCAACCGGGTCACCTCGACCTCATGCGCGTCGGCAGTCATGCGGGCATCCAACACGGGCATCCTTCCGGTTTAACGGCTGTCACCGATCGTGGAAACGGCCGGGGGCGGGCAAACGAGCGAGATCCGTACTGAGCTGGACGAACGCCTCAGGAAGTGTATCTTGCCCACGCAGGCCGCTCCCCGTGCCATGGCCCTGACCTCAGTGTTCGCCCGCCGGGTCCGGGTCGTGGACGTCTGGGTCCGGGTCGTGGTCATAGCCGTCCGCCAGGTCGTCGCCTTCGGCATCGTCGTAGCTGGCGGCCACCTCCTCCGGGGTCATCGGCAGCCTGGCCAGCGACGGAGGCGCCCCGGCGCTGATCACCTGCCGGAGCAGCAGGGCCATCGAGTACCGGGGCTCGTCGGCGATGGCCCGGTCGAGCGCGACGTTCGCGAGCGCTCCGTCACCGGACTGC
The DNA here is from genome assembly GCA_963769715.1 of uncultured Actinomycetes bacterium. Taxonomy (GTDB): domain Bacteria; phylum Actinomycetota; class Actinomycetes; order Streptosporangiales; family Streptosporangiaceae; genus Palsa-504. The sequence goes on from CAVYNE010000031.1 coordinate 597,032, forward strand.
CAGGCCACGAAGGCGAGCAGGGCGGCGGGCGGGGCCACGTACCCGGGCTGGGCCCGACGGGTCACGTCGATCCACAGCCGCCGGTGCGCGTCCAGGTAGGCCGGGTCCATCCGGGCCCAGGCGTCGTCCCTGACTCGCAGGTCGCGCAGCGCCACCGTGAGCCACGCGATCTGGTAGTCCGTGGTGTACTTGCCGCCGGCGCGGTAGGTGGCGATCATGGCGCCCACCGCGTTCAGCCCCTCGGCGGCGATCAGCTGCCGCGCGGCACCGATGCGAGGGGACTTGCGGACCTTCGTGAGCAGCTGGCTGGCGTGCCGTTCGGCCCGGCGGGTGGCCTGGCGGATGGATTCCGCGGCGATGCCGCCAAGCGGCGCGACCCGGGCCGCCACCGCGGCGCGGTCGGCCAGCACCCGGTTCCCGGCGCTGGCCAGGGCGGCCGCGGCGGAGTGCGCGCCGGGATCGAACGGCATGCCCGTGGCCGGGCAGCAGCCCTCGTCGGCGCACAGGTAAGACCAGTAGCGCCCGTCCTCGACACGCAGGATGTCCAGCACGTCGATACCGGCTGTCCGCGCCGCGGCACCCAACGCGCCCGCCACCGGGTCGACCAGCGACCCGGGACCGTAGCCGACCGCCACCAGCGTGGCCAGTTGCTGCGAGCCGATGACGCCGACGGCGTGCGCGGCGATGTCCGCGGAGACCCCCGCACCGGGCGGATCGGGCAAGTCGTAGCGGAGCGTGACCTTGATCCGGTCGTGGGGAGCCTCCGTTCCGATCACGACCAGGCTGGCCTGTGGCACGAAGCCGAGCAGGTGCGGCACGATCGCGAGCAGCGACTCGGGCGATCCGGCCCGGACCTGGACCGGGTCCGTCTGCAGGGCGTCCGGGGGCTGAAGGCTGGCCGGAGTTGGCAGAGTGTCCGGGGTTCGCGAAGCTTGGGGACCGGGCGTGATCGGGGGGTCCTGCGGAGCGTGCGGGGACCTGGGAGTGCGCGAGGGCTGCGGGGCGTCGTCACCCGCGGTAAGCGTTTGTGTCATATGGCCAGCGTGCGGTCCGGCAAACGCACGGTCCGGCCGACTGGGCACCTGTGGATAACTTGGTCAAGTTGGATCGTTATCCACAGGCTGGCCGGGGACGGTTGACAACACCTCGCCGCGCCCGATCAGCCCGCTCGCAGCGCCAGCCCGCTCACCGCGCGCGCCCGTTAAACGGAGTCTTTTTACTCCTCCCTCCCGGGAGGATTGGGGGGACTAAGAAGCCTGTCGCACAACCGATCCCAGCCGGTCCCCGCCTCCGCCTCCGCCCCCTGCCCGAGCTCGCCCCAGCCCGCGCTTGCCACTGCATTCCCACCCATCCCCCTCTCCCCGCCCGCACCGTCCCGTACACCTCCCCGAGTCAATGAACGCGGCGTTCTACCTCAAAGAATCATAAGAACGCCGCGTTCATTGAATTCCGCGGCGCGCGCACGCCACTTGGCTGGGACCGGTATGGGCTCCCGAGATCCTTGTGATTTTTGAGTGTTGCGGGATTGCCGGGTCAGAAGGGACCGGCGAGGCCGGGGGCTGGTGGCCGGGAGGCAGCGCTGGTGGCCGGGAGGCAGCGCTGGTGGCCGGGGAGGCAGCGCTGGTGGCCGGGGAGGCAGCGCTGGTGGCCGGGGAGGCAGCGCTGGCAGCGCTAACGGCTGAGGCCCAGGAGAGCCTCGGGCTACAGGCTGATGCCTAGGAGGGCGTCGACGGTGGCCTGGACGAGGCGGGCGGCGGCCAGGTCACGGGGGGTGATGCTGGTCGGGGGTTCGGCGAGCAGGGCGTCGGCCCAGTGGTCTACGACAGCGAGCGCACCGGGGGCGTCGAGGTCGTCACGTAGCCGGGCGCGCATGCCGGCCAGCACCATCTCGGCCGCGGGGGCCGCTTCGGCGGCCGGGTGGCCGGGCTCGGGGACGGCAGCTTCGGCGCGGGCCAGGGCGGCGCGCCAGCGGGCCAGGCGGGCCTGGGCGTCGCCCAGCACCGCGTCGGTCCACTCCCAGTCGGACCGGTAGTGATGTGCGAGCAGGGCCATCCGGATGGCCATGGGGTCCACCCCGTCCGCGAGCAGCCTGCTCACGAAGACCAGGTTCCCGAGCGACTTGGACATCTTCTCGCCGTGGTAGCTGACCATCCCGGCGTGGACATACACCCGGGCGAACGCGTCCTCGGCCGGGGCCAACGCCACCCGGGCGTGCGAGGCGCTCATCTCGTGGTGCGGGAAAACCAGGTCAGAGCCGCCAGCCTGGACGTCGAAGGTGTTACCCAGGTACTCGGTCGCGATCGCCGCGCACTCGACGTGCCAGCCGGGCCTGCCGCGCCCGAACCGCGAGTCCCAGGCCGGCTCGCCGGGCCGTTCCGCGAGCCAGACCAGGACGTCGAGCGGATCCTTCTTGCCCGGGCGGTCCGGGTCGCCGCCGTGCTGCGCGGCCAGTTCGGCCATCTCGGCCGCGTCGTACCCGCTGGCCGTGCCGGGCCCGGACAGCGAGCCGAACCCGGGGTCGGCCGACTTAGCGAAATAGACGTCCTCGTCCACGTTGTACAGGGCGCCCCGGTCGGCCATCCGGGCACTGAACCGCTCGATGATGGGCAGCGCCTCGACCGCTCCGATCAGGTGGGTCGGCGGCAGGACCCGGAGCGCCTCCATGTCCTCGCGGTACCGCTGTGTCTCGCGGCGGGCCAGTTCCCGCCAGTCCTCGCCGTCCCGGTTGGCCCGCTCCAGCAGCGGGTCGTCGACGTCGGTCACGTTCTGCACGTAGATGACGGTGAACCGCGGCGGGGTCGACGACCCGTGGGTCTCCGTCGTTTCCGGCGTTTCCGGCTCCGCGTCCAGCCAGGCCCGGACCAGCAGGTCCCAGGCGGTGTAGGTGGCAGCGTGTCCGATGTGCGTGGCGTCGTATGGGGTGATGCCGCAGGCATACAGCGTGGCCGCCGGGCCCGCCGCGGCCAGGACCAGCTCACCGGTGACCGTGTTATGCAGCCGCGGCGCCGGACCGCTCCCCGGTAGCACGGGGACCTCCACTCGGCGCCAAGACTCCATGCTCGTCAGGTTATCGCGAGAGAAGATCACCGGGGCGGACGGGCAAGGGCGAGGGAGTGGGGCGCGCCGTCAGAGGGTTAGCGGGGCGAGGGAGTGGGCGCGCCGTCGGAGGGTTAGCGGGGCGAGGGAGTGGGCGCGCCGTCGGAGGGTTAGCGGGGTGGCTGGGTGACGCTGGCAGCCAGGGTGGGGGGCTGGCGGTTCTGTGTCGCCTGCTCGAAGGCGTAGGCCAGGGCAATCAGCCGCGGCTCGGTCCAGCGCGGCCCGAAGAAGGACACACCAACCGGCAGCCCCGACACGGACCCGAACGGCACCGTGATCGACGGGCAGCCGGCCACGGCGGCCGGGCCCGAGGTGTGGAACACGTCGTGATCGCCGAGCACGTAGTCGGTCAGGCAGGCCGGATTGGCGGTCAGGGCCACGATAGCGTCAAGCCGGTGGCCGGCCACCGGCGCGGAGATGGCGGTGCGGGCGAGCCAGGTGGCGTCTCGCCGCGCGGACAGGTAGTCGGGGTCGGCCAGGTCACCGCTCGTCGCCTCGGACTGCTCGAATATCTCCTGGCCGAACCGGGAGAGCACCAGGTCCGCGTTCCGCTTGTTGAAGTCGATCAGCTCGGCCAGCGTGCCCGGCACGGCCGTGCCGTGGCTGAATTCCGCGACGTAGGCCAGGTAGGCGTTGATCCCGTACTTGAACTCGCAGCGCAGCGCGGCGAACTCCGGTTCGGTGATCTTCTCCGCGTCGGGCAGGGATACCGGATCGGTCACGACGGCGCCGAGCGAGCGCAGCCGGGCGACCGCCATTTCCAGCACGGCAGCGGTGGCCGGCCCGGCGGCGGCCGAGCCCGCTCGCCAGATGCCCAGCCGGGCGCCCTCCAGCGCGGCGATGTCCAGCGCCTGCGTAAAAGAGGTGCCGGAAAGGTCAAGCCCAGCTCGTTCGGCCAATTCATTCTCGGCCGCCGAGACGGGGTCCTCGGGGTCGGCGCCGGCCAGGACGGCCAGCAGAGCCGCCGCGTCAGCGACGGAGGCCGCCATCGGCCCCGCGGTGTCCTGCACCGGCGAGATCGGCACGATGCCGCGGCGGCTGACCAGCCCGTTGGTGGGCTTGATGCCGACGATCCCGCAGGCGCTGGCCGGGCAGAGGATCGAGCCGTCGGTCTCGGTGCCGACGGCGAGCGGCGCCAGCCCCGCGGCCACCCCGGCCGCCGACCCCGAACTCGACCCGGACGGATTGCGGTCGAGCGCGTACGGGTTCGCGGTCTGGCCGCCGAGCGTGGACCAGCCACTGGTCGAATGGGTAGACCGGAAGTTGGCCCACTCGGACAGGTTCGCCTTGCCGACGATCACCGCGCCGGCCGCGCGCAGCCGCGAGACGAGGAACGCATCGCCGGGCTCGGCGGACAGCAGGGCGGGCGAGCCCGCGGTGGTCGGCATCCCGGTCACCTGGATATTGTCCTTGACCAGCACGGGAATGCCCTCGAGGGGGCCGCGCGGGCCGACCGACGCCCGCGCCGCGTCGCTGGCCGCCGCCTCCACCGGGGCGTCGAGGTTCACCGTGATGACCGCGTGCAGGGCCGGGTTCAGCCGGTCGATGCGCTGCAGGTAGAAGCCGGTCAGCGCGGCGGAGTTGAGCACGCCGGCGGCCATCGCGGCCTGCAGGCCGGCCAGCGACGGCTGGCTCGCGCTGACCTGGGTGCCCGGGATCATGTCGCGGAATTCCGGCATGCGGGAAGAATATCGGTGGAATCGATTGCGAGCGAAGGGGACGAGGACCCGGATAAACCCGCGGCCGGCCGGCTCACCGCCGGGCGGTGCGCAGGCCCTCGCTGATCACCCGGGCCGCGGACCTGACCCGGCTCAGCAGCTGCGCCCGCTGCTCGGCGGGCGCCCGGACCAGCGGCGACGGCACGGTGAGCGCGGCCACCACCCGCTTGCCCTGCATCACCTGGGCCGAGGCCGCCCACACCCCCTTGTGGATCTCCTCCTCGCTGGTGGCGAAGCCCTGCTGCCCGGCCATGACGATTCTCTTCTCGAGCAGGGCCGCGGTTTCGGGGTCTCGTCCGGCCAGCGGGGCCAGGTACTCCTTGCGGACGTGGGGCGCCAGGCTGGCCAGCAGCAGCCGGGCGCTGGCGCCGCGCTCCAGCGGGAGGGGCTGGCCGGGCTCGAACGTGATGCGCAGCTGCTGGGCGGACTGCACCCGGTGCACGCACACCGCCGACCGGCCGATCAGCCGGACCAGGATGACGGTCTCGCCGGTCTGTCCGGCCAGGTCGTGCATGACGGGATCGGCCACGTCGATGATGCTCTCGGCGGCCTCCGCCGCCCGGGCCAGGCCGATGAGCCGGGCGGAGAGCCGGTAGCTGCCGCGCTCGTCGCCGGCCATGAGCCCGGTCTCGCGCAGCAGCGTGATGTAACGGTAGACGCTGGGCAGCGCGATGCCGGTGCGTTCGGCGAGCTGACGGGCGGTGAGCGTGTTGTCGTCGGCGGAGAACGTGAGCAGCAGGGCGAGGACACGGCGTGCGCCCTCACAACCGTGCGCGGCGTTCGCCTCCGGAGGCATTCGGACCGCGGAAGCCCTGGCCATGTGACCCTTCTCGAGAAGTCAGAACATTACTATCGGCAGATGATAACGGTGTCCGTGTATACCGTCAACAAAATTGGGTAAACGTGCGAAATAGCGGCGAACTAAAGGATAGCGGCGCCGGGCCCGGGTCAGGCGGACAGGATGACAGATGCTAGCGCGGCGGCGGGCGGCGCGGCGGCGGGCGGCGCGGCGGCGGGCGGCGCGGCGGCGGGCGGTGTCAGAAATGCAAGCCGGAGTGCCAGCCGGGCGGTAGGAGCAGGCCGGCGCCGATGATCAGGGCGGCCAGCGAGACCAGCATAAACAGCGTGACCCATAGGCCCGCCGGGGCGCCGGTCAGGCGGGCCAGCTGGGCGGCGTCGGAGCCCCGGGCCCAGCGCTGGCCTCGACCCAGAGACCCGCGGGCCAGCTCGAGCACCGGGCGCACCCCGCCGAACAACAGGAACCACGCGGCCAGGTAGGCGAACCCGGCCTGCACGACGGCCGTGGCGTAGTAGCTCACCACGAACACGCCGCCCGCAGTGACCAGCACCGCCAAGGCGCCGAACAGGTTGCGGACGGCCAGGAACGTCGCGATCAGCAGCACCAGGGCCAGCCAGAGCATCGCGGTCAGGTGCTGCGCCGCCAGCAGCCACGCGGCGCCCGCACCCAGCAGCGACGGCGTGACGTAACCGGCCGCCGCGGTGAGCACCAGGCCGGGGCCGTTCCGCCGACCGCGGGAGTAGGTCACCCCTGAGCTGTCCGCGTGCAGCCTGATGCCGTCAAGCCGCCGCCCGGACAGCACCGATACCAGCGCGTGCCCGCCCTCGTGCGCGATCGTGATGACCTTCCCGGCCAGCCGCCACGACCCGGTGTTCAGCACCACGACCAGAGCCACCAGGCCAGTCAGGCCGATCACCCAGGCCGGTGGCAGGGGCTGGCTGCCCGACACCCGGTCCCAGAGCCGGGCGAGCACGTTCATGTGGTGTCTCCTTATGGCTTGGGTAGCCAGGACACGTGACCGGCCAGGAGAGCGTAGCCGACGAAGGTCACCGCGTCGATCAGGAAGTGAGCGATGATCATCGGAGTCACCCGGCCCCACCTCCGGAACAGGACGCCGAAGATCGCGCCCATGACGGCGTTGCCGATGAACGCCCCCGCGCCCTGGTACAGGTGGTAGGAGCCCCGGATCAGCGCACTGATGGCGATCGCCCGCGACGGCCTGACGCCGAGCCGCTCCAGCCTGCTCATCAGGTACCCGAGGACGACTACCTCTTCCAGGATGGCGTTCTGGGCCGCGGACAGCAGCAGCACCGGAATCCGCCACCAGATGGCGGGCAGGTTCTCCGCGACGACGTTCAGTTCGACGCCGATGTGATACGCGATCAGGTACAGACCTAGGCCGCTGCCGCCGATGACCGCGGCCAGCGCGGCGCCCCGGGCCAGGTCCCGGACCGGCTGGCGGGCATCCACGCCGATCGAGGACGGCCCCTCCCCCGCCCGGGCCAGCAGGTAGAACACGAGCAGCACCGGGGCGAGCGACAAGGTGACGTTCAGCAGTTGCAGGGTCAGGTCGAGCAGCGGGCGGCCGGGGGCCAGCGAGCCGTTGAGCACGGTGGTCTGCTTGCCCAGCGCCTGGTGCGCGGTCAGCGAGCCGATGAAATTGACCAGCGCGTACACGCCGCTGGCGCCGAGCGAGACGGCGAAGACGCAGACGATCTCCCAGCGCTGCAGCCTGGCGGCGTGCGGGTCCAGCGGGGTCAGGGGCTCGGATTGAGCCAGTGACACCGCGGTTCTCGCCGGGGTCTTCTCCGTCATGGTCCTTCAGTATCACCGAACCCGAGGAGCCGAATAGCCCGCTAAAGGCCTGGCGGCTAAGCTCGGGTTCATCAGCGCGGGACCCGCCATACGGTTCGGCATCTTCATCCAGCAGAGGTCATCATGGTCCAGCCTTATCCGTCGAGCGGCAAGCCTGTCGAGCCGGTGCAGCCTGCCGCGCCGCCGGCGGTGCTGAACGCGGTGAAGCTCATGTACGCCGGGGCGGCCGTCAGCACGGTCAGCTTGGTCATCTCCCTGATCGGCATCGGCGGCACCAAGGCGGCGATCAAGAAGGCGCGCCCGAGCCTGACCGCCGCCCAGGTCAGCCAGCTGAGCACGTTCATCATCACGCTGGCCATCGTCTCCAGCCTGGTCGGCATCGGGCTGTGGCTGTGGATGGCCAAGGCGAACAGCCAGGGCCGGAACTGGGCCCGCATCTTGTCCACCGTGCTGTTCGGGCTGGCCACCCTGGACTTGTTCGGCGTGTTCAGCCAGCCGAAGACGCTGCTCGGCCTGGTGTTCCCCGTGCTGACCTGGCTCGTCGGCGCGGGCGCAGTGTTCTTCCTCTGGCGCCCCGAATCGACCGCGTTCTTCAAGCCGCGCGGTTACGCGTGAGCCCGGTCCCGGTCGTATTCTCCGCTGTCCCGACCCTGTTCGGCGCTTCCGGCGAGCTCGACCCCGACGCCAACCGCGCGCTGTACAAGCTCGTCGGCGGGCTGGTAGACGGGCTGTTCGTGGCCGGGACCACCGGCGAGTTCCCCGCCCTGGAGGACGAGGAAAGGCTGGCGCTGTTCGAGCTGGCGCTGGCCGAGGCGGGACCGGATCGCGTGATCGCGCATGTCGGCGCTCCGGACGCCCGGCACGCCAGCCGGCTGGCCCAGGCGGCGGCCGCGCTCGGCGCCCGACGCATCGCCGCGATCACGCCTTACTACCTGCCCGCACGCCCCGAGGAGCTGACCACCCACTACCGGCGCATCCGCGACGCCGCCCCCGGTCCCGAGCTCTATGCCTATATTTTTCCCGAACGGACCGGGCTGCACGTCCCCCCGTCGCTATTTGCCCAGGTGGCGGACGCGACGGGGCTGGCTGGGGCCAAGGTCAGCGGATCTGCCTCGGCTGAGCTGGCCGGTTACGTCGCGGCGGCGCCCGGCCTGGCGATCTTCTCCGGGAACGACGCCGACCCCGCGGCCACGATGCGGGCCGGGGGCGCGGGCGTGATCTCCGGCCGCAGCTCGGCCTATCCCGAGGTCTATGCGGCCCTACGTGATGAGACGCTGCGGCATCGGCCGCAGGAGCAGGCGCGGCTGGACCGGATCGTCGCGCTGGGAGCAAGCATCGGCCGCATCAAGCACGCGCTCGCCGAGCGTGGCCTGGCCAGCGCGGCCGCCCGGATGACCGTCGACCCCCCGGACCCGGACACCGCCGCCGCGATCGCCGCCGAAGTCGCTGCCCTCCTCGCCTAACCCACTCGCACTCCCCCTGCCGCGGCCGTGCGCCCCCTCACGATTCAATGAAAGTGGCGCTCCACCTGATCTATCGGGTAAAGCGCCGTTTCGCGCTGGGATCGCGCGTCCTCGTCTGGGGTGCGCGGGCCCCTGGCGTGCCAGTCAGGTGGCCGGTTTCCGTTCATCGCCGTATACCGGTCGGGTCCGGTGCTTTACCGGGCGGACCGGGGCGGCCGGGTGGCGCGGGGGCCTGTGGTGCGCGTGATCGGCGCCGGGAGTCCCGGGTCCGGCCCCGGCGGGCCGGGAGGACCCGGCCGGATGCCCCGGGGACTGGCGGGTCTCGTGATGCCGGGGCGGGCTGGGTGTGCTCGTGGTGTGCTGCCCGGCGGGGCGGGTGCGGAATTACCGGGGAGGATCGGGTCTTCGGGGTGGATCGGGTACCCCCTGGGGTCCCGGATCCACCCCGGGGGCCATTTCCACCCGGTTATCCGCCGGGCGCTGGGGCGGGAGGGGCACCGGGGCGGCAGGGGAGAGCAGGGGCGGGGAGGGGTCCTGTGATTCCAGGCGGACCGGACTTACCCCGTTACCTGACCGGCGCCCCGGCCCTGCCTGCCAGGACCTGCGCGCCAGAAGCCGCGGCTAGCCGCACCGGCCGGCCGGGCCCGCGGCGACGGGTCACACCGGGACCGTGGCCTCGATCACCAGACGGCGTACTGAGCTGGCCGGACCACTGGGGGATTTATCAAAGACCCCTCTTTCGGGCAGAGTGCCACATTCATTGGTTCGTTACCTAGCCTCGCGTGAACCTCCGGCGGGGGTAGCGCGTCTTTCTCTGTAGAGGCCCGGCGTAAGCGGGGCGCCGGGCCTCAAAAATAGCTCGGCAGGCGGAAGCCGAGCGGCAGGCCCGGCGAGAGCGGGGCGCCGGGCTCCGGCTCGGCGTGAGCGGGGCGCCGTGGTCCTGTCGAGCCCGCGCCAGGCGTCAAGACCCCGCGCCAGGCGTCCGGGCTCCGTAGCCCGGAGGTGACATGAACCGCTGGCTCCCTCACCAGGCAGGGGCGCCAGCCTGGTTCAGTACTGGCCTATCTGGCGTCCGCGTCGAGTACCTGATGCGCGCGGGCGACCAGCGTCGGGACCGCCAGGCCCTCCTGTTCGAAGCCCTCTCCCACCGTCTGGCACTGCAGGTAGCGCGCGTGGATGCCCTCGAGCACGACGGCGAGCTTGAAGTAGCCGAACGCCACGTAGTAACCGATCGGGGATACGTCCCGCCCGGTCCGCTGGGCGTACCCGGCGGCGAATTCGGCCCGGGTCATGAAGCCCGGGCTGGTGGTGGCGTCCGTCCTCGAGCTGGGCCCCGGGGTGGCCGAACCCAGCGCCGGCTCGAGCCAGCCTTCCTCGCCCCGGTCGGTCCAGTAGACCAGGGTCAGGCCCAGGTCCGCGAGCGGATCACCCAGGGTAGCCATCTCCCAGTCCACCACGGCCGCGATCCGCGGCTGCGGCGCGAGCGTCACCAGCACGTTGTCCAGCCGGAAGTCCCCGTGTACCAAGGTGGTCTCGCCTTCGGGCGGGAGCGTGGCCGTCAGCCGCCTCACCAGCTCGTCGTACCCGGGCACCTCCCTGGTCTTGGACAGCTCCCACTGCCGCTGCCAGCGGCCCAACTGGCGCGTGAGGTATCCGGCGCCGCGGCCGAGCCCGCCGAGGCCGACCGCCTCGACGTCTACGCCGTGGATGGCGGCGAGCATGTCAGCCAGCCGTTCGGAAAGATCCGCGGCCTGCGGTTCGGTCAGCACGGCGGTGTCCTGCCGGGACCTGAGCACCACCCCGGGCACGTGCTCCATCAGGTAGAACAGCGCGCCGACGACTTCGGCGTCGTCACAGAACGCTACCGGCCGGGCCGCTGGCACCTCGGTGCCAGCCAGCGCGGACAGGACGCGGTACTCCCGCGACATGTCGTGCGCGGTGGGCAGCACGTGGCCGAGCGGTGGCCGGCGGAGCACGAGAGACCGGTCTCCGCCAGGTCCGCTGACGGCCAGGCGGTAGGTCAGGTTCGACCGGCCGCCCGCGATGAGCGTGATGTCCGTCAGCTCGACGGGCTCGTCGGCCATGGCCTGGCGGAGCCACTTTTCCAGCCGCACAGGACTGGGGATGCCCGGAGGAGCGCTGGTTACGGTCATGATCTACCGAATCGTAGAGCGGGGGGATCGCAAAATCCTAACGTTCTCCCTATGGACTAAACACCAATGGTGACGTAAGCAGGTGAAAGGGAGCTAGAAGGTCTAGACCGTTCTACAGTGGGAGGACACCCTGTGGCTGACGCGTGGATGCCGGGCGCCAGATGCATCCGAGCCCAGACCGACGGGGGGCAACTCGGGGGTGGAGCACCGCGGGTGGTCTGGCTGACGCTAGGCGCCGACCCGCAAGCCGTATCGGTCTGGTCGGCCGCGCAGCGGCTCAACCAGGAGAACCGGCCAACTCACCTGGTGTGGGACCCGCTAACTGGTGACATCGCCCAACTGCTGCCGATCGTCCGGGCGGGCTGCGCGCTCGGCATGCCCGAGTACCTGGACTATGCGCCGGACCGGCTGCCGACCCATCCCGCGGGCGTGAACCGCGAGGGCAGGCTGTGCGTCCAGATCGGGGTGCTCGGCTCCCCCCGCGAGCCGTTCACGAGCTTCCAGATGATCGGGCTGGCCGCGATCCTCGGCTGGCTGGACTCCTGGCAGATCCCACGGCGCTGGCCGGCCGGGCAGCCAGCCCCATTCCGCCAGATGGCCAGGCCCCGCAGCCGCGCGCTGTGGGCCCGCGGCGGCCACTACGGCGCCTCCCAGGTCCCCGAGTGCGACAACCTCGGCCCCGGCGGCATCGACATCGACCACCTCACCCGGCTCGACGTTGGTATTGCCCGCGAGCTGCCCGAGCCGGCCCGGACCAATGGAACCCCCATCCGCCTGGGCCCGCGCGCCACCCACGAGATCCCGGACCTCCGGGCGGCGGCCGTTTGACCCTCCCCGCGAGCCACCGGCCCCATGGGATGGGCTAGCGGGGAAGGGCAGAATGTACCGTGAGGGATCATGAGCCTGCCTGATCTCTCCAGCACCCCCCGCACTGCGCTGCACCGGCATCGTGAGCGCGGCCGGGCCGACCGTGACGACCTCTACGCGGTGCTCGACGCTGGCCTGATCTGCCACCTCGGGGTCATCGCCGACGGCGTGCCGCGCGTGCTCCCCACCGGGTACGGCCGCCTCGACGACACCCTCTACCTGCACGGGTCGTCGGCGAACGCGACCTTCATGGCGGGCGGCGGGCAAGAGGTCTGCGTCACGGTCATCCACCTGGACGGGCTGGTCTGCGCCCGGTCGGTGTTCACGCACTCGATGAACTACCGCAGCGCCATGATCTTCGGCGTAGCCCGGCTGGTCACCGAGGCTGACGAGCAGATGGAGGCGCTCCGCGTCATCACCGAGCACCTCGCCCCCGGGCAGTGGTCCTACGCGCGCCAGCCCACTAAGAAAGAGCTGGCCGCCACCTCGGCCCTCGCGCTGCCGCTCACCGAGGCCTCGGTCAAGATCCGCGCCGGCGGGCCGTCCGACGAGCCGGAGGACTGCGCGACCGACCGATGGGCGGGTGTGGTGCCGGTCACGACGCGGTTCGGCGAACCGGAGCCCGATGCCGCGCTGCGGCCGGGCATCACCGTCCCAGAGCACATCCGGCATCGAGGCTAAGACCATCTTTGCTGGTGCACGCACCGGATTCGTTCGGCCCAAAAAGGGTTCTCGCTGGCAGGGCAGGGCAGCCGAGGCAATAGTCTGTCAAGATGAATGACCGGCTCGTGTGGATCGACTGCGAGATGACGGGGCTCGACATCGAATGTGACGCCCTCGTCGAGATCGCGTGCCTGGTGACCGACGGTGAGCTCAACCTGCTTGACGAGGGCATCGACCTGATCATCAAGCCGCCGGCCGAGGCCCTGGAGTCGATGCCTGACGTGGTCCGCGAGATGCACACCGCCTCCGGCCTGCTCGCCGAGCTGCCCGGCGGGATCGCGGTGACAGAGGCCTCCGAACTCGTGCTCAACTACGTGCGCGGGCACGTCCCTGAGGCCAGGAAGGTGCCGCTGTGCGGCAATTCGATCGCCACCGACCGCTGGTTCATCGCCCGGGACATGCCCGAACTTGACGCTTACCTGCACTACCGGATGGTCGACGTGTCCAGCATCAAGGAGCTGGCGCGGCGCTGGTTCCCGCGCGCCTACTTCGCCTCCCCGGCCAAGCACGGCGGACACCGGGCGCTGGCGGACATCAGGGAGAGCGTGCAGGAACTCCGGTACTACCGGGAGGCGGTGTTCGTGCCGCAGCCGGGCCCGGATTCCGCGACCGCGCGAGAGATCGCCGCGCGGTACTCCGAGCCGAGCACCCCGGGCACCTAGGGCAGGTGGCGCGCGGGGGTCCGGGGGCCGCTATAATTTCCGTTAGCCGCGCGATGTCCTTCGGGGCAGCGCGCGTTCTGCTTGTCGCCCGGCCGTACGCTGGGTGACGATGGTGGGCGTAGCTCAGTTGGTTAGAGCGCCAGGTTGTGGTCCTGGATGTCGCGGGTTCGAATCCCGTCGCTCACCCCATGTTGTATAGCCGGTGACCTGCGGGTTTGGCGGGAACGCGAAGTTTTCGCTAACCATGTGGTTAGCATTTTGGTTAGCGCGTCTGTGTGACGTCGATCACATGGAGTCTCGTGGCGTGTGGTGCCGTACTGCGTTGTGCAGTGTCGAGGCCGTTTACTCATGCGCATGGGGGCCGATCAGGCTGCGGGGCGTCGCCGCTAGGAGGGTAACAGCGGGATGCCGGGGCGGACCCGGAGCTGATACCCGCGTGGATCGAGAAGGGACGGCGTCGCCGTGAGATTGCCAGTCGTCCGCAGAGGTTCCGTCCGCTGGTTGTGTATCGGCACAGCCAGCGTCCGTGTCTCACGGCCGAGAACGTCGCCGAGTCGCTGGAGTGCTCTCCGACGAAGGTCAGCCATCTCGAACTGTGGCACGAGAAGCGCGGCGGTGTCGGGGTAACGACCGTTTTTCCCGCAGCCCGGGGATGTGACGGCGCCCCCGCCGATAGCCCCGAAGCCCTCGGCTGCCTCGCCCCCGGCGACAGGTTCCTTACCGGCGCCTCGTGGCCGCGATGGCCTGGTCCACCGTCTCGTGGATGCCGAAGACCTTCGTCAGCCCGGTGATCTTGAAGATCCTCAGGATCTGCTCCTGAGTGCAGACCAGATCCAGCGAGCCGTCGTGTGCCCGCACCCGCTTCATGCCGCCGACCAGCACCCCGAGGCCAGTGGAGTCGAGGAACCCGACCTTCTCCAGGTTGACGACGAGGTGGTAGTTGTCCTTGCTGACCAGGTCGATGAGCAGCTCACGCAGCTGCGGCGCGCGGCATAGATGTCGATCTCGCCCTAGACGTCGATAACCTCAATGCCGTCCTTGGCGTAGTGACCCAGCTTCAGATCCACGTCCTCCCGCGCCATGCACGGCGTCAGCTCAACGTCCATTCCGGCGCCGCGGGCCGGGGGAGCCAGTGATCCCCTGACGTATTTAACCACGCTCCGTTATCATTCTTATACGAAATCATGCCTCCGGGCACCCCCGGACGAAGTGTCTGTAAGACCGATGTCACCAGGTACACGCGATTCATTGTCCCAGGTCAGGTCGGCGCATAGCCTGATCGGCAGCGTCATTGCGGCAGTACCGCATAGGTTCCGGGTGCGCCAGGCCCCATGGGAGAGACTCAGTTGGAAGACACGTGGTGGAGCAGGGATCTACCCGTCCTGGACGCGGCTGTGGAGCTGTTTGAGGATGAGGACTTCGTGGAAGTCCGTGATCTCGCCGAGGCGACCGGCTTTGAGCCGAAGGACGTAGTCCGTGCCTTGCTCGACATGCGAGGTGTCTTTGTCGGCGAGATCCAGAGCATGGGTGATATGGATCAGTGGTGCATCACGGAAGTCACCCCGGCAGCACGCCGGGCCGTAGGTCAGTGGCCGACACCTGAGAACGTCGTTGCCCGTCTGGCCGAAGCGTTCAGCGCGGCTGCAGACCACGAGCCGGACCACGAACGCCGGGGCAAGCTCCGTGCGCTTGGCAGCTTCCTGGGTGAAACAGGCAAGGACTTCGCCGCCGAAGTTGTGGCAAAGGTCATTGCGCACCAGACCGGAGCGGCGTGAGAGTTCGCTCCAGGTCTGGGCGGCGGGGAGGGCACGGACCGCAGCGCGCTTAGCGCCCCTGGCCTGGGGGTCGGAGGTCGGAACAGGATTGAACGCTAGGTCCGGCGACCGTGAGCCGTCCGGCTGAGGGCATCGGCCGCCCGCACGGCGGGGGCTTGCCGATGGGGTGCGAGCCGGGAAGGCTGATCTGGCCGCCTAGCGAATACATCGGCGACGTGTCGATCGAGGGGAAGCGCAGCGCCAGCGCCCTCGCGACGTCACGCAGCTCGAGCCACGGCAGCGCGGCCGCGAACACCACGAAGACGTGGCGGCGCCGGTGGGCGAGACGTCGGCGAGAACCTGGCCGCCCCACCGGGCCACGAGCCCAGCGAGGGCCTCGGCCCTGAGCTCGGACCGCGGCTTCGGGGACAGCGCCACGTTAATGACGGTGCCCGACAAGAGTTTCCGCTGAGTAAACATCATCGTCCCTGGACACGAATCACCCCCAGGTGACGGAGCAACCTGGGGGTGAGGGTCCCGGGGAGTCAGCCGTCGGCCCCCTTACGGCGGTTACAGGGACCGCAGAAAACCTGAAGGTTGCCCACGGTATCCGTACCGCCCTTACTCCACGGGATGATGTGGTCGTAATGCGGCTCGACAGTCGAGCCGCATTTGTCGTAACCGTGACAGTTAGCCCGGGTGCACTGGCACTGTCCGCCATCCCGCACGGCTACCGCGATCTTGACCGCTTGCGGTATGGCCTTGCGCCCGGCGGGAGACTTCGGCTCGGTGGTGACTCGGAAAGGTTCACGGGAAGCTTTCGCTACTGCGGGGGTGAGCCAGCGGTCCGGACCCCAGCAGCGGGTAAATTCCCGCCTTTCCTCTTCCCAGCGTGACCAGCGGGTTTCAAATTCCCGCCGTTCTTCCCGGTTCACGTCCCTATCCTCTCATGGAACAGCCGCCGCGCCCGGGTAGGACTACAGGCATGGCGGCTGGTCGTGCTCCCCTGGGTGCCCGCCCGAGCTGGCGGGAACGAGCCGACCAGCGTGTCCGTAAGAGGATCGGTAAACGAGACGCACCGGCAGCCCGCGGTACCGCCGCCCGGCCCTAAATGTGGCTCAGCACATTGATCACCTGTCCATCAGGGGTCGCGGGCGAAGAAGCGGCGAACGTCCCACGGCTCGAGGGTCAAAGGGCAGGCAATCTCCGCGCCCGCCTGGACCGCTGCCGCGTGGCAGGCGTCCACGTCATCCACCTGAACCGAGACATCGGGGATGACAGGGGCGGTGGCGTCGTGGGTCATGAGGCTGATCTGGGCACCCGGCCGTTCGGGATCGGCCAGGGTGAGATCTAGCCGTGGTCCGTCACCGGCCGCAGTCCCAGTAGGTCGCCGTAGAAACCCTTGGCCGCCTCCAGCGACGTACTGCTGAGATCAGGGACCACTCGGCGAACACCCATATTGTGATCCTCCCAGCCCGCTTCGACGCGGCAGGGGCGGCCGGGCGGATCGTCCCGGAGGCGGATCGCCATGAGGAACGGCATTGGCATTGGCCAGATCCTCACCCCTCCCAGCGGGCCTCTCCGTCCACCACCGTTACGGTCGGTGCCAGACCGACCGATCGAGCCACGGCTGCGGAGGCCGCATGGTCAGGATGCACGTGGGCGACGAGGGTGACGATCCCCTGCCGGCGGAGCCAGGCGACCATCACCTTCGCAGCTTCCTGGGCGTAGCCGTGACCCTGATGGGCGGTGGCGATGACCCAGGCGACCTCGGCGGTGAGAAGACCAGCCTCCTCGGTCACCGTGGCCTGCACGGTCCCGACGGCACGTCCGTCGTCGAGGCGGCGGATGATCCAGTTGAGCCACCGTTGGGCGCTGTCCGGGGAGTGGCCCACGACCTGGCGCCGGTAACGCTCCCGAAGTTCAGCCAGGTTGGCCGGCTTCCCGCCGGTGAAGGCGTGCAGGCCGGGGTCGTCGAGCAACGGAGCCATCTCTTGCGCATGCTCGACGCGCAGCGGCTGCAGCCGGATCCGGCGACCCTCTAGAGCCGGCGCCTCGGGCCAGGTGTCCGGGTTCGCCACAGCGTCAGTGTAGGACTCGGCGTGAGCAGGGAGTCGTCTCGCAGGCGGATGGGCGTGTGGCCTGTTCGCTGCGGCCCTGGCCTTCCCCGATCACGACGGAGACGGCAAGCCGGTATGGGCGGGGGATGCGGTCGGGTGGGCTGTCAGATCCAGCCGCGGGAGCGGGCGAGCTGGACTGCTTCGTGGCGGTTGGCGGCGCCGAGCTTGGCGGCTGCGGAGGAGAGGTAGTTGCGGACTGTGCCGGGGGTCAGGGCCGCGCGTTTGGCGATTTCATCGACGGGGGCGCCGCCTGCCGCGAGTTCCAGGACGTCGGCTTCGCGGGGGGTGAGCGGGCTGTCGCCGGCGCTGATGGCGTCGGCTGCGAGTTCGGGGTCGACGTAGCGGCCGCCGCGGTGGACGGTGCGTACCACGTCGGCCAGGACCTGGGCTGAGACGGTCTTGGGCAGGAACCCGCGGACGCCGGCGGCGAGGGCCCGTTTGAGGTGTCCGGGCCGTCCGTAGCTGGTGAGGATGAGGCTGCCGCAGGCGGGCAGCTCGGTGACCAGCTTCTCGGCGACGGCGATCCCGTCCAGGCCGGGCATCTGCAGATCCAGCACGGCCACGTCCGGGCGGTGCCGGCGGGCCATCGCGAGGGCCTCGTCGCCGGAGGCGGCCTGGGCCACGACCTCCAGGTCGTCCTGGATCGCCAGCAGGGAGGCCAGCGCCGTGCGGATGAGGTTCTCGTCGTCGGCCAGGAGCACGCGGATCACGGCGCGGGCGTCTCTGTGCTGACACCGGTGCCGCGGGCGGGCAGGCTGGCCTCCAGCCGGAAGTGGCCGTTGCGGGGATGCCCGGTCGTGATGCTGCCGCCCAGGCCGGCCAGCCGCTCGCCGAGCCCGGCCAGCCCGCTGCCGCCGGATCCGGCGGCCGGCGTGTGCACGCGGTCGTTGTCCATGCTGAGCGTCACCGCGCGCGGGGCGCCCGGGGAATCCAGGATGTGAAGCTCGATCGTGCAGGCGGTGGCGTCGCTGTGACGGATGATGTTGGTGGTGCCCTCGCGGACCACCCAGCCCAGGGCGGCCTGCACGTCAGGAGGAAGGCCCGCCGCGTCGCCGGTGACGCGGCAGCTCACCCCCGCAGACCGCAGGACATCCTGCGCGCCGGCCAGCTCGGTGCCGAGGTCGGCGGTGCGGTATCCGCTGACGACCGCGCGCATTTCCCGCAGCGAGTCATGGGCCACCTGGCGCACCTGGAGCATCTGCCCGGCGGCGTCCTGGTCGCCCCGGCGCGCCAGCTCCGCGGCGAGCTCGCTCTGGACGGCGATCAGGGACAGGTTCCGGCCGAGCACGTCGTGCAGGTCGCGGGCGAAGCGCAGCCGCTCCTCGGCGACCGACAAGCGGGCGTGCGCGGTCCGGGACCGGTCGAGCTCGGACATGATCCGCAGCGTCCACGCGGACCCGCGGCAGGTGAGCACGCCGATGCCGACGATGAAGGTGTACTGCCAGGATGCCGCGATGAGGAGCAGCCCGTAGGCGCCGGCGCCGGCCCGGCCGATGCTCGCGGTCAGGCCGCCTGCCGCGGCCGCGCTCACCAGGACCAGGGCGGTCAGCGCGCGCAGGCTGAGCAGGGGCGTAAGCGCCACAGTCAGGGCGCCGCCGAAGAGCGCGGCGACCAGCAAGCTCACCGGGTACGCGGTGCCGGGCGGCTGGGTGAAGGCCGGGAAGGCCGCCGCTCCGGCGAGCACCCCGGCCGCGGTCAGCGCGGCGGCTGAGGCGACCAGCCACCTGTCCGGCGGCGGTCCCGCGGCCAGATAGCAGCCCCTGCCTGCGTGCAGCAACGCGATGCAGACGCCTGCCTGCGCCACGGACAGCAGCAGGAAAACGGCCAGGCCGGGTCCCCGCACCTGGCGCTGCCCGGCGGCCAGGATCACCGCGAGTACCGGCACGGCGGCGAGCAGCACGTACCCGCTGGCCCTGGTCCACACCTCGAACCGCCCGAGACTGCCCAGTTCGTTCCATCGCCGCCACATCGCCGTCACCCCTCCAGGGTGTCACGCCTACCTAGCGCCGCGGTTCCCAGCGGAACCAGCGTCGTGCCGCCCACCCGGCCGCCGCGATCCAGGCGGTGAGCACGAGCACCGGGATGACGGCCGCGCTGAATGTCGCGGCCAGCCCGAGGCGGTGACCGCCGGCGGCAGTAGTTCCGGTCAGGGCGAGCCGCAGCAGTTCCGCCACCGGCGTCAGCGGCAGCGCCTCCGCGACCCATCGCAGCGGCCCGGGCAGCATCGCCAGCGGGAACAGCAGGCCGCTGAACACCAGCGGCAGCCACAGGGCCGGCATCGTCGTGACCTGCGCCAGCTGCACGGTGCGGGTCACCGCAGCGGTGACCGCGGCCAGCAGCGCGAACACCGCAGTCCCCAGGATGAGCGCAACCAGTACGAGCGCGGCGTTGGCGGGCGGGGCCAGGCCGAGCACCGCGACGGCGGCGACCGCGGCCACGGCGATCTGCGCCCAGGCGATCGCGATGGAGGGCGCGGCGGTCCCCGCGAGGATCTCGCCGTCGGTGGCCTCGCCCGTGCGCAGCCGCTTGAGCACGAGCTCCTCGCGGCGTGCCACCATCGCCGTCACCAGGTTGTAGTACACGGCAATCAGCAGCGCGAACGCCGTCAGCCCCGTCAGGAGCATCGCGCCGAAGTCATGGGCCCCGCTGGCGCCAAGACCACCGAAGGACTTCAGCGCGCCGGCCAGGGCGGCGGGCAGGATGACGGCGTTCAGCAGCGCGAGGCGATTGCGCCACAGCAGTATCCCCTCCGCCCTGGCCAGGGCCGCGACCCGGTGCGAGGACTGCCTCGAACTGCTCATTGTCACTGTCCCGGCGCTCATGCCGCCACGTCCTTTGCGTCGTCGTCGTCTGCCGGGCGGCCGGCTGAGGCAGCCACCGCGTGGAAGGCCTCCGCCAGCGAGGCCGGGCGGGCGTCCAGGGCGCCCAGCACGAGGTCCCGGGAGTTCGCCCACCCCAGCAGCGCGGTCAGCGCCGGCTGGAGGTCCGCTGTCTGCAGCAGCACGGTTCGCCCGGTGACGCTGGCCCGCGTCCCCGCTATGTCCGGAACTGGCTCGCGGGAGTCCTCGGGTAGCTCGAAACAGATGCGGGCCGGCTGCGATGCCGCGACCTCCGCGGGGGTGCCCGTGCGCACGATCCGGCCCTGGTGCATGATCGCCAGGCGGTCCGCCAGTTCCTCAGCCTCTTCCAGGTAGTGGGTTGTCAGCACGACGGTGGTACCCGCGCCCAGCAGCTCGCGGATCAGCAGCCACGTACGGCGGCGGCTCTCCGGGTCCAGCCCGGTGGTGGGCTCGTCCAGGAACAGGACCTCCGGGCGGCCCAGGATCGCCATGGCGAGATCGAGGCGGCGCCGCTCACCGCCGGAAAGGGATCTCACCGCGACCCCCGCGCGGTGCCCGAGGCTGACCAGGCCCAGCGCCTCGGCCACCGGCCGGGGCGCGCTGAGTGTCCCGGCCCACATCCGGCCGGTCTCCGCCACGGTCAGATCCGGCGCGAACCCGCCCTCCTGCAGCATGATCCCCATCCGGCGCCGGACCAGGGCCCGCTCCCGGCAGGGGTCACAGCCCAGCACCCGGACAGCGCCCCGGGCCGGGGGTGCCAGTCCCTCCAGCAGCTCCATTGTCGAGGTCTTCCCGGCCCCGTTGGTGCCCAGCAACGCGAAGAGCTCCCCGCGGCGCACCGAGAAGGTGACCCCCCGGACCGCATCAAAGCCCCGGTCGCCCGTGCTGCCGTAGCGCCGCCGCAGGTCCCTGACCGTGATAACGCCGTTGTCGTCCATGCCACCCAGCTCCCCGCCGGACCAGCGTCCCCGCCGGTGCCCGCCATCACCAGTCCCGGTGACATCCGCCCAGGCCGCCCATGACAAACCTCACCGTCCGCCCGGACGCCGGACCGAGCCGCTGTTCCCCCGCCGGCCCCTGCATCACGACCGCGAAAACGCCGGCGCTGCCGGCCGCGGCCAGCAGCGCAAGCACCCTGGGGTGTTCCCGAAATGGCGCGGTCAGCGGGTACGGACGGGCAGGCGGAACCATCGCCGGACGCAGCGACCGCGACCACCGCGACCCCCGCCCGCGCGATCGCGAGGGCTCGCCGCGGCCAGGCCGGCCGCCTGCCAGCAGATCCCGTCAACGAGATCGTGACAGCCAAGACCGCCGCCTCCCGGAGGCCACTGCGCCGACGACGGCGATGCTCACCAGCACAGGGGTCCACGTGGCATTCTGGCTAGCGGACGCGAACCACCCCGCCCACACCAGCGCCCCGGCCAGGACAAGAACGAACGCCACCAGCAACAGGCGCACGCTGGGCTTCTCCTCGGACCACCGGCGCATCCGGGCAGTACCGGCACGATCATCCTGCGATCCAGCAAGTTGCGAGTTCTTCATGACAGACTCCGTTCAGTCACGTCCCCGGATGAACCCGGGCTCATAGGTCCAGCATCGCGGCGAACCGGGACTCCCGCCCGTGCCTGCCATCACCTGTCCCGGTGACATCCGCCCGGGCCGGCCATGACAAATCACACGTCCCGCGCCTGGATGCCCTTGCGGGCGACGTCAGAACTCTCCGTCGTCCTCGCCATCGCGTGCGTTCGGGTCGCGCAGCGGCCGCAGCTCTGCAGGCGGCTGGGTGGTGAAGGCGTAGCGACCCAGGCAGTTGAGGTGCGCGTGCCCGAGCGGGGACAGCCGGGCGACAGCCTCGTCGCGCACGGCTGGCCGCTGCCGCGCAGGCTCTCGACGATGGCGTCGAGGTAACGGGTATTCCACAGCACGACGGCGTTGAGGACCAGGCCGAGGGCGGCGAGCTGATCTTCCTGGCCTTCGCGATAGGCCTGCCGGATCTGGCCCCGGTGGCCGTGGCAGATCTTGCGGCCGAGGCGGTGGCGGGATTCCCGCACGGTGAGTTGCCGGTTCATCCGCCGCTGGTAGCTGCCGTCAACGGGGTCGACGAGCGCGAGCAGGTGCAGGGTCCTGGCGATCCGGCCGTCCTCGGTGAACGCCTGCCCGAGCGGGGTGGGGTGTCCGTCGCGGCCGAACATCGGCAACAAGTCGCAGGCGCGGACCTGGCTGGTGACCAGCGACCCGGCCACGCGCAGCATGTCTGGCCATCGGGTGGCGATCTTGGCGACGTTGACCGTGTTGCGGGCGATCGGCTCCAGCGGGCCGTAGCCACCGATCGCCTGCTGCCCGGGTGACAGGTCGACATTGGCCGGTAGCGGTTCGGGCAGCGCCGCGCGCCAGTATCGCTGGTCGGGCAGGTCCGCGAAGCGGGGCGCGAAGCGGTAGTTCAGGATCGCGAACACGCCGAAGACCATGTCGCTGCATGAGGCGTTGTCGGTGGCCACGACCTCGGGCTTCGGGCCGGCGTCGAGGTTGAGCAGGGTGTCCAGGATGAACAGCGAGTCACGCGGGGGTGCCGGGCACCACCATCTGCCCGATGCCGGCGACTTGGTCGTTGACCGCGTTGAGCCAGGTGATGCCGCGTTTGCAGCCGAAGTACTTCGGCGACGGGCCGGCGTTGATGGTGCGAACGGGCACGACGAACCGCAGCCCGTCGACCGAGGCGAGTAGCCCACCGCCCCAGGCGCGCGCGATCGGGATCTGTGCCTGTGCGTCGATGAGCACCCCGTTGGCGGCGGCATGGTTCTCCGCGCGCACGTAGTACTGGTCCACGTGCGCGAGCCGGGCGCGGCTCAACGCCGGCTCACCGGGCTTGATCACGGGGGTCAGGCCGACGTTGCAGGCCTCGGCCACCAGCAGCGCCGCCACGCTCACCGAGAGGTCCTTGGTGCGCGCCGGGACGTCCGCGAGGTGGGTGTAAGCGTCCAGGAACCCGGTCCAGGCGTGCACCTCCAGCAGCAGTTCAGGCAGGTCGACGCGCGGCATCATCGTCTGCGCCGTCGCACGCAGCCAGACCAGGCTGTCGGGTTCGTCGAGCGCGTCAAGGTGGTCGACGACCAGCCGGGCGCGGCCATTCGGGCCGGGCACGACCCTGGCCCGCGCGTCGTCGCCGGCTTCCCCAAGGCGGGCTGCGGTCTGCTTCCACGCCGCGTCCAGCGTGATCAGCTGACGGGCCAGGTGCGTCGGCGCCGGGTCGGTGAGACTGAGCCCAGCCAGCACGTCCTCGCGGACCGCCTCCCACCGCTGCCCGTCGAGCAGCAGCGCTCGCGGGTCGGCCCAGCGATGCGAGGGCCGGGGATACACGTCGCGCCGGCCCAGCGCCCGGTGGAGCGCTTCGAGCACGCACACCACGTACGCGTCGCGGTCCACCGCACCGGCCGGCAGCTCGGTGCTGGCGTACACGGCCCGCTTCCAGGCCGGTGTCACCAGCTCAGAATCAATCTCCTCACCGGTGAGCGGTTTCTGTGTCACGCGGCGCCGGGCCAGCTCGGGCAGGGCGCGGACCGCGGCAAGCACCCGCTCGCCGCCCGGCGCTGCGTGCAGGGCGGCCGACTCGCCGAGCAACGTCAGGAACGGCCGAACCGTGTTGTACCGGCCAGCCAGTGCCGCGCGCATCGCCGAGTCCGCCGAGCCGTCATCGTGGGGCACGAGCTCTTCAACCAGATCGATCGCGCCGGCAATGACTGCCCGCGGCGCGATTCGCTCCACCGCCGCCCACAGCGCAGCGACATCAAGCCGGGTGCCGGAGTCCTCGGCAGCGGCGAGCTGGTCAAGCAGCACCCGGCCCGCCGGGCGACCGTCTTGGAGGCCTTCTCCAGCCGCGGCGGCATCGCCAGCCGCTGCCCGGCGGGCCGGGCTGAACAGCCGGGTCGCCATCAGCAGCGCCAACAGGTCCAGCGTGTCATCGACCGCGGCCGCCTCCAGGTGCCGCACCACCGCGACCAGCGTCGCGGTCCGCTTCGGCTCGCCCAGCCGCGCCAGCGCCGAAGCCTTGCTCCCCAGACCTGTGCGGGCTAGCACCTGCTGCCGATTGGCCGGGATGTCGTCCACCCCGACACGGCCGGCCCCCAGCACGGCGAGCTGCTCTGCCCGTTGCAGCGCCTTGACCATCTCCGGTCCCGAGCTGCGACGCGGCGAGCGGCGCAGCCGCTCCAGCTCCGACACCCGCGACCCGTCCGGGACCTGCAGCAGGTTCGCGAGCCGCTCCGGCAGCCCGGGATCCACGCTCCGGGTCGCTGCGGCCAGAGCCGCGTACACGCGGGCCTCGGCTGTCTCGCGCGCAGCGGCCACCTGTCGCGCCAGCACCGTGACGCCGGGCAGCAGCACCCGATTACGACGCAGCCACCCCGCCGCCTGTTCGAACAGGGCCACCGGCCCCTCAACGTGAGTCCAGGCCCGACCCTCGAGAAACCGCGCGAACGCCCCCGCGCAGCCCGGATCATCGAAGGACCGGTAGCCGTACCGGTCGCGGATCTCCCAGGCATGCTCATATGGCGTCTGCGGCCGCTGCACGTACTTCTTCACGCACGACGCATTACCGATCTCGAGCTGCCCGGCCAGGAACTCCACCGCCGGCCACGGCACATCCAGCGGATCCTCAAGGAAACGCCCCGCCGCCCGCACCGTGCCCAACTGCACTGCGAAGCCAAGGCGATGGTGATCCGACCGGCGACGCGCGATCAGGTTCCGATCGGCGTCATCGAGGTAGAAGAAGCGCTTGACCTCAGCCGCCGACAACTCGCCGGTGAACCGGCCATACGCACCAACCTGCTCATCGGACAGGAACTCCACCGGCATGAATCAAGACCGTAGACCCCCGGGCAACGCGACCACTCAGAGCCCGCAAGATCGTTCTCACCGCTAATGGCTGTTCCGTTGTTCCTCAACCCCGTCACCCCTCCAGGGTGTCACGCATACCTAGCGAACCACTCCACCCACGCCCTCGCCACGGTCAGGACAAGAACGAACGCCACCTTGAACAGGCGCACGCTGAGCTTGTCCCCGGTCCACCAGCGGCGCACCCAGCCAGTACCGGCACGATCATCCTGAGATCCAGCAAGTTGCGAGTTCTTCATGGCAGACTCCGTTCAGTCACGCCCCGGATGAACCCGGGCTCATAGGTCCAGCATCGCGGCGAACCAGGATTCCCGCCCGTGCCCGCCATCACCAGTCCCGGTGACATCCGCCCGGCCCGGCCATGACAAACCACACGTCCCGCGCCTGGATGCCGGATCGAACCGCCGGCCCCGGTTCCCGGCCGCCCTCCGCGCAGGGGCCATCACGACAGCACAAACGCCAATGCCAAAGCTGCCAGAGCCTGGCTGGGAGAAAGCTACTGCGAAGAGTGGTTAGGACGGTTTCATTTGGATCTGGCTCTGGCGCAAATAACGTGAAGGTAACATTTCGATCTTGAAACGCCCAGCTGGCCGTACCGCCGAGACCGTTCTGTGCCGGAGGCCGGCGCGCGCTAGGGCACCGGATCTGCGCGGCCCGGCCCGTTACGGTCGCGAGATGCGGGTCGAGAGCGTGGCTCCAGGAGACCTGGCCGCCGGACATGCCCGGATGGCTCGCAGCGGCCACCTGGGCTGCGTCCGCCGTGCCGGAACGTACTGCAGACCGGGTACGCCTTCGGCGTGGCTCCGGTTCCGCGCCGCCGGGAGCACAGATGGATTCCGCCGCCGCGTCACGGCCGGCTCGCGCGGCCGCTGGCCGGGCACGGCTTGCCGCGCGCGGGCCAATCAGGTACTTTCCTAATGGAAAGTACCTGACAGGGGAGCCTCAATGCGCGATGTGGCAAGAGACCTGGCAGCGCTGGAACTGCTGCGCGTCCAGCGGAGCCGGCTGGCGGACCGCATGCGGCTGCCGTGGTGGTACCTGACCGGTGCCGCCATCGTGTGGGCAGTGGTCTTCGCGGGCCCCTTCAGCTCGCGGTACCTTCCCCGGGGGGTGCCCACCTGGCCCATCTTTGCCGCCGCAGCGGCGGTGGCCTGCCTTCTGCAGTGGGGCCTGACCCGGGCCACCGGCATAAAGCTGCCCTTCCGGAACCTCCGCTATCCCTCCCCGGGCCGTCCGATAGGGATCGCGATCCTCGTGGTGTGCCTCGCCGCCGGCGAGACCGAGTTCCTCCTGATCCGCGGCGGCCTGCTCGCGGCCGCGATCGTCGTCGCGGCCCTCGCGGTCGCGGCGGAGATGGCCCTCCTGCAGATCGCTCTGCGGGTGACCCGCCAGGAGCTGCGAGACGGCGGAGGGGCGGCGTGACCGCCAGGCCGGACCCGCTCATTCACCCGATCACCCGGTTGTCGATCTGCGGGCTGCTGGCGGCCGGCGCGGACTGGGTCGAGTTCGCCGCGCTGCGTGACGCGGCCGGGATCAGCGACTCGGTGCTGTCGAAACAGTCCCGCGTGCTCGAAGACGCCGGGTACCTGGAAGTCCGCAAGGGCGCGGTCGGCCGGCGGCCGCGCACGTGGTTCCGGCTCACCCCCCAAGGCCGCCAGGCGGTGCAGGGCCACCTGGCCTGGCTGGCCCAGCTGGAGGAGGCGTTCTCCGCCAGCACCCGGGATGCGCAGCAGGCCAGGCCCCTCCCTAGTGACCGCGACCAGCCGCGCCGCCTACTGCCGCCCCTGCTGGGCAGCAGCTGAGCTGGTTCTGACCTGCGCGGCCAGCCGGGCACCTCAAGATCGAAACGTTACCTTCACGTTATTTGCGCCAGAGCCGGATCGGCGGCACCCCGGTTAAGTACGGAGACCCTGAACGTGAGCACCGGGCCGTCGCGGTCGGTGGTGTCGCGGACCAGCACGGCCTGCGCCAAGGCCACCTCTACGCACTCTCCGCCGTTGTCGCCTGAGTAACTGCTTTTACGCCAGTTGCTTTCCATTCCTCGCACATCCGCTCTATCAAGGTCAGGGACTCTGACCCCCGGAACGCCTCGCTTCTGAGCGTATCGAAACGTATAAGCAGCCCGGCGATGATCTCCGCGTCCTCGAACACCTGCCCGGCGACCGCGGTTTCCACGTATGCCGCGCGCTCGGTGAGCGCGAAGCCGCCGAGCAGACCGGCGTGCGCAGTGGCGGGAACGACCTGGATCGTGACGTTCGGCAGGCGAGCGACGCCCGCGAGGTGGGCGAGCTGGGCGGCCATGACCTCCGGCGGGCCGATGTGGCGGCGCAGCGCGGCCTCGTCGACCAGGAACCACGCCGTCGGCGGCTCATCGCGTGCCAGTATCGCCTGGCGTTCCAGCCGCGCGGCCAGGCGTGCGCCAACCTCGTCCTGGGTGACGCCCGGGTTGACGGTCAGGATCGCGCGCGCGTAATCCGCGGTCTGCAGCAGCCCGGACAAGACGCCGAGCTGCCAGATCCGCAGGGTGGCGGCGCCCTGCTCGTGCTCGACCCAGCTGCGGAACCATGGCGGGGTGGCGATCCAGGTGCAGGACTCGGCGTAGAACTCGGTGAACCAGCCGTCGCGGTCGGGAAAGGCTCGGTCGCACATCTGGGCGAACAGTTCCGTGGGCGGCCGCTTGCCGTTCTCGATCCGGGAGATCTGCCCGGGGTCATACCCGATCCGCTGCCCGAACTCGGTCAGCGTCCACCCGGCCGCGCGCCGGGCCCGGCGCACCTGCCGCCCGAAATACCGCGCGGGGTTGCTTGTGCCGTCGCTCATCTGTGACTCCCCTGGCCAGGCGCGCCGAGCAGACGCCGGCGGGGGCCTGGAAGTGGATGCGGAAGGCATCGCAACCCCCGCCGGCTTACCCGAGAATCTACTACTAGAAGTCTATAGATGTCTAGCAAGGCTCACTAGACATAGCTATGCGTTTATGCAGGTCAAGAGTCATCTACCATGATCAACATGTCGCTGGATGACCGATCTGACCGGATACGGCACGATTCATCCGTGCCCGTCGCCACCCAGGTTGCCCGGGACATCGAGGCAGACATCAAAGCCGGGCGATGCGCGCCGGACACGCGACTGCCGAGCGAGGCAGACCTGTCCCAGCAGTACGGCGTAGCCAGGATGACAGTACGTCGCGCGGTGGCCCAGCTACGGGACAAAGGGCTGGTCGTCACTGTTCACGGCCGCGGCTCTTTCGTCGCGCCTCGCGAGGATCAGACGCAGGGATAGCTGCGGGCCATATTGCCGGTGTCTGTACCCGCCTTACCTGCGCGCTCGACGACCGCCGGGCAGCGGAAGACCAGGGGTAGCGCGCGAAGGTCTGGTTGAGACCGCTGCGAGCAGGTGGCCGCCCGCGCAGTGGTGCGCGATAGGGGCGGGTCAATGGGTTCAAGGGTTGGCACCGCGATGGGGCCGCGACTCAGCCAGCCAAGGGCGGAGGCTGACGGGAACTCTGTCACGAAGAGTAATCTGGGGCTTCGCGTGCCCGCGCGCGTACCCGCCGTTCTGGACGGTTGACGGTCGTCGGCCGCATTGGGAACGGGCGCGGCCGAGTTGGACGATCTGCGCGTCCGCTGCGCCGGCCGGAAGGTCGATCTTGTGCGAAGTGCGTCGATACCACACCGGCCGTCCTTGATGATCTCCAATATCCAATCAGTGCTCAGTTGGCTGCTGCATGGCACCGGATCTCAGCGAAACAGAAACTCTTCTCTGCGTGGAGAGAGCCTACGGCTGTGGCGGACCGGCTTTTGGCGCGGCATGCTGTGATGGTGTTCGTCGCTGATGATCTGTGGGCGTGGCTGATCTTTATCCTTGCGGATGCGGGCCGAAAGAAGCTGACCAGCCTGGTCCTTGGCCGCGAGCAGGAACGGGCGCTGCGGTCGGCCGCCACGGCTGCCGTCCAGCACACTGCTGAAGAACTCCGGCCAGGCGATAAGCAGCACTCTGAGCACTTGGCGATGGTGATCAGCGAGCTGTTTGGGCAGTCGGTGCCGAGCGAGCCGCTGGTAGAACGTGCCACGGTGCTAGAGGCGCTGGAGGCAGGTATTGCCAGGCAGCTGGCAGTGCTGGATGATGCGAGCCTGACCGGCACCGGGCTGTCCTCGGCGCAGGTGCTGGGGGAGCCCGGCGCAGTCGTAGCGGCGAAGCTGACCGGCCACTTGGTGCGGGAGATCGTGATCCGCGGTTCCCGGGGCGGCCCGCTGTTTCCGCTGGCATCCCAGCTGAACGATGACGTGACCCACCTCCAGAGCCAGCGAATTGAAGCTTTGCTCGGCCAGCTGACCGGTGAGGTTCGGCAGGCACTGGCACGGCCGAGCGCCTCCCAGCCAGTAGCAGCAGTGCCGACAGCGCTGGCGCAGCTGCCTACGGCAACGGCGGGGTTCACCGGCCGCGGGAATGAGCTATCAGCGTTGGCCGGGCTGCTGGACCCTACCGGTTCGGCGGGACCGATGGTGTCGGCGGTGGCGGGGCTGGCCGGGGTCGGCAAAACTGCCCTGGTCATCCAAGCCGGGCACGCCGCACGGGCACGGGACTGGTTCGGCGGCGGAGTGCTGTTCATCGACTTGCACGGCTACGACGATGTACCGGTGCAGCCGGCTCAGGCGCTGGATTCCCTGCTGCGGGCGCTGGCGGTGCCCCCTGAGCACATCCCGCCCAGTCTGGAGGGCCGGTCCGGGTTGTACCGGTCAGTTCTCGCGGATAGCACCAACCCGGTGCTGGTGGTCGTTGACAACGCCTCCTCGGAGGCGCAGGTCCGGTCGCTACTGCCTGGTACGGGGCCGCACAAGGTGCTGGTGACCTCCCGGCACACCCTGGCTGGGCTGAATGCCCGGCTGGTCGAAGTCGTAGGCCTGGACAAGGCGGCAGGGGTTGAGCTGCTGGATGAGGCGCTGCGGGCCGCCCGCCCCGATGACGATCGGGTCACAGGAGACCAGGAAGCGGCCGGTCGCGTCGCCCAGATGTGCGGCGGACTGCCGATGGCGCTGCAGATCATCGCCGCGCTGCTTAAGGCAGACCCTACGTCTCCAGTAGCACTGATTGCCGATGACCTTATTGTGGAGCACGAGCGGTTGGAACGTCTGGCATATGACGACGGCATGAGGAGGGCTTCCGTCGCCGCTGCGTTCGCGCTCTCCTACCGTCGTCTCGATCACGGTCAAGCTCGAATGTTCAGGCTTCTGCCTGTCGGCCCAGGTCCAGACCTTTCCGCCGCGTCAGCAGCGGCGCTAGCAGACGTGCCCGAACGTGAGGCATGGCGCACGCTGGCAGATCTTTATCGTGCCCACCTGATCGAGCCCGCTATGGGTGCGGCGGGCCGGTGGCGGATGCACGACCTGATCCGTCTGTACGCCCGACAGCTTTCGGATACCCACGCCGAGGCTGATAGCCGGGAGCAGGCCCGCGACCGGCTCTTCGGCTACTACCTGGCCATCGCGACTACCGCTGACGACCACCTACGGGCGCTGACCGGGATAATCGTGCCGAGGCAATTGGTCCGCGGCGACGACACTCTGGCCCGGCTAGACGCAGAGCGGGCCAGCCTGATAGCCGCCGTCGCCATGGCCGCCAGCACCGGTCGTGACCAGGCCGCTCTGCACCTTTCTCTACGGCTGGTCCAGTACTTCGACCTCTGGCGGCAGTACAATGACCTGATCGCCACCATGATCATCGGCTTGGACGCCGCACGCCGCCTCGGTGACCGATCGAACGAGGCTATGGCTCTGAGCAACCTTGGCAATGCTCTGCGATATGAGCACCGGTTCGATGAGGCTGTCGCCGCTTTGAGGGAAGCCGAAGCCATCTACCGCGAAACTGGCGACCGGGACGGCGAGCACATGGCGCGGAGCACAAGGGAGCTAGCTCTGTGGGAGGTGCGCTCGCTCGAAAGAACGATCGCTGAAGACCAGCGACACCTCTTGATGTGCCGGGAGACCGGGGACCGGCATGGCGAGGCCAACGCATTGAACCACTTCGGGATTGCCCTGCAGGAATTGCGTCGGTTCGACGAGGCCATCAGCGCGTTTCAGGAGGCGGCCACCATCTTCAAGGACATCAGCAACCAGCGCGGTAGAGTCGCGGCGCTGACCAACCTCGGCCATGCGCTACATGACGAACGCAGATACAACGAGGCCATTACCACATACCAGGAGGTCCTGGCAATCGCCCGGGAGATCGGCGACCGAGATGACGAGGCCATGGCCCTGAAATACCTCGACACGGCAAAGTTGGCACTTTTGCCCCCTGAGGTACGGCAGCCCGCAGAGGCTGTCACCGCCTGCATGGAAGCCGTCGCCACCTACAAAGTAACCGGCGATCGGCACGGCGAGGCCGCGGCACTGAACGACCTCGGCATCGCCCTGCGCAAGGTGGGCCGATTCGGCGCGGCCATCACTGCATATCAGGAGGCAGCCGCCATCTTCAAGGAGATCGGGGATGAGCGCAACGAGCGCATTGCACTGGCCAGCCTTCGCGCTGCGTCCGCCGCGCGCCGAGCTTTGATACCGGCTCAGCCCCAGAAGGAGGGGACAGTGCAGCCGGAGTTTCCGTAGCCTCCGAGCCACCCGATACCGTACACCATCGGCGCTCACAATCACCACCGTTAGCCTCGAGGCGGACAAATGAAAGTGCGTACACCAGGGTGCACAGAATGGGCGTTATCTGCGCGCGGCAATCCGTGTCCTCGGCGTACTTCCCAGCCGCGCCGATTCGGCGATCGGCTCCCCTGAGGCGAGACCCTTCATGTCACGTTGCGTAATTGCATCTGGCTTAGGGCTAGGTGACTCCGCCATCCCCTGCACGACTGGACCTGGGCCGCGCACACGGGCCGCGGCCATACGGCTATCCCGGATCCTTCGCGCTGCTGAGTGCGGCACGGACGGCAGCGGCGGGACCGCCGAGGTGGTAGACCCTTTCTGATGGCTCGATGCCGTCGAGGAATTCTTGGTAGCGCACGGCGTAGGCGAGGTGGGCGAGCGGTTCGGCGATGCGTAGCGCGCGGGCGGGCTCGCACCCGGGGATGTACGATGCCCAGGCATTGATCCAGGCCCGGGCCGCGGCGGGCCGCTTGCCTGCGGGCAGGAAGTCGCAGGCCCGTAGCCCGTCCAGCACCGGGTTGCCGACATGGGCGTCGGCCCAGTCCATGATGACGGGCGGCCCGCTGTCGCTGCGCCAGTTACCGGGGTGGAAGTCACCGTGCACGATGGTGTCGGGCAGTGGCACTCATCCAGCAACGAAAACCGGCTCAGCAGCCCGCGCGCCGCAGCCACCTCCCCGGCGCTTAGCTCGCTGGCGACCTGACCGTCGAGCAGTGCGCGGATCTGCCCGGCGATGACCGGCGTACGCCGGTCAGGCAATCCTGGCGGAAAGCTGGCAGGCTGGCCGGCCAGGACGGCCTGGGTGGCGGCCAGGCGCTGGACAGCGCTTGCGATGATCTGCGGTGAGGCGTCCCAGCAGTCCTCACCGGGCAGGTGCTCGAGCAGGACCCGCCGCTGCCCGGCGCCGATGACTGACGGCACCAGGGTCGGGTCCGCGCGGGCGAGTGCGGCGATGACGCTGGCCTCGTCGGCGGCGAAGCGGGGCGTGGCCTTGAGCCAGACCGGGCCTTTACCGGTAGGCAGCCGGAACAGTACGGCTAGGTTCCAGGTCTTGCGCTGCACTGCGGGCCCGGTCATGCGGCGGCCAGCAGCGCCGAGCGTGTCCGACGCCCAGCCGAGCACCTCGCGGATGCCCTCCAGCCGGGCCCACGGCGAACGCAGTTCTTCCGGCCTGGTCAACGCCGCATGACCGGCCGGCCGTCCGGCCAGCAGACCGGGTGCCGGGCGGTCGAGCGCGGCCACGTGGTAAGTAACGTGACTGTCGCGGCCGCCCTCCCCGCCGTCGACCAGCAGCAGGCGCAACACGAGCAAGGGGACGTCGAGCACCTCGCGCAGATGCGCCACGACAGGCTCTGCCTCTGACCACCACGGCGTACTCACAGAAAACGGCCCGATCACCCCCCGGTACTCGTCGCCCCAGGTCACCAAGGCGCTGACGGTTCGCCCCATCCGGCCAGTGTGAACGATTCCAGCGACCCAGGCGACCGAATACCCGCCCATCGGCTGCCGGATTACCCGGGTGGCTCCCGCACGCGGAACACGCCGACCTTGCGACGCGCTAAAGCGGGTGCCGGCCGGTACGGGAAACCCTCTGATCGCGGTGGCGGGAGTCATCTCGCGTCGGCTTCCATAAGATGGCCGCGGTGAGCCAAGGCGCCCGTAAACGGACGACTGCGCGTGACGACCCAGGCCATTGAGGCGACCGCCAGTTGCTCTGAACCGGCAGGAAACCCGGTAACTTACCCGCTCCTGCTCACGCTGTGTGATCGGTGCCCGATCTCGCCGAAGCGCACACTGCCGCCGTTATCTCCAGCCCGTTTCTGGGTGTCTCCGCTGTGATCGCGGGGGGGGGTTGGGCCTCGGCGAGGACACGTTATCTGCAGTGGTGTCTTCGCTGTAGCTGGTGTGACCGTCGTATCTGGGTCAGGGCGCGGCCCATCCTTCGGCTTGCTCGACGGCCTGGGCTGAGAGTGCTTCGAGTTCAGTGATCAGCTCGCGCAGGCGCCTGGTGTTATCGAAGAGGGGGCGGTACCGCTCGAGCTGCGCGGGGCTTAGCGTGCGGGTGACGGTCTTGGTTCCGACCTTGCGGATCCATGTCGGGTAGGGGCCGTGCAGGTGGCTGGGGTCGGTGTGGCAGCGGCAGCGGGGCGAGCCGCAGCGGGTGGTGCGCTCGACGAGGCTTCCGGGCAGGCAGGGGCCGAGCGCGGCGATCTCGTCGGCGATCTGGCGGTGGCGGTGTCCGGTGCTGGCTGGTGTTGAGGGCATGCCTTGTTGGTATCGCATTTCTGCCGCCGCGCCGGCGGGGCTTCGCCACCGGATGCCTTGAAAGCTTTACCTTCAAGGCATCCGGTCCGCGGGCCGGATGGAGGTGGGTGGTGCTTGTTCAGCGGGTGCTGATGCCCGGCAGCGGCAAGGAGTCGTGGACGCTGCTGGGGGATGACGGTGGGGTGGTGGAGCCCGCCGAGCGCTATCTTGCCTACCTGTCGGCAATCGAGCGCTCTCCTAATACGGTGCGTGCCTACGCGGTCAGCTTGAAGCTGTGGTTCGAGTTCCTCCAGCACGCCGCGGTGAACTGGGACGAGGCAGGCGCCGAGGACGTGGCCCGGTTCGTGGGCTGGCTGCGCGCTCCGGCAGACAACGTGATCGTCCTGGCGGACGGGAACGGCGCCCGCCGCCCGGCGACGGTTAACCGGTACCTGGCCGGGGTCTTCGGCTTCTACGACCATCATGCGCGGACCGGCGTGCAGGTCGCCGCCGGGTTGGTCTCGTGGCGCCGGATCAGCCGCGGGTCTTATAAGCCGTTCCTGCATCACGTGACCAAAGGCCGCCCCATCCCGGTCAGGCCGGTGAAGCTGCACGTGCCGCGGCAGGCGCCGCGCACCTTGGGGCCCGGGCAGATCGTGGCGATCCTGGGAGCATTGGAGTCCTTGCACTTTAGTGGACAGATTCCCATTATGCCGCATTTACATCAGGAATGTCAATAGACTCCTCAAAACGCAGAGGACTCAGTTTCCCCAGGCGGCGCTGTTTCCGGACGCGGTTGTAATACCGCTCGATGTAGTCGAATACCGCGGACCGGGCCTCTTCAGCGTCCAGCCACAGATGCTGGTGTATGAGCTCTTTCTTGATCGTGGCGTTAAATGATTCCGCTGCCGCATTGTCATAGCAGGTCCCGGTGCGGCCGACCGAGGGAATCACCCCGTTCGCCAGGCACCGGTCCCGGAAATCATGCGAGGTGTACTGGGCCCCGCGGTCGGTGTGCATCACGGCTTCCCCGATCCCGGGCCGCCGCGCGGCCAGCGCCATATCCAGGGCATCCAGGACCAGGCCCGTGCGCATGTGATCGGCGACCATCCAGCCGATGACCTTGTTGGAGAACAAATCGATGACCGTCGCCAGATAGGCAAAACCGCTGAATGTGTGAATATAGGTGATATCGCCGACCCGCAGCTGGTCCGCGGCCGGCGGCCGGAAATCGCGATCAACCAGATCAACCAGCCCCTCCCGGGCCTGCGCATCCGGCAGCGTCGTGCGTACGTACGGACGCGGGTGCACGCACTCCACGCCCGCCGCACGCGCCAGCCGCCGCACCCGGCGCTCCGAGGTCCGCCGGCCATCCTCCTGCAGGTACTGCAAGATCCGCTCGATGCCGCACCGGTGCTTGTGCTCCTGGTCGACCTCCCTGATCTTCTCCGTCAGCTCCGCGTCGAAGACCGCATGCGCCGACGGCCCGCGGTTCCTCCACGCGTAATATCCGGCCCGGCTCACACCGAGCATCCGGCACATGAAATCCACCGGGAAGCGCACCCCGCGAGGCAAGCCCTCATTCTCCGTCTCCATATCGCGGATGAAGGAGAACCTCAGAGATTTTGGCTCGCGAAATACGCACTCGCTTTTTTTAGGAAGGCGTTTTCCATATTGACCTCAACGATTCAGGGGTGGGGCGAGGTCAGTTACCGGTCGTGTTGCGCCGGGTTTCGGCGGTCGTATCTGGTTCACATGTTCGCAGCGGATGGCGGACGGCCCGATGTGCTCGGGGGCACCCACTGGCGTTCGGTTAGGAAGTGGGTCTGGCGGGGGTCATCCTGGCGTGCGCGGGGGTTCGGTGACGTTGCGTGGTTACCCTCGCGGCGCGGGGCGGGCTTGTGCGTCGACTGATCTGTAACGTTGCGTGAGATCGGTGTGTGATGCCCGGGATGACGGCGAGCGGTGTCCGGGAAGGCGCTGGCCGGGCCGGGCTACGGCGGTGCCAGGCATGCCGGTGTCCCGGCGCGGCGGGTGCCGGACTGGGAGAGCGTGCGCGGGTCAGGCGGCCGGCGGGGCGTTCGGCTGCTGCGATCCTGGCGTCGCGGGCAGGGGCAGCAGGTGCAGCCGGGTGGCGGCGGGCACGACGTCGTTGCTCTTGCGGGCCCTGACTTTCTTGATGGTGAAGCGGGGGTAGTGGCGGCCGGGCCGCCAGGCGGTGACGAGCCGCAGCGGGTGCGCGGTGATGTCGCGGCGGGTGATCTCGATGGCCGCGGACAGGGCGCTCGCGGTGGCGCCTTGCCCGGCGCCGATGCTGGCGGTGACCGCGCAGCGCAGCGCGGTGGCGCTGATCCGGGCGGGCTCGGCGCCGATCGCCGCGGCGATGCCGGCGCCGGCGATCCGCAGCGCCTGGTGGGCGGCGACGGTGGCGGCGGCCATCCGGTAGGCCCCGGCCGGGGTGGCCGCGGTGACGGGCTGCCCGCCGGCGAGGGTCTGCTTTTCTTCCAGGTAGACCAGCTCGCTGGCCCACCGCATGCCGTACAGCCCGGCGATGTCGCGGGCCGGGTAGGCGATGGTGTCCATCAGGCTGGTGATGATGGTGACGGTCTCGGATACTTCCACGCGGATCGTGCCATCCGGCGGCCGGCACAGCCCGCCGTCCCCGTCATCGTCGCCGCCGGCGGCGTCCAGGATGCGGACGGACGGTCCTGCGGGCGGGGCGGTCAGCAGCGGGTGACCCGGCGGGACATCGAAGACCTGGTCGATATGGTATTCGATGACACGGACCTTATAGGTGCAGCCGCGCCAGGTGATCGCCGCTTTCCAGGTGCCGTCCGGCAGCGGCCGTCCCGAGCGGCGCAGGTTCCACGCCGCGGAGACCCGCCAGGCGAAGTGCCTGCCAGCCTCGATCTTGGCGGCGATGGCCTCGCGGCTGGGGAACCCGCGGTCGGCCAGGTCCAGGTCACCGGGCCCGTAAGCCGGCTCGAGGCAGGCGGCCAGGGTGGTCTCCCCGGTGCCGCACGGGCCGGCCGCCCAGGCCACCGCGCCGCGCCACCACACGTCAGTGACTTCTACCATCCGGATCTGCGGGTCAGCGGGCGCGCCGGTGCTGGCCGGGCGGCCGAAGTGCGCGGCGTTGCGGGACTGCCCGCCCGTGCCCTTGCGGTCGCTGCCCTTGGGGTCGGCGACGTTGCGGACGGTGCCGTCCTTGGCCAGCACCCGCAGTCCGTGCCAGCGGCCGCCGGACCACGGCCCGCCCTCCAGCGGCCGCAGCCGGACCGCCGTCCGCTGCCCGCCCGGCGTCCCGGCCGCCGGCAGGCACACCGCCGCGACGCCGGGCAGCGGGACGGCCCGGACCTGCCCGCACAGCCCGGCCAGCAGATTCACCAGCGGCCGGACCCCCAGGAAACTGTCCGCGTCCGACAGCGATGACGACGCCGGCAGGTCATATACCGGGTCGGCTTCCCGGGGCCGCTGCGCCAGCGTCCGCAGCGTTCCCGCAGCCGTGCCGGGCATCAGCGCCCGCGCCAGCTCGATCTGCACCGCCAGCCGCGGCGTGATCTTCCGCGACCGCCGCCCCGGCAGCCCGGCCAGCGCCGCGTCCAGCAACGCTGGCGTGAGCACCGCCGAGGCGAGCCCCAGCCCCGTCCCCTCCCGCACCGGTCGCGGCTCCCCGGCGATCCCGGCCGCCGCCAGCTGATCCGCCGTCCACGCCGGCCCGGGGGCCGCCGCGCCCGGCAGCGCCCCGCACGCCACGATCCCTCCGCCCGCACCCGGCAGCCCGGTCAGCCGGCCGTCGGCGTCCTTCCAGATCGCCGGCATCGCCATCACCTCGGCCCGCCCCGTCGCCGCGTCCCGCGGCGCACGCTGCTCCCGGCCATCCCGCGCGGCGGCATCAGGCGGCGTGACGCCGCCTGCGGCACCGGGTACTGTCGCAGCCGGAAGCATCGGCGGACCCCTCGCAAGAGGCAGGTACAGGAACCGCCGATGCTTCCGCATATGCCCGCATTCGTCCCGTAACCGGCGCGGCGTGTCACCGCGAACCCCGCACAGCAGCCCTCGCCGCCCGCAGCCACCCCGGGTCCGCCGCGTTCAGACGCCCGGCCGGCAACGCACCGTGACATCAGCCCGCAAATCCCACCGATCACCCTACGTAACAGTGATCGGCAAAGCCGCCCCGGGCAGGCCCGCGCCGGATCAGCAGGTCACGCGGCTCCAGCCCTAACCGAACGCCAGTGCGGGGGCACCGGCTCCGACTGCGCCGGGGCGGCTCCTTTCCGGGTCGCGGGGACGGGAGGGCTGGTCAGGCTGGGGCGGGCAGGGCGCACAGCCGGTGCCAGCAGGCCAGGAAGGCGTCTTTCCAGGGCCAGGTGCGGCTGATCTTCAGCACGCGAGCGCGGGCGTGGCGGACCAGGCGGGCAGGCAGGCTCAGCAGCCGGTAGCGCAGCGTGTCCGGCTCAGCGTCCTTAAGATCCTCGCAGTCGTACAGGCCGAGCAGCCGGGTCCAGGCGGCCAGGTCAGCGGCTATGTTGGCGGCGAGTACCCACCCGCAGTTGACCTGCCATGTTTTCGATGGCAGGTTCCGCAGGCCCATCGATTTCGCGGTGCGGACGCCGTCTTCCACGACGGCGTGCTGGCGGTGCAGCACGTCGGTGAACTGGGGGTGGTGGCTGCCGGGCACGCCGGGTATCCCGCCGGCGGCCGGGATGTTGGTGCAGATGATGGAGTACCGCCAGCCGGTGGCGCGCTCGAAGGCGGTCAGGTTCCTGGCCTGCCGCCGCGAGGGTTTCGTACGGCGCACGATCCACCGCAGGCCATCAGGCCAGCCGGCGGCCCGGCCGAGCAGGTGGGTGATCTCGGCGACGTGCTTGTCGCGCTGCACTACCCCGTCCTGGTCCACCGCGGCCTGCCAGGCGCCAGAGGGCAGCAGCCCGATCGCCTGCTCATCGGACTGGGTGATGGCCCACCCGCAGGTGAACAGCACGGCGCGGCGCCGGGACGACAGCGACAGCAGGTGCTTGATGAGCTCGTGGCTGGCGCCGGCCCCGTCGACGCGGACCAGCAGCCGCGCGCGCATGCGGGAGGGGATCTGCCGGAGCGCCGCGGTCAGCACCGTGAGGTGGTCGGCGAAGGTGTTCGAGCCGGCGTTGCCCGGCCGCAGCAGCATCGCCAGCGACTCGGCGGTATTAGCCAGCCAGGCCCCCAATGGATGGAAGCCGTAGCCCATCTTGAAGGTCGGTGCTGCCCCTTCCTTGTCGCTGTGCGCGGTGATCAGCGTGCCGTCCAGGTCGATGACCAGCCACCCCGCCAGCACCTTCCCGGCGACGGCCAGCCACGGGAACCCGCCTGGCCTCGCGCAGACCAGCTGCCACACGTGCGCCCGGACCCCGGCCCGCGCCCGGGCGATCTTGTCCAGGGTGCGCGGATCGGCCAGTTCCAGCGTCCGCCGCACCGTGGTATCGCTCGGCGCGGCCCCGAAGACCGGTTGCTGGTGCGCCAGCACGGCGATATCGCTCATGCTCCTGGCCCCCAGCGCGATCGCCACCGCCATGGAGACCAGCGTCATCCCGCGATCGATCAGCGGGAACTTCCCCGCCCGGCCCAGCGCCGCGCCGAGCGCGGACGTCAGGCCGCACTGATCAGCGAGCTTGCGCAGCAGCACCGCCCCGGCATGGCCGATCAGGCCCTCTGCGTCCGCGGCCACGGACAAGTTCCGGTCCCAGCGCGTATTCTTCGCCATTGAGGAGCGCTCCAGTTTCGGCAGATCACAACGGTGTGGTTACCGCGTAATCTCCCGCAACGGGGCGCTCTTCGCTACCTGCACTGCGCCGCTCCCGCCTGATCCGCCAGCGCGGGCTCGCGTTATCCCGGGCACTTTGAACCTGCCGCACCCAGCGGGTGCAGCCCTCAGCTACCACCACCGGCGTAAACCAGCAGCTCAGCACGCTGAACACACCTAAAACCGCTGATCACCGGCCTGAAGTTGAATCCCGGAGGTTGACCCGGCGCAGCTCCGCCTCAAGATCGCGGATCCGCTTCTTCTCCGCCTGGGTCAGCGGCGTCTCCCCGGCCGCCACATCCCCCTCGTCCTTGACATTCTTCACCCAGCTCTGCAGGGTCGACTCGCCGATCCCCAGCTGCTGGGCGACCTGCCCCATGGTCAGGCCTGAGTCCTGGTAGAGCTGAACCGCATCCGCCTTGTACTGCTTCGTGAACTTCCGTCGCGCTGTACCCATCGGGTTCCTCCTGGGACAAGTGATACCAGCGGGGTCACTGTCCACGGAAGTGCAGGGGGTTCATTGCACCCAGCAGCTCTGATGCCCGGGCACCCGTCGACACCCAGAACGCGACCAGGGCACGGTCCCGGTTCGACCCGAGCCGGGCGAACAGCTCATCGAACTTCTCATCGGGGATCTGTCGCGGTATCCGCCGCCGGGCCCGGGGCCGGTACCGGCCGCTACGCTGCCCCGGGAAGGAATCCATCGGATTGTGATGGGCGCCCGCCCGCCCGCGGCGCCCCCTCGCCAGCGGGAACGGGTTCACCATCGGCCCGCTGCCCGCCTGCAGATGGAACTCATAAAAACCGCGTAGCACGCTCTCGCAATGCACCACCGTCGCCGTGGCGTAACCGCGCCCGGGAGAAGGCTTTCCCGTCACCGGGTTCGGCGTCCCGGCCTCCGCCCGCGCCGTCACCGCCCCCGGCGCACCACCCCCGGGATAACGCCAGTGCGGCCGCACCGGCTTGGCGGCGAACTGTATCCACGAGCAGAAATCCCGGGCCTCCGCCCGGGTCGCCTGATCCCAGCGAACCCCGACTGCCCACAAGAACCGCCACCACCGCAACATGGCCATTCCATAAGACCGGTGCGTCGCCGACGGCCGGCCGCACGCAGCCAGCTCACGAAAGTACGCAGCCGCCGGGACGACCACCACACCGTCCGCGTCGACCAGCCGGAACGGCTCGAACAAGTCCCCGGTCGCTTCAAGCGACCCGCGCAACGGCACCGCCAGCCGCGACAGGTCCCGCGGAGCATCTCCCTCTGTGATCATGGTCCGCGACCGTAGCCACCAAGATTCCCATCCGTCCGCTGACCTGAGGAACGTCCCCCCGTAGTTCGGTTAACGGGTCGGTCTTGTGCGGCGTGTAATCCTGCTGCTCACGGGCGATATGCGACACTAGCGGCTGGATGCACACCAGCGGCAGGCCCCGCTCGCCGCACAGCCGCTGCACCTGCATCCACCGCGGCCCAGTCGGCTCGCACGCCACCGCCACGTGCGCGAACCCCTTCACCTTGGCCTGCGCCACCGCCCAGTCCAGCGCCTCACCCAGCCGGAACGCCTTCACCCGCACCGTCTTACGCGCCACCACCCGCACATCATGATCAACCACCGCCAGCGCCTGCTTATCCTCGGCCAGGTCGATCCCGATCACCGCGCCATCGCGCGGCAGCAGCCCCCGCAGCCGCTCCCGCCGGGCGTTCCGCTTCCGGTCGCCCCTGGTCGTGCCGTTGCCGCTACCCTTACCCACAGAACGTCCTCCTCGCTGCGTTTGGGACACCAAGCCCGTACTACCGCACCAGGAGGACGTTCCTGTATCAACCACATCCCTGCTGAACAACCGCCTCTAGCGCGTTGTCCTATTACTACGGCATGCCACGTCCCTGAACGTCCCGCCGCGGCTGTCTAGCCTGGGCCGCATGAACACGCTGGCATCATGGGCGCAACAGCTCGCCCAGGCACTCCTCCAAGCCCCCCTCCCCCGCCGCTGGGCGCACGTCCAGGGCGTCGCCGCCCGGGCCCGCAGCCTGGCACCCGTTCTCGGCGCGGACGCCGATCTCCTGGAAACCGCCGCATGGCTGCACGACATCGGCTACGCCCCCGACCTCACCGTGACGGGCTTCCACCCACTCGACGGCGCCCGCTACCTGCGCGACGCCCAGCACGCCGACGCCATACTGTGCCGGCTGGTCGCCTACCACTCCTGCGCCATCATCGAAGCCAGCGAACGCGGACTCGCCGACGTCCTAGGCATGGAGTTCGAGCCCGCGCCGTACGTGCTTTCCAGCGCACTGACCTACTGCGACATGACCACCAGCCCGGACGGCGAGCTCGTACCCGTCGATAGGCGGCTCGCCGAAATACATGACCGCTACGGCCCAGGGCACCTGGTGAGCCGGTCAATCCAGCGCGCCACGCCGATGATCCTGCGCGCGGTCGAGCAGGTCCACGACAGAGCCGCCCGAAGCGCATAGCTCCGCAGTCCGGAAGTGGGGGCAATGCTACGGGAGACCGGATGGCCCGCTGCAGCTCGCCGAGCCGTTAGTCCCCACTGATGTCCCCACGAACTGTGCTCACCCTGGCGCGGCGCTCTGCCGATCCGCCCGGCCATGCGCCTGCGGATCGGCCACGTGCTCACCCCCGGCCGCCCCTGCCACATCGGCTGACACCGGCCATCCCCGCGCCCGGCCACGCCGCCCGCGTGGTCGGCCAGAATGTGCGAGCAGCCTTCCAAGCTGGTAATCCTGGCACCAGCGCTGGCACGCATCCGGAGTTCGCCGCCAGTTACAGGCTGAGCTGTTTACACCACGGCCTTCAGCAGATCGCTCATGACATCCGCGGCAGTGGAGTCCTCCTCATCCAGGACCTTCACGTACCGTGTCGTGGTCGTG
Source organism: uncultured Actinomycetes bacterium (assembly GCA_963769715.1). Taxonomy (GTDB): domain Bacteria; phylum Actinomycetota; class Actinomycetes; order Streptosporangiales; family Streptosporangiaceae; genus Palsa-504. Next base: position 639,489 of record CAVYNE010000031.1, read on the forward strand.
AGGTCGCCGTGGCCGAGTCGGTGCCGTACCCGCTCCAGGTCGACGCCCTGGTCGATCAGCCACGAAGCATGCGTGTGCCGGACCTGGTAGGACGTGTACCGGAACGGCAGGTGGGCCTCCTCGACCGCAGAGTTCCAGATGCGGTACCAGGTGTTCTTGCCCATGTACTCGGTAGGGTCCCGGCGCCACCCCGCCGACCACTCCCGTTCCGCGCGGCCGGTTGTCCGGCGCTTACGCGAGCGGCCGTAGTCAGCGCTCCACTGCATGCATCCCGGGCACCGGCACTTAGCGGTGACGTAGGCGCCCATCGTGCCGTGTTGGTACTGCTTGCCACTCGGCAGCGGGTCGGTGGACCCGAGCGTCTCCATTTCCTCGTCGCTCATCCGCTCACGACGGGCGGCCACCGTGCGAGCCGCGAACAACCGCACCGGAAAAATGAGCTGGCCCGGGCCGATGCTGTTCACGGCGATGTGCTCCCGGACCATCTCCGCAACCTCGGCGTCGATCTTCATCCGGCGGTGCTCGCCGTTCTTGGTGTAGTGCCGGGTCAGGAACCGGTACCCGTCCGGGTGGAAGTCCGCGGTCACCTCGACCGTCGACTTGCTAACGGTGAGCATGCAGCCGCCGAAGTCAAAGTCCTCCGGGACGAACGAGATCAGCTCGCAGTACCGCGTCCCGGTCGATACCCCGAGCCGGGCGAAGACCCTGGCAGGCTGGTGTGGCAGCGCCGCGTAGACCCGCTGGAACTGCGGGACGGTCGCTACCACGATCGGCCCGGACGGCGGATGCTTGAGCCTGATCCCCTTGACTGGGTTGCCGTCGCGATAGCCGTGATCCCACGCCATCTGCATCATGGCTGACAGGCAGGTCCGGACGTTCACGACCGTGCTCTGACTGGCGCCCTCCGCGGGCAGCACTACAGTGAGCAGCCGGTGGATCGTCTCCCTGCCGATCTCGGCAACGCGCCGCTTGCCGATGAACGGGTAGACGTGCGAGCGGAGCAGCTGAGCGTAGGTCATCTTGCTGTTCGGCTCGACCGCGTGCTCACGGAGGAATTTCACGCCGAAGTCCTGGACCGTGATCGTGGCCTTGTCAGCCGGGCTGGTCTCGGCGAGCCGGAGCCGCACATGGCTCTCATGCTGCTCGGCGACCGCCTGTGCGCGCTCTTCCGTCTCGTAGGTCCCGGCGCTCTTGCGCCGGCCGTTCTCGTCGATATACACGGCCGTGTACCGGACACCGCGTTTCCGGACCCTGTCGATGACGTACGGCACTTCTTCCGCCCTCTTGGCCCCCCGTTCGCGAGGCCACTTTGGTTAGCAAGTTGGTTAGCCAGAACAGCCGCCAGGACTCTGCACTGGACTCCACTACTTACCAAAAACCATGGTTTACCTGGCCTTTTGAAGGCTAGCATAACAAGAAGACTCGAGTATCGGCCAGGTTGTGGTCATGGATGTCGCGGGTTCGAATCCCGTCGCTCACCCCATCTCGTATAGCCGGTGACCTGCGGGTTTGACAGGAGACCGAAGCTTTCCCTAACCATGTGGCTAGGACTTTGGTTAGGACATCTGTGTGACGTCGATCACATGGAGTCTCGTGGCGTGTAGTGCCGTACTGCGTTGTGCAGTGTCCAGGCCGTTTACCCAGGCGCCTTGCCGGGGAGTTGACGCGCACCCTCACGAACCATGCCAGCACGAAGCACGCCTGCTTCCAGCAGATCGGGATGTTACGCGTCATTCGCCGTGACTGCCGGACGTCACTCTCGGCGAACCGCGGTTGCTGGGATGCCCTGCCAATGAGCGTCTCCGCCCCGCGCTCACCCTGGCGCCGGGATGCTCATCGTGGCAGCTCCGTCCGGCACTGGCGGTACTCCGGTTGCCGTCACGGACGGTGGCGGCAGGGCCGACATGCGGCGCGGAAGCGCCCGCCGTGAGCGGCGGCAAACCTGATAGCGGCTGAATCAGGCGGATGCCGAGGCGAGGCGCAGCCGCGCCTGGCGTGCGGCACGGTGGCCCGCCGCCAGCGCGACCGCCATGACGATCACGGCGAGGACGTCGATCGCGCCCGCGTGGAACAGCGGAGTCCCTCCCCCGCCGGCGATCCACCAGCAGCACCCGGCGAGCAGGGCCGGCATCGCGGCGCAGGCGGCAGCGGCAAGCCGGATCTCATAGCGGAGCACGGCTCGCGGCAGGTCCGCGCGGCGGACCGTGGCCGCCGCGCCCGCGACCGCGCACACGACGGCCAGCGGGCTCACCGCCATCCAGGCGAGTTCCCCCGCCGGGAACGCGGCGAGGGCCGACGGGTGCGCCCAGTACGAGGAGACCGACAGGGTTGACGCCCACGAGAACGCCGCCAGCCCGCCCGGCACGAACCCGCGGTGCGCGCCGGTTCCCGGCCATCCGTTCCCGAAGTGCCGCCCGCCGGCGAACGTGACCGCCGCCCCGGCCAGGACAACGGCAGCCGGGACGAGCACGTTTCCGCCCTGCCCCCGCACGATACGGCGGCCCACGACCCAGACGACCGGCGCGGCGGCTAGCAGCGCCAGTAGGAGGAAGGCCAGCATGGCGGCCGACGTCACGATGGTGGCCGCCGTCGCGGCGCCGCCGCTGGACTCCGACCACTGCCAGCCGATCGTGAGTTGCGACCAGATGGCCGCGCCGAAGCCGAGGAAGATGCTCAGGCAGCAGGCCAGCGACACGAGGCTCGCGCGAACCTGCCCGGCGGCGTCCGCCGCGAACCCGCAGAGCCCTGCGCCGGCCAGCCGGGCGACGATACCGCCGCGGATCACGTCGGCGGTGCGCGCGCGGGAACGCGGCCGTTCCTCAATATCGGCGATCAGAAGTCCGGCGAACTCCTCGCCGTAACGATCCCGCCATGACCTCGGGTACCAGCGCACGAGCCGGGCCGCCCGGTCGGCGGGCGTCACGCGGCGCCCCAGCTGCCGGCTAGCCGGCGTAGCCCTAGCTCGGCGACGCGGCGCTGGTTGTCGAGATGGGCGCGCAGTGCGGTCGCTCCCGCGGCGGTCAACCGGTACGGGCGGCGCCGGTCATGGCTCTCGACGCTCTCGATCATGCCCTGCGCCTCGAGCCTGGCGAGCGCTTCGTACAGCGTGCCTGGCGCGAGCCGGACCCCCGCGAAGGACTCGATGTCCTTGGTGAGGGCGTAGCCATGCTTGGTGCCGTCGGCCAGGCTCGCGAGGATCAGCGTGGCCGGCCCCGCGTACCGGCCGAACCCGGCGAACTCCTCGCTGTCCTTGGCCATGACGTTCATCTTATATCGGCTCCCGATCTAACGGCCGGGGCCGCTCGCATCAGATACGGCACCCGGCGGGCGAGGAACACCCGGGGGAACGGATCACGCAGCCGCCACAGTCCGGCGTCGACCACGAAGTGCGCCATCACCGCGCCCAGGTATGCGCCGAACACCAGCCGTACCGCCGGACCGCCGCTGTGCAGATGCGAGGTCACCGCGAGAACGGCCCCGCCGATCAGCGCGACATTGCACAGCACCGCCAGGCGCAGCGCCCGGCCGGCCTCGCCCGGGCCGCCGGCCGCGACCAGGCTCACCAGCAGCAGGTACTGCAGGCCGTGCGCGATCGTCATCCCGCCGACGGCCGCGTACGGCGACGCGAAGACGAAGACCGGGACCGAGAAGAACAGCCCCATCAGGTACATCACGCAGAAGCCGCGCGGCCGCTGCGCGGGCGCGCGGCGGGCGAGCAGGATCACGCCGGCCGCGACGGCCCCCGCCATCGCCGCCGCCGATAGCGGGAACAGCGCGCCCAGCCCCGGGTCGACGCGCAGCTGCAGCAGCGCCGACCGCGCCATCAGCGCGCAGATGCCGGCCAGGCCCGATGCGATCAAAGCGCGGCGTTCGGCGGCTTGCAGCGGCGGCGCGCCAGCCGTCTTGGCCGCCAGTGCCGTCATGCCGAGGTTCTGCTTGGCGAAGTGAAAGAACTGCCAGGCGAAGAACGGGAGCAGCAGCCACGTCATCGCCGCCGGGGTGAGCGCGGCGGCGGCCGCCGCGCCCGCGATCATCAGCAGCACCGGGACCCGGATGAAGCGCCACGGATGGCTCACCGCGTATGAGCGGACGTCGCGCAGCGTGTAGAGCCAGCCCGTGGACGCCACGTGCGCCGAGGATCCGGCGAACAGCACCCAGGCCAGCCCGCGGTCCGGCGCTGCCGATCCGGAGGGCGCGAATGCCGCCGCGATGACGAACGCCCCAGCGGTGAGGGCGACTGTCGCCCATAGCCAACGGCGGGCCAGCGGCCGGTCCCGGTCCGCGGAGCGGCCCCAGGCCAGCGTCAGTTCCGGCTGCATCAGCCTCCCCCGCAACCGCCGGCCGCACCGATGTCCGGAGCGATGACCAGGGCGAACAGCAGCACACTGCCGAGGAAGGCGGCGATAAACGCGATCGTCAGCACCATGCGGCGCGCCTTGTCGCGCCGGCTCAGGGCGGGATCCTCCACGAAGATCGACATGCCGTCAGGCTATTTCGTCTCCCGGTATATCGTCAAGCGAGATAGTGCTGGCCGGCTCACCACCGGAGCGTGAGCGAGAAGCGGGCGCCGATCAGGCGCGTCCCGTGCGTGATTCTCGGCAGCGATGAGCTGCCGCCGCCTATCGGGCATGGCTGGCCCGGCATACCCCGACCACGGCCCAAGCGCTCAATCTCGGTCTGGCGAATACCGGCGGAGTTCAAGCATCACATATCCGCAGGCCAGGCCGCTCATAGCAGCCGCCTGTAAACCATGCACTCACCGTCGCCAGCCACCGCCCGCTGCGCCAACTTAGTGGTCTCGCCCGTAAGTTCGTCTGGTGTCGGGTCCAGGCGGTGGGGTCGTTGAGGTAGAGGCCGCAGGCGGTGTCGAGGGCGTCTTGGCAGGTGCCGACGGGCAGGCCAGTGAAGAAGACCGATTCGTCGTAGTCGTCGTGGCTGGCGCGGTAGATCGCGAACTGCCATTGGCTGGCGGAGCCGACATAGCGCAGCCGGCACAGCTTCAGGGTGGTGGCGTCGGCCAGCGTCGCGTCGATGTAACTGAAGTTCCCGTGGTGGCGGATCTGCAGGCTGGCGATCTGGGGCCAGCGTTCGCGGGCCCGGGCGCGCAGTCGCTGCTCCAGGGACGTTTTCGTGGAGTCTGGGTATCTAGCCACGACAGTCATCTTCTCCTGGCGGCCCGGCCCTCGCGGTGTGGTGCCGGGCACTGGCGCGGGTACGGCATAAAGAACGCATGCCTATGCCAAGCCCATACCAGATTGTCTTGTCCGCCGGGGAACAGGCCGCGCTGACGGCCCGGGCCCGGTCGGTGCGCGGCCCGTACCGCGACCGGCTGCGGGCCCAGATCGTGCTGGCCGCGGCGGCCGGCCAGGCCAACGCCGCGATCGCCTGGGAGCTGGGGGTGTGCACCGACACGGCGCGGAAGTGGCGCGGCCGGTTCGCGGAGGGCCGGCTGGCCGGGCTGAAGGATGCCCCCGCGCAGCGGCCGCCCAGTCCTTTACTGCCGCGGCCCGGCCCGATGCTGCCGGCCGGGATTCCGAGGCTGGCGCTGATCTCTGCATACGGCTGCGCAGGATCGTCGATGAGCGGGGCGAGCAGCTGCTGGCAGCCGGGGGGCAGCTGCCCGAACGCCTCACGCAGGGCCGCGTGCCGCTCGGCCGTGAGCAGGTTCTGCCCAGGCTTCCATCGGGTGACGGGCGGCGATGCGCCGGCGGCGCGGGCGCATGACGGTGATCCACAGGGCGGCCGGGTGGCCCAGGTAGTACGCGGGAGCGGTGTTCGGGTGGCGATCTCTCCGCTCCGCCTCGGCGGGGAAATGCCGGGCGGCGGACCCGTCCGTGCCGTCATGGCCATCATGGCTGCGCTGGAGGCTGTCGCGCCCGGCGCGGGATGTCACTGCGGCACTGCCGGGGTCGTGCTTGCCTTTGCCGTGCCAGGTGAGGGATTCGATGGCCCCGCAGAAGTAATGGCCGGCCGGGCACCTGATCATGGCGCTTTCGACGGGCCCGTCGGTGGAGCGCATGGTGAACCGGCACCTGACCTCGGCAGGCAGCCCGCATCGTACGGCGCCTTCCTGGTCCAGGTAGGCCGGGCAGTCAAGCGCGCTTCCCAAGACCGCCTCGGACTTCTCCGCTACTGGGAAAGGCAAGCCTGGATGATGCCGGGCCTACGCCGAACCGCCCGGCCGCAGAGCGTCTCCGTAGCCGGGCGGCCACCATTGCACTGAACCCGGGCCACAACTGCGTGACGCGACATGTCCAGCGCCGCCCCGACGTAGCCGCCGCTGGATATGGTCCGGCAATTTCGAGCTACCCGCTTACGCATTGGCTTGTAGCGCGCAGTGTTACACTGTACTACATGAGTCAACCACTCAGCGTTCGCCTGAATGAGGCGACCATCGCACGCCTGGGGAAACACGCCCAGCGCGTTCACCTGGCGCCGCGCACCCTGGCCCAGCGCTACGTCGAAGAGGGTCTGCGGATGGATGAGCATCCGCTTGTCCGGTTCGCCGACGGACCAGCGGGCCGGCGCGCCCGGGTGGTGGGGACCGGGAAGGACGTGTGGGAAGTCATCGCAGCCGTCCGCGACAACGCTGGGGACGCCGCCGGGACAGCACGCTACCTGGAGATACCGCTCGGCCTCGTGCAGGCCGCCATCACCTACTACGGCGCCTACCGAGACGAGATCGATCAGTGGATCGAGATCAACGAGCAGGAGGCCGCTGAAGCGCATGCCGCGTGGGTTGCCGGACAGGCTGCCGTAAAACGGTGAGACTCCTGCTGGACGAGATGCTCTCACCAGCCATCACCCGCGAGCTATGCGCGCGAGGCCACGACGTCCAGGCCGTAGCTGGCCACCCCGAATGGGAAGCGCTCTCAGATCCCCAGGTCATGACGCTCGCGCGAACAGAACGCCGGGCCATCGTCACCAACAACGTGCGCGACTACCGCCCACTGCACGTCGAAGCGGTCACGCCAGGCGGCCAGGGGCACTTCGGCATGATCTTCATGTCAGGCAAGTACCGGCGCACCAAGAGCGACATCGGCCGGATCACCGCCGACCTCGAAGCGAAACTCACCCAATACCCAGGCGACGAGGATCTCGCCAACGCAGAGGAATGGCTGTAAGCCCAGCTCGGCGGGAGCGGGTTCGGCGGTAAACATAGTCACCAGTCTCTTCCAGAAAACTGGATCTTGTCAGGGGGTTGACTAGGCAGCGCCGTTTTGCTAATAGGCTCGACTCCGTGCTTACGGAGGAATTCCCAGCTTCACGGTACGGGAGTCGTCATGAGTGAGGACTGGCCACGCGGGTGGTACAACGACGAGCCCGAGCGGCCCGCTGCTGGTCAACGGGCTCAGCCGAGCGTCACGCCCCAATCGCCGGGGCAGGGCTCTGCAGGGCGGGGCTCGCCGGGCCAGGGCTGGCAGGGCTGGGGGCAGGGCTCTGCGGGGCATGGCTCGCCGGGCCAGGGCTGGCAGGGCTGGGGGCAGGGCTCTGCGGGGCATGGCTCGCCGGGGCAGGGTTGGCACGACGTGGGCCACGCAGATACGAGTGCGGCCGGAGCGAGCCAGAACGCGTGGCCTGCTCAGCCGCCTTCGCGGTCCTGGACGGGCGGCGCGGGTGGCGGGCCGGGGGGGCCGAGGCGGCGGCGGTGGCTGCGGCCCAGGCGCATCCTGGTGATCCTGGCGAGCCTGGTGGTGCTGGCCGTGGTGGCCACCGTGGGCGTCTACTTCAGCGTGAACTCCAAGCTGACCCGGATCAACGTGCTGGTGCCGACCGCGTTGACCTCGGCCGGGACGAACTGGCTGATCGCGGGCTCCGACAGCCGCGGCGGACTGACCGCGGCACAGGAAAACCAGCTGGCCCTGGGACGCGACATCAGCGGCGGCCGTTCGGACACGATCATGCTCCTGCACCTGCCGGCCAACGGCACCCGTCCCACGCTGGTCAGCCTCCCGAGAGACTCCTACGTGCCGATCCCGGGAAACGGCTACAACAAGCTCAACGCCGCCTACGACGATCGGCGGGCCCGAAGCTGCTGATCGAGACCGTGCAGAACGTCACCGGGCTGCCCATCAACCACTTCATGAGCATCGGCTTCGGCGGGCTGGTCAACGTGGTCAACGACGTCGGCGGCGTGCGCATGTGCCTGAAGGCACCGATGAAGGACCCGAAGGCCGGCCTGAACCTCAAGGCCGGATGCCAGACCCTCAGCGGCGACCAGGCGCTCGGCTTCGTGCGCACCCGCGCGTTCGCCGAGGGTGACCTGCAGCGCGAGCAGGACCAGCGGGTCCTGCTCAAGGGCATCTTGTCCAAGATGACGTCGGCCGGAACGCTGGCTAACCCGTTCGCGATCGTCCCCGCGGCCAACGGCGCGGCGTCGGCCATCTCGGTGGACCAGGGCACCGGCCTGTCCTCGCTGGTCTCGGTGGCGTTCGCGCTGCGGGACCCGGTGACCACCACGGTGCCGTTGGCCACGGACGTTCGCGACCACGAACGCCGGGTCGGTCGTGGTGTGGGATACCACGGCGGCTAAGCAGTTCTTCAATGACCTGGCCCACGACCAGGCACTGCCGCAGAGCCTCATCTCGAAGACATCCGTCCAGGGCACCGCCTAGCCGCGGGCGTGTATGCAGGTCGGGATGCCTGGGTAGTAGTCCTGGCGAAGCCAGTCCATATCGGCCCATGTATTGATTTACATGAACCTTCATGGGATTGACGCAGTGCCTACCGTGTTTGGTACGTTCGCTGCGGTACGGATCCGCCGCCGCAGCCGGAGGTCAGATGGACGGTCACAAGGTCCCTCGACCAGGCGGAGGCGTGGGGCCAGCTGTCAACCCGCCCTCAATGGCGCCGGGGAGCCGCACGCGTTGTCTGCGCGTGAGGTCGAGGTCATGTCGCTCATCGCGGACGGACAGACCAATGGGGAGATCGCCGCTCGCCTGTTCCTGGCCGAGAAGACCGTGAAGAACCACGTCAGACGGATCTACTCCAAGCTCGGCGTCGGCTCGCGGCCCGCCGCCATCGCCTACTGGCGCCAGGCCATCGGGCCCGCCCACCGGTAGCCCCGCCCGGTCCAGGTCGCCGCTTAGCCGAGTGTGGCTGGCGTTCTCCTGAGCCGATTCCTCCCCCGGCCGTCTGCCGGCCGCGGAACGGAGATCATCTCCAGCGGACCTTCAGGTTATCCTCAGCGTGGCGGATGACAATATAGAGCTATGGACACGCTGACCGATGCGCGGCAGCGACCGGATGCCCGGCTGCTAGTCGTCGAGGACGAGCCGAACATCCTTGAGTTGCTGTCCGCGAGCCTGCGCTACGCGGGTTTCGACGTCGTCACGGCGGCAGCCGGAACCGAGGCGGTACAGGCCGCTCAGCGTCACCGGCCCGACCTGATCGTGCTCGACGTGATGTTGCCCGACATGGATGGATTCGATGTCATCAGGCGGCTGCGGGGTGGCGGCGCCCGGATTCCGGTCGTCTTCCTGACCGCCAGGGACGCCACCGAGGACAAGATCCGCGGCCTCACGCTGGGCGGTGATGACTATGTCACCAAGCCGTTCAGCCTGGAAGAGGTGATCGCGCGGATCCGCGCCGTGCTCCGCCGCACCAGGGGAGACGGGGTCGAGCCGACGCCCCGCATCACCTTCGCCGATCTCGAACTCGACGAGGAAAGCCACGAGGTATGGCGCGGCGGGGAGCAGATTCAGCTCTCCCCCACCGAGTTCAAGCTGCTGCGGTACTTCATGAGCAACTCCAACCGGGTGCTGTCCAAGATGCAGATCCTCGACCACGTCTGGGACTACGACTTCCGCGGCGACACCGGCATCGTCGAGTCCTACGTGTCCGTGCTGCGTCGCAAGGTCGACACCAAAGAGCCCCGGCTGATCCACACCCTGCGCGGCGTCGGGTACGTGCTGCGGCTTCCATCTTCTTAAGCAGGACGAGCGGGCATGACAGCAGAGGGAGCGAGCAGCCAGGGCGGCCATTGGGGGCCCGGCCATGGCAGGCCGTACGCCGCTTGTCTGCCCGCACATCCCTGCGGACCAAGCTCGTCACGGCGCTCCTCGCTCTGGTCGCCATAGCGCTGGCGGTGATGAGTTTCGTCGGCGTCGCGGTGTTCGGCAACTACCTGCAGAGCCAGGTCGATGCCCAGTTGCACAGCCTGGACGCTCAGGTGCAGAACGACCCTTCTGCTTTTTTGGGGGGGGTCATCACCTGACGTTCCTCCTGAACAACAGCGTCGTGGAGGTGCTCTCCGCCAACGGGCAGCCGGTGACCGGAATCGGCAACTGGCAAAATCTCAGCGCAATTCCCGGACCCGCCATACCGCCAGCCAGTCCGGCACGAGCGGGAACTCTGGTCAGCCGTTTACCGTTCTGGCGCAGTCGGGCGGTTACAGCTGGCGTGTCATCACCCAGCCGGTGCAGTACAGCACAGACGGCGGCGTGACCATGCAGTCAGGAACCCTGGTCGTCGGCCTGAACCTGGGCAATCTCGACCAGACCATGGCGTACCTGATCAGGCTCGACGTGATCGTGAGCGTCGTGATCCTGTTCGTGCTGATGATCGTCGGGTTCGCGGTGGTGCGGGCGAACCTGCAGCCGCTGGTCGAAATCGAGGAGACCGCGGAAGAGATCGCGGACGGGCACCTGAACCGGCGTGTGCCCGAGCGTGATCCACGCACCGAGATAGGCAGCCTCGGCCGGTCGCTGAACATCATGCTGAGCCAGATCGAGACGGCCTTCCATGCACGGGAGGAATCCGAGGCGGCAGCGCACCAGTCCGAGGAACGGATGCGGCGTTTCATCGCCGACGCCAGCCACGAGCTGCGCACGCCGCTGACCGCGATCCGCGGCTTCGCCGAGTACTACCGCCAGCGCGGCGGGCTCGTCCCGCACTGGGACAAGTCGGCCTTGGCCTTGACTTCGGCGGATGAGGCGGATGAGGCGGATGAGGCGGGCAGCCGCGCCCTGGCCACGGCGGACGGGCTTACGCCGGACGACCTGGACCGGATCATGCAGCGGGTGGAGAAGGAAGCGGCCCGGATGGGCTTGCTCGTCGAGGACCTGCTCCTGCTGGCCCGGCTTGACCAGCAGCGCCCGCTGGCCCGGAAGCCGATCGACCTGCTCTCGCTGGCCGCCGACGCGGTCCACGACGCCCGACTGCTCGCCCCGGCTAGGACCATCGACCTGTCGGTCAAGCCCGGCGCCGCATTCCTCGTCATCGGCGACGAAGCGCGGCTGCGACAGGTCATCGGGAACCTGATGAGCAACGCGCTCACCCACACCCCGGATGGGTCCCCGATCGAGGTGTCTATCGGGTCCGGGACGCTGGACCCGCGGGTGCCCGATTCGCCCCAGGCCGTGACGCTCGACGTGACCGACCACGGGCCGGGGATGACCCCGGAGCAGGCGCATCGTGTGTTCGAGCGGTTCTACCGCGCGGATCAGGCCAGGACGCGCACCAGCGGCGGCAGCGGGCTGGGCTTGGCCATCGTGAGCGCGCTCGTCACCGCGCACGGCGGCGTCGCCTCCGTGCGGACCGCACCCGGCCAGGGCGCGACGTTCCGGATCGCCCTGCCGCTGGATCCCGAGGCGGGCATGGCCGGGGACGACGACTCCGACCTGGACGAGCCGGGCGAGGTCGACGAAACGGGCACCGCCAGGCTGTCGCACCCGGCCTGATTCGCGGTTACCGATTCCGCCGGCGGCGGGCATGAGCTCCGCCCGACACCAGCCCCGGCACTCTAGGCGGACAGGACCGCGCGGGCCGCGGACCGGACCTGTTCGGCGTAGGACGCGCCGAACAGGCACGCGTGCACCAGCAGCGGATGCAACTGGTGCAGCGGGACCCGGGACCGCCAGCCTGGCGCGAGCGGGGTCGTGTCGTTGTAGCCGGCCAGGATGCGGTCCAGGTGGGGCGCGCCGAACAAGGCCAGCATGGCCAGGTCGGTCTCGCGGTGGCCGCCGTGTGCCGCCGGGTCGATCAGCCAGCCCCGGTCGCCCGACCAGAGCACGTTCCCGGCCCAGCAGTCACCGTGAATGCGGCTGGGCGGCTCGGCCGGTCCCGCCAGCGAGTCGATCCGGTCCATCACCGCCTCCACCAGCCGCCCGTCTTCAGGCCGCAGCGCACCGGAGTCCGTCGCCCGGCGCAGGTAGGGCAGCAGCCTGCGGCTCGCATACCACTGCGGCCATGGCGGCCATTGGGTCCGTCCCGGCGCGGCGCCGACCCCAATGGCCGGCTGGCCCGGCGGCGCGGGCGTGTTGTCCAGCGGCAAGCTGGCGATGAACCCTCGCCACGGGGCGCCGAAATCCCCGGCGCCGGCCGCGTGCAGCCGGGCCAGTTCGGTGCCGAACCGGAACGCCGCCGATGGCGTCGCGTGCCCCGGCGGGATCATCGAGATGACGAGCGCGGCCCCGGTGACGGCCAGCACCTCGGGCACCGGGACGGCGTCCGCCTCGGCCAGCCAGCGCAGGCTGCTCGCCTCGGCCGCGAACGCGGCGGCCGTCTCATCCGAGGCGGCCTCCCCCGTGGCGCCGGCGACCTTGGCGAACGCGCGCTGCCCGCCGGCCAGCGTGAGCATGAGGTGCTGGTAGCCGTGCTGGGAGCCGACGACGCGGGCCTCGCGGACGGCCAGGCCGGTCTGCCGGGCGACTTGGCGCGCGGCGGAGGTGAACGAGGTCACCGGCCGCCGCGGTGCCCGGCCTCGGAACCGCCGGCAGCGCGACCGTGGGCCTCGAGCAGCCGCGCCAGCCGCCCGGCGATGACCGGCGCGGCCGCGCTGAGCAGGTCGAGCACGTAGCCGAACTCGTCCGCGTTCCCGCCGTAAGGGTCTGGGATCTGGCCGCCGGTGGCCCCGTCCAGCCCGCCCACCTCGCCGAACAACCGGATCCGGTCAGCGTCCCGCCCCCGGGCCATCCGCCGCAGGTCCGCGAGGTTGCGCGCGTCCATCGCGAGAACAAGGTCGCGCCGGGCCAGCCAGGACCGCTGGATCTGCCGGGCCCGGTGAACTGAGCCGTCGAAGCCGCGGCTGGCCAGCGCGGCCCGGGCGCCCGAGTTCATCGCGTCGCCGACGTGCCAGTCCCCGGTGCCCGCGCTGTCCACGACGACGGCCCCGTCGAGGCCGGCCGCGGCCAGCTCGGCGCGCAGCACGGTCTCGGCCATCGGCGACCGGCAGATATTGCCCAGGCAGACCAGGCAGACCCGGTAGGGTGCGCCGGGTTCGCGCGGGGATGGCAGCTCAGCCGCCGACGATAGAGCCATACCACCAGCATGCCGCATCCAGGCGGGTAAGCCGGACGAGCTACTCCGTGGCCGGGCGGCTCCGGCCCGCCATGGCCGGCTCCGCGACCTTGGGAGGCTTGGCCGGCACCCGGTCGGGGCCGAACCGGGCATCCAGCCAGCGGCCCACCCGGCGGCCGACGTTCTGCATCGGCCGTTCCACCAGGAGGTACGTCGCCGAGCTGACCGCGATCATGATGGCCAGGAGCCCCGCGGCCAGCAGCACCTGCAGTGGGAAGGGGTGGTGCAGGCGCGTCCAGCGGAAGTGATGGTAGACCTCGATGACCAGCGGATGCAGCAGGTAGAGGGAGTAGCTGATCAGGCCGAGCCAGGTCAGCGCCCGCGGCCACCGGACGTGCCGGAACGCCATCCCGGCCCCGAACGTCAGGCCGGCCAGCAGCAACGCGGTGAACCAGCGGCGCTCCCAGACCAGTTCGGCGTACGCGCCCATGCCCCAGGCGTGGCTGTGCCACAGCCCGGCCGTGATGGCCAGGCTGAGCACGGCCGCCCCGACCACGATGGCCTTGCGCCACGAATACTGGCCCTGTTCGGCCCGGTAGAACACGGTCCCGGTGAACATCAGGGCCAGGATCGACAGCGTTTCCCATGGCCAGAGCCAGCTGCCGTTGAAGGCCAGCAGCGCCACCGCCACCACCGCGGCGATGGCCGCGCCGAGCAGCCGCGACATGCCGCGCAACACGACGGCGAGGGCCAGCCCGGCCAGCATGGCCAGATCCGCCGTGAGCGCGATCAGGCGCGGGGTGGCCACGTTGTGCGTGAGGTAGGCCTGCGGCAGCACGCCGCCGATCGCCACGGCGGCCGCCGCGAAGGCCAGCGCGTACCAGCTGCTGCGCTTGTGCACCCGGGCGATGAACAAGGCGGTGAGCAGCAGGTAGAAGACCATCTCATAGGACAGCGACCAGACCACGTTGGGCAGGTTCTGCCCGGCCAGCACGTTCGACATCATCAGCAGCTGGGAGAAGACTGACGTCTCCGGATCCGAGCCCTCGCCGCGCAGCGACCCGAAATGCAGCAGGTAGAGCGCCACCGCGATCCCCACGGCCAGCAGGTACAGGGGATACAGCCGGAACAGGCGGCTCACCCAGAACGTCCGGACGCTGCCCTTGCGCTCCAGCGACGCCGGCACGATGTACCCGCTGATGATGAAGAAGACAAAGACACCGTAGTTGCCCGGGTCGAACCACTGATAGATCTCCGCCCGAATGTGCTGCAGCACGTAGTAGCTGAGGTGATCGAAGACCACCGCGAGCGCCGCCAGGCCGCGGAGCACGTCGAGCCAGCCCAGCCGGGTCCCCGGCCCGGCCGCGTCTTTCGCAGTGAGCTGCGAAGGCTGAGACGGTTCGGGCATGGATGCCGACTCTACAACGTTACGGCTGGTCATGACAGCGTCACCCGCATATACCCCGCTATGCCTTGCGTCTCTTTACGTCTCTTTACGTCTCTCAACGCCCGCAATCCGTACCCGGTTCATCGCACATCGTAGTTGCGATGCCGCGACGGGCGTGGACCTGTCACTACCACAGCTACCATAGGCCGTTCGGTATATTGGTTTTGTTCAATCTTTTCTTCCGAACGTCCTAGGTCCTTCTCATCCTTCCCCGGCCTGCGGCGCTGGCGCGGTCGCCATGGCTCGGCGGCCGCCACGCGTGATGCGGTCCGCGATTGGCAATGCCCGGCCGATTGCTGCTACGATCACAGCGTTTTGAATGCGCCGCTAGCTCAACTGGCAGAGCAGCAGACTCTTAATCTGCGGGTTCGGGGTTCGAGTCCCTGGCGGCGCACCCGTTCTGACCTGGGGTTTCACCCCCCAGGTCGTTCTCTTTCCAGCGTGCCGGCCGCGTCAGTCCAGCGGCTGCCTCACGATGGCCTCCGGCTCGCGGCCGGCCAGCAGCCGGCCGCGGCGATCAGCGGCAGCCCGACCAGCAGGATGAGCACGTCACTCAGCGGCACGTCGCCGAACCGACGGAGGCGGCCAGCACGCCGAGCGCGATGACGATACCGAGCGCGGTGGCGCCGTCGGCGAACTCGCCGAGACCCGGCGTATCGGCCTTGGTCTCGGCGGTCACCTCGTAGCCGAGCGCGAGGTGCCGCGCGGCGTTGATCTGCGTGGCGGTGAGCGGGGCGGGTGCCTGGATCAGCCACCCGAACAGCGAGGTATGCAGGTGGTACTTGCTCACCACGTACTCGGTGGTCACCGCGTTCGGCGCGGAGGTTCCGCTGGGCAGGCCGCTGACCGTCTGTATCGCGGGGTTGGCCACGCAGTCGTTGCTCAGCGTGCAGGGCGGCAGGACGCTGGCCTTCTGCACCAGGTTGCCGGGACCGTACTGGAAGCCGTAGCTGCCCCAGGTCATCTCCAGGTGCGGCAGGCCCGCCAGCCCTGGCTGCATGGTGAGGATGTCGGTGCCCGGGCTGATCTGGCTGGCCTTGATGCCGTACGTGGCGAGCAGCTGCGGGGTGGCGAGGTACACGTTCCCGTTGAAATGGCCGTGCGGCCCCTGGGTGCCCGCCTGGTACAGCGTGGGGCCGGCCACCTCCTGGGCAGCGCGGCCGTATCGACCAGGCCGGCGGCGCGCCTGGCCAGGGTGGCGCACTCGCCCGGCTGGAACGGCCGGCTGCTCGCGGCGAGGGCCGCCAGTTCGTCGGCGGCCGGGAAGGGATCAGCCACTGCTCACGACCACTTGGTGACGGGACGCTCCTGCGGGACGCCGTCCACGACGATGTCGGTCTTCTCGTTGTAGAAGGCCACCAGGTTCTCGATCTTCGGCGTCTCGGGAATGGGCGCGGGATAGCTCCACGCGAGGTCCTCGTAGAGCTCGCCGCCGGCCTGCACCGACCAGTAGACGGCCTCGCCCTTGTAGGGGCAGCGCGTCCGCGTCGGGCTGGGGGCGAGCAGGTCGAGCCGGACGTCGAGCTTCGGCAGGTAGTAGCGGACGGGCAGGCCGGTCTCGAACAGCAGTCTGGGACGCCGGCTCTCCGCGACGAGCACGCCGCCCACCCGTACCTGCACGTGCCGCGACGAGTTGAGCACGTCGACCCGGTGATAGGGGTCACGGGGATGCCGGAAGACCTCGTCGTCCTCCTCGTACCACGCATCAACGGCATCCCAGTAGAAGGCGACATAGTCCTTCAGTTCGGACACCGACGCGATCGGCTCCGGATAGACCCAGACCGCGTTCTCGGCCCGCCGCCCGCCCGCGACCACCGCGTAGTACGAGGCGTCACCCTTGTACGGGCAGTGGGTATGGTGGCTGGTCGGCTCGAGCAGGTCGAACCTGACGTCTTCGCGGGGGAAGTAGTACACCGGCAGGTGCCCGGTCTCGAACAGGTAGATCGTCCGGCTGCTGTCCGCGACCGCCTCGCCGCCGAAGAACACCCGGACCCGCCGCCGGTTCGGCTCGGTCCGCACCCGGCGCGCGGTTTCGGCCGCGGCCTGCTGCGCTGTCTGCGTCATCACTGCCTCCTGTCGGCTCCTGACGTCTCCTCCGCTGGTTCCCCGCCAAGCAGCCGGCTAAGCAGCGGCTTGGCGAGTACCTGATAGCCGGCCAGAAGGACCCAGCGGCCAGGATCACCGGCGCACGGCCAGGTACCGCGTGAGGTGATCGATCACCTCACGCGCGTCGTCCTCGATGCCGTAGATGAACGAGGACTTGCGCCGCCGCAGCACGGGCAGGCCCAGCGCGTAAAGACCCGGGCTGCCGACCACCCCGCCCTCATGCTGCAGCTGACCCTTCGCGCCGACCACGGGCACGTCGAGCCAGCCGTAGTCGGGCCGGAAGCCCGTCGCCCACACGATCGACCGGATCTCGCCGCTTCGCAGGTCAATCTGGAGCCGGGTCGAGTCGGGCACCCGGGTCGGCGCGAAGCGCTCCGGAGCAACGAACTCAGCGTCACGCCCGCTGGTGAGACCCCACTCGTCGAACGTGTCGAGCAGGCGGTTCATCTTGAGGTCGGCGAGCGAGAACACGTTGCGCAGGCCGCCGGAGAACAGCGCGCGGCCGTCGCGGACCATCACCCACCGGCCCACCAGCTCGACGCCCAGCGCGGTGAGCGCGTTGAGATCGAGAGTCGCCCGCTCGGGCGTCCCGACGAGCTGGGGCGAGGGCAGCCGCCGGGCCCGGGTGAGGTCGTCGATCTCGTCGTACCGCTGGTCCCACACCCCCGACGCGTCCATCCACCACAGCGCGTCGCGACCGCGGTACGTGCGCGGCAACCGCACGTGCTCCCCCACCGAGAGGGTCACCGGCCGGCCCGACCGCTGCAGCTCAGCGGCCAGCTGCACGCCGGTCGCCGACGCTCCCACGACGAGCACGCCGCCGTCCGGGAGCTTGGCGGGGTCGCGGTAGTCGAACGGCGTCAGCTGCTCGACCGCCGCCGGCACCGCCGTTTGGAGCGGCGGCACCGACGGCTGGTTGCAGGCCCCGCTCGCGATGACCACGGTCCGGCAGCGAAGCTCGCCAGCCGTCGTCGTCACGTGGTACCCGTCGTCGGTGCGCCGCACCGACGTGACGTTCGCGCCGGTCCGGACGGGCGCGCGGGAGACCGTGGCGAAGTGCTCGATGAGCTCGGTCACTTCCCCCATCGTCATGTAGCCGTCGGGGTCCGGGCCTTCGTAGCGAAGGCCCGGCAGGCGGCTCTGCCAGTTGGGGGTGAGCAGCCGCAGCGAGTCCCAGCGCTCGCGCCGCCAGGAGTTCGCCACCTCACCGCGCTCGAGCACGACGTGGTCGATCGACCGGTCGCCGAGGAAGCGGCTGGCGGCGAGGCCCGCGTGCCCCGCGCCGACGACGACCGTAGTAAC
Source organism: uncultured Actinomycetes bacterium (assembly GCA_963769715.1). Taxonomy (GTDB): domain Bacteria; phylum Actinomycetota; class Actinomycetes; order Streptosporangiales; family Streptosporangiaceae; genus Palsa-504. The sequence continues at coordinate 657,583 of CAVYNE010000031.1, forward strand.
GCTCTCGATGTCAGGGTTCCTTAGGCGACTTCGACGGTGACGTTCGTCGGGTTCGTGAGCGCGTCGAACACGGCGGAGCGCTTCTGGGACTGGGCCACCAGCGCCTCGATGTCCTCCTTCGACGCGTCCGCGTCGATGTGGAACGTCACCTTGATGTCGTTGAAGCCGTTGCGGACATCGCTGTCGGCACCGAGGATGCCGCGGATATCGTGCGCGCCTTCGACCGTCGAGGTGACCGAGCGCAGCTGGATGCCGCGGTTCTCCGCGACGGACGCCACGCCCGCCGTCAGGCAGCTGGCCAGGCCGACAATGAGGTACTCGATCGGCGTGATGCCGTTGTCCTCCGCCGCGAAGACCTCGGGGTGGTCGGCTTCGAACACCGACTCGGCCTTGTGGCTCTGCTCCTCCCCGAGGCCGAAGAAGCTCTGGACCTTTATCGTGCTGTGCACGCCGTTCTGCCACTTGGCAGAGGCCCGCCAGGTGAACTGGGCGGCCTCGGGCGCGCCCTTGAGTACCTCGCGCGCGTCGAGCAGTGCCTGTACGTTGACTCCGTTGGTAACCGTGGTCATCTCGCGTGTTCCCCTCTCGTCCACTTCCCCACATCTCCGATGGAGACGATTGACAATATACCGGCCAGGACCAGCTAAGATAGCCCCCATGGCAGAGCCAGCCCCGATGCTCGCGGCCGGCTCGGTGGGCACGGTCGAAACCCGGTACCTCGACCTGCCGGAGCCGGTGCGGCTCGACTGCGGACGGGAGCTGCACCCGGTTCGCGTGGCGTACGAGACCTACGGGACCCTCTCGCCCCGGCGCGACAACGTCATCCTGGTGTGCCATGCGCTCAGCGGCGACGCCCACGCGGCGGGTTTCGCGAAGACACCGCCCGCGGAGAGCACGCGCGACGGCTTCGCGGCCACTGATCGCGACGGCGCGGCCGGGAAGGGACTCGGCTGGTGGGACGGGATGATCGGCCCCGGCAAGGCGTTCGACACCGACCGCTTCTTCGTCGTCTCCACGAACCTGCTCGGCGGCTGCCGCGGCACGACCGGGCCGTCGTCGACCGACCCGGCGACGGGCCGGCCGTACGGACCGGACTTCCCCGTGATCACGGTGACGGACATGGTACGGACCGAACGGGTGTTCCTGAACGCACTCGGTATCGAGCGGCTTGCGGCGGTAGCCGGAGGCTCGCTCGGCGGGATGCAGGCGTTCGAATGGGCGATCCTGTTTCCCGGTCAGGTCGATGCCGTCGTGGCGATCGCCAGCACGCACGCGCTCCAGCCGCAGGGCGTGGCCTGGAACGCGATCGCGCGTGAGGCGATCATGCGCGACCCGGCCTGGCGAGGCGGCCGCTACTACGGCACGGGCCGCGCGCCCGAGGCCGGCCTGGGCGTGGCGCGGATGGTCGGTCACGTCACGTACCTGTCCGCAGTGGCGCTGAGCGACAAGTTCGGCCGGCGGCTGCAGTTCGCCGACGACGTGCGCTACACGATCACCGAACCGGAGTTCCAGGTCGAGAGCTACCTGCGCCACCAGGCCGACTCGTTCGTCAAGCGCTTCGACGCCAACACCTACCTGTACATGTCGCGCGCGCTGACGTATTTCGACCTCGCGCGGCAGCACGGTGGCGGGTCGCTCGCGCGGGCGCTCGACGGCGTTTCGGCGCGGACGCTGCTGATCGCGTTCAGCTCCGACTGGCTGTACCCGCCGTCCGCGTCACAGGAGATCGCCGGCGCGCTTCGCGCCCTCGGCAAGCCGGTCGAGTTCCAGGTGATCGAGGCGCCGTACGGCCACGACTGCTTCCTGCTCGAGGAAGCGCGGCAGACGCCCATCATCCGCCAGTTCCTGGAGGAATCTTCGTGACCGACAAGCCCTCCCGGGCCGAGACCCTGCCTGCCGAGCAAGCCCGCGCGTTCGGGTTCGAGACACGGCAGCTGCACGCTGGGCAACGGCCCGACCCGAACACGGGCGCACGTGCGGTGCCGATCTTCCAGACGACCAGCTACGTGTTCGAGGACCCGGAATCAGCGGCGGCGTACTTCAACCTGCAGGAGTACGGGAACACGTACTCGCGCATCATGAACCCGACCGTCGCGGTGTTCGAGGAGCGAGTGGCGAACCTCGAGGGCGGCGCCGGCGCGGTGGCGTTCGCCAGCGGGATCGCCGCGCAGGCAGCCGCGCTCTTCACGCTGCTGCAGCCGGGCGACCACGTCGTATCGTCCTCGGCGCTCTACGGCGGGACGGTGAACCAGTTCAAGCACCTGCTGCGCAAGATGAACGTCGAACTGTCGTGGGTCGATCCCGACGATCCGGACGCATGGCGGAAAGCGGTCCGCGCGAACACCAAGGCGTTCTTCGGCGAGACGATCGGCAACCCGGCCGGTAACGTGCTGGACATCGAGACCCTGGCGGCCATCGCGCATGAGCACGAACTGCCGCTAGTCGTGGACAACACGTTCGCGACGCCGTACCTGTGCCGCCCGATCGAATGGGGCGCCGACATCGTGATCCACTCGGCGACCAAGTTCATCGGCGGCCACGGCACTTCCATCGGCGGCGTCGTCGTGGAGGCCGGCACGTTCAACTGGTCCAACGGGCGGTTCCCCGTGGTCGCGGATCCGTCGCCGGCCTACCACGGCCTGCAGTTCCACGAGACGTTCGGGACGTACGGCTACCTGATGAAGCTCCGGGCCGAGACCCTGCGCGACCTGGGCGGAGCGCTCGCGCCGTTCAACGCCTTCCTGTTCCTGCAGGGGCTCGAGACGCTGTCGCTGCGGATGGAACGCCACGTCGACAACGCGCGGGCGGTCGCGGCGTTCCTCGAGTCACACGACCTGGCCTCGAACGTGACCTACCCCGGCCTGCCGGGGAGCAGGTACCGGCCGCTCGTGGAGAAGTACCTGCCGCGCGGGGCCGGGGCGGTGTTCTCGTTCGACTGCGCCGGCGGCCGGGACGGCGGGCAGGACCTCATCCGGGGCGTCACGCTCTGGTCCCACCTGGCGAACGTCGGCGACGCGAAAAGCCTGATCATCCACCCCGCCAGCACGACACACCGCCAGCTGAGCGACGACGAGCTGCGGGCGGCCGGCGTCGGGCCGGGGACGGTGCGGCTGTCGGTCGGCACCGAGTCCGTCGAGGACCTGATCTGGGATCTGCAGCAGGGTTTCGCGCTCGTCGCCGCGACCGCGGGAAAGAAGGTGGCGACGGCATGAGCGACTTCGATCTGGAGCGGTACCAGGACCCGTTGACGATCCAGCGCGTGCTCCACACCGCCAGCACGATCGCGATCGTGGGCCTGTCGAACAACGAGCTGCGGGCCAGTTACTTCGTTGGCTACTACCTCAAGCGGCACGGCTACCACGTGATCCCCGTGAATCCCCGCGAGAGCGAGATCCTCGGAGAGACGTGCTACGCGAGCCTGCTGGACGTACCCGTCCCGGTGGACGTCGTGAACGTCTTCCGCGCGCCGGACGCGCTGCCGGGGATCGCGGGGGCGGCTGTGGCGATCCACGCCGGCGCCCTCTGGTGCCAGTTCGGCGTGATCAACGAGGAGGGCGCAAAGATCGCCGAGGACGGCGGCGTGACGGTGATCATGGACCGCTGTCTTAAGGTTGAGCACGCGCGTTACGTGGGCCGGATGCACTGGCTCGGCTTCAACACGCAGCGCATCACGTCCGTCCGCGCCGGGCTCCAGTAGCCGACGAGAGAAACCGGCCCGCGAGCAGGGACTTGCACAGCACCGACAGTGGCACCAGGGCCCGTTAGGTCCTCAGTGTTGTGCAGGTAGGCCAGTGTTGTCGCGGCGAGCATCTAGGCCCCGGCCGCTCTGGCACGATCGAGACCGTGAATGTCACCGCTTAGCTGGCGAGCCAGCAAGCACCGCTAGGCGACATCAGATCAGCTCAAGCTGGCGCGCCCGGCGGACCGCCTCACCGCGGCGAGTGGTCGCCAGCTTGCGGTAAGTGTTTTTGAGGTGCGTCTTGACGGTGTGGATGGAGATGTCCATCTCGCGGGCGATTTCGGCGGTGCTCAGCAGACCCGAGACGTGCCGCAGCACCTCCCGCTCGCGTCCGGTGAGTGGCTCGACCAGCAGAATGGAGGCCTGATCTGGGACGCCCCGCGGAGCCGGGATCTGATCGCGCAGGGTCGGTGCGAGCAGGCGCCAGTGAGTATGGGCCAGTGCGGGGTCAGCGCGCAGCACCGGCTCGATCCAGCCGCGCTCCACGGCGAATGGCAGCCTGAGCTGCTCAGGTTCGGCCAGCCGCAGCGCGGATGCCAGTGACCGGCGACCCCGCGTACGGTCACCGCTGGCGTAGCTGAGCCGGGCGTCAACCAGCCACGCCTGCAGCCGGACCTGTTCGGGTGCCCCGCCAGGGGTCGCCAGCGCGGGTGCGAGCACATGCCTGGCGTTTTCGCCTTCTCCGGCAGCCGCCCACGCGTGGGCAAGGGTGACTGCCGATTCCAGCGAGGTGTCGCCGCCGGCACGTTCGGCTGCGGCCAGCGCTGCCGCCATGTCACCGGCTGCCGCGCATGCCCGGGATTCGACCAGGCTCAGCCTTTGGTCGAGCCAAGCCGGAACAGGCCACCCGGATCGTGCCCTGGCGATGATCTGCCCGGCCACTGCGGCGCGTCCCTCGGCCAGGCCACCGCCGGCCGCTACCAGATAAGCCACCGCCCCGATCAGCTTGTCCGGGCGCACGCCAAGGGCCGCGTCCGCCTGGCTGAGGCTAACGCGCGCCTCGCGCAGCTCATTGTGACCCAGGTGCACCCACGCACGTGCGACCAGCGCTGCGGGGCTGGGGTTCCGGACCGGCGGCCGGTGCTCGCCTACGGTCAGGGCCGCGGTCGCCTGGGCGGCCAGTGCTGCCGCGTGGCACAGCCGCCCGCGCAAGGCTTCCACCAGCGCCAGATGCCCCAGGCAGTCGGCTCGTTCGTCTTCCGCGCCCGGCGCGGTCGCGGCGGCCACACCCGACGCCAGGGTCCGGGCCGCCTGGTCGAAATGACCTGACCACAGCTCGGCAGCTCCGCGACCGGACAGCACGCGTGCCCTGATGTCAGGATGCCGGGCGAGCTTGTCGCCCGGGACCCTGCTGGCCAGTGCCTCGGCCGCGGCAGCGGCCGACGCGGCCGCCATGAAGTCGCCGGTGCGGTGGGAGGCGGCCAGGCGGATCATCGCGGCGGCCAGCCGGCCCGCAACCTCCTGATCGGCGGGGAGACGCTCCAGGATGCCCTCGGCGGCATCCAGCGCGGCGGCAGAAGATCTATGCCGGCCAGCGGACAAAGCGACCGCGGCGGAAACCAGATACGGCTGCGGCCCGGTCCAGGCCCGGCCGGGCGGCATGTCCGCGAAGCCGGGCGGCATATCCGCGAACTCCCAGGCCAGGCGCGGGCTGCCCCGCGGCTCGAGGATCTCGCCGATCGCCAGCTGGTCGATGACCATGCTCGCGGCGAGCGGCCAGTCGCCGGCTCGGGCGGCGTGCCGCACCGCGTCGGTGAGCTGGCCGTTCCGCTCACACCACCGGGCCGCTCGCCGATGCAGCCGGGCCATCCGGTCCGGGTGCTCGCGGCTCAGCTTCAGGCGCAGCACCTCCGCGAGCAACGTGTGGTAGCGGTACCACCCGGACCCGATCGGCTGGACGAACCCGTTCGCGTGCGCCAAGGCAGTCAGGATTGTCCCGGCCTGCTCGTGGCCGGCCAGTTCAATGGCGGCCTCGGCGCTGACCCGCTCCAGGACGCTGGTGCTCAGCAGCACGTCCCGGGCCGCAGGCGGCTGGGTGTTGAGAACCTCCTCCACCAGATAGCCGGTCACGGCGCTGTCCTCGGTGATCAGCTCCTTGACGAACTGGCCAGGGTCGGGATGGGTGGCCATCGAGAGCGCGGCCAGGCGCAGGCCGGCCGCCCAGCCCTCTGTTCGCCGGGTCAGGCACTCCAGCGAGTCCGCCGGCGGCGTGCAGCCGTGCCTGGCCAGCAGCAGGCCAGCTTCGGCGCTGGTGAACGCCAGGTCGCAGGCCCGGATCTCGGTCAGCTCGCCGGCTAGCCGGTAGCGGTGCACCGGCAGCAGCGGATCCGCCCGCGCGGAAACCACCAGGCGCAGGCCCGCGCCTGCGTTCCGCAGCACGTAGTCAAGCCCGTCGAGTACCTCGGGGTCGGTCAGCAGATGCAGGTCATCCAGGACCAGCGTCACTGGCGGGTCCTGGGCTGCCAGCGCCGCCGCCAGCCCCAGCAAGAACACGTGGCCGGCTTCCGGCCCGTGCGCGGCGGGCAGCGTCGCCGGGACGGCAGCGCCGGACCGGCGCAGCGCCGCGATGACATGGGCCCAGAAGACCCCCGGTCGGCTATCGAAGTCATCCGCACTGACCCAGGCCACTGTCCCGGGTTCGGCCGCCGCCCACAACGCCAGGGCCGTCGTCTTGCCCGCGCCCGCCGGGGCGGTCAGAACGGTCAGCGGGCACCACCGCGTTCCCTGGGCGATCAGCCTGGTGATCCGCGGCCGCGGTAGCGCCCAGTCCGGCACACCCGGCGCGGTGATCTTGGCGGCCAGGATCGGAACGCCGGCGGAAACCGCCGGCCGTCGGGCGCGGGCCCCCGCCTGGTTGGCACCTTTTGTCCCCATCAGGACCTCCCCGTTCTCGCCCTCACACCACGAAACGCCGGCCAGTCGGGCTGCGCATCATGCGGTTGGCATGAAACTTGACCTGATCCATGACTTCGGACGACCATGGAGCGGCAGACCATTGCGGGGGGCGCCATCGGGGCATGAACGACAGCGACGTGCGTGAACGGCTCGACCGGTCGCACCGCGCGGCCGGGCCGGGGTTGGACCTTTTCGCGGCGAAGCTTCTGCGGCCGCTGTTGCGGCCAGGAACCGTCCGCCGTTCGTCGCTGATCGAGCGGCTGGCGCGGGGCGACCCGCGCCCGATCGTCTCGGTGGTCGCGCCCGCCGGCTACGGGAAGACGACGCTGCTGTCGCAGTGGGCCGAGCGCAATGGCCAGGCGTTTGCGTGGGTGTCGGTCGATGAAGGGGACAACGATCCGAAGGTCCTGCTCAGCTATATCGCGGAGGCGCTCGATGCGGTCGAGCCGATCGACGGACGGGTGTTTGATGCGCTTGCCTCCCCGGTGAGCTCGGTGCCTGGTTCGGTTGTGCCGAGGCTGGGGGCAGCGTTCTGGTCGATGACCTCGCCGGTCGCGCTGGTCCTGGATGACGTGCACGCGCTGCACAACTCCGAATGCCGGGCCGCGCTGTCGATGCTGGCCGATCATGTGCCGGCCGGCTCACGGCTGGCGCTGGCCGGGCGGGCCGAGCCGCCGCTGCGGGTGGCGCGGCTGCGCGCCGAGGGCAGGATCCTGGAGATCGGTCCGCAGGACCTGACGCTGACCTCTGACGAGGCGTCGTCGCTCTTGCGCGACGCTGAGGTGGCGCTGGATGAGGATGAGGTGGCCGGGCTGCATCGGCGGACCGAGGGCTGGCCGGCCGGGCTGTACCTGGCGGCTCTTTACCTGCGGGAGGGCGGCCCGCTGGCGAGCGCGGCGGTCTGTTTCGGCGGCGATGACCGGCTGGTGAGCGAGTACATGGAGTCGGAGTTCCTGTCGCGGATCTCCCGCCGGCAACGGGTATTCCTGACCCGGACCGCGGTGCTGGAGCGGATGTCCGGGCCGCTGTGCGAGGCGGTGCTCGAGCTCAGCGGGTCCGCCGCGACGCTGGCGGAGCTGGCCCGGTCGAACATGCTGCTGGTGCCGTTGGACCGGCGGGGGGAGTGGTACCGCTACCACCACCTGTTCCGCGACATGCTGCTGGCGGAGCTGCACCGCCTGGAGCCCGACCTGGTCCCGGTTCTGCGCCGCCGCGCCGCGGGCTGGTGCGTGCGGAACGACCTGCCCGAGGAAGGGCTGGAGTACTCGATGGCGGCTGGGGACGTCGATACCGTCGCTGGCCTGGTGGAGAAACTTGTAGTGCCGACCCATAGGCAGGGCCGGGTCCCGACCGTCAATCGGTGGCTTCGGTGGCTGGAAGGTCGGGGCGGGATCGAGGGACATCCCATGGCCGCTGTACTGGCCGCGCTCTTCTGCGCGTTGACGGGGCGGCCGGTCGAGGCCGAGCGGTGGGCCAACGCGGTCGATCGCTGGCAGTACGGCGATCCGGCGCGGCCCGGTGACCCTTCCACCGAGGCGTGGGCCGCGGTGATGCGGACCTTCCTGTGCCGGCGCGGGGCCGAACAGATGCGCGCTGACGCGGATGAGGCGGTGCGGAGGTTCGCGGCGGAGAGCTTCGTCACGCCGGCACCCGCGTTCCTGCAAGGGATCGCGCGCGTCCTTTGCGGTGACCTCGATGGCGGCGAGGCGTCTCTCGAGGACGGTGTCAGCCTCGGGGAGGAAGTCGGTGCGCACGAAGATGCGGCGCTCGCGCTGTGCGAACGATCGCTGGTGGCGATGACAGTCGGCGAATGGGGCCGGGCCGAGGCGCATGCGGAGCAAGCAGGCGCCGCTTTGCGCCGGGCCGGGATCGAGGCAAGCTACGCCACGCCCCTTGTCAGCGCGGTGCGGGCCCGCGCAGCCCTGCACCGGGGAGATGTCCCGGCGGCGCGCCGGGAGCTCGTCAGCGCTCAACGGCTGCGGCATCTGCTGACCTACGCCCTGCCCTACTTTGCCGTTCAGGCCCGGATCGAGCTCGCCCGCGTCCACTTCGCGCTCGCCGACCTAGCAGGGGCCAAGACGGTCATGCGGGAGGTCGATGAGCTGCTCCGGCGGCGGCCCGACCTCGGAAACCTGGCCGCGGAAGCCGGGGCGCTCCGGGCCCGGCTGTCGGAGGAGCGTGGTTCAAGCGCCCCCGGAGCGTCGGCACTGACCGCTGCCGAGCTCCGCCTGCTGCCGATGCTGCCCACCCACCTGTCGATCCCCGAGATCGCCGCGGAATTGTTCCTGTCCCCCAACACCATCAAGTCGCAGGCGATCTCGATCTACCGGAAGCTCGGCGCCTCCTCACGCAGCCAGGCGGTCACCCGGTCCCGCGAGCTGGGGCTCCTGGAGGGTTGACCATTCCCTGATCACCCCATCAGGGGGACGTAACTCACCCCGGCGCGAGGTGGAATGGTGTTCGGGCACGCGAGCGGAGGCGAATGGGCCAAACGATGAGATTCCAAGAGACTTTGCGCAGGCTGGCGATGGTCGACGAAGGCTTCGTCGAAGACCAGGCCGGGCTCGGGCTCGGGCTTGGCCTGGCCCGGATATCGGCCCTGGATCCCAAGACCGCGGCGTTGCTGCAAGTGGGGGTGTCGGTCGCCCTCGGGTCGCCGGCGGTCTGCCTGGAATGGAGCGCCGGCCGGGCCTTGGCGGCGGGCGCGAGTGAGGACGAGATCGCCGACGTGCTGCTGGCGATCGCCCCGGTGGCCGGGCTCGGCCGGGTCGTCGCCGCCGCTCCCGAGGTGGCGACCGCGCTCGGGTACGACGTCGCGGCCGCGCTGGAGGAACTAGATGATCACTGACGGCTCCTCAGCTGGTCACGTGGACCTGTGCCGAGGAGCATTTCCCGGTGGCTGACCCGAGATGAACGCCGAGTTCTTCGCGCTGGCGTTCCTCTCGGCGCTGAACCCGAAGCTGCTAGCCCTGGATCTGCTCCTGATCGAGAACCGGCGGCCGCGGGCGATGTTCTTGTGCGTCCTGCTCGGCGGCATGACCGTGGCCCTGACGATCGGCCTGCTGGACGTGCTCGTCTTCCACGCCGATGCCATCAAGCACCAGGCCTCGGTCAGCACGGGCATCGACCTGGCCCTCGGCCTGCTCCTGCTCGCCGCTGGCGCGCTGCTCGCCACCGGCCGCCTGCACGGCCGGCGCAAGGCACCAGTCCCGGCCGGCGACCGGCCGCCGGACGAGCCGGAGAAGAAGGACGGCTGGGCCCAGCGGGCGCTCAGCGAGCCCCGGCTCGGGCTCGCCATGCTCGCCGGCGCGGTGATCGGCATCCCCGGCGCCAGCTACCTCACCGCGCTGCACAACCTGGTCACCGGGAAATCCTCCACCGCGACCCAGGTCGTCGCCGTCGTCATCTTCGTCATCATCGACTTCTTGCTGATCATCATCCCGTTCGCGTTCCTGGAACTGCGGCCCGAGGCCACCAAGGCGCGGCTCAAGCACACCCAGGACTGGCTGCTGAGCCACGCCCGGCAGCTCATGGCTACCATCGCCCTGCTCCTGGGCGCCTACCTGACCGTCAGCGGCCTGGTACGCCTGATCTGACTGGCAGCAGGCCGCCGGCGACACCCGCGGCCCGGCCAGGAGCGGAAAATGCCCCGGGTGGAGAAGGTCAGCCCCGATAGGCCGTCGCGCTGCAGTGAGTCGCTAGCTACTGGCTGCGGGCGTGGCCGAAGTACATGAGTTCCCAGATCGCGTCGTCCTTATGGGTCTCGGCCAGTTCACCGCCGCGGTACCGGGCTACCTCAACCTCGCCGGCGAATCGCAAGTATGCGCCATCGAAATGCGCGAGCTTGGCGGCGATGCGCTTGATGCCCTTGATCGCGTCGGCCATCCGGTCCGCGGACAGGTCACGGGTGCGGGTGAACGACACCACGTACCGGTCCTCGCCGTCGTCATAGGAGTAGCGGGTGACCGCCGCGACGGGCTTGCCGGTCACCTCGTCGGTGTAGATGCCCTCCCGCTCGAAGGTGACCTTGCCGGGGTCGTCGCCGACCAGGACATTGTCCCGGGCGAGCATGAAGATCGGGATCGGCTCGAACCCGTACCGTTCGGCGGCGGTGATGTAGGACGCGATGACCGAGTACGGCCCGGCCTGGCCGCGAGCCCAGTACCAGTCGTGCACGATCTTCATCAGGGCGACATTGCCCCAGTTGTGGTCGTGGTAGCCCACGCCCGTCGTCTGATGCTGCTCCCCGCCGGCGGAGTAGGTGATGGTCACTGCGCCTTGCGGCACGGCGGGGAGCCAGGCGAACTCCTTCGACCGATCCGAGCCGAACAGCATGTACCCGGTCGACGGCCGCCACGGCGGGACCTCGCCCGTCAGGGTGATGTCAACTGAGACCTCTTCCGTGGCCGCCTGGATCCGGTAGCGGTGCAGGTCGCCGGTGAACCGGTTACCGCCAAGCCGCACGTCAGCATGATCCTTCGCGGCCGACCACTCGCCTGCCGGATAGTGCACGATCTTCTCGAAGTGCCGTCCGTCGGGAAGGTCGAGGTTCAGCCGCAGCAGCGGCGACAGGGGCTTCTGCGGCTGAGCGATGTCCTTGTTCATGAACACCACGACCAGCTTGGCCCCGTCGGCCAGGTGCGCGTCGAAGTACCACCATTCGTACGTGCCGGCCGAGTCGTCGGTGCGGGCGCCGTCTTCCCGCGGCTCAATCGAGGTGGGCGACAGCCCGAGACGCTCATAATCCGCAGCCGAGCTCGCCATCACCGCCAGAGGATCTGCCATGAACCGCTCCTTGCCGCTAAGCGGCGCCGTCGAACAGGCCACGGAAGCGGCCCGCTCAGACGGCATCCGGCAAGCGCCGCTGCGAGGGTGGCCGGTTCATTACGGACAAGTTCCGTCTGATAGCCGGACGATAGAAGCGGACCGGGCCCGGTGTCAAGGGCCGCGTTACCGGCCCCCGCCGGCGCAGGGCATGCCCCGGCGGCACCACGTTCCCGTCCGGATTGAGGGTCTTGCCTTGAGGCTGACGCGATCCTATGGTGGTCAATATCAGACGAACTTTGTCTGAAAGAGCGGCGGCCGCCGGGCAGCAACGCCGCAGCCTTCGCCCGCAACGAGCAGGAGATCTCCCGATGACCCGTACCGTGACCGAAGCCGGACTGACTTTCACCGACCCGGCCGCCTACGCCGACGAAGACCGGCTGCACGAGGCATTCGCGCTCCTGCGGCGCGAGGACCCGGTGCACTGGGTCGAGGCGCCCGGTTTCGAGCCGTTCTGGGCTGTCACCCGGCACGCCGACATCATGGAGATCGAGCGGAACAATGCGCTGTTCCTCAACGCGCCGAGGCCGCTGCTGGCGACCGCGGTGATGGATGCACAGGCCAAGCACCGCGACCCCAACCGGCATCTCGCGTTCGGCTTCGGCGTCCACCTCTGCCTCGGTGCCGCCCTCGCCCGGATGGAGACCCGCGCGTTCTACGCCGAGCTCCTGCCCCGGCTGGAATCCATCGAGCTGGCAGGCCGGCCGGAATGGACGGCTACCACCTTCGTCGGCGGCCTGAAGCACCTGCCCATCCGCTACACCCTGAACGGATGACGCGCCGTGCTGATGGCCGGACCCGCTCGCGTGACACACTCGATGGTGTGGGAACGGACGCGAAAGGGCAGGCCGGGCGCGGGCGGCCGGCCGACCCCGATATCGAGCGGCGGGTCATCGCAGCCGCCCTGAGCGTCTACGGCGAGGTCGGCTGGGCCGGATTCACCCTCGACCGCGTCGCCCGCCGCGCGCCCGTCGGCAAGGCAGCCCTCTACCGGCGCTGGCCCACGAAGGAGATCTTGCTCCTCGCCGCCCTCGAGCACCTCGCCGAGCCACCTCACGAGGGGGCCGATCTCACCGACCTGCGCGGCTGCCTCATCACCATGGCCGAGCAGGTCATCGACATGTTCGTCGGCCCCAAGGCGCTAGTCCTGCCCCGGGTGCTGATCGAGGCGGCGCAGTACCCTGCCCAGTTCGATGAGACGGTGCAGAACATTGTCCTCGCACGTTTCGGCGGCGCCCGGGCTATCATCCAGGCCGCCACGGACCGCGGGGAACTCCCTGCCCGGACGCCACCCGACCTGATCATCGACGCCATCATGGGCAGAGTGATCAGCCTCGTGGTGCTCACCCCAGGGGCACAGCGAGCCACCATCAGCGCTAAGCGCGACCACTACGCCGCGTCGATCACCAACTTCGTCCTCGAGGCCGTCACCTGGTCCGCGCCGCGCTCGCATGCCTAGTCGTCGCGGAGCCCTCCGGCTCCGGAGGTCGGCGTGGCGGCCCGCTGACGGCGTACGCGATGCGCCAGCCCGGCTCGCGATCGTCATGGAAAACTTACTGGCAGGTATACCGCCGTGTGGCCTGGATGGGTCATGATCCAAGCCAGGGCGCCGGAACCGTAGCAGAGCGCCTGGCAGCGGAGGTGTCATGAGGGATCAGGCGATCGGTCAGCCGGACTTGTCGCTCGCGCTGGCCGAGCCGACCCGGCATGTGCGGCGCCGCTGGATCATCGGCCTCACCCTGGCCAGCCTGGGCATGTGGATGGCGAACCAGACGCCGCTGCAGGTCATGCTCGCGCTCCAGTTGCAGGACATCACGCCCCGGCACAAGATCGTCGCACTCGGGGTGGTGACCGGGGTCGGGGCCATCTCCTCTGCCCTGGCCACTCCGGTCGTCGGCGCGCTGTCCGACCGCACCGCGCATAGCGGGCGGATGGGCCGGTTCAGCGGCCGCCGGCACCGGTGGACGCTCGCCATGGCCGTGCTCGCCGCGGCCTGCATGGTGCTGCTGGCCAAGCAGGCCACGGTCCTCGGCGTGGCCCTGCTGTGGTTTGCCTTCAGCGCCTTCCAGAACGGCGAGTACGCCACCCTGAGCGCCGCGATCCCTGACCACGTGCCGGTACGGCAACGTGCCACGGTGTCCGGCTGGGTGGGCATGCCGATCGCGCTCGGCCTGGTCCTGGGCACCATCCTGTTCGTGGACGTCCTCGGCCAGGACCTGGTCAGCGGCTACATCACGCTCGCGGTGCTGATGGTGGTGCTGGCCTTGCCGTTCGTCTTGTTCACCCCCGACCCCCCGCTGGCCCCGCAGGACCGGGAGCCGTTCTCCTGGCGCCGGGTGGCATCTTCCTACTGGCTCAGCCCGCGCGCGTACCCCGATTTCGGCTGGGCCTGGCTGACCCGCTTCCTGGCCAGCCTCTCCATCGCCATGGGCACGCTGTACCTGCTCTACTTCCTGCGCGACGCGGTGCACTACGCGCGGCTGTTCCCCGGTCAGACCGCCGCGGACGGGCTGCTCATCTTGATCCTGATCTACACCGGCTGCGTGGTGCTCACCTCGATCATCGGCGGGATCATCTCCGACCGTATCGGCCGCCGCAAGATGATGGTCACCGTGTCCGGCCTGCTGATGGCGGCGGCTGCGCTGCTGCTGGCGTTCTTGCAGACCTGGCCGGCGGCGCTGGGCGCGGCGGCGCTCTACGGCATGGGCTACGGCGCCTACATCGCGGTCGACCAGGCGCTGATCACGCAGGTGCTGCCGAAGGCCCGCGACCGGGCCAAAGACCTCGGCATCATCAACATCGCCATCGTCTGCCCAGGCGCCATCGGCGCGTTGATCGCGGCCCCCCTCGTCTCGCTGGCAGGCTACCCGGCCCTGTTCGGGGCGACGGCAGTGGTGGCCATCGCGGCCTCGATCGGAGTCTGGCGAATCAAGAGCGTCCAGTGAGCATCCGGCCGGTTACCTCGGCCCGCACCCCGCGCTCGGGAATGATCGTCATGCGGCCACCAGGGATGTCGCGTCCGGGGCCGCAAGCAGTTTCCTGAGGTACTGGCCGGTGTAGCTGTCCTCGACGGCGGCGATGTGCTCGGGCGGGCCGCAGGCCACGACCGCGCCGCCGCCCGCGCCGCCCTCCGGACCCAGGTCGATCACCCAGTCCGCGGTCTTGATCACGTCCAGGTTGTGCTCGATCACGATCACCGTGTTGCCCGTTTCCACCAGCCGGGTCAGCACCCCCAGCAACTTGCGGATGTCCTCGAAATGCAGCCCCGTGGTCGGCTCATCCAGCACGTAGACCGTCCGGCCGGTCGCCCGCCGCTGCAACTCCGCGGCCAGCTTGACCCGCTGCGCCTCCCCGCCCGACAGCGTCGGCGCGGGCTGCCCCAGCCGGACATACCCCAGCCCCACGTCCGCCAGCGTCCGCAGGTGCCGGTAGATGGCCGGCACCGGCTCGAAGAAAGCGGCCGCCTCCTCGACCGGCATGTCCAGCACCTCGGCGATCGTCTTGCCCTTGTAATGCACCTGCAGCGTGTCGGTGTTATACCGGGCGCCGTGGCACACCTCGCACGGCACGTACACATCCGGCAGGAACTGCATCTCGATCTTGATCGTGCCATCACCCGCGCACGCCTCGCACCGGCCGCCCTTGACATTGAAGGAGAACCGGCCCGGCTGATACCCCCGGATCTTCGCCTCCGTCGTCGCCGCGAACAACTTCCTGATGTGATCGAACATGCCGGTATAGGTGGCCGGGTTGGACCTCGAGGTCGCACCGATGGGACCCTGGTCCACGTGCACCACCTTGTCCAGGTGCTGCAGGCCGGCGACTTTGACGTGCTTGGCCGGCACGACACTGGCGCCGTTCAGCTCCCGGGCTAGTGCGCGGTAGAGGATGTCGTTGACCAGCGTGGACTTACCGGATCCGGACACGCCGGTGACCGCGACGAACAGGCCGAGCGGGAACGCGACGTCGACGTCACGCAGGTTATTCGCGCTCGCGCCGTGGACCACGACCTCCCTATCCTCCGAACGCTTCCGCCGGACGGACGGTACCGGGATCGACTTGCGGCCGGTCAGATAGGCACCGGTTAGCGACTCGCGGCTTGCGAGCAGGTCCTCCTGCGGGCCGGAGACCACGATGGTGCCGCCCTGCTCGCCGGCCCGGGGGCCGAGCTCGACTATCCAGTCCGCGGCCCGGATGGTGTCCTCGTCGTGCTCGACGACGATCAGCGTGTTGCCGAGATCGCGGAGCCGGGTCAGCGTCTCCAGCAGCCGGTGGTTGTCGCGCTGGTGCAGCCCGGTGGACGGCTCGTCCAGTACATAGAGCACGCCCGCCAGACCGGAGCCGATCTGGGAGGCCAGCCGGATCCGCTGCGCCTCGCCGCCGGCCAGCGTCGCCGACGCCCGGTCCAGCGACAGGTAGCCGAGGCCCATATCCAGCAGGAACTGCAGGCGTGAGGCGATCTCGGTCAGCACCGGGCCGGCGATCGTGCTGTCGTGGTCGGACAGCTCAAGCGCCCGCACGCGCGGGGCCAGGTCGCCGATCGGCAGCGCGCAATAGTCCGCGATGTTGCTGCCGTCCACCGTCACCGCGAGCGCGACCGGGTTCAGCCGGCCTCCGCGACAGCCCAGGCACGGCACCTCGCGCATGAAGCTGCCGAACCTGGTCTCGTTCTCCCCTTCGGCATGCTTCCGCTCGACGTACGCCATCGCGCCCTCGAAGTGGGCGTCGTAGGAACGCCGCCGACCGTTCCGGGTCGTGTACTGGACATGCACTGGCTGGTCATGCCCGCGCAGCAGGGCATGCCTGGCCGGCGCGGGCAGCTTCGACCACGGCGTGTCGATGGTGAAGCCGAACGTCCTGCCCACTGCCTCGGCCAGCCGTAGGAAGTAGTCGCGGGCGGGCCCGCTACTCCACGGTGCGATCGCGCCCTGTTCGAGCGACTTGGACTCATCCGGCACGATCAGCTCCGGATCGACCTCGAGCTTGGCGCCCAGGCCGGTGCAGTCCGGGCACGCGCCCGACGGCGAGTTGAACGAGAACGAGCGCGGCTCGAGTTCGTCGAACGACAGGTCGTCATACAGGCAGGCCAGGTGCTCGGAGTACATCCGCTCGCGGTGCGGGTCGCTGCCCGGCAGGTCGATGAAGTCGAGCACGACCACCCCGCCGGACAGGCCGAGCGCGGTCTCCACCGAGTCGGTCAGCCTGCGCCGCGCGGTGTCCTTGACCGCGAGCCGGTCGACGACGACCTCGATATCGTGCTTCCCGTACTTCTCCAGCGCGGGCAGGTCACCGGTGAGCGCCGACTCCAGCCGGATCACGGTCCCGTCCACCCTGGCCCGCGAGTAGCCCTTGGTCTGGAGTTGACGCAGCAGTTCGTCGCAGGTGCCCTTGCGGCCGCGGACGACCGGGGCGAGCACCTGGAACCTGGTGCCCTCCGCCAGCTCGAGCACCCGGTCGACGATCTGCTGCGGGCTCTGCCGGGCGATGCGCCGGCCGCAGACGGGGCAGTGCGGCTGGCCGATCCGGGCGAACAGCAGCCGCAGGTCGTCATACACCTCGGTCATCGTGCCCACGGTTGACCGCGGGTTCCGGCTGGCCGCTTTCTGGTCGATCGAGACCGCCGGCGACAGTCCGTCGATGAAGTCCACGTCCGGCTTGTCCAGCTGGCCCAGGAACTGCCGCGCATAGGCCGACAACGATTCGGTGTACCGGCGCTGGCCCTCGGCGAAGATCGTGTCGAACGCCAGGCTCGACTTCCCCGACCCCGACACGCCGGTAAACACGATCATGGCGTCCCGCGGCAGTTCCAGCGAGACATTCTTCAGGTTGTGCTCACGGGCACCACGGACGACAAGGCGATCAGCCAACAGGATTCAGCACTCCAAGGGGGACGGTGCCTCAAGGGGGCGGGGGCGGGGGTGGACATCCAGCTGCGATCACACTGGCCAGGTAGAGCAGCGCCGCCTGGCCGCTACGGGAATCGAGCCCGGCCCGCACCAGGGCTAAGTGACATAACAAAAGCAGACCGCCGCGGATTCCGCACCATGACACCCTCGCCGGATCCGAGTTGCCCGTATTACTCCTACCACGTAGGACTACGCGGGAGCGCCGCCCGCCGGTACGTTGCCAAAATGGCAGGCTGGATTGGGGTTAGTAGTTGTCCAGGAAGGCCTTCACCTCGGGGCCGGCGAACTGGGCGCCGTAACCGGCGTTGACCACTAGGCAGGCGACCGCGACGTCCTGGGCCGGGTCGAAGGCGATGAGCCAGCTGTTGGGCTGCTCCTGGCCCTGGATGTCGGCGGTCCCGGTCTTGGCGTAGACGCCCGGCCCGAACCCGATCGACGCGGCGGTTCCGCTGGTGACCACGGCCTGCATCAGCTGCTTGAGCTGCGCGTCGGTGCTGGCCGGAAGGGCGGTCGCGGTAACCCGCTTCGTTCCGGCCAGCAGGATCGGCTGCCTGAACGTCCCGGCGTCCACGGTGGCCGCCACCGAGGCCATCGCCAGCGGGGAGGCGGTCAGTTGCCCCTCACCGAACGCCTCCTGTGCCAGCTCGGAGCCGCTGGCACCGGCCGGAGCGTTGAAGTAGCTGGCCGCCAGGCCGGTGATGCCGATGTTCCAGTTCTGGTCGAGGCCGAAGTACTGCTTCGCGGTACGGGCGAGGAGGCCGCCGGACAGGTGCGGCCACTGCGTGCTGAACGCGTTGTTGCAGGATTGAGCGAAGTCGGTGACGAACGGGGTCGAGGGCGGCAGCGTTTCGTTGTTGTCGTTGTGGTAGGTGATCCCCTGCACCGTGTACGTCGCGGGGCAGGCGACACTGCTGGACGCGGAGAGCACACCTGCGTTGATCAGGGCCGTGGAGGTAATGACCTTCATCGTCGAGCCCGGCGCCACCTGGGCGGTGAGCGAGAAATCGTTGAAGCCGTCATTGTTGGCGATGGCCAGGATGTTGCCGGTGGAAGGCTGGATGACGACCATCGAACTGTTCTGGCGCGCGGCCACGGCCGCGCGCGCGGCGGCCTCAGCCTTCGCGCTGATCGTGGTGGCCAGGTTCGGTATGTTGTTCGGCGCGATGACGACTGCCTGGCTATTCGGCACCAGATGGTTCGAGGCGGTCTGGATCTCGACGTAGAGGCCCGGAGTTCCCTGTCCGGGTGGCGCCTTGCGCTGCAGCAGGTTGGCGATCGTCGTCAGCCCGGCGTCGCCGTACGAGGTGATGTCGTTTCCGCTGGCATCGTTCACCGAGACGACCTCGGGAGCCACCGTGACCGCCGCCAGATGGGTCGACGCGGTGAGGTTCGGCGCGAGGACATCGGGCGCCCAGGCGATATACCACAGCTGCGAGTTCCGCTGCTGGTAGGTGACCAGCGATGCCTGGTAGCTCCAGGTGCCGCTGAGGGTCCTGGCGCCGTCCGACGCCGCCACCGTGGCCTTGATCGCGTACCCGACCGATTCATGCGGCGTCGATGCCGGGCCCGACGAGGCTACGGTGTCGCTCAGGGCCGTGGCCGTTAGCTTCCTGAGGTGGAGGTACTTGCCGTAGGTGGCGAGCGCGGCCGCGGCGGCGGCGGGGTGATCGGTGTAGCGGGCGGCCTGCCCGAGGTCACCGGTCTGCCACGCTTGGAGGAACGCGCTGGTGATCTGCTCGGCATCTTGAGCGGCCGAGCTTCCCGTCGGCACAAAGCCGGTGGAGTTCGCGTTCCCGCCGGGCGCGATCACCGTGACGATGACCGCAGCGATCCCGGCTACGACGGCGAGCGCCCCCGCGGTCACCACGACGATGACCTTTCGCCGCTTCCCCCGTCGGCCGTTCCTGCCTCGTCGGCCGTTCCTGGACGGCCCGGACGCGACGGCTGGTATAGGAGCAGTCGGGGAGTCCGATGCATACCAGGGGCCTGATGATCGCCTGCTGCCACCTGAATCGCTTGCCACTCCTGCGACCGTACCACCGCCAATTTGGCGGCAAATACGTTTGTGCACCTCCCGGCCGCCGCACCGCTGGTTCACCGAGCGGCGAGGATCACGGGTGTTCGGCACCCTGGACGGTGCGGATCACGCGCGCGTGCTCCCGCATGGTCTCGGTGCCGTCCGCGCCGGGCTGGCGGCCGAACCCGCACCAGCAGCAACCGGTCTCGCCGTCCGGCAGGGCGAACACCAGGTCACCGAAGAACCCGGCCGCCGAGCGCAGCGCCGAATCGGTCGAGTCCGCCGGCAGGCTCCCTACCAGCAACAGCTCACTGTCCACCCGCGGCGCCATCGCCGCCTCCTTCCCCGCGACCACTACCTGCCACCATCCCGGCCGCCGCCGATCCGCTCAGGGCGGAATGCCTGGGGCGGTCTGGTAATGGACGTCGACCGTACTGCGTATTCTTTTCTTCCGCAGGTCCCACCGGCCGCACAGGCTGGCGGCGCGGTCACACCGCGGCGCGGCCGGCCTCGGCGGGCGAGATCTCCGGCGAGAGGTCGGCGAGACTCAGCAGGCCCTTGCCGTACCTGGCCTCGAGTTCGGCCGGCAGGTCGGCGTAGATCCGCTGGACGACGATGTCGTGCCGCACGTAGCCCTTGACCACGCTGGCCTGCAGCGGATCCTCGGAGAAGACCGCGTCCCAGGACCGGCCGTCCTTGGCGACGGCCCACAACGACTCGTGGGAGTCGGCGACCACGGCCAGGTGATGAGCCTGATGCGACGGGTAGAGAGCGGCATCGGTGCTAGCGTGCCGGAACGCGCGACCGCGCGGAGCGGGGAAGGGCAGGCGCCCGAAATGCAGGATCGTGAACTCCACGCCCCGGCCGCCGGCGTCCGCGATGGCCTCGGCGAGAAGCGCCAGGTCGGGGGCCTGGCCCGAGAGGTAGACGTGCGCCCGCGCCGTGCCGAGCATCGTCCGCGCCCGGTCGGCGATGGCCGGGAGCCCGGTGTAGCGCCACACCACGCGCGGCTCGGCGTTCGTGTCGCCGACGGCCACCGCGGCCAGTTCGTCACGAGCCGCGCGGAGCCGGTCGGCGAATTCCTGCTCGAGCCTTTCCAGCAGGGCGTCTACCGGCACCGCGGAGTAACGCGCCGGGTGATCCGATGTCTGAATCACCGCACCACGGTCGGCTAGCCGCCTGAGGGTCTCATAGACCTTCGGCTGCGGCACCCCGGTCTGGTTGGATACGCCATAGCCCGTAGCCGTCCCGAGCGTGAGCAGGCCGACGTATGTCCGGGATTCGTACACGGAGAAACCGAGCATCACCAGCCGGTCGACCACCAAGCTGACCGTCTTCGCCACTGTGTTTCCCTTGCTCTGTGTTTCCTTGATCTGGGTTTCCTTGATCTGGGCACGCCAGCGGACCAGGCCGCCCGCTGACCGTAGCACCTACCCTAGTAATAAGGTTACCCGAGGCCACACTGCGACGCCGGCTGAGCCGTACCCCTAACGGCTCATGCAGCGCCGGGCCCGGATGACGCCGCTCGGACGCTGCGTGACGGCGGCGGATGTGGCCGCCACGATCGTCTCGCTGGTGACGTCGAACCCGTTCGTGACCGGGGAGGTGGTGGTCGTCGACGGCGGGTACAGCGCGACGACCTGACCCCGGACGGGCTCAGTGGCCGTACGGGTGACTGAATACCAGCTCGGCCGGAGGGCCGAAGGGCCTGCCCCGGCAGGACCTCAGGCCGCAGCGGCCGCCCACGCCGCACGACCAGGCTTGGAGAAACGAAACAACCCGCGAATGGCGGAGGCGAATAGACATGACAACTGTGAACGAACCGGTGAACAGTCCGGACGCCCACGCCGCCCTGCAGACGCTCAGCCCAGTCGAGTGCCTCGACCTGCTAGAACCCGGCGGCGTCGGCCGCGTCGCGTTTTACTCCGCGGGCGAGATCATGATCCTGCCGGTCAACTTCGCCATGACGCGAAAGAGCATCGTCTTCCGCACCGCGCCGGACGCGCTGCTCGCCGTGTACGCCGACGCCAAGGTCAGTTTCGAAGCCGACCTCCTCGACGACGCGCTCCATGCCGGCTGGAGCGTCCTCGTGCATGGTCATGCGCACAAGGTCACAGACGAGCGCGACATCAAGCACCTGGAGGACCGAACGCACCTCGAGCCGTGGGCCGCCGGCGCCCGGGACGTGTACGTGCGCATCGCGCCGACCCGGATCAGCGGGCGACGCATCCTGTCCAACGCGGAGGCGGGCCGTTGATCACTTCGGCCCGGAGTGGGGCGGGACCTCGCCGGCCGCGGTCCTGCAGGGAACGGGAGACAATCGAGTCCCGGTACGACGAGGTGGTCACCCCGTATACCTCGGCCTTCCTGTCCGGCCCCGGCGTCACCAACATCACGCTGCAGAACCAGTGCCCGCTGGACCTGACCGACCACCTGGAGATAGCGGCGGACCCGGTCGCGCTGGCCGACATGCTGAACGCGCTCGACCCAGCCCACCCGGTGCATGTCCCCTGCCTGGTGGTGCTGCCGATAACGGGCCCGGTCGGCCCGGTGCCGCTGCTATAAGGGGTGTATGGGTTGGCGCCGTCGCGGCACTGCTGCGATGCTGGTAGGACCCGTCACGTAGCAGATACCGGGCAAGGGGGTGGCCGATGGCGCGGGCGCACGAGCCGGTTGCGGTGCTCGGCATTGGAGCGATGGGGCACGGGATGGCGGCCAGTGCTTTGCGCGCCGGCATCCCGACGATCGTCTGGAACCGCCGGATAGAGGCGGCCCGGGACCTGGCTGAGCTCGGCGCGGAGGTCGCCGAGACCGTCGCCGACGCGGCGCGGCGAGCCGCGATCGTGGTCACGATGGTGACCGACGCCGATGCCGTTATTTCGATCGCCCGGGACCAGGGCATGCTCGCTGCTCTGGCGCCGGGCGCGATCTGGGCCCAGATGAGCACGATCGGCGTGGCGGGGATCGACCGCGTCGCGGCCATGGCCAGGGCCCAGCGTCCGGACGTGATGCTTCTCGACGCGCCGGTGTCGGGAAGCAAGGATCCGGCCGAACACGGCCAGCTGACGATCTTCGCGTCGGGGCCCGGCGCGGCGCGCGCGCGTGTCGCGCCGCTGTTCGACGCGCTCGGCCAGCGCACGATCTGGGTCGGCGAGGCCGGAGCCGGCACGCGGCTGAAGCTGGTGAACAACACCTGGCTCGCGTTCGCGACCGAAGCGGTGGCCGCGTCCGTGGCTCTTGCCGACCGGCTGGGCCTCGATACCGGGACGGTGGTGGACGCGCTCGGCGGCGGCCCGCTCGTGTCCACCTGGCAGGCGGCTAAGCTGCAGCGGATCGTCAACGGCGAGTTCTCGGCCCAATTCGCGCTCGCGCTCGCGCTGAAGGATGTACACCTCGCCCTGGAGGCGGCCGGCGACGACCGGTTCGCCGTCCTGGCCTGCCTGGCTGACGAATGGCAGCAGGCCGTTGATCAAGGGCTCGGTGACCAGGACCTGACCGTCGTGACGCGCGCGCTCGAGCAGCCGGGAAGAACGCCACGACCCTGACCGCCGACGCACCTCGCTCACGTGGCGTCTCGGTCGGCGAGCGTCTCGGGTACGCCCTTGGGAGCCCGTTGCTTCATGTAGCCGAACATGTAGCCCGCCACCCGCCGCATCTGGATTTCCTCAGTGCCCTCGGTGATGCGGTACCGGCGGTGGTGACGGTAGATGTGCTCGAAGGGCTGGTGCCGTGAGTAGCCCAGGCCACCGTGCACCTGCATGGCGCGGTCGGCGGCGTCACAGCACAGCCGGTTGGCCACGAAGTTGCACATGGAGACCTTGTCGGACTGGGACAGCGGCCCGTACTGATCCATGCCCCACGCCGTCTTGTGGATGAGCGCCCTGAGCATCTCGCACTGCGTCTGCAGTTCGACCAGCGGGAACTGGATGGCCTGATTGCTCGCGAGCGACTTGCCGAACGGGGCTCTGGTCTTGGCGTACTCCACCGAGCGGTCGATGCAGAACTGTGCGGCGCCCAGGCTCGACGCAGCCTGGCGGATGCGGTTCTCGTTGAAGAAATGCTGGACCACTTGGAGCCCCCGGCCTTCGCCGCCGAGTATGGCGGTGTCGGGGACCCGCACGCCGGTGAGCGAGACATGCGCGTGGTCGGTGGGCATGTTGAAGGTCCAGAGGTACTCCTCGACCGTGAAGCCAGCGGCGTCGACCGGCACGAGGAACCCGGTGATGCCCGCGCCGCTGCCCGGCGTCCCGCTGGTCCGGGCGAAGATGAGGTCGTGGGAAGCGGTGTGGACGCCGGTGTTCCAGGTCTTCTCGCCGTTGATCACCCATTCCCCACCCTCCTCCCCAGCCCCCTTCACTCGCGCCGCGCGGGTCTCCATGTACGTCGCGTCGCTGCCGTGCTCGGGCTCGGTGATGCCGAACGCGAAGTGACGCCGCCCGGCGGCGAGATCATCGACCCACTCCTGGCGCTGCCCCACGCTGCCGTAGTGCAGCATCAGCAGCAGCGCGACGTTGTTGCCCACGATCGCGTGCTCGTTCTGAAGATCGCAGTGCAGTCCGAGGCCCTTGCTGGCCAGGTGCTCGCGTATCACCGCCATGCCGAGGTTGGTCCCGTCCCGGCCGCCGTATTCCCTCGGGAAGGCGTAACGGTAGTGACCGGCCGCGTCGGCCCGCCGCCGGGCCTCCGCAAGCAGCGCCTCCCAGTCGCGGTTGGGCAGCCCGCCGCGGTCCCAGTCGGTCCTGGCGTCTTCCCGGCGGTAGTCGAAGAACCGGATGTTGTCGCCGGCCTGCTCGAGCGGCTTGATCTCGCGCTCGACGAACTCGTCGAGTTCTTCCAGGTACTGCCGCAGGCCTTCGGGCAGGTTGAAGTCCACGTTAGTCGTCTCCTTCAGCGGCTCATCCGGGCTTATCCGGGGCGGGCCAGGTGGCCGGGGTTAGCGACCGCGAGCTTATCGATAGTCGTGGCGCGGACCGCCGCGATGACATCGTCGAAGCGATGATCCAGCGCACCGTCGCGGATGGCCGCGCAGAGCTCGGCGTCGTCGGCGCAGCCGAGAGCGGCGAGCCTGGCCCGGTGGTCGCGCGCGTGCCCGGGGGCGAGCATGGCCTCGCGTTCCGCGATCCGCAGCGCGTTCGCCGCCACCCGGGCGTGAAACGCCAGGCGCGGATCGGTCACGGCGACCTCGGTGGTGAGGAACTCGCGGACGGCACGGAGCAGGGCAGGACCGGTCGGCGGGTCGTGGGGTGCCGTGGCCGGGCCGACGTCCGCCAGCGGGTCGGTGATCTGCACTGGCGCGGCGTAGCCCAGCGCGAGCAGAACGTCGTATTCCTGTTCGCACACGCGGCGGCCGAGGACGGCGAGCTCGATGGATGGCTCGGAGTCGGAGAGATACCGCGCGGCCTGCCGACGGCACAGCAGAGCCCATCGCACGGTGCCGTACAGTTCCCACCACCGCTGGGTGGCCTCGTCCGGGGCGATGCCGCCGCCTTCGGCGTAGCCCGACATCAGGTCGGCGCGAGCGCCGAAGCCGCCGACGGGATTCGCCGAGCCGAACCGCCAGACCTTGGTACACAGCCAGCCCAGGTCGAGCATCGGGTCACCGCGATGGGCAAGCTCCCAGTCCAGCACGGCCCGCAGCCCGCCGGAGCCCACGATGAGGTTGCCGGTCCGGAAATCGCCATGCACCAGGCCGTCCGCCGTGGGCAGGGGCCGGTGCCCGGCGAGCCACCGCAGGCCGATCTCAAGCGCGGGCCGCGGCTCGGCGAAGTCCTCGTACAGCCCGACCGCCTGGCTGAGCGCGTCGACCCGGGGCAAGCCAGGGACAGAATCGGGATCTACCCGGTGGATCCGGGCCAGGATCTCCCCGAGGCGGCGCGCAAGCCCGGGCCGCGCGGCCGCGTACGCCTCGTCCCGCAGCAGCCGCCGCGGGATCGTCTCACCGTCCAGGCGCTCCATCAGCAGGTAGGCCTGGCCGGCGCCGAGGGCTTCCTGCCCATGGTCATACAGCTCGGGCACCGGGACGCCGGCCGCTCTCACCGCGGCCATGGCCGCCGCCTCGACAGCCACGTCCCGGTCGCGATCTGACCGACCCGGATCACGGAGCAGGATCAGGCGACGCTCCGCGCCGTCGGCCATCCGGGCCTGAATACCCCAGCTCTCCCGGCTCGCGCCACCTGACAGCGGCTCGACGCCGGTGATCTCGACGGCAGTCCCCCACAGCACCTGCAGGCGCGACGCCAGAAGCTGGGCCAGCTGCTCAGTCTCGGTCATGAACGAGCGGCCTCTCGTGTCTACGGTCCGCGGATCGGCGGCAGGAGTCGTCGAGCTCTTGTCTCGGACCGGGGCAGATTCTATCGTGACAATTTCAGACAGCTTTCGTCTGAAACCTGTCACGGTCACCGACCCGGCGATGAGGCCGACCCCACCGACCTGCGCGGCTGCCTTATCCGCATGACAGAGCAGGTCATCGACATGTTCGTCGGCCCCAAAGCGCTGGTGCTGCCCCGCGTACTCATCGAGGCGTCGGCCAGTGCGCTTGGGTTTGTCTTATCGCCCTGCGGTGTGTTCGCAGGGTGGTGCCGCGGCCCTTCGGCTCGGTCAGGAGGGGCGGCCGCGGCGCTCGCCGTAGCGGCGGCGGCGGGTCTCGGCCGTGACCTCCTCGAGTTCGGCGGCCGACAGGATCGCGGGTTCGCCGTAGGACAGCGCCAGCCGGTAGGTGCGGGCCAGCCACTCCAGGAGCAGGGCCCGGTCGTAAGCCTGGGCGAGGTCGCGGCCGTAGGTGACCGCCCCGTGGTTGCGCAGGATGACGGCGCCGCGGCCGTCCAGCGCCGCCACGGCCGCGGCGGCCAGGCCCGGTGACCCGAAGCGCACGTAGGGCGCGACGCGGACCGGGCCGCCGAGCCCGGTAATCGCGTAGTGGATGGCCGGCAGCTCCGAGCGCGTCGCCGACAGGGCGATCACCTCGGGCGAGTGCGTGTGCACGACGGCCGCCGCGCTGGTCGCCGCGTAGATCGCCAGGTGCATCGGCGTCTCGGAGGATGGCGTTTCCGGTGCGTCGTACCCGGTGCCGTCCAGGAGCTGGGTGCCGTCCAACGTGACCAGGCAGACGTCGCCGGGCCGCATGTCCGCGTAGCTGATCCCCGACGGGGTGATCGCCACGATGTCACCGGCACGGACGCTGATATTGCCTGCGCTGCCGACGGCCAGCCCGTCGTCAAGCAGGCGTGCGCTATAGCTGACGAGCTGCGCGCGAGCCGCCTGCAGCTCGTCGGAGTCGCGGCGATACATCTACCACGGATAGTAGACGGACGCCCAGGCCCCGGAGGGTGGAGAAGCACATCTCACGGGGCGGGAAACCAGGTCCGTTCGGCCTGACAGCTTTTCGCCTTTAACCGGCTGGACTGACCGGCCCCTGCTGCTGGGCGAAGTCCCGGCTGCGGATCGCGGCCAGGGACACCACGCCTGATACCAGCGCGATGATCGCCGCCACCAGAAGGATGAGGTTCAGGCCCGTGGTGAAGGCCGTTCGGGTGATCACGCCCACGGACTGCCTGGCCGACAGGGGCAGCTTGGCGATCACCTGCCCGATCTGCCCGGACTGGACGGCGGCGGCGATCTGCGGGCCCCGGCTGGACAGCCCGGGTACGGCGGCCGCCAGGGACATCACCTGATCCTTCACCTGGTTGGAAAACAGCGACCCCAGCAAGGCGATGCCGGTGGCGATCCCGACCTGGCGGAAGGTGGAGTTGATGCCCGAGGCCATGCCGGCCCGCTGCGGTGGCACCACGCCGACCGCCGTGGAGGCCAGCGGCGGGTTCACCAGGCCGATCCCGACGCCACCCACGATCATGCCCGGGATGAGATGGGTCCAGGACGAGCCGGCGTTGAGCCCGCGCATCAGCAGCAGGCTGACGCCGACGATGATCAGGCCGGGGCCGATCAGCAGCCGGACGGGCACCCGGGAGGAAAGCCGCCCGGCCACGGTGGCGGTGACCAGGATGGCTCCGGAGATGTACATCAGTCGCACGCCGGCGGCCAGCGGCGAGTAGCCCAGAATGTCCTGCAGGTACAGCACCAGGTACAGCAGCATCGCGAAGATCGACGCGCTGAGCCCGAACGCGGCGGTCAAGCCGCCGCTGAAGGTCGGCAGCCGGAACAGGTTCAGGTCGAACATCGGGTGCGCACTGCGCCGCTCCACCACGACGAAGAGGACGAGCAGCGCGGCCGCGGCGGCGAAGCAGCCGAGCACCAGGCCGTCAGTGAAAGACCGCTGGTTCGACTCGATCAGCCCGTAGACCAGGCTCGACAGCGCCACCGTGAAGATCACGAAGCCCAGCCAATCGGGCCGGCTGGCCTGCGGCGCGCGCGATTCCGCCACCCTCGTAATCGTGATGGCGACGGCGGTGATGCCGATGGGCACGTTCACGAAGAAGATGTACCGCCAGGAAAGGCCGCTGGTCAGCACGCCACCGAGCAGCGGGCCGATGGCGACCGCCAGGCCAGTCACCGTGCCCCAGACTCCGAACGCGACCCCGCGGTCCCGGCCGCGGAAGGCGTCCGCGAGCAGAGCCAGGGACACCGCGAACATG
This sequence comes from uncultured Actinomycetes bacterium, assembly GCA_963769715.1. GTDB lineage: Bacteria > Actinomycetota > Actinomycetes > Streptosporangiales > Streptosporangiaceae > Palsa-504. The sequence continues at coordinate 685,552 of CAVYNE010000031.1, forward strand.
ATCGCCCCGCCGACGCCCTGCAGGCCGCGGGACAACTGCAGCATCAGCGTGCTGGCGGCAAAGCCGCACAGCACCGACGCGCAGGTGAACAGGGCCAGGCCGACCAGGTAGAGCAGACGGCGGCCGTACATGTCCGCCAGGCTGCCCGCGGTCAGCAGGAACGCCGCCAGGGTCAGCGCGTACGCGTCCACGACCCACTGCAGGTCCGAGAAGCTCGAGTGCAGGGCCCGCTGGATGTCAGGCAGGGCCACGTTCACGATCGTGATGTCCAGCAGCAGCATGAACGTACCCAGGCACACCGCGACCAGCGTCCACCACTTGTTTCCGCGCTGAGCAGGAGCCTCGCCGTTTCCGGCCTGCTGGCCGGGGCGCTGACGCCGCCCGGACAGGTCTGCGCGGGGTTCGGTCACGAAGGGCTCCTGATGGCTTGGCTGTTGCCTTGTGTCTATCAGGCCCGGCGGACGTGGACTACGTCAGGCCGGGCTAACCCTAGGCCGGCCTGCCGGCGCCCGCGCGCCGGGCCGGTAGCTCGAAGGCACCTTATGCATGCATTCTGCATGCATAAGGCGTAGACTAGGGATATGGATACCACTGTTGTCCAGGTTCGCGACGTACCGGTAGACGTCGTCGCCGCCCTCAAGGCACGTGCCGAGGCGCGCGGAATATCGCTAGCTGCCTTTCTCAGGGAACTACTGGCCAGCGAGGCCGCGATGCGGCCCATCGAGGACGTGATGGCGAGTATCGCCTCGCGCGATCCCGTTAGCTATACCGTCGAGGATCTGCGGTCCTTCATCGACGACGAGCGCCGGTGACCTACGTTGTCGACTGCTCGATTGTCATCCGTCTCCTGGCCAATAGGCCGGGAGACGATCTCCTTCGTCGGCGGCTCGCCCGGATCGTCCACGCGCCGGCGCTCATCGATGCCGAAGTCTCCAGCGTCGTCCGCGGTCTGGCCATCACCACGAAGCCCAACGTGCGGATCACCGTCGACCGGGCTCTGGAGTTCCTCACCGACTACGCCGGCCTGCGGATTGTGCGTCACGCGATGCAGCCGCTGCAAGCGCGAGCATTCGAGATGCGCCAGAACTTCAGTGCTTACGACGCCATGTACGTCGCCCTGGCCGAAGCCCTCGCCCTTCCCTTGCTGACCGACGACCGGAAGTTCGCGGCAGCTCCTGGACACACCGCCGACGTCTAGCATGTCCCTGACTGATCGCTACGTCGTGAAGGAGAGGGGCTGCGGTGGGCGCCGAACGGGAGCGGGGGCAGGATTCGGCAGGCTCAAGGACGGCCTGGCCGGGTTCTGTGATATCGAGCAGCGGCTCTGCCTGGGCCTGGCGCTATGGAACGGACGCGACCCGATCCTGAAGGACTGGTCCTGAACGCATTGCTCGGCCTGGGCACGGCCCTGGCGCCGGTGTTCGTCGCGGCGTTCACCGGCCTCGGGTTCTGGATAGGCCTCCCGGTGCTGGCCGCCTGCCTGCTGGCCGGCCTGATCGCCGTCAGCCTGCGGCTCCCCCTCGATCCGGAGCCGGCCCAGCCATCGGGTGCGGCGGCCGTCGCCGCGTTCGGCGTAGGCCCGCTGACCAGCGCGGGCGTGCCCCTGCCGACGATCTTCGCGGCCAGCGCGGCGGTGGCTGTCATCCTGGGCGGGCTGTCGGGAAGGCAACGGCCTGATCGCGCACCCTTATCCCGCTAGGGCGGCGACCTGGTTGGCTGGCACGACCGCGGAAAATGGTCGAGACTAGGCGTGAGCATCGCAGAGGAGGTCACTATGGCGAACGATCCCACCGACATACTGGGACCCGAGGAGGGCGGCACGGACGTCCTCGGGGCTGAGCCGGGCGGCACGGACGAACTCGGGGCCGAAGAGGGCGGCACGGACATACTCGGGGCTGAGCCGGGCGGCACGGACGTACTCGGGGCCGAAGAGGGCGGCACCGATGAACTCCGTCCCGGGTGAAAGACGTCCACCCACTTCCCTGACTTAGCTATCCGGCTAGGGCGACGACCTGGTCGGCCTGGCGGATCACGGCGGGATCGTGCGTGGCGCAGATCACCGTCTGGCCCTCCTCGTGCGCGGCGGCCGCCAGCAGAGCCGCGACGGCCCGCGCGTTGTGCTCGTCCTGCCTCGAGGTCGGCTCGTCGACGATCAGCAGCCCCCGCGCACTCGCGAGCGCCCGGGCCAGCGCCAGGCGCTGCGCTTCCCCGGCCGAGAGCCGGTGGACGCGCTGGCGGGCTCGGTCGGCGAGCCCGGCCCGGATCAGCGCCTGGGCCGCGCGTTCGGCGGCGGCGCCGGCGGCCCAGCCGCGTATCCGCAGTACCAGCACGGCGTTCTCCTCGGCGCTCAGGAACCCGATCGGCGCGGGTTCCTGCGAGAGGTATCCGATCCGCTCCCGGCGCAGGCTCGCGAGTTGCTCACCGTTGCGGTCACCGAGCGGGTGCCCGTCCAGCGTGACCTGGCCCGAAGTGGGGCGGTCGAGCCCGGCCACCAGCTTGAGCAGCGTCGTTTTCCCCGCCCCGGAGCGACCCGTGATGGCGGTCAGCTGGCCGGGCGCGAAGTCGTGCGTGAGCCCGCCGAGCACATCGCGCCTGGTGAGCCCGTGCCCGTAGGTGCGCGCCACGGAGCAAAGCTCGACCTTGACGGGGGCCCAGGGGACCGGTGGCCGGGGCCGGGCGCTGGCTGGGGTCAGACCCGCCGAACCCGCCGACCCGGGCGGGCCGGGCAGGCCGGAATCGCTGTCAGCCCGCGTCACGATTACCCCGTCCGGGGTTGGCCGCACGCGGGCGCGGCGCCCGATACCGGCCTGGGTGAGCACTTCGGCGGGAAGCCGCAGCCAGCCGTCGTTGATCACGAGCGACTCCTGTCCGCCGCGCCGGTCGCCGACGATCCGCCCGTCCCGGATCGCCAGGGTGCGGTCCGCGACCTCAGCGGTCGCCGGATCGTGGGTCACCAGGATGACGCTCGTGCCGCTGGTGCGGGCGAGCTCGACGATCAGCGCGCGGGTCGCGTCGGCGCTGGCGTCGTCGAGCTCGCCGGTCGGCTCGTCGGCGAGCAGCAGCGCGGGCCGGTGGGCGAGCGCGGCGCACAGCGCAAACCGCTGGCGCTCGCCCCCGGACAGCTCCCCCGGCAACGCGTCAGCCCGGTCGGCCAGCGCCGCGGCCTCGAACAGTTCACCGACTCGGATGCGACGCTCCCGCCTCGGCACTCCGCGCAGCGCGAGCGGCAGCCCGACCGCGTCCCGCATCCGAAGATCCGGACTTAGCGCTGTTTCGGTGTGCTGCCCGAGGAAACCCACCAGCTCGTGACGGAGCCGCGACCGGGAGCGGGCCGGCATCCGGCCGATATCGCGGCCCAGCACGCGGACGACCCCGGCTGACGGCGGCTGGATCCCGGCGACCACGCGCAGCATCGTGCTCTTGCCGGCACCGCTCGGACCGAGCACGCACAGCAGCTCGCCGCGGGCCAGCTCGAGGTTCGTCCCCGCCAGAGCCGCCGCGTCCCCCTCGTTCGTGCGGTGAACGCAGAACACGTCGCGCAGCTCGACGACCGCTTCGCTCATCGGCCGCTCCCCCGGGGCGCTAGCCATCCCGCGAGCGCGAGCACCGCGAACGTGCCAGCACTCCAGGCCGCCAGCGCCGCCCACGGAACTACCGCCACCACCGGCGGGCTGGGCTCGGCGACGGTGCCCGCGGCGCGAACGCTCGCGACCGCCAGTCGCGTCAGCAGTACTGCGATCCCGACGCCGGCGACCACCCCCAGCAGGCTCGCGAGCGCGAGCCGGACGCGCAGCTCGGCCCGGAGCGCGCGCGGGCCGACGCCTTGCTCCTGGAGGTCTGACTCGACCCGCGCATCGCGGACGCCGCCGAGCAGCGCCGCCAGCAACCCGACGACGGCCAGCACCGCGGACAGCGCCGTCGCCGCGATCAGCATGCCCAGCACCCCGCGCGCCACCGGCGCGTCCCGCAGCTGATCGTCGATGTCGACGCGGAACGAGGAGTCGAGCTGGGCGAGCGTCCCGCTCCCGAGCGCGGCCCGCAGCCCCGCCAGGTGCCCGGTCGCGATCCACAGCTCGTCGGGCCGGCCCTGACCGGGGAGCTGCGCGTCCAGGGCGGCCGCGAGCGTCGGCTCGTCGGCGATGACGAAGCCGGCCGAGTCGGCGGGAAGCGTCGGGAAGCGGCTGAGGACCCCGACCACGCGCGCGATCACCGGGAGGCCGTCGACCGTCAGGGCGATGCGCCCACTGGGCCCGGAGGAGGCGGCCGTCTGCGGATCGGCGAGCACCGGGACTGGGTGCGTGTCGGTGGGCTGCGCGGGCCGGAGCACGCCGGGTGTTCCGCTCATCGCGAAGTCGACCGTCGCAGCGGCGCCGCTTCGCACGGGAGCAGGTGTCGCCGCCGCGCCTACCCCGCGCCAGGCGCCGAGCGGCACGCGCAGCAGCGATGACCCGCCGCCCGGCAGCGCGAGCAGCGGCCCGAGCGCGACGCGGGTCTGAGACTGAGTTGCGGCGGCCGGGTTCTCGCCGTTCTGGTGGCCGTTCGTGATGGCGACCCCGGTGGGTTCGTCGAGCTCGAGGGCTTCCAGCTCCCACCGTCCGGGCGGCACGGGGGCGCGCAGCAGCGCGGCGCCGGCGCCGACTGGTTCGAACGCGACCTGCCGGATCGCTCCCTGGGGGTCGCGCAGGTCCGCGGTCACGTCGACCGTGAGGTCCGGCGAGGAAGCGCGCAGTGACAGCCAGCGCGCGCCGGCCGGTAGCATCGGTCCAGGAGAGCGGACCGGGCCGGTTGGCTCCAGGCGCCGGGCGAGCGCGGTCAGGGGCGCCGAGCCGTCGCTCTCCCGCCAGCCGTGGATCTTGATCAGCCCGGCGGCGGGAACACCGAGCGCGGGAACCGTCACGGTCCCGGCGCCGCTGGTGTAGTTCGCGTCCGTCCGGCGGATGGGCAGCACGGCGTCGGCCGCGAGCGCCTGCCAGCGCGGCAGCGGAGCCAACTCGAGCGGGGTGCTGAAATCCGGCCCCGGCGAGACCAGTGCGTCGAGCGGGACGCGATCCGCCGCCTGATCTGCCGCGCTGCGGATCAGCGTCGACCGGTAGGCGAGGGCGAAGCCGCCCAGGCCTACGGCGACGGCGATGAACGCGATGGCCAGCGCCGGCACCGCGGGAGAGCGGGCCAGGTTGACGAGCGCGAGGCGGGCGAGCACCGGGCCGCCGCGGGCCACGCGCTCGGCTCCCCGCAGCACCAGCCCCGCAGCGCGAAACGTCAGCACCCCGGCGGCCACGCAGCCAAGCGGCGCGAGCAGCAGCGCCAGCGCGTGATCGCTGCCCGTGCCTCTGACCAGCGCGGCCACCAGGGCCGACGCGGCCGCGACGGCCAGCATGTCGATCAGCCTCGCGCTGCGCATCAGCACCAGCGCGGCGAGCAGCACGGTGGCCGCCAGCCACCCGGTCGCCAGCGCGATCACCCCCGCGGGGGTGATCAGGCTGTGGGTCAGGATCGCGCCCGCCGGTTCCCCTTCGGCCCTGGCCAGCAGCGCCGCCGCCCCGATTCCCGCGGCCGCGCCGACGCCCAGCGCGGCTGCGCACAGCCATCCAGATTCGGTCGCCACGAACAGGACGCAGTGGCGCGTGCGGGCACCCGCATAGCGGAGCCGGTCAAGCTCGGCCCGCTGATCGCGGCGAAGTCCGCCGCCTGCGAGGACGATGAACAGCGCCAGCGCCGCGATCGCGCCGCCGCCCGCGAGCAGCAGCCGCTGCGGCGCCACGCTCGCCTCGGCCCGCGCTTCGTCCAGTGTGGTGAACGGCGCGCTCAGGCTGAACTGGCTCCCGGTCAGCAGCAGGCGGGCCTGCGCGCGGGCCAGCCGGTCCTCGGTGTCGGCCAGCTGCCACCCCGACAGCCGGGTCACCGTGAGCGGCGCCAGCCAGCTGTACGTCCGGTACAGGCCACTGAGTCCTGGCAGCGATGCCAATCCGGCGACATCGGTGGTCACGAGCACCGGCGCGGCACCCGCGCTGGACGGCACGAACCCGAGGGGCACCGGCGAGCGCAGCGACGCCGGGCCGACGACCTGGATCCGGACGCCGATCGCGGCCAGCGTCGAGGGGACCGAACCGCCGCCGACGAGCAGCATCGGGCAGCGCTCCGGGCGGCAGGCCCCGAGGCGGGCCAGCGCGGGGCCAGGGAGCCACTGGCCCCGCGGGGCAATCGCGGCCGGGCGCACGACCACTCCGCCTAGCCGCACCGGGTTCATCAGCACCACCTCGGTCTGCGACCCCAAGCCAAGCCCGCTCAGCAGAGCCCGCGCCTGGTCCGCCACGCCGGGGCTGATTGCCCCCTGCCAGGTGACGCGGACCTCGCTGTCCAGCGGTGATGTCGCCTCGAGCACCGATCGGGCGCTCTGGTCGCCCGCGATCTGGGACTCGGCCGCGACGCCCGCGGCGAACGCCGCCGCGAGCGCGATGCCCAGCGCGGGCAACAACCAGCGGGCTGGGCGCCGCCGACCTCGCGCCGCGGCCAGTATCAGCGGCGCAGACAAGCCCCGCACGGCGGGACATCGCACGACCTCATTGTCGCACGCAGGCGGACGCGGACGGCCAGAGTAGGCTCCTCGGCATCTGGCCCTTGATCGTTTCGTGACCCTGCGGTTAATCTCCGCGATACAGGAATCTGGCAAGCTCTTCCCCGTGCCAGGACGGCCGGGACCCGAACGAGCCCACTTCTGTGGGACCGAAGGTGTGACAGGGAACGACTTAGCCCCGCGCCGTGCGTGTACATAGTTGAGCCGGTTGGTGCTGCGGCACGCTGGCAGATCGGCCCCCACTGCGGGCCGACCTAGACGAGATCGGCATGTGCAGCCGACGCGAAGGACGTGGTCAAACTGTTTCATCCCGCGGCTGTCACCGGCTATGAAATCGACGAGAGGAAGATAATGAGACGAACCCCAGCGATCGCGGCCTTGGCCGCGGTCGCCCTCGCGGTTGTCGGCTGTAGCAGTAGCAGTAGTAGCAGCGCCGCCGGCGGCGGCTCATCAAGCAGCTCATCAAGCAGTTCGTCCGGCAACACGGTCGACATCTACTCGAGCCTCCCGTTGCAGGGCGCCTCGACCAGCCAGACCATTCCGCTGGTCAACGGAATGAAGCTCGCGCTCGCTCAGGCGGGCGGCAAGGCCGGGCAGTGGACGGTGAACTACCAGTCGCTCGACGACTCGACCGCGGCGGCCGGCAAGTGGGACCCCGGCCAGACGGCCGCCAACGCGCGCAAGGTGGCTACGGACCCGAAGGCCGTCTACTACATCGGCGAATTCAACTCGGGCGCCAGCGAGGTATCTATCCCGATCCTCAACCAGGGGGGAATCCCCCAGGTGAGCCCGGCGAACACCTACGTCGGCCTGACGACGAGCCTGCCTGGCAGCGCCCCCGGCGAGCCGCAGAAGTACTACCCGACCGGAGTCCGTACCTACCTGCGTATCGTGCCGATCGACTCGATCCAGGCCGCGGCCGGCCTGATCGCGATGAAGCAGGCCGGCTGCACCAAGGTCGCCATCGCCAACGACAAGGAGGCGTACGGGGCGGGCCTGGCCACGCTGCTCGAGCTGGAGAAGGGCTATTACGGGGTCAACATCGTGAGCAACACCGGGATCGACCCGACCGCGCCCAACTTCCGCTCCTACGCGTCGACGATCCAGGGCCAGGGCGCCGACTGCTTCTACTTCGCCGGCATTACCGCCAATGGCGCCGTCCAGATCACCAAGGACGTCAACTCGGCGATCCCCAAGGCCAAGATCTTCGGCGGCGATGGTGTCTGCTCGGACTCCTACACGAACGCGGCCAAGGGTGGCGTCCCGGCCGCGATTGACCCGCTGATCCAGTGCACGGTCGCGACCCAGGACCTGGCCGCGTATCCGGGTGGCAAGGCGTTCCTGGCCGCGTACCAGGCCAAGTACGGCACGGCCAATCCCGACCCGTACGCGATCTACGGCTACGAGGTGATGAAGCTCGGGCTCGACACGATCGCGAGCCTCGGCGCTCAGGGCAACAGCAAGTCGGCCGTGCTACATGCCCTGTTCGCGACCACCGCGCGTAACTCGGTGCTCGGCACCTACGGGTTCGACAAGAACGGCGACACGACCCTGAAGTCCTACGGCCTGTACAAGGTCGGGACCAACGGCGAGCCGGTCTTCCTCAAGACGATCACGCCTACCAAGACCGTCACAGGTTAGGAAACCGTGGAGGGGGCGCACCGCGCCCCCTCCACGCCCGCTAGGCTGCATCGATACTCCGTCTGCACATCACCTGGGAACCGTGGAAACCACAACGATTTCGCCCAGCCCTCCGCCGGCGGTAGCGGCACGCCCGCTCGCGGCGGTCCGCCGTTATGCCGGCCGCTGGGGTCTGATCGCGGCGCTCGCGGCGCTGCCGATCTACTACGGCATCACCGATCTGATTAGCGGCTACCAGGCCGGCTTCGTGGCGGGTCACGTGGTGATCCATCACGATCTGTCGAAGCTGGGCTTTAACTTCGCCGAGGGCCTGTCCAACGGCGCGATCTGGGCGTTGATCGCGATCGGGTACACCCTCGTCTACGGCATCATCGAGCTGATCAACTTCGCCCACGGCGACGTGTTCATGATCGGCTCCTTCACCGCCGTCGGCCTGTGGGCCACGCTCGGGCTCGGGCTTACCACCGGTGCCCTGGGGCTGGTTGGCGGCCTGCTGGTGACCCTGATCATCACGATGATCGTGACCGGGTCCCTGAACGTCCTGATCGAGCGGGTCGCCTACCGGCCGCTGCGAAGCGCGCCCAAGCTCGCGTCGCTGATCACGGCGGTCGGCTTCTCGTTCATTCTGCAGAACGTGGGCCTGCTCTGGCGCGGGGGCTCACCGCAGAGCGTCCCCGACCTGATCCACGCGCAGCAAACGGTGTTCACCATCGGCGGCGTACCTATCCTGCGCGGGTACATCCTCGCGTTCGCCGTGATGATCCCGCTCGTGTTCGCGCTGACCTGGTTCATCAACACCACCCGGGCCGGCCGGGCGATGCGCGCCACCGCCCAGGACCCCGAGGCAGCCCGCCTGATGGGCATCAACGTCAACTCCACGATCTCGCTCACCTTCCTGCTCGGCGGCATGCTGGCCGGCGCCGCGGGACTCGTCTATGCGCTCTACGAGACGAACATCTGGTACTTCCAGGGCTTCAAGGCCGGACTGATCGCGTTCACCGCGGCGGTCATGGGCGGCATCGGCAACGTCCGCGGTGCCGTGCTCGGCGGACTGATCATCGGCGTCATCCAGTCGCTATCCGATTCGCGCCTGGGCCCGCAGTGGACCGAGGCGGTCGTGTTCGGCTACCTCATCGCCATCATGGTCCTTCGCCCGCGCGGTCTGCTCGGCGAGGAGACGAGGGAAGCCGGATGAGCGAGTTGCGCGCACAGCTGCGCGAGTGGCGCGCGGCGGTGGACAAGCGGCTCCCGCCGTGGTCGAGCCGGGCGCTGACCGTATCGTTCCTGGTGATCGGGATCGTCCTGCCGTTCCTGTTCTCCTCGTCCAGCGCGTTCATGAACGCGACGATCATCGCGGTGGCCTACGCGGTGATGTCGCTGGGCTTGAACATCGTCGTGGGGTTCGCCGGGCTGCTCGATCTCGGGTACGTCGCGTTCTACGCGCTCGGCGCGTACTCGCTCGGGTGGTTCGGCTCTGGGTTCTTCTTCAAGGGGCAGGTCCACGTGCTCGTCTCGCCGGTGGCGCGCACGCTGCCCGGCGTCCACCTCAACTTCATCTTGATCCTGATCGCTGCGGCGCTCATCTGCGCCGCGGCCGGAGTGGTGATCGGTCTGCCGACGCTGCGCCTGCGCGGCGACTACATCGCGATCGTCACGCTCGCGTTCGGCGAGATCATCGGCACGCTGGCGGTCAACGGCCAGAGCATCCACGTCGGCGGCGGCATGACGCTGACCGCCGGCAACCTCGGCATCAGCGCGGTGGACTCGCCGTACTTCCCGGGGATCGGGTCGTTCAGCCTGCTGAACCTGAGACCGTGGTACTGGCTGATCTTCGCCATCTTGCTCTTCGTGCTGTTCGTCAACCTGCGGCTGCGCGACTCCCGGCTCGGCCGGGCCTGGATCGCGCTGCGTGAGGACGAGGTGGCGGCCGTGTCGATGGGCATTCCGCTGGTGAAGACGAAGCTGCTCGCGTATTCGATCGGCGCCGCGTTCGGCGGCATGTCGGGCGCGTTCTTCGGTACCTACTACACCGTGGTCAACGCCGCGCAGTTCCAGTTCGGGTTCTCGATCTTCATCCTCGCAATGGTGATCATCGGCGGGCTCGGGTCGATCTGGGGAGCGGTGGTCGGAGGGCTGGCGCTGGGATACATCAACAACTACCTGATTCCTGACGTCCTGAACGGCATCCCCGCCAAGCTGGGGTTCAACTTCCAGCTCACCGAGGTGGAGTTCGGGATCTTCGGGTTCCTGCTGGTGATCATGATGTTGCTCCGGCCACAGGGCCTGATCCCGGAGCGTCGGCGCCGGCTCGAGCTCACGTCCGAGATCGCCGCGGAGGACGCCCAGCTCGTGGAAACCCAGGGCCCCGCTGGGGGTCCGACGTGAGCCCGGTCGAGACGCCCCCGCCTGCGCCGCCCGCCGCCGCCCTCAGCGTCCTGCGCGCGGAGCACGTCACAAAGATGTTCGGCGGCCTGGTCGCCGTCAACGACGTCTCGTTCGACGTCCCGCAGCACTCCATCGTGTCTTTGATCGGGCCGAACGGGGCCGGCAAGACGACTCTGTTCAACATGCTGACCGGGCTGTACCGGCCGACCGAGGGACGGATCCTGCTCGGCGAGCGAGACATCACGCACGCGCGGCCGGACGTGATCACCAAGCACGGCGTCGCGCGGACCTTCCAGAACATCCGCCTGTTCGGGGCGATGACGGCCGTCGAGAACGTGATGGTCGGGCACCATGCGCAAATGCGGGCCGGGCTCTTCGGGTCGATCTTCCGGCCGCCCCGGGTCCGCCGCGAGGAACTCCAAACGCGTGAGCACGCCCGCGAACTGCTGGCGTACGTCGGCCTGCGTGAGCCCGTCTTCGACCGGCTCGCCGCGCAGCTGCCATACGGTGACCAGCGGCGGGTGGAGATCGCCCGGGCGCTGGCGTCCCAGCCGAGACTGCTGCTGCTCGACGAGCCGACCGCCGGCATGAACCCGAATGAATCCCAGGCGCTGACGGAGTTCATGCGGAGGATGCGGGACGACCTGGAGCTGACGATCCTGCTGATCGAGCACGACATGAAGGTCGTGATGGGAGTCTCCGAGCGTGTCACGGTGCTCGACTACGGCAAGAAGATCGCCGAAGGTGAGCCGGCCGTGGTCCGCGCGGACCCCGGGGTGATCGAGGCTTATCTCGGAAAGCAGGCGTGATGACCCTGCTCGAAGTTTCGGACATCCATACCTACTACGGCGCGATCGAGGCGCTGAAAGGCATCTCGCTGACCGTCGATGCGGGCGAGGTGGTCACGCTGATCGGCTCGAACGGGGCCGGCAAGAGCACCACCCTGCGTTCCATCTCGGGACTGACCCCGGCTCGCTCCGGGAAGATCACGTTCGCCGGAGAGGACATCACGCGCGTGCCGGCGCACGAGATACCCATCCGCGGGATCGCGCTCGCCCCCGAGGGCCGCCACTGCTTCGCGCGGATGACCGTGCGCGAGAACCTGGACCTGGGCGCGCACCGGCGGCGCGGCCCCGAGATCGCCGAGGACCTCGATCGCGTCTACGACCTGTTCCCCCGGCTCAAGGAGCGCGACCGCCAGAAGGCCGGCACGATGTCCGGCGGCGAGCAGCAGATGCTCGCGATCGGGCGGGCGCTGATGGCCCGGCCGAAGCTGCTGCTGCTCGACGAGCCGTCGCTCGGGATCGCCCCGATCCTGGTGCAGCGGATCTACGAGACCATCGGCGAGATCAACCGCTCCGGGGTCGCGATCCTGTTGGTCGAGCAGAACGCCAACCGGGCGCTCGACGCCGCCAGCCGCGGCTACGTGCTGGAGACGGGGCGGGTGGCGTTGGCCAACGATTCGGCGAGCCTGCAGAATGATCCCGGGGTCCAGAAGGCGTACCTGGGGACATGACCAATTACGGAGCGACGAAATGAGCGGCGCGGTCGGCGTCAATGCGCTGTACTTCGTGTTCGCATGGCTGATTTCGGCGGCGGCGGCGTCGTGGCTGTCGGAGCGCAAGGGCTACGGTGAGCGGGTCGGGTTGACGTTCGGCCTCATTCTTTCGGTCCTGGGCCTGCTGATCGTCTTGCTGCTGCCCGGACGGCCCGGCTCGAAGTGGCGAGTCGACGGCCGGCTGCCGCGACGGCGGCGGCGCGCGCTGTGAGCCACGCGCACTAGTGGCGCCGATGACGAGAAGGAAGCGACATCGGCCGTAAGCAGCAGCCACGGTTAGTCAGGGTCGCGAGCCAGCTACCGCGGACGGCCACGTTCAAGGTCCTCACCCGGGTGCTGGCCGCCGACCGGTGGAACACGACCGACCCGGTGTGGTGGCGCCCGGACGGGCGCGGGCGCTCCCGGGCGTACGTCCTGCTTGACGCCGAGCAGGCGACCGCACTTGACGCCGAGATCGGCGCGCGCCTGGACAGGCAACGGGTCGCGGGGGGCGCCTGACGGCTGGGCAGTCGGCCCGGGTGATGGCGATGTCGACCTCGATCGCCCAAAACGATACATTCCACCCATATCGGCGGGCGTGGGAATGGGCGTGAAATCAATGAATGTGGCGTTCTACCTCAAAGATTCAATAGAGCGCCACTTTCATTGACTCGAGGGGAATGCGGGTGGGGCGGGTGAGGGCGATGCGTTGAAGATGATGAGGGAGAGGGAGAGGGGAGAGGGGAGGCGGAAATGGAGATAATCGTTGATGACCTGGCCGGGCCGGGGATCGCTGCGTTCCTCGAGCAGCATGTCCGGGACATGCTGGCCACCACGCCGCCAGAGAGCAAGCATGCCCTTGATCTCGATGCGCTCCGCAGGCCCGAGATCACCTTCTGGTCGGTCCTGGACGCCGACACGCTGGTCGGCTGCGGTGCGATCAAGAGATTGGACGACCGCCACGCCGAGGTCAAGTCGATGCGCACGGCGGCCGATCGCCGGGGAACGGGCGTCGCGTCCCGGTTGCTCGGGCATATCCTCGCCGAGGCCACGGCGATGGGTTTCTCCCGGCTGAGCCTAGAGACCGGCGCTACCGAGCCGTTCCGGCCGGCCCGCAGGCTCTACGAGAAATTCGGATTCGAATACTGCGGCCCCTTCGGGGACTACCGGCCGGATCCGCTCAGCGTTTTCATGACGAGGGCCCTGTAGTCAGCTGGCACTGTAGCGGCTGGCACTGTTACATGTCCGCTGGTCGGTGTTACGGGAAAATCACGCGGGTTTCGAGGACCTCGACTTCGTCTCCGGCCCGGATCACGCCGGGGCCGTCGGGGATCATGTTCTGGCCGAAGACGAGCTGCTGCCCGAACCGGCGGCGGCGGCCCAGCATCTTGAGCGGCTGCGAGCCGACTTCGCCGGTGATTTGGCCGGTAGTGGTGACGACACACCGGCCGCAGGGCTTGACCACGCGGAACTCGACGGCGCCGATGCGGATGCGACGCCAGCGGTCTTCGGCCCAGGGCGGGGCTCCGGTCACCACCGCGTTGGGCCGGAACCGGGTCATCGGGACGGGCGGCCCGCCGTCTTCGGTGAGCCAGCGGCCGAGTTCATCGAGCGAGGCGGTGCTGGTGAGCAGCAGGGGGTATCCGTCGGCGAAGCTGACGACATCGCCGTCTTGGCTGTAGTCGGGATCGACCGGCCGCCGGGTCGGATCATCGAGGTAGACCAGGCGCACCGGACGGCCGAGATAAGCCGAGAACCACGCGTCACCCTCCGGTCCCGCGGCGGCGGCCAGCACGATGGAGCGCCAGACCGTTACTTTCACCATGTTCGTGCTGTGGCCGGCGGCGGGCGCCGCGACCTGGCGGGCGGGGATGGTGTCCGCCGAGACGCTGATCGTGCCTAGGCCAGGCGTGACCACCACCCGGGCCAGCGAGGGCTCTTCGCGCTGGCTGACGAACCGGCCGTCCTCGTCGACCAGGAGCCACCGGCGGTCCCCCGCCAGGCCCCAGGGCTCGACGACGGACTCGGCCAGGTCCACGGCCCGGGCCGCCTTCATCGGGTAGATGTGGATCGAGACGAGGCGGATTTTCTGGCCGCCCGTCTCCGGGGTGCCTGCTGCGTCGGGACGGCTCACCTTCGGCTCCTCATCCGCTCATGCTAAGCCGTTGTACGCTGATACCAAATTTCGGACAAGCGTTCGTCTGGCGCACGGAGGGGCAACGCCGCCTTATGTATGAGATGCGGGATGTCTGAGAAGCGGGATGTCTGAGAAGCGGGATGGCTGAGAAGCGGGATGTCTGAGAAGCGGGATGTCTGAGAAGCGGGATGTCTGAGAAGCGGGATGTCTGAGATGCGGGTCTTCTCGACCGCCGGGCTGCCCGCGGCGCGCCGGATCGAGCTGTGGGAAGGGCACAACGCGGCCGCCCTGATCGGCCTGAGCTGTCACACCGCCGTCCCGGGCGCGCTGGAGGCCACCGAGGTCAACGTGCAGCTCGGCCGGATCCACCTGGCCCGGGTGACCGGATCCCCGCACGTCATCGAGCGGACCGCCGAGGTCATCCGGCGCAGCCCCGCGGATGCGGTCGCCGTGTACGTGACCTTGCGGGGAGATGCCTGGTTCCGGCACGGGGACGGCCGCCGGGACCTGCGGCCGGGCCAGGTCCTGATCTGCGACGCGGACCGGCCGTTCGCGCGCGGGTTCGCGCGCGGCCTGGAGGAACTGGCGATCAAGGTACCGCGGGCGGTCCTGCTGGCAAGGATGGGCCCGGGCCTGACCTCGCTGCGCTCCCCGGTGGTGACCGCCTTCACCCGGGGGAACGATCCGTACGCCAGGGTCCTCGCGCGACTCGTGAACCGTGCGGCCCGGGCGGAACGTCCGGTCGCGGCCGACGAGGGCACGGTGCTGGACCTCGTCGCGACGCTCGCGGCCGGCCGCAACGCCGACCGGACGGCGGCCCTGCGGGCCGCGGCGCGCTGCTTCATCGAGGACCACCTGGCGGACCCGGGCCTGGGGGCGGCGCGGGTCGCGGCGGCGACCGGGATCAGCGAGCGGCACCTGTCCCGTGTTTTCGCGGCCGACGGGACCACGGTCCCCCAGCACGTCCTTTCCCGCCGCCTGCAGCTCGCCTACGCGATGCTGGCCGACCCGGCCCTGGGCCGGACGGTCGCCGAGGTCGCGGCTCGGTGTGGCTTCACGTCGGCCACGTACTTCTCGCACGCCTTCCGTGCGCGCTTCAGCCTGCGGGCCGGCGACGTCCGGCGCGACGCCACGCGCGCTGAGGCGCCGGAGCTGAGGTTTCGGCGCTGAGGTTTCGGCGCTAAGGCACCGGAGCTAAGGTTTCGGCGCTTGGCCGCCGACGCTCAGGCGGCGGAGCTTCTCATTTCCGCCAGGTTCGCCGCCCGGGCTCCGCAGATGCTGGCGCGACCAGCGACAATCGGGCGCAAGACGCGCGAGGAGAGATGCTGGCCATGCCTGACTTCGATGACGGACTTGCCGAGACCGGACTCCCGGCGGGACGCGTGGAAACCGATGTCGTGATCGTGGGATCGGGGCCCGCCGGAGGTGCGGCGGCGCTGTGCCTGTCCACCTTGGGGATCGGAAACATCATGATCACCAAGTACCGGTGGACGGCGAACACGCCGCGGGCGCACATCACCAACCAGCGCACGATGGAGGTCTTCCGCGATCTGGGCGTCGAGGGCCAGGTGCTGGCCGACGCCACGCCGCACGAGCTGATCGGCGACACCGTGTTCTGCACCTCGATCGCCGGGGAGGAAATCGGCCGCATCCGGACGTGGGGCACGCACCCGGCCCGTGAGGCCGACTATCGGCTGGCCTCACCGTCGCTGACCTGCGACATCCCGCAGACCTACCTCGAGCCGATCCTGGTCAAGAACGCGACCGCCCGCGGCACCCAGACCCGCTTCTCCACCGAGTACCTGTCGCACTCCCAGGACGCCGAGGGCGTCGACGTGCGGGTCCGGGACCGGCTGACGGGCGCTGTCTACAGCATCCGGGCGAAGTACCTTATCGGTGCCGACGGCGCCCGCTCGATGGTGGCGGCGGACGCCGGCCTGCCGATGGAAGGGCAGATGGACATCGCCGGCTCGATGAACATCACCTTCAAGGCCGACATCTCCGCCTACGTGGGGCATCGCCCCTCGGTGCTGTACTGGGTGATCCAGCCCGGGGCGAACGTCGGCGGGATCGGCACCGGCCTGGTCCGGATGGTCCGGCCGTGGCACGAGTGGCTCATCGTCTGGGGCTACGACATCAGCGAGCCGCCGCCGGTAGTCGACGCGCAGGCCGCCACGCAGATCGTCCGCAGCCTGGTCGGCCTGCCCGAGCTCGAGGTCGAGATCACCGGTACCTCGCTGTGGGGCAACAACGAGATGTACGCCACCCGCCTGCAGTCGGGCCGGGTGTTCTGCGCCGGCAACGCGGTCCACCGTCATCCGCCGAGCAACGGGCTCGGGTCCAACACGTCCGTGCAGGACGCCTACAACCTGTCCTGGAAGCTCGCGGCGGTGCTCCGCAGGCAGGCCGCCGCCTGTTTGCTCGACACCTATTCGGCCGAGCGCGCCCCGGTGGCCCGGCAGATCGTGCTGCGGGCCAACCAGTCAAGCCGCGAGTTCGGCCAGTTCTTCGACGCGCTCGGGATGACCGAGGCCACGACGGAAACGGAGATGATGCAGCAGATCGAGGAGCGCAAGGCCAACACGCCCCGGGGCGCGGCTAAACGGGCGGCCCTGGTCAAGGCGATGGAACTCAAGAACTACGAGTTCAACGCGCACGGCGTCGAACTGGGGCAGTTCTACGAGTCCGCGGCGATCGTCCCCGACGGGTCCGCGCGTCCCGAGCCGGACCGCGACCCCGAGCTCTACTATCAGCCGTCGACCGTCCCCGGGGCCAGGCTCCCGCACGTCTGGGTGGGGGACAGCACGCGCAAGCTTTCCACCCTCGACCTGGCCCCGTTCACCAGGTTCACGCTGATCACCGGGATCGCCGGCCAGGCGTGGGCCGATGCCGCCGGCAAGGTCGCGCACGACCTCGGCGTCCCGCTCGAGGCCGTGGTCATCGGCCCCGGGCGCGAGGTCACCGACATCTACTACGACTGGGCCCGGATACGCGAGGTCGCGGAGGAGGGCGCGATCTTGGTGCGCCCCGACAAGCACATCGGCTGGCGCTCGATGGGCCTGCCGGAGGACCCCGAGCGTAGCCTGCGCGAGGCGATGTCGTCGTTGCTCGGTCGGGAGACCTGGGCCAGGTCAGATCACTTCGTCGGTAGATAGCCGCGCAATGGCGTCAGCAGCGAGGCCCAGCCACTCGGACAGCACTTCATCGTTGTTCTCGCCGGGCTGCGGAGCGCAGCTGCGGATGCTGACCGGAGTCCGCGCGAAGTCGAGCGGCGTGGCCACGTAAGCCCATTCCCGAGCACGGGATGGGACGTCGCTCGAAGTACCCGTTGGCCAGGATCTGCGGGTCATCGGCCAGGTCGGTCAGTTCATTCACCCGGGTGGAGATGAAGTCATGCTCGGCGGCCCGCTTCTCCCAGTCCGCGAAATCCAGTTCCGAGAACAAGCCGTCCAGGACGTGCACGAGTTCCCGGCAGCGAGGTCTCGATCAGCTGGCCGGTGCCCGTACGCTCCCTGGCCACCAGGGCCGCCAGGTCGGTGTATCCCATCAGCCGGTCCGCGCGTCCCCTGCCGCGGTGCTGGCCGCGGTGAGCCCGAAGACCAGGGCGGGGGCGAGACCGCCGGCGTAAGCGCGGTCGTACAGGCCACCGACATCCGCACCCGCGGCCAGCAGGCCCGGGACCAGACCGCCGGCGCCCGACCGGACGCGCATCTGCCGGTCCGCGAGGAGCCCGGTGAAGGTGAAGGTGATCGCCGGGGCCGCCTCGAGGACGTAGAATGGCGGCTCCGCGATCACCCGCCGGTCGTGCGTGCGGCCCGGCCTGGGAGTTCTGGCTGCGGCAAGATCGCGGTTGACGGCCTGGATGGCGGCGCCGATCTTCGGCCCCGGGTATCCCCAGTCGGCGGGCAGGAGATCGAAGTCCTGAATGCTCTCGGCTACCGCGCACCGAGCGCCGCGACGGCTGGCCAGGGCGAACTTGTCGATCCCCGGGACGCCCTCGACGTAAGAGCCCACGATCCACTCCCGGTATACCGCCGCGTCGGCCACCAGGAGCCCCCGGGCGCCGGGCTGGGCTAGCAGGGCCATGGTCGTGATGTGGTCGCCGATCGTCTCATCGACGAAACGATCACCCTCGAGGTTGAAGAGCAGCGCATGCTCGCTGTAGTACAGCGCGAGATCGACGAACATCGACGGATCGCTGAACGGAACCCCGGCCGGGATGAGGTGACCGTAGAAGCCCGCGCCCGGCTTCCCGACCGCAGCTCCTGCGGACAGCCCAAGCCGCAGGCCGTCGCCGTCGCTGTGCGGGTTGGACCGGAGCGGCAGATCGCGTGCCTGCGGGTGGATCAGCTGCGCCCGCAGGATGGGGTCACCCTGGAAGCCACCCGTGGCCAGCACCGTCCACCGGGCCTCGATCGGCCGCAGCGAGCCGTCCGGCAGCCGACAGCGGGCGCCGCGCACTGTGCCCTCCTCCATCAGCAGCGATTCTGCCCTGACCCGGGTCAGCACCTCTCCCCCGTGTTCCTTGATCCGCTGCTCGCAGGCCGACAGGTAGTGCGTGGTGTCGAACTGGTGGCCACGACCGTACCGCAGCACGGTCACGGCCGGCCGGCAGTGCACGCCGAGGGAACGGATCCACTCCACGCCGCAGTCGAAGCCGCCCAGGAGCAAGTTCGCCAGATCCGGGTCACCGTGCGGGTTCACCTCAGCCATGATGTCCCTGGTGGGCGCGGTCCACGCGAAGCCGGCGTAGATCGCCGACCCGCCGACCTGTTCCCCTTGCTCCACCAGGATGATCCGTGCGCCCTGGGTGGCGGCCGACGCGGCGGCCGTCAGGCCCGCCATCCCGCCGCCGACGACCAGCAGGTCAACGGGGCCTGGGGTATCCGTCATCTGCGCTTCCTTCCTGTGATGTCACGCGTCCGGTCAGAAGTAGCCCCTCGGCTCTGCCGCGGGCGGGCAGTCAGCGGCGCGCATCGTCAGATGGCGGTGTAGCCGCCATCTACCGGCACGGCCGCCCCGGTCATGAACGAGGCAGCATCCGAGCACAGGAAGGCCACGACGGCTGCGATCTCCGCCGGATCGGCCGGACGCTCGACCGGGCACCGGACGCGGCTGAACGGCAGGTTACCGCGGGAGCCCAGCGGGCCGTAGAGGCGCTCGCTGTTGCGCGCGAGGGATGTCTTCACCAGACCGGGACACACGCAGTTCGCCCTGACATTCCGGTCGGCGTATTCGGCGGCGACCGCCCTGGTCAGCTGGAGCACGCCTCCCTTGGACGCGTCATAGCTCGCGGCGCTTCCGGCCGCGACGAGCGATGCGACCGACCCGATCGTCACGACCGTGCCGCCACCCGCGGCGGCAAGGCGGCCAAGGGTGTGCTTCAGCGTGAGGAAGACGCCGGTCAAGTTGACGCGGATGATCGTTTCCCATTCCGCGAGCGTGAGGTCTGTGGTGGAGCCGGGACGGACGATGCCGGCCGCCGCGACGACGGTATCCAGGCTGCCGAACTCCGCGGCGGCCTCGGTGACGGCCCCGGCCACGCTTTCCTCGTCGCCGACGTCGCATGTGATGGCGATCGCCCGCCCGCCATCAGCCGTGATCTCGCCGACGACGCCGTCAATCGCGTCCCCGCGGAGATCGGCGACGGCCACCGCGGTGCCGTGCCGGGCCAGCAGCGCGGCGCACGCGCGGCCGATACCACTTCCGGCACCGGTCACGATGGCGCTCCGCTCCGCCAGGCCATGGCACAGGACGTTCCCGCCGGTCATCTGGGCCCCGTTGACCATGAGCTCAGGTGCATGACAGGACATCCATTGAGATTCCGGTTGGGCGCCCCGGCTGGCTGACTTGCTTTATCCACGACCGTTCGCCTCCACAGGCAGTTCGGGGCCGCCATTCCCGGTTTACGACTTGAGTTCAGTTTAGCTATCGGTCCATATCGGCTCTCGCTTTTGCAGGAAGGCCTGCACGCCTTCGCGGGCGTCGTTGGACTGATGGGCGACGTTGCAGGTCATCGACTCCAGCGCGATCAGGGTCTCGGTGTCACCGTCGAGGCCGCGGTTGGCGGCCAGCTTGGTGATCCGCATCGTGAACGCGCTCTTGTCCTTCATCGGCGCGATGAACTCGGCGACCGCGGCGTCCAGCTCGTCCGCCGGGGCGGAGAGGTTCGCCAGCCCCCAGTCGGCGCACTGGCGGCCCGACAGCAGCTTGCCGGTCATCAGCAGTTCCTTGGTCCGGCGCAGCCCGATGTAGCGCGGCAGCCGGTAGATCGGGCCTGCACCGCCGAACAGGGCGCGCCGGATGTGATAGTCCCCGATCTTGGCGTCATCGGCGACGACCGCGAAGTCGCAGGAGATCATCAGCTCGAAGCCACCGGCCACCGCATACCCCTCCACGACCGCCACGGTCGGCTTGGCGAGATTGAACGCGCGGCCCCAGATCCGCGCCGACACCTGCGCGATCTCCACGGAGTTGTTGGTCGTGCCCAGGAAGTCGGCATCGAGCATCTTCAGGTCGGCGCCGGCGCAGAACGTGTGCCCGCGGCCCCGGATCAGCACCACCCGCACGTCCGGGTCGCGCTCGGCCCGCTCCAGGGCTTCGCCGAACTGCTGCAGCAACGCCCAGTTGACGCAGTTCTTCACCTCCGGGCGGTTCAGCCAGATCGTCGCCACCCGGTCGGTCACCTCGTACTGCACGAATTCGGACCCGGTCCGCACCGGCTCCCGCTGCAGGTCCACGCTCATTGCTCCGCCTTCCGTCATCCCGTCGCTCTCGTCGGCGTGCCGTCCGCCTGCATCCGGGAACTAGTTGTTTACTGAACTGAATTCAAATCATATCGAGTCTGGCTCGAGTTCGCAAGCTCGCCCGCTGGTCGGCCCGCTGCGCCGGCCGGGGTGCGCTGACTGCCGCGGTGGCCTGGGGCGCACTGCCCGCAGGCCACCGCAGCTCGGCATCAAACGCGGGTCGGCCGTCCGGCTACTTCTTCCAGATCTGCTTCACCTGGCTGTCCAGATTCGGGATAATTGGCGCGTATCCGGTACCTTGCGAATAGTTGCTCTGGGTCAACATGAACCACGGCACCTTCCACGCGTTGTCCGGCGCCAGCGACTGGCCGGTCAGCTGCCGGGCCGCCGCGTCCATGTACATCGCCCAGATCTCGTAGTAACCCTGCGCCACCGTGGCAGCCTCGGTCCCGGCCTGGACATAGGCCAGATTGGTCGCGGTCGGGGCTTCACCGATGAACTTCACCTTGCCCGACAGGCCCGCCGACGCCAGGGCCGCGGGCAGGCCGACGTCGACACCGTCGTAGCCCACGGCGATCCGGTTGATGTCCGGGTGCGCCCGCAGGTAGGAGACGATCAGGCTGGGCGCGGTGGTGCCGATCGATGTCAGTGGCACTGACATCGCGGACAGCTTGCAACCAGGGCACCACTGCTTGTAGTAGGCCTCGAATCCCGTCATGACGGGCTGGA
Organism: uncultured Actinomycetes bacterium; assembly: GCA_963769715.1. Classification (GTDB taxonomy): domain Bacteria; phylum Actinomycetota; class Actinomycetes; order Streptosporangiales; family Streptosporangiaceae; genus Palsa-504. Next base: position 707,301 of record CAVYNE010000031.1, read on the forward strand.
GGATGACGAACGTCGGCAGGTTGACGTAGAGCGTGTCCGCCTTGCCCTGGGTGTTGGCCACGACCCAGGCGGCCATCTGCTCGCCGACCACGGGCACTTCGCTGGGGCCGCCGTGGACGAACGTGATGCCCTGGCCAACCGTGTCGGTGGTCGTCCAGTTCATGACCGGGACGTGCATGGCCTGCAACTGCAGCGCCTCGGAAGCGAACAGGGTGTGGTCAAAGCCGGACCCGAACGCCACGTCCGGATGAAGCCGGACCACGGTGTCCCAGGCGGCCTTCACGCTGGCCGGGGTCCCGTCGCTCGGGATCACGTCGACCTTCCAGCCGAGGACCGCGGCCGCGTTCTTGATCGCCGCGGCGATCGTGTCGCAGACGGCGACACCGCAGTGCACGAAGGTGACCGTCTTGCCGGACGGGATGGACCCGGTGACCGGCGGCAGGTTGATCGAGGCCGGCCGGGCCTCGGCCACCTTGAGTTCCGCCTCGGCCGCCTGCACGCCGGCCGACGTTGAGCCGCCGGTGACTCCGGCGCTGCTGCCCGCGGTACTTGTGCCTGCGGTGCTTGTGCCCGAGCTCGTGCTGCTGCAGGCGGCGATCACTAGGCCAAGCGCGGCGGTAAGCACCGCACCTGCGACCCGCCGGTGGCGTCGCGGGTCTCGTCTTCGAATCACTCGCATGTTCTTGTCCTTAGTCTGTGCTGCGCCCGCCGGTTTTCGGGTCGGGCCGGATGTGAATGTGTTCCCGTGGTGGATGGGTCAGGTGCCTGATGGCAGTGCAGTGGCTGGGCGACGTCGCCCGAAGCGCAGGCCCCTGCGCTGGCCCTTACGCAGGGCGCGGCGCTTGGCGCCGGTGATGCCCAGCGCCGCGATCAGGACCACGCCGGTGAACATCGCGGGCGCCCAGTTGGGGGCGGAGACCAGGCCGAGGCCGACGACGCCGGTGCCCAGCAGCAGCACCGCGATCAGCGTGCCCCAGGCGTTGAAGCGGCCAGGGCGCAACTGGCTGGCGCCGAGGAAGGCCGCCGCATACGCCGAGAGCAGGTAGGGCACCCCGGCCTGCGGGTCACCGGACCCCAGCGTGGACGCCAGGATCACCCCCGCGGCGCCGGCCAGCAGCGCCGAGACGATCAGGGAGGCGAAGCGCAGCCGCGCCGTCCTGACCCCGGCCAGCCGGGCGCTCTCGGGGTTGAAGCCGGTGGCGTAGAGCCGCCGCCCGGTCGCGGTGTGCTCGAGCACGAACCAGATCACGAGGGCGACGAGGAGCGTGTAGATCACCGGCAGCGTGATCCCGCCGATGCTGGCCTGGCCGATCTTGGCGAACGGGCCAGCCAGCTTGGGGCTGGTGATCGCGATGTCGTTGGTCATCAGCGTGATGAACGCCGCAATCAGCGAGCCAGTCGCGAGCGTGGCGATGAACGAGTCCACGCCCATTACGACCACGACGCCGGCGTTGATCAGGCCGACCAGCAGCGCGCCGCCCATCGCGATCGCCACCGCCGCGGCCACCGGGACGCCGTGCGCAATCATGTACGACGCAGTCACCGCGCTCAATGAGGCGATGAAGCCGACCGACAGGTCGAACGTCCTGGTGCACAGTGGGATCACCACGCTCAGCGCCATCAGGCCGGTGGCCGCGTTCTCGTCCAGGATCTGCCGCGCGGTCGTCCAGGTCGGGAACGTCGAGGGAGCCCAGAGCGTGAAGATGACGGCGATCGCGAGCCACACATAGAGGGCCCCGATGTTGCGGAACGACAGCGCGCCAGGCAGCCGCACCCGCGCCGCGGCACGACGGCGGGTTTCGCTGGCGGCCGCGCCCGGGCGGGGCACGCCCGGGCGCCCGGGGCCAGGGCGGGCTGGGCCTGGGCTGGCCGCGCCGGCGGCGGGAGCGCCGACGGCGGGAGCGTTCTTTGGGGAGCTCACCATGGGGTTCATTGCTCGTCCGTTCCTTCGATAGCGTGGTGCAGGATCGCCTGCGTCACCTGGTTGCCGTCCAGCTCGCGGGCGACAACCCCGTCCCGCAGCACGAGGATGCGGGTACACATCGCGAGCAGGTCGCCGATGTCGGTGGAGGACACGATCACGCCAAGCCCTCGCTCAGCCTGCTGCGCGATCAGTTCGTAGAGCGCGATCCGGGTGGCGATGTCCACCCCCGCGGTGGGCTCGCAGAGCAGCAGCACGGACGGCTCGAGCGCCAGGCACCGGGCCATCACCACCTTCTGCTGGTTGCCCCCGCTGAGCGTGGAGATCGGGGCGTCCTGTCCGGCGGTGCGTATCTGCAGCCGCTGAACCCAGTCGCGGACCAGCGCGGTCTCGCGGGACCTGCTGTGCGCGACCCCGTTCCGGAGACGGTCGAGGATCGGCAGTGTCAGGTTCTCCGCGACGCTGAACTCGGCGATCACGCCTTCCCGCGCGCGGTCGGCGGGTACTAGGGCGAGGCCCGTCAGCCCGTTCGGCCCAATGTCGGTCCATTGCCCGCCTCGGCCCGGCAGCCGCAGCTGACCGCTGGCCTCGCGGCCCAGCGCGCCCGCGAGCACGTAGGGCAGCTGGTCGCTGCCCGAGCCCGCCAGCCCGGCCACGCCGAGCACCTCGCCCTTCCGCAGCGTGACGCTGACGCCGTTCAGGTAGCGCGTGCGCAGGTCCCTCGCCTCGAGGAGGGCGGGCGCGCCGGAGACGGCCGGAACCTCCGCGCGGAAGTCCGGGTCTACCTCCTCGCCCACCATGAGCGAAGCCAGCTCGCGCGGGGTCAGGTCCGCGACGGCGCGGGTCGCCACGACGCGGCCGCCGCGCAGCACCGTCACCCGGTCGGCCAGCTGGAAGATCTCATCGATGCGGTGCGAGACGTACAGCACGCTCGCACCGGCGCGCCGGACCTCACCGATCAGCTCGAAGAGCTGCGCGACCTCGTGGGGCGGCAGCACCGCGGTCGGCTCGTCCAGCACGAGGACGCCCCGGCCACCGTCCCAGCCCTGCAGCGCGGCGACGATCGCCACCACGACCCGCTCGACCGGCGTGGCCTCGGCCAGCGGCCGGTGCAGGTCGATGTCTACCCCGAAGCGGCCCAGCAGCTCGCGTGAGGTACGCTCCTGCTCGGCCCAGCGGATGTTGCCGAACCGACCCCGGACATAGGCATGCCGCAGCGCGAGGTTGTCCATCACGCCCAGTTCCAGCACATGGCCCAGGTCCTGATGGACGAAGCGCAGCCGGTCGTGGCCGTGCTGGAGGCCGGACCCGAGCTCGAACGGCTCGCCGGCGAACCAGGCCCGGGCGCCGGGATCCGGGTGGTGGTAGCCCGCCAACGACTTGATTAGCGTGGACTTGCCCGAGCCGTTCTGGCCCACGAGAGCGTGGATCTCGTGCTCGCGCACGTCCAGGTCCACGTCGATCAGCGCCCGGGTCCCGCCGAACGTCTTGGATAGGCCCTCGATCTTCAGCAAGGCGGAGTCGGACCCGATGCCCTCGACGCCGCCGGTGCGCAATACGCCATCCCGCTCCAGGGCTGTACTCCCGCCCGTGCCGGAACCTGTCATCTGAACCCTCATCCCAAACACCCGAGGCCATCGCGCTCTAGCCATGAATACTGACTTGACTTCAGTTAAGGTACTCGTCTTGCTGTCTGCTGGTCAAGCGTCGTTAGCGGATTGCTACATATACATTGAGGTGACGTTGAATCAGGAGACGATGCCGGCAGTACGGCCGGAGGGTCGCCTTGGTCAAGCCGTCGCTTGCGTGTGCAGCGGCTGACTCTGGGGTCGGCGGGTACGGCGGGCAAGCTGCTTAGCGCGAGCGATGTCGGGGTCACGCGCGTCCGGTGGCAGCGGCTCCAGCCACCCGCGAGCTGTGCGCTGGCGCTTGCTGATACGGATCTGGCGCATGTCAGCTCACCGCTGCTACGGCGCAGGCTGTCACCGGCTGCGGCAGACGGGGCAGACGAGGTAGACGGGGCAGACGGGCGGTCACCTTCAGGCGGGCCGGCTGGTGCGGCGGGATGCTACGGCCATCGGGAAGCAGCGCGCCGGTGTCCTCGAACACCACGACGCCGTTGCAGAGCAGGCTCCATCCCTGCTGGGGATGAGACGCCACGACGTGGGCCGCCTCGCGATCCGATGCGTCCGCGGACGGACAGGGAGTTTGATGCTGGCACATGACGCGCTCCGATCGTTCGGCTCCTAGTCCTGACTTGACTTCAGTTAAGCTACGCCCTAGATGTATCCTGGTCAAGCGTCGTTAGCGGATTGCTACATGTATTGAGGTGACGTTGAATAAGGAGATGATGCCGGCCGTACGGCTGCTGCGCTGGCAGAGCGAGCCCGAACTGGTGACGGTCCCGGTCCCCGAGCCTGGCCCGGGCGAGGTGCTGCTCAAGGTGGAGGCCGCCGGGCTCTGCCATAGCGACCTGCACCTGATGGAGTGGCCCGCGGGAACGGTGCCCTACACGCTGCCCTTCACGCTGGGACACGAGACCGCCGGCACCGTCGTCGCCTTCGGCCCGGGCGCGAACGGGGTGTCCCAGGCCGACCGGGTGCTCGTCTACGCGCGCTGGGGCTGCGGCACCTGCTGGCCTTGCCTGCAGGGGATGGAGAACCTCTGCGAGACGGCGGCGGGCGACCTGGGCGGCCACGGCGGCGGGGTTGGCCGCGATGGCGGCCTGGCCGAGTACATGGTGGTGCCGTCGGCCCGGTACCTGGTGCCGATCCCGGATCTCGATCCCGTAGCCGCCGCCCCGCTCACCGATGCCGCGCTCACCTCCTATCACGCGATCAAGCGCTGGCTGCCCTCGCTGCGGCCAGGGGCAGCGGCCGTGGTCATCGGGATCGGCGGCCTCGGCCACATGGCCGTCCAGCTCCTGCGCGCCCTCAGCAACGTCCGCGTCGTCGCGGTGGATGTCCGGGAAGGCGCCCGGCGGCTGGCGCTGGAAGCGGGTGCGCACGCGGCCGTGGCGGGCGCCGACGAGCTACGCGAGGAGGCCGGAGGGCGAGGGGCCGCGCTGGTGCTTGACTGCGTGGCCACGGACGGCACGCTGGCGCTGGCCGCGGGCGTCACCGCCCCGGGCGGCGCCATCTCGTATGTGGGCCGTGGAGGCGGATCGCTTCGGGTCTCCCCCGCGTCGCTGCCCTTCGGGTGCTCGGTGCACATCCCCACCTGGGGGACGCTTCCCGAGCTGGCCGAGGTGGTGGCGCTCGCCCGGGCGGGAGCCATCCGCGCCGAGACCGAGTGCTTCACGCTGGGGCAGGCGGTGGACGCCTACCGGCGGCTGCGCCGCGGCGAGGTGCAGGGCCGGGCCGTGGTTACGCCGGGTCGCTGGTTACCTACCTGACGTCGCATCAGTTTGACAGCCATGGACATTGTGGCAATTCATCCTTAGCTGGGGCTTAACAAGCTTGCTCCCAACACCTATACTGAAACTGAACTGAACTAAGCTCAAATAGCAACGGAGTCACGATGAGCGTGCTGACCGATACCGCGTCCTATCCGATCACGCCGGCCACCGCCCGCCACCTCGGGCGCCCGCTGTTCGGCCACTTCATCGAGGGCCAGGTGGTTCCGTCTCTGGACGGCGCGACCATGCCGGTCATCGACCCCGCCACGGGCGAGCAGGTCGCCACCGCCTCGGCGGGCTCCGCCGCCGATGTGGAGCGGGCCGTGCGATCCGCGCGCGCCGCCTTCGACGACGGCCGCTGGCGCAACCTCCCGCCGCTGGAGCAGGAGCGCCGTCTGCGCAGGCTCGCGGCGCTGCTGGCCGAACGGGCCGACGAGTTCGCCGAGCTCGACGTCATCGATTCCGGGCTGCTCCGGATGTATTCGGGTTTCATCGTCCAGTTCGCCGTCGGTGGCATCGAGTACTACTCCGGCTGGCCGACCAAGCTGGCGGGGTCGATCCCGGCGGCGCCCTCTGAGTTCGCGGTGTACCAGATCCGCGAGCCGATCGGCGTGATCGGGGCGATCATCCCCTGGAACGGGCCCACGGCCGGGGCGTCGATGGGGATCTTCCCGCTGTGCGCGGGCAACAGCGTGGTCCTCAAGCCTGCCGAGCAGACGCCGATGACGGCGGTCCTGATGGCCGAGCTCGCCCTAGAGGCGGGCATTCCCCCGGGCGTGTTCAACGTGGTCCAGGGGACCGGTGAGGCGGTCGGCGCGGCGCTGGTCGGCGCGCCCGGCGTCGACGCGGTGACGTTCACCGGCTCGGTCCCGACCGGCGGCGCGATCCAGGCCGCCGCGGCCGCGCGGGTCAAGCGGGTCAGCCTGGAACTAGGCGGGAAGAGCGCGTCGATCATCTTCCCCGACGCAGACCTCGAGGCCGCCGTGGCCGCGGCGATGTCCGGCGTGTGGGGTGCCTCGGGCCAGGTGTGCACCTGCGGTACCCGGGTCATGGTGCACGAGAGCGTCTACGACGAGGTGGTCGGCGCCATCATCGACGGCTCGCGAAACCTCCGCATCGGCGGCGGGTTCGACCCGGCCGCGGAGATCGGCCCCTTGGTCTCGGCCGGGCAGCTCAAGCGCGTGCAGTCCTACGTGGAGATCGGCCAGGCGGAAGGCGCGGAGCTGGCATTGGGCGGCGCGCGCCACGGCGACCGCGGCTACTTCCACCAGCCCACCGTCTTCACCTCGGTCCGCAATGACATGCGGATCGCCCAGGAGGAGATCTTCGGCCCGGTGATGTCGGTGCTGAAGTTCTCCTCCGAGGAGGAGGCCTACCGGATCGCCAACGACACCGAGTACGGGCTGGCCGCCGGGGTATGGACCAGCGACCTGGCCCGCGCGCACCGGGCCAGCCGCGCGCTGCGGGTCGGCACCGTCTGGGTCAACACCTACCAGATGGTGTACCCGTCCGTGCCCTACGGCGGAGTCAAGCAGTCCGGCCACGGCCGGATGCTCGGCGCGCCCTCGCTCGACGACTTCACCCAGACCAAGAGCGTCTGGATGAAGATCGGCTAGCCCCTTCCTGACCGAACTCCCTGGGGAGCTTGCAGTGACAGAAGTGACAGCGTTGGCCGGCACCGATCCGACGGTCCGCGCGATCAAGGACCGGATGGACATTACCGACGTCCTCTACCGCTACGCATCGACCATCGACCGGTTTGACCATGAAGGGCTCCGCCGCACCCTGGCCGACGACCTGTGGGCGCAGTACGGGAACGCCGAGCCGGTCATCGGGGGCGACGCGGTCGCGAGCTGGATTGCGCAGTCGATCGCGCCGGTGATCTGGCAACACCACCTGCTCAGCGTCTACCACGTCGACGTGGAGGGCGACCACGCCCGCGCGCTGGTGTACCACACCTCTCACCAGGTGTTCACCGATGACCCGAAGACGGCGAAGGTGCTGGTCGGCCGGTACCACAACGAGCTGAGCAGGACCGGGGACGGCTGGAAGATCAGCAAGCTGGTATTCGAGATCCTCTGGGGCGAGGCGAAGACCGACGTGGCCGGATACCTCGACCTGGTCGGGGGACGCGGGCCAAGCGCATGAGGCCGGCGATGAGCTCGAGCGAGCTGCTGGCGGCCCGGCCGTTCCCGCTCGCGCGCGGCCTGGTGCTGCGCAACCGGCTGGTCGGCACGGCGCACGCCCCGGGATTGGTCTCCGGCGGCCTCGCGCTGCCCGAGGACGCCCGCTACTGGCGGCGCCGCGCGGCCGGCGGCGCCGCGATGCTGGTGGTCGGCGGCACTGTGACGGCGCCGGAGTCCACCTGGCGGCGCCGGATCGTGACCGAGGCGTGGCGGGAGGAGGCCGTGCCGGGCATGGCCGCCCGCGCGGAGGCGATCCGCGCCGAGGGCGCGGTGGCGGCCTGCCAACTCGTGCACCTCGGCCGCGAGACGACGGGCGCGGAAATGTGGTTTCCCGCGGTCGGCCCGTCGGCGGTGCGCTCGCCGCGCGAGCCGGTCCGGCCACGCCCGCTGACCGACGGCGAGGTGGACGCGATCATCGAGGGCTTCCGGGTCTCGGCGGTCAATGTGCTAGCCGCCGGATTCCAGGTTATCGAGCTGCATGCGGCCCACGGCTACCTGCTCGGCCAGTTCCTGTCCGCGGTGACCAACCGGCGGCCCGGCGCCGGTTCCGTGGTCGCCAGGGCCCGCATCATCGCCCGCATCACGGACGCGATCCGCGGCTGCGCGCCTGGCGCGGTGATCGGCATCCGGCTGTCCACGGACGGGGGCGAGGAGGCCGGGTTGACCCTGGACGGGCTGTGCGAACTGCTGCCGCATGTCAGCCCGCATGTCGACTACATCAACCTCACGGTCGGCGTCCGGACGACCTACGTCCGCGACATGGCCACTGCGGAGCCGCCGCTGCTGCCCCATCTCGCCCGGATCCGGCCGCTGACCAGCACGCCGCTGCTGGTTTCGCAGGCGTTCCGCCGGGCGGACCAGATCGACGCGGCGCTCGGCGCCGGCGCTGACCTCGTCGGGATGGCCAGGCCGCTGATCGCCGATCCGGACCTGCCCGCCAAACTGCTGTCCGGCCGGGCGGCGCAGGTCCGCCCGTGCGTGTCCTGCAATGAGGACTGCCGCACCTTCGACCCCGTCCTGCTCTGCTCCGTCAACCCCGAACTGGCCCCGGACGGCGCGGCCAGGCGCCCGGCCGCACCGCTGCTGGCGCAGCAGGCCGGCGGTGGCCAGGGGGGCCGCGTCGCGATCGTCGGCGCCGGCCCGGCCGGGCTGGAGTGCGCGGTTGCCCTGGCCGACGGGAGCACGCTCGCGGGCGCGGCAAAGGTCGTGGTATTCGACCAGCGCGACGCGATCGGCGGCCAGCTCGCGGTCGCTGCGTCGGCGCCGAACCGCAGCGGATGGCGGGCCCTGCTCGACTTCTACCAGGCATCGCTCGAGGCCGCCGACGGCGTCACCCTGCAACTCGGAACCAGAGCTGACCTGGCCGACCTGGCCGGGTTCGGCGAGGTGGTACTCGCGGTCGGTAGCGAGGAGGTCCTGCCCGAGGTCGCGGGCATCGAGCGAGCGGTCGCATCATCTCTGGCGATCGCCTCTGGGCCCTCGGCGCTCGCGGGCCGCGAGCACCTGCTGATCGTCGATGACGGCTTCGGCGGCTGGCCCTGCGCGAGTGCGGTGGAACTGGGTGTGCGCGCGGCGGTGCCCAGGATCACCGTCGTGACGCCGGGCGCGGCGTTCGGCGCGTCGCTGCCGGCCGAGGGGCGGGTGCAGCTCATCGCGCGGCTTCGCGGCGCACCGCTCGACGTCCTGCCGTTTACGGCCCTTTCTTTCGTGGGCGACGGCTGCGCCGAGCTCAGGAACACGATGTCGGGAGCGATCAGGCGGATCGCCGCCGATGCCGTGATCGTCGTCGGCGAGCGCCGGGCCCGTGACTGGCCGTCCCTGGTGCCGTCCGGCCCCGAAGGGCCCGCGGTGCGGGTAATCGGTGATGCGCTCGTGCCGCGGCGCGTGGGCCACGCGATCTCAGAGGGCCGTGCCGCCGCGGACGCGATCCGGGCGTCGCTGGCGCAGATGCCCGTCACGGCGGCACCAGCCTAAGGAGGCACGCATGCTCAACGACAAGATCGCGATCGTCACCGGCGCCGGACAGGGCCTCGGCCGGGGCATCGTCTGCGAGATGGCCCGGCAGCACGCGGCCGGGATCGCCGTGGTGGACCGCAACCGGCAGACCGCGGAGGAGACCGCGGCCCTGGCGAAGGAGCAGGGCAGCGAGGTCCTGGTGATCGAGTGCGACCTGCGCGACCGGGATCAGATCGAGTCGATGGTGAACTCGGCAGCGGCGCATTTCGGCGGTCTGGACGTGCTCGTCAACAACGCCGGCATCATCGAGACGACGATGACGGCCGACTGCGCCGTGGATACCCTCCCTGAGCACGTGTGGGACGCCGTCTACCAGGTGAACCTGCGCGCGCCGTGGCTCGCGACCAAGTTCGCCGCGCCCTACCTGCGCCGGTCGGACGGGGCCCGAGCATCGTCAACGCATGCTCCGTGGGCGGCCTGGTGGCCTTCCCCCACGCCCCTGCTTACTGCGCCACCAAGGGCGGCATCGCGCAGCTCACCAAGGCCACGGCGGTCGATCTCGGCCCGGCCGTCCGGTGCAACGCCTACGCGCCGGGCGCGATCGAGACGCCGATGGCCCGCGAGCACATCGAGCACGCGGAGGACCCGGCGGCGGCCGAATGGGCGCTCACCGCACCCCAGATCATCGGCCGCCTCGGCACGCCCGAGGAAGTCGGGAAACTGGTCTGCTTCCTGGCCTCCGACGACGCGGCGTTCCTGACCGGCGCGGTGGTCCCGATCGACGGCGGATTCCTGGCCTGGGGAAGCAGCCGGGCCAGGCCTGACTGAGGATTGAGGGAGGCTGGACAGCACGATGAGGCTCGAGGGCAAGGTGGCCGTCGTCACCGGCGGCGGCGCGGGCATCGGCGAGGCGATCTGTCACCGGCTCGCCGACGAGGGTGCCCGGGTGGCCGCGCTCGATATTTCCCTGCCGGCCGCGCAGCAGGTGATCAAGGCGATAGGCGACGGGCTGGCCGCCGAGGTCGACGTCAGCGACAGCGCCGCGGTCGATGCGGCGTTTGCGGGCGTCGAGCGCGACCTGGGCCCGGTCGACGTCCTGGTCAATAACGCGGGCGCGGTCGGGCTGGACCATGTCCGGCGCGTCTCGCCGCGGCTGGAGCGGCAGCGCGCCGAGATGGCCGCCGTCGGCCGCGTCGAGACGCCGCTGGACGCGCTGGTCCGGCTCAGCGACGAGGAGTGGCGCCAGCTGATGGCGGTGCACCTCGACGGGACCTTCTACTGCACCCGGGCGGCGGTCCGGTCGATGGCCGCGCGCGGCACCGGCGTGATCGTCAACATGGCGTCGATCTGCGGGATCGAGGGCTGCACCGGGCACCCGCACTACTCCGCGGCCAAGGCGGGCATCCTGGGCTTCACCAGGTCGGCCGCGAAGGAGCTGATCGTCCAGGGCATCCGCGTCAACGCGGTGGCGCCGGGTTTCGTCGACACCAGGCGCCTCAAGGGCGCGCTGGACGAGGGCCGGCAGGCGATGGCGGCCCGGACGCCTGCCGGACGGCTCGGGACACCGGCCGAGATCGCGGCGACGGTCGCGTTCCTGGCCTCGGACGATGCCGCCTACTTCGTCGGGGCGACGCTTTCTCCCAACGGCGGGCTCGTCACCGCCGTTTGAGCATGCTCCCGGCCGTGAAGGGCTGGCGCCGATCCACTCGGTAAGCGCGCGCCAGCCGGTCATCTGGCGGCGGTCGCCCTCGACAAACTGACCTGAATTCAATTATATTAGTTTCTGCAGGCGAACTGTGGGCGGCATGGCGGGAGGCGTGGCACGTGCAAACAAGAGCAGCGCTACTCAGGCAGGTTCCCGGGGAATGGGAAGTCTGCGACGTGGAACTCGACGAACCGCGTGAGCACGAGGTGCTGGTGCGGATGGGCGCCGCCGGCCTGTGTCACTCTGACGATCACTTCGCGACCGGTGACATCCCCGTTGGCCACCTGCCGTTCTGCGGTGGCCACGAAGGCGCCGGCGTGATCGAGGCCGTCGGGCCCGGCGTCCGCGGTCTCGCGGCGGGCGATCACGTCGTCACGTCCTTCATTCCCAGCTGCGGCCGTTGCCGGTGGTGCGCGAGCGGCCAGCAGAACCTCTGCGACAACGGCGCGCTCATGCTGGAAGGCTGCCAGCTGGACGGCAGCTTCCGGATGCACCTCGACGGCCACGACGTCGGCCAGGCCGGGCTCGTGTCCACCTTCGCCGACTACAGCGTGATGCCGGAATGGAGCTGCATCAAGATCCCGGAGGACGTCCCGCTGGACATCGCCGCCCTGCTGGGCTGCGGCGTGCCGACCGGCTGGGGCTCCGCGGTGAATGCCGCCGCGATCAGCCCCGGCGACGTCGTGATCGTGATGGGCGTGGGCGGCATCGGCGTCAACGCCGTCCAGGGCGCGCGCCATGCCGGCGCGTCGCGGATCATCGCGGTCGACCCGGGCGAATTCAAGCGGGAGACGGCCATGCGGGTCGGCGCGACCGACGCGCTGGCGGATATCTCCGAGGCGGCCGGGCTCGCGCGGTCGCTGACCAACGGGCAGGGCGCCGACGCCGCGATCATCTGCGTCGGGGTGCTGAAACCAGAGCACGTCGCCGCCGCCTTCGCCGCGATCCGCAAGGCCGGCACGCTGGTCGTGACCGCCGCGGCCAGCGTACGGGAGGTGACCGTCTCGCCGCTGAGCCTGCTGGAGCTGACGATGTACCAAAAGCGGATCCAGGGTGCCATCTACGGCATGATGTCGCCGTCCAAGGACGTGCCGCGGCTGCTCGGCCTGTGGCGGAACGGCCAGCTCCGGCTCGAGGAACTGGTGAGCCAGCGTTACGAACTTGACGCGATCAACAAGGGATACGCGGACCTGCACGCGGGCCGCAACATCCGCGGTCTTGTGGTGTTCGGCGAAGGGTGACGGCGCGGCGCGCCGGGCGACGCGGCACATGGCGGCAGGGGATGCCCGCCGTCATGTGCCGACCAACTCGGCAGGGTACCCATCGCCCGTTAAAACTGATATGATTTCAATTCAGGAAACGGAACGTGTCGTGAGGAGTGCGGGATGGCCCTAGAAGAGCGCCGGCTAAGGGATGAGGTCCGGGCCTTCCTAGCCGGGAACGCACCGTCCCCGGCGGATCTGCCCCGCTCGCTCGACGCGAGAATCGAGGCCCTCCGCGGCTGGCAGGCCAGCTGCTACCGGGCCGGGTACGTCGGCCGGGCGTGGCCCCGCGAGTTCGGCGGCGGCGGACGGGCGCCGGTCGAGCAGATCGTCGTCGACCAGGAACTGGCGGCCGCCGGCGCACCGGAGTTCGTCAACGTCGTCGGGCTGGACGTTCTCGGCCCGTCGCTGCTGCGCTTCGGTACCGAACAGCAGCGCCAGCGGCACATCCCGCCGATCCTGGACGCCAGCCAGATCTGGTGCCAGGGCTTCTCCGAGCCCGAGGCGGGTTCGGACCTGGCCTCACTGCGTACCAGGGCAGCGACCAGAGATGGCCATTTCGTGCTCAGCGGGCAGAAGACCTGGGTGTCGTGGGGCCAGTTCGCCCGGTGGTGTGGCGTGCTGGCCCGGACCGAGGACCCGGGCTCCGGGCAGCCACGCCACCGTGGCATTTCCATGCTGATCGTCGACATGAACTCTCCGGGCGTGGACGTCCGGCCGATGACGCAGATCACCGGGCACGCGGAGTTCTGCGAGCTGTTCTTCGACGACGTGCTGGTGCCGGAGGAGAACCTGCTCAGCAACCGGGGCGACGGCTGGAAGATCGCCATGTACACGCTCGGGCACGAGCGCGGGACCGCGGCGCTCCCCCGCCAGGTCAAGTTGCGCACGTGGCTCGACCGGCTGGCGACCACGCTGGGCGACCGGCTCCTCGACGGGAAGGCCCTGCTCGACGATCCGGGCGCCCAGGTCTCGCTGGCGCAGGCCATGATCGGCATCGAGGTGCTGCGGTACCACGCCCAGCGGACCGTGGGCGAGTTCCTGGCCGGCGGCGCGGTCGGCCCGGACAGCTCCAGCGTGAAGCTGCTGATGGCCGAGGCCGAACAGCGGCTCGCCGCGACCGCGGTCGAGCTCCTGGGGCCCGCCATCGAGCAGGCCGACCCAGCCGAGCACGACGAGGACGCGTTCTGGGAGGAGACCTACCTCTACTCCCGCGCCGCCTCGGTGTACGGCGGGACCCGGCAGATTCAGCGCAACATCATCGCCGACCGCGTTCTCGCGCTTCCGCAGGAGTAGCCATGGAACTCGAACTTACCGAGGAACAGTCCTGGATCAGCGAGTCGATCGACACGCTGCTCAGCCGCGAGTGGGTCGCGCCACAGGACGTCAGCGGCGCTTCCGCCGAGCGGCGACGCCAAACCTGGACGGCACTGGTCGAGTTCGGCTCGTTCGGTATAAAAGAAGACGGCGAGGACGGTCTGGGAGCCGTCGAGCTGTGCCTGATCGCCCGTTCGCTCGGCAGCCACCTGGCATCGGTGCCGTTCCTCGGCAGCGCCGCCGTGCGCCTGGCGCTGGCGCCGCAGGCCCGGTCCCTGCCCGCGGGAATCGCGGCCCTGCTTTCCGGCCAGGACCCGATCGGCGTCGCGCTGCTCGAAGCGGGCTCCGGGTGGACGGTCGAGCGGGCCGGGACGAGGCTTTCCCGCGGGATTGACGGTCTGGAGATTCGCGGGGAGAAGGTCGCGATCGAGCAGCTCCAGGCGGTCGGCCAGCTAGCGGTCGTCGCCATGCTCGACGGCGAGCCCGCGCTTGCGGTCACGCCGCCGAGCGCGGCCGGGCTCACGCGGCAGGCGCAGCGATGCTTCGACGAGACGGTGCTGATGGGGACGGCCCGCTTCGACGCGGTCCCGGTGCCCGGCTCCGGCGTGCTTGGCGGACCGGAGGCGCGGCAGGTCCTGCGCCGCCTGATGACCGCGGGCTCGCTGCTCGCCGCCGCCGAGGCCGTCGGCGCGGCGGGTCACATCCTCGACCTGGCCTGCCGCTACGCGGGTGAACGCCGGCAGTTCGGCCGCACCATCGGGAGCTTTCAGGCCCTGCGCCACATCCTCGCCGACGCCTATGTCCGGCAGGAGAGCGGGTGGTCCGCGGTGCGCTACGCGGCGGCGGCACTGGACGACGGCGATCCGGAGGCCGCGCAGGCCGCGTCGATCGCCAAGGCGTACGTCTCCCGCAGCGCGCGGGAGGTCGCGCACAGCGCCATGCAGGTGTTCGGCGGCATCGCGTTCACCGCCGAGCACCCGGCGCACCGCTTCCTGCGCCGGATCGGCGTCCGGGCCCAGCAGTTCGGCGACGCCGCCCATCACGAACGCCGGCTCGGGCGTGAACTGGCCGAGCGCGTTAGCCAAGCCCGTTCGGCCCTATCCTCCCCGGTCCTCGCGGAAGCCGCTTCGGCATGACCGCCCGGGAATCGGCGTTCGCCGACGCGACGGCACAGCGGCTCCAGCCCATCGCCACCGGAGCCGAGCCGGAGATCGTCGGGCCGCACCTGGCCGAGGTACTGCACGACGCACGATGGCGGGAGTGCCACGTGGCGCTCATCTCGGGCGGCAAATCCAACCTCACCTACCGGGTGGCCTGCGACGCCGGCGAAGTCGTGCTGCGCCGCCCGCCCCTCGGGCACGTGCTGCCGACCGCCCACGATATGGCCCGGGAGTTCCGCGCGCAGTCCGCGCTGCACGGCAGCCGCGTGCCGGTGCCGCGGACCCTGTACCTGGCGGACGCGGGCAGCGTGCTCGGCGTTCCGTTTTACCTGATGGAACGGGTGGTAGGGCACGTCTGCCGTAACCAGCTGCCGCCGGGCTACGGCGACACGGCGGCCGAGCGGGAGGCGATCGGCGGCGCACTGATCGACACGCTCGCGCACCTGCACGCGATCGACCCCGCGGCGGTCGGCCTAGCGGACTTCGGCCGCGGCGCCGGGTTCATGGAACGGCAACTCCGCCGCTGGTCCAAGCAGTGGGAAAGCTCCAAAGCCGCGGACTTCCCGGCGCTCGACTCGCTGCGTGACGAGCTAGTGCGTACCGTGCCCGGGCAGGTTGCGGTGACGATCGTCCACGGAGACTACCGCCTGGACAATACCGTCCTGCATCCGACTAGGCCCGGCGAGATCGTGGCCGTGCTCGACTGGGAGATGAGCACCGTCGGTGACCCGCTCGCCGACCTCGGCGCCCTGCTCGCGTACTGGAGCGAGACCGGCGACGACGACGTGTTGGCGGCCGCGCGGATCATCCCCCCGGTGACCGCGGCCGAGGGCTTTCCTGCCCGCGGCGAGATCGTCCGGCGGTACGCCGAGATCACCGGATTCGACATGGCGGACATCGCCTGGTACCGGGCCTTCGCCTACTTCAAGCTCGCCGTGGTCTGCCAGGGAGTCGCGGCGCGGGCCGCGGGCGGCGCGATGCTCGGCTCCGGCTTCGAGGAAGCCCAGGCCATCGTGGAGCCGCTGGTCCGGGCCGGCCATCACGTGCTGGCGGGCGCCGGATAGGCCGGCCTGAAAGCCTCAGGTGACGGTAGTCGGAGTTGCGGTCAGCGGACCGCCATCCCGCCGTCCACGGTGAGCACGTGGCCGGTGACGAAGCTGCTTCCCGGGCCCAGCAGGAAGAGGATGGACTGGTCAAGCTCGCCCGGGTACCCGCCGCGCCCGAGCGGGATCTGCGAGGTGAGCCATTCGGGGAAGTCGTCCGCGTCCGCGCCGAGTTCCGTGTTCATCTCGGTGGCGAAAAAGCCCGGCGCCACGGCATTGACCCGGATGCCGTAGCGACCCCACTGGGACGCCAGCTCACGGGTGAGGCCGATGAGGCCGGCCTTGGAGGCCACGTACGCAGCGTCGGCAATCTGGGCGACGGAGCGCAGGCCCATCACCGAGGCGACGTTGACGATCGAGCGCCCGCCGCCCTGTCTCATGTGGCGGGCAGCGAGGCAGGACAGCGCGTACGGCGCGGTGAGGTTGAGGTCGATCACCCGGGCGAATGCCTCCGCCGGCGTACGCAGGGCCGGCCCGGTCGCGCCCATGCCCGCGTTGTTGACCAGGCCGTCGATGCGCCCATGACGCTCGATCACGGTTTCCATCAGCCGTTCACGTTCGGCCTCGCGGGTCACGTCGCAGGCCACCACGTCGGCCTGGGGAACCTCGGCCTGCAGCGCCCGCAGGCGCCCAGCCCGCCGTGCCGCCAGGACCGGGACCGCTCCGCAGGCGGCCAGCGCACGAGCCAGTTGCTCGCCCAGGCCGGAACTCGCGCCGGTGACCACGATGACCCGCCCGGCCAGGCCGGCGGCCGGCACGTCTCCATTAGCATGTTTATTCATCTGACTTCAGTTCAATAATACTGGTATGAGGGTCCCGCCGCAAGTGTCGCGGGTGCAGGCGTGGGGCGACGAGGATGCTATCGTTGCTATAGGTCAAGTGAGATAAAGTAGGTAATCAATGGCGCGCACAGGGGCCCAAGCACAGCCGTCGCGACGATCCTCTCGCGGCAAGCGGGAGGACATCCTGGCCGTGGCCACGACGCTGTTCGGGCGCGACGGCTACGAGGACAGCAAGTGGGCCGACGTAGCTTCGGCGGTCGGCATCGGGTCCACGGCGCTCTACCACTACTTCGAGTCGAAGCTGCACTGCCTGTACGTGATCATGGCCGAGGCGCTCGCGACGTACCTGGAGAACTTCGAGCGGATCACCAAGGAGTCCGCCGACTACCCCACGGCCATCGTGGCCTTGCTGCGCCACGAGTATGACCTGAACGAACAGGAAGTGCTCCGCAATCGGCTGCTGGTCGCGGAGCAGGCTCTGGTCGGGGTTCACCGGACCTCCCCGCGCGAGGAGGAGGCCCGCCAGCTCGCGCGGTCGCGCACCCGGGAACTCGAGTTCGCCTGGGCCACGTTCCTGGCCCGGGCGATGGAGCAGGGAGTCATTCCCGAGGCCGATCCCCGGCTGCTGACCAGGGCGGTGCTCGGCCTGCACAACAGCGTCTGGCATTGGTACCGCCCGGGCGGGACCCTGCCGCTGGACCAGGTCAGCGACTTCTACGTCCCTCGCTGCCTCGCCGTCCTCGGCCTGCCGCCCGAGCTCGCCGAGAAAGCGAACGGCGACTAGCCCGGCTCGTTCGGTAAATCTCGTTTTCCGC
>CAVYNE010000032.1:0-245000 GCA_963769715.1 uncultured Actinomycetes bacterium
CGGTGGTCAGCGGCAGGTCCGCGCCGACCGAGTTGATCAGACCACCTTTGACGCCAGGCAATAACTCTCCGAGCGACATGTCCTGGGACCCCTCGAACGTAGACCGGGGGGGCCATAGACCACGCACGTGCCGGAACTACCAGCGAAACGTGATACAAACGGACTAAGTGTGGACTCGGTGATCAGCGTCTGGGCCCGCTCCCTTGATGCGCGGGTTCACACAGAACCGCCAGATCGGTACCGCTTTACCCCCCGCCGTGATGAACCGGATCCGGCGCCAGAACGGCGGCTCTTTGCGCGGCCATGCGAAGGCTGAAGTTGCTCTCCGTGATCGGTCGCCCGTCAGCCCCTGTCCTCGGCTGCCGACTGGTCGCATGGCAGGGCCGCGATCCTGCGGTGCCCTCGGTGCCCGACCCTGTCCGCGGCAATTGAGTACGTTCACCCCAAGCGCGGCGACGCATAAATATACGGTCCTGCCGACTGTCGGCCAGGGGCCTAAATCGAGACTGCCATACAGCCAACGACGCGAAGAGCTCTTGATAACCGCGCAAAGAGCCGCCGATATGCAAGGCCTAGCCCGTGATATGAACGACACAACCCCAGCCCGCCCAGCAGCGTCCGCACCCCGCGCGGCGGCTTGCGGGTCGGGTCGTCCAGGATGCCCCGCCCCGCCCGCCAGGTCTCCTCCGGCACCAGCGGCTCCCAGTCTCCCTGGCCGACGATCTCCCCATGGCAGGCCGACAGGCCCGCGATCCTGGGGTTCAGCAGAATCATCCGGATGCTGGTCCGGTTCCATTCGGTGGTGCCGCGCTGGGCCTGCTGCGACGGCTTGAGGCCCAGCTTGATCCACTCCCGCCGGATGCCGCTGATCGTCCCGCCGCCCAGCAGCGCGACGCACGCCTCGGCCACCGCCGGACACCATCCGGGCGCACCTACACCACCACCCCACCGAGTACCCGATTTAGCCGACGCAGACGACTAGGTGGGGCCATTCGCGGTGGCTGTCGTAGCGTTGACGTCATCCGCTTTCCCGGATTCTGACATGGCCGCCCTCAGGGCACCGGCGCTACGCTTGCCTTGCATCAGGGTCCTGGGAGGCGCCGGTGATGAGAAGCCGGGAGACGAGAGAGCAGCAGCCGTAGGAGGCCGCGGCCGCCTCAGGGCGTCTCACGCCGACCGCGAGCAGGTGATCGACGCGCTCAAGGCCGCGTTCGTACAAGGCCAGATCGACAAGGACGAGTTGGACGCGCGGGTGGGTCACGCGTTCGCCTCGCGGACTTACGCGGAGCTGGCCGCTCTCACCACCGACATTCCCGTCGGGCCAGCTGCATCCCGGCCGCCGCGCCGGGCCGCCCGGGCGCAGGCCCGGCCGCGGGTGCACGGGAGCATCAAGACGGGCGTGTGCGCGATCGTTGCGGCAACCATGTTGGAGGCACTAAGCCTTGGAGCGACGTGGCCCATAACCATGCTAGCCATATTCGTCGCTTTGGTTTTCGGGGTCATCGTCGCCGGTATCGTGGCCTTGCCCATAGCCGGGGTCCTGATGCTTGAATCACGGCATCGGAAGCGCTCCGGCAGGCAGCTACCGCCGCGGCCAACTCCTGGCCCGGCGGCCAGGCATCGAGGCGCCCGGTATCTGATGCCCCAGCCGAACAGTTCCCGCCGATCGATCACGGTGAGCAGCACACCGCCGAAGCGGCCCGAAGCGATCTGGCCGACCCGCAGTCGTCCAGATCGCGGCCGTTGGATAGATGGCGTCCTCGCGGGCGCTGTTACGCAATCGGCTATGTCGGCCACTGACCCCGCGCCCGCGAGGGCAGGCCGGGGCTAAGGGAGTTCCGTGGAGATCTTCACGATTCGACCGTGGGGAGAAGGTCATCGGCAACTTCGGCAGTAAGGGACTCCTCGCCACGCGCATCGCGGCCGGCGACGGCAGAGTGCATCTGACTTGCCTGACGGTCGAGCCGGGCGGCGTCATCGGCATGCATCCAGCTAGCCACAGCGCTTCTTCACCCCGCTACTGGCCCGGGACCGGCAGATACCCCTGATGCGCCGCTGACCAGGCGGCTACGCCGCAGCGAACTTGGTGGCAATGATGTAGGCGTTGACGATGTCGCCGTCGACGCGGACGGCCTCGATGGAGGAGAAGCCCGCATCGCCGAGCATCTTCCGTGCCGTCTGCTCTCCCCACATCGTGCCCAGGCCCATTCCGCCGTCGGCGAGGGAGACGGTCATGCAATGCATGCACGAGACCGTGTACAGAAATGTTCCGAGCGGGTGGTCGATGTTATCCGCGAGCTTGCTGGAGGCGGAGGTATCGACGCAGAGGTAGGCACCATCGGGGCGCAATGCCTGGGCGATCCCGGCGAGCATCAGGTCCGGCCGGGCCTGATCGTGCACGGAGTCGAATGTGGTGATGAAGTCGAACCGGGCGATCTCGCCGAGATGGGCGGCGTCGCGTTTCTCGAACCGCGCATTCGTGAGGTTTTTGCGATCGGCCTCTGCGCGAGCCGCGGCGATCCCGGTGTCGGAAAAGTCGAAGCCGACGAATCGTGACCGGGGAAACGCCTCGGCCATCAGGTTGACGGCATGACCGGAACCGCAGCCGATGTCCGCGACGTCGATACCGTGCCGCAGCCTGTCGATCAGGCCGGGAACAAGCGGCAACGTCACGTCGATCAGGGTGGCATCGTGAACGGCGCCGCTGTCCTCGGCCATGACCGCCTGGAACTTCGGGAACGCCGAGTACGGAACTCCGCCGCCGTTGCGGAAGCAGTCCACGATCTGATCTTCGACCAGCGCCAGCAGCCCGATGTACTGCATCCCTACCGCGAGGTTGCTCCGCCCGGCGGCCCGGGTGAGCCAGGCGGCGTGATCGGCGGGCAACGAAAAGGATCCCGTTGCGCCATCGTGATCGACGATTCTCCCGGTGGTCATCACCGCCAGCCATTCCCGGACGTACCGTTCGTCGAGCGCTGCGCTCGAGGCGATCTCCGCGCTCGTTGCCGCGGGCATAGCGGCCATGACGTCGAACAGTCCCGTGCGGTGGCCCACGCTCACCATCAGGGCCAGGGCGGCCTCATTCATCGTGTGGAGCATCCGCTCGGCGAAGTCCCCGGCGCCCCCGGCCCCTGCCTCAGCCATCCCGTCCTTCTCACCTCAGAGGATGGCCGTAATCGTAGCGACAGGGCCAAGGAGCGCCTACATGTAAAGACCGCCGTTGACCGGATAGACCTGGCCGGTGATGTAGCCCGATTCGGGGTCGGCGAGGAATTCCACCACGCGGGCGACCTCGTTCGGCTCGCCGAGCCGGCCCACCGGGATGCGGTCGACGAGCTTCTCCATCACGTTGGCGGGCACCGCCTCGGTCATCTCGGTGCTGATGTACCCGGGCGTGACGGTATTGACGGTAATGCCCTTGCTGGCGGTTTCCAGGGCCAGGCTCATCGTCAGCCCGAACAGGCCGGACTTGGCCGCCGCGTAGTTGGCCTGGCCGAACCCGCCGGCCGAGCCGATGACCGAGGAGATGTTGATGATCCGGCCGTAGGCGCGGTCGAGCATGTGCTGCAGGATCCCCCGGGACATGTAGAACGTGCCGGACAGGTTGACGTGGATGACGTGGTCCCATTCCTCGGGGGCCATCTTCCGCACCGTCTTGTCCACCGTGATGCCGGCGTTGTTGACCAGGATGTCCAGGTGCCCATGCCGGTCCAGGACCTCGCCGATGACCCGCATGCAGTCCTCGTTGGAGCCGATGTTGCCCTGGTGGATGCTCACGCCCCGGTCGGCGTACTTCTCGGCGAACTGCTGGGCGTGGTCATGCCGGCCGGCGAACCCGGCCGCCACCTTGATGCCGCGGTCCATCAGCCGTTCGCAGATGGCCAGCCCGATTCCGCGGGTCCCGCCGGTCACCAGTGCGACCTGCCCTGTCATGTCTGCCATGGTGTTACCTCCGTTCGGTGTGGTAGCAAGCCCCGGGGCCGGCCGGCGGCACTGTCAGCCGAACACGTACTCTCCTGGAGCGTCCGCGATGGCCGGGTGCTGCCTGCTGCCCATGTGCGGTGGCTTGATGCGCGCGCCCGCGCGGGCGTCGGACCAGGCGGTCCAGTCCTCCCACCACGAGCCGCGATGCTTGCTGTTGGCGCGGCGCCAGGCCTCCGGGTCGAGGCCGTTGTACGTCGGCCGCCTCGTACCAGGCCTTCGGGCCGGGAGGGTTGACGATGCCGGCGATATGGCCGCCGCTGGACAGCACGTACCGAACGTTGCCGCCCATCAGCCCGCCGGTCTTGTAGGACCCGTGCCAGGGCACGATGTGGTCGTTGATCGCGCCCACCACGTACGTGTCGTTCTTTACCGAGGCCAGCGACAGCTGCTGGCCGACCAGCTCGAGTTCGCCCCGGGCCAGCTCGTTGCGCATGTACAGCGAGCGCAGGTAGAACGAGTGCATGGCGGCTGGCATGCGGGTGCTGTCGCCGTTCCAGGCCAGGATGTCGAACGCCGGCGGCTCCTGCCCCATCAGCCAGTTGGAGACCACGTAGTTGAAGATCAGGTCGTTGGCGCGCAGCATGTCGAAGGTGCCCGCCATCTGGCTGCCCTCCAGGACGCCCTTCTCCGCCATCTGCTTCTCCAGCCGCCGCACCGTCTTCTCGTCGGTGAAGGCGCCGAGGATGCCAGGCTCGCTGTAGTCGAGCAGGGTGTTGAGCAGCGTGATCGAGCCGATCCTGTCGTCGCCCTTCTCGGTGAGGTAGGCCGCCAGCATGGCGGTCAGCGCGCCGCCGAGGCACAGGCCGATGATGTCGATCTTGGGCGCGCCGGTGATCTCGGCGATGACGTCGAGCGCTTCCCGCGGGCCGTGGATGAGGTAATCGTCGAGCGTCACGCCGCCCATGGAGGAGTCCGGGTTGCGGTAGGAGATCGCGAACACGGTCCGCTCGTGCTGTACCGCCCACTCCAGGAAGCTGCGGCCGGGCGCCAGGTCCATGACGTAGTACTTGTTGATCCACGGCGGGCTGGCCAGCACCGGGACCGCGCGGACCTCGGGCGTCTGCGGCGCGTACTGGATGAGCTCCATCAGGTCGTTCTTGAACACGACCTTGCCCGGGGTGGCGGCGAGGTTTTCGCCGACCCGGAATGGCCGGGTGTCGACCTGGCGCGGCCGGCCGCCGTTGTTGAGCACGTCGTCGACGAAGTGGCTGGCCCCGGCGACCAGGCTGGCCCCGCCGGTCTCAAACGCCCGCTTGAGCGCGGCCGGATTGGTCAGCAGGAAGTTCGTCGGCGCGAGCGCGTCCATCAGGAAGCCGGTCGCGAGCGCGGCCTTGGCGTCGTCCACGGCGTTCCCCGCCCCGGCCTCGAGCAGGTCGTTGACCAGCCGCGACGCGGCCAGGTGCGCCTGACGGACGGCGAAGAAGGCCGGATTGTCGGTCCACGCCCGGTCCGCGAACCGCTTGTCGCCCTCCGGGACGGGGACCGGCGGCGGCGCCTCCATGCCCATCCAGCGGGCCGCGGCGACCGGCCCGGCCATCGCGACGCTAGTCCAGTAGCGCAGCGCAGCGGCCGTCGTGGCGGCCGGTTTAGTGGCGGCGCGCCGCATCACCGCGAACGTAGAAGTGCCCAGCCCCGCCGCATCCACCGAGGCGAGCACATCGGCATCGGGGGCCAGCGCGGCTGCGGCTGATTCTGCGGCTTGCCACGCCGTTTCCTGTGCGGTCATATCCATGCCTCCTGGTGCGGCGCTGCGCAGGGAACCCCTCCGACGCTACTTGGCCCTGGTACGCGCGTAAAGATGACATCGGCCATTCGATCTCGTAGCTGGCCGCCCGCTCTGAGCGCGCGAGAACACCGCATCTCCAGACCTAAGGCAGCCGGAGCGCCTAAGAGCCGAAGGTCCCCTCGATCAAAGCCCTTGGGCCGTGTGCGCCGGTAGGGCTTCCCTCCGTGAACGCCCTGAAACCACGTGCCAGTCAGCGCCAGTGCGTGCAGGGGCACCGGCCCACGGCTCAGCACGGTACGGATGGCGAAGGTCGTGCGGGCCTGGGTGATGGCCGGGATGGCCAGGATCTGGTCGAGCAGCACCCGCTCGTAGTCGGCCAGGTCCCGCACCGCGACCTCGACCATGAAGTCATCCGAGCCTGAGGTCACATAGCAGGCGACCACGGCCGGGATGGCGGTCAGCGCCTGCTCGATCTGCTGCGAGGTGGCGCGGGAGTGGCCCTCGACCGCAGGCCGATGAAGGCCGTCAGGCCCAGGCCGGCCTTGGCCCGGCTGACCTCGGCGCGGTAGCTCTCGATGATGCCGCTGGCCTCGAGCGCCTTGACCCGGCGCAGGCAGGCCGACGGGGAGAGCGAGACCGCGTTGGCGAGATCGATGTTGGCGATGCGTCCGTCGCGCTGGAAGGTACTCAGGATGGCACGATCGATGCGGTCTGCTGATAGTGATGACATGAAAATAAGATTATCGGCCGAACGGTCGCATGTTATTGCGTTAGTCAGGCGCCTAACAGCGCAATCTTTGCCATCGCGTGCGAGCCGATTTCGCCGATGCTAGAGGCATGAGCACCTCACCTGCACAAACCCCCGCAGAAACCCGCTGTCGGTGCCGCGGGCCACCGCGCTGTACATCGGGGCCCTGTTCGGGCCGGGACTGCTGCTCCTGCCCGGCCTGGCCGCCGAGCAGGCCGGGCCGGCCTCGATCATCGCCTGGATGGCGCTGCTCGGCCTGTCGGGCATCTTCGCCGCGGTGTTCGCGGCGCTGGGTAGGGCCGTGCCGGGAGCAGCCGGCGCGGCCGGCTACGCCGCCGCCGGGCTGGGCCGCCGGGCCGCGGCGATGACCCGGTGGTGGTTCCTGGCCGGCGTCATCGCCGGAGCGCCGATCGTGTGCCTCATCGGCGCCAGCTACGTGACCGCGCTGACCGGCGGCGGCCCGCTGGCGCGCGCCGTCATCGCGGCCGGGCTGCTGCTCGCGGTGCTCGGGCTGGCGCTCGGCGGCGTCCGCGCGTGCGCCCTGGCCCAGCTGCTGCTCGTCGCGCTGCTGATCGTCGTGGTGGTGACCGCGGTGGCCGGCTCGGCACACGCGGCCCGCCCAGGGAACTGGACTCCGTTCGCCCCGCACGGCTGGCTGTCCGTCGGCCGCGGCGGCCTCCACCCTGATGCTCTCGTTCGTGGGCTGGGAGGCGGTGGCCCCGCTGACCGGGCGGCTGCGCGCGGGCCAGCTGTCCCGGGTCATCGGCATCGCGTTCACCGTGACCGCGCTGCTCTACCTGGGCCTGGCCATCGCCACGGTCAGCTGCCTGGGCCGCGGCGCGGACCTGGCCGTGCCGCTCGCCGACCTGCTGCAGCTCGCCGTCGGCCCGGCCGGGCGGGCGGTGGCCGCGGCGGCCGCGCTGGTCCTGACGGCCGGCTCGGTCAACGCCTACCTGTCGGGGGCGACCGAGATGTTGCGCGAGCTCAGCGCCGTACGTGGTCAAATGGGGCCGAACGGTCCGGGTCGTCCGCCCCGGCTCTCGGCCCACGTCTTCCTCGTCGGCATCGCCCTGGCCGGCCTGGCGCTGATCGGAATGTCCGCGCTCGCGGCTGGCCGACACCGCCGTCCTGGTCAGCGTGCCGACCACGATGTTCCTGTGCGTCTACCTCAGCTGCACGGTGTCCGCGGTGCGCATTCTCTCAGCCGGGACCAGGGCCGCCGCCGCCGTCGCGGTGCTGGCGGTGCTGGCGATCCTGGCCTTCTGCGGCTGGGCGCTGCTGGCCGCCGCCGTGGTCGCCGTGGTCGCCGCCCTGGTCGGGCCCGGGAGTAGGGGATATCCCCCAGCTGAAGATGGGTGGCAGGCTGCTGCCGCCGAACGCGCCTTCTCCGTAGCGTCATTCCTGCCACCATCACGCTCTGTTCGCCTTCGGGGTCGGCGCGATCGTCCGGAGCACCACCGGTGCCCTCACCATCTCCTACGGGTTCCTCGCGCTGCTGCCCGAGCTGGTCAGGGCGCTAACATCATCGACGTGCGCATGCCGCCCACCCACACCGATGAGGGCCTGCGCGCCGCCCAGGAGATTCACCGGGACCGGCCCGGGGTCGGCGTGTGCTCTCGCTCATCGCCCAGGGCCGGTCGAACGCGGCTATCGCGAGCGCGCTGTTCATCACCCCGAAGGTGGTGGAAAAGCACGTCGCGAACATCTTCGACAAGCTCGGCCTAGCCCCCTCCGACACCGACAACCGCCGCGTCATCGCCGCCATCAGGTACCTGGAGTCTTAGCCATGACCGAAGCTGCGCCCGAGCTGACCCCGGAGCTGCTAGTGGACGGCGCCTGTCCCGGCCGAGCCGGTGATCTCCCCGGACGGCCGCCTGGTGGCCTACACGGTATCCGCGGTCGGCGTGAAGGAGCGGCGGCTCGGCGCGCAGCTGGCGGGGCGAGATCGTCGATCATCTCCCGCTCGCCGACGGCCGGACGGTCGTCGTCATCGCCGGGTCGAGCACGAGTTCGTCATCTACCCGCGCGAGGGACACCCGATTCTGGAGCGCAACCACCAGATCGACCTGCTCCGGCGGACCCGGGCCTGGTTCGCCCGGTGGCTCGGCGACCCGGCTTCATCCAGCCCGGCCTCGTCCAGCCCGGCCTCGTCCTAAGCAGGCGGCAGCGTCAGGTGGACCGTCACGGCCTCGTTGCCGCGCAGCAGCCCGGCCCGCACCGTCCGGCGGCCGAGCAGGTTCTCCAGTTGCCGGGCCAGGCCGGTGCTGCTGATGACTTCGACCCCGTCGAGTGAGGTCAGCAGGTCCCCGCGCTCGATCCCGGCGGCGTGCGCCGGGCTGCCCGGCTCCACCGAGGTGACCAGCAGCCCGGCCTGGTCGGAAAGCCCGACCGCCTGCCGGCGGGCACGGGCCAGCCGGGCGGGCTCCAGGACGAGGCCGAGGGAGGCCGCCACGTCGGTGCTGGCCGACTCGAACGAGGAGAGCAGTTGGCGCAGCAGGTCGGCCAGGACCTGCCGTTCGGCCGGTGACAGCGCGGACAGCAGCCGGTCTTCGTTGGCCAGGTGCACGGGCGCGACCCGGTCGAAGAGCTCGAGCCCCTTGCCGGTGAGCTGAACCAGCGAGCCGCGGGCGCTCGCCGGATCGGGTTCGCGCGTGACGATCCCGTTCTTCTCCAGCCGGTCCAGCCGAACGGAGACCGTCCCGGACGTCAGGCCGAGTGCGTCCATCAGCCGCGCCTGAGGCATCCGGTACGGTTCCCCGGCGCGCCGCAGGCTCACGATGACGAGGAAGTCCGCCGAGGTGAGGCCGAACCTCGCGAAGACCCTGGCCAGTTCGGCGTCGAGGTAAGTGCGTACCCGGGACAGCCGTGTCACCACCCCCACGGGCGTGAAGTCCAGGTCCGGTCGCTGCCCGGCCCAGTCGACGAGCACGTGATCCACGTCGTCCCAGCCGCGCTGGCAGGCCGGCACGCCGTAGGGCAGGCGGTCGCCGTCCGCGGGCTGTTCACTCACGGCCGAAGTCTACTCGTGGCAATTAAATGGCATCAATGCTTGAATTCAAGCATTGATGCCATTGAAAGGGGAACACATGACACGCATCGCTATCGTCGGCGCCGGGCATATCGGCGGCAACCTGGCCCGGCTGTACGCCGCCGCCGGGCACGACGTCACCGTCAGCTTCGCCCGGGATCAGGACAAGCTCTCGGCCCTCGCGGCCGAGATCGGGGCCGCCGCCAGTGACCCCGGCCCGGCGGTCAAGCAGGCCGAGGTGGTGGTCTTCTCCGTGCCCTGGGGGATGGTGGACACCGCGATCGAGCAGGCCGGCGGCCCCGGCGCCCTGGCCGGGAAGCTCGTCATCGATACCACTAACCAGTTCGGCCGGACCGCCAACGGCTTCGGGGTGCTTAACCTCGGGGATTCCTCGGCCGCCGCCGTCAATTCGGCCAAGGCGCCGCAGGCGATCTGGGTCAAGGCGTTCAACACGCTGACGGCCGGCTTCCAGGCCTCCTCGGCCGGGCGTACCGGGCCGGACCGGGTTGTGATCTTCTACGCCACCGACCACGACGACACGGTCCCCGTCGTCGAAAGGCTCATCAACGACGCCGGCTTCGACCCGGTCCGCACCGGCACGCTGGCCCGCACCGAAGCCGGCCATCAGGAGCCCAAGGGCGACCTGTACGGCGAAGAGTTCCACCACGAGGACGCCGTCGCCGCCGTCGCGAGGCTCCGCGGCACGCCCCCGTCGGGCCGCGGCCGACCCTAGCTATCCGCAGACGCCGATGCCCCTCAGCCTGCTCTCACGGCACTGCCGGCGGGCCCGGTCGGGGCTGCCTCCTGGGTTCGGACCAGTCGCCTGAGCATGAATCCGCCGATGATCTCGAAGAGGCCCATGATGATGAACCAGATGCCGAGCAGCGCGGCCAGGACGGTCAGCGAGGAGGTAGGGGTGGCCGCGACCACGATCCCGGCGATGAGGCTCACCACGCCGAAGGCGATCCACCAGCCCCTTCCTTCGCGGGCACCGCCTGCGATTCCCCCGATAAGCGCGGTCACGCCCTGCACGATCCAGGTGATGCCCACGAACAGGCCGATGAGCGCAACGGTCAGATGCAGATGGCGGATCAGGACGACGCCGATGACGATAAACAGCAGGCCGGCCACGCCCAGCCATACCCGGTGCGATTCGTCGCGGCCGAATACGCGGACCAGGTGGAAGATCCCCGAGAGGATCATGAGGATGCCGATCAGGACCGCGACGAAGTTCAGCGACCCCGTCGGGTGAAAGCTCACGATGATCCCGAGGATCAGTGTCAGCACGCCGAGAACCAGCGTCGCCTGCCATGACTCAGCCATGGCCAGGGCGGGTTCTGGTGGCGCGCTATATTCGCCGGATTCCACTGGTGCTCCTGTCTCGTTCCTGGGCGAACGGCCCTTAGATTCAATGCGGCCACGGACACGATCGCTCAAGGACGCGGCACCGTCATCACCCGGCGGGAATGAGCCCCGGCGCCCCGGCCGGTGCTGGGATGTGAGCAACTGAGTCAGCCGGCGGGCGGGGAGGAACCGTGATCAGGGTCATCCTGAATGTGATCTGGCTGGTGTTCTGCGGCCTGTGGATGGCGATCCTGTACGCCGTGGCCGGGCTGCTGTGTTTCCTGCTGATCATTACCATCCCGTTCGGTATTGCTGCCTTCCGGATCGCCGGCTATGTGCTCTGGCCATTCGGCCGGACGATCGCCCGGCGCTCTCATGCCGGCGTGGGGTCGATGATCGGGAACGTGCTGTGGGTAGTCCTCTTCGGCTGGTGGCTCGCGCTCGGACATGTGATCACCGGAATCACGCTCTTCCTGACGATCATCGGCATCCCGCTCGCCATCGCCAACTTCAAGATCATCCCGATAACCCTGCTGCCGCTCGGGGTCCGCATCGTGCCCGTTGATGGTTATCCCGGCAGCGCACCGCTAGCAGGGTCATGAGCAGAGTGCCGATCAGCAAGCCGCGAATCATGCTCCGCGGGTGATCCCGCGAGCGGCAGAATCTGCCGAGGCTCCCGCTGCTCTGACGAGGCGGCGCAGAAATTCGCTACCGCGAATACCGTGGCGGCGGTAGCCGCGCTCTGCCAAGGGGTCGCGCGCATACTGTCCGGTGACCTCGACGGCGGTGACGCGTACCTGGAGACGCGGTCAGGCTGGCGATGGTCGATGAGGCCTTCGTCGCGGACCAGGCCGGGCTCGGGCTTGGCCTTGCCGGGACCCTGTCCCTGGATGCCAGGACCGTATCGCTGCTGCGGCTTGCCGTGTCGGTGGCTACCGGGTCACCAGGGGTTTGCCTGGAATGGAGCACTGCCCAGGCCATGGCCGCGGGCGCGACCGACGACGAGATCGCCGACGTACTGCTGGCGATCGCGCCCGTGGTCGGGCTCGGCCGGGTCGTCTGCGCCGCTCCCGATGTGGCGACCGCGCTCGGGTATGACGTCGTGGCCGCGTTGGAAGAGCCGGACGATCACTGATCGCTGCGGGAATTCCGATTTCATGCCAATCGCATGATGCGCAGCCGGATCGGCTGGCGTTGGGTGGTTATCGGGGGTGAAACGCCCTCTGTGACGGCCGGGACCACCAGGTCGCTAGCCAGCGGTGGATCGGAGCGCGGGAGGTATCGATGGCTGCCCAAGTTGCCAACCAGGTGTCGGCCCGCGGCAGACGGTCGGCAGTATCCGCCGGCGAACCCATCCTCACGGCTAAGATCACAGCGCCGAGTGTGCCGGACTGGGCGGTACAGCGCCCCCGGATCACGAAGCTAGTCGCCGCGGGTACGCGGTGGTGCCCGCTGACCATTGTCACCGGCCCCCCAGGTGCGGGTAAAACGATGGCTTTGGCACTGTGGGCAGCGGCGGAGCCCGGGACGGTGGCCTGGGTCGGCCTGGATAAGTTCGACAACCGGCCGGGTGTGTTCTGGTCTTATGTCGTGGCGGCGTTGCGCCGGTCAGGCGTGGCCGTTGCGAAGGAGTTGCGGACCGTCCCGCAGAAGGCGGCCGATGACGGTTTCTTGCTGCGGTTGACGGCAGGACTAGCCGCCCAGGATCCTCCGGTGACGCTGGTCCTTGATGACCTGCACCTGCTGACCGAGGCGGGGGCACTGAAGGGACTTGAGTTCGTGCTGCGGAATGCAGGGCCCGGCCTGCGCCTAGTGGTCGCCTCGCGGATGGATCCGCTACTGCCGTTGCACCGGTACCGACTGGCCGGGCAGCTGACCGAGATTCGGGCCGTCGACCTGGCGTTCAGCGTCGATGAAGCCGGGGCGCTGCTGGCCCAGCACGGCAGCATACTGACGGCGGACTCGTTGGAGAGCCTGACGCAGCGGACGGAGGGCTGGGCGGCCGGCCTCCGCTTGGCGGCGATCTCCCTGAGCACTCATCCCGACCCTGGCCAGTTCGTCAAGGAGCTTATCGCCGAAGACAGCGCCCTGATCAGCTATCTGGTAGACGAGGTGCTCGACGTCCAGCCGCCCGAGATCCGTGAAGTTCTGCTGAGCACAAGCATCCTGGAGCAGGTCAGCGCCGACGCCGCCGTCGACCTGACCGGTAACGAGCATGCCGCGGGCATCCTGACGGCCTTGGTCCACACGAACGCGTTTGTCCAGCCAATCGGGTCCGGGTGGTACCGCTACCACAATTTGTTCGCCGAGATGCTGCGGCTGAGGCTGCGGTACGAGTATCCGGACCGGGTGGCCGCCCTGCATCGGCGAGCTGCCCGGTGGTATGAGAGAAACGGCCTGCTCACCGGCGCGGTGCGGCACGCCTCCCGGGCCGGCGACTGGCACCTCGCAGCGGCCATCGTCATCGATCAGCTGGCGATCGACCAGCTCCTGGAGCCGCGGGACGGCCCATGCCTGGCTGACGAGTTCGCGGCCATGCCACCCGGCCAGGCCTGGACCGGACCACAGCCGTACCTGGTCTCGGCTTCGATGGCGCTGTCCGCTGGTCGACATGAATCGTGTGCCGCCGCGCTGGACGCCGCCGATGGCCTACTTGAGCGCCTTCCCGCTGACCAGGAGGCCGCGGGCCGGCTGGCCGCCGCGGTTATCCGGCTCACCGCCGCTCTTCGCACCGGGGATCTGACGGCGGCGGCCGCGGCCGCTAACCGCGCGGAGCTCATGCTCAGCCGGATCCCGGACAGTGAGCTGGCCCGGCATCCGGAACTCTCCAGACGTGTGATGTCCGGCCGCGGGGCCGTCGAGCTATGGTGCGGCCATCTGGACGAGGCGGCCCACGTCCTTGAGGCAGGGGTCGCGGGGGCCGCTTCCGGCGAGGAGCACGAGCAAGCCGAATGGGTGGGCGAGCTGGCCCTGGTGGAGGCTTTGCGCGGTCGGCTAGACCGCGCGGCTGAGCTGGCCAGCCAGGCCCTCGTGGCCCGAGAGCAACGGCCACCTGGCTGGAACGTGAACCCCGCGCCGCTCGTCGCCCTCGCCTGGGTGCACTTGCAACGCAATGAGTTGCGCGAGACGCGCGGCTGGATCAAGCAGGCGGACGCCACCCTCGGCGCAAGCAAGGACAAGCTGGTCGGGGCGGTGGCCTACCTTGTCGCCGCGGGCGGTGCCCTGGCCGAGGGACGCGCCGCGGTAGCCGCCCAGATCATCACCAGGGCACGGTCCGGATGGCGCGTCCCGGCTTGGCTGGACCAGCAGCTGAGCCTGGTCGAGTCTCGAGCGTGCGCAGCCGCCGACGACATCCAGGCCGCACTGGCCGCAGCCGAACGGGCCGGTTGCGGTACCTCGCTGGAGGCTGCGGTCACCCTCGCGCATGCCTGGGCGGTCGCGGGAGACGGCGACAAAGCACAGCGGGCGCTCGCTCCTGTGCTCCCGGCTGATGGCGAGGCGCCGGACCGTGTACGCCTGCAAGCGTGGCTTGTGGACGCCCGGCTGAGCTATGCCGACGGCGACAGCGCGCGCGGTCGCAGGTCACTAGCCTCCGCGCTGCGGCTGGCTGAACCTCAGCAGCTCAGGCTGCCCTTCGCGGCAGAGCGTGGCTGGCTTGGACCGGTGCTGCGGCGTGACCCTGAACTAGCCGACAGCCACCGAGGCCTGCTCGCCCCGGCACTAGGCCGCGACCAGCTTCCGGCTCCCGCGAAGGCCCAAGAGAAGACGCAAGACAAGACCCAGGAGAAGGACCCGGTTCTCGTGGTTGAGCCGCTCACCGAGCGCGAGCGGGAGGTGCTGATGCATGTGGCAGGCATGCTGAACACGGCTGAGGTCGCGAGCGAGATGTACATCTCCGTCAACACCGTCAAGACGCACCTCAAGAACATTTACCGCAAGCTGGCGGCGGCTCACCGCAGCGAAGCGGTCCGCCGGGCCCGCCAGCTTCAGCTGATCTGACCCACTGGGTCCTCGTCCCGGCGTGCGGCGGCGTACCCTCAGCTGATGCCATCGGCCAGACGGCTCAACCCGACCAGCTCAAGACCGAGAGACTGGATACGGTTGAGCGCGCCGTACAGGCCCGGCTGGTCCAGGTCGCCGATCAGCACGGTGTTCATCCCGTTCGGTTCGATGCGGAAATCACCGAAAGCCTCGCGGAAAGTCTCACCTAGACCACCCAAGACGATGATCACGTAGCGGTGCATGCGCACGGTGCCTCCGTATGGACACGAGTGGCCGGCAGGAGAACTCTATAGTCCGTTACGGTGCCGCTACCCCGTCGGTGAGCACGTATTCCCAAGAGTTATCCAGTGGCCGGACCAGTCAAAGGCTGGGAAAGTGCTCGCGGATGGCCAGGATCGCGTCCATGGCCGGGTCCTGGTTTACGGCTGAATGCCTCGAAGGTCGGCGGGGTGTAAATGTCCGGCGCGATCCACGTCCGGTGGTCGCCGGGCCAGGAAGTCTGCCAGAACAGGTCGGCGGCGTTCGCGCGGACCTTGCTGTAGGGAAGTTCGAACGCAATGCTCTCGCCGATGAAATTGGGCCGGGACCCGGTGGGCTCGCCGACGGCGATTGATCGCGGGACAGCTGATCAGATGGTGAAGCAGCGGCTGGGCGAGGAAGGTGTTGCCGCCGCCGTTCCAGCGCATGTCGATGACGAGCCGGGTCGGCCGGCGGTCGGAGATGAAGGCGAACAGCCGGTCGCAGAACACGGCAAACGTCTCGGCGGGATGATCGCGGACTGCGTTGTACTGGAAGTACACAAGATCGGCAGCCGGCAGGTATTCATACCAGTACGGCAGTTCGCGGTGGCGCAGGTGCAAGGGCCGGGACCGTCCAAGCCGTCCGGATACCGTGTCGGTCAATGCGACCCACCCGGGCGGATAGCGGTCCCACCTGAACTCGCTCGGCACCGCGTCCACCGTCGCTTCGCCGCTGGTGCCGCCGGCGAAGCGGACCGTCAGGGTGACGGTCCCCAGATCGTCGGTGAGCCCCAGGCCGTGCAAGATCGCGGTGCGTCGCAGGTATGCCGGGATCTGGAACTTAACCTGCTGGTCGTTGTCCCGTACGCCTGGCGCGCGGCCGCGTGCTCCTGGCCGGCGGACCGCGCCTCAGCCAGACGCGCCCAGTAGTCCCCGTTGACCGGATTAGCCGCGGTCACCTCAGCCCAGAGTTCCGCCGCCTCCGCCCAGTCGCCAGCACCTGACCGCATCTGGGCCTGGGCCACCGTCGCGAGGAAGTCAGCCGCCTCCGTCATGCACGCTCCTTTTCATCCGCCGGGTCGAACAGGAGCCGCCGGCCCTAGCCTCCGATGGCCGCGGCGATGATCTCGCGCGCCTGGTCCTGGATGGCGGTTAGGTGCTCGGGGCCGCGGAAGGATTCGGCGTACAGCTTGTAGACGTCTTCGGTGCCGGACGGGCGGGCGGCGAACCAGCCGGACGCGGTAACCACCTTGAGCCCGCCGATCGGCGCGCCGTTGCCCGGGGCGGTGGTCAGCGCCGCGATGATCTTCTCGCCCGCGAGCTCTTCGGCCGCCACGTCCGACGGGGACAACCGAGCCAGCGCTGCCTTCTGCTCCCGGCTGGCCGCGGTGTCGATGCGGGCGTAGGCCGGGTCCCCGTACCGTGAAGTCAGGTCCCGGTAGATCTCGGACGGCGAGCGCCCGGTCACGGCGGTGATCTCGGCGGCGAGCAGGGCCAGGATGATGCCGTCCTTGTCCGTGGTCCAGACCGAGCCATCGCGCCGCAGGAACGACGCCCCGGCGCTCTCCTCGCCGCCGAAGGCCACCGAACCATCCAGCAGGCCGGGCACGAACCACTTGAACCCGACCGGAACCTCGAGCAGCGCCCGGCCCAGGCCTTCCGTCACCCGGTCGATCATCGAGGAGCTGACCAGGGTCTTGCCGACGGCGGCTGCGGACGGCCAGCCGTCCCGGTGCCGGTACAGATAATCGATGGCCACCGCGAGGTAATGGTTGGGGTTGAGCAGGCCGGCGTCGGGCGTGACGATGCCGTGCCGGTCGGCGTCGGTATCGTTCCCGGTGGCCACGGTGAACTCGTGCTGGCGGCCGATCAGGCTGGCCATGGCGTACGGCGACGAGCAGTCCATCCGGATCTTGCCGTCCCAGTCCAGGGTCATGAACCGGAACGTGGCATCCACGGCCGGGTTGACGACGGTCAGGTCCAGGCCGTAGCGGTCGCCGATCTCGCCCCAGTAGGCCACGCTCGCCCCGCCGAGCGGGTCGGCGCCGATGCGCACCCCGGCCGCCCTGATCGCGTCCA
The DNA here is from genome assembly GCA_963769715.1 of uncultured Actinomycetes bacterium. GTDB lineage: Bacteria > Actinomycetota > Actinomycetes > Streptosporangiales > Streptosporangiaceae > Palsa-504. Next base: position 17,151 of record CAVYNE010000032.1, read on the forward strand.
AGTCCACCACCTGCCCGAGCGCGGCCACGTAGCTGCCGAGGAAGTCGAACTTCCCGGTGGTATCGGCCGCGACCGCCCGGGCGTACGAGACCCGGCGCACGCCGTTGCGCCCGTCGGCGAGCAGTTCGTTGGCCCGGTCCTGGATCTGCCTCGTGATATCGGTGCCGGCCGGGCCGCCGTCGGGCGGGTTGTACTTGAACCCGCCGTCCGACGGCGGGTTGTGCGAGGGCGTGACCACGATCCCGTCGGCGCGATGGGCCGGCGAAGAAGCATTGTGCGCCAGGATCGCGCGGGACACCGCGGGCGTCGGCGTATAGCCGCCGCGGGCGTCGACCATGACCCGAACCTCGTTGGCGGCGAGCACCTCGAGCGCGCTGACCTGCGCGGGCTCGGAAAGCGCGTGCGTATCGGCGCCCAGGTACAGCGGCCCGTCGATCCCGCGGGAAGCCCGGTACTCGCAGATCGCCTGGGTGGTGGCCAGGATGTGGTCCTCGTTGAACGTCGCCGACAACGCTGACCCCCGGTGCCCCGACGTGCCGAACGACACTCGCTGCGCAGCGTCGCCGGGATCGGGATGCACCGCGTAGTAGGCGGTCACCAGCTTCGCGACGTCCACGAGATCTTCAGCGGCAGCAGGCTGCCCCGCACGCGGGTCTGTCATGCCGCCATACTGACATGCCGGGGCAGGCGCTCGACACGCCTGCCCGGCCTTGGAGGTCAGCCCGGGTTTCTCAGTGCGACAAGAAATCTTTCCGCCGAACGGGTTCTCCTGCCTGCCCCGGCTCAGCCCTAGGTCGCGATGTCGGGGTAGGGGAGCGTGATGTGGTTCATGGCCTGGGCGTACGCCCGCTGGTATTCCAGCGGGCCGTGGTCGCGCTCGAACATGGCGATGAACAAGGTGAGGGTGAGGAACGGGTGGGCGCCCAGTGAGAACAGCGTCACGTGGTCGTGCTGCCGCAGCGCCTGCCGCTCCTGCTCGGTGAAAGAAAGCCAGGTCGACTTCTCTCCGGCCGTGCAGTTGAGCACGGTGTTGGCCATCTCCCGCTCCCACCAGTCCACGGTTCCGGCCGGGTCGCCGCGGTAGCGCTCGGTCAGTTCCGGGTCACGGTCCACCGTGTAGAGGAACTTGTTGAGCAGGTACTTGCTCATGAGGCCGGCGCTCCATCCGGATACCAGGTGAAGTAGGCCTCCATGGTGTGGAACAGATCCAGGGTGTCGACGTAGTCGGCTTTGACGCCGTCGCCGGCCGCGCCCATCATGAGCATGAAGTCCATGAACCCGTGGGTGGCGTTGCCTGGGGCGTGCAGGCTGTCCAGCGTGACCTCGCCCAGGCAGCCGTCGACGTCGCCGTTGGCGATCCAGGCCACCGCCTGGCGGTCGAATTCCGGGTCCGGGCCGTGCGGGCCGAACTGGCGCGGGCCGCCGAGCTCCAGAGACAGGTGCCCGGTGCCGATGATGGCCACCCGCTTGTCGGCAGGCCAGGACTCGACCATGCCCCTGATGGCCCGGCCCAGCTGGACGAACCGTTCGGGCCGGGGCATCGGCGGCGCGAAGATGTTGGTATAGATCGGCACGACCGGCAGGTCGGCCTGCGGCCGCAGGGTGATGATCGGGCAGGTCACGCTGTGGTCGATCCGCAGCTCGTTGCTGAAGGCCAGGTCGAAGCCGGCGTCCAGGCCCTCGCGCAGCAGGTAGCCGGCCAGGTCCTCCTGGCCGGCCAGCCGCATCCGCGGCAGGCCGAACTCCCGTTCCTCGTTGTGCCAGTTCGCGTCGAAGACCGGCGCCTTGCCCACCAGGAACTGCGGCATGTTGTCCAGCCACAGCTGGTGGAAGTGATCGCTGCCCACCATGACCAGGACATCGGGCTCTGCCCTGGTGAGCGTCTGGCGGAATGATTCGATCTTGGCGACCCATTCGTCGGCGAAGGGCGGCCGGTCCGCGCCCGTCGAGGTGCTCGCGCGGTAGTAGAAGGGGTGATGCGTCGAGGCGATGACCGCGGCGACGGTGGCCATGCAGCGCTCCTAGGCTCCGTGATCTGGGGGATCTGGGTCCGGCTCTACGTAGACGGCGTTACGGTCGATGGTCAGGTAGGCGTCCATGCCGATCGGGCGGCGGCGCTCCTCGGCGATCTGCCCGAGCAGCCCGGCCGCCCGGGCCAGCAGGGCGAAGCCGCGCAGCAGCTCGACGGGCAGGCCGAGGTCGGCGAGCGCGGCGCCGCAGACGCCCGCGCCGTTGAGCGGGAGCCTGCGGCCGAGCACCTGCTCGTGCACCCGGCCGATGGCCTCGAACAACCGCAGGTGCGGACCGCGCAGCCCCTCGGCCTCGGCGATCTCGATCAGCACCGGCGTCCGGGGATCGCGCACCTTGTGCACCGGATGCCCGAGTCCTGGCACGAACTGCTTGTCTGCCCGGGTCTGCCGGACCGCCTGCAGGGCCAGCGCGTCCCAGCCGGCCTCGTCCGCGGGCAGCGCGGTACCGGTGGCCGCATGCCGCTGCAGCACGTCATGCAGGTAGCGCCCGCAGTCCTCGGTGACCCCCAGGAACCGGGACCCGCCGCCGAGCAGCCCGGCGGCCAGCGCTCCCTGCAGCGAGTCCGGGGCGGACAGGTAGGTCAGCCGCGCGGCGATCGCGGTCGGCGTGAACCCGTGGTCGGCCAGCGCCACCAGCACGGCCTCGAACACCCGGGTCTCCGACGGCGACGGCCGGCGCAGCGCGACCAGCCAGAAGGCGAGCTCCCCGAAGCTGACCCGGCCCATCAGGTCAGCCGTCAGGTCCTGGCCGAGCAGCCTGATCTCGTCGGCGGTCGAGGTACCGAGCGAGGTGGGAAAAGACAGACCCGAAGACCCGTCCGCGCTGCTACTCATCCGCCCACCTCCTGGCCGCGGGTTTGGCTGCCGCTCGAACCCATATCGTTCGGCCTCATTTCTTCTGGTCCGGCCAGCCAGCGGCGGATCTCGGCGCCGTGCTGGTCCAGGGTCGGCGGCGGCAGCCGGTAGCTGGCGGGGGTCTGGGAGAAAGTGATCGGATGGCGCACCGACGGCACCGCCGTGTCGCCTTGTCCCACGCTGACGACCGGGTCCAGCCCGACCTCGGTGGCGAACGCCACGCCCTGGTCGATGGTGTTGATCGGCCCGCAGGGCACCCCGGCCGCGATCAGCTCGCGGAACCACTCCAGCTTGGTCCGGGTGCGCAGCCGCTCGACCAGCAGCGGCCGCAGCTGGTCACGGTTGGCCGTCCGGTCCTCGTTGCGGCCGAACCGCGGGTCGTCGGGCAGCTCAGGGACGCCCAGGACCTGGGCCAGCTTGCGGAACTGCAGGTCGTTGCCCGCGGTGATGATCAGGTCGCCGTCGGCGCAGGGCATCGGCTCGTAGGGGAACAGGCTGGGGTGGCTGTTGCCCATCCGGAACGGCACCACGCCCCCGGCGACGTAGGCGCTGGTCTGGTTCACCAGGCCGGACATCGCCGACGCCAGCAGGCTGACCTCGACATGCTGCCCGCGGCCCGTCTCGTGCCGGTGGTTGAGCGCGGCGAGGATCCCGATGGTGGCGTGCAGGCCGGAGATGACGTCGAACACGGCCACGCCGGCCCGGAACGGCTCGCCAGCCGGATCGCCGGTCACGCTCATCAGGCCAGAGGTGGCCTGCACGATGAGGTCGTAGCCGGGTAGCGCGGCCCCCTGGGGGCCGCTGCCGAAGCCGCTGATCGAGGCGTACACCACGGCCGGGTTGGCGGCCGAGATGGCCTCGTAGTCCAGCCCGAAGCGGGCCAGGCCGCCCGGCTTGAAGTTCTCGATGAACACGTCGGCGCGCCGCGCGAGCTCGCGCGCCGCGGCCAGGTCACCGGCGTCGCGCAGGTCCAGCGCGATTGAGCGCTTGTTGCGGTTGACGCCGAGGTAATAGGTAGAGATGCCATCCCGGACCGGGGGCTGCCAGGTTCGGGTGTCGTCTCCGCCGGGCCCCTCGACCTTGACCACCTCGGCGCCCATGTCGGCCAGCAGCATCGTCGCGTACGGGCCGGCCAGGATCCGGGAGAAGTCCGCCACCAGCAGGCCGGCCAATGGCCCCTCGGCCTGGTCCACCGTCATCGCACTGCCGTCCCTTCGTCAGACTGTCCGCCATACGGACAATCGTCCATGGACGGGGTAGGAACCAGCCTAGGCGCGCGAAGGTGCCTGTCAAGGTCGGGCTGGGCAGAAAAATAGCTTGACAGCCAGAACACCGATGCTTGACAGTGACACTGGTGGGCCGAACGGCCGTGCAGCGGACGATTGTCCGCAGAAGGACACCCGGAGGTTTCGATGGCGAATCCCGACGAGGTCGCGGCGTCCTGGCCGGACCGCCGCCCGGTCGTGCTGCGTGGCGGCACGGTGCTCATCATGGACGACGCGCACACGGTCCTGTTCGATGCGGACGTGCTGGTGGCCGGGGACAGGATCGCCGCAGTGGGACCGCGCCTGCAGGCGCCGGAGGGCGCGCTCGAGATCGACGCGAGCGGCGGCATCGTGATGCCGGGGATGATTGACACCCACCGGCACATGTGGCAGACGGCGATGCGCGGCTACGGTGCGGACTGGACGCTGACCCAGTACTTCGTCTGGAACTACCTGGAGCATGGCCGGAAGTTCCGCCCCGAGGACATCGGTGCGGGCAACCTGATCTCTGCCTGGGAAGCCCTCGAGGCAGGCGTGACCACCACGGTGGACTGGTCGCACAACCTGCATACCCCCGACCACGCCGAGGCCGCTGTCGAGGCGCTGCGCGCGGTGCCCGGGCGGTTCGTCTTGGCCTACGGCAACATCCAGGCGGGCCCGTGGGAGTGGACGGCCGACCCCGCCTTCCGGTCGTTCTTCACCCGGCACCCGGCCAGTGACATGCTCGGCTTCCAGGTCGCCTTCGATGTCACCGGCGACCCGGCCTTCCCGGAGAAGGCGGCCTTCGAGGTGGCCCGCGAGCTCGGCCTGGCCGTCACCACCCACGCCGGGGTGTGGGGCGCCACCAACGACGACGGCATCCGGCTCATGCACGAGAACGGGTTCATGACCCCGGACAACATCTACGTGCACGCGGCTACCCTCTCCACCGACTCCTACCAGCGCATCGCCGCCACCGGCGGCTCCGTGTCGGTCTCGACCGAATCCGAGCAGAGCGCCGGGCAGGGCTACCCGCCGACTTGGCAGGTCCGCCGCCATGGCATCCCGGTCTCGCTGTCCATGGACACCAGCGTCTGGTGGAGCGGCGACCTGTTCTCCGCCATCCGGGCCACCCTCGGCGCGGACCGGGCCCGCGAGCACCTCGAGGCGCACATGAAGGGCGAGACCGTCACCCACCACGCGCTGCGCGCCGAGCACGTCCTCGACTGGGCCACCCGGGGCGGTGCCCGCGCCCTGGGCCGCGACGACCTGGGCCGCCTCGAGCCGGGCGCCAAGGCCGACGTGGTGCTGATCAAGAACGACAGCTCGCCGGTCTCGTTCCCACTGGTGAACCCCTACGGCCACGTCGCCTTCCAGGCGCAGCGCGGTGACGTGCACACGGTCCTGGTGGACGGCCGCATCGTCAAGCACGAGAACCGGCTGGTCGGGGCCGACCTCGTCGCGGTTCGGCGGGCCGCCGAGGCCACCGTCGACTACCTGCGGTCCGCGCTCGGGGAGCCGGCCTGGGCGGCCGGGATGAACCCGGACCTGCCCACCACCGAGGTGCTGGACAACCCGTATCAGTACACCGAGTTCAAGTCCGACTCCACGCACGGCGCGCGCGGCAGCCTGTTCGGCGAGGGCTAGCCCGGGCATGGCGGGACGGGGCCGCGGGCCGGACTTCGTCGAGGCGCTGGCGCGCGGGCTGGACATCCTGGCCGCGTTCGACGCGGACCACCGCAGCATGTCGCTGAAGGAGGTGGCGGACGCGGCCGGCCTGGCCCGGCCCACCGCCCGCCGCCTGCTGCTCACCCTGGAAGAGCTCGGCTACGTCCGGTCCGGGGACGGGACCTTCGAGCTGACCCCGAAGGTGCTGAACCTGGGGATGGCGTACGTCAGCGCGCTGGGGCTGTGGGATATCGCCCGCCCGCACCTGGAGTCGCTGGTGGCCCGCACCGGCGAGTCGTCGTCCATGGCCCAGCTCGACGGCTCGGACATCGTCTACGTGGCCCGCGTCTCGGTGCCCAAGCTGATCGCGCTGCGGGTGGAGATCGGCACCCACTTCCCGGCGGTGCAGACCTCGCAGGGCAAGGTCCTGCTCGCCGCCCTGCCCGCCGATCAGGTCTCGGCCGCGCTGTCCCAGCCGAGCCGTTCCGGGTTGCCGCCCTACATCGGCCGCTCGCGCGAGCAACTGGGCGATGAGCTGTCCGAGGTCCGGGCCCGGGGCTGGGCGCTGGCCGACTCCGAACTCGCGCCCGGCGTCCGCTCGGTCGCCGTCCCCGTCCGGGACGGGACCGGGACCGTCCGGGCTGCGATGAACGTCACCGTGCACGCGGCCGAGACCACCACGCAGCGGCTGCTGCACGACTATCTGCCGCTGTTGCTGACCACCGCCGGCGAGATTAGCGCGGAATGGGCGATATGGCTTTCCCGCCCGCACGTGGAAATCGCCCGGCGCGCGGAGCCCGGTTCGGTGACCGCATGAAGCCGCCGGACCCGTCATACGCACAGATTTTCGATAACAATGGCCGTGAAATGTTCCGGTGAAAGGACGGAGCAACACCCTGCGGAGTATTGATGACACGCCGTGCGACCTGGACATCTATGGCATGACGGCCACAAAGAGGGAGCATTAGCGCTGTGCAGACAAATCCTGGACAGGAAAGGTCACGCCAATGCTCCCGGAGCCGACCCTACCAAAGCGGCGGCGCGGCGCCCCGGTGCCGCCGCAGCCGTGGGCGATGACGCCATTGTTCGCGGTGCCGGCCAGCACCGAGTCATCGAGCACCGAGTCATCCCGCACCGAGTCTGAGGTAATCGCGTCGCCCGGCCGCGCCATCCGCCCGCCCGGGCGCGCCCGCCGGCCGAATTCGCGCCTGCCCGCCGGGAAAGCCGGCCCGCGCAAAGGCGGCCCGCATAAAGAGCCGACCGATTTGCTGGCCGTCACCGCGGAACGGCTTCGGCGGGCGCTGGGGCGCAGCTTCCTGCGGTATGGCATTCCCGGCGATCTCGAGACCGCCGTCCACGCCGCGATGAACGTCATCGAACCGGTGCTCGACGCGCGGGACACCGAAATCCTGCGGCTCAGGAGGCTGATGGGCGGCAAGCTCCCCGGCCGGTAATTCCCGGGTCGCCGCCGGCCGGGTGCAGGCACGACAGATCTAGTGCCGCATCAGGCTTCGTAGTTTGCCCGGTCGAAGCAGAGGGCGGAGTCAGCCGCTTCCCGGCCTGCTGCCCGGTTGGAGTGCGATGTGAGCAGGGCCTGCGGGACCAGTGCGACTGCGGGGACGGCGCAACGGCTGCATCAGCATCCGGCCAGCCGGGAAGGAATGACCGGAATCATTATCGTGGGTACTTACTGCCCCTATCTATCGGGGAGGTAAGTGCACACGATCATGCGAGTGGCGCAGGTCCGGGACCACTGAGACAGACGAGCTGAGGCTGTTGCGATAGGTGAGACTGCCGAGGCAAAGGTTGCCCGGCACGGCACTAGCCTGCGGCGTGCACTTGAGCGCTGGCCAGTTCGACATCCGCGGCGGCCGGATCGAACTGCCCCCTTGGTGCTTCGTCTGGCTCTCCGGGACATTATATTCCTTGACAGTTATATGTCTTGATGGTTATGTTAAACCGTATGTTCGAGGTCCTGGCGGAGCCGCACCGGCGCCGGATCCTCGACCTGCTGCGCGAGCGGGAGCAGGCCGTCGGTGACCTGGTGTCCGCGCTGGACATCAGCCAGCCCGGCGTGTCCAAGCACCTGCGGGTGCTGCGCGAGGCGGGTCTGGTCGAGGTGCGAACCGACGCCCAGCGCCGCCTGTACCGGCTCCGGACCGAACCGCTCCGCGAGATTGACGAGTGGCTGGCGCCCTACCGGGGCGCCTGGGCCGACCGCCTGGACGCGCTGGAAGCCCATCTCGATGACATGGAAGACTCCAGGAGGCCATATGGATGACGCCGCTCTCGGCACGCTGACCCGCGACGGTGACCGCTGGACGCTCACGTTCACCCGTAGGCTGGCGCATTCCCGCGAGAAGGTGTGGCGGGCCGTGACCGAGCCAGAGCACCTGGCGGTCTGGTACCCCCAGGAGATCGTCGGCGAGCGCCGGGCGGGTGCACCGCTGCGGTTCGTGAGCTCGGCCGGTGAGGGCTTCGACGGCCAGATGCTGGTGTTCGACCCGCCGGAGATCCTGGAGTTCACCTGGGGCGCAGACCGGCTGCGGATCGAACTGCAGGCGGACGGCACGGGCACCCTGCTCACCCTCACCGACACCTTCGATGACCTGGGCAAGGCCGCCCGCGACGGGGCCGGCTGGCATGAGTGCCTGGACCGCCTGGTCAGCGATCTGGACGGCACGCCGCCGCTGCCGTGGGGCCAGCGCTGGCGCCAGGTCCACCCTCGCTACGTGACGCACCTGGGACCCGACGCCTCGTCCATCGGCCCGCCCCCCGGCTGGGACGAGGCCACCACCGAAGGATCGCCCGGCTAATCACGGCCGCCCGAGGCGCCGCGCGAGCGCCGCGGCCAGTTCTTCCGGGTGGCTCAGCGCGGCAAGGTGCCCGCCCGGCACCACCTCCGGTTCGATGCCCAGCCGCTCGCGGGCGACCCGCCGCTGCAGCTGACGGCGCGGGTCTGGAACCTCTTATTATCCAGCGCCTGCTCGGCGACGTTGGGGCGGAGCTGCCGTACGGCCTCGGCTGCCTGGCGGTCCACCTCGAAGTTGTGCTTGCCGCCGAGCCAGTAGTCGTACATGCGCGCCATGTTCGGCCTGGTCGAGTTGATGGGCGTGGTCATCAGGGTTCCACCTTCTCCTGCCGTCATCTCGAGCGCTAAGGCGGGGGCTCGCCGCCGCTCACCAGGACGGCGGCGCCGCTGACGTTGCCTTCCCGGGTCATCGTGGCCAGCGCGCCGGCCTGCCCGAGCACGTACCGGTTGAAAAACGCCAGGGTGACGCGGGCCGCCAGGCGCTCCACCGGGTTGGCTCCCGTGTACGGGATCATGTGATCCGCGCCGAGCAGGTCAAGGTAGTACCGGGCGCCCCCCTGGTCCGCTTCGTACAGCTCCTTGCTCGTCCATGGCGGGTTGATCATGTCGGCGCTGCCCTGCACCAATAGCATCGGCGGGGCGCCGTGCGCGAAGTACCGCCCGGGCATCGGGCCCCACTCCGCCCCCGAGAGCACCGCGACGGCGGTCAGCCGGTGGTCGGTGCAGCAGCCGTTGGCCGCGAGCGCGGCTACGGTGTCGCCGCCGTCGGAATGGCCGGCCGCCCCGATCTCCTGGCGGTCAATCAGGCCGTAGAACAGGTCATTCGGCTCCGCGCTCAGGTCCAGCAGCCTGCTGAGGGCGTAGGACACGTCCCTGGGCTGGTTGACCAGGTCCGGTTCGTAGGCGGCGGCGCCGAGATGGCAGTTGGTGCGCGGGAAGTTCACGGCTGCGACCACGTATCCGGCGCTGGCCCAGGTCTCCAAGAGGGACGAGTACGGGCCGCTGCACAGCATGAACCCCGGAGCGAACATGATCAGCGGAAGCGGTCCGGCGGCCGGCCGGGATCCGGTGAGCGGATACCAGACCGTGGTGGCCAGCGTGCGCTGGCCCAGGTACTGGCCGGACGAGCTGGTGCGCGGCGGCTCGAGGAAGGTCAGGTAGCGCTCGCCGACTTGGTAACGGCCGGCCACGCCGACGGTGGCAGCGAGCGGGCTGGGGGCGCTGGTCGTCGGCCGGGCGGAGGGAGTCGTCGGCCCGGCGGAGGGAGTCGTCGGCCCGGCGGAGGTGGTCGCGGACTTCGGCGATGGCGCGGTCGTCGCCGCGGCGGGCAGCTGCGGATGGCCCGCGCAGGCGGTGACCAGCGCGAGCACGACGGCAATCATCTCGCCGGCGGCGATCCGCCTGGCGTTCTTGGCAGCCGAGGTCACGGGCGGAGTTTAGCCGCCGGATGCCCCTAGCCGTCGAGGGTCTTCAGCTCCCGGCGCATCACCTTGCCCGTGGAGGTCTTGGGCAGGTCGGGCACGAACCGGACCGAGCGAGGCAGCTTGTAGGCGGCCAGGAGCGGCCGGCAGTGCTCGATGACCTCGGCCTCGGTCGCGTTAGCGCCAGGGCGGAGCACCACGTAGGCGCGGGCCAGCTCACCGTGGGTCTCGTCGGGCACCGATCCCACGGCGACCATGGCCACCGCGGGATGGGAGGCCACGACGCGTTCGATCTCGGCCGGGTAGACGTTGAACCCGCCCGTGATGATCAAGTCTTTCCTGCGGTCGACGACGAAGTAATGACCCTCCTCGTCCCGGGTGGCGATGTCGCCGGTGTGCATCCAGCCATCGGGTTCGATCGCGGCCTTGGTGGCCGGCTCGTCGCCGTAGTAGCCGAGCATGACCAGCGGCCCGCGGATCATCAGCTCGCCCGGCTCGCCGTCGGGCACGGTGACGCCCGGGTTGTCGAGCGCGGCGACCCGGGCTTCGACTCCGGGCAGCGCGAAGCCGATCGAGCCGTGCGCGTTGGGCATGTAGGTGCAGTTGCTGGTGCCCGCGCCGGCCAGTTCGGTCATCCCCCAGAGCTCGAGCAAGGGGGAGCCGGAGCGGCGTTCCCATTCGGCCATCTTGGCTACCGGCATGGTCTGGCCGCCCACCGCGCAGATCCGCAGCGAGGACAGATTGGTGCCGGGCAGTGACGGGTCGGCGAGCATCATCGCGTACATGGTCGGCACCCCGTCGAACACGGTCGCGCGGTGGCGCTGGATCTCGGCCAGGGCTCGGGCGGCCTCGAAGCGCTCCATCATCACCAGCGTGGCACCGGTCATGAAGGTGCCGTTCATCACCGCGTTGCCGTAGACGTGCGGCAGGGGTAGCGCGTTGAGCATCACGTCGCGGTCGGTCCGCGTCTGGACCGCGAACAGGGCGGCGACGTTGAGGAAGGCGGCCCGGTGCGACTGCATCGCTCCCTTCGGATGGCCGGTGGTGCCGGAGGTGTAGCCGATCGTCGACAGGTCCGTCGGCGCCGGCCTGGGTACGTCCACCGGACCGTTGTTACCGCCATCTAGCCGCCCGGCGGCCGGCTTGTCAAGAGCGGCCCTTTTCCCGTCGGGACGTCCGGATTTTGACATCCGGCCCTTGACAATGCGTGGCCGTGGGTCGAATGTTGTGCTCCATATCGGAAGTGACGGGCGAACCACCGCGGTGGTCAACCGGGTTTGGGGGGCGTTATGGAACTGGCGGCTAATTTTTCCTTCCAGCCACTGCCGGCCGTTCAAAATGCAGTTCAGCAACCGTTCCCGGATGTGGCGAGCCCGCTGGGTCCGCTGGCCGGGCTCGCGGGGAAATGGACCGGCCGCGGCTTCAACGTCATCTGGCGGCCCGACCACACGCCCGGGCAGGATCACTTCCTCGAGATCAACGTGACCAGCGAGCAACTCGAATTCACCCCGATCAACGGGCAGATACCCAACCGCGGCCTTCTGCAGCCCGACATCAACATGTTCGGCCTGACCTACCTGCAGCAGATCTCCGACGCGAACCTGAACGCGGGACTGCACATCGAGCCGGGCCTGTGGGTGGTTATCCCTAAGACCACCGACCCCAACGTGCCCCCTTCCGTGGCCCGGCTGGCCTCCATCCCGCACGGCACGACGATCGTGGCCCAGGGCACCGCGACCCCGTCGGCCGCAGCGCCGACCATCCCGAACACCAGCATCAAGCCGTTCAGCATCGGCCAGCCGACCCCCGAGTTCGACTTCTCCGAGCAGACCCTGACTAACCAGACCCAGTTCCGGACCCCCGCTGCCGGGCTGACCGGGGTCACGCAGGCCATGGTCAACAACCCCAACAGCATCCTGCAAGCGGCGCTCGCGGGCCAGCACATCACCGCCACGACCACGCTGCACGTGACCAGCACCGACAAACCCGTTCCTGGCGGCGGAACCGCGAATACGGCCTTCCTGCAGGGCGGCCCCGATGGCCCGAACGCGGACGCGGTGAGCGTGAACGCCACGTTCTGGCTGGAGACGCTCCAGGGACAGTCGGCCCCCACCCAGCTGCAGTATGCGCAGACCGTGCTACTGAACTTCGCCGGCCTCAGCTGGCCTCATATCACGGTCGCCACGCTGCGCAAATCCTGAGGGGGAGCCCGATGACCAGCAACCAGCCTGAACCCGTCCACTCAGAGTCCGAGGACCATAAGTGGGACATCAACGTCCCTGACCACCCCACGCGGGCGGACTCACCCGAGTACGTGGCAGCGCGCACCAAGATGAACCAGATCGCGGCCGGGACGACCGGGCTGGTCTATGGATCGCCGCCGTACCAGGATCATCATGGCGGCGCCCTATGGATGAAAGACGCCCAGGGCTGGTTCCTGGTCCGCAATCTCGCCGGAATTGAATGGTCGGCCCAATTCTGCTTGAATAGGAAAGTAAGAGTCCTGACGGCAGATTTGCGTTGGGTTCCGATCGGGGATGTCATAGTTGGTCAATCGCTGCTCGGATTTGACGAAGAATCCGAGCCGGGACTATGGCGCCGCTGGCGGCCTTCCGAAGTGCTGGCTACGGGGGTTATCGAGCGTCCCTGTTATGACCTCACGTTCGACGACGGGACCGAGATCCGAGCATCAGCGGAGCACCGGTGGCTGGTCGGGCACGGCGGTCATCAGGTCAATTCAAGCTGGGTAACAACCGAGAGCTTGCGGGCGGAGAAGCCGTGGACGCTCGAGGAAGACGCCCAGCTGGCGGAGTGCCTGCGGACGAGGCCGCTAGCCGATGCGGCCAGAGAACTGGACCGATCCCTCAGTGCCGTGACGAACCGTATGGGGCGTATCCGGAAAGGCACGGCTCGCGAGAGTGCTGACCTCAGGTCGAAGATCCTCCGGCTTACGGAGGTATGGGAAGAGGACTGCTCTCGCGGCGGCGGATACCTGGCCGCGGCTTTCGACGGCGAAGGATGGCTGACCCAGACGGAGGACGAAGAGCGGGGGCGCGGATTCGGTGTCGCCGTCCGACTCGGGTTCGCTCAGCGCTCTAATGCCATGCTGGAGGAGGTAGAGAGATTCCTCAAGGAGCGTGGGTACAATTACTCGCTGCGGTACGCCAACGACAATTGTTATCGCATTACTCTCCGCACTCGTGCGGAGATCATGCGCCTGCTCGGATCTGTCCGGCCGCAGCGCCTGCTGGCGGATTTCCGGCCGGAGGTCCTCGGCACTATGCAACGCATCGGCACAGCAACGCTAATCCGGAAGGAATTCGTCGGCAATCAGCCGGTGGTGGCCCTCACTACCTCAACGGGGACATTCGTAGCGGAAGGGCTGGCCTCGCACAACTGCGCTGATCCGGCCAAGGTCGACCTGCTGCGGCAGAACGCCAAGCGGCTGTATGACCTGCTCGCGCCGGAGATCAAGCAGGAGCTCGATCCCAATGGCCTGCTGGACATGCCCATCCAGGACGCCGCCGGGGTGGCCAAGTGGACGGACTCCATTTTCAACGCCGGAGTGCCCTTGCAGCCCAGTTTCCACACTGGCGTGCTGCCGCAAGGCGGCGCCCAGAGTGCACAGGCTTCTGCCCAGGTCACGGACGGCTCCCAGGATGCCCTCGATCCTGCCCCAGTCACGGACGGCTCCCAGGGTGCACAGACTTCTACCCCGGCCGCCAGCCAACCTCCGGCCGCGAGCCAACCTTCAGCTGCGGGCCAGCAGCCGGCCGCGGCTGGAGTGTCGGCCCCGGGTCAGGAGCCGGCCGGGGTGCATCACTATCCCACGCCGATCGTGGACATCCAGCTCTTCAAGTACGACGACTTCCAGCTCTGGGTCACCGACGCGCAGGGCAATCCGGCCGCGGTGGCGCCGGTGGGTGCCCGAGGCAGCGGAATCGCATCAGTCCACGTGCTCTACGCCACGCCGGGTTCGCTGCTGGCCGCGCAGAAGCAAGCGGCCGAAAGCGCGAACACCCCGCTCGTCCTCGGTCCGGACCACCCGCTCTCCCAGCAGGCCTTTACAAACCAGCAGTAGTTATCGCCCCAGGTAGGCGCGCTTGAGTTCCTCGTCGCGCAGCAATTCCGCGGCCGCGCCCTCCAGCACGATCTCCCCGGTCGACAGGACGTAGCCGCGGTCGGCGATGGACAGCGCCATGGTCGCGTTCTGCTCGACCATCAGGACCGCGACGCCGGAGGCGTGGATCGTCTTGATGATCTGGAAGTTCTGCAGGACCAGCGCGGGCGACAGCCCCATCGACGGCTCGTCCATCAGTAGCAGCCGCGGGTGGGACATCAGCGCCCGGCCCATCGCGACCATCTGCTGCTCGCCGCCGGACAGCGTGCCGGCCAGCTGGTTCCGCCGCTCGAGCAGCCGCGGGAACAGCTCGTGGATCCGGTCGAAGTCCTCTGCGGTCGGCCCGCCCTTGCGCAGCACCGCGCCGAGCTCCAGGTTCTCCCGCACCGTCAGCTGCCCGAACAGGCGGCGGTTTTCCGGCACGATGGACATCCCGGCGGCGATGCGCCGCGGCACCGGCCATTTCGTCACGTCCTGGCCGTTCAGCACGACCCGGCCGGCTCGCGGCCGGACGATCCCCAGGATGGTCTTCAGCGTCGTCGACTTGCCGGACGCGTTCCCGCCGAGCAGGCAGACCAGTTCGCCCTCGTCGACGTGCAGCGAGATCCCCTCCAGGATCCGCATCTGGCCGTAGTAGGTGGTGACCTGGTCCAGGCTCAGCAACTCTCGGTCCTCGGGGGGGTTCGGGGGGGTCGTCCCCCCTGGAGGCAGCAGAGTCATTCCGCCTCCGCCAGGTCCTCCGGATGACGCCCCATATAGGCCTCGACGACGGCTGGATGGTCCGCGACCTGACCGAAGCCGCCCTCGGCGATCTTGACGCCGTGGTCGAGCGCGACCACCCGGTCCGAGCAGCCCGCCACCACGTGCATGTCGTGCTCGATCACCAGGATCGCGACCTCCCGCTCGTCGCGGAGCCGCCCGATCAGCTCGGTGACCTCGTGCGTCTCGGCGGGGTTCATCCCGGCGGCCGGCTCGTCGAGCAGCAGCAGCCGGGGCCGGGTGGCGAGCGCCCGGGCGATCTCGAGCCGCCGCCGGTTCGCGTACGACAGCGAGTAGGCGGGCTGATCCCAGCGGTATCCGGCGAGCCGCTGGCCGAAAAACGACAACACCTCCTCGGCCAGTGCTCGGACCTCGCGCTCCTCGCGCCGGGCCCGCGGCAGCCGCAGCACCGACTCCCACGGCATGGCCTTGGTGCCGCCGTAGGTGGCGGCCATCACGTTCTCGATCACGGACATGTTCATGAACAGCCGCAAGGTCTGGAACGTGCGCGCGACGCCCCGCCGGGCGATGACGTGGGGCGGCTGGCCCGCGATGGACTCCCCAGCGAACCGGACATCCCCTGAACTCGGCTGGTACACGCCCGTGATCACGTTGAAGACCGTGGTTTTGCCCGCGCCGTTCGGCCCTATTACGCTGACCACCTCCCGGTCGCGGACCCGCAGGTCCAGCCCCGAAAGAGCGCGCAGTCCGCCGAAGGCCAGCGAGAGCTGGTCCAGCTCGAGGACCGGGGCCGCCTCGGGCTCGGCGGTCACGTCGGGACCTCGACGCGCCGCTGGCCGAGCAGTCCCTGCGGGCGGGCATTCATCATCACGATCAGGATCGCACCGATCATCAGCTGCCGCGTGATCGATGGCTCCACCACGAGCCTGGTCTCCCACACGAACGAGGCCAGGTAGAGGGTCGGCGGCAGGAGGATCGTCCGCCAGCGGCTGCTGACCTGCACCAGCGTCACCAGCAGGCAGATCAGCACTACGAATCCGAAGTTGCCGAGTGTCTGCGCGCTAGCGGGGACGATCACCCAGTCGCGCAGCGCGTCGGCGATCCAGCCGCCCGACTGCGGCCCGCCCGCCACCGCGCTCGCCGACACCGCCCTGGCGATGGCGTGCGCCGCGACGCCGAGGGCGACTGTCGCAGCCAGGACCGCGGCCAGCCGCCGCCACGGGCGCAGTTTGACCAGCAGGGTCAGCAGGACCAGCCCGTAGAACAGGACGCTGGCCTCGGCCGGGCTGCGCAGCAACCCGTCGTAGATGACCATCACCACCAGTGCGCCGGTAGCCGCGCCCGCGATGCTGCCCGCCCCGCCGAGGATGAGCCCGGCGTAGATCAGGATCAGGATCGGGGTGTCGAAGTCGGTCGGGAACACGCTCGCCTGCTGCGCGGCGTAGATGGTGCCGGCCAGCGCCGCGACCATGGCGCCGCATGCGAACGCCAAGAGCTTCACCCGGTTGACCGGGATCGTCATCGCCGCGGCCGCCAGCGGGTCCTCGCGGACCGCGCGCCAGGCCCGCCCGGTGCGCGAGATCTCGAGCAGCCGCAGCACCGCCATCGTGACCGCCAGCACGATCACCAGCAGGTAGTAATAGCTGGCGTTGCTCGTCAGCTGGACTCCGAAGATCTTGATCGGGTCGATGGAGGTGATCCCGTTCGGGCCGCCGAGCTTGCTCGGGGCCACGTTGTTGGTGAACTCGACGAACGCCTCGCCGAAGAACAGCGTCACGATGGCCAGGTAGTCGCCGATAAGCCGCCGGGACGGGAGCCCGACGCAAAGCCCGAGGATCGCCGCGCCGATCATCACGATCGGCAGCGACAGGTAGTACGGCAGATGGATGCCGGTGCTGCCGAGCTGGGCCGAGGAGAGCAGCGCGTACCCGTACGCGCCGAAGCCGAAGAACGCGACGTAGCCGAGGTCGAGCAGCCCGGCCCAGCCCACCACGATGTTCAGCCCGACGGCCAGCAGCGCGATCACCAGCGCGTCGATTCCGACCTGCAGCTGGAAGCCGCCGAGGCCGAGCAACGGCAGCGCCAGGCCGGCCAGCCCGGCGACCGCCAGCCGGGGCCACCAGCCGATCCGCTCACCCGTCCGCTGTGCGCGGCCCAGCCAGGACGGCAGGTACTCGCGCCGGTGCGCCTGCCGGGCGACCCACTCGTCGGCCCCGACCTGCGGTCCCTGCGATTCCACGCTCATCGGCGCTTCACACCTTCTGCAGCTGAGCCTGGCCGAGGAGCCCGCTCGGCCGCACCAGCATCACGATGATCAGGAGCGCGAACACCAGCAGGTTGGAGTACGTGGAGGAGATGTAGCCGATGGTGAACGATTCCGCCAGGCCGATCAGCAGGCCGCCGAGCATCGCGCCGGGCAGCGAGCCGATCCCGCCGACTACGGCCGCGGTGAACGCCTTGAGCCCGACGATAAACCCGATCGTGTTCGTCACCTGGTTAAATAGCAGCCCGCCCATGACACCGGCCACGCCGGCGAGGGCCGATCCGAGGAAGAACGTCATCGAGATCGTGAAGTTCACGTTGATCCCCAGCATCTCGGCGGCCTCCCGGTCGGCCGCCACCGCCCGCACCTGCTTGCCCCATTTGGTCCGGTTGACCAGCAGTTGCAGGCCGGCCATCAGCGCGAGGCTCAGGACCACGACCATGATCTGGACGGTGTCGATGGTGACCGATCCGATCCGGATTCCGCTGGAGAGGGAGATGAACTCCGGCGTGTTGTAGATGCGGTACTGGGCGCCGAACAGCAGCAGGACCGCGTTCTCCAGGAAGAACGAGATGCCGATCGCGGTGATCAGGGGAGCGATCCGCGGCGCATCCCGCAGCGGCCGGTAGGCGAACCGCTCGATCGCGACGCCCAGTCCGCCGGACACGCTCGCCGCCAGCAGGAACATGATCGCAAGCAGCAGCGGCACCGGGATGCTCACGTGGGCCGCGCCGCCGAACCACTGGATCACGAAAAAGCCGATGTACGCCCCGATCATGTACAGGTCGCCGTGCGCGAAGTTGAGCAGCTTCAGGACCCCGTACACCATCGAGAACCCCAGCGCGACCAGCGAATAGAGCGCGCCCGTGGTGATGCCGTTCACCAGTTCCTGAAAGAAGAAGCTCATCCGGCGCGACTCCTGCCCGTCACCACGCGCTCCGCCGCGGGCTGGACCCACAGAACTCCGTGGAGCCTAGCCCGCGGCGGAGCGGCTGTCTTAAGTGAGCCGATCAGGAACTCGGGATCAGCTGATACTTGCCCGCTGAGTTGATCTTGAACAGGAAGAACTTGCCGTTGACCAGGTCGCCGTGGGAGTCGAAGGAAATCGGCTGCCCCAGGATGGAGGCCGGTTCGTTGGTGTTCTTGATCGCGGCCAGCACATTGCTGCGGCTCGGGGTCTGCCCAGACTTGCAGACCGACGCGATCGCCTCGTCGATCACGTGCGTGGCCGCGTACACCGGCGGGCCGAAGGTGCCGAACGACCCGTATTTCGCCTTGGCGGCCGAGGCGATCGCCACGTCGGCGGGAATCGCGGTAATGTCCGGGCCGAACGAGGACACGTACGAGCCGGAGATGGTGAACGTGCCCGGCGAGAACAGGCCATCCGTGCCGAAGATCAGCGCCGTCTTGTGCTGCTGGGCCAGGTCGCGGCCGAACTGCTGGGCGTTGGCCGCGATCTGCCAGGGCAGGACGACCACCGTGGTGGCCGAGGTGACCTTGGCCACCAGCGCGGAGAAGTCGGTGACCTTCTGCGAGACCGATTCGTGGTCGACCTTGATCCCGGCCGCCGTAAAGACCGGCGTCATCGCGCTGACCAGGCCGGTCGAGTAGGCCTCCTGGTCATCGACGATCATCAGGGCCTTGGGATGCAGGGTCTTCACGATGTAGTTCGCGTCCTGCGGGCCCTGCACGCTGTCTTTCGACACCACCCGGAAGAACGTGGGGTACGTGCCGGTCGTCAGCGCCACGGCGGTCGCCGACCCGGAGATGAAGGCCATCCCCGCCCGGCCCATCGGGCCGCCGATCGCCTCGACTTCCTGGCTGCCCGCCGGGCCGACCACGGCGAGGATGCTCGAGTTCGAGATGAACTGCTGAGTCACGGTCGTCGCCTGCGCGGGCTGCAGCTGCGTGTCGCCCTGGACGAGCGTGATCTGCGTCTTGTTGGCCGCGTTGTCCGTCGCCACCGCGAGCTGCGCGAAGTGCAGCTGCTCCGTGCCGAGAGGCGCCACCGGGCCGGTGATCGGGCCCTCGAATCCGACCGACGCGACGCACGACTTGGTGCTGGCGGACCCGCTGGAGGATCCGCCGCCGCTCGCGGCGGTACTGCTGCTACTGCTGCTACTGCAACCCGCCACGGCGAGCGAGCCAACCGCCGCCGCAGCTAGGACCAGGCGTCCCTTCATGGGATACGCCTCCATTTCCCGGAATATCTCACGATGTAGGAGTCATGTTGCGTGTACCGCGCGCGGGCTGGCGATACGCCGCCGGATCGGCCACCCGGGAGGTCTTGCGCCTCGGCGCTACGTTCGAGCACACTCAATACGTCCTCCCCAATGGCCGAATTCGTAACGCTGATCAAACCATTGCCGTTTGCGCCAGGGCAAGGGGACTACTGTGAGACTGGCTGGCAGTTGTGAAGTCGATATCAACGGGGCGCGTTCCCCAGGGGAGGGAGCTTCCGGTGGCCGAAGTGCTCAGTGCTGGCCAGGACCTCGGTGCAAGCCTCGACGTGGCGGCCATCCGGGCTCGCTTTTCCTCCTTGCAGCAAGGGTTCGCCTTCTTCGACGCCCCCGGCGGCACCCAGGTGCCCGACGAGGTCGGCGACGCTATCGCGCGAGCCCTCATGGAGGCCAGCGCCAACCTGGGCGCGGGTTACGCCACCAGCATCCGCGTGGGGAAGATCATCGAGGAGGCCGAGCGCAAGGCGGCCAGGTTCCTCGGCTGTGAGCCGCACGAGGTGATCTTCGGACCGAACATGACCACGCTGAACTTCGCGCTGTCACGGACCGCCGCGCGTGCCTTGACGCCCGGCGACGAGATCCTCGTGTCCTGCCTGGACCACGACGCCGGGGTCGCGCCGTGGCTGGAGATCGCGCACGACCGGGACCTAGTGGTCCGGCACGTCGCGCTGCACGAGGACACCACGCTGGACTTCGCGGACCTGGAGCGCAAGCTCGGGCCGCGCACCAAGGTGGTCGCGTTCGCCTGGGCCTCGAACGCGGTCGGCACGGTCACCGACGCGCGCCGCGTGTGCCAGCTCGCGCACGAGGCCGGGGCGCTCGCCTGGGTGGACGCCGTCCACTACGCGGCGCACGAGCCGATCGACGTCCGCGCCATGGGCGCCGATATGCTGATCTGCTCGCCGTACAAGTTCTGCGGCCCGCACCTCGGCATGGCCTGCGGGCGGGCCGAGGTGATCGGGCAGTGGCGGCCGTACAAGGCGCGCCCCGCGCCCACCAGCCCGCTAGGCCGCAGCTTCGAGACCGGCACACTCCCGTACGAGCTGCTCGCCGGGTTCAACGCGACCATCGACTACCTCGACTCGATCGGGGGCTTCGCCGCGATCGCCCCCTACGAGCGTTCGCTGGGCCAGCGGTTCCTCGACGGCCTGTCCGACGCGGTCACCGTCTACGGGCGGCCAGGGATGAGCGGCCGCGTGCCGACGTTCCTGGTCAACGTCGACGGCGTGGCCGCGCAGGACGTGGCCGCGCGGCTAGCCGAGGCGCAAATCGGGGTCTGGGCGCACGACTCGTGGTACTCGCTCGGCCTGTACCAGCGCCTCGGCTATACAGACTCCTCGGTCCGGATCGGCTTCGTCCACTACAACACCGCCGATGAGGTCGACCGCCTGCTCGAGGCCCTGGACCAGGCCGCCCGGTAATCCCGTGGCCCGTTATCCCGCGGCCCCGCCGAGGATTTCGGCGAGCTTGGCCAGGTTGATGTTGCCGCCCGAGACCACGCAGACGACCTTGCCGCTCCCGGCCCGGCCGCTCAGCGCGGCCGCGGGAGCGAGCGCGCCCGCGCCTTCGGCGATGACCCGGACCCGCTCCGCGAGCGTGCGTACGGCGGCGGCGACCTCGGCGACACCGATGGCCAGGGCGTCGTCCACCAGCGGCGCGACCAGCGGCCACATACTGTCGAGTACGCGGCGGCTCCCGGAGCCGTCCACGAACGAGGCGCGGTAGTCGACGTCGGCCGGATGCCCGGCGGCGAACGCCGCGGCCATCGCGGCGGCGGTGTCCGGTTCGGCCGTGATGATCTTCGTGCCGGGCCGGAGCGCCTTGACGGCGCTGGCGATGCCGGTGGTCAGCCCGCCTCCGCCGTACGGGATCACGATCGCGTCCGGGTCGGGCAGGTCCTCGAGTATCTCCAGCCCGATCGTGCCGTTGCCTGCCATCACCGCCGGGTCCTGGACTGGGTGCACGAACAGCCCGTCCAGCCCGTCGAGGTGGCTGGTCACGATGACCTCCCACCAGGCGTCATACGGGATCTTCAGCACCCGGCCGCCCAGGCGCTCGATCGCGGCCAGCTTGGCCTCGGGCGCGTGGTCAGGCACCACGATCGTGGCCGGGACGCCGAGTTCGCGCGCCGTCCAGGCGATGCCCTGGGCCATGTTCCCCGCGCTTGCGGTGACCAGGCCCTTGGCCCGTGCGCTCGCGGGCGCGAGCATGACCGCGTTGGCCGCGCCGCGGATCTTGAACGAGTTGATGGGCTGCAGGTTCTCGAGCTTGAGGTAGATCTCGGCCGGGGCGTCCTCGACGTGCAGGCGCACCAGCGGCGTGCGGACCACCGCGCCGGCGATCCGCGTCCGCGCCGCCTCGATCTCCGCCAGTTCGATCACTGCTCAACCTCCCCAACCAGGCCGGCCACGGCCGCCTCGATCTCAGCCCGTTCGGCCTCGGTGACCGGATGCGCCACGGCCTCGGCGACCGGGGCCAGATGCTCCGGGCGGCCCGGGCCGATCACGACCTGGGCCACCCGGTCGTCGGCCAGCAGCCAGCCGAGGGCGAGCCCGGCCAGCGAGGTGCCGCGGCGCGTGGCTATCGCCTGCAGCCGGTCCAGCGCGTCGAAGGTAAGGCCGGTGACGAACTCCTGGTACGGCTCGGGCCGCTGGGTCATCCGCGACCCGGCCGGGTACGGCGCGCCGCGCCGGTACTTGCCGGTGAGCCAGCCGCCCGCCAGCGGCCCGAACGCCAGGTAGGCGACCCCGCGCGCGGCGCACAGCGGCAGCAGTTCCCGCTCGTCCTGCCGCACGAGCAGCGAGTAGCTGTTCTGCACGGCCTGCGGCGTGCCCGCCGCGAGCGCGGTCGCCAGCTGAGGGGCGCTAAAGTTGCTGACCCCGTAGGCGCCGATCAGCCCGTCAGCCTGGGCGGCGTCGAAGGCCCCGAAAACTTCCGCCAGCGGCATGTCCGGGTCATAATCGTGGGCCAGGTACAGGTCGACCCGGTCCACGCCGAGCCGATCCAGGCTCGAGCGGAGCTGGCGGACGATCCGGTCCGGCTTCAGGCCGTGGTCCGCACCCGGCTCCATCGGGTTGAAGGTCTTGGTGGTGAGCCGCGGCCGGACCGCACGCGAGGCCATCCAGCGGCCGATCGCCCGCTCGCTGCGGCCGCCGCCGTAGGCGTCGGCGGTGTCGAACCAGCCGATGCCGGAGTCCCACGCCGCGTCCATCAGCGCGAACGCCTGGTCCTCGGTCAGCCCCTGGCCGAAGAACTCCGGTGCCGAGCCGACCCCGCCGAAGTTCCCGCAGCCCAGCGCGATGCGCGAGACGGTCAGCCCCGGCCGTCCGCCCGCGTTCTCCCCGCACTCTGCCATGAGCCTCGCAGCCTCCCGTCGGGACGGCATCACCCTAGCGGGGCTGCGTCTCCCGCTCGTCTCCGGGGCGCCTTCAGGCTTCGCGAGATGGGCCTGCGCGCCTCGCGGCTACCACGGCATGCTGTTGCTGGTGAAGTGCGTCAGCGTGTCGATGTCTTCGGCCTTGTAGACGTGGCGTGGGGGGGTGGCGAAGGTGGCGTAGGGCCGGACCCGGATCACGACCCGGTTCTCCTCGCGGGCCATGCGCTCGATCTCGGGCAGCTTGCCGGACCCCACCTCCTTCTCGGCCATCAGGTCAATGACCCGCCGCAGCGCGTCCACGGCCTGGTCGAAGTCCTCCTCGAGCGTGGCGTCCCCGTAGACCTGCAGGTAGGTGAGGGGCCATTGCTCGTCGAGGATGCACAGGCTGACCTTCGGGTTACGCTGCACGGCGAGCGCCTTGGCGCGGGCCGCCATGGTCGAGATCAGCAGGTCGTCGCCGTCGAGAACGTAGTACACCACGGTCATGGCAGGCCCGTCGCTCCGGCGGTTGTACCCGAAGATGCAAGTCCGGTGCTTCCGCACGAACTCCCGGCGCTCGATTTGATCCATGCCTGTCCCTTCCGGTGCCGCCGATGACGCGTGGTATTGCCACTAAGGTAAACGACCATGCGGCTGGGTCTAGTGCACGTCAACATGGGATCGATGAGCCGGCCGGATGCCGTGGTGGCCGCGCACACCACCACGATCCGGCTGGCCACCGGGATCGTGATCTTGCCGCAGCGTAATCCCGTGGTGCTGGCCAAGCAGGTGGCGACCCTGGACGTGCTGTCCGGCGGTCGGGTCATGCTCGGCGTCGGCGCGGGCTATCTCGAACCGGAGTTCCGCGCCGTGGGAGCGAACTTCGCCGAGCGCGGCGCGGTCACCGACGAGTACCTCGACGCGATGCGGGCCCTGTGGGACGACGAGCACCCGGTACGGGTACTGGTCGGTGACTTCCCGCCCGAGGATCTCGCCACCGCCGGCCGCGTCCTGACCATCGTCACCACCCGCGCCAACGCCGAGCTGGCCGACCCTGAATTATCATGACCACGAGGGCCTATCTGGATGACCGAACGCAAGCCGCCGGAGATCAGCTTCGCCTCCTGGATCGACCAGCAGATCAACGAGGCGGCGGAGCGCGGTGCCTTCGATAACCTGCCCGGTGCGGGCAAGCCGCTGCCCAAGAGGGGAGCGGCCGACGATGGCCAGGCCTGGCTGCGGGACAAACTGCGCCGGGAGGGCGTGTCGGCCGAGGAACTCCTGCCGACCCCGCTGAGGCTGCGCAAAGAGGTCGAGCGGCTGACCGCGACAGTGCAGGACCTGCGTTCTGAGCAGGATGTGCGCGAGGTCGTCGCGGGGCTTAACCGGCGGATCGTGCAGTGGCGCCGGATCCCGGAAGGCCCGCCGGTATACCTGCCGCTTGTCGACGCGGACACCGTGGTTGCCCGCTGGCGGGACACGCAGCCCAGACCGTCCTCTCCGGTGCAGGTCGGCACCCCGGCACGAGACGTGCCATCCCCGCGCCCCCGATGGTGGCATCGGCTCAGCCGTCGGCGGGTGCCGCCATCCGTCTCACAGTGAGTCAAGGCCCTCTCCGAGTCCGAATTAGCGTGAGCTTCAGGCAGCCATCGTGCTGATCGTCACGATCGGGAGGCTCCCCCATGAAAGCGCTCGTGTACCACGGCCCCGGCCAGAAGTCCTGGGACACCGTCAAGGACCCAGCACCGGCCGAACCCACCAACATCGTCGTGCGGATCGACACGACAACCATCTGCGGCACCGACCTGCACATCCTCAAGGGCGACGTGCCCGCTGTCACAGACGGCCGCATCCTCGGCCATGAGGCGGTTGGCACCGTAACCGCCGTGGGCTCGGCGGTGAGCACCCTCGTAGCGGGTGACCGGGTGCTCGTGCCCGCGATCACTTCTTGCGGAAGGTGCGCCTATTGCAAGCGCGCGATGCCCAGCCACTGCCAGGCGACGGGCGGCATCGGGTGGATCTTCGGCCACCTGATCGACGGCACTCAGGCCGAGTACGCCAGGGTCCCGTTCGCAGAGACGAGCGTGCACAAGGTGCCCGAGGGCGTGACCGACGAGCAGGTGCTTTTCCTGGCCGACATCCTGCCGACCGGCTACGAGGTAGGCGTCAGGAACGGCGGGGTCAAGCCGGGTGATGTCGTGGTGGTCGTCGGCGCCGGACCGGTCGGCCTGGCCGCGATCCAGACCGCCTCGCTGACCGGTGCCGCCAGCATCATCGCGCTGGATCTCGCCGACTCCCGGCTTGAGCACGCGAGCCGGTTCGGTGCCGACGTCACGGTCAACGCGGCCGACGCGAACGCGGAGCAGCAAATCATGGCGCTGACCGACGGGGGACTCGGGGCCGATGTAGCGATCGAGGCAGTCGGCACGCCGGGCACCTTCGACATCTGCACCCGGGTGGTGCGACCCGGCGGCACCATCGCCAACATCGGCGTCCACGGCGCGCCCACCACGCTGCACCTCGAAGAGCTGTGGATCAAGAACGTCACGATCACGACCGGCCTGGTCGACGGCACCACCGTGCCGCTGCTGCTCCAGCTGGTCCGATCGGGCAAGATCGCCGCCGAGATGTTCGGCACACACGACTTCGCGCTGCACGACATGATGGCCGCCTACGACACCTTCGCCGAGGCCGGCAAGCACAACGCGCTCAAGGTCGTGATCAGAAGGTAACAGGTCGATCCCCACCCCACCCCACCCCCACCCCCACCCCAGGACGATCAATTCGCCCACTAGCACGCTTCAACCGCCCCCTCCCTTCCCTGTCCGCGCCCCTCTCCCGTCCTCGCGAGTCAATGAATGTGGCGCTCTACCCAATAGATTCATTAGAGCGCCGCATTCATTGATTTTGCGCCTTTTCGCGCCCACCCGTTGGGGACCGGTATGGGCGGAATGCGCCGCTTTGAGTCAGGCGGCCTTTGACGCGTACGCCCGAAGAGACACGCGACAGCCTCTATGATTCACTGAAGTTGCGCGTAGGCCCGAAATTTCCAAGATCTTTAGCGGCCCGGCACCCCACGACGCGCTCGGGCACCAGGGTACCCGCTAGCATCACCGGCCACAAAGAACTCGGCCTCGCGATCGTAAGAGAGCGGCAAGGCGCCTACCGGTCAACGAAGACGGTGTGCCTGGCGAGGCGGCGCCGGGTCCTGGCGACTAAGCCTTGCGCCGCTGGCGGAGCATGACCCGGCGCTCGTCCTCGTCGTAGCCGCCCCAGATCCCGTACCCCTGGCGGGTGTCCAGGGCGAACCTCAGGCAGGGCTGCCGTACCGGGCAGTCGGCGCAGACCGCCTTGGCCCGCTGGATCTCCGCGACGGCGAGCCCTGTTTTCCCGATTGGGAAGAACAGGTCGGTCTCGAGGAAGCGGCAGGCGGCCGACTCGCGCCAGGAGGCCCCGTCCTGGCGGCCCGAGTCCTGGCGGCCCGAGTCCTGGCGGCCCGCGCGCCGTGGGCGCAGGCGCTGGCCGGGGCCAGCGCCTTCAACCTGGCCACGGCCCTGCTCGGACAAGGTGGCCCGGGATTCGGTCACGAAGACTCCTTAGCCAGAACAACGTTCACCTCGGCCACCCGACGTTCTCGGCCGCGGTAACCGGGTCACCGGTCAGCAGCCGGGCCGGCACGGTGGCGGCCAGTCGCGGCGTGGCGCCGGGCCCGGCCAGGGCCAGCTGGGCGCGCTGGGCGAGCACGGTGAGCTGCGCCGTGAGGGGCTCAAGGGTCTCCGGCAGGGTCGCGGCCAGGACCACGAGGTCCGGGTGCCTCGCCTCGACGGTCCAGGTCAGCTCCCGGAGCGGGGTGTTGATCCCGAGGTAATCGATCCGCCACCCGCTGCGGTGCAAGACGATGCCGAAGACCATCAGCGCCAGGTCGTGGTGTTCCCCCTGAGGGCAGGCCAGCACGGCGTGCGGGCCGTGCCCGTTCCCCCAGCCCCGGGCCAGCCCGGCGAGCCGTCCCCGGATGACGTTGCTGGCGAAGTGCTCCTGGGCGACGGTGACCGTTCCCCGCTCCCACCGCTGCCCGAGCTCGGCCAGAAACGGCAGCACGACCTCCCGGAGCACGGTCGTCAGGGAGAGATCGGACACGAGTCGGTCAAGAACCGCCTGCGCGGCCGGCTCATCGAAGGCGTCGAGGGCCCGCCGGAGGGCGCCGGACAGCTCGCCGGCCCCGGCCCCAGGCTCGGCTTCCGGCACGGCACCGGTGCGCGCCCCGCTGTCCTCCCCGAGCACGGCCTGCGCCGCCTCAGCCGCCGACAGTCCGCGGGCGAGGTGGGCCTGCATCCGCCGGACCCGGCGCGCGTCTGCCTCGGAGTACAACCGGAACCCGCCCGCCGAACGCACCGGCTGAAACAGGCCGTAGCGGCTCTCCCACGCCCGCAGGACGTGGTCGCTCACGCCGAGACGCCGGCTCAGCTCACCGATGCGCAGCACCGGCGAGTCCTCGGGAGATATCACGCCAACACTCTACAGTACTTAGACAGACATTTGACAATCATTAACGGCAGAGGCTATCGTACGGCCATGAGAGTGCAGAAGACCGTGATCGTGGGGAGAACAACGGTCATCTCGTCGACACCATGAGCTTTCTCCAGGTCGACGACGACACCGAGGTGATCTACGCCGCCGAGTTCACCTTCAAGGGACCGGCCCGGTTCATCGCCCCGTTGCTCAGGCCCGGCCAGCCCGCCCCGGCCAGCCCGCGCAGGCCGGCCTGTAACAAGCACTCAACAAGCTCTGACCTGGTCAGGGCGTGAGGTCTGCGCGGGTGCGTGATGCCGGTCCGTTCGGGGGATTAAAAGATTTTCTGCCGAACGGACCTGGTTCCTGCTCACTTCCCCCCTCATGCCCGGCCGGCCGGCGCATGATGGCCGGCGGCAGCGTTCCCGTGACCTGGCTTGCTTGAGCGCCGTGCCCCACCAGCCCAGGTCGTGGCGGCTCCGGCCTAGCCTGCCGGTCTGAGTTCGGCCGATGTCCTGCGCGCCTGGGTCAGGGCGGCGGTCATCATGTCCGCGGCCTGGCCCGCGGCCGCGAGCGCCTCGACCGCCTCGACGACCCAGAAGTCAGGATCCTGGCCCGGGCTCTGCGTAATCTGCCCTTCCTCGCGCTGCACGACCAGGATCCGGGCGAGTTGCTCGTAAAGCCGCGGCAGGTCCTGGCCCATCCGTTCCAGACTCGCGATGACCTCGCGGACATCGTCCAGGCTCGCGAAGCCGGAACCGTCCCCGGTCAGCTCGCTGAGCTCGCGGACAGCCTCGGCGGCCTGGCTGGCGATGGCGGGCACCGCCATCGTGCTGGCCGGGTCGCTCAGCAATTCACCTCCGGCTCTCGGTCGGCCCCGGCCGAGGGCAGCAGCCTCGGCGTCTGCTGCAGAGCCGTAGGGACGGAGCCGTTTGGGCATCTCTCTCCAGGAGTTACTCGGGTACGGGCCACCGCGGCGGGCCGGGCTCAGGAAGGGCCCGCCTGTACGATACGTGATACCCCGGCTGGGGCGGCTACGGCGCGCCCGGACGGCTACCGACCGTGGGACCTTTGGCACTACGGCGGTCTTATCCCCGCAACATAGCTTTTTGTCGTTGTCTTCCCGTGCCCGGAGGAGCTCATGGCCACCCGACCCCATGACATACCTGATCTGTACCTTGCGCCCGTGGCGCTCGCGGTGGATGCCCGGATCGAAGAGCTCGGCCACCTGGATAAGGACCAGCTGGCCTACGAGGTGGCCCTCGAGAGCGACGCACCTGACTTCACCCGGCAACTGAGAGAAGATGCGCTGATCAGGACGATCACGCACCTGATCGACGGCCACGACTGGCAATTCAGCTGGGATCCACGCGGTCTGCGCCTCTCTCACGAGGTGCATACTTTGGTCCTTGGCATCCCGGCTGTGTTCATCGAGTACCTGGAAGACAGCCCGACGTCGTGATGCGTCGCGATCAGATCAGTACACGTGAGGAACCGGGGGAGTCGGATGGTAGCCGGCTCGGTCGGCTTCGGTCAGGCATGCTGCGGCACTTTTTATGCCATCGGAGGTGTTCGGGCTGCGCACGCTGGCCGCGGCGGACGCGACCGCCAGCCGCAAGCACCGTTCGATCGGCCAGCCTTCATGAAGGCCCAAGATGACGCCGGCGGCGAAGGCGTCGCCTGCGCCCGTCGTGCTGCGTACCTGCTCGCGTAGCAGCCGAACGGAGCCCTGCCGCCAGGTCTGGCCGCCGGGGGCGGCCGCGACGCAGCCCGCCGGAAAGTGCACCACCGCGAGCACCGACACACCGCGCTCGATCATGCTGAGCGCCATCGCCTCTAGCCCCGGCCAATCTACTGGCCCGTCGACCGTAGGTACTGGTGCATCGATGCCGGTTAGCGCGCCGGCCTCGAGTTCGTTGATCACGATGCTGTCGAGGTACGGCAGGCAGGGGAGAGCAACCTCGGCTATCCGGTCCGGCTCCAGGCTGACAAGTTCCAGGTTGGTATGCAGGCCCGCGGCCTGCGCCCGCTGCAGCAGGGCCGACCAGCCGTTGCCCACGCCGGGCCGCGGGCGGTCCATGACCGGGTGGATGCCCGGGGCACCCGCGTGCAAGATCCGCGCGCGCGAGGCCTGCAGGTCGACGGTCGAGGCGTCGAACAGCGCGTTAGCCCCGCTGTGGTGGAAAAAGGTGCGTCGGCCGCCGTCCCGCTCGATCATCGCGTCGGTGAATGAGGTGACCGCGCCGGCTAGCGTCCGGACTCCGGCGGTGTCGATGCCCAGTCGCGCGCATTCGGCCAGGATGAAGGCGGCGTGCTCGTCGTCGCCGACGGCACCGAGCACTCCGATCGGAAAGGCCGCCCCGAGCATGCGCAGGTCCACGGCCATGTTGAGGCTGGGGCCGCCAGTGCTCAGGGACACACGTTCGATCGTGGCCAGATGATCCAGGGCCGGATAGGCGTCAATCACCTTTCCGGCATCGACGAGAATCGTTCCGGCACATAGGACGCCTGCCCGCCGGTTCTCCAGGTCGCTCATTCAGAACGCAGTACGGGATCTGTCACCTCGAGGTCGGCCTCGAGCGTACGTCGGGGAGCGATCTCGGCCTTGGCGAGGGCATCGTGGTAGGCGCGAACGGCATCTTCGGGATTCAGCTCACCCCGCAGGACCGGCCGCAGCAGGCTAACCAGGTCCAGCTGCGACTCCGCACGCTGGATTTTGCGCCCGAAGAGTGCGACCCGGGCGCCATTTCTCTCGGCACGATACAGCAGCTCAAAGGTATCCCGGGTGGTGCCTGCCGACCCGCCGAGAACGCCGATCACCACCGACGGATCGTGTTCGGCCAGCTCAGCGAGCGCGTCCGAGCCGTTGTAGGCCACCTTCAGAAATAGCGGCCGCTGCTGTTGGGTGACCCCCGCTAGGGTACGGACGATCGAGTCGTTGACGAATGCCCCAACCTGATCGGGTGCCAAATCGGTCGGCGCGTTGGGATTGAAGACCTCGAGAAAATGCCGAACACCGAGCGCGGCGGCCTCCTGGCGGAATGTGCCATACGCTTCGAGCGTGGCCAGGTCGTAGTCGAGGTCATTGTTGAAAGTCACCGAATAGAGCACGAGGTCGCAGAACGGGCGGATGACGGTTAGGTCGACCGTGCGGAATGGGCGCGAGGGCGCAGCGGTATAGCGGCCGCCGCGGTTGTTCCAGATGTCCGTGGTGTCGTTCGCCCGAATGGCCAGGGTCAAATCCGCTAGCGAACCGTCCTCGGCTAGGCGCTCTCCGTTGGAGGCCGAAGTCAGGAGGACGTCGAGTTCGTCTTGGGCGACCAGGGCCCGCATCGCGTCGAGGTATTCGCGGCGCGTGCGGTGCCGGCCGGGTCCTGCGGCTCCGGCCACTCCAGGCGCTGCGTCGGTCACCGGTCCCGCTGCGGCGACGCCGAACGCCATGTCAGCGTCCTTGGCGTCCGCGATCACGAAGTCGTCGGGGGTGTACCGGCCCGCGATGACGTTGCTCAGCTTACGGTCGAGGCGGCGGGCGGGCCGTTGGGGCATGGAAATCCCGGCAGGAGTAGACACGGACTCCTTCAACCTTCCAATCGGGTTGCTCAATCAGCGGTCTTCGCTGTCTGAGCTGGTGCTCGGCTAAATTATCAGCCGGTACCGCCACCCTAGTGTCGCTCATGAGCGACCACGCCGTGTCGCGTCAGCCCCAGTGCACACAGTCGCCCCGTGCTGGCACCTGGCCCTCACCCGGCCTGGGCTCCAGGTTCCATGGGCTCGTTGATGGTTCAAGATCCGTCAGCTGACCGATGTCTTTCACTGCAACTTGCAGCACCATTTGTCATGAAACAAGCGCCGAGCACTTCAGTATGGCGCTCGGACCTTCCCGGGACAGCCGCGCAGAGTGGCCAGTGCTCTCCCGGACCAGCTCGAACCGGCTGAATAAGGAAACCGATGAACGCGATGGCGCCGACCCGTCCGATCGAACTGCGCGGATGCCGCGTCCGGCTGACCACGGGACCGGCCGCGGCGGCCGAAGCCCGCAGCCAGGTCCAGGCGGCCATCTGTGCCTGGGATGTCCCTATTGACCCGGGCGTCGCGGCCCTGCTCACCAGCGAACTGGTCACCAATGCCATCAGGCACGAGCCGGGCGAGAACGTCACGCTCGCTATCACCTGCTCCAACGGTCAGCTGCGCGTTGATGTCCATGACACGTCGGGTTCCTGGCCGGTGCTGGTGGACGCACCAGCCGACGCCGAGACCGGGCGGGGCCTGATGCTGGTCGCCACCCTGTCGGCCGAGTGGGGCGTCTACCGCACCCCCGCGGGCAAGGCCGTGTACTTCACGCTCGCGTTCCAACCCGATCTTCCCGAGGGCGGCGGATGCGGCCCTTAGGGGTTAAACGTGGGGACGGTGAGTCATGTATATCCCCCCGGCGCCTCACCGTCCCCACCGAACGCACCTGCGATTCCCGTATCGCGATCACCTCGACGCGATGCTGCGTAGGGCGGATTCGCGGGCAATATCGGTCCGCGAATGAACGTCGAGCTTCTTCAGGATGTGGGAGACATGGGTCGCGACGGTCCGCCGGGATAGCAGCAGCCTGGCGGCGATCTCCGGGTTGGACAATCCCTCCTCCACGAAGGCGGCGATCTTGATCTCGGTCGCCGTGAGGCTGTCCCAGCCACTGCGCGCCCGCCGGTGTTTGGCGTGCGGCCCGCGCCGGATGCCGTGGGCGCGGAACGTGGCCTGCAGCCGGGCGACGTCCGCGGCCGCGCCCAGGGAGGTGTAAACCTCCACGGCCTCGGTGAACGCGTCCCGTGCCTGGCCGCGGTCGTCGGCGTCGACGTACTCTCCAGCGGCCGCCTCAAGCGCCTTCGCCCTTGGCAGTGGCCGGCCGGCGTCGTCATAACGCTCCGCGGCCGCGAGCAGCCGGGAGGCATCATGATCCAGCAGGCCGCGGCAATAGAGCGCGTTCGCCTGCCGGTGCGGTATCTCCGATTCGGCGGCGAGCGCGGTGGCCTGGCTCGCGAGGGCCTGCGCGGTGCCCATGTCGCCGGTCTCGGCGGCGAGGCGGACGGCGTCAGGAAGCAAGTCCTCGATCTCCTCGACTTCTTCTGTATCGCCTGTATCGCCGTCAAACGCATCCGTCAGCGCAGCCAGCGCTTCTGGCAGCGCGCCGTCGTGTTCGCAATCCAGGCTGCGGGCCAGTGCCAATGCGGTAATAAGCCGGTGTCCGAGCCGCTCGGCGTGCGGGACGGCAGCAGCGAGGTGGCGGCGCGCCGTGCCGATCTCGCCGCTATGGAAGCCGATCACGGCGGCGATGCCGAGATCGCAGCAGGCCACAGCGGGTGCCTTTAGGTTCTCATGCAAGATCTCTACCTCGGCCAGCGCGTCGTTCCAGCGGCCGGTCTGGAAGAGCAACTGGCCCAGGGCGGCGTGCGCCTGAGCCAGCCGGATCGCCGTGCCGACCTGGTCCGCGAGGTGCCGCGCCTGCCCGGCCACGGTCAGTGCCTCCTCGTACCGGTCGAGGTTGCCCAGCGTGACGGCCTGGTTGATCTGCAGCAGCAGCCGCAGATCGGTAAGCGCCGGATCGGCCTGGGTCACGGCCAGGGCCCGGTCGAACAGTGGCAGCGCGTCGGGCATACGTCCCCGCACCGAGGTCACCAGCGCCATCATGAGCAACGCCCAGCCCATGGCCCAGTTGTCGCCCGCCTCCGACGCCGCCGCGAGCGCACTGGCGGCGACCCGGCCGGCCTTTTCGTTCTCGCCGAGGTTGAAGTGCGTCCGCGCGGCGACCACTAGCAGCCTGGCGCGGTGCCGGGCCGAGATGCCGGGAGAAGCAAGCGCCTGGTCCAGCGTGGCCAGCGACTCCGCGGACTCACCTGCCAGCATGCGGCACAGCGCCAGCGTCCAGTGCAGGTCCACGAGAACATCGGGCTCGGCGGCATGCTCTAGCGCGCGGTTCGCCACCTGCTCGGCCGCGGCCCGGTCACCGATACGGTAGAGAGCGTCAGCGAGCCGACTGGCCAGCCAGCCGTGCTGAGCCGAGTCGGCCGGGGAACTGGCGACGGCCCGCGTGAGGAGTTCGGCCGCGACCCCGGGCGCCTGGGCGACCAGCGGGTCCGCGGTGCGGGCCAGCCAGTCCAGCATCCACTCATCCATCGGCTCGGTCGCGTCGTCAGGTCCGCCGACCGCTCGCAGCATTTGCCGCGCCACCCTATCCGGCGGCGCGCCCGCCTCTGCGAGGGCGCGCCCCGCGTCGCGGTGCCAGGCGGCGCGCACCGGCGCCGGCATCTCGTCATACAGCGCCGCCCGGATCAGCGGATGCCGGAACCCCAGGCCGTGGCCGGACTCGGCCAGCACGCCGACGGCACATGCCTCGTCGACCGCCGGGATCAGGTCCGCCACGCCGCGGCCCAGCACGATCGCCAGATCCGGGACCGCGAATTCCGCGCCGAGCAGGGCCGCCGCCCGCAGTACCTCGCGCACCGGCCCGGCCACAAAGCCAAGGCGGTCCGCGATGGCCGCCGATAGGGAGCTCGGCGCGGAACCGTCCGCCAGTTCGGCGTCGCCCGCCTCGGTGACGGTCAGACCGGAACTGCGGACCAGCGCGGCGACAAGCTCGGTGAGGTAGAGCGGGTTGCCCGCCGCTCCGTCGGCGAATCGCAGCAGGTTGCCGTCAGGCTTGGCGCCGGCCAGGGCTGCTACCAGGTCGGCCACCGCCGCCTCGGTGATCCCGGTGAGCTGGAGCCGGGGAGCGTCGTCCACCACTCGCCGCAGCGCCAGCAGGTCATCCCGCTGGGGCGCCGGGCGCATCATCCCGACCAGTAGCAGCGGTACCTGCCGCGCCGACCTCGCCAGCCGTCCCCACAAGGTGATGCTGGCCTGGTCGGCCCACTGCAGGTCATCGACGACCAGGATGGTCGGCCGCACCGCGCACTGCTCGGCGACAAGCGCCAGCAACTGCTCTGCCAGCACCGCCTGCACGTCCGCGCCGCGGTCGGCGGTGACCTCGCCGCGCAAGAGCCGGACGATCATGTTCCGCCGGGGATTGGTGGAGGGCTCGCGCACCCGCAGCCCGTCGAGGAACGGCAATAGCGGCAGCGCTTGACCCAGTTCGTCGCCGGCGCCCCAGAACACCTGACAGCCGGCCTCCGTCGCTCCCGCGACCGCTGCCCGCACCAACTCGGACTTGCCGATGCCCGGTTCGCCCTCGATGAGCACCGAGTTGCCGCGCCCCCGAGCCACCTCTCTTAGCAGCCCGGTCAGCAGCGCCATCTCGCTATCGCGGCCGACCAGCGCACAGGCCGGGTTCACCGGGGGCATGGGACAAACCTTACTACCTGAATATTTACGGAACAAGCGGGCCATTTCCGGACATTAATTCGGCATCCGGAGCGCTTTCTGACGGTAATCTTGCCATTTTCTCTGCGCCATGCAGTGCAAATTTCACAGCACCTTGCATTGCACTAATAACTGACAATTTCATGCATGTGGACATCAAATATTGCATAACAGAAAATTGAAATATTTAGCATTTGAAAAGAGTGTAGTCAAGGATTTACGCTAGGTCATGTAATAGCCGAAAAGCGGCTATTAGTCCAGGTAGTTCAGATGTGCCTCATGTGCCGCCGAAGCCATGTAACAGGCCGCTGACCTCCGCAGACACCATGGAGGAATCATGCTCGTAAGGCGACCCATCATCATTCGAGCTATTCTAGCACTCAGCGCGGCTGGGTCAATTCTAGCTGGTTCGGTGGTATCCGTGGCAGCGGCGCAGGCACCCAGCGCCTACGTGCTGTCAGCGACCTCCTCCGCGACTACCAACACTCACTTTGTCGAGACTCACTTTGTCGAGTGAGCTAATCTGGCGCATGACTAACGGCCTGTTGCCAAATTCACCCATCCGGCTGGCCGATCGTGTGACTACCGCCAGCCGCGGCAAGTTTTTATTCCGCTAGCCTGACTGACTGCCGGAGCCCGCTCGCGGGCTCCGGCTAGGCTAGCAACTTAAGGTAAGTTTCATCACCGCCGTCACCCCCGCCATATAGCTTTACAGCAGTCGCGGCGCTGGGCATTCGCCTGCGATAGGCACTGACAAGACCGGCGGGACGTGGCGAATCAACGGCCAATCCATGAACCGGCCGCGCCAAGATACCAGCTAGGCCCGCCTGTGTTGTGGGCACGCCTCAGCGGTCGCCGGATCCTAGCCGACGATGACGAGATCGCTGCCTCGCAGCTTGTCCGGCCCCGCCAAGGCGATGACCGCACATGCCAGGGCGATGTCGCCGACCACATGGTCGAAGTGGTCCGACCGCTTCCGCAGGCCGCCGGCCCGGAAGCGCACCAGCTCGACGTTCATCGGCGCGATTTGGCCGGAGGTGCTCAGACACCCGGGGAATCAGGGAATCCGGCGCCGAGCCGGCTGTCGTCGTACAGCCGGTCCGGGCTAGCAGGCGTTGTGCCTCCACGAAGTATTTGGACGCCGGATAGCAAGGTTCGTTCGGACTGGTCCGAGCCTGAAGCCTTGCGATGGGCGAGTGTACGGTGTACTAAAGGTTTCACAAATTGTTTCCGTGAAATCTTGCGTGACCGTCCCGCTAGTCCGCGCGCGGCACCGAGGAGGAGGGACGCCCGATGATCGCGCCAGGAAGTCCCACGGTGCGTCGGCGTCGGCTTGCTGCTGAACTGCGCGGGATCAGGGAGAGCAAGGGCAAGAGCGGAGACGCGGTCGCCGCGGCGCTGAAATGGTCGCCTTCCAAGATCAGCCGGTACGAGCGGGCTAGGACCGGCTTGCGGCCACGGGAAGTCGAGCGACTGCTCGACTACTACCAGATCACCGGGCCCCGCCGCGAGCTGCTTCTCGCGCTCGCCGAGGATGCGGCGCTGAAGGGCTGGTGGGAAGAATTCGGGGACAGCCTCTCCGAGGACTACCAGCAGTTCATCGGCCTGGAGCATGAGGCGACCTCCATGGCCATCTGGCACGTTGACGTGGTCACCGGCCTGCTGCAGACGGAATCTTATACCAGGCACATAATTAGCAGCTACAGCCGGGTCGAGCCAGTCCCGCCGGGCATGATCGGACGGTTGGTCAGGGTCCGCATGCAACGTCAGCAGGTGCTGGATCGCGAAGGGCTGCAGCTGTCGGTCGTGCTGGATGAATCGGTCTTGAAGCGCCGGATCGGCGACGAGTCGGTGATGTATGAGCAGCTTCAGCGTCTCGCGCGAGAGGCTGACCGGCCAAACCTGACGTTGCAGATTCTCCCCCTTGACACGCAGCACACGGTCTTCGGGGAGTCCTTTGTGATATTCGGCTTCGGGGCTGATAGTGATGCGATGATGCAAGACGTGGTGAGCACTGAGCATCTGCGGAGCGGCTTCACCTTGGAGGGGGAGAGGGAGACGTACTTGCACCGGATTGCATTCCAGATGCTTGCCCAAGCGTCGCTCGACCCGGTGGCGTCCAGGGACCTCATACTCGAGACGGCAGAGTCGTATTGGTCAGGTGCCCGGCGGCGCGCTAATGCGTAAATGACGCACGTCGGTTATCCGCGTCCTTACGGTGACGGATTTCTGGCGTAGCCGTTCCGAGGCTGCCTGGCGGCCGGGGGAAGCTTGGCCTCTCCCTGCCCGAACTGGCCAGCCACGCTGGTGGTAGGCGTTCGCAGCCATGTCTGGGCACGTTCGGGGGTGTGCAGGTACACCGTGGGTGGGCCGCAGCGCCACTTGAGGCGAAAGGGGCGCCCAGGCGCCACTGATGCTGCTAGTCTTAGAGTTGCGGGGCTACTTTAAGTATGCCTAATGCTACATTCCGTAGTTACGCATTTCGGGTAAAATCCAACAATCAGTGAGGTTAACGTGG
Source organism: uncultured Actinomycetes bacterium (assembly GCA_963769715.1). Classification (GTDB taxonomy): domain Bacteria; phylum Actinomycetota; class Actinomycetes; order Streptosporangiales; family Streptosporangiaceae; genus Palsa-504. The sequence goes on from CAVYNE010000032.1 coordinate 54,247, forward strand.
GAAGACCTACGTTCGGAAGTCCATCCGAAAGGCCGGGTTCAGGGTCTTACTGGGTTAAGAGCTCTCTGAGCTTCTCCAACGGCAACTGCGTTGAGGTAGCGAGCCTACCCGATGGCGGGATCGGCGTTCGCAACAGCAGGGACCCCGAAGGGGCAGTTCTCCGATTTACGTCGGACGAATGGCATGCTTTTCTCGGCGGTGCACGAAACGGAGAATTCGATAGTTTCGGCAGGAAGTGACCGCACGAGCCAAGCGCTGTAGCGTCCTGCTCGTGATACCTATCGATCAGAACAGAAGCGGAGGGTCCCTCCAAGTCCCGGGGGACCCTCCGCTTCTTGGTATCACCGCCGCCACTAGTGGGACCGGTGGCTTCAGAAGAGGTGTGATCATCCTGGCAGCGCAGTGCGACAGCAACAGCACAGCACAGCACAGCACAGCACAGCACAGCACTGGCTGCGTTCGCGGGAAGTGAGTCTTGCGTGACGAGGGACACGTCTGCACCGATCCGCATCGAGGTACGCACGTTGCGCAGTCGCGTAACGGCGCCGAGCAACCCGCTGCCCCTTAGTTAGGGCCACTAAGGTCGCGCCGATAATCGCGGTGTGACGCCAGCGGTTCCCGCGCGGCTCAACCCGGCCACAGTAGCTCGCGACCTGGAGGCGGCGGTAGGCTACGTGAACGGTGGGCGCGACGTCCGGGGTAGGCAGGTCGATGGGGCGAATTGGAGCCAGGGGAGTTATGACAAGCGACGGTAAGCCGCCGACGTTCGATACTAGCGTGGCGCATGTCGCGCGGGTCTATGACTACTGGCTGGGCGGAAAGGACAATTTCGCCGCCGACCGGGCCGCGGGCGAGCAAGCGATCAAGGCTTTCCCTAACATCGTGTTGTCCGCTCGTGCTAACCGGGCGTTCCTGGCGCGGGCGGTGCGTTTTCTGGCCGGAGAAGCAGGTATCCGCCAGTTCCTGGATATCGGAACTGGTATTCCCACTGCGAACAACACCCACGAGGTCGCCCAGTCGGTGGCGCCGGAGTCCCGGGTCGTCTATGTGGATAATGACCCGGTCGTGCTCAGCCATGCCCGCGCGCTGCTCTCCAGCGACCCGGCAGGCGCCACCGCCTACGTCGAGGCTGACCTGCGCGATCCGCAGAAGATCCTGGCCAGCGCGGCGCAGCAGCTGGATCTCGGCCGCCCGGTCGCGCTGATGCTGATGGCGATCTTGCAGCACCTCAGCAATGGGGACGACCCATTCGGGATTGTGGCGACGCTGCTGGGCGCCCTGCCGCCAGGCAGTTACCTGGCACTGTCACACCCGGCCAAAGACATCGACGCCGCGTCGATGGCCAAGATGGCCGACAGCCTTAATCAGATGATGGCCGAGAAGGTCACCTTCCGTGACCGGCCTGCGGTGGCCAGCTTCTTCGACGGGCTGGAACTGGTAGAGCCTGGGATGGTCCAGGCGTCGAAATGGCGCCCCACCAGCGAGCTTGAGGCGGCTAGCCCGGCGGCCCTGTGGGCCGGCGTGGCGCGCAAGATGTGAGACCGACTCTACCTGGGCACTGACCAGGACAGTTCTGCTCGTGCCCGGTTGATCTTTTCGGCGACGTGCTCGGGTGGGACGCCAGCTGTTTGGCGGCTGACAACGTCAGCAGCGCTTATGCCGGTCAATGTCACATGGCCAGCTGGCTCAGCCGACGACAGGATTAGTTCCTCATGGTGCCCGACTCGGGTAACCGACGCGGATGAGAGGCGGAGCAGGGGCAGGCACCACAAGGCGATTCCGGTATTGCCAGCTCGGTCGAAAGCTCCGAGCAGGCTGTCTCCGCGAACGACGGTCCCGATCACCCGGCTCCTGCTGAGCGCGATCACTCCGGTGCCGTCCAAGACCGTCACCCAGGAAACACCTTGCTTGGCCGGTGTCGGGTTCAGGTCGTTGCCGATAGCCACTTTGACGCGGGCATTGGCCTGCCAGATTCCGAGCAGTTCCTCCCCGAGCGGCAACCTTGGCCAGCCGTCCGCCATTGACCAACCGAGCGCAAGCGACTCCGATAGGTAGTAGTCCGAACTTCCGGTCGGCGCCGACACCTCAGTCGAGCCCGGCAGCTGGAAGACTGGACAGAAGGCCGTCGATTTGATGTGCACGGCCTGGCGTATCCGTTCAGGCTGAGCCGTCCGTAGTGCCGATACTGCGGTCTGGCTGCTCTGCGTGGCGCCCGGCGCCTCGGGGCGGAATGGCACCGGTTGCGAAGGCGCTGGCTGATAGGGCGCTGGCTGATAGGGCGCTGAGTGTGCCCTCGCTACTGCCGCTGCTCCTGACGGCGTCCCGGCCGACAAGCCTAGGGTAGCCGAGCTTGGCTGCCGGGCTGGTGGCTTCTTCTGCCCGGCATGCTGAACGGCCCGGATGATGATCATGACGGCCATGCCGGCGGGCGCCACGGAGAACATGAAGAACCCGCTGACCTGCGTGGCCACCCAGATGCCGTAGACGAACGAGAACGCGCCGACCGCGAAGATGCTCAGTCGTTCCCGCGCCGTGCCCACGACGGGCCCGGCCAGCGAGGCGGCGATCAGGACGATGCCAGAGACCACCGACAGTACCGTGAAGAAATCCCAGTGCATTTCAAGACCTCAAGAGGCGTCGAGCGCCGAATAGCTCGGGTCACGCGCAATAATCTGCGCGGCTACGTCCGCGAGGAATTGCTCGAACTCCCGGCGGCCGACGAGCTTGCCGTCACGCGTCTTCCACTTGGCGAGGCTGATGGCGACCAGGGTCTCGGTCCCGGTCGACGACGCCTTGAGCGTGACGTGCGTGGTCCAGGTCGGGACCACCTTGCTGGGGTCCTTCCGGCTGGGCGGGCCGTAGTAGACACTCCAGGGCCCGGGGGCCTGGCCGACCAGCCACAGCTTCTCGCCCGAGTTCAGCAGGCCCGTCTTGGGGGGTGTCTGCTCGATCACGCGGCGCAGCGCGTCGAGCGCCTGGTCGACATCGAGCCTGGTAACGGCGCGGGTCGGCTGCGCTAGCCGGTTGGTTGCGCGCTGATGGATTTGCTTGGAGATAAGCCCCATGGCGAGATGGTCCTTTCGTGCTCAGCTGATGGTTGCGGCCGGATCCGCGCTGCGAACGCTGCGCTCGGCGGCGGCCAGGGCGTTTCCTACCGGAGCTAGCCTTTGCGGCCGGCCAGACTGTGACCGGGCCGACGGGAGATACAGGCGGGCATGGGACTGGCTGTCTTCACTCCAGACCCTCAGCTCAAGTTGCGTGATGTTGTTGAGCCGGAAGAAGCGAGTCCCGTCGAAGGAGCCCGATTCCTTCAGGCCGGCGCCGGCTAGCCCACGCGCGATGATGTCGCTCAGGTCGTCAGGGCTTCGGCTGCTGGTCATGTTGAGCGACGTGCTCACCAAAGCGTTAGATGCTTTACGCGCCGAGGTCCGCGCCATGCTTATGCCGACGGAGATAGCGATGATGGCGAGAAGGACAATTACTCCAACGAAAGTTCCCAAATTTATCACTCCCTTGATAGGTGACGTTCTTGCCGCCCAACCCGGATTGCCGCAGATTTCCGCACGATCAGAAACCATCACTAAAAACACTGCTCGGGCCGGAATGCTGGCCCGGGGCCTTGCGGCAGCATCAGACCAGAATTAAACACGCGTGAAAACCTGGATTTAATTCTAGATGATCTCCAGGGAACTCCGAGTGCGCACGCAGCTCAGTGCAGTCTTCCCCCAAGTCTCCTCCAGGATCGCCCCACCCATTAAGTAATGATAATAAGACGCGTGAGGGGCATGTTCTGATGCAGACGATTCGTTACGAAACGATAACTGTCCGTGTGGTAACAAAGACCTAACCTCGATCTCATGAACTTGATCCAGCGGCCAGCGGCCAGATGTTACGCGGTCGCGCGCGGGCTGACGATCAGCTGGGTAGTTTCAGAAGCAGGCTCGCGAAGTACGCACAGGGCGGACAATCTGCATGCGGCTATCCGCGCGGCCTACATGAGTATCTTTCGCTCCGAATCGGCGTCCGGGGAAGTGTCGCGCGGTATGAGCCACCCTGTATACCGAAGCTTGACTGTTCTTGCGGCCAGGAGTCCGGCTCTGGTGACGACCGGGTTTCGGCCTCAGCGACGCTAGGAGGCATACTGCCCGATGACCGGGGAGGCGGGGCTGTGCTGTGGCCTGAGCACCGTGATGGCCAGTCCGCTGGCCCCTGGGCGCCATGACGCCAGCTGCACCTTGGTGGTGAAGCTCAGCTCAGCAACCAGGCTGTCGCTGCTGGCGGGCCAGCCAAAGCCGGCCAGGGCATCGCTGCTGACCCAAGTCTGCGGCACGGACGTCAAGCGGCCGCTGGTCATCGACACCAGTTCCAGCTGTACTGCCCGTGCGCCATTGTCTGTGTCGTCGCTGAAGCTCACCTGGACCGCCAGCAAGCTGCCGTCGGGGCTGAAGGCTGCTGTATTGGCTACCGAACTCGCCACGGGCAGCTCGACCGATACCTGCCGGCCGGTGGCCAGATTCAGGACCTGCACACGACAGCGTGCGACACACGGCGGTGCTCTAGGTCCTAGCGTCGTGGTCATGAGTGCTTCAAGGTTGCCGAAGACCACGATCGACGCTTTCACCCTGGTACTGGCCAGCTTCATGATGCTGGCCGGCGTGCTGGTCATGGCCTGCGCCGTCAACGACGAGGAGCTGTCGGCTGAGCTGCTCAGTACCGTCGCGGAACGGTTGGTGGCACGGTGAAGGTGCTCGTGACAGGCGGGACCAGCGGGCTTGGCCATGCGATGGCCGCTGCCCTTGCCGGGGCGGGAGCCAGCGTCGCGCTGACCGGCCGGTCCGGCCGGCGTGCGTCCGAGGTCGCCGCGCAGTTGCCCGGTGCGATGGGAATCGGACTTGACGTGCGGGACGAATCGTCGGTGGCGAGGGCGGTCGAGGAGGCGTGGTCGCTGCTGGGCGGCATCGACATGCTGGTGAACAACGCCGGCATCGGGATGCGCACGGTTAACCCGCGCTTCCTGACCGAGCCGCTTGGTTTCTGGGAGGTGCCGCCGCAGGGCTTCCGTGCTGTCGTCGAGACCAACCTGACCGGCTACTTCCTGGTGGCCCGCGAGATCACGCCGCGGATGCTTGCGGCAGGTCACGGCCGTATCGTCAACATCTCGATGAGTCATTCCACCATGAACCGCGCCGGGTTCGTCCCTTACGGGCCCTCCCGGGCCGGTGCCGAGGCATTGTCCAGGATCATGGCTGCGGACCTGACGGGCACCGGCATCACGGTCAACATGCTGCTGCCCGGGGGTCCCACCAGGACCGGAATGCTGCCGACTGGGCATGCCCCCGGGGGCCTCGCGATCATCGAGCCCGCCGTCATGGGCCCGCCTATCGTGTGGCTAGCCTCGGAAGAGGCGGCCGGCACGCACGATGAGCGCATCATCGCCATTGAGTTCGGCGACTGGCTACGCCAATTCAGGTCTCACCGGTCAGGGAACAACCATGGCCCGGACGGCGGCCCGCTGGTGGAATCCGAATGACCGTCGGCTGTTCACGGCGAAAGCAAGACTGTTCGCAAGGTCGCCGATCATCTTGCCGGGCTGCGGCCGTTCCGAATTCAGGAGAAAGACGTACTATCTCCATAATGGCTGAATGGTGGTCGATCGAGGTACTGCACGGCGAGTTCTCGGCTTTCCGGTGGCAGGAGCAACACGACTCTGCACTGATCGAGGCGGCACTGACCAATGGCGCTGTCGACGGGTCGTGGCATGCGGACCGCTGGGGCGTGGTGTTCGAGATCTGCTTTGAGAATGAGGAACGGTGGGAGACGTTCCGCAGCCTGCCGGCCGTACGTGCGGCCCTGGACGGCGTGCCAGATCCTGTCAACGGCCTGCTCGTCTACCGCGGCCGGGGCGGCGGAGCAGGTGCCCGGAAGCCGCGCGAACCGAAGCCGGCGCCGAGCGCTAGCGCTGTCTCACTGCCTGAGCCGCAAGCCGCGCCGCATCTGGATCTCACCGGCATTTCGCCGCTGGATCCGGTGAGCGTCGGCACGGCAGGAGGGTCGGGCCTCTGATCCGGCGCGAATGGTATATACGGACCATGACTTCTCGACAGGCGCGGGAGACGATGCCAAGGGCTGCATTGAATCGAGGCGTCGATCCTGGCCAGGGCCCCACCCACCTACAGCCTCTGCCGACGGCTTGCCCCCGATGCGTGGTTTGTGTGGTCAGTGTTGCTATTTCGTCGTTGCGGTTCTCTCTGCTGTCCGCTGGTGACGCCTCGTTCCGACCTGTCGCACTTTGGCGCACGCTGCGTGGGCAGTTATGCTCGCTGACCTGCGATAGGGAGGGCTCCTGCGAGGACGGTGCGAGCGGCGATGGACAGTTACACCAACATCACTCCGAACGGCGGCGAGTTCGGCTCTGCGATCGATGCGCCCCACATGGACTGGGCGTTCACCCAGTCACCGTTCGCTCTGGCGATCCATGACAGGGACCTGCTGTGCCTGCGCGTCAACGATCGCATGTGCCAGATGTTCGGGCTCACTGAAGACGAGCTGCGCGGACGGCGCCTGACCGATGTCTTGCCCGGTCCGCAGTACGGCGCACTGGAGCGCTACATGCGCCGGGTGCTGGACACAGGCGAGCCGACGCACCGGGAGACCTACCGCCGGGTACCGGGTGAGACTCGCGAGCGCGCCTGGTCGGTCTCCGTCTCCCCGCTGAAGGATCAGGCCGGCCGCACGCAGGCAGTGTGGATCGGGGTACTCAACATCACCGAGCAGTACGCTGCCCGCCAGCGGCTGACCCTGTTGAACGAGGCCGGCACCCAAATCGGCACCACCCTGGATCTAACCACGACCGCCCAGGAGCTGGCCGACATGGTGATACCGCGGTTCGCCGATCTGGCTATCGTTGACCTGCTTGATACCGTGCTCAGCGGCGACGAGCCGGACCCGGGGCCGCTCACCGGCACCGTCGCGCTGCGCCGCGTGGCCCATCAATCCATCTTCGAGGGTGTTCCCGAGGCCGTGGTCAAGCCCGGGGACGTCGACGTTCACCCGGAATCCTCCCCGTCAGCCCGTTGCCTGGCCACCGGCAAAGCAATACTGACCGGCGTGAACGATCCCACGTTTATCCCGGCGACCGGCCACAACCCCGCTCGGACGGCCACGATCCACAAGTACGGGCTCCACGCGGTCCTGTCGGTGCCGATACGCGCCCGCGGGGTCACTCTTGGCGTCGCGGTCTTCGTCCGTGGCCAACGCCCGGAACCTTTCGAGCAAGACGACGTGCTGCTCGCCGAGGAGCTCACCGCCAGAGCCGCCCTCTCTCTTGACAATGCCCGCCGTTATACCCGCGAGCGGACCACTGCTCTCGCCCTGCAGCGCAGCTTGCTGCCGCAACGACTCCCCGAACAATCGGCCGTGGAGGTGGCCAGCCGCTACCTGCCCGCCAGTGCCCATGCCGGCGTGGGAGGGGACTGGTTCGATGTGATCCCGCTCTCCGGCGCCCGTGTCGCCCTGGTCGTCGGCGATGTCGTCGGCCACGGTATCCACGCCTCCGCCACTATGGGCAGGCTGCGCACCGCCGTACGAACGCTCGCCGACGTCGACCTGCCTCCCGATGAACTCCTCACCCGCCTTGATGACCTGGTCAGCCCGCTCTCCGCCGGTGCGGATGCCAACAACGGCGACGACGCGGAGAGTGATGTCGGTGCCACGTGTCTGTACGCGGTCTACGATCCGGTCTCCCGCCGGTGCAGCCTGGCCCGCGCCGGCCATCCGCTGCCCGTGCTCGTCACCCCGGACGGCGCCGTCGGCTTCCTCGACCTGCCTGCCGGTCCGCCGCTCGGCCTTGGCGGCCTGCCCTTCGAGAGTACCGAGATCGAACTGCCCGCAGGGAGCATCCTCGCCCTCTACACCGACGGCCTCATCGAGTCCCGCGACCACGACATCGACATCGGGCTTGAACGCCTGCGCCGCGCATTGACCCATCCGGAACCGTCGCTGGAAACCACCTGCAACAACGTCCTCAATGACGTGCTCCCCGACCGTCCCGCGGACGACGTCGCCCTGCTCGTCGCCCGCACTCACGCCCTGGACGGCGACCGGGTCGCCACCTGGGACCTGCCCGCCGACCCAGCCATCGTCGCCGACACCCGCAAACAGGTGGCCACACAGCTCGCAGGCTGGGGCCTCGACGACGCGGCGTTCATCACCGGACTCATCGTCAGCGAACTCGTCACCAACGCGATCCGGCACGCTAAGGGCCCGATCCAGCTCCGTCTTATCCGGGACCGGACGCTCATCTGCGAGGTCTCCGATGGCAGCAGCACCGCCCCGCACCTCCGCCGGGCCCGCGCCTTCGACGAGGGTGGACGCGGCCTGCTCCTTGTCTCCCAGCTCACCCAGCGCTGGGGGACCCGCCAGACCCCGCACGGCAAGACCATCTGGGCCGAACAAGCCCTCCCCCGCTAGGCAATCCGGCGGCCCTCCTCAAACTCCACCACGTGGTTCTCCCGGACGCCAAGCCTAGGGCACACCCGGGGGCGGGCAATGGCCCTAAGCTCGTCGCATGGCCAGGTATTTCGACATCCATGCGGCCAACCCGCAACGGCGCGCGATCGTCCAGATCGCCGATATCGTGCGCACAGGCGGCGTGATCGCCTACCCGACGGACTCCTGCTACGCGCTCGGGTGCCAGCTCGGCAACAGGGACGGCATCACCAGGATCAGGTCGATCCGCCACCTCGACGACCGGCACCACCTCACGCTGGTGTGCCAGGACTTTGCCCAGCTAGGCCAGTTCGTGTACGTTGCCAACCCGGTGTTCCGGGCCATCAAGGCGGCGACCCCAGGCAGTTATACATTCATCCTGCCCGCGACCAAGGAGGTGCCGCGCATATTGCAGCACCCGAGGAAGAAGACCGTCGGGGTGCGGATCCCGCGCCACGTGGTGACCCAGGCGCTGCTCGCCGAACTCGGCGAGCCGCTCGTCTCGAGCACCCTGCTGCTGCCCGACCAGGACGAGCCCATGACCCATGGGTGGGAGATCGCCGAGCAGCTTGACCACGCCGTGGACGCGGTGATCGACTCGGGCGACTGCGGCACCGAGCCGACAACGGTGATCGACTTCTCCCAGCAGAGGCCCGAGATCGTGCGCCGCGGGGCAGGCGACACGTCCGGTTTTGAGTGAACCACGCGGCCCACGGACCTGCGCTTTATTTCGGCCCGGACTTCCTGGCGCGGCTCCTGCCTTGCCCAGGCGGGCCGGCCGGCCAATCAGCGCGATGGGGGGAGTCCTGCGCCAGAGGCGGGCGCCCAGCAGGTCCGCGGGTGTTCCGCCGGCGAGCGACACAAGACCACGTCACGCGCCCTATCCGACCTGGGCAGTCCGGCCGGCCCAGTAAGGCGCCCGGAGCTGGCGCTTGAGAAGCTTGCCCGATCCGGTGCGCGGCAGTTCGTCCGCGAAGCCCACCGACCGCGGCACCTTGTAACTGGCCAGGTGCTCGCGCGCGAACGCCGCGATCTCCTCGCCGGTCAGCGACGATCCCGGCGACCGCACGACCGTCGCGTGCACGACCTCACCCCACTGTTCCGACGGGATCCCGAACACCGCGACGTCGTAGATCCCGGGATGCTGCTCCAGCGCCGCCTCGATCTCGGCGGGGTAGATGTTCATGCCGCCGGAGATGATCATGTCGGTCTTGCGGTCGCAGATGTACAGGTAGCCCTCATCGTCCCGGTACGCGATGTCGCCGACCGTATGGAAGTCGCCGCGGCTGTTCGACTCGTAGCTGGAGTCGTTCTTGTAGTAGGTGTCGAACGCGGCTTTGGACCGCACGAAAACCTCGCCGGGATGGTCCGGCCCGGTACCGGTGACCTCGTTGCCGTCGTCGTCGACCAGCATGATCTCGATGCCGGGAGCCGGCTTGCCGCAGGATCCCGGCTTGCGCATCTGGTCCTCGGGCATCAGCACGGTGTCCACGCCGAGCTCGGTCGACCCGTAGACCTCGAACAGCGACCCGGGCGGGAAGTCCGCCACGTACTGCTGCTTGAGCGCGTAGCTCCATGGTGCCGCGTTGGCCACCATGACGTGCATGGAGGAGCGGTCGTAGCGGTCCTTGACCTGCCTGGGCAACGCGCAGATCATCCGGACCAGTGCGGGCGCGGAGAACGTCGAGCTCGCCTTGTACTTGTCCACGAGCCGCAGCCAGTCCTCGGCGTCGAACTTGCGCTGCACGATGATCGTCTGGCCGTAGAGCAGGCCAGCACCCATGAACGCGCTGGGGCCGCTGTGGTACAGCGGGCCGGAGGTGATGTAGATGTCATCCGGCCGGTAGCCGAACAGGTTCAGCAGGGCGCCGAGGACTTCCGGATCTGGGGCACCGGCCCGGACCGCGCCCTTCGGCTTGCCGGTCGTGCCGGAGGTGTAGATCATCGTCCCGCCCGCGCCGGCCGCGTCCCCGACGTCGGGCGCACCAGCCGACGCGGCCGCGATGTCGGCGTCGGTCAGCATCCCGTCCCGGGCCTTCGGGTCCGGGCCGCCGACCACGATGATATGCCGCACCTTCTCCAGTTGGTCGCGGAGCACAGCGAACATCGGCACGTGATCGTGGTCCACGTAGGCGACCTCGGCGTCGCTGTGGTTGATGACGTAGAGCGCCTCCTCCGGCGTCAGCCGGTAGTTAAGCGGCACAGCGACTGCGCCGATCTTCCTCGTGGCGTTCATGACCGCCACGACCTCGGGCGAGTTCGGCCCGCACCACAGGACCTTCTCACCTGGCCCGACCCCCAGCGAGAGCAGCAGGTTCGCTACCCGGTTCGATTGCGCCTCAAGCTCGGCGTACGTCCACGTGACGACAGTCCCGTCCGGCTTGTCGTCGATGACGCCCGGCTTGTCCGGCTGGCTCTGAGCATAGATCGAAAGGGTGTCCGGCATCGCACCTGTCCCTCATAAACGCAGTCAGTGGGCACCGGCGGTCGACCGCATCCGCCGCCTATGGCCAATTTACGGAACCGGTATCGATCGGTAAATCATGAAATTTCAGTCGCCAGGAACGAAACTGATCGTGGATCATCGAACGGAACCCGGCGAGGCGGAGGAACCCGCGAGCGAACCGGACTCCGACAGTGCCAGGACGTGTGGGAGAAGGTCGCACCAGGCACCGGAGGAGGGCCGAGCCGGACGCCGAGGACGTCCGCCTCGGTCAGCGCTTCCTCCGCGTGCGTGGTTCATAGCGTCCGCAGGAGAATGGCTTTCAGGTCGTCATGACCCAAGGCGACGGGATTGCCCTGCATGCTGCTCGATGTCAGGGCTTTGGCAGCGATCTCATCGGCGTGCTGCGGCCCGATGCCGAATGCGGCCAGGCCAGGTACGGCCAGCAGGGTGAGGGTCTGGCGGATCCAGGCTAGGCCGTCCTGGACGGATGCGGCGGGTTCGCCGGTCAGCAGCCGGGCCACCTGGGCGTAGCGGTCCAGGGCGGGATGGCCAGCCGGCCCCGACCGCAGTGCTCGCACGTTCGCGTCGATGACAGGTGCCAGCAGCGCCGCGCAGGCAATGCCGTGCGGCACGTCCGCGATGCCGCCTATGACGCCGGCCAGGCCGTGCACCGCGCCGAGCTTGGCGTTAGCCAGCGCCATCCCGCCCAGCAAGGCGCACGTGGCCATATCCGCCCGTGCCGCCAGGTCCTCGCCGTCGGCGTAGGCGGCACGCAAGCCTGCGGCCGCGCGGCGAAGCCCTTCGCTCGCCAGCCCGTCAGTCAGCGGGCTGGCCCGGGGCGAGACCAGCGGTTCCAGGCACTGGGTGAGCGCATCCAGGCCGCTTGCGGCGGTGACCGGCGGCGGGCACGTCATGGCGAGCTGCGGGTCGATCAGCGCGATCCGGGGGATCATCAGCGGGCTGCGCAAGCTCGCCTTGAGGCGATGCTCCGGCGATGCAAGCACGGCGTTGGCGGTAACCTCCGCCCCGGTGCCAGCTGTGGTGGGCACCGCGACGCAGGGCAGGGCGGGTTGTGTAATCGCCCGGCCGGACCCGATGACCTCCAGGTAGTCCAGCGGGTCACCGCCGTTCCCCAGCAACATCGCTACGGCCTTGCCGGCATCGATGACGCTGCCGCCGCCGATCGCGGCCACCACGTCGGCGCCGTGCTCGCGCGCGGCGGCGACCCCGGCCCGGGCCAGTTCGACCGTCGGCTCGGCCGCCACTTCCAGCACCGCGACCGACAACCCCAGGCCGGCCAGTAGCCCGGCATGACGCGCCGGGTTCGCGCCCGTGCACACCAGCACCCGGGATCCGAGCCCGGCCAGCACTCTGGGCAGCTCCGCCGCCCGGCCAGCACCGGCCATAATGCGGCTGGCCGTGGCGAACTCGAACCTCATCGTCGTCACGGCGAGCCGCTGGTCCAGCCGCGGCTGTCCGCCGGGAACACCACGGAGTACCGGACCGACTGCCGCGGCTCGGCCATCATCTCGGCGACCGCATCGCGCCAGGCCGCTCGCTCCGGCTCACCCGCGTATGAACATGAACGACCAGCATGCGTCCATCCTGCTACAGGATGCCCACCGTGCAACCGGTGCCCGGCATGCACATTGCCGTTATGGACGCCGCGGGCTTGCGGGGCGGAATACGGCACGAGCGACGCAGGAACCGCTGTTAGCGCGCCCGCGCCGTGTGCGCCATGGCGGGGATCACGGCGGCCCCGGCGGTCAGGTGCATCACGATGAGCCCGGCGGCGGCTGAGGTGGTCGTGGCGGCGGCCAGCGGCAGCGCCAGCGACGCAGCCAGCGCCGCCAGCGCGATGGTGGTCCAGGGGAGCTGGGCATGCGGGGTGCGCCGCTCGAGCAGGGCGAGCAGCAGCCAGCCGAGCAGCGAGGCAGCCACGGTGACGCCGATGACCTGGCCGATCGCGATCGTCTGGATGTGGCCGGCGCCGAAGCGGACGTTCAGGTGGATGCCCAGCAGGGGGACTTCTATGATCCAGGCGAGGGCGGCGGCCAGGGCGCCGCCCGCGGCGCACAATGCCCGGGCGCGGCCCTGCTTGATGTGCGGCACGGCGGTGGCGGTGGTGGTGTGCATGTGCGTACTCCCTCAGGTGGCTCACGGCGCCCGGTTGCGCCGCTGATCACCAGGCTCTCCGGGGCTGAGGTAATCGGGCATCGTCCTGCTGGCGTCCGGTGAGCTACCGCACTGGCAGCAGCGGGTACTGCCAGCGCAGTAGCCCGCCCGCCTGCGCAGCGACGATGACCCCGGCCCGCTGCCGGTATACGCTCCGGGTGATGGGCATCAAGAGCGCGGTCATGCTGCCGCGGCGCTGGCTGGGCGCTGCGGGCGTAGCGCTGGTGACCGCGCTGGCCGTGGTCGGGGCTACGTCGAGGCCAACCCGGTGCACCACTACGGTGGCCTGCACCTGACCAGCCATCCGCCACTGGCCGCTTACCTGCTGCTGGCGGTGCCCTCCGTCGCCCTGATCTGGCGCAACAGCCGTCCGGTCGAGGTGCTCGGGCTCGCCGTGGCCGGCGCGGCCGGGTGGGCGGCGCTCGGCCAGATCGACGGTGCCGCGCTCGTTCCGGTCATCGTCGGCGTGTACTGGGTCGCGCTGACCCGCGCGCGGCGCATCGCGGTTGCCGCTGGGCTCGCCGGGGCGACGGCCATCTTCGTGACCGAGGGGCTGCTCGGGCCATTCGGCTGGTTCGGGGGCCCGAACGCCACGATGTGGCCGGAGCTGCTCGCAGCCGGCGCGGTCGGCGCGTACGTGGCGGCGCGCCGACAGTGGCTGGCCGCCGAGTCTGACCGGGCGGCGCGGGCCGAGCAGGCCCGGGAGGAGGAAACCCGCAGGCGCGTCGACGCCGAGCGAATGCGGATTGCGCGCGAGATGCACGACGTGGTCGCGCACTCGATGGCGATGATCAACGTTCAGGCCACAGCGGCGAGCATGCAACTGGCCGCCGATCCGGCGAGCGCGGCCGAGGCGCTCCAGGCGATCCGCCGGGCCAGCAAGTCCGGACTGCGCGAGCTGCGGGCCATCCTTGAGGTGCTGCGGCAAGTCGACGGCGGGAGCCCTGCGGTGCCGGACCTGCGCGCCATCGCCGCGCTCGTCGAGGCGACCAGCGCCGCCGGCACGCCGACCACACTGCAGCCGGCCGAGCCGCCAGTCCCGCTGCCGGCGCCGGTCGGGCTGGCCGCCTACCGTATCGTGCAGGAGTCGCTCACCAACGTGGTGCGTCACGCCGGCCGGGTCGCCACGACCGTGGGTCTGCGGCAAGACGGCGGATATGCCCGGCACCGGCGGGCTGGAGGCAACCCGGCAGATCGCCGCCGATCCCGAGCTGAGTGGCGTACGCATCATCATCCTCACCACTTTCGAGGCTGACGAGTATGTCTTCGAGGCGATCCGCGCCGGGTCAAGCGGCTTCCTGGTCAAGGACACCGAGCCGGAGGACCTCATCAGCGCCATCCGGGTGGTCGCCCGCGGCGATGCCCTGCTGTCGCCGAGCGTCACCCGGACGCTGATCTCCACCATCGCCAGGCGCGGTCCGGCCCAGCCAGTCGACGCCTCAGTGCTGTCGGTACTCACCGACCGGGAGCGGGAGGTGCTCGCCCGGGTCGCTGCGGGCCTGAGCAACGACGAGATCGGTGCGGCCCTGTTCATGAGCCCTCTGACCGCCAAGACCCACGTCAACCGGATGATGGCCAAGCTCGGCGCGCGAGACCGGGCCCAGCTGGTCGTGATCGCCTACGAGACCGGCCTGGTCCGGCCGGGCCTGTCCTGAGGGCGCCGCAAGCCCGGCGATCCCGGATAGCTATGCAGCAGTCTCCCATGCGCGCACGTTGTCATACTGCCCTGGAACCTGGCACTATCCCTAGTCGCAGCGGCAGTCATGCGGGTTCGATTCCCGTCGCCGCTCTGCTCTGCGGTGAGGGTAACGTGGCTGGCCTGCCGGTCCCCGGGACGTCGAACTTGTAGGCCAGCCCGGCTTGCGGCTGGAGCACGCGGAGCGGGCCGTGTCCGGTCCAGTAGCCCGCCTGGAAGTAAAGCCCGTCCGTGGCCACGATCCACAATCCCGAGCCATCCGCGGCCCAGCGCGCGCAGACGACGTCGCTGGAGCCCGCCGGGAGTGCTCCCAGGACCGCGGGAAGCGTGGCGACCGGTATCGGGCCGCCCGGAACCCTGATCAGCGTGCGGGCGCTGAGGTCGGCGACGTAGACGTAGGTGCCCGTGATCGCGCCCTGGTGATCGGTGGTGTCCAGCGGAAGGGCGAGGCGCTGGCCTGCCGGATCGAAGCCGGACGTGTCGCCGGTATCGATGGCGGTGTGCGGCGGCAGGGCGATCTGCGTGCCCGGACCGCCTCGCACGTCGGTGACGTGCAGGGGGCAATCAACCGGGCAGGCCGCAGCCTGCCAGGCCACATGGTCCGCGTCAGTACCGGCGATGATCGCGTTCGCCGGGATGCCGGTACGTTCGGCGCGGCCGTTCACCGGGTCCATGAGCGCTAGCTTCTGGTCAGGACCCTGGACGAGCAAGCCACGGACCGTGGCCGCCGCCAGCGCCTGGTTGTTCAGGCGGCGGACCGCGGACAGGCGGCGGCCATCCTCACCGGCAAGCCAGGCCGGGCTGCCGGCCGGCCCGTTGCCCCACGGCGGCCCGGCCTGCTCGACCCAGACATCGCGGTGGTTCGGCGCTAGCGCCATGTAGTTCGCCCGGGCGATGATCCGCGGGGGCCGGCCCCCGACGCATCGACGGGGACGAACAGCACATCTCCGATATCCGGGAGGCCGGCTGGGCCGTGGCTGTAGATAAGCGCGACGACGCCGCCGGCCACCGAGATGACCTGTCGCACCGCGGGATCGGGGCCGAGCGGATTCCGGGCATCCCCGGCGGCCGGCAATACGCTGGTCAGGGACGTCGGCGCCTGCTCCCGGACATTCAGCAGCCGCAGTTCCTCACCGCCCAGAAACAGCAGCGTTCCGGGCGCGCCGCCGGGCCGCAAGGGCGTTCCGTGCAGCATCGATGGTGCGGCCAGGGCTACGGGTGACGGCGAGGCCTGGGACTTCCGGGGCGGCACGGGTACGGAAGGGCCAGAGATCAGGTGGAAGGCGATACCGCCGGCGATGAGCATCGCCGCCGCCACGCCGGCCAGCAGCCGCCATGATGCCGCTCGGCGGTGATCGGGATCACGACCCCCGCTGATGACGTCAAAGGCCGGCTCATCAGGCATAACGCCAACGTACCCGCCCGGCCCTGGTTCAGCGGGTCAGCGTCGGCCCGGTCCCACCGGCGGGCCATTCCAGCAGGCTCGCGCCGATGGCCCAAAGGACTAACGTAGATAGTGCGGACGTGAATGCCATCGTCAACGTCCTCGACGCGGCACGGGCGACCGTGCCTCCGGCATGGGTATACGAGCAACACCGCAGAAGACGCAACAGATTTTCCATAAGAAATCGGACATTTCAGCCATATGGTATCGCGATACGATAGTAACCCCAGCACCGTCGTGGGGTAAGGCTCCAGGAAGTCATTGGGATCTGGATGGCAGTTGGGTACCGGTCGATTTTCTCGCTACGTCACGGCCAGGACGCGGTGCAGCTCACAGCGGAGCAGCTCCGTTCGTGGCTGGCGCTCAAGGGATACGGCTCCGTGGCCGTTGCCCCTGGAGTTCACGAAGTAGCCGAACACGCCCAGCTCGTCGTGACCGAACTGCATCCGCACGATGGCTCGCGCTCGCTGCGCTACCGGCTGACCGAGTCTTCATCCGCGGGGGAATGGGTGACGACCGTGACGGTGCACCGTGACGGCGTGGAGGATGACTGGGTTCTGGGTCGATGTCAACGCGCCGCCATCAGCGCCCAGGCCGACGGCATCAGATGAGCGCCTCGTCAAGGAGGTCGATGTTGCGGACGCCTGGTGGACGGGGGTACCACATATGGTCCGGGAGATCTTGTCGGTGGCCGACGCCTGCGACGGCGAGATGATCCTAGCCGCCCGGCCGACTTTGGTCACCGTGGGTGACGTTGATGGCCTGATATCGGCGATCTGCGATCCCGGGCGCCGCGGCACGGCCCTTGTTGCCGCGCCGATCCCGGAAGTTCCCGTGTCCCGGCTGATCGGCCATGTCGAGCAGCTGACCCGTGAGTGCGTCGGGCTGGCCGGGATCTACGTGCTTGACACCGGGGCGGCCGCGAAGCTTGAGGAATCATTCGCGCCCTCGCATTCGGTGCCGCTGGGAGCGATTCGCACGTTCTTGCCAGAGGTCGATCCGGCTAGCGCCGTCGATGCCCGGCGGCACCGCGTGCTACTCGCCCGGACGATCGCTGAGCAGGCTCCCGGCAAGCTCGCGCATTTGATCGGGCGGGCGAACCGAAGCCGGGCCCTGAACCTGCCGCTGCCTTCGCATGTCGCCCAGGTCGATCGCATGCTGTCCAGGGAGGAGCCGGCCGCCGTCCTGCGAGCCATCCAGGCAACGCCACCAGGCCCTTTCGCCCGCAGGCCAGATGACGGGCCCGCTGGCCCGGCTCCGGTAGGGCAGCTAGCGATCACGGCGGTCCGCGAGGTCGCCATCGCCGGCGAGCTGCTCACCAGCCTTGTGAGCGAGTTCGCCTCTGACGCCTCCAGCGCTTACGCGGCGGGCGGGCCTGACGACATGACCGCCCGGTTCCGGGAGCTGCTGGCTGAAGGCCGGGGAGTGCTACGCGGTCACCGGGAGATATCGCGGCGGTTCGCGGCCCTCCAGGACATGCTTGAAGAGGTAGAAGACGATCGTGATCAGGTCCGCGCCCGGCTGGAGGATGAGCAGCTCGATCATGCCGAGACGCAGGTGGAGCTGCTGAACGCGAAGTTGGAGCTCGACCGGCTCCGCGGCGTCCTCGCCCGAGCTGGCCGCGTCGATCAGACCCGGGCCGCGGTGGCGGCGATGCAATCACCCGGATCGTTCGCCGAGCTGCTTGAGCGGCTCGATGAGCATGTGCTTTCCTGCGTCGCATTCACCGGGGACCCGAAGAACGCGCTCGAACTGGACGACTTCGACCCGCTCGGTACCTGGACCGCCAGAGCCTGGGACATGCTGCGGGTCCTCGACGGGTACGCGGCCGCACGGCGCCGCGGTGAATTCAGCAAAGGGGTCCATGCCTACCTGGGACATACTCCGCCCGGGCGGCCCGGCTATGCTCCCGGCGCGCATTCCACGCAGGAATCCGACTCCGTCGAACGCTCACCCAGGCTCCGGAAGCTACGGGTATTCCCGGTTCCCCGGGACGTACGCCCGGACGGCGCCATTTTCATGGGCGCGCATTTCAAGATAGCCAGGAAGGGCCTGGTCTCCCCCCGGATGCACTACCACGACGACACCGGTCATACCGGGAAGATCTATGTGGGCTACATTGGCAAGCACCTCCCGAACGCGCATACGAATTAGGCGCTGCGCAACGTTAGCCGCTGCCCCTGGGAGATCGGCAAGATCACCGCAGCCGCTGGTGCTCCTGCACGCCGGACATAGCCGCACCACCTGATCACCAACGCCATCGAACCGTCACATCCGGGAACCCCGTACGAAACCGAGATGGTGTCCGCAGTCGCCCGATCCGCCACTCTACTTCGGCGGGAACCGTGGATGTGGATGATCTAGGCCGGTACCGCGATCACGGCGTAGCGGTCGCGGCCATCGTCGAAGTCGGTGTCGACTTCTCGCAAGCCCGCCACTTCGAGTCGTTCGCGCAGTTCGCCGGGTGTGAAGGGATAGAAACCGATCCGGTGCTCGCGCGGCTCGATCCGGTCGCCGTCCTCGAAGATGAACACGAGATGGGCGACGTGCTCCTGGTCGAGCCGGTCCGGTATCTCCCAGGCGTACAAGACGACGCACCGGCGGCCGCGCCGGGTCACCACCCTGTCGGCGACCTGCACGATCCGGCGCTCGGCATGGAGCTTCTCCCAGTTACGGGAATCGACCACCACGTGTCCGCCGGGGCGGACCACCTGCCGGAACCCGGTGAGCGCACCGATCATGGGATCGCGGCCGGCGGCGTGCACGAGTGAGTTCCCGATGCAGAGCACGACGTCGAACCGTTCGTCGACAGCGGCCGGAAGATCCGCCCACATGCAGCGCACCAGCGGGATCCCTAGGTGCTCACGCCGGAACCGGGCCGCCGCCATCTCCACCATCGCGTCGCTTCCGTCGGCTGCCCACACGTGGTAGCCCCGGCGGGCGAGCGCCGCCGCGCTGACGCCCGTGCCACAGGCCGCGTCCAGCACGGCACTGGCGTGACTGGTTCGCTCCAGCAGGCGCGCCGTCGCGGGATGGTTGATCGCGAGACCGCTGGCCAGCGCGTCGTCGTCGAATAGCCAGTCGTAATCGGCCGCGAGGTTCTCGTAGTAGTCGGCCATGTCTGTAGCGTGCCAGATGGTGCTCAGCCGGTACCTAATGTGGAAGGCTGGAGAGCGTTGTTATCGTCGACGTCCCAGCCGTCGGCGAGCCGTTGGCTGATGTGCAGGCCGGCAGGTAAGAGCCCGCGCCCGGCAGCCACGCCGAGATGGTCACATTTTCCGAATCGCCGGGCGGACTTACCCGGAGGCGCACATATGGTGCAGGGCAGCGAGTGTTGCCTCCGACTGGCTGGTCGTCGGCCGCGACAACCGCGTAGGCGGAATCTCCTGGCCGGAGTGTTACCACGGGTGGCGGGGCTATGTAGTGCCAGGCGCCGAACATAGTCGATTGCAGATGCCGCAGGCGCGTGGCCCTTCCCGTGGCCGTCAGCCCGATCACAGCAGGCCAGCCGCTCATGCGGCACAGGGCGTGGCTGTCGTTGGTGAATGTGAGGTAGCCGCCGGCCTGGCCCGCGAGAGCGCCGGTGTTGATGATGCTGATTTTCAGCTGAGAGGCGGCGCAAGCGTCGATGCTGGCAGGTGACGGCGAACCCGGCGACATCGTCGTACCTGCGGACGACGCCGCAGACGATGCCGCGCCCGGCGAGTTCTGGCCGCCGCACGCGGTCATAACCAGCCCGCATGCCGCCGCGGCCAGGGCGCTGACAGTGGCCGTGCGGCCACGAGCCGCGGCTCGGGTGAGCCCATGACAGGCCGCCGATCGTGTCCTCGGATCACTGACCACCTGAAACCTCATTGCGTCTCCCTCCGTTGCCCGGGGCTACTGGTCCGAGATGACGGCCCGCCGCAATCAGCAGCGGAGTAGCCGGTGCCCGATGCTGGCGTGGCGGGCGCCCATCCTGCAGCCGTCAGCGCTGGGCGTTTCCGTGATCGCAGCTGATCGCTGCCCCGAGTTCCGCGCGACATTTCAGTCAGGACATCCGCTACGGTGATGGCCCGGGCCGGCCAACTCGTTCCCGGTGTCCGGGCGTCCCGCAGTGACGTATGTACGGCGAGCCGGGCGCCGGGCACCGCCCGATGGACCTGGAATACTACTGCCTGGCTGTCCTGACCAGTCACTGCCGTAAACCAGAATTCGTCGGTGCATCCGGTCCGGCGATACCGGGCCACGGGCTCGAAAGGTCCGGCCGAGTCGGCCATCGCCGCGAACATCTCATGGCCGGCCAGCAGGCGGAGCGTGGTGCGCGTCTGGCGCCACAGCGGCCTGCGGCAGACGGGAGTGCGTACCGGCATATGCATGCTCAGCAGCACCAGGACCGCTCCGCTGGCTACAACCCCGCCACCGAACCAGTCCCCGCGAGGCGTATTCGCTGCATCTGCCGAGACAATCAGGTACGCGATGCCTGCGCCGAGCAGCATTCCGCTGCGGGCCACGGCCCGCCAGGTCACCGCTTCGGCCACCGTTTCGGGTGCAGTGCGCCATCTGATACAGCCGCAGCCGCCAGGAATCTGCTTGACGAGGACGTATGCGAGCAGAATGCAGAACACGGCCCCGAGGACCGCCATGCCAGCGGCGCCGAGCACTGGGTACGCTCCGCTGCACACGAGTACGCCCGTCACGCACTCCACCCCACCGGCTGCCAGTCCAGTGAGTCTCCACGGGCGCCGCGGCATCCGCAGCGCCCGCCTGATCGCGGTCATATCATCGAGGGCCCGTATGCCGCGGTACAGCTTGCTCGCCCCGGCTACGACGAGAACCGCACCGCAGCTGGCGGCACACCCCGAAATGACCGACTCTATGACCTGATTAATATCGATCACCCAGCTGCCTGCTAAGGCCTCGAGTGGACGTGGAAGCAATAGTAGGCGTTCAAGAATCCCGGACCGCTCAGATTGAGGTCGACATTAGACGAGTAGCTGCACGCGCCCTGCTCGCCGTATTGCCAGAGCCGGGTGGGTACCGTCGCGCATTCCTGCGGGTGCCAGCGAGACGGGCCAGGCGGACCTCCGCACGGCTCAGGCTCGCTCGACCAGATGGCGCTGGGCACATTTACGCCGCGCGCCCTGGCGATGGTGGAGCAATTTGGAAAGGGCGAATACGGGTTGCAGTAAAGGCATGGGTACAGTGGATAGATGCCCAGGCCCGCAAAGTCATAATCCGCTATGTAATTCGCCCACGCATTCCAGTAATTTGAGCTGAGCGACGTCGAATACTCTTGGTCGAGCCAGCAGTAGAGCCGGCCGTTGGATGGCAGCCGGAGCGGGCCGACCGCATGGTAGGCGGTGAGCATCGCTGCCGCGAAGGCCTGTGCATCAGCCTGGCCTTCTGCAGCGGATCCGCTCAGCCGGGACTGTCTGGGCGCGGAAATGCAGCCCACGTAAGGGCCTCCGCTGTCCCAGGCGCCCCGGCTTTCCGCCAAGGCGTCGTCATTGAACAAGTCAGCAGCTGGCGACGGAGTGAAGTAGCGAATCCAGAAGCTCGGGTTCACGCCGAATTCACGATGCGCCGATGCGTAGGTGTTGTGTATCGGGGCTGCGGTGTCATATCCGGTCATAACTGTCGTTCCTCCACCAGGGGCCGGGTTCCTGCCTGCTGCTGTACTAAAAAACAGCCGACACGTAAAGGTTCGTGTCCGCCGTTCCAAGTGGGCTGAGGCCAGAAGAGAAAAACACGAGCCGTGGGTTTTCGGGCCGCACCGCGAGCAGGGTCCCGCTGGGCAGCTGGTAAAGGCCGGCGTACTGGCGGCCCTCACTATAGGAGCCGACCAGCTTGCCGGATCCCACGTCGTAGGCGCAAAGGCCGCCGGTGGCCGCCGGGCCCAGGACATAGCAGATATCACCTGCGGGCGACAGCACCGCCTTGCTCCACGGAGCGCCGAGCGGCGACGCGGGCAGCGGAAACCGAATGTGGGCCGTCGCCCGGAACGAGTCCGCCGGATCGGCTATCACGGCAACCCCCGCCCCCGGCTTGGTCATGAACACGGTGCCGTCCGAGCGGGCCTGCATAGTGACGGCACTCGGCTTCGCGTGCCCGTGGCTGAACGCCGGGATCCCCAGCTCAGTCACCTCTCCGGTGCGGGCCGAGCATACCTGCACATCGCGGCCCCTGACCAGGCGCGCCACGTCACCGGCCGGCAGCGTAATGAGAGGCTCTCCGCCTGGCCACGGCGCGGGAGCCGGCACCGACAATCTTGCTGTCCCCGAGCCCAGAGGAAACACGGTCAGCCGGGACTGCGATGCCTGCGCCCGGATCTCGGCCGGATCATCTGGCTGCGGCTCCCTGATTGTCCACATCAGCAAATCCGAGCTATTAGCAGCTGCGGTGGACAACGCCAGAGACGGCTCACCGGAAAGGTGGAACGGTCCTGTGGTAGCGCCGCTGCGCTGATCGAAATAAGCCAGCGCATGATGCGACCTCCAGGTGGTCACCCACCGGGTCGCTCGACTGCCCGTATGCGGGTCCGCCTTGCGCACCAGCCGTTTGCCCACGGGCACCGTAATGGCCAGGACCAAGGAAACAATGGCGGAGCCAGGAGCGAAAACCGGCGTCACGAGAACGTTTGCATCGTGCGGGACGCCAGTCACAGTCACCGACCCCTGCCGGGCGACAGCAGTCGACGTGGCGTCAAGGAGGGTCAGTGTTATCTTGGCCCCGTCGTGCACCATATCCACGGTGGCCAGGGCCGTGACGGCCTGGTCCGGCGACGAGACCGGCGCAGCCGCGAGCTTGACAGCAACCGGGACCGGCGGCAGGGGCGATGTCACCCGCGATACCGGGCACATTGTAGCAACCAAAGACCCACTGGGGGCTGGCCCCGGATCCGGAGTACCGTAAAGGAAGGCGTACGGCAGAGCGCCTCGGCCGGATTTGCCGGGCCGAGCGCCCAAACGGTCGCCCATGCCCAGATCCGGCACTGCCAGGAGCGCGCCCGCACCAATACTGCCCGCCAGTACCTCGCGACGGCTAAGCCCAAATCCGTCGCCGCCCACGCCGAAAGACCTGACTGCGTTTTCCCGCCTTCGAGAACGCACGAAACCCTGCTCCTAACATCTCAGCGGACTAGACCGTACTTAATGACACGATGGCAGGATTCCCCGTCGTTCAGCGCTCCCGTGAAGGCTTGAGCTGCACATTAGCCCGTCTTACCCTGCAGATTCCTTCCCGGCCGGGCGACACGCCGAAGAAGCTTGTCAGCCGATAGCTGGACCCGTTCATGAAGAGCTGACCGCTCGCCAGGATCGGCGCCTGGCCCTCAGTCACGTGGCGGATGCGTCACACTACCGTTGCAGCGCGCTGATCCCGGCCTTGGCACCCAGATACGTCAATCGGGCTCAGTCATGCGATTGCACCCGATACCTGACTGGCGGACGCGCACTAGGGTGGTCTCGACCCCGGGAGGTTCGCCTTGATGACAGCTCAGCAGCGGTTCCGCATCGCGGTGGCCGTGGTCGCCGCGTGCTCGCTGCTGCCGTTGGCGTACTCGGTGTTCGACCAGGCCGCACACCGGCAGGCCCAGCCCACAACCAGGCCCGTCAGGTCGGCGTCGGCGGGCAACCGCCAGCCGGACGCCGCGGTGATGCTCCGGGTGATGCCCGCGCCGTACCAGCTGCCGGCCGGGATTTCGCGCGAGGTGGTGCTGCCCGGCGGCGGCAACCTGCTGATGGCTGGCGGGCTGACGCCGTCGGGAGCCTCGGCTAACACGGTGACCAGCATCGACCCGGTAACCGGCGCCACCCGCCAGGTCGGCCGCCTGGCGCAGGCCACGCACGACGCCGCGGGCTTCATCGTCGGCGGGCGCATGCTCGTGCTGGGCGGCGGGACCGATACGAGCGTGCCCACCATCCAGGCGCTCACCCCGGGGACGCAGGCTGGGGTGGTCGGGGCGCTGAGCCGGGCCCGTTCGGACTCCAATGGCGTGTCGGCGGGACCAGTCGGTTACGTGGTCGGGGGTTACGACGGCACCACTATGGACCCGCAGGTCCTGGCCACGACGGACGGGCAGCACTTCCGGGTGGCGGCGCGGCTGCCGGTGCCGGTCCGGTACGCCGGGACCGCCGCGGCCGACGGGATGATCTGGGTGTTCGGCGGTCAGACGTCAGCCAGCGGGTCCAGGGCGACGGATGTCATCCAGCGGGTCGACCCGGCCACCGGCGCGGCCGCCGTGGTCGGCCACCTGCCGCAGCCGGTGCAGGGCGCGGCGGTGATCAGCCTGGACGGGCATATCTTCGTCGCGGGCGGGGCAACCGCGCAGGGGACCAGCCGGACGGTGTTCCGGTTCGACCCGGCCACGTCCCGGGTGAGCGCCGCGGGCGAGCTCCCGGTTCCGGCCGCCTACGCGGCCCCGGCGGTGACCGGCGGGGTCGGATACCTGATCGGCGGCGAGGACGGCGCGCGCCCGCTGCCCACGGTGACGACGTTCCGGCTGGTGACGGCCGGACAGATGATGCCGAACGAGGCCGCGTCACCGTGGCTGGCGCCGACCGCGAGCCCCGGCCGGCTGGCGCCGGGCTCGGATCCCGCGGCACTGCCCGCCGACGTCCTGATCGCCGACCATCACAACAACCGGCTGCTGATCGTCGATCCGCAGGGCCGGATCAGGTGGGAGTTCCCGCGGCCGGGCGACCTCGCGCCCGGCCAGACGTTCGCCCAGCCGGACGACGCGTTCTTCTCCCCTGACGGGAAGTACATCGTCGTGACGCAGGAAGACGAGCAGGTCGTCAGCGTGATCTCCCTGGCCACCAGCACGATCGTGTACCGGTACGGTGTGCCGGGCGTGCCCGGCGCCGGGCCGAACCACCTGTTCAACCCGGACGACGCGATGCTCACCCCGGCCGGCGCCATCATCTTGGCCGACATCAAGAACTGCCGGATAGTAATCATCACGCCGCCCGCGCACATGGTGACGCAGGTCATCGGCCAGACGACGAACGCCTGCGAGCACGATCCGCCCCGGCGGTTCGGCAGCCCGAACGGCGCGTTCCCGATGACCAACGGGCACTACCTGGTCACCGAGATCAACGGCGACTGGGCTGATGAGATGTCCCTGAGCGGCAAGGTGTCGTGGTCGGCGAACCCGCCGGGGGTGCTGTACCCGTCGGACAGCAACGAGGTGTACCCGGGCCGGTACCTGACCGCCGACTACTCCGATCCCGGGCAGATCGTCGAGTTCACCTCGTCCGGCGGCGTGCTGTGGCGGATGGGCGGGTTCAACCAGCCTTCGCTGGCCCTGCCGTTGCCCAACGGCGACATTCTGCTCAACGACGACTTCAACCACCGCGTGTGCGTGGTGGACCCCGCGACGCACCGCATTGTCTGGCAGTACGGGCACACCGGGGTAGCCGGCCAGGGGTCCGGGTACCTGAACGACCCGGACGGGGTAGACCTGGTGCCGCCAGACTCGCTGCTGGTCACGCACGCCGCGACCATGGGCGCCCCCTGAGCTCCGGGGTTTGCCCTGACGACTAGCGATCCAGACCGTCTTGATGTTGCAGAACTCGCGGGCGCCCAGGGACGGAAGGCTCCGGCCATGGCCGGAGCTCTTGACGCCGCCCGAGGGCAGCTGGGTAGCAGGAGGCCACGTTGCCGTTGGCGAGGTCGATCGCCGCGTCGATGTCCGCGACCCGGGGGTCCCGAATGAGCGCGGAAGTATCAGCGAGACACCACACGCCACACCGCAACGCGGCTATTGACCGGAGTGTACTTTATTGGTCCAAGACCGGTACCCGGACTCGGGAGGATGCAATGACCCAGTATGCAGGCGAGCCGGGGGCATGGTGGACCGAGTTTCCAGGAAGCGGCAGGGCCGCCTGGGCCACCCCGTCCTCTCTCGGTGATCCGGCACCGGTACGGGACGGCGTAAGAGACACTGGGTCAAGTCGGGCGCTTAAGCGCAGGCTGGTGCCCACTCCTGGCAGGCGCGAGCGTGCCAGGCGCGAGAAAATGGCAGAGTGGAGGCGCCAGAGAATAGCCGCCATCCGCGAGCCGTCGCTGAAGTCGGGCGTGATAACGGTGGGCTCGGGCTTCGGGGGCACTGGCAAGACTGACGTGGCGGTGACGCTAGCAGCCATCTACGCCGCTGCGCGGCCCGCCGACCGGGTGATACTCGCCGACAGCAATGACGACATGCCGCATGGATACATCAGGCTCGGGGGTGCGACGGTTGAGGAACTGCCGAAGCACCAGCGGCCACTTTCGATTCGAGGCTTCCATCAAGCTTGCGTGGCAGGCCGCATCAATGTCTACGCCGACCTGCGCGATGCCGTCGCATGGTTGCAGGGTGTGGCCGTAATCCGCGGTGACACCGCGGATGAGTCCGTCGGAGTCGATTTCGGCGAGCAGGAGTATCTGACCATCCTGGGATTTCTCCAGTGCATGTCCAACATCGTCATCAACGACGGCGGGACAGGATTGTTCGCCAAGCTCCAGGTGGGAACGCTTCTGCACGGCGACAAGTACGTCTTCGTGACGGAGGCGTCGCAGTTGGGGTTCTGGTCGATCGGCCAGGTGTTCAGCCGCTACCGGAACTACGAAGGCGAAAAAGAGAGCCCACTGACCGAACGAGAAATGAAACATCTGAACGCCCTCATGGACGAGGCGACGGTCGTCGTGGACAAGTTCGCCGAAAGCGACCCACTGCAGGTCCATTGGCTTGCTCAGATCCGCGAGAGCTTTGCGGGGACGCAAGTGTCGGTAGTGGCGACGCCCTGGGATCAGGCGCTCGCCAACCGCGTGCCATTGGATCTTGGCGCTGTGGCAAGCTCGACGCTCGATGCCAAGCTGGCGATGGCTGAAGTTGTGCTACGTAGCGCCGACCGGGCTAATCGCAGGCGCCAGGGCCTTCCCGAGGGCGAGGCAGAAAATTCCGGCAACGGCCAGTGGACCTCGGCCGAGCCGGCGCGTGTGCTCTCGGAACCTCTGCCACCGGATGCTGGCCCAGATAGCCCGGATGCTGGCCCAGATAGCCCGGGCGCTGAGCCTGACACCCCAGACGTGCCGACCATCCCCGCGCGAACCGAATCAGAAAGCACAGGCACCGCTCCAGATACTTCAGACTGGTGGCCGTTCACCTCAGACGTGCGGATCATCCCCGCGCGAACCGAATCAGACAGCACAGACACTGAGCCCGGCATGCTCGGGTGAATCGCTCCCGGCCCTTTCCGCGACATTCATAGTGGTGGTGTGGCTGCTTCCCCGGATTGGCAGCGCTCCCTGCCTATTGAATGCCCGGAAGTCGATCCACGCGAGCCGTGTTGCGTGCTCGCCTCAGTCAGATTTGGCCGCGATGTGCCCGTGGAAGTCGTCGCTGACCTGGTAGAACGCGAACCGGAGATCGTCGGGCCGAAGATCGGCAGGAGTCAGCTCGAGAAGGTCTCCCCTAACATGATCACCGCCGTGCTCGTCGGCGTCGCCTGGCTCACCTTTCTCCTGCAGGCCGGTGGTGGCTTGTACTGGTCTCCTGCAGGCCGGTGGTGGCTTGTACTGGCTGATCCCCGCCGCCGTGGCGAGTCTCCTGGGCGGCGTGATCAACGCGTGGCTGTTCCTCGTCAAGGTGACCAGCCAGTCTCAGCTGGGATGCCGTACCGTTGCACCATGCAGAAGATGCTGCCGCGGCGCCCGGCGCCCGAATGTTGCGCCAGCAGATTTTTCATCCTGATATCGTCTACCCAATTTCTCTCTGATTAGAAGTCTGCAGATATTGCGATAGGAGTCATGTGTGTCGAGGATCGCAGGACGGGATATGGAAGCGACTGTGGGCCGAACGGACTTCTGTAAGATGTTCGAGGATCGCGCCATAGTGGTGACGAACTTGCCGTCTGGATATAGTAAGCAGTTGGCACATAAGGTCAAGATGACCTCAGGCTGTGGCGATGTTTGCCTGCGCACGGCGCCTGAGTTTATCGCCCTCTTTGACCGGTTGACGGAGATAATTGACGCGGATCGGCCGGTCGGGAACTTGATATTGCGTGATCAGGCAGGGCAGCCAACCAGAGAAGGCCGAGCAGTCGAGGACTATCTCAGAGCATCGCTAGGAAAGCAAGACTTCTTTGACGCCGATATGTATATGTTCTATCTGACGGGCTTTCCTCTTACAGGCACACTTCTTAAGCCGCCCGCGCAATCATTTGGAAATGCCGAGCTCCAAGTATGGCGCATTGATCCTAATGATCGTAGGCGTATTCCGGCTCCCGGCGATGAGGGCATCCTTTTCTACACCTCGACCTTCTCGCTGGCGAACCGCGGGAACCGGACCCTGCGCGCCCCCAAGCCATCCTGGCGAATTGATCTCGAGAAGCAAGGGGGCATCGATAATCGGCTTGTCGGAATGAGCCGTATCAATCTCAAGGCGATGTATAGCGATCCTTCTCAAATGCGGGAGGCCTTGGCCTGGCACCTATTCGGCAAAGTCGGCGTACCGTCACCCCGCCATACGTATGCGAAGCTAGCGTTTTCGGCAGCATACCGAGGCCTTTTCTCACTGGTCGAGCAAGTTGATAGAAGGTTTCTGAGAGATCATTTTGGCGACAACAACCGCGGTAATCTTTACAAAGCATACTGCTGTGCCACAGGATGTGCGACGCTGGACTACCAGGTCGGGCCCGAGGGCGTGGATTACGGCCACCACTACTTCGCGCCGTTGACAGCAGACCGTGTTTATCGCCTGAGGACGAACAAGCAGAATTCAAAGCAAAACTCTTACACCGATCTCGCCTTCTTCATCGAAACGATCAATGGCGTGAGGCTTCCGGGCGGACCCGAGCGATTCGACAGCGACGCCTTCCGTGAGTCGGTGGATGAGATCATGAATGCTCGGGCGTTCCTCCGGTGGGCTGGCGTCAACATGCTCCTTGGCGCTTGGGATAACTATTTCGCTACGCCGGCGAACTATTATCTCTACAACTCGGGGCGAAGAGGAGCGGAGAAAGATTCCGTCGACTCGCCCTATTTTACGCTCATCCCTTGGGATTACGATAACTGCCTGGGAATAGATAACGTTGGCGTTCGCTGGCAATATTCAGACATTATTGATTGGGCAAGCAGCACGGAACGTTATTGGAAAGAGCATTCGCCTTCCCATATTCCGCTCGTTACGAATCTATTGCTGAATCGCGAATACAGAAAATACTACATTGATCACATAGAGTATCTTCTCGACACCGAGTTCAACCCAAAGGCTATCGCTGCGGAGATAGGAAGTGAATCCGACGGCGGTTTGTGGGATCGGGTGCGCCAAGCAGCGTATCAGGAATCTGAAACGCCACATGGACAGCCCTTCACGGGGCGAAGATACAGCAACCACGAGGTCTACTGGAACGCTGGCCGGCAGTGTGAACTTCGGCATGGATTTAAGAGGGTCGAAGGTATCGTGCATTACGTTCGCATGCGGCGCGACAGTGCACGGACCCAACTGGAGCAGTTGAGGAAAACTTTGCCGCGCTCTACTTCTAGCGCAGAATTCCCATCAACTATGGAGCCGCTACCGCTCAAGCGCTAGCCTGATCACATGTCGCCTGACGCGAATTCACGGGAACCGCTCATGACTAATGTCCTGCATCAGAGCAATGAATGGCCTGACGCTCATCCCGGGAGAACGATACCGCATCCTGACAGACGCGACTGCCCGTACGAGGAGAACATCTCAGGCGGGCAGTCAGTACTGCCGCATTGGGCCGGTAGTGATGAGAGGTAGTCACGGTTGCTGGACTGCGCGACCGACGGGCAAGTCCCGCCGGGACAGTCGAGCAGTCCTGGTTTCAGCGCCCTAGCGACGAGGATCACCAGCGCCCACCTCGGTCGTGCCAATAAACTCTGGCTCGTCGCCGACGCAGCGGTGAGCCTCGCTCCTGTCATTTCCGTCCCGGCCTCTCTCGCGATGGACAGACCTTCCGCGCCGGAGTATAAGACTACTATGGCAGGCGTCGGAGCGCTGGCGATCACGGCAGGGGCAACCCTCCTTGGTGTCCTTATACCTACGCTAGCTACTCTCTGGCTCACTCATGAATCCAATACTCAGACGCGCCTATACAGAAATCATGAAAAGCGAATTTCCATAGCAGAAGAATATCTACGTGCGCTGGGATCCTTCCGGCGGACCATCCGCGAGTACGCCGATGCGCGTGGCGCCAAAGCAGATGACACCTACAAGGTAATGATTGCAGCAGCTAGAAGCGCTGCGGACGCTAGCGAGTTCCTAAGACTATACTTCGGCGATACCGTACGTATATCTGCGGAGCAAGCTGGGAACTGTCTCTTGAAGATGCAGCAAAGAGCGGAAGGAATGGTGAAGAACTCAGACGATGATCATACCGAGTTGGAACGGTGGGATGAAAGCGGGAAACATGCAAGAGACGTTCTTATCAACTCGATGAAGAGTCAGCTTGGCGAGCCGGACCGGGCCAGGCGCAGGCTGTGGAGGCGCTCTACGCCGGGCTCGTGATACGCAATCGACTGTGACGCCAAGGCCGAGCTTGCTCCTGCCGTCCCTGTCACGGTCGCGCCTGTGCCGGCGCGCGCGGTGCCCCGTCCGCGGAACACTTCGGCTTCATGGCCCACTTCGTCGTCCTGGACAGCCCCGTCACCGCCACCATCACCCGGGAACTGCTCGCATGGGAGCCGACCGGGCCGAGCCTGCTCGAGGACCTCGAGCAAGACCACTACTACCGCTTGGTGTGATCCCCGACCGGACAACCCCGTCACGGGTGCCCCCGAGCGGCCGAGCAGCCGAGACATGAGCCGCACTTCCCAAGCCATCGTCGCCCGGTAACTGCCCTGTTCGTGATCGAGGTAACAGAAATGGCTTCTGCGTTCGGCTGCTGGCACGCCGCCGCGTTCGGCTTGCTGTCGTTCTTCGAGGCCCGGTGGCGGCGCATCTACGGCGGCGTCCCGGTGTGACGTGCAGCGTCTGACAGCGCATCCCGGCCGGGATGCGAGTCCTCGTTCTAGCGGGAGAGCGTGAGGGTTCCCTGCTCCGCACCTGGTCACCCGCTGTCCCCGCCATTCGAAGTGGTTTACGGAGTATTTACTGGCTCGAGTCCACTGCGGCAATGAGTTCCAGAATGCGAGCCGGAGGCAAGTGCTGCTCGTAGATCCGCACGCCGAAGGGTGAGAGTGCGTCCTCAATTGCATTCACTACCGTGGGCGGTGCGACGATCATGCCGCCTTCGCCCACGCCACGGAAGTTGACGTCAGCGTCGAGCGGCACAGTCTCGAGGTGCTCGATCTCGATGCGGGGAACGTCGCAGGTGGTCGGCATCAAGTAGTCCATGAACGTGGCTGACTGGAAGCTGCCGTCCTCGCCGTACGCCGATCGTTCGAGCAGCACCGCGCCGATGCCCTGCGCGATGCCGCCTCGGATCTGGCCCTCGACGACGGCGGGATTGATAAGTGCGCCGCAGTCCTCAGCGGCGACATACCGCTCCACCTTTACGATGCCAGTCTCGACATCGACTTCCACGATCGCGCAGTGAGTGCCGCCGGACCATCCGCCTTCGCCGCCGTCGAACGTGGCCTCGACCTCGAGCTTGGCGTCCACGTCGGCACCGAACTGCCCTGATGCCGCACGCCGCGCGACGTCGCTGACGGCGATCGCGCTCGCAGGGTCGCCGCGCACCCAGACATTGCCGTCGGTGATCAGGAGGTCCCGCGCGCTGGCCTCCATGAGGTGCGCGGCGAAATCGAGCACCTTGGCCTTGAGTTGCCGGGCGCCATGGAGCGCCACGCCTCCGGTCATGGTGGCCGACCGGCTGCCGCCGGTCAGCCCGAACGGGACGACGTCGGTGTCGCCGACGACGATGCGAACCTGCTCGAACGGCACGCCGAACTCGTCGGCGGCGATCTGGGCCAGGGTCGTCTGGTGGCTCTGGCCGTGGGGCATCTGGCCGGTGAACAGCGCGACGATGCCGTCTTCCTCGAGCCGAAGGCGCATGGACTCAGTGCCCATGGGGCCGCTGGGCCCCTCCGGCGAGCGCGGGCCCGGAGCGGCCTCGATGAACGTTGCCACACCGATGCCGAGGTAGCCACCTTGCGCTCGCGCCTCGGCCTGCCGGCGCCGGAACGCGGGAAAGTCCACGAGCTGGGCGACCCGCTGCAGTGATTCCTTCGAAGTGACTCCCGCCAGTGGACGCCCGGTAATCATCACGGCCGGCGGATCGGTGCGCGGGGCGACGTTACGCAGCCGGATCTCGACCGGATCGAGGCCGAGATCTTTCGCGATGAGGTCCAGGACGCGTTCCCGCACGAACGTCTCGGACGCCCACGGCCCGCGATAGGCGACGTACGAAGCCTTGTTCGTGATCGCCGCGGTTGACTCGAAACCCAAGGCCGCGAGCTTGTACGGACCGGGCAGCATCGCCTCCATGATGGCCGGAACCATCGCGCCCATGCCTGGGTATGAACCTGTGTCGATGACCACCTTCACGTCCAGCCCGAGCAGGTCGCCGTCGTTGCTGACCGCGGCCCGGACGTCGAAGCTCTCTTCGCGTGCCTGCCCCGACGCGGTGAGGTTTTCGCTGCGGTCCTCGACCCACTTGACCGGCTGGCCGAGATGACGCGAGGCAGCGGCCACGGCGAGCTCTTCGCGTGATGCGCCGATCTTCAGGCCGAACGAGCCGCCGATATCGCCGGCCAGCACGCGCACCTTCTCATGCTCGATACCGAGGCGCATGGCCACGGCAACCTTGGTGACGTGAACGCTTTGCGTTGCCGCGTACACCGTCATGACACCCAGGTCGGCGTCGTAACTCGCGACGCAGCCGCGTCCCTCCATGGGCACGTTCTGGTGCCGGTGCACGTCGATGTGGATGTCGAAAATGCGATCAGCAGCTGCGAACGTACTCCAGACCTCGCCGAACTCGCTGCGCGAGTGCGGGCGGGCGATGTTGTCACCCAGATTGGTGAACAGCGGCGGGCTGTTCGGGTCGAGCGCGAAGGCGGCATTCGTGACCGGAGGCAGGTCGTCATACTCGACCTCCACCAGCTCGCAGCCGTCCTCGGCGAGGTAACGGCTCTCGGCGATGACGACCGCCACGGGATCGCCCATGAAGCGCACCTTGTCCGTCGCAAGCAGGGTGAACTCTGGGGTGGGCCCCGCCCAGCCCATGAGAGCCATCAGCGCATCCGGCCCCGGGACGGTCATCGCTTCCAGATCCGCTCCGGTGAGCACCGCGGTCACTCCGGGCAGCGCCCGCGCAGCCGAGACATCGACCGAGAGCACACGAGCGTGAGCCAGCGGCGAGCGCACGAACGCAGCGTGCAGCATCCCGGGCAGCTTGATGTCGTCGACGTACCGGCCCGCGCCGGTAAGGATGCGCGGGTCCTCCGAACGCTTGATGCTGGCGCCGGTGTAGCGCTCAGCCGCAATTGCTGCCATAGTTGCTCCCTCGCTCAGCGTTCACGGTTGCGCTCAGCGGCCAGCAGGACGCCATCGATGATGCTCTGGTAGCCGGTGCACCGACAGATGTTGCCGGATAGCGCCTCGCGGATCTGCTGCTCGCCGGCGTCAGGGTGGTCGCTGAGGAACGCGGCAGCCTGCATGACCATTCCGGGGGTGCAGAAACCGCACTGGAAGCTGTGCGAATCCCGCATCGCCTGCTGCAGTGTGCCCAGCCCGCCCTCGGGTGCCAGTCCCTCGATCGTCGTTACCTCGCTGCCGGCGGCCTGGACCGCCAGCATCAGGCACGAGCGCACCGCCCGGCCGTCGACGATGACCGTGCACGCACCGCAGGCCCCGTGCTCGCAGCCGAGATGTGTGCCGGTGAGATTGAGGTCATCCCGCAGGAAGTCCGCCAGCGTCTTGCGCGCCTCCGGCGAACCCGTGCACGTCGCACCGTTGACCCTCAGGGTGATGTCCGCCATCAGTCACTGCCTCTCGCGGGCGTTGTCCGCAGCCGCTCGCAGGCCGCGGCGCACCAAGGCGGCCGCGACCTTCTTCCGGTACTCCGCCGACCCGTGCAGGTCGGCCGGCGGGTCGATATCGTCGGTCGCACGGCGGGCCGCCTCATCGAACAGCTCCGTCGACGGCCTCTCGCCGACCAGCAGATCCTCTGCGGCGGCGGCCCGGACCGGCACATCAGAAATGCCGGCAAACGCCAGCCGGACATCGCTGATCGCGCCGCCGGAAAGCGTCAGTGATGCCGCCAGGCCGACAATGGCGAAGTCACCGTGGCGGCGTGCGACCTCCTGGAAGCTGATCCCCGTGCCCCGCCCTGCGGTCGGGAAGCGCACCTCCACGAGGAGCTCGTCGGGACGGCGTGACGTCGTGAGGAAACCCTCGAACCACTGCGCCGCCGGGATCACCCGTTCGCCCGACTGGCTGCGCACCACGAACTCGGCATCGAGCGCCTGGGCGACGGCCGGCAACTCGGCGGCCGGATCGGCATGCGCCAGGCTGCCTCCTATCGTGCCGCGGCTGCGGATTGCTTCATGACCGATCAATGGCAGCGCGGCCGCCAGCAACGGCACGGTATCGGCGACGGTCTCGGATTCCTCGGCAACGTACTCCCGCGTCATGGCGCCGATCGCCACCCAGCCGTCTGTCAGCGACACCCCGGACAGCTCATCTATCCCGTTGATGTCGATGAGCACCTCCGGGCGGGCCAGCCGCAGCGCCAGCAGTGGTATCAAGCTCTGGCCGCCGGCGAGCACGCTCGCCTCGTCAAGGTGCTCAGCCAGCAAGTCGATAGCTTCAGCGACGGTCGTCGGCGCCTCGTACTCAACAGGAGGCAGCTTCATCGGCGCGGCCCTTTCGATCGGCGGCAGCTCTTCCCTAGCCCGCCAAGGCTCATTAGTTACCCTAACAACCATGGCGACGGCAACCACCGTCTCCGCAGTCGGATCCCCGGCAGACCTTCTGACCGGAAAATAACCCCACGTGGGCGGTCACAGTCACGCTTGATGCTGGAGGGGCGGGCACGGACACTCAGCGGGCCATCCCGGACCGGAGCCAAGCCCCGACTCTTCCACCTTCCGGCCGCCGCGCCCACCTGGCCGGAAGGACTGCCGGTCTGTCCATGAGTGCCGTGACGGTCCCGGCCAACCACCTGATCGGGCACGCGGCGAGCTTCTGATCCGTAGATTAATGGAAAGTGTCCAGCCAGTGCGCCAGGATCCGTATCCGCAGGTCAACGTCCTGGCCGGTGTCTGGCACAGATGCCACAGTCCGGTACCGTCCGTGCAGTCCGTGAGAAGGCTGTGAGATACATGCCCTTGGCGGCGTGCCCGCTAGCCGTTGGTTGCTGCTGTTGCTATCACCGTAGCCCCAACCGCATTAGCAGCTCGGGTCGCCGCCGTCCGGATCAGTTCAAGCTGGACCGCCGTCCTTAATCGGTCCTTGGGGGACGGTGCCGGACGGTGGTGAACTGCAACCCAAACTGCAACCCGGACCGTCAGCGCCGCTCGAACTGAGCCGCTTCTCGATTAGCCCGCGCCCACGCATCCGCCTTACGTCGGCTCTACGACTAACAAGTGTTACGCTTCTTATGCGAGCAACACACGAATGACAAGCAACATACGGAGTATGACATGGATCAAACAGTGACTGACCGCATCGAGGAGCGGGTGAAGTCGGCCTTCCCCGCAGGCGCCATCAAGCGGGTTCAGGTGCTGGAGTACGGCGACGACCCGAAGGTCGAGCCGGGAGAGACCGCGGTCCGGGCCTTTATCGCCCGGGCAGGCCGACCGGAGGGCGAGGAGGCCGACAAGGAGACCGTGACCGCATTCGAGGAGGCCAACCGCCCGGTGATCAGGAAGCTGCGGGACGAGCTGCCCCGCTTCATCGGGTGGATCGAGTTCCTGCCTGACCGGCCAAGCGGGGCGCCCAGGCCTCATAGCCTCCCCGTCCTCAGCATCGCAGGCCGCGGGGGACGGGTGAGGACACCGGAGGAGGTATCGGAGGAACTCACCCCGGTAATGACCCGGCTCGGCCCTGCCGATCTGGCGACCGTGGACACCCTGATCACCGCAGGCATCGCGAACAGCCGCGCGGAGGTCCTGCGCTGGGCCGTGGGCCGCATCCGCGAGCACCCGGCATACGCCCAGCTCCAGGAGCGAGTGCACGAGATCGACCAACTCAAGGCCCAGTTCTGACAAGGGCCAGGCCTCCAGCCACGAGCACCTGACCCGTCTCCCGCGACCTACATCTGGCTGCGGCCGGCGACGGGCTTGAAATGTGAGACGACCGGATATAAGACCAGCTCAGAACTGGCCTTCCGAAATAAAGCGAGAGCGTGGGATTCGAACCCACGGTGACGTTGCCACCACAATGGTTTTCAAGAGCATCGGTGACTCGCTGCCCGGCAGCGTTGCTAACTGGGCTTTCAGTGGCCGTGCTCGCTGCGGCACTCAAGATCATCCCGTGTATATCCCGCGTGCCGTTCGGTGCCATGTCCGCTAGATGGGCGCCGAGCATCTGTTCGTAGATCGATCCCGAGCATCTGTTCGTAGATCAATGGAGCCTGTCCGGCCAGTGCGCCAGAATGCGTAGCCGCAGGTCAGGGTCCACTGAATGTCCAGATCGCCCGCCCTGGTCCGGTGTCGTCCGGCCAGTCTGTGAGAAAGCCGTGAGAGATATGCCTGGCTGGCTACAGCGGCTCGCTGAAGTACCAGCGATGACCCCCGGGGTCATCCACCGTGTAGCTGCGGGCGCGGCCTGCCCGGATCGAGACCTCGGACACCTCAGCGCCCGCAGCCTGCGCGCGCTCGCGGTGCGCCAGGAGGTCACTGATCGTGATGCACTGCAGCTGGGTCACCTCACCAAGCTTGGCAGGTCCCCGGAAGCCTGCCCCCGCAGAGCCCAGCATGATCACGCCACCGTCATCGAGCAACAGCTCGCCGTGCCGCACTGTCCCGTCGCTTTGCCGGTCGCGTACCCGCTCGGTGAAACCGAACACCCTGATCAGCCAGTCCATCGCCCCGCCTGCATCCTCATACAACAGATAGGGCACAACCTGCGGGTCTGGGCGGTAGTCCGGCATAACAGCCACGCTACTGCTTGCAAGGATCGATCTCCTGAACCGTTGCTTAGGAGGTCGTGGCCGCCGGTGCCGCGGCCTCACCCTGCAAGACGGCACTCCCGCGTCGGGCAGCACCAGGAGCACCGTCGCCTCCGTCATAAGGCGCCTGTTCGCCTGGGCTCGCGAGGAACGCATCATCCGCACGAACCCGGCTCTGGAACTGCGCACCGGCTGGGGCAGCTCCGTCCGCCGTCGCGTCCTCATCCCGAACTTCCCGCAAGTGCTGCGCCTGGCCGCGACGCTCGATCACTTCAAGTCGGGCCTCGGCGATATCGCCACGGTTCTGGCCTTCATCGGGCTCCGCTGGGAGGAAGCCGTCGCCGTCCGCATCGAGAACGTCGACCTGGACGGCCAGTCGATCACCGTAGACCGGACGGCCAGCGAGTCAGGCGGGCGCCGGGATATCCGCGCCGATCTCAAGACCCGGGCCGCCGAACGAGTCGTCGCCATTCCCGATATCGCGATGCCCGCCGTCCGGCGTCTCGCAGAGAACGGCGCGGCCGGACGCGAGCGCTCCGAAGGCAGGCTCTACGGAAGGCTGATCAACGGAGAGCGCGGCGGCTACCTCGGCTACGCGATGTGGCGCCGCTACCTGAGGCTGGCCCACGGCTACACCGCCGCCCACAAAGACGGCATCGTCAAATACACCGCGCACGAGCTAAGGCACGTGTGCGCCAGCCTCCTCATCGCCTCGGGCGCAACGGATATGCAGGTCACCAACCAAATGGGTCACAGCAAGATAGCAGCAGGTCATCCGAGAGATCTATCACCGGGCGTTCGTCGCCGCAGGGCTGCTCGAGGAGCGAGTCCGGAGTCCGGGTGCGCTTTAAGGATCACCACCGCGGCGGCAGCGGCTGGCACCGGCGCATCCCTTAACAGGTCCGCATTTCTCCCGCCGGGCTGGGTCATGAGCGAGGCGGCAGCCCGGCCGGGCGCTAGCATGAGGTTCATGAGCGCGCTGCCTGCCGACCCGCAGCACCAGGATCCGCTCGACCCGGAGCGGATCCTGCGGGAGCTACCGGAGCGTGAGCGGGAGAATTTCCTCAGCCAATACCGGGAAGCGCTGGACAGCGCCCGGGATCCGGCCGGATGGAAGCACCTGCGGCGCGTCCTGCGGCTGTGGAGCTGGATGGTGATCGCGGCCAGCCAGCCCGGTCACTACGAGGCACGAGAGCAGGCCCTAGCCGGAACGGGCGAGGGGATGCTGCTGGAGGACTACATCCGGCTGCGGCACGGCGCGTGACCCACCGGCCGCGCCTGGAGCAGCCCGTCCTCCGCGACATGCGTCAGCTCGATAGATCCGCCTCTGAGCACACTAAACCGCGAGAGCGTCTCCTGGCAGTCCGCAACGTGAGGCGCTCTGACCAGCAACGAAGGGACAAAACCGCAATTGACTGGCTCCCATCCGGGCTCCCGCCAGTAGTTAGACGCGTTTGACCGCGACCAGACACTGCTCGCCATGACCCGCGCCGCGCTCGGCGGGGAGGGTTTGATGCCGAACACCACCACGGCGCCGCCCTGACCTCGCCTTCGGCAAGGCCACCCCGGTCTGAGACGCGCCTCCGCCACCGGCCAGGCCGCGGCGGCGGCGATCCGCCCGTCTTGACCGGGCAAGGATCTTCGTGCCGAACGGGCCGGTACCCGCCCTGGCACCGCCATCAGCTTGATCTCGGTCGGCCTGCTGGCCTCCGCGACCGTCAGGCTCGCCCGCGTGGTCCTCGGTGGTGACACCGTACGCGGGCCTGTCGAATGTCGGTCGGCGGATTAAGCAGGACCGACGGCGCCGGTCCTCCAGCGCCATAAGCAGGTCGTCGGCCGCTAGGTCGGCCATGACCAGGCGGGTCTTCACCGTCGTTGGCCCCCAGACGGTCCCCGACAGCTCCTTGTCGATGCGGTCTGTGAGCAGCGTGCGTACCGGTTCGAAGGACCGCAAGCCGCGTAACCGCAGCGGCTACTAAGCCCGGTGGGAGGGTGCGCAGAAAATGGCGTCATGTCTAACCATGACGACCGGGATGGCGAGGAAGCCGACGTTGCATATGAGGCTGTTGCTCAACTGACCGTACTAACGGCAACCTCATATGGCAGGTCCGGGCGTTATCCGCCCCGCCGCCATCTGTCTGAAGCCATTGCCTGAATGGTCTGCCAGTACACAGGGGTGTCGTCTTCGCTCCACGTCCTGGGCGGGACGGCAGGCAGGCCAT
The DNA here is from genome assembly GCA_963769715.1 of uncultured Actinomycetes bacterium. Classification (GTDB taxonomy): domain Bacteria; phylum Actinomycetota; class Actinomycetes; order Streptosporangiales; family Streptosporangiaceae; genus Palsa-504. The sequence goes on from CAVYNE010000032.1 coordinate 93,761, forward strand.
TAGCCGGGAGCCCTTTGTGCATATTAGTTACATGCCGACGCTGGAGTGGTCGGCTCTCATGCTGGCTAAGCGAGGCTGTCGGCGCGGGCAGCGCCTCATATCGTGGCGGGTCATGATTAATGAGCATGCCCAGAAACTACGGGTCAGGCACGGTTATTACACGGATTTCCGCCTCGTCGGCGTGTCGGCTCGATCCCGCGGGAGTCGATACGAACTTCTATGAGCCTTACCCGTTGGGGTCTGCGGCTCCAGGCGCCAGACGTTAACAACGGCCCGCCGACACGATGCGATCCCAGGTCGTGACAAACAAACACCGCGGAGGGATATCGATCGGGCTGATCCGGGCGTTCCGCACACCCTCATGGCCCGGCGTTCGTAGATGAGCTCCCCGCGGTCCGCGCCGCACTGGCTACGGGTCGGTTACACGGCGGACTGTGCCGCTTCGAACATGCTGCCCAGCCGCTCCGCCCGACGCCCTAACAGGCACCGTTTCCTCGGCACCTGCGAAGGCATCGTCGGGAGCCGCCGGCAAATGTGCACGTCCCGGCGGACGGGCTGTTGTCCAGCGTTCCGTGCACGACCTGGCGTCCTTGCAGTACCAGCGGATTTCGGCGCACGCCTGACCGCCATCAGGGACCAACAGGCCTAGCGGAAGCGCGATGCCGCACATGCAGCACTGAGCTACCTCCAACGGCCGGGGACGGTTGCGCTGCATGGCCGTCAATGGTTTCGTCGGCGCCGGACGAGGAGTGATCGCAAGCCGTTCAGGTCCCGTCTCCAGGCACGTCGTCATAACTGCGGTCGGCATCACGGCTGCCTCCACAGACGCCTCCGCGCGGGCATCGGCCTGAGTGAGGATTTCTGGCCAGGGATCATCGGTGCCGTCTGGTTCGGCGTGGCCATCGCCGGACGGCTTGGCATGGTTGCCGTCGCGGAGTTCGCCGAGCCAGTCGCCCGTCTGGGACCAGTCGTCTTCCTGAGGCATGCTGGCGTTATGTTGCCGGATCTTGATCTTCATGTAGGGCCTCCCGTTGAACCAGGGATGAGCGCTGTGCAGCTGCGGGTAACCTGCCCAGGGACAGGCAACGGAAGCGGATGACGGACCGGGCGGCCGCTGCGCGTCCCAGGCGGGCCGGACTCCGATCGCGCCTACGCGGCCGACTGTGAGCTGGCCGGGCCGCTGTGACCGGCCGGTACCGGACATGCCGACCTGCCGTCAGCGAGCGCCTAGCGTGTCCGGGAGGCGCTTGCCGCCGTGGCGCTTGCGCTCCCCTTTCAAAAACGCCCCGGCTTACCGTCTCTGTATTCCGTGTTTTCACGATTCCGACGCCGAATAACAACGAGATTAACTTGCGATAAAGGTTCGGCTCATTAATTATCTATTGCGGTGTGGCATGTGGATAATTCCGGTTTTCTCTGCATGCACAGGGTGCGACTCGCGCTTTCCCAGGTAAAGGCCCCTGTCATGGTTGCGGCCAGGCAGCGGAATCCCCAGCATTTCCACTGCGTATGCACAGGCTCGGCGTCGTTGCGCACAAGTGATCCACATGTTTGTGCACAGACAGCAGGAAGGCCGGTAACCGGCATGCGCGGCGGTCGTCCGGGTGGTGGCCGTCGACCGGGACGGGCAAGTGCATTTCGCGGTCCTGCCCGGCTCGCTGGAGAAGAACCGGCATCTCATCGGCCGTGCCCTAGCCTGAGCGCTGGCCGCCAACCCGGCGGATTCCCCCATGGCTGAGCGTCATCTCAGGTCCTACCATCGGTAGGCGCCGTCCCCTGCTCACTGATCACGAGGAGTGGTCAACCGCGGTACCCGGTCCAGGGTCAGAAGAGAGTCGGCGGTCCGGGGGGGATCGGCTCTGGGAGCGGCTCGACCTCCGGCACCCGGGCTCGCACATCGTCATGGAATCGGCGTGCCAGCTCGAGCGCGCCGACATTGTCGGGCGTATGGATGAAGACGGTCGGGGAACGCCCCTCACGCAGCCAGCCGGTAACTGCGTCGAGCCAGGGCTGCCATCCCGCGATTGTGCGGGCCGCGTCGTCCCGGCCGATGTAGCGGACGACGGGATAGCAAGTGAGGGCCCGTGACCGGCGGGGCAGGCGTGGTTTCTTCGTCTGCGCCTCCCGTTCGGCGTCGCTCACCGGAGGGTTCTCGAACAGGACGGTGGTGTCGAAGGTCACCCATTCGGCGCGGGCGTCACCGAGAGCCCTCTCGAGTTGTTGTTCCGATCGCGGATCCTCGAAGAACGCGCGGTGCCGTACCTCGACGCAGTACCGGTACTCGTGCGGGAGACGGCGCAGGAAACCGGCGAGAGCGTCGAGGCCGGCGGGGCTGAAGGACGGCGGCAGCTGGATCCAGAGGGCGTGGGCACGCGGCCCGAGGGGTTCGATCGCGGCCAGGAAGACGTGGAGCGGGCCGTCGACGTCGGCGAGGCGGCGCTCATGGGTGATCGGTTTCGGCAGTTTGAGGATGAACCGGAAGTCAGGGGTGATCTGCCCGGCCCACGATTTCACCGTGTCGAGGGCGGGTGTCGCGTAGAAGGTCGTATTGCCCTCTACGGCGTTGCACCAGGTCGCGTAGGCGCGGAGGCGGTCACGTGGTGACAGCGAGTGAGGCAGGTAACGGCCTTGCCAGGGTGCGTACGTCCACATCGCACATCCGACGTGGAGTTCCATGACCCAGAGGGTACCGAAGCTCAGGGAGAGAGGCGGATGTCTCCGGCATCCGATAACCGGGCATCGGGATGCACCCGTCACCTTCGGTGCTGATACCAGTCTCATCCCTCCCTGGTTGAGGCTGGCGAACCTGCGTTCGGATAGCAGCGCTGCCGAAGTTGGTACAGTTCAAGTGCAGGAAGAAACCCGTGCCGACGCGAGAGCTGGCACGGACGCACCGCTGCTGGCCGACGGCTTCGCCCGGCTGAGCGACGCATCCCGCCAGATGCGGTTCCTGACGAAAAAGAAGGAACTGTTCCCGGCGGAGCTGCGCTACTTCACCGACGTCGACCACCACGATCACGAGGCGCTCGGTGCGCTGGATCACGCCGGCGGGCGCGGCGTGGGCATCGCCCGCTACGTCCGGGACACCGAAGACCCTCAGGCCGCCGAGATCGCCGTCGCCATCGTCGACGACTGGCAGGGCCGGGGCCTGGGCACCGAACTGCCGCTCGCGCCGGCTCGTTCGAGCGGAGAACGTTGGTCCGCCTTGGGCCGGCAGCAGGATCGGGGGGTTCGGTGTGTTGACGCTAGCAGACCGCCGGGCGGCGCTCCCGGCTGCTGATCGATGTGGGGCATCACCGGTAGCAACTGCCGTCCCCTCGTACTCAGCCGGGCGTCGGCCTGCCGCGCAGCCTCCACACGAATCACACATGGTCTACACATGGCCACCACAACGTGGGGGTGAGCTGGGTGGATCCGGGCGAGAAGGATCGTCGGTCACTTGGTCAGGCGACCCGCGGGAAACGCTATTGAGGTGGCAGCGAGGGTCCAGTTGTGATGTCAGGGGCGGCGTCGAAATGCTGCACGTGTCTGTCTTGGGGGAGCAGGCAATCACCGACGACGGGGCTGGCGTTCAGGCGCATTCGTCGCGCGCGGTTGCCCTCGTCGCGTTTCTGGTTGCCCATGCCGGGGCACCCCAGCTCCGGCAGCGCATCGCCGGGATGTTCTGGCCGGACTCGACGGACGCGCAGGCGCTGACCAATCTGCGCCGCGAATTGCATCACCTTCGTCAGGTGCTGGGAGACGAACGCTCGCTCGTCGTGACGCCCAGGGATCTGTGCTGGCGCGACTCCGAGACGTGCCGCGTCGATCTGCGCATCTTCGACAGTGAGCGGCAGGCTGCCCTGGCGGCGGCCGCGGCCGATGATGACGAGGGGGTCCTGGGGCACGCGGCCGCGGCGGTCGCCCAGTACAAGGGCGATCTCCTGCCCGGCGTGTACGACCACTGGCTGCTCGAGGCCAGGTCAGAGCTCGAGCGCCAGTGCGCGGACTTGTGTGATCTGCTGTGTGCGGCGCGGACGCGCACGGGTGACCTGGCCGGGGCGGTGGATGCCGTCCGCCGCCGGATTCAGCTGCAGTCGCTGGAGGAAGTCGGCTATCGCACCTTGATGCTGCTGCAGGCCGACCTGGGCGACCGTGCCGGTGCGGTCAGCACCTACCACCATTGCGCTTCGGTCCTGGAGCGTGAGCTTGGGGTCATCCCGGACCCGGCGACGCGGCAGGCATTCCAGCGGCTGATGGCCGACGGAGACGCGGCAGGCGCAAGCCTGCCGGGTCTGCAGCCCGGCGCCCCGCGCTCCGGGTTGGCCGCAGCCCAGCTCGTTGGCCGGGGTCGCGAGCTCAGCCTGCTTCAGGACCTGTGGCGGACCGCCGCGGCAGGCCGCCCCGGTCTGGCGGTGGTCGGCGGCGGCGCCGGCGTCGGCAAGACCCGGCTGGTGGCCGAGATCGCCGAGATGGCACGACTGCAAGGCGCGGTAGTGGCGAGCAGCCAGTGCTTCGGAACATCGGGGCGGCTCGCCCTCGCGCCGGTGGCGGACTGGCTGCGGAACCCGGCAGTTCAGGCCGCGGCGGCGACACTCGATCCGGCCTGGCGCACCGAAGTGGGCAGGCTGGCGCCGGCCGTGGGGCGCGGAGAACGCGCGGCAGGCTCGAGGTCAATGGCGGATGCCTGGCAGCGCCACCGGTTCTTCGAGGGCCTGGCGCGGGCCCTGATGGCCGTCGGGCGGCCAGTGCTGCTTGTCCTGGACAACATGCAATGGTGCGATCAGGAGACGCTGGCCTTCCTCACGTTCTTCCTCGGCCTTGCCCCCGGCACCCCGGTCCTGGTGGCCGGGACACGGCGGAACGACACACTCGACGAAGACCCCGAACTCGCTGACTGGACGGTCCGCATGCGGGCCACCGGACTAATGACGGAGCTTTCCCTCAGCCCGCTCGACGCCGCCGGCACAGCACGACTCGCCGAGGCGATCTCCGGACGGCCCCTGCTCGCGGACGACGTGGACCTGCTCCAGGCGACGACGGGAGGCTTCCCGCTGTACGTCATCGAGGCGGTACGCGGCAGCGTCGATCCCGGCGGCACTCCGCGGCCGGCCGGCGATCTGGCGGCAGTGCTGCGCAACCGCCTCGACCAGGCGACCGCGGCCGCCCGGGAGGTGGCCAGCCTAGCCGCGGCGGTGGGGACGAACTTCACCCTTGATCTGCTCACCGAGGCGAGTGACCTCGACGCCGGCATCGTGGTGGGGGCGGTCGACGAGCTGTGGCGCCGCCGGATCATGCGCGAGTTCGGTGACGGCTACGACTTCTCCCACGACCTGCTCCGCGATACGGCATACGCGCAAGTCAGCCCGCCGAAACGCTGGCTGCTGCACCGGCGCGTGGCGCAGGCTCTCGAACTGCGGCACGCTGATGACGCCAACACGGTCTCCGCTCAGCTCGCGGAGCAGTATGCCCGCGGCGGGCGGCCGGTCCGGGCCGTGGCCTATTACCGGCGCGCAGCCGACCTCGCGGCAGGCATGTTCGCCCATGCCGAGGCGGTCCGGCTGCACGAGGAGGCGCTGTCGATCGTGCGCGGCCTGCCCGAGGGAAAAGGCAGGGACAGACAGGAACTCGAGGTCCTCGAGGCCATGGCAGCACCGCTCAACGCCAGGTACGGCTACTCGTCACCGCAGCTGCAGCGGGCCCTCGAACGGTCGATCGACCTCGCGGAATCACTGGGCCGCCGGGACTCCACGCTCACCGGCCTGGTCGCGCTGTGGGCGACGCAGTTCGTTCAAGGGCGCATCGCTGATGGATACCGGACGGCCACCCGTGCGCTGACCCTGGTCGACCCCGATTCCGAGCTGAGCGGTCCGGCTCATTTCGCGGTCGGCGGGTCGGCCGTCAGCTTGGGGATGCCTGCAGAGGGATTGCGTCACCTCGATCTCGCCGCCAAGCTGGCGAGCGGTGCCGTCTGGCTGAGCGTCGGCACCCGGGCCGATGTGCAAGGCACCGCCTGGGCGGCACACGCCCACTGGCTGCTTGGCCACGACGCCGAAGCCCTGGCGGCCTGTCAGGAGGCCATTAAACTGGCCAGGGCGATCGACCACCCGTACTGCCTGGCCGTGGCCCTGGCCTACGGCTCTATCACCCACCAGATGCGCTACGACATGTCCGAGCTGAGGGACACGGCCGGCGAGTTGCGCGAGCTGTGCGGCCGGTATGGCTTTGCCTACTACCGCGAGTGGGGGCTGATCCTGGACGCCTGGTCCCGCCCGGACGGGTCAGGCATCGACCTCGCCCGGCGAGGCATCGCCAACCTCAGGACAGCGGGCTCGTTCGCCCGCAGGCCGTACTGGCTGTCGCTGCTCGCCGACCTGCTCGCGCGGGACGATCGGACCGACGCCGCGCAAGCAGCCCTGGATGCCGCCCTTGTTGCCGGCCGGGAACGGGACGACCTGTGGTGGCTGCCAGAGGTCATGCGGCTGCGCGCTGCCTACGACGGGGAGGAGTCAGCCATCTCGCGCCTGCGCTCCGCGGCGGAAATGGCGACCGCCCACGGCAGCGTCGGGCTGCTCCGGCGCTGTGAGCACGATCTGGCCAGGCGTGGCGTTCGGGCTCGGTCTCCCGGCGTTCTCCCGGCCGGCTAACGCGAGCGCGCACGCACGAACGCTACGCGAACGGTGCTGGTCCTAGCTTCGTGACTGCCCTGAACGTCAGGACGCGAATCCGGAGGGACCCACATGACCATCACATCAGCCAGCGCCGCCACTGAAGCGTACGAGCAACTCGCCACCGCCCTGCGCGGTGACCTGATCAGGCCGGGAGATCCCGGCTACGACGAGGCGCGCGCCGTCTACAACGCCATGATCGACAAGCACCCGGCCGCCATCGCCCGTTGCCGCGACGCCGCCGACGTCATCACCTGCGTGCGGTTCGCCCGCTCCCACGGCATCGAGATTGCGGTCCGCGGCGGCGGCCACAACGCCGCTGGCCTGGGAGTGGCGGACGACGCCCTGGTCATCGACCTGTCGCTGCTGCGCAGCACCACGGTCAGCCCCGAGAATCACACCGTCCGAGTGGATGCCGGATGCACCTGGGCAGACGTCGACCACGCGACCGTGGCGTTCGGCATGGCCACTCCTTCTGGCTTCCTGGGGTCCACCGGTGTGGGCGGCCTGACCCTTGGCGGCGGCATCGGTTACCTGTCCCGGCGCTTCGGCCTGACCGTCGACAACCTGCTGTCCGCCGACGTGGTGCTGGCCGACGGCACGTTCGTGACGGCCAGTGCCAGCTCGCACAGCGACCTGTTCTGGGCCCTGCGCGGCGGCGGCGGGAACTTCGGCGTCGTCACCTCGTTCACCTTCCGCTGCCACGACATCGGCGATCACGGCACGGTCATCGCCGGCCCCGTGCTGTACGACGTCGCCGACACCCCATCGGTGATGCGCTGGTACCGGGAGCTGATGCCCTCGCTGCCCGAGGAGCTGAGCGGCTTTATCGCGCTGCTCACCATCCCCCCCGCTCCGCCGTTCCCCGAGGCGCTGTGGGGCCGCAAGGCCTGCGGCATCGTGTGGTGCTACACCGGACCGCATGACCGGGCCGACCAGGTCCTCGAGCCGGTCAAGACCTACGGCTCGCCGCTGCTGGCCGGCCTGCAACCCATGCCGTTCAACGTGCTGCAGACCGCCTTCGATGCCCTCTACCCGGCCGGGCTGCAGTGGTACTGGCGGGCCGACTTCTTCAACGAGATCTCCGACGCCGCGATCGAGGTGCACGCCAAGTACGGCGCGCAGCTGCCGACCGGGCACTCCACCATGCACATGTACCCGATCGACGGCGCGGCCAGCCGCGTGCCCGGCGAGGCGACAGCCTTCGCCTACCGGGACGGCGGCTGGGCCGGTGTCATCGTGGGCGTCGACCCGGACGCCGCCAACGCAGGCCTCATCTCGCAATGGGCCAAGGACTACTGGCAGGAGCTGCACCCGACCTCGGCCGGCGGCGCTTACATCAACTTCATGATGGACGAAGGCCGCGACCGGGTCAAAGCCTCCTACCGCGGCAACTACGACCGGCTCGCCCAGGTCAAGGACCGCTACGACCCGGACAACACGTTCCACATCAACCAGAACATCCAGCCCGCCAGCGGGTCCCACCCGTAGGCGGCGGCAGATGTCACGACCCGTGCTGTTCGTGATCGATGACGACGCCGGGGTGATGCACGCGCTACGAGACGATCTCGGCCGGCGATTCGGCGAAGACTTCCGCGTCATCGGCGAGTCGTCGGCGCCCGCGGGATTGGCCGTGCTGTGCGAACTGGCCGGCCAGCACGAACCTGTGGCGTTGCTCATCGTCGACCACGACATGACCGAGATGGCCGGGGTCGACTTCCTCGCGCGCGCACATGAACTGCACCCGCTGGCCAAAAGGGTGCTCCTGGTGGAGCGCGACTACTCGGCGCGCAGCCCGGTCGTGCAGGCCATGACGCTCGGCCAGGCTGACTATCACGTCACCAAGCCGTGGATGCTCGAACAGGATCTCTACCGGGAAATCAGCGAGTTCCTGGCCGATTGGGCCAAGGATCAAGAAGCTGGCTTCGAGCTGTTCCACATCATCGGGCTGCCCCAGGACCGCGGCACCCACCAGCTTCGGGAGCTGCTCACCCGCTTCAACGTGCCGTTCCGCTTCGACACCGCCGACAGCGAGCAGGGCCGCCACCTGCTCGAGAACAATGGACTAGACACTTCACACCTGCCAGTCATGATCCGCCACGACGGCTACACGATGGTCGAACCAGCGCTCGCTCAGATCATCGCAGCAGTGGGCGCGAGCATTTCCAGCGATGTCGACGAGTGCGATGTCGTCATCGTCGGAGCGGGACCGGCCGGCCTGACCGCCGCCGTCTATGCCGCATCCGAGGGCCTGCAGACGGTCGTGCTGGAAGAGAGCGTTTCCGGCGGCCAGGCGGGAAACAGCCCCATGATCCGGAATTATCCGGGCTTCCCGCACGGCATCAGCGGACATGATCTCACCCGCCGGGCGTGCGAGCAGGCCTGGATGTTCGGCGCGCACATGGTGTTCTCCCAGCCCACCGCCGGCTTGACGCGCCAGGGCGACGGACGCGTCGTGCACCTTGCCGATGGCCGCCAGATCGCGGCCAAGGCGGTCATCATCGCGCCGGGCATCGCGTGGCGCCGTCTCGGCGTGCCGCGTCTGGAGGCGCTGATCGGCTCTGGCGTTTTCTATGGTGCGGCTGGGAGTGAGACGCAGGCTATGGAAGGCCGCGACGTATTCGTCGTGGGAGCCGGGAACTCAGCCGGCCAGACCGCGCTGCACCTGGCGCGGTATGCCCGGCAGGTGACGATGCTGGTGCGAGGCGACAGCCTGGCGCGGTCGATGTCGGACTACCTGACCCGGGAGATCGAGGTCACCTCCGGCATCACGGTGCGCCTGCACACCGAAATCACCGACGGCCACGGGTCCGATCACCTCGAATCGCTTACCCTGCACGACAGCCTGCACGACCGCACCGAGCAGGTCCCGGCGGCCGCGCTGTTCGTGCTGATCGGCGGCGAACCGCGCACCCAATGGCTACCCGAGGCGATTCAACTAGAAGGCGGCTACATCTTGACCGGGCGCGACGTCGTGCGGGTCGGCGCGCATCCGTCGCGGTGGCCGCTCGACCGCGCCCCGCTCCCCCTCGAGACCTCTATGCCCGGTGTTTTCGCTGCGGGAGACGCCCGCTACCGTTCGATCAAGCGGGTTGCTTCCGCCGTCGGTGACGGCGCGGCGGCGGTACGCCTCGCGCACGAGTACCTCGCTGCCGAACACGCCCACGAACTCTCGCTGACACCCCATGGATGACCAAGGAACCGCCAGGGTCGCGCTGCTCGCGGGCCGTCGCGGCGGTCCTTCTCGACCGGGCACGAGCCGCGCGCCGGCACGGGACCGCAACAGCCGCCTGAACAATGCATGCAAGGGAAGCGTCAGCCGGGTATGCGCGCGTTCGCCTCAGCTGGCAGTGACGATCCCAGTCGGCGGCCGTGCGGTGCCAGCACACCAGCCGCGGTGCCCTGTGCGCTGACCCGAAAGGATGCTGACCCGATGCACGATGACCTGCCCGTCACCGACCTTGTGACGCGTGCCAGAAACGGCAACCAACAAGCGTGGGACGCACTCGTCGACCGGTACGCCCCGCTCATCTGGTCCATCTGCGGCAGAAACCGGCTGAGCCGCGGCGACGCCACCGACGTCGGGCAGAGAATCTGGCAGCAGCTCGTGGACCAGCTTGCGACGATCCGCGATCCGGCCGCGATCCCCGGCTGGCTCGCCACTATCACTCAGCAGGAATGCCGGCGTATCCGGAGCGCCGCGCACCGACCGCACGCTGGCGGGCAGGCCCTGCACGCCGAGAACATCCCGGCCCGGCAGATCGGGACAGCCGAGCAGGAACTGCTTGTGGCCGAGCGCAACGCGGCGCTGCGCGCGGCGTTCGGCCACCTGCCCCCGTCCTGCCAGCAGCTGCTCGCCTTGCTCATCGCGCAGCCGCCCGTGCCGTACGCCAAGATCAGCATCACGCTGGGCATCCCAGTCGAGAGCATCGGGCCGTACCGCGCCCGCTGCCTGGAGATGCTGCGTCACGATCCGGCAATAGCTGCCCTAATCAACGCCGACGCCGCGAGCACGATAGGTGAGATACATGGCCAGGCAGGCATGACCACAGCCAGGTGAGGGCAATCGCCTGCAGGGCAGAGGACACCCAGAACAGGCATCTCTGCGCCGCTCGGTCACCACGAACTTGCCATCGTCAGGGAGGAGCGCAGAGTCGGCAGCATGTGATGTGCGATTGGAGCGGTTCGCAGGTATTAGCTGTCCGTGACATTAATGGTGGCAATGTGACTGTTTCCCGGGAACGGAAGGGCTCTCTCAGCCGACAGCGGCCAGTTACCGTTGCGCGCGGCCATGAAGGCACTCGCCAGAGACGAAGGCCGAACCTTCGCGAGCAAGGGCAACATGCCATCGAGGCCATTGCTGACCTCTCGACTTTCGCATTTTTGCTGTGTGCCGTGTCTGGGGTGCCGCGGTGAGCGCGGTCAGTTCCCGGTTCTGGGGCCGACGTAGAGGATGAAGGTGTCGTCTATCCCTTGTTCGGGGCGTTCCGGCCGCGGGGCCGAAGGAGCCGGGGAGTTCGGTTTCGCTGTACTGACCGGTGCTGGCCTTGTAGATGCCGGTGGCCCAGTGGTCTTGGGAGCCCTGGTAGCGCAAGCGCAGGATCGGGGTGGGCTCGTGGTGGCCGGGCAGGAGCGCGGCGACGTAGCAGTACTGGCCGCGGTAGCGGACGAGGGGCTCGCCGAGGCGGGGCCAGCCGCGGGCGGCGTGGGCGATGATCCGCCGGGTGACGGCGTTGCGGATCTGCTGGCCTGGTGTTTGCGGCACGCTTGAACCGCAGGCTCCAGGGAAGCGCCTGGGCGGCGTCGTGGTTTCATGACGGTTCCGCCGCGGGGCCTGCGAAAACGGGGTACGGGAACAACTGGGTCGTGCTCGCCGTCCGGGTGCGGCTGCCCATAGTCTCCCGCCCGGTCGCGGTCCCGGTGATGGCGGAGCTGGTGATCAAGGGCACGCCCTCGGCCTCGCGGCTGTGGCTGGCCCGCTGCATGGCCGCCCGCCTCGCCGCAGGGCTCCCCGGCCGCCGGGTGCACGTCACCGCTGATTCCGCCTGCGCCGGCGAGGAGCTGAGGCAGCTCCCGGGCGGGGTGACCTGGACCACCAGGCTGCGCTCCGACGCCGCCCTTCACGGCCTCCTGCCGGAGCGCACCGGGAGGGAAAGGCCGCCCCCGGAAGAAAGGCGACCGCCTGCCCTCCCTCGCGAAGATCGCCGCAGGCGCCGCGTTCTGGCAGGTCACGGTCACCCGCTACGGCAAGACCGAGACCATCGCCGCGCACGCGTTCACCTGCCTGTGGTACTCCGTCAGCGACTTCACGCTGACCAGCCAGAACCCGCAGAAATCCAGCCATCCGCCTGGCCTGGGAAGACGCCGAAGAACTCGCCGCCTAAACCGCGAAAGTCGAGTTTAAACCGGGACGAGCTCTACGTGAATCTCGGCTGCTTCCGCAAGTGCGCGCAGGTCGCCGGGATCAGAGGTGAGGATGTCGTCGCCGTCGGCTGCGAGGCATACCACAGTGGCATCAATGGCATCGGACTGGCCGCTGCGGGCAAGCAGCATCCCGGCTCGCCGTCCCAGCCTGTCGTCGACGGGAGCGACGTCGGTGCCGGCCAGGAGCCGGGCCATGGGCGCCTGCCGTCCGCTGCCACCGCGCCAGACCTGGGCGACCACGCCGCCGCTGCTGACCGGCGGGCGTCCGGCGAGACGTTCGCGCTTGACCAGCGCGACGACGTCACGGCTGCCGCGTTCGACGGCAACGAATGCTCCGGCGTCCAGCACGAGCATCAGGCAGCTCCCCGGCCGTGCCGCGCCGGCCCGGGTGAGCGCTGTTCCGGGTTGCCCCTGACGACGATGGCTCGTTCGCGGGCCCGGCGGGCGGCGTCCCGCATCTCATCGTCGGTGATTTCCCCGTGCTCGGCCTCGTAGGCGGCCAGGAAGTCATCCAGGGCCTGCAGCCGCCGGTCGTGATCGGCCTTCAGCCGGAGGGCGTCATTGACCCAGGCGCTTATACTCTCGGCGTGGCCTCCGGTGACAGCCTCCTGTGCCACCGCCACCAGCTCGGCGTCTACGGACGCGGAGAGCCGCCGTTTCGTAGTCATACGTTCATGCTACATCTCGCCTACGATCGTAGGAACATCTGGCCATATATGGCCTCGTGCTTTCGGGAGCCTGACGCCTGACGCGCTCGTGGCCGTGGCAACATCGCCAGTTCATTCACGGAACGCATTGGGTCATGCCGCGGACAGGGTCGAGAAGTTAAGAATGATCTATCTCGCGGTCAGGGCCACTCCTGTACCGCCTGCTAACGGCGGCGGGTCACGATGATCGGTAGTTCGCTCGGTACCAGGGTGCTGCTGACCACGGGGTGTACATCGGCGCCGTCGGCGAGCCGTAGCTGCCAGCGGGCGGCGATCGCGCTGAGCAACAGGGTTGACTCGGTCCAGGCGAACCCCTCGCCGATGCAGTTCCTGATGCCCTGGCCGAACGGGAAGAAGGTTGCCCGCATATCGCTCCTGCTGTAGTCGGTGGCCCATCGGTCAGGCTCGAAGCGGTCGGGATCGTGGTGCAGCCGCGCGTCGCGGTTGAGGGCGTACGGGCTGAAGAAGATCCTGCTTCCCGCCCGGAGCAGGTGACCGCCGAGCTCGACATCGACGAGCGCCCGGCGGGGCAGTATCCAGACCGGGCTGTACAGGCGCAGCGCCTCGGTGATCACAGCGCGGGTGAAGGGCAGCCTGCTCAGGGTCTCGTAGCTGGCATCGGTGCCGTCCAGCACGAGGTGGGCTTCCTCTTGGAGCCGTTCTTGGATCTGCGGGTGCTGAGCCAGCAGGTAGCAGGCCCAGGCGATGGTGTTCCCCGTCGTTTCGGAGCCCGCGATGACGAGGGTTGTCGCTTCGTCGCGCAGTTGCTTATTGGTCATCTCCGCGCCGGTGTCGTCGTCGCGGGCGCGCATGAGGATCGAGATCAGGTCGTCGTGGTCCGCCCCCGCCCTCCGGTAGCCGTCGATGATGCCTGTCAGCAGGGCGCGCAAGCGCCGGTTGGCCGCGCTGAACCTCCGGTTGGACCGGGTCGGTACCCACGCGAGCCCCGGAACGTTCGCCGTGATCCCCCTCGCCATGAGCTCGGAGAGCAGCACCCGCAGCAGCCGCTCGATTTCGTCGATCGCATCCGCGCCGATGTCGCTGGAAAGGAGCGTCCTGGTCAGTACGGTGAGCGTGATCGACCGCATCTCCCGGTCCAAGGCGAGCGTCCCGCCGTCTGGCCATGCGCTGATGCGCGGCACCGCGACCTCGCGCATCGTGGCCGCATAGCGGGCGATCTCGGCGCGATGGAACGCAGGCTGCATGAGGCGCCGCTGCCGGTGATGGCTCTCACCTTCCGACATCACGAGCCCGTTGCCTATCAGCCGCTTGGCCCGGCCGAAGTTCAGGCCCTTGCCCAGCTTCCTGGCCTCGCCGACCAGCGCCTGTCTGATGGCGCTCGGACTGTTCAGCACGTAAAAGCAGAACGGCCCGAACCGGATGCGAACCACATCGCCGTGCTCCCTCGCCCGCTGAAACAGCGCGAGCGGGTCACGGCCGAACTCCAGCGCATGCCCGAGAACCCGCTGCCCACCCGGCATCACGGGAACCTCACGCGTGACCTCTCCGTTAGCGACGGTCATCCTCCGCGCTCCTGACAGCATCCGCCACAGCCCGCTGGCCAGCGGGTGCGGCGCCGGACCGATCGTTACTGATGGACCGGCGAATGAACAACGCGCCGTCGGCCGCCAGGATGCCTGCCGCGGGCACGCTGGCCCTCCTCCCCATTCGCCCTGGTGGTCAGCGCCTGGCCGCCCGGGAAGTGCTGGCAGGCCGTGATCGGCTGGAACGGCTGGCGCCGGGTCACGGTGAACGCCTCGCCAGGAGGCTGCCGGTCTGGGACCGCTCCAGGGCCATCCCTAGGGCCGTAGGCGGATCGAACAGGCGACCGCTTCCGTAGTAATAGGACAACGCGCTAGGGGCGGTTGTCCTGCGGGGATGTGATTGATACGGGGACGTCCTCCTGGTGCGATAGTGCGGGCTTGGTGTCCCAATCGCAAGCAGAGGAGGACGTCCTGTGAGTAAGGGTAGCGGCAGCAGCGGGATGACGCGGGGTGACCGGCGGCGGAACGCGCGGCGGGAGCGGCTGCGAGGGCTGCTGCCGCGGGATGGCGCGGTGATCGGCATCGACCTGGCCGAGGATAAGCAGGCGCTGGCGGTGATTGATCATGACGTGCGGGTGCTGGCGCGCAAGACCGTGCGGGTGAAGGCGTTCCGGCTGGGTGAGGCTCTGGACTGGGCCGTCGGGCGGGCCCGGGCGAAGGGGTTCGCGGCGGTGACGGTGGCGTGCGAGCCCACCGGGCCGCGGTGGATGCAGGTGCAGCGGCTGTGCGGCGAGCGGGGCCTGCCGCTGGTGTGCATCCAGCCGCTGGTGAGCCATATCGCCCGGGAGCAGCAGGATTACACGACGCACAAGACCGATGAGTCCGATTGCGTGCTGATCGCCCGGCTGGCCGTTGAGCTGCACTGCTATATCCCCGAGGAACTGGATGAGGCATGGGCGCACCTGCGGCACCTGGGCCGGCGCCGCGCCCAGCTGATCACCGCGGCGACCGCGTTGGCGCAGCGGATCCGGGACTTCCTGTCGGTGGCGTGGCCAACCGTGATGGAAACGTGCGCCCAGCCGCTGGAATCCAGGACCTGGCTGGCCGCCTTGCAGCTGGTGACGTCACGGTGCGGCGGGCGGCCGGAGAAGCTGGCGGCCATGGGGCAGGAGGCGTTCACCGCGCTGGTCCGGGGCGCCGTGGCCGACTGGGGCGGCAAGAAGGTGCGGGGGACGATCAGCGCGCGGGTCTTCGCCGCGCTGGCCGATACCGAGGGCGTAGTCGCCTGGTCCCGCCGCGGCCTGCTCCGCCGGGTCGCCGATGAGCTGGCTGACCTGCAGCGCACCCGCGCCCGGCTGCGCGCCGTGGAGGCCGGCATGGTGACGGTACTGGACGAGCTCGGGCTGTCCCGGCTGGCGGACATCCCGGCCCTGAGCGCCGTGGGCGCGGCGGCGATCTTGGCCGAGACCGGCGACCCGCGCCGCTACGACGGCTCATCATCCCTGGTCAAGCACGCCGGGCTGTCCCCGTCCGACAACGCTTCGGGTGCCTTCGCCGGCCAGGCGCATATTTCCCGCCGCGGCCGGCCGGGCCTGCGGCTGACCGTCTGGCGCGCGGTGTGGCCGATGCTCCAGTTCAACCCGGTGATGGCGGCCAAGTACCAGGCGATGACCCGCGCCGCAGACGCCGCGGCAGCTGACGCGGGACCGCAGCAGGGCACGGCGGCGCAGGCCGCGGCACGGGCCCGGCGCGCCAAGGCCCGCGTCGCGTGCGCCGCCTCCCTGCTGCGCTGGATCTACTGCATGGTCGTCCACGAGACCGGCTGGGATCCCGGCGTCGCCTCCGGTGCCGCCGGCCGGCACGATGCCCCGCAAGTCCCGGCGGAGGCTGCCTGACCAGCGCTTCTCACCGCCACCCTGCACGGGTGCCCTAGACCTTCCTCCCCGATGAGGGGAGAGCGAGCCCGCATTTCCGTCGGGGACCAGCCCCGCCTGACACCCTGGGCAGCTCTCCCCTGGTCGCCCGGAGCTTCTCACCAGCTCGGTTGAACGCTGTAGGAGCAGGCGTGCCCGCATTCTGCGGGCACGCCGAGCCCGCTTGCACTACGTGGAGCGAGAAGACCCGGGTGACGGGCGCCCAGGACCGCGCGGCACGACCATCATGCCGCCGCGGAACTCCGCCATGCCCTCACAGACGTCCCCGGGACCGCGTTCTCACGCCACCCCGTCACGCCAGCGTCACCCGTAGCAACAACCCCAGGCCACGACCATCACCGCACCGACAACAGAAACCTTCACGCACCGCTTGACAAACGTCTCCTTACGCTGGTGTCAGTTCTGGGTGTCAATGCTTGCGGGATGCACTTGCGCCTGGCCGCGCCGCCACCGACGGGGCGAGATGAAGACGGTCCCCAAAGTGGCGCCCACGATGTACCACACGACGAAGCTGAAAGGGCTGAAGCTACGCAGTAGCGCTGCGACGACGGCGAGTCCTGTCAGTCCTCCAAGTACCGCGCGTGCCCAATGAAAGAGCAGGTATTGCCATAGGGGCCGCCGACTCATCCATGCCCACTCTTTATCACGGAGCAGCCATCGCCAGAAGGGTCGCTGGCTCATCCCCACCCACTCCTATATCGGGTCATGGCGCACAGGCCTGCTGTACAGAGGCCGACATCTGACCCTTTGATACACGTTGACGGCAGCCGGTTCCTCGGCCGTGTCGGTTGCCGGTTCGGCCAGCTCATCTCGGGGCATGCGCCCGAAGTGCGTAGGCGAGGTTCTCGGTGGGGCGGCGCCGTCGAACGACTGTCCGCTAATGAGGGACATATCCCCAGTTGGCGCGGATCGTGCGAGCGTTATGCGCTGTCGCCGGTCGCTGCCGCTTGCCGGTGGTCGCTGCTGTTGCTGTCACCGTTGCTGTCAACTGCGGTAGGGAGAACGGCTGTCCCTGGTACCGCCCGCACGTTGCAGGGGATGGCCCGCGCCCTGTGTCCGGGCAGGCTCCCGCCTGGCCCTTGTCTTCTGACCGCCGGAGTGCCCGTAGAGGCTCCGGGATCAAGCGTAGTGACTTCACGTGTACGTTCACCAGGCACTTTCCACCTGTGCTCGTTGCCCTGCGGTCACAGTCACGCTTGAGGCGGGAGGGGCGGGCACGTAGACTCAGCGGGCCATCTCCGGATCTGAGCCCGGCTGGACTCTTGCACCTTCCGCCCGCATGCCGACCGCCTATCTCTCCGGCCTGCACTATCAGTTTGGGAATCGGACAGATCGCGGCCGGTAATACCGCTGACCAGGCAACTCGGGGACCTGGAGTGGCCGTGGTGACCGCTCGTCACCCTGGCTAATTGCACGACGATCATGTGGGGCTGGAATGTTCACGGCTCCGGAGGGTTCGGGTGAGGACGCCCGGACCTTCCTCCGTATGCTGGCAGCTGGAAGGAATCTCCATGCGGTCTCCACACGATCTCCACAGCAATTCCACCTGCCTAGCGCCGACTGCTGTTACGGGATGCTTGTGCATCCGAACTCCCGTGCCTGAAATGGCTGGTCAGTCCCTGCGGAAGCGACTGGGAGTTAGCCGCCACCAGACTGGTGGACGCGCGTTCCTGGTGATCCAAGCCGGGCCGCTAGATTAATCCCTCGAATTCCGCCGCTAGGTTAATCCCTCGAATTCCGGGGGCTGTTCGGTTATGGTCAGAATGGGCTCGGGCTTCGAGGGATACGCTGCTCGGACTCCACGACACTGGAGGCATAGATGAGCAACCATCCCAACTTCGATCGCACCCAGGCCGCACTCGATGCGGTCCGGCAAGGTGACTACGGGCCCAATTTCGACCTCTACGCGGACGATATCGTGCTGGAAAATGGCCCTGGCGCGGGATCCTGGCACCGCGCCCGCGGCAAGGACGACCTGGGGCTCATGCTCACGGAGTTGGCGACGTTCTTCGGCGGCACCTTTCACCAAGACGGCCGTTGCGTCTACGCCGATGACCGCGTGGCTATCTGCCTGGTCCACGAGACCGGAACAGCGCCCGGTGGCGACCGGTTCGACAACCTCGCGGTATACACCCTCCGTCTTCGCCCGGACGGGCAAGCGGACCGGGTTTGGAGCGTTGACCTCGACGCCGAGCACTGTGAAGCCTTCTGGGAGAAAAACCCTGGCACACCCTCAAAGGACTTTTCCTAGCAGTTGCGGCGCGCCTCTACCCGATGCGTCATTCCTTGCAGGCGCCGATGCGCTGGGCCAGCACGGCCTGCAGCGGCGCCTTTGGCTATCCGCCGATCCGTGCCTAGCTCCACTTTATGTGCGACGGATCGGCTCCCATAGATGTGCGACTCTGGATCGAGCATGGACAATCCCCGCGGCTATTTACTGTGACGGACCCTCGTGTTGTCTGGCTCCGTGCGATGCCTCCTCAGCGGCATGTCCGCGAGTTGTCTCAGGGGAAATCCAGCGGCTCTCGGGTACTGGTAATATCACAATGACTACGCGCTTCGCGCGGACAGCTGGGAGCTCCGATGTCAGACACCAACAAGAACCTCGTTCGACGCCACTTCGAAGAGATCTGGAATCAACGGAAGATGGCTGCGTGTGACGAGCTCATGGCTGACGACTTTTCCGAGCATGCGGCTGCGCCGTTTGCCGCCACAGCGCCGGGAAAGGTTCACGGGCCAACCGCCATGCGCGGGACCGCCGAGTGGCTGCTGGGCCAGTTTCCTGACCTGAGTATTAGGATCGAGTCCATCGTTGCGGACGAAGACATGGTTGCGGTACGAGTCAGATCGACAGGCACCAACTCCGGCAAGCTCAACGGGTTCTTGCCTCCGAGCGGCAAGCGGTTCACCAGTGAGCAAAGCCACTGGTTCCGCATCGAGGACGGAAAATTGGCTGAGCACTGGGCCACCCGGCTGACGTTCCGCGCTTCTGACTTCGGTTTTCCTTCGATTTAGTGGATGGCCGCTGGGAGGGCCGCGGTCCTGGTGTAGGCGGTGGCGGGGATGTCGAGCAGCTCGAGGATCTTCAGCTGTAGCGGGGTGAGTTCGGGCCTGAAGATCTGGACCAGGGTGCCGGCCTGGTCGTATAGCTCGTGTCGCTGCAGGTGGGTGAAGATCTCGAAGATCCGGTCGGCGGTGGGCGCGGCGCAGCCGCGGAACTCGGGGTAGGTGGCCAGCCGGGCGATCCCGGCGGCCTGCATTGCCGTGCGGATCTGCCGCTCGATGAGCGCGCTGATCAGCAGGGCGATGAAGTGGCAAAGGAAGATGGCTTCGATCCTGGGGATGGTCTTGATCCAGATCGGGGCGGCGTCCTGGATGCCCTTGAGCAGGTGGTGGCGGCGTTCCAGGTTCGGCTGGTAGCGGTAGGCGGCGAGCACCTGCGCGCCGGTCATGTCCTTGTCGTTGGTGATCAGCGGCCAGCAGCCGTCGCTGACAGCGTCGTAGGCGACCCGGGTGGTGTCGACGTCGCAGGTCACCTGGAACACCTTCTTCTCGATCCGCCGGTAGGCGGTGTCCGGGCCGGGACGCCCGGGCCCGGCCTGCCGGTAGGACTCATTGGTCTTCTCGTGCACGGCGTAGCGGACCCACCTGGTCGCGTCCGCGCCGGCGATCGCGTCCCTGGCCGCGGCGTGCACGGCCGCCGCGGTGCGCAGACGGCTCCGGGGCGAGGCCAGCCGGGCGGCCAGGTCGTCCTCGATCGCGGCGACCGCCTTTTCGATCCGGCGGGCACGGGTGGCAGCGTCACGAGCCTGCTTGCCGCTGTCGTGCACCCACACGATCCGGTAACCCTCCGCCGACGGCCACGGCGCCTCGCAGGCGGACCACACCTGTTCCGGGTCGCCGATCCGGGCTCCCGGCTCGCGGTCCGCCTCGGCCCAGTCCGGCTGATGGTCTTGCATCCAGGCCCGGAACGCGGCATCTTCCTTGCGGCTGCGCGGCAGCACGGTGATGAACCGGCCGCCGCCGTGGTCGATGTGCCGCATCGCATCCTCGCTGGCCAGCTTGCAGTCGGCGACGTAGAGGAACTCGGCGGATCCGGTCAGCTTCACCAGCTGGTCCCAGGTCGGGATGTGGGTGGGGTCGTCGCTGGTGTTCCCGTCCGCCAGCCGGTAGATGACGGGGACGGCGTGGTCGCCGGAGACTGTCAGGATGTACACCAGCTGCTTCAGGTCGGGCCGGCGGTCCTTGCTGTGACCGAAGGTGATCGACGGCGTGGGGACGCCGGCCACCTCGCCGCCGTCGGCGGCCTGGTAGGCGCCGTGCACGCTGACCGAGGTGGAGTCGTTGTGCAGCCGCGAGCAATCGATGCCGAACTCGGTGATCACACCGGTCATCAGCTCGGTGAGCAGGCTGCCCCGGTCGGCCAGGAACAGCCGGTCCAGCATCCGGCCGGCCCGGTCGTCGTTCAGCAGGCCGGCCTGGCCCTCGGCAAGACCCAGCAGGGCGGGCTCATAGGCCGCCGCCCACTCGCCCAGGGCGTACAGCGGCCGGTGCCCGGTGCACAGGTTCGCCACCACGATCGACAGCACCGTCGCCGGGTCCAGCGCCAGCCGGGCATCATCGGGCGGCACCCAGCGGTCCAGCAGCCCCGGCAGGCCGATCCGGCGGGCGAAGTGCGCGACCAGCGGGACGGCGCCCAGCCGCCGGCTGGTCAGCGTGAACGGCACCGGGCCGGGAGTGTTCACCGCCACCTCCTTGACACTAACGATCCGATGCCTGAAAGTAGATCTACTACAGGGCAGCAGGCGCAAGCCGGCACGCCGGACTATAGGAGACCTAGTTGACCCGCCAGGCCAGTGACTCCCTGCAGGCCCTGCGCGCCCGCCGCCGCGAGCTCGCCGCCGCGATCACCGGCGTCGGGTTTACCGCCACCGGCACCGTGCTGCAGGTCCGCACCGTCTGCGGCAGCCCAGGCTGCGCCTGCCACGCAGACCCGGACAAGCGGCACGGGCCCTACTGGCAGCACACCTGCAAGATCCGCAACAAGACTGTCACCCGGCGGCTAACCCCAGCCCAGGCCGCCCTGTACCAGGAATGGATCAGCAACGAGCGCGCCCTACGCGACCTGCTCGCCCAGATGCAGCAGCTCAGCGACCAGGCCCGCGAGTTGCTCCTCGCCGGCCCGCCAGGACATCAAAGCCCAGCGGCTAATCCGCGAGATAACCAGAACCAGAAGCGCGGAACGTGAGACCCGGGACGACTTGTCCTCGATGTTGCAGCTGGGCGTGGTG
Source organism: uncultured Actinomycetes bacterium (assembly GCA_963769715.1). Lineage (GTDB taxonomy): Bacteria > Actinomycetota > Actinomycetes > Streptosporangiales > Streptosporangiaceae > Palsa-504. The sequence continues at coordinate 115,248 of CAVYNE010000032.1, forward strand.
ACGCCTCCGCGTCTGGGAGCTCTTGTGAGGCAACTCAGGTCCGCCGCGCCGTACTGGCTCCGAGGTCGGCGAGCCCACAAGCGGTAGCAGCCCTCCCTCATCCCGCCGTTGAGGGCTGCGTCCGAGTCGTCGAGGTCCCTGTCGGGTGGACACCTTGATCGCCCCGGGATCGCGGCTGGCCGCGAGGAGATTCTGTGCTGGACTCCGAGCGCTGGGCCGCATTCGCGAATATTGGATGCTGTAGCGCAGCCGCTTTGATCAGGCCGCCCTACCGGTATGCGGCCCGGCGTGCGGCGGGCGGGCCGCCAAGGCAGAGCCCGCCGCTGACGCCGGGCCAGCGGTGCCGCGCACCGGCACCGCCTTGAGTACGCCCGGCATGGGCGATCGATTGGGGGTGAAAGTCCGTGTGCCACGAACGAAGGAGGCTGTCGTGAGGTAGTGAGGCAGTTGAGTTCGGTGCTGCATGAGAGATGGAGGATTTGTGGCCCTCCGGAGCCGCCCTGCGGGGGGAGGCTTCAAACCGCCTGCATGCTGCGTTAGCTGAAGACTGTCGTGGTGAGCGAGGCAGGAAAAGGCACCCAGGAGGTGTCAGGTGGGGACCAGGGAGACGGAGCGCAGTCCCCGTCAGGGGATCACTGCTGACGCGTCGTTACACCCCTTTATACGACGTCAGAACCGGGTGTTAGGAATTGGCCCGGGATGAGCCTGGCGGATGCCCGCTGACTGGCCAGGTGGCGTCCGGCGTGGAGGTGACGTGACCTTGGTCTGCTGCTCTCATGCGGAACGTGGGAAAGCATGCCCCGATACTGCCGCCGGGAAGGCGGCGACAGGGAGCGCGCGCAAGCAGCATGAGGCTGCGAGGCGCTGAGTACCGTTGCGGGGCGTGCAGGCGGACCGGCTCGTAGTAGCGGTGAAGCTCCTGCCTGGCGCGGTGGGGGTGGAGTGAAGGGGCCGGGTCGTCCGTGGCTGGTTCGTTCGGTCAACCAGGGAACTGGGAGGAGCTGCGTGGGCGAGCTGAAGCCGTCAGGCAAGCCGTTCGATATCTCGAAGCAGGAGGTGTGGGAGGCGTATCAGAAGGTGAGGGCCAATAAGGGCGCGCCGGGAGTCGATGAGGTGTCCCTCGCGGAATTCGAGAAAGATCTGAAGGGTAATCTGTATAGGATCTGGAACCGGATGTCCTCGGGGAGTTACTTCCCGCCCCCGGTGAAGGCGGTGGAAATACCGAAACCGCATGGCGGAGGGGTTCGTGTTCTCGGAGTGCCCACTGTCGCGGACAGAATTGCGCAAACGGTGGCGGCTGCCCGGCTGGAGAAAGCGGTGGAACCTAAGTTCCACCCGGACTCCTACGGGTACCGGCCCCGGAAAAGCCAGCTGGACGCGGTGGGGGCATGCCGGAAACGGTGCTGGAAGAAGAACTGGGTGATTGATTTGGATATCCGGAAATTCTTTGACAGCGTTCCGTGGAATCTCATCATCAAGGCGGTGGAGGCAAATACCGCGCTCCCGTGGGTGCTGCTGTATGTGAAGCGGTGGCTTGCCGCGCCGCTGCAGCTGCCCGATGGGACCTTGCAGGAACGGGACCGGGGGACCCCGCAGGGTTCATCGGTCTCACCCGTCCTGGCGAACCTGTTCATGCATTATGCGTTTGATACGTGGATGGGCCGGGAGTTCCCGGGCTGCCCGTTCGAGCGCTACGCTGACGACGCCGTGGTGCATTGCGCGACCGAGCGGCAGGCCAGCCAGGTGCTGGCCGCGCTCGGCGAGCGCATGGCCGAGGTCGGGTTGCAGCTGCACCCGGACAAGACGAAAATTGTCTACTGCAAGGACAGTGACCGGCGCGGCTCCTATGAGCATACGTCTTTCACGTTCTTGGGGTTTGAGTTCCGGGGTCGGCGTGCCCGCGGGAAGAACGGGGGGATCTTTACCTCGTTCTTGCCCGCGGCCAGTAAGGATGCCCTGAAGAAGATGAGTGCGACGGTGCGGTCATGGCGGCTGCACCGGCGCACCGGCCTGACCATGGGCCAGCTCGCCCGGGAAATCAATCCGGTCGTGCGTGGCTGGATCCAGTACTATGGGGCATTCGGCCTCAAGGAACTGTATCCTCTCCTTCAGCGCATCAATTACTACCTGGTGCGCTGGCTCCGCAAGAAATACCGGCGGCTGCGCACCTGGAAGAAACTCGTCCCGTGCTGGGAGAGAATCACCAGCCAGTACCCGGAAATGTTCGCGCACTGGCGTCAGGTGAATTGGTACTGGCGGACAGGATGATAAGAGCCCGGTGACGTGAGAGCGTCACGCCGGGATCTGTGGGAGCCCGGAGGGGAGGTTCCTCCGGGCTACCCGACCCTGGAGGAAGAGGTGGTGCTAACTCCGAGCCGGAGGCAACTGCGTCGTCGTGAGGCGGGGTGGGAAGGAAGCCCGAGGCGAAACCCTGCACCGAGGAACACGAACCGCGTACAAGGCGGGGCGATCTGGGTGAGCCTGCTCAAGAAGGTAAAGCCCGTCATCACCGACAGGGTCGTCACGTAAACGCGGCGGGCGTAGGGGGAAATTGGTCGTTCTTATCCGGGGAGGTCTGCCTGGGTGCCGGTTGTGCTGTGGTGTCGCCGCGCCGGCGGCCCGGACCGCGAGGTACGGGCTGACCAGGCAGAAGTCAGCAGAGGTCGTAGTACCGGCCGGGATCAGGTAAGGGGCCGGGAAGGGCCGAACGTCAGGTGAGACGGAGGAATCGGGTTGCTCGTGCTGGTCGCGGTGATCGCAGCCATCCCGCGGACGCGGGCCAGCTGCCGGGAGGAGACGGTGAGTTCCGTTGAGCACCGCAGCTGAGCGTAGCGGCCAGACGGCGCGCCTTGAGGATGCTGTCATCCCCGGCCTGGAGGTGAGCTTGTGGGAGCGGATGCTCTCGCCGGAGAATCTGGGCCGGGCGTTGAGGCGTGTCAGGGCTAACCGCGGCGCGCCTGGTGTGGACGGCATGACCACGGAGGAGCTTGTCCCGTGGCTGCGGGAGCACTGGGCGTCGGTCCGGCAGGCCCTGGACGCGGGCACGTACCGGCCGTCGCCGGTCCGCCGGGTGGTGATCCCCAAGCCCGGGGGCGGCGAGCGTTTGCTGGGGGTGCCTACCTGCCTGGACAGGCTGATTCAGCAGGCTATCGCGCAGGTGCTCACGCCGATTTTCGATCCGGGTTTCTCGGGGTCCTCGTTCGGGTTCCGTCCCGGCCGGTCCGCCCACCAGGCGGTCAAGGTGGCCAGGCGGTGCATCCAGGACGGCCTGGAGTGGGTCGCGGACATCGACCTGGACCGGTTCTTTGACCGGGTTCAGTTCGATGTGCTGATGGCGCGGGTGGCGCGCAAGGTGGACGACCGCAAGGTCCTTAAGCTCATCCGGAGGTATCTGGAGGCCGGGGTGATGGTCGACGGGATCAAGCAGGCGACGGCGGAGGGGACCCCGCAGGGTTCTCCGCTGTCGCCGATTTTGTCGAACGTCATGCTGGATGATCTGGACCGGGAGCTGTGGGAACGTGGTCACAGGTTCGTGAGGTACGCCGACGATCTCCGGGTCTTCGTGCGTAGCGAACGGGCTGCTCAGAGGGTGTTCGAGAGCGTCTGCGGCGTGATCGAACGGCGGCTGAAGCTGAAGGTGAACCGGGAGAAGTCCTCGATCCGGCACGCCGCGCAGGCGACGCTGCTGGGGTTCGGGTTCTTCTTCGACGGCCCGCGGGTCGGGATCCGGATCGCCCCCAAGGCGATCCAGCGGCTGAAGGACCAGCTGCGGATGCTGACCCGGCGGCGCTGGAGCGTGTCGATGGACTACCGCATCGGCAGGCTCAACCGGCTCATCACCGGCTGGGTGGCCTACTTCCGGCTCGCCGAGCGCGTCAGCGTGCTCGGCAAGCTGGACGGATGGCTGCGCCGCCGCCTGCGGCAGATCCGCTGGAAGGAATGGAAGACCACCGCCGCCAAGCGGCACAACCTGCGAATACGCGGCATCTCCGAAAGCGAGGCCCGGAAATGGGCCGGTGTCAGCAGGAGATACTGGCGGGTTGCAGGCTCCCAGATCCTCCAGGTATCTCTGCCCAACTCCTACTGGAACCACCTTGGCCTGAAGACCCTGAGCCAGACCTGGCAGCGTCTCAACCCAGCGGCCTGACGAACCGCCGGATGCGGACCCGCATGTCCGGTGGTGTGAGAGGGGGCGGGGCGACCCCGCCCCCTACTCGATTTAATACCCCCCTAAGGCTTATTCGACAACGGCGGCCATTTGCGCTGCGAAGCGGATTAGCCAGGCATTGGGAGGCGGCGTATCCGGATCCAGTCGTCGCCGATGACCACGACAGCTCCGGCTGTCAGGTCTTCGGCAACCTGGTCCAGGTTGGCCAGGATGATGGCTGATTGCTCAGCTGCGCGCCGTCCGGCCAGCCGCCGGATCAGGAGGACTGACGGGCCGGTCGCCCGTGAACGGGAGAGCAGGCCGCCGAAGTCTGTATCAGCCGATACCAAGACCCGCTCATCGAGCTGAGCACGCTGCAAGACAGCCGGATCCGATGCCGCCTGCATACCAAGGTCCCGCAGGTGGGCAGCATCGTGTCCCGCCGCCTTCAGGCCTTCGGCCAGGAGCGGGGACAGGTTGTTGTCGATGAGGAACTTCACGCTGTGTGCCGCAGCGGCAGCTCCCGCTCGCGTACGGCCTCGGCGGCATAGAGAAGCGATTCGTGGATGTCCTCGGTGGTCAGGTCCGGATGCTCAGCGAGGATCTCGTCGGTCGTCATTCCGTCAGCGACCATCGCCACCACCGTTGCGACAGGGAAGCGCAGCCCTCTGATGCACGGCAGGCCAGCCATGACATCGGGGTCCGTCGTGATGCGTTCGTAGGTCACGAGTCCATGCTAGCTGCGGCTGACGTCTACGCATGATCATGAACCCGCACACACCGAGAGCCAGCAGATTGGGAGAGGAAGCCTCCTGGCAGGCCGCCGTAGGGCCAGCGAACACTACCTGGTGGGGCCAGAAACGAGAAACACCTGGTGGGCCGTACTGGATTTGAACCAGTGACCTCTTCCGTGTCAGGGAAAATCTATGGCATCCTGATCTGGTTCTTCGTACCCATATAAGTCAGGCTATCTGCGATTATGTGGCTGGACGTGTCTGGCTGTGGCTGGATAAGTCTGGCAGTTGGCCCCCATGATTGGCCCCCATTTTTGTTAGGATGAGGTCATGAGTGCACGACGCGGCTGGGGCGAGGACGGGATCTTCTTCGAGCATGACGGTCCTTGCCGTGACAGCGACAGGCACCGGCACTGCGAGGGTCGGTGGCGCGGCGTGGTCAGCCTCGGGTTCGGCCCAGAAGGGAAAAGGGTCCGGCGCAAGGTCTCCGGCAAGACGAAGGCCGTGGTCCAGGACCGGCTGAAGGCGCTTCACAGCGACCTCGACTCGGGCGTCCGGGCAAGGCCGGACTATACCGTCCGGCGCGCAGCCGAGGACTGGCTCAGGGAAGGTCTCGACGGCCGGTCGGCCAAGACGATCGAAAAGAACGAGCACATCCTGGCGCCGATCCTGGCCACGATCGGCGCCAGGAGGCTGCGCGAGCTGACAGCCGGGGACGTGCACCAGGCGCTGACGGCGATAGGGCGGCGCTATTCGAGCGCCGCCGTGGCGATGGGACACAACGCGCTGACGAGAGCTATCCGGCACGCGGAGGCCCGGGATCTGGTGGGACGCAACGTCGCCGTACTCGTCGACACCCCGAAAGGCCAGGCTGGACGGCCGAGCAAGAGCCTCAGCCTGGAGCAGGCATCCGCACTGCTGGCCGCCGCGGAGGGCACCAGGATGCACGCGTACATCGCCCTCTGTCTCGCGACCGGCATCCGCACGGAAGAGGCCCGGGCGCTGCGCTGGGAGCATGTTGACTTCGGCGATCCGGATGGCGCGACGCCTGCGCCGGCCAGCGCAGCTGTGTGGCGTTCGGTTCGGGCTCATGGGGATACGAAGACGGAAAAGTCGCGGAGGACGCTAGGCCTTCCCGAGATGGCGGTCGATGCGCTCCGGGCCCATGGGAAGCGGCAAGCCGGGGAGCGGCTCGCTGCCGGAGCGGAGTGGAGCGATCAAGGTCTTGTCTTCTCCACGCGGACAGGCGGTGCCCTGGACGCGGCTAACGTCCGGCGGGAGTTCAGGGCAATCTGCAAGGCCGCAGGAATTGGGGAGCACTGGACGCCACGGGAGTTGCGTCATTCGTTTGTATCGCTGATGTCCAACTCGGGAGTGCCCGTGGAGGAGATCGCGCGAATAGCGGGGCACTCGAGTTCAAGGACGACCGAGGTGGTTTACCGGCGCGAACTACGGCCGATCCTGACGACTGGTGCAGAAGCCATGGACAGGCTTTTCAACCCCCGCGTGTCCTAACCCCTTAGCTTGGCGCGGTAGGTCGCGGCTCGCTGGCGTAGGTCGGATTTGGGCTGAGGTATCGGCCAGCCTGTTAATCATCCTCGTGATCCACATTGAGCGCTCGATGCGGAGCGTTCCGATGACGACGAGGACAACCAGGACACCAAGCAGCGACAGCAGCAGCAGCTTGGAACCAACGGCGGTCGTGCGGCCTGAGAAGAACAGGGAGAGCAGAACGACCGGGCTGAGCTCGCCGAGTGAGGCGCCCGCGATCACGAACTGGCCGACTGGACGATCGGCCACACCCGCGTCCTCCAGGATCGGAATGATCAACTCCAGCGACGTGGCCAGGAGAATGATCCCGACGAGCAGCGGGCTTTCGACGACGCCCGCCGCGTGCAGCACAATACCGATGATCAGAGCGAGCAGCGCGCTCAGGCCGAGCGCCTTTCCGGCCAGGCGGACGCGAGGCCCGCGAAAGTGGCGGAGGTCGACCTCGAGACCAGCAAGGAACAGCAGGAACGCCAGCCCGATCGTCGACACCAGCCGTACCGCCTGGTCAGGTTTCACCAGGTCCAGCACCGCGGGGACCAAGCACGATCCCGGCCAGGATCTCCAACACCGGCCCGGGGACACGCACCCGCGGAACGGCCGCGAGAATCAACGGCACCGCCGCTGCGACCGCGAGTACGGCGACGAGATTGTCGAAGTTCATCGCGGCCATCAACCGCTCACAGTCAGGTGACGCAGACCCCTGTGCCCGCCTTTCTGTCCAGGTTGCTGGCCGCCAGGACGGGCCGACTGATCCTGGGCAGACCGGGGTCAGCTCGTCTCAGGGTGATGCTGATCTCAGCGTCGCCCTCCAGGGGGACGTCGCATCCGTGTAGTCACGGGCCGGCGCTTCGGTCTGCGGTCCGGGTCGCGCCAGTACTCGCTCGGAACCATCTGTTGAGCGTCAGTGCCAGGGATAATGGCGCAGGTCCCTCATCAGACAACAGGCGCGCGCCCGTTCCTCCGGGTGCGGTCTCCCCGGGTAGGCTGACGAGCGGGCGTTAGTGGCGTCTGGCTGGGAGGCCGTATGAGCGCTCATGCCTGGCCGGGCGACCGCAGCGCGGTTCCAGTGTCGCCTTGCCGCAGCGGGCGGTGCCGCCGCCCTGGTTGCTGCGTAGCGCCGGGCCTATGACGGCACGTTCTGGTATCGGCGGCCCCGCGGCAGGGCTGACGGGCCGGCTCAGCCAACGTGGCGTACTTGACCGGTTCGTTGCTGACGTGCGCGCTGGTGAGGGCCGGGCCCTGGTGGTGCGCGGTGAGCCCGGCGTGGGCAAGACCGCTCTGCTGGATTACATGGCCGGGTGGGCCAGCAGTTCGGGATGCCGGGTAATACGTGCTGTAGGCGTGCAGTCGGAAATGGAGCTGGCCTTCGCGGGGCTGCATCATCTGTGCGCGCCGGTGCTGGATCATGCCGAGTCTCTTCCGAGTCCGCAGCTTGAGGCGCTGCGGACCGTGTTCGGCCTCAGTGCCGGCCCGGTGCCGGACCGGTTCCTGGTGGGCCTAGCCGTGCTGGGCTTGCTGTCCGAGACGGCGGGGGAACGTCCGCTGGTGTGCGTGGTGGATGACCAGCAGTGGCTGGACCACGCCTCGGCGCAGGCGCTGGGGTTCGCGGCCCGGCGGCTGGCGGCCGACCCGGTGGGCCTGGTGTTCGCGGCCCGGGTCCCGGGCCAGGACGTGGCCGGGCTGCCGGAGCTCGTGGTGGAGGGCCTGGCCGCTAAGGATGCGCGATCGCTGCTGGAGTCGGTGCTGACCGGGCTGACCGGGCCGCTAGACGCGCGGGTCCGGGACCGGATCATCGCCGACACGCACGGGAACCCGCTGGCGCTGCTGGAGCTGACCCGAGGGCTGACGCCGGCTCAGCTGACGGGCGGGTTCGGGCCCAGCAGCGCGGTACCGCTGGACGGGCGGATCGAGGAGAGCTTCGGGCGGCAGCTGGCGGCGTTGCCCGCGCAGACCCGGCGGTTGCTGCAGCTGGCGGCGGCCGATCCGTCCGGCGATCCGGTGCTGGTGTGGCGGGCGGCCGGGCGGCTCGCGATCGGTGCCGGGGCGGCGGGGCCGGCGGTGGAGGCGGGGCTGGCCGAGCTCGGCGCGCGGGTGCGGTTCCGGCATCCGCTGGTGCGCTCGGCGGCCTACCGGTCGGCGTCGGCTCAGGAGAGGCAGGAGCTGCACAGCGCGCTGGCCGAAGCCACCGACCCGGCGGCCGATCCTGACCGGCGGGCCTGGCACCGTGCTCAGGCCGCTGCTGGCCCCGATGAGGAAGTTGCCGCCGAACTTGAGCAGTGCGCAGGCCGGGCGCAGCGCCGCGGTGGTCTCGCGGCGGCGGCCGCGTTCCTGGAGCGGTCCGCGGGGCTGAGTCTCGACCCGGCGCGCCGCGCGCAGCGGGCGCTGGCCGCGGCGCAAGCCAGGCACCAGTCTGGCGCTCTTGACGCCGCACTCGGCCTGCTGGCCATGGCCCAGGCCGGGCCGCTGAATAAACTGCAGAGTGCCCGCGGTGACCTGTTGCGCGCGCAGATCGCGTTCGCCTCCAGTCACGGCCGTGACGCACCCCCGCTCCTGCTCAGCGCGGCCAGGCGGCTCGAGCCGCTGGACGCCGGGCTGGCCCGCCAGACCTACCTGGAGGCGCTCACCGCAGCCCTGTTCGTCGGCCGCCTGTCTCCGGCGGTCGGGGACGTGGCCATAGCCGCACGCATGGCGCCCGCCCCACCGGGCCCGGCGCGCGCCCCGGATCTGCTCCTGGACGGCCTGGCGCTGCTGGTCACGGAGGGCTATGCGGCCGGGACGCCCGCCCTGAGACGGGCGCTGCTCGCCTTCCGCAGTCAGGGCATCTCGGCGGAGGAGGGCCTGAGCTGGCTCTGGCTCGCCGGACTGGCGGCCATGGCGGTGTGGGACGACGAGACATGGCACATCCTAGCCAGCCGTCACGTCAAGCTCGCGCGTGACGCGGGAGCACTCAGCGAGCTTCCCCTCGCGATCCGGTGGCGTATCCTCCTGCACACCCACACAGGCGAGCTGGAGCAGGGCGCGGCGCTCATCGCGGAGGCGGAGGCGGTCGCCAGCGCGACCGGGAGCCAACTCGGGCCCCACGGTGCCCTGGGCGTCGCCGCGTGGCGGGGCCGTGAGGCCGAGGCTACCGAGCTCATCCAGGCCACCATGGACGACATGACGAGCCGCGGTGAGGGGAGGGGAGTGACCAGCCAGTACGCCGCTGCCTTGCTGTACAACGGCCTCGGCCGCTACGACAAGGCCCTCGCCGCCGCCGAGCTGGCATGCGAGTACGACGACATAGGCGTCCTGGGATGGGAGCTCACCGAGCTGGTCGAGGCGGCCGTCCGCAGCGGCCAGCCCGCGCGCGCGTCCGAGGCTCTCCAGCGGCTTGCCGAGACGACCCGCGCCAGCGGCACCGACTGGGCGCTCGGCACCGAGGCACGCTCGCGCGCCCTGCTCAGTGATGGTCAGGCCGCCGAGAACAGCTATCGCGAGGCGATCGAGCGGCTCGGCCGGACCCGCATGCGTCCGGCCGTGGCCCGCGCCCACCTGCTGTACGGCGAATGGCTGCGCCGGGAGAACCGGCGCCGGGACGCCCGCGCCGAGCTGCGGACCGCCCATGGCCTGTTCACCACGATGGGCATCGAGGCGTTCGCCGAGCGGGCCCGGCGTGAGCTGCTGGCCGCCGGCGACACGGTACGCAAGCCGGCGGTCGAGACGGTCAGCGACCTCACCGCCCAGGAGGCGTACATCGCCCGGCTCGCCGTCGACGGCCGTACCAACGTGGAGATCGGCGCCCAGCTGTTCCTCAGCACTCGGACCGTCGAATGGCATCTCGGCAAGGTGTACGCCAAGCTCGGAGTCGGCTCACGCCGGGAGCTACGGCAGGCCATGGCCAGCCTCGGGCAGGCAGAGCCACCGGCCTAGCGACTCCCGGGTAAAGTCGCGGCAACCGCACTGATCACGCCTGCACGCATATCGGGTCAATCACGAGGTGCCGCCGGGCGCGCCGGACTGCCCGCTGGGGTTCCATTTTCCCTCGATGCGGGCGTAGCGCCAGATGAGCAGGGCGGCCAGCCAGGTGACGAGGAACAGCCCCACGATCACGAACCCGGCGGTGTTGATGTTGAACCGGGACATCAAGCCCCAGAAGCCGGTGGTGCGGCTGAGCCCGTGGATCTCCTGCGGCAGCAGGCTCAGGGCCTCGACCGCGCCGATGACGAAGCAGATCGCCACGGACAGCCCGGTGATGGCCAGGTTGTAGTAGACCTTGCGGACCGGGTTGAAGAAGGCCCAGCCGTAGGCCAGGTTCATGAGCAGCCCGTCCATGGTGTCCATGACCGTCATACCCGCGGTGAACAGGACCGGCAGGCAGATGATCGCGTACCAGGGGATGTGCTGGGAGGCCAGCAGCGCGGTGGTGGCCAGCAGGGCGACCTCAGTGGCGGTGTCGAAGCCTAGGCCGAACACGACCCCGACCGGGTACAGCTGCCACTCCTTGGTGATGACCTTCATCCAGCGGCCGAAGAACCGGTAGAAGAACCCGCGGTTGGCCAGCTGGCGCTCCAGCTCGGCCTCGTCGTACTCGCCGCGGCGCATCGAGGCGAAGACCCGCACGATCCGGGCCAGGACGATCAGGTTCAGCAGCCCGATCAGCAGCAAGAATGCCGCCGAGACGACGGTGCCGAACAGGCCCCCGAACCGCTCGAGCCCCGAGCCGCTGTCCGAGACCGCGCCGAAGACCGTCTTCTCCGCTACTACGATCCCGGCCCCGATGGCGACCACGACGGTGGAGTGCCCCAGGGAGAAGAAGAACCCGAACCCCAGCGGGCGCGGGGCTCCGGTGCCCTGCCGCTCGCTCAGCACCTCACGCGTGCAGTTATCGATCGCCGAGATGTGATCGGCGTCAAACGCGTGCCGCAAGCCGAGCGTGTAGGCCAGCACCGCTACCCCACCCCGAGCCCCTGGTAATGCGAGGGCACCACGAACGCGAACAAGATGACGAACCCGGCCACGTGCAGGCTCGCGATCACCCCGTACATCGCGATCAGCCTGGCTCGCTCCTGCGCGGTCATCGCCGCGAACGACTGCCGTAGGGCAGTCATGTCAGTCGCCGGCCCGCATCAGCGCAGGATGCGGAGCGCGAGCCACGGAGGGCAGCCCCACCGCACCAGCGCCGCCATCTGGTGCCAGTCGACATCGCCGGCGGCAGCCTCGGCTACGGACCGAGGGAGGCCCAGGCTTACCAGCTGGGCCACGCGCCATTCGTGTACCGGGTCCTGCTTCTCGATGGTCTCGTTCGCGGTATTCGTCGCCGTCGCCCATTTCCAGTAATGCGTCTGCTGCCGCCTAGCCCCGGGCCGGTAATGGCCGGGAGGCCTGGCGGTCCCGGCTTCCACCGTCGCGTGCGCTGAGGTCACTCGCACCCGTGAACCCCCCGGCGCGTTCGCCGGTATACGGGTCGGCCCGGGCGCAACCGGGTTCCGGTGTCCGGTACCGGGCCGTCCGGCCGCAGACCAGGGAACCCGGCCGGGGGTTTCACGGGTTCGACGCGCCACCCGGAGCGCGACCGTGATTCCCGTAGCAACCAGAAGGCGAGACCGCGCCGATCAGATCAACATCAACTCTTGGAGGACACGATGGGTACCACTGACGTGCCCTCAGCAACAAAGGCCGCACAAGTCAGGCTCCATCGAGTTACGCCTTCACACTGTCGAGTCGTACTCGACAACCCGCCGCTCAACCTCATGGGTCCGGCATTCGTTTCGCAGATCCGGCAGATCGTCACGGCGCTCGAGAACGACGACCGAGTGAAGGTGGTGGTCTTCGAGAGTGCAGTCGACGGCTTCTTTCTGAATCACTCCGACTTCCTCGCGAACTTCGAGGAGCTGACCAGCATCCCGCAAGGTCCGACCGGCCTCGAGGCATGGCCGGATGTTCTGGTACGCCTGACGCGCGCCCCGTTCGTTTCGATTGCGCTGATCCGGGGGCGGGCGACCGGAAACGGCAGTGAGCTCTCGCTCGCCTGCGACATGAGCTTCGCGAGCCGGGAGAAAGCGCTCTTGTCGCAGTTTGAAGTGGGCGTGGGCCTCGTCGCTGGCGGAGGGCCCATGGCGCGCTTGCCGCGGGTCATGGGACGGGGGCGCGCCCTCGAAGTGCTCCTGAGCGCAGACGACATCCGAGGCGCCGATGCCGAGTTCCTCGGTTATGTGAACCGTGCGCTCCCCGATGCCGAGCTGGACTCTTTCGTCGACGCCCTCGCAACCCGCATCGCCTCGTTCGACAAGTGGGCGATCGCGAACACCAAGCGCCTGGTCAACGAAGCCAGCCTGCCGACCGACGTCGAAATCAGGGCGGGCTGGGACGCCTGCATGACCTCCGTCGGGCGACCAGCGGCGCAGGAAAGAATTAAAACCCTCCTGGAGCAAGGGCTCCAGAAGCCTGGAGACCCGGAAAATCGACTCGGATTCTACGTAGGCAACCCTTTGACGGGCAACGGAACGTAATCCGGTGGTCAAGCAACCGAGCAACGTACGCAAGCGCCTGCGCAGGATCCTAACTGCTGATCCCGGGCGATTCGCCGGTGGCTCCGCGCTGAGTGGCCCGCTCGGCCTGCTGGCAGTCGAGCGGGAACGCTTGGGTGTACTGCGGTCGCCACAGCATGACGAGAGTTCTCAGACGGCCGCAACCGCGAACCAGGGCGGTGTCCGGCACGGGGGCCCGCCCGGCCGCAGACCGGTAAACCCGGCCGGGGGTTTCACGGGTTCGACGCGCTGCCGGGAGCGCGACCGTGATTCCCGTATCAACCGCTAACACAAGGAGGGCTCATGCCCACGGTCACCGTCGGCCAGGAAAACAGCTCAGACATCAAGATCCATTACGAGGATCACGGCGCCGGCCAGCCGGTGGTGCTGATCCACGGCTACCCGCTCAGCGGCCGCGGCTGGGACAAGCAGGTCCCGGCGCTGCTCGAGGTCGGCTACCGGGTCATCACCTATGACCGGCGCGGGTTCGGCCAGTCCAGCCAGCCGGTCACCGGCTACGACTACGACACCTTCGCCGCCGACCTCAATACCCTGCTGGACCACCTGGACCTGCACGACGCCGTCCTGGTCGGGCACTCGATGGGCACCGGCGAGGTCACGCGGCATCTGGGCACCCGCGGCTCGGCCCGGGTGGCCAAGGGGGTGCTGGTCGCCCCGATCCCCCCGTTCCTGCTGCAGACAGCAGACAACATCGAGGGGGTGCCGCAAGGCCTGTTCGACGGGTTCGTCCAGGCCGCCCGGGCCGATACCCCGGCGTGGATGAAGGGATTCCTGGACAACTTCTACAACTTCGATACCCTGCGCGGCACCCTGGTCAGCGACCAGGCCTGGCAGGCCAGCTGGAACCTGGCCGTGACCGCGTCGGCCACCGCCGCGGTGGCCTGCATCCCGACCTGGGCGACCGATTTCCGCGCCGACCTCCCCGAGATCGACGTGCCGATCCTTGTCATCCAGGGCGACGCGGACCAGGTCCTGCCGCTGGACAAGACCGGCCGTCGGCTGCCCGGCCTGATCAAGGACGTGCGGCTGGTCGTCGTCGAAGGCGGCCCACACGCCATCCCCTGGACCCACGCCACCCAGGTCAACACCGCCCTGCTCGACTTCATCCGCGGCTGACCCCCGACCAGCCGACACCACCACCCAGAAGGAAGCACACCCATGTCGAACCACTTCAGCGCCGACAACCTCAAGTTCCCCGGCGACGACCGCCGCCTGGACCTCACCGACGTGTTCGTCTTCCCGGCGGCCGCCAGCCCGGAACATCACCACACGCTGCTTCACCGTCACCACCCCGGCACGACCGTGCTGATCATGGACTCCAACCCGACCAGCGCCCCGCCGCCGATACCGGCCCCGGTGACCGGCCCGGAGTTCTACCCCGGCGCGGTCTACCGGATCAACATCGACACCGACGGCGACAACCAGGCCGACGTCGCGTTCACCTTCACCTTCTCCGAGTACGAGAACGGCAGGCAGACCGGAAACGCCTGGTACGCCACCGGCACGCAGGCCCGCCAGGCCGAACCCGCCGGAGAGGTACTCGCCGAGGGCATCCCGGTCAGCTTCGACGGCACCGCCCAGCCCGTCCAGGCCGGCCGCATCCGGCTGTTCGCCGGGCTACGCAGCGACCCGTTCTTCGCCGACGTCGAAGGCGCCCTGCACGGCTTCACCTGGACGGGGCACGACGACTTCGCCGGCAACAACGTCGACTCGATCGTGCTCGAGGTACCCGACGACATGCTCGGCGGCCCGGTCATCGGCGTGTGGGCCTCGATCAGCCGGTACAGCAACGGAGTGCTCGAGCAACTGGACCGCGGCGGGAACCCGACCATCAACCCGTTCATCAACCCCGACGGGGAGAAGAACCTGTTCAACTCCCGCCAGCCCGCCGACGACGTGGCCAACTACCTGGAACCGTGGTCGGCGATCCTGCAGAACGCCGGCGGCTACACGCCCGAGCAGGCCAAGGCAACCGCCCTGCAGGTCCTGCCCGACATCCTGCACTACGACCGGACCCAGCCCGCCAGCTATCCCAACGGCCGCGTGCCTACCGACGATGTGTACAGCCTGCGTTTCGCCTGGCTGACCAACGGCAAGGTCCCGCCGTCCGGCCTCAAGCCGCACGACGACCTGCTCAACGAGTTCCCCTACCTCGGCCCGCCCAACCCCTAAGCCGCTGAGACGGCTTCTCCGCGCCGGCGACGTGACGGATTCCGTCGCCGGCGCGGAGATCCACCAGGTTCGCGGACACACCCCGAGCCGACCGCATGCAGACCGTAACACTATGGTCGGTTTGGGATAATCGAAATTTCTTTTTCACCGAACGGATCGTGGTTTCACTTCGACAGACCAGGAGGAGCCGGCCATGGAGTACCTCGTCACAATGACCACCCACGTCCCGGACGGGACGCCGGACCAGGCCGTCGACGACGTCCGGGCCCGCGAGGCCGCACACTCGCGCGAACTGGCGACGGCGGGGCACCTGCTGCGCCTGTGGCGTCCGCCGCTGCGGCCGGGTGAATGGCGCTCGCTCGGGCTGTTCGCCGCCGCTGACGGCGGCCAGCTTGAGGAGGTCCTGGCCTCGATGCCGCTGCGGGTGTGGCGCACCGACGAGGTGACGCCGCTCGCGCCGCACCCGAACGACCCGGCGCTCGCGGCCAGGAACGCAGGTACCGAGTTCCTGACCACCTTCACCATCAGCGTCCCGGAGGGCACGCTCGCTCAGGCCGTGGACGATACCGAGGCGCACGAGGCGAGGCGCGCGAAGGAGCTGGCCGCGCAGGGGCATCTGCTGCGGCTGTGGAGGCTGCCCGGCCGTTCGCGCGCACTGGGCCTGTGGAACGCCGGAAGCCCCGCCGAGATGCAGGCGATCTTGAGGTCGCTGCCTATGGATCCGTGGATGACCGTCGAGACCACGCCCCTCAGCCCGCACCCGAGCGACCCGGCGCTGATCATCGCATGACCGGAAACGACCGGCGGGTCGTCATCATCACCGGAGGCTCTCAGGGCATCGGCGCCAGCCTGGTGGCCGGATACCTCGGCCACGGCTGGGCGGTGGTGGCCAACGCCCGGACGATCGGGCCGTCCGCTGATCCGGACGTGCTCACGGTCGAGGGCGACATCGCAAAGCCTGCCACCGCCGACCGGATCGTCGAGAGTGCGCTGGATCGGTTCGGCCGCATCGACACCCTGGTCAACAACGCCGGGGTATTCGTCTCCAAGCCGTTCACCGACTACACCGCCGCGGACTACGCCCTGCTCACCGGGGTCAACCTGGGCGGGTTCTTCTGGCTGACCCAGCGGGTCATCGCCGAGATGGTGAGGCGGTACGGCGGCCACGTGGTCAACATCTCGGCTACCCTGGCCGAGTTCGCGAACTCGCATGCGCCCTCGGTGCTGGCCGCGCTGACCAAGGGCGGGCTAGCTGCGGCCACCAGGTCGCTGGCCGTGGAGTACGCCGCGCGCGGCATCCGGGTCAACGCCGTCTCGCCCGGCATCATCCAGACCGAGGTGTACCCGGCGGACAGCTACGAGGGACTCTGTGACCAGCTTCCCCCCCTCGGCCGCGTCGGCCAGGTCAGCGACGTCGTCGACGCCATCTTGTTCCTGGAGTCCTCGCCCTATATCACCGGGGAGATCCTGCACATCGACGGCGGCCAGACCGCTGGCCACTAGGCCGGCGGCCCTGGTTGGCCGAGCGGCGCGTGGCCGTTGCGGCCACGCCGAGGTGGTGAGTAGCGTTGAGGCGAAGCATCTCTCCTATTCCTCACTCCGGATGGTCGGTGTGATATGCCTCCGTCCCGGTTGTTCGGCAGGACCGCCGAGCTGGAGATCCTGGGACGGCTCATCGCGAACGTGCGCAGGGGCCGCAGTGCCGTCCTGGTCGTGCGGGGAGAGCCGGGGATCGGCAAGACGGAACTGCTGCGGCAGCTGATCGCCGAGGTGCCCGGTTTCGGGGTGGCCCGCGTGGTCGGCGTCGAGTCGGAGATGGAACTCCCCTACGCGGGGCTGCACCAGCTGTGCGCGCCGATGCTCGGCCGGCTCGGGTCGCTGGCCGAGCCGCAGCGTCGCGCGCTCAGCGTCGCGTTCGGGCTCGCCTCCGGAGATAGCCCGGACCGGTTCCTGGTCGCCTTGGCGGCGCTCAGCCTCCTGGCGGAGGCCGCCCAGGAGCGGCCGATTCTGTGCGTCGTGGACGATGCGCAGTGGCTCGACCAGGCCTCGGCCCAGGTCCTCGGATTCATCGCGCGCCGCCTGCTGGCCGAGCCGGTAGCGCTGGTGTTCGCGGTCCGGGCGCCGGCCCCCGGAGATCCCGCGTCGGATCACCTGGCGGGTCTGCCCGAACTCCGGCTGGGCGGGCTGGATGAGCAGTCGGCTCAGGCGCTGCTCGCGACGGTCATCTCAGGCCCGCTCGACGAAAGCGTCCGGGCCCGGATCCTGGCCGAGACCCGCGGCCATCCGCTGGCCCTGCTCGAGCTCTACCGTGGCCGGAGCGCCGCCGACCTCGCCGGCGGGTTCGCTCTTCCGGATGCGGGCGACCTGCCTCGGCGCATCGAAGATCAGTACGCAGCACGCCTGGGTGAGCTGCCAGCCGAGGTCCAGCGGCTGGTCCTGCTGGCGGCGGCCGATCCGGTCGGCGACCCGGCGCTGATCCTCCGGGCGGCTGAGATACTCGGCCTGGACCCCGGAGCCATCAACCTGGCCGTCGCGGCCGACCTGCTGGAGTTCGGTGCGACCGTGCGCTTCCGGCATCCCATGGTGCGTTCGGCCGCCTACCGGGCCGCCACCGCCGATGACCGGCGAGCCGTACACGAGGCGCTGGCCACAGTGACCGATCCGCTCGCTGACCCCGACCGCCGGGCGTGGCACTGCGCCCACGCGACGGCCGGGCCGGACGAGGTGGTGGCCAAGGAGCTCATCAACTCGGCCGGCCGTGCCCTACGCCGAGGCGGGATAGCCGCCGCCGCGGCCTTCTGGGAGCGAGCCGTCGCGCTCACCCCGGACCCGGGCCAGCGGGCCTCACGGGCTCTGACGGCGGCCGAGGCGAAGTATGCAGCGGGAGACTTCGAGGCAGCGCAGGCCCTGCTGGTCACGGCTGAGGTCGGGCCGCCGGGCGACCTGGACGAGGCGCGCGCGCAGCGGATGCGGGCGCAGGTCGCGTTCGCGCTGCGGCGGGGCGGCGACGCGCCGCCGCTCATGCTGCGGGCCGCGCAGCGGCTGCAGAGCCTGGACGCCGAACTGGCCAGGCAGACCTATCTCGAAGCTCTGCTGGCTACGATCTACGCCGGCCGGCTCGCCCACGGACAGGACGCGAAGCAGGTCGCGCGCGCCGCGAGATCCGCGGCGCTGCCGCCTTCCGGGTCGCAGCCGCCGCACTCGCAGCTGCTCGTCTACGGCCTCGCCGTGCGCCTGGCCGATGGGTACGTGGCCGCCGCCCCCGCGCTCAAGCAGGCCCTGCGCCTCTACCGGGCGCAACCGCTCGAGCTGGGCTGGCTGTCCGTCGCGTACAACATCGTCGCCATGGACCTGTGGGACGACGAGGCGTGGTTCGAGCTCGCGGCCGGCCAGCTCCGGCTGGCCCGCGCGAACGGCACCCTCAGCTGGCTTCCGTTCACGCTGGACTATCTTGCCGAGATCCACGTCCAGGCCGGTGAGCTGTCGAAGGCGGCGGCCTTGCTGATGGAGCGTGAGCGCGTCGACTCGGGGACCCGGGAAGCCACCTTGCCCTACCTTCCGCTGCTGCTCGCCGCGTGGCGCGGGGACGCACCAGGCGCGGCCGAACTGGCCGAGGAGATGACCCGCGGTGCCACGGACCGGGGCGAGGGCGCGGCACTGACCTACACGGACTACGCGCAGGCGGTGCTGTATAACGGCCAGGGCAACTACCGGGCCGCCGCCGAGGCGGCGCACCGGGCCAGCGCTGTCGGCGAGATCGTCATCTCGCCCTGGGCGCTGTATGAGCTGGTGGAAGCCGCGGCACGAAGTGATCAGCAGGAACGTGCTCGCGCGGCTGCCGGCCAGCTGTCGCAGCTAGCCGCGGCGAGCACCAGCAACTGGGCTCGCGGGGCAGCGGCGCGGTCCCGGGCACTGGTATCCGGGGGACGCGCCGCCGAAGAGGAATACGGCGAGGCGATCGAGCTGCTGGGCCGAACACGGATGGCGACCCACCTGGCCCGCGCCCGCCTGGTCTACGGCGAATGGCTGCGCCGGGAGAAGCGGCGGGCCGAGGCCCGTGACCAGCTGCGGTCCGCGTTCGACGCGCTCACGTTCATGGGCGCCGAGGCCTTCGCCGAACGGGCGCGGCGAGAGCTCCTGGCGACTGGCGAGACGGTGCGCAAGCGCAGCGACGATACCCGTACCGACCTGACGCCGCAGGAGGAGGAGATCGCCCAGCTGGCCAGTGAGGGGCGAACCAACCAGGAGATCGCCGCGCAGCTGTTCATCGGGCGCCGCACCGTGGAGTGGCACCTGCGCAAGGTGTTCGCCAAGCTCGATATCAGCTCCCGCTTCGAGCTCGACCAGGCCCTGGGAAAAAGGAGCATCCGGTCATGACGGAACAGATGCTCGGCGAGCTGATCTGCGAGTACACCCTCCAGTCGACCGGGACGACCGCATCGCAAACGGCGAGGGGCCTTTGAACACGCCCGCCCAGAACGGTCCGCTGAGTTCGTCCGCGCGGGCGAGGGTCACGGTCGGGTCATCGCTCCTGCCCTTGGGCACGATTTCGAGTGGATAAGGGGATGTCGATCCCGCGATCGATGTGGTCGACGGCAACGCTCTCGCGGCTGGTGTCACGTTGCAGCCCGACTGCGCTGACCGGCTCGGCGGCCTCGATGCGCACGGGCTGTCGCGCCGCTGAAGTCACCCATGCCCATACGCGCCCGTTATGTCCGATTGTTGCTTCGCTCGTTTCTGATCTTGATCGACCGTTTTGCCATCCTCGATTCATGGCTTGTTCGAGCGTCACACCCATGCACCATCCCGATGAGCATGGTCAGTTCTGCGACCCCCGGTCCGGGAGATTGGAGGCTGGCTGGCAGTTGTCGCGACCCTGAGTAAGGGCTATGACCTGGACTACATCTGGAAACAGGTGGACCGCGGCCCGGCGAAGGACGCGGCCAGCTATTACATCCAGGCCAGCGAGAGCGGGGGAGAACCACCCGGCCGCTGGTAGGGCCCCGGCGCGGAAGCCCTCGGCTTCGAGCCCGGCCAGCAGGTCGACCGCAAGCCGTATGACCTGCTATTCGGCGAGCGCCAGGCCCGCGACGGCACTCCGCTGGGCCGGCCTCCGGTCGGCGGCCGCAAGGCCGCCGATGTGTACGCTGCGCTGCTGGCGGCCGAGCCGCACGCCACCGCCGAGCGCCAGCGCGAGCTGCGGGCCGAGGCGGTAGGGAAGGCGCGCCCAGGCCCGCTGTTCTTCGACCTGACCTTGTCGCTGTCCAAGTCGATCTCGATCTTCCACGCCTCCCTCGGCGAGAACGCCCGGCTGGCCCGCGAAGCAGGAGATCAGCAAGGCGACGCGTACTGGTCCGCCCTGGTCGGCGAGGTCGATGAGATGATCTGGCAGGCCGTGCACGCCGGGTTCGGCTACTTCCAGCGCGAGGCCGGTTACACCCGCACCGGGTCGCATAACACCCGGGTGCCCGGCCGCGAAACTGGCCAGTGGCACGAGGCGGACCTGGCCGTGGCGCACTGGCTGCAGCACACCTCCCGGGACGGCGACATGCAGCTGCACGTCCATTCCCAGATCGCCCACACCGCCCGGACTACCACCGACGGCAAGTGGCGGGCGCCGGACTCGCTGGGCTACAACGAGCACATCGCCGCGGTCGCCGCGATCGTGTCCCAGCACCTGGAGGAAGCCCTGACCCGCCGGTTCGGCCTGGAGTGGACCGCCCGCGATGACGGGTACGGGTTCGAGATCACGGGCATCTCCGGGGAGATGATGCGCGTGTTCTCCTCCCGCCGCGAGTCGATCACCGCGGACCTGCGCGCCCGCGCGGCGCGGTTCGAGCAGCGCTACGGCCGCGCGCCGTCGCAGCGCGAGCTGGCGCGGCTGGCGCAGGCGGCCAACTTCGCCACGCGGGCCGCGAAAGAAGGGGCCCTGGACTTGGCGGAGCTGCACCAGGAGTGGGCGGGCAAGTTGGCGCGTACCCTCGGCGTGTCGCTGGCGTCGGTCGCGCCGTCGGTGTGGCATGGCAGCGCAGGTGCGCGCACGCGCGGCCCGCGCGACCCAAACGGCCCGGTGCTCAGCCAGCTCGAGCTAACCCAGGCGGCGCAGAAGGCGGTCGCGCTGGCGCAGCAGGAGAAGAGCACCTGGACCCGCGCGGACCTGATCAAGTACCTGGGCCGGGTCCTGCCCCGCACGGGCAGGGACCCGGCCGCGGCCGCCGCCCTGCTCGAAGACCTCGCCGGCCGCGCACTGCGCTCAGAGTTCGAGCCGGTGGCCTGCCTGGAAGCACCCGAGCCCGCCGAAGTCCCGCGCAGCCTGCTGCGCGCCGACGGGCGCAGCATCTACCAGCGGCACGGCGGCGTACGCCATGCCACGCACGCGCAGCTGACCACCGAAGAGCGCATGCTCGCGCTGGCCCGCTCCGCCGGCGCGCCGCGCATGACCCGCGCCGATGCGGCGCGAGCACTCGGCGCGGACCTGGCGCAACTCGAGGCCGCACTGGCCGGCCGCGCGCCCGACGCGCAGCACGCGCCCGGCCCGCGCACGCGCACGGCCCGCGCACGCGCACCGGCCTGCGTGAAGATCAGGCGGCCGCGGCGCTGGCGGTGTTGACCGACGGCCGCCGCGTCTCGGTGATCGACGCGCCCGCCGGGTCCGGCAAGACGCACGTGCTGGCCGCGGCCGGCGCGGCGTGGGCCGCGGCCGGGCTTGGCCGGGTGATCGGCATCACCCCGTCCCAGTCGGCCCGCAACACCCTGGCCGCCGGGATCCCGGTGTCCTACAACACTGCCCAGTTCCTGGGCCACCAGCCTGGCGGCCCGGCGCAAGGCGGCCGGATTCAGCCAGGAACAGCTGGCGGAACGGCTGAGCATTGACCGCTCCACGGTGGCGCGCTGGGAAAGCGGCGAGACCGAACCCCAGCCCTGGATACGACCGCGCCTCGCCCGCGTCCTCCGGGTCTCGCTCGACCAGCTCGATCGCCTGCTGGCCGCAGGCAGACAGGCCGAAGCCGAAGCCGAAGCCGGAGCCGAGGAGCGCGTGAGCCATGCACTTACCCACCCCGGCAGCACCGACCTGGTGACCGTCGCCGGCCTGCGCAGCCGGGTACAGCACCTCGACGAGCAGTACGTCCACGTCCCGTCCTCGTCGCTGCTCGCCCGCGCCGGCCAGTGCCTAGGACAGGTGCGCTTCCTGGCCGCCCACGCCACCAGCAGCCGGATCCGGCGGGAACTGCACGCCGTCGAGGCCGAAGCGGCCATCCTCATGGGCCAGCTTGTCTGGGACGCCTCCCAGCGGCGCGACCATGCGTCCGCCCGGATGTACCTGGACCAGGCCATCGACGCCGCCCGCCAGGTGCGCGACCCGGCCGCGGAGGGCCTCGCGCTGCTCCGCAAGGCCATGATCGCCCTGTACGGCGAACGCAACCCAAGGGACGGCCTCGTCCTGGCCGGGCAGGCGGCCGAGACAACCAGCCGCGTCAGTGACGTGCTGACGGGCCTGGCCATCCTGCACACCGCCGAGGCCCACGCCATGCTCGGCGAACTGGCACCATGCGAACAGGCACTGGCGGCCGCCGACACCAGGTTCGGCCGCATCGGCGAGCTGGACACGGCGATCGAGCTGTACTCGGCCACCCAGTTCGGGCGGATGGCCGGATCGTGCTACCTGTTCCTGCAGGACACCACGCGCGCGCAAGGCCTGCTCGAAGGCGCTGCCGCGCACAGCGACCATTCCAAGCCCCGGGCCATCGTGCTGGGCAACCTGGCCCTCGCGCTCATCCGCCAGGGCGACTTGGACGAAGCCGCCGGTCGGCTCCACGAAGCGATCGACGTCATCGAGCTGAACCGGGGCGGAGGCGGACTGAACATCGCCTTCACCGCCGGACGCGAAATGCGCCCCTGGCGGACCGTGCCCGCCGTCCAGGACGTCTACGACCGGCTGCTCACCCTCATGGCAGGCTGAGCGACCATGAAGGCATGACCGCCGCCAGCCAGGCCAAGCAGGCCATCCGCGAACGAGTCTGGTCCCGGCTCGAACAAGCCGGCGTGGCCGAGCCCGGAGTACGCGGCTACATCCCCGCCTTCGACGGAGCCACCCAGGCCGCCGGACGGCTCGCCGGCCTCCCATCCTGGCAGCAGGCCCAGGTCCTCGAAGTCGCGCCCGACCGGGCCCAGCTGCCGGTCCGCATCCGCGCCCTGCAAGACGGAAAGCTCCTCTACATGGCGGCGCCCAAGCTCGCCACGCTCGAGCCGTTCTACCTGCTCGACCCGCACAACCTGCCCCTGCCAGCGGTCGAGGCGGCGGACCGGACGGCAGCTGCCCGTATCGCGCCGGGCATCGCCATCAGCCAGATGCGGGCGATCGACCTCATCGTCTGCGGCAGCGTGGCCGTCAACGAGCACGGCGCCCGGCTGGGCAAGGGCGCAGGATACTCCGACATTGAGGCCGCGCTGCTGGCCGAGGCGGGCCTGCTCAGCCAGCAGACGATCATCGCGACCACAGTCCATGACCTGCAAGTTCTGAACGAGGACCTGCCCGAGCAGCCACACGATTTCCGCGTCGACCTGATCGTGACCCCCGAGCGCACCATCTGGCCCGGCCACCCCAAACGACCAGAAAAGCTCGACCTGGACAACCTCAGCCCCGACCAGATCGCGGCGATACCAGTACTGGCCCGGCGACTACCTCGTTGATGGATCATCATCGCCAGGACCACTTGGCCCCCGGAATGGCCCCCAGAGTCTGTTCGAGGCGTTCGATTTAATTCTCTAACCTGGTGGGCCGTACTGGATTTGAACCAGTGACCTCTTCCGTGTCAGGGAAGCGCTCTCCCGCTGAGCTAACGGCCCTCAGTGCCTCGCCGAGATGCTACCAGAGCTAGCCCCCCTCCGCGCGCCGCCAGCACCGCGCCACCAAGACGGCACCCCACGACACGGCAACGCCGTCCCGGCAACCGATGATTTCAGGACCGCCACCGAGTCCTACCTCCCACACGCGCAAGGAGGATACCCATGACCGGCCCCGAGCCGAAGTCCGCCGACCTGATCGCCGTCGATCCCACCATCGTTCTGCCATGGGACCTCGTCCGCGACGTCCTCAAGGACACCCGCCTGTACTGGCTAGCGACCGTGCATCCCACCGGCCGTCCCCACGTCCGCCCAGTGCTGGCCGTCTGGCTCGACGGCGGCCTCTACAGCACCTCCACCAAAGCTTCCCGCAAAGGCAGAAACCTACTAGCCGACCCCCGTTGCACGGTCACGGCCCGCACCGACACCATGGATGTCGTTCTTGAGGGGAACGCAAGGCAAGTGACCGAAGAAGCCGCGCTGCAGCAGGTAGCAGAGGTGGACCGGACCAAGTACGGCTGGCCCGTCACCGTGACCGACGGCGCATTT
Organism: uncultured Actinomycetes bacterium; assembly: GCA_963769715.1. GTDB lineage: Bacteria > Actinomycetota > Actinomycetes > Streptosporangiales > Streptosporangiaceae > Palsa-504. The sequence continues at coordinate 139,772 of CAVYNE010000032.1, forward strand.
GATGCCCCGTATGGCGCGCCCACGGCCGGCCCGCCGCCCTATCTCCCCTACGAGGTCACGCCCGCGACCGTCTTCGCGTTCGGCACCGCCGACGAGTACTCCGGCCGCACGACCCGCTACCGCTTCTGACCGACCCAGCCAGCCCGAAGGCCTCCTGACCCGAAGGCCTCCTGACCGGAAGGCCTCCTAATCCGCCAGCATCCGCGGCAACCCGAACCGGGCCAGGTTGCTGTTGTCGACAAAGCGCGTGATGGCCGAAATCCGGTCGCCCTCCAGGGTCAGCACGATTATCCCGTGCGCGCGGAACGCCGGCGCTTCGGCGTCCTGCAGGTAGCACCCGAACGCGGGCTGGCCGTTGGCCCGGGTCGGGATCAGCCGATAGCGCCTCGGACCCCGCCAGGCGTTGATGTCGTGCAGGAAGCTAGCGATGGCCTCGTGGCCCTGATACTCCAGCGTGACCGGTGGCATCGTGAACCAGGCGTCGTCAGTCAGCAGCGCGACCACGCCGTCGATGTCTTGGGCGGCGAACGCGGTGGCGAACCGTGTCGCGACGTCCCGTTCCCGAGCCGAACGAGGCAGCGGCGGACGCTCGCGGTCCGCTCCGGGGAGCCGGCTCGCCATGGTGGCCCTGGCCCGCTGCAGCGCGCTGTTGACCGAGGCCTCGCTGCTCTCCAGCATGTCCGCCACCTCCGATGAGCGGAACCCGAGCACGTCCCTGAGCATAAGCACGGCCCGCTGCCGCGGCGGCAGGTGCTGCACGGCGGTCACGAAGGCCAACGCGACCGCCTCCTTCGCCTCGTACCGCGCCTCCGGGCCCGCGCCAAGATCCGGCAGGCCGTCGAGCGGCACGTCCGGATACGGCTCCAGCCACAGGGGCTCACCCCGCCGCGTCGGCTCGGCGGTCAGGAACGACGGCCCGGCTAGTTCGGTCCGCGGCCGGCGGCCGCTGGCCCGCAGTGCGTTCAGGCACCGGTTGGTCGCGATCCGGTACAGCCAGGTGCGCAGCGACGCCCGCCCCTCGTACTGGCCGAGCCCCCGCCAGGCGGCCAGCAACGTCTCCTGCAGCACGTCCTCGGCGTCCTGCACTGAACCAAGGATCCGGTAGCAGTGCAGCTGAAGCTCGCCCCGGTACGGGTCGGTCAGCTCGCCGAACGCCTGGTCGTCCCCGCTCCGCGCCCGTTCCAGCGTCGCCTCTGTCGCCACGGCATCCTCCTTCACCTATACGGACACCGCGGGCGCCGGAAAGTCATCGCTCAGCTGCCGTCACCTTTGGTGTCTGAACCAATGACGGACTACGAGGAGGAGACGTGAGAACGAACGGCACGCCTGACCCCGGGGCAAGGCTGGGTCCTGGCGCTGACCTCGGCGACATCGCTGATGGTGTCGCTAGACGTGCAGGTGGTGGCGACCGCGTCTTCGCCGCCCGCGGCGGCTACGCCCCGCCTACGGCGTTCGCGGCCGGCTTCGGCCCCGCCATGGGCGCCTGCGCCGGCCTGGCCCTGCTCGGCGCGGCATCCGGCCTGGTCATCCCCAGCCGCTGGCAGCCAAACCCAACGACCCCAGCAACACCAGCCACCTCTGTCCAGAACGACGCACCGAAGATCGAGACCAGGAGATAACCATGCAGCAGCGCCTCATCCGCTACCGGACCAAGCCCGACCAGGCCGTCGTCAACGCCGAACTCGTCCGCGCCGTCTACGCCGAACTCCACCAGATCCGCCCCGACGGCTTCCGCTACGCCACCCTCCAGCTGGACGACCAGGTGACGTTCGTCCACATCGTCCAGTCCGAACGTGACCCCAGTCCCATCCTGGCCGTCAAGGCCTTCGGCGAATTCCAGGCCGGCATCATGGACCGCTGCGACCAGCCCCCAGTCCAGCAAACCTTCACCGAGATAGGCTCCTACCGCTTCCTCACCGGCTAGCGGTCCCGCCTGGCAAATTCAATGAAAGTGGCGCTCTACTGATTCTTCAGAGTAGAGCGCCGTTTCTCGCTCGGATCGCGCGTCCCCGTCTGGGGTGCGCGGGTCCCGTGGTGCCGGGCGGGCCGGGCGTGCTCGTGGTGTGCCGCCCGGCGCGGCGGGTGCGGGATTATCCGGGTGGATCGGGCCCTCCGGGCGGATCCGGTACCCCCTAGGGGCCCAGATCTACCCGGCAGGCCATTTCCACCCCGTTGTCTGCGGGGCCCGGGGCGGGAGGGGCGCCGGGGCCGCAGGGGAGAGCAGGAGCCGGGAGGACATGGGGTCCGGGGTCGCGGGCGTGGCGGCCGCTTCGCCGGCCGCGGCCGCTTCGCCGGCCGCGGGCGGAGGCTACGAGGCCACGACGGGGCTCATGGGGGGTCTGTGGTTCCAGGCCCCCGGTTACCTGACCGGAGCCCTGGCCCCGTCTGCCGGGGCACCGGAGCCTGTGCGCCGCAAGCCGCGGATGGCCGCACCGGCCGGCCGGGCCCGCGGCGACGGGTCACACCGTGACCGTGGCCTCGATCACCAGGCGGCGTACTGAGCCGGCCGGACCGCTGGGGGATTTATCAAAGACCCCTCTATCGGGTAGAGCGCCACATTCATTGGTAGCGCTAGAGGCTACGACCGGCCGATTACCGGCTCGACGAAGGACAGCTGCTCAGGCGTCTGAGGCTGCAGGAAGTCGTAGTCGCACCCCTCGGGCGCCTGCAAGACGTGCATCCGGTGCAGCACCGGCCAGCCCCGCCGGTCGCTGACCACGGGCAGCACTGGCTCACGCGCACCCAGGTCGGCCGCTACTGACAAGGAGCCCGCATAAGCGTCCAGCGACACCATGTCCCCGTCGCGCAACCGAGACAACGGCCCGGCGACCGCGCTTTCCGGCGCCACATGCAGCACCACGGTCCCGAACCCGGTGCCGCTCATCCGCCCGTCGGTGATCCGCAGCATGTCGGTCACGCCCTGGCTGAGCAGCTTGGCCGGGATCGGGATGTTGCCCCACTCCGGCATGGCCATCCCCGCAGGTCCGCATCCAGCCAGCACGAGCACGGACTCCGCATCCACGTCCAGCGAGGGATCATCGATCCGGCTGCGCATCTCCTCATAGGAGTGGAACATTACCGCCGGCCCGCGGTGCCGTAGCAGACCAGGACTGGCCGCCGCGGCCTTGATAACCGCCCCGCCGGGCGCCAGGTTTCCATGCACCACCATGAATGCCGGCAGCTCCGTCACCGGCTCCCCGACCGGCCAGCGAGCGCCACCACCAGGAAGCGACTCGCCCAGCAAAGCGCCCGTCGCCGTAGGAACAGAAAGGTCCAGCTCCGAAGCGATACAAGCGAGCACCGTCGGCACCCCGCCCGCCGCGGCCAGGTCCGGCATCAGCCCGGTCCCGATCGGCGCCAGATCAACCATCACCGGCACCCGCGCGCTGGCGTCAGCGAACCGCCGCAGCGGCAACGAAAGACCACGCCGCCCGGCCACCGCGCACAGGTGAATGATCGCGTTCGTCGAGCCTCCCACCGCCGCCAGGACGGTCAGTGCGTTATCAAAACCCGCAGGCGTCAAAAACGCAGCAGGCCGCACCGACGAACCCACCATGGACACGATCCGCTCCCCGGCCGCTTCGGCCAGCACAACCTGCCGCGGGTTCCCGCAGGCCAGCACGGCCGAACCCGGCATTGCCAGGCCCAGCGTCTCCGCCATGATCGCCATCGTGGAGGCGGTGCCCATGGTGTTGCACGCGCCCAGCCCCTGGCCCAGGCAGCCCTCCAGCCTGGCCCAGGCCGCGTCGTCCAGCAGACCACTGCGCCGCGAGTCGTACAGCCGCCACAAAGCGGTCCCGCTACCCAAAGGAAAACCGTCAAAGGAAGCAGGCACCCGGAACCCGCCGGTGACGACGAGCCCCGGGATGTCCGCGCTGGCCAGCGCCATTAGGTAGGCGGGCACGGTCTTGTCGCAGTTGCCCAGGGCCACGATGCCGTCCAGCGGCTGCGACCTGATGGTCTCCTCCACCTCGATCGCCAGCAGGTTGCGGTAGAGCATGGCGGTGGGCTTCATCAGGTCTTCGCTGAGCGACATGACCGGGAATTCGAGCGGCAGCCCGCCGGCGGCGAGCACGCCGCGCCGCACTGCAAGAGCTAGCGTGGTCAGTCCCCGGTCACACCGGTTCAGGTCGCTGGCCGTGCACGCGATCCCGATCAGCGGCCTCCGCGAGCGGCCGGGCCGCCGCAACCCGGCCGCGCGCAGTTCAGGCTCCAGTGCAGGCCGCAGGGCCGCCCGGTGGTTGAGCGCCACCTCATCGTCTCCACCGAGCCACGCGTCACTCCGCAGCCCAGGACCAGGACTAGACACGAGCCGGCTCGGGCCGGTCTTCGGAGTAGTGCTCCCGCCGCGTGGCGAAGAACGGCGCGCGGGTGATCGCCTTGGACAGGAAGGCCAGCGGTATGCCGACCAGGAACAGCACCAGCGCGATGATCCGTACCGGCACCGGCGTACCGGGCAGCGACTTGACGATCACGTAGACCAGCGTCGCCGCGCCGACCAGCGGCAGCAAGAGCCCCAGGACAAAGTCGCGAAGATCGCGGAACAGCACGGTGCGGTAGTACCAGATGCTGTATAGCGAGATCACCACGTAGTAGCCGGCGAACAGCAGGCCGCCGGTCGAGTCGATGTAGATGATCGTCTTCTGCAGAGAACCGCTCGCCAGGTACAAAACCAGCGCCAGCACAGGGATCACGCCCATCACCACGAGCCCCGCGACCGGCGTCCGGAACCGCGGATTCACCCGGCCGAGCGCCTTGGGCACGGTGCGATCCCGGCCCATCCCGAACATGATCCGGCTCCCGTCCACGATCTGCGACTGGATCGTGGTGGCGAACGAGGCGATGACCGCCAGCGCCACCAGGTCGGCGAACCCCTTCGGGCCGATCCGCCCGGCCAGGTACGGCAGCACGTTGCTGGCGTTGGCCGTGATCGCCGAAGAAGACGCGAGCCCCTGCAGGCAGATGAACAGGAAGATCACCCACAGCGTGCAGAAGGTGATCGAGATCAGCACCGAACGCCCCGGGTCTCGCTGCCGCTTCTGTTCATCGCCCAGGTAGATGGGCGAATCCCAGCCGCCGAGCAGGAACGTGGCGATGACTACGCCCGCGATCAGGCCGGTCGACCCGCCCGGCGAATGCGAGGTGGTGAACCAGGACCAGCTCGGCGCGGTGATCCCGGCGGCGTGCGAGGTCAGTTCGGTCTGCAGGCCCCAGATCGCCAGCGACAAGATGATCATGTACTCGACCAGGATGACCCAGCCTTGGAAGCGGATGGTCAGCTTGACCCCCAGAACTGCGATGGCCACCACCAGCAGGCAGATCACCGTGGCGGTCACCCAGGTCAGCAGTTTGTTCGAGGTCTGGCCGGGGGCGATCAGGCTGAGCACGGTGGAACCGATCAGCGTGATGTTGCCGATATTGGAGGTCAGCGCGGTCATCAGCACCAGGATCCCGACCGCGAAGCCGAGGATCGGGGAAAGCCCGCGCGCTACCCACTTCACCGGCGCCTCGGCCGAAGCCTGCCAGGAGTTCAGCCGGTGGTAGGCCACCGCGCAGCACAGCATCGCGGCGCCGGCCACCAGCAGCGCCAGCGGTGAGGCCAGCCCCGACGCGGCGATCAGGGCGGCCATGGTCAACGTGGTGGCGGCGGTCGGGGCCACGTTGGTGATGGAAGCGATCCAGTCACCGCGAAGTCCGACGGACTTCTCGCGTAGCCCTGCGGAGGACTCGTTGCTCATGACGTGGAACCTTTCAGGCGTCTGGCGTCGCCAGGATCTACTAAATGGGCAAAATTGCGCGGCCTGCCGCCGGAAACGACCGGCCAGTCAGCGGTGTTGAGCGCGGGCTCCCCGTTCATCGCAGGACCGGCACGCCGAGCCCCGCGGCCCCCGGCTTGGACTGCACGAGCCCGGGCGCCAGCCGCTCCAGCCACTCCAGCGCCACCGCCGCGCGGTGCACCTTCTCGATCGCGTTCGCGCAGGCCACCGCCTCCAGGTGGTGCCCGCTCGGGTATACGGCCTGGGCGTTGCGCAGCCCGAATTTCGCGTACAGCGGCGCCCCGGCCTTGATCAGGTCGCCAAGCTCCTGGCCGCGCACGACGCCGCCGAGCGGGTCGGGCGCCTCCACGTACAGGTCGAGCGGGATGCTGACCGCGGCTCGCATCTCGGCCAGCTCGGCCAGCGTCGCGTCGGCCGGGATGTTCACGGTGCTGGCGCCGAGGTCTTCCAGCAGCTTGACCGTCACCGGGTTGGACGGCGACATGGCCGCCGAGACTTTCCACACCAGCCCGGCCGGCAGCGCACCCTGGGCCTGGGCCTGCGTCACCGCGCGGAGCAGGCCGAGGTCGGCGACCAGGAAGCTGCGGATCCCTTCCTCGGTGGCCCGCAGCACGTCCTCCAGCGCGTAGGAGATCTGGCGCAGGCCGCGGACCTGGTCCCCGTGCGCCCGGCCGTCCTGCGACCTGGCGTGCGCCCCCACCCCGTACCGCTCCCTCGGGCCCACGAACAGGCAGACCTCGACGCCCGCCTCCAGGCCGGCCTGGGCCATGTCGTGCAGTTCGACAGCCCGCATCAGCACGGCGCCACTGCCCTGGGAGACCCGGTTGACCGTGATGCCCTCGGCTTCGGCGGCGCGCAGCACGGCCTCGAGCACCTTAGGCCCCTCGACGCTGGGGATCTCGATGCGGAACGCGGCGCCGTCGGGGAAGGAGGTGTCGTGGTCCCGGCCGGTGACGCCCAGCCCGTCCAGCACATCCGCGACCCAGCTCACCGCTGCTCTCCTTTGGAAGATCTTTATGCCGAACGATCCAGGTATTCTGCCCTGCCGAAACTAATTCTCTACATCCGAATGAGTGGTGAAATAATGACAAGGCAGCGTACCGGCCACTGTCAAGAGTCTCCGTGTTGACGACGACGATCAAGGGTGCCAAGCTATTCTGCTATGCCGAACGACGCTCGGGACAAAGGAACAGCCGGTGAGTAACCGGGACGATTCCGGCGCCGACGGCCAGCGTTACCGCCTGCACGGCGTGGAACGAGCGCTGGATACCTTGGAGCTGCTGGCCGCGGCGGGCCAGGACGGCATGACGCTGACCGAGCTCGCCGACAAGATCGGGGTCTCCAAGAGCAGCGCGTTCGCGCTGCTGCAGACGCTGATCGCCCGGGGTTTCGTGGCCGATTCCGGCGCCCGGCTGACCCGCAGGTACCGGCTGGGCATGGCGCTGGCCAAGCTCGGCGACGCGGCCGAGTCGCAGTCCCCGCTGATCAGCCTGGCCATGCCGGTCATGCGAGCGCTCACCGACGCTACCGGGCTGACCACCCGGCTGGTGACACCCGATGGGCCCTTCGCCATTGTCACCGCGCGGGTCGACGCGCCCGGCACCGTCCGGTTCGCCAGCTACTTGGGACAGCGGGAATACCCGCACTGCACGTCGGCGGGCAAGGCGCTCCTCACCGCGCTGCCGCCGGAGCAGGCCCGGGCGCTGGCCGTCGAGGCGGGCATGCCGCCCAGGACCGCGCGCACCATCACCGACCCCGATGACCTGCTCAGAGACCTCGAGCTGAGCGCGGTCCGCGGCTACACGATCGACGACGAGGAAGACTCGGACGGCGTGTTCTGCGTGGGCGCGGTGATCTACGACCGGACCGGCGGCTGCGTGGCCGCCATCAGCGGCACCGGGCTGAAGCTGAACCGGCCGACCTGGCGGATGGACGAGCTCGGCATCGCCATCCGCGACGCGGCCAACCAGGTCACCAGCGCCCTCGGCGGCCCGCCCTTCGCCGTGCGGGCCGGACATGGCTGACCGGCGGGCGCTGGTCATAACCACGCCTGGCGTGATCAGCTTGCAGGAGGCCGCCGAGCTCGTCCCGGGGCCCGGCGAGGTGGTGGCCCGGCCGGTGCACACCGGGATCTGCGGCACCGACCTGGAGCTGGTCGGGGGCGTGGTCGACCCGGCCTACACGCGGTATCCGCTGGTCCCCGGGCACGAGTGGTCCGGGATCGTCGAATCGGTCGGGCCGGGTGTGCCCCTGGAGCCCGGCCAGCCGGTGATCGCGGAGGGCATCGTCCCGGACCGGGTGTGCGCGCAGTGCGTGCAGGGCCACACCAACCTCTGCCTGGTCTACGACGAGCTGGGCTTCACCCGGGCCGGCGCGGCGGCCGATCAGGTCCTCCTCCCGGCCCAGGTCGTACACGTGCTCGCTCCGCAGGTAAGCCTGCTCGACGCGGTGCTGGCCGAACCCGCCGCCGTCGCCTGGCGCGCCATCGGCCGCGGCCAGCCGCGGCCGGGGGAGCGGATCGCGGTCGTCGGCGACGGCACGCTGGCGCTGATCACCACGCACCTGCTCGGCCTGTACTCACCGGCCGAGCTGATCATCTGCGGCCAACGCCCGGCCCAGGCCGGCCTGGCCGCCGAACTCGGCGCGACCGGGTTCGACCTGGCTCCTCCCGTCTACTCGTTTGACCTGGTGATCGAGGCGGCCGGCACCGCGGGCGCGGTCGAGCGCGCGTTCGGTCTGGCCCGCCGCGGCGGGCGCGTGGTGCTGGTCGGGCTGGCCGGTAACGACGTCAAGGCCGGCCTGCCCATCGACAACGTGGTCAACAACGACCTGCGGATCAGCGCGAGCTTCGCCTACACCTCCGCGGCCTGGGCCGAGGTCACCGCGCTGCTGTCCGCCGGGCAGATCAGGCTGTCCCCGCTGATCACCCACCGGTTCCCGCTCGAGGCGTACGGGGAGGCTTACCAGGTGCTGCGCGAGAGCTCAGGCCCGCGGGGCAAGGTCATCCTGGATGTGAGCGAGCCATGACCAGGCATCTCGACGCCGAGGTAGTGATGCAGGCGCAGTGCGAGCTGGCCGAGGGGCCGGTGTGGGACGCCGCCCGCGGGCTGCTCCGGTGGGTGGACATTCCGCCCGGCCACGTGCACGCGCTCGATCCGGTCACCGGCGCGCGCACCTGGTTCGAGGCCGGTGACCCGGTCGGCACCGTCGGGCTGACCCGCGGCGGCGGGCTGCTGCTCGCCCTGGTGGACGGGTTCGCCCTGGCCGGTCCCGACGGCCAGGATCTGCGGCGCCTGGGCGAGTTCACCGTCGACCGGGCCGTGGTCAGGTTCAACGACGGCAAGCCGGACCCGTGGGGGACCTTCTGGGCGGGCACCATGGCGTGGCAGGAGGAGAGCGGTTCGCCGTGCAGCCTGTACCGGCTCAGCCCGGACGGCACGGTCACCGAACTGCTCGGCGGCGTCGGCCTGTCCAACGGCCTTGACTGGTCCGATGACCGCAAGACGTTCTACTACGCCGACAGCCCCAGCGGGGGAGTGGATACCTTCGGCACCGACCCGGACACCGGCGCGCTGTCCGGCCGGCGCCGCTTCATCTCGGTGTCCGGCGGCGTCCCCGACGGCCTGACCCTGGACGCCGAAGGCTGCCTCTGGCTGGCCGTCTGGGGCGCCGGCGAACTGCGCCGCTACACGCCCGACGGCACCCTCGACACCGTCGTCCGCCTCCCCGTCAGCCAGGTCACCTCCGCCGCGTTCGGCGGAGGTGACCTGAGCACCTTGTACATCACCACCGCCCGGGAGAACTTCACCCCCGCCGACCGGCGCGCGCAGCCCCAGGCCGGCGACATCTTCGCCTGCACCCCCGGCGTGACCGGACGGCTGCCATACTTGTTCGGTGCCTGACCTGGTCACGCTCCTGGACCGCTACCGCCCGCGGGGCGATGCCGAGACGGCCGACATCCAGCGGGTGCGGGCGCTGACCGAGACCGCCGCCGACCCGTACCGGCGCGATCTCCCGCTGCACGTCACCGCGTCCGCGCTGATCGTGCACCCGCCCACCGCCCGCGTGCTGCTGCGCTGGCACCAGCGCCAGCAGGCCTGGCTGCAGGTGGGCGGCCACGGCGACCCGGGCGAGAGCGACCCGCTCGCCATCATGGCGCGGGAAGCGGAGGAGGAGACCGGCCTGCCCGACCTGGCGCCGTGGCCGGACGCCGAGATCAAGCACGTAGCCATCGTCAACGTCCCCCCCGGCAAGGGCGAACCCGCGCACGAGCACGCCGACGTCCGGTTCTTCATGGCCACCCAGGCCCCAGACGCGGTGCGCCCGGAATCCGCCCACGCCCCGCTGCGCTGGCTCACCCTGTCCGCCGCCCGCGACCTGACCTCCGAGCCCAACCTCAGAGAAACCCTGGCCCGCATCGAGCCGCTGCTGACCCAGGGATAACACAATGGCTGACCAGGTCTGGTTCAGCCCTGCTCGTCTTCGCGGATCGGGGAGCGGTCACTTCAGCCAGGTCACGGCACTTCTGACTCTTATCGCCAAACTGCTACGGACTTATCATCAGGCCATGACAGGTATCCGGCTCGCAGACCGTATGACCAAGCTCGGCACCGAGTCCGCCTTCGAGGTGCTCGCTCGCGCCCGGGCCATCGAGGACGCCGGCGGGAAGATCATCCACCTGGAGATCGGCGAGCCGGACTTCCCGACCGCCCCGCACATCGTCGAGGCCGCGATCGAAGCCCTGCACGCGGGCGCGACCCACTACGTTCCCGCGCCCGGCATCCCGCCGCTGCGCCAGGCCGTGGCGGCCTTCCTCGAGCGCACCGGCCGGATGCAGGTGACCCCGGACCGCGTGATCGTGACTCCGGGAGCCAAGCCGATCATGTTCTTCACCATCCTCGCCCTGGCCGGCGAGGGTGACGAGGTGCTCTATCCCGACCCCGGGTTCCCGATGTACGAGTCGATCACCTCGTTCGCCGGGGCGGTCCCGGTTCCCGTCCCGTTGCGCGAGCGCAACGGGTTCCGCATCGACACCGATGAGCTCGAGCGGCTGATCACGGACCGGAGCAGGCTGCTCATCATCAACTCGCCGCATAACCCGTGCGGGAGCGCGCTCACCCGCCAGGACTGCGAGGCGATCGCCGCCATCGCCCAGCGCCACGACCTGACCGTGCTGACCGACGAGGTGTACTGGGCCATCAGGTACGGGCCCGAGCACGAGCACGCCAGCGTGCTCGACGTCGACGGGATGGCCGACCGGACGATCCTGCTCGACGGGTGGTCGAAGACCTTCGCGATGACCGGGTGGCGGCTCGGCTTCGGCGTCTTCCCGCCCGCCCTGGTCGAGCCGGTCACCAGGCTGGCCATCAACTCGGTGTCGTGCACGTCCGCGTTCAGCCAGTACGCTGCGATCGCCGCCCTGGAGGGCCCGTGGGATCCGGTCGATCAGATGGTGGCCGAGTTCCGCCGCCGCCGGGACATCATCGTCGCCGGCCTCAACGACATTCCCGGCATCAGCTGCCTCGAGCCGCAGGGCGCGTTCTACGCCTTCCCGAACATCACCGAGACCGGCCAGACCTCAGCGGATCTGCAGGCCAGGTTGCTGAAGGACGCGGTCGTGGCGGCCTTGTCCGGTACCGCTTTCGGCGCCTGCGGCGAGGGTTTCCTGCGGTTCTCTTACGCGAACTCGGTCGAGAACATCAGGCTCGCACTCGAGGCCATCCGGGCCCAGTTGAGCTAGCAGTCAAACTAAAGCGCCGCAGCGCCGGGCTAGACCGGCTCGTCCTCGCCCTCGTCCATCTTGAGGAACTCTTCCGCGGCCATGCCCATCGACAGGTCTCCGGGCTGGAGCCCTTCACCGAGACCGGGGGGGCTGTCGGGGTTGATCTTGATGAAGGGTGGCAGTTGCGGCTCTTCCCATACGACTTTCTTGCGCTTGCCAACAACCCAGCGCCTTATCCGGACCATCCCTTTTATCTACCCGCACCATCATCAATAACCGCGGCGCGGGGACCTACCTGAAGCAATTTGAGGACTCAGCTGCGGGTCGGCCTCGCCGTCCGCGGGCGGCTGGATGTCGTGCCGGGTGATGGCCAGGTACGCGACGAGAATGGCAACCAGAACAGCCACCACCACCGCGACCCGGCCGGAACCGAGACCGAGCCCGCTCAGGGCGGGCGGCCGGCCGAGGTAGTCGGCGAACGAGGCACCCAGGGGACGGGTCACCACGTAGGCGAACCAGAACGCGGCCACCGCGTTGAGCCCGAACCGCGACCAGGCCACGGCGGGAATCAGGATGATGAGGCCGAACATGATGCCCGACGCGAGATAGCCCAAGCCCAGCACGGTGGCCGTGAAATCGCCCAGGGCGGTGCCGAGGGCGAAGGTGGCGAACACCACGGCCCAGTAGTAGGCCTCCCGCCGACGGGTGACGATGCTGTGGATCGACAGCGTGCCCTCGCTGCGGTACCAGAGCCTGAAGACCAGCGCGAGCACTACGGCCCACAGCAGCGTCGTACCCTCGTAGGGGATGCCGACGAGCAGGTGCAGGGCGTCCGACACGCCGGTGCCGAAGATCGCGATCGCATAGGCGAGGAACCAGTAGGCGGCCGCAGTGTAGCGGCGGGTCCTGAACTGCCAGACCAGGGCGATGGCCATCAGGCCGACCTCTACGACCCCGCCGACCAGCCGATTGCCCAGGGCTAGGTAGTCCGACACGGCCTCGCCGCCACAGGTGGTGAGGATCTTGACCGCCCAGAACAAGAAGGTGATTTCCGGCACCTTCGCCGCGAGCGGCTCGGGCAGGAGGGCGTCGGCCAGGCCACGGCCCGGCGTCGACCTCACCATTAGCGCTCGGCGTATCGATCCGGGCCGGCCGCCGCTACCCGGGCGTGAGCGGCCGGGCGGGCCGTCGTCCTCACCCTGGCGATATGCACCAGGAAATTGTAGGTAACCAAGGCGATGGCCAGGTGCATGACCATTAGCACCGCGACCGCGCGGCCCGGCTGGCCCAGGTCCAGAAGGTATAGGTCCGGGAGCCAGAGCACCAGCGTGACCAATACCGCCAGCCGGAAGAACAACCAGCGCGGTGCGGAGCTAATACGGGTTACGACCGGCCAGGCCAGGCCGGCGATCACCACGCCGATGACCGTCAGCTTGGCGTAGTCGGAGAACTGGAAGTGGACGTAACCCTTGGTCGAGGGGAACAGCGTCGTGCCTATGACAACGCAGATCGCGTCGGCGGCCAGCGATCCGACGATGGAGACCGCCAGCGCGAACAGCATGCGGGCGGCCGAGGGCTGCCGGTGAGAGGGTTCGAAATCCACCCGAGCCAGGCCCAGGACGCGATCCAGCCAGGGCGGTAGTTGAGCGGGCAAGATCCCTCCAGGGACAGACAGTGACAAGCCAAGATATGCCGCGGCTGCCCGCCGGCGGGATATCCCGGAGGACGAAATCCGGGCCGCCCGCGTCATCCTCAGGTCGGACAGGGGACCCGTGTACCCGCTTCTACCAGCGGTGATGCCGCGCTTCTGGCCGATGGCCGGGCCCCGTCCGGGTACGCTGCCGGTAAGTCACCACGAAGGACGCCCATTGAGCACCACGACCAGGCTCCCGGCCCCGCCCCTGGCCACCGTGTCAGCGCAGCCGGGAGAGCAGCCGCCTGACGAGATCACCCGCGGCCTGTTCGGCCGGGGTCGTGGGCTGATGCGTACCCATCCGCTGGCCACCGACACGCTGCTGGCCGCGGTGTTGCTGGCGCTGTCCTCGGTATGGCTGGCCGGGTCCGATTTTGCTGGCTACCAGGCGGCCATCGTGCAGACGGCGCTGATCGCGGCGCTCACGGTTCGCCGCCTCTACCCATCCGTGGTCTTCGGAGTCATCAGCGCCATCGCGTTCGCCCAGTGGCTGCTGGGCTTCCCGCTGCTCGGTGACGCGGCGCTGCTGGTCGCGCTGTACACGGTAGCCGCTCACGAGTCACGCCTGCGGACCCTGCTCGCCACCGGGCTGCTTGAGGTCGGCGCCGTCATGGCGGCGGTCAAGTGGGTGCCGGCCGGCACGCCGGAACGCTCGCTGCTGTTCCTGTCCGCCACCGTGGTGGCCGCGTTGTTCGCCGGGCTGACGGTCGCCTCGGGGAGCCGGTACCTGGCCTGGATGGACGAGCGCGCCCGAAGGCTCGAGGTCGAGCGGGACCAGCAGGCGGTGATCGCGGCCGCCGCCGAGCGGACCCGGATCGCCAGAGAACTGCACGACATCGTGTCGCACAGCCTGTCGGTCGTGATCACCCTGGCCGATGCCGCCGCCGTCGTCAGCCGGGCCGATCCCGCCCGCGGCGTCGAGGCGATGACCGAAGTCTCCGAGGTCGGCCGCCGGGCCCTGACCGATATGCGGGCCATGCTCGGCGTGCTGCGCACCGACGAGCCGGTCGCCAGGCTGGCGCCGCAGCCTGGCATCGGCGACCTCGGTGCGCTCGTCGAGCGAGTCCGGGCGACCGGCCTGCCGGTGGACCTGGCCGTCGAGGGTACTCCTTTCCCTCTCGGCGCCGCGGCCGAACTAACCGCCTACCGCATCGTCCAGGAGGCGCTGACCAACACGCTGCGCCATGCCGCGGCGCGGCGTGCGTCGGTCACCGTCTTCTACGACGAAACCCAGGTGGGGGTGCGGGTCGCCGATGACGGCACCACCAAAGAGCAGGACGGCACCGCCCGGGGCGGGCACCGGGGACACGGCATCGACGGCATGCGCGAACGCGCCGCGTTGCACGGCGGTACCCTGCGGGCCGGGCCGTCCCGGCAGGGCTGGCTGGTCGAAGCCACCCTCGGGAGGCCCGCGTGAGCATCTCCGTCCTGCTGGCGGACGACCAGCCGCTGCTGCGTCGCGGCTTCCGGATGATCCTGGAGACCGAGGATGATCTGACGGTGGTGGCCGAGGCGAGCAACGGCGAGGAAGCCGTAGACCTCGCGGGCCTGCACGCGCCGGACGTGGTGCTGATGGATATCCGGATGCCAGGCACCGACGGCATCGAGGCCACCCAGCAGATCACCGCCGCCGGGCCGCTGCCCAAAGTCCTGGTCCTGACCACCTTTGACCTGGACGAGTACGCTTTCGGCGCGCTCCGGGCCGGCGCGAGCGGCTTCCTTCTCAAGGACGTGCGCCCCGGCGAGCTCGTCGCGGCCATCAGGACGGTCGCGTCCGGGGACGCGGTCATCTCGCCCCGGGTGACGCGCCGCCTGCTCGAGGAATACGCCCAGGTCCTGCCGCTTTCACCGGGACAGCGGGAGCAGCGCTTCCCGCAGCTCGCCGCGCTGACCGAACGTGAGCGTGAGGTACTCATCGCGGTGGCCCGCGGCCTGTCCAATACCGAGATCGCGGCTTGTTTGTTCGTCTCCGAGGCCACGGTCAAGTCTCACGTCGGGCGGATCCTGTCCAAGCTCGCCCTGCGCGACCGGGTCCAGGTCGTGGTGCTCGCCTACGAGGTCGGCCTCATCCAGCCAGGGAGGTCCGGCTGGTGCTCTGGTTGAACAGGCTGACCAGTTGACCGAAGGCGGCGACGTCGTGCTCGTCCCAGTCGGTCAGCCACTCGGCCAGCTGACATCGGACGGCCTGGGCGGCGGCGGCCAGGTGCTGTTGCCCGACGGTGGTCAGCGCCAGCCTGCAGCCTCGCCGGCCCGGCCGCTCTCCCTCACGCCGCAGCAGGCCGGCCGAGATCAGCTGCTCGAGCTGCCGCGACACGGTGGACTTGTCCAAGCCGAAGTGTGCGGCCAGGGTCTCTTGGGCGGCCATGGCGCGCCAGGTGAAGGAGCTAGCCATGACCATGCTCGCCACCGACCTGAGCCAGACCGCGGGCGCTCTGCCTAAAAGATCTTCAATGGCAGGGGTTACTGACCTGGTGACGGCTGGCCCGGCCTGTGCAGTATGCCGGATGCATGAGGTATCACCGGGTGGCGGCGGGCTGAACGCGGCTGAGCGGGCTCGCCGGGAGGGGTGCGGCTGGCGGCTGCGGATTTGATGGTGCCCGCACAACCCGTTGACGGGGCGCGCTCGGGCCTGCCATTATTCAGTACTGCTTAGTAAGTGGCGCTGACTGATTCGTGCGGGGAGGCCTGGTGCACGGCAAGTTCGATGACCTGGGACGGTTCGCTGACCCGTCGGTGCTCATCCTGACCAGTCTGTCCGACGGGCCCAAACACGGTTACGCGATCATGACCGACGTCGCCGCATTCAGCGATGTGAGAATGGAACCAGGCACCTTGTACGGGGCGCTGTCGCGGCTGGAGAAGCGGGGCTGGATCCGGCCGCTGGACACCGACGATCGGCGCCGCCCGTACCAGATCACCGCGGCCGGCCAGTCCGTCCTGGCCGAGCAGCTCAAGACCATGCGGCAGGTCGTCCGCACCGCGGCCCGGCGCATCGCGACCGCGTAGGGAGGACCGATGCGCCCGCCCCTGGCTGCCCGGCTCTCCCGTGCCCTGGTCGCCTGCTATCCGCCCCGCTGGAAGCAGCGCTACCGCGAGGAGATGCTCGATGTCCTCCACCAGCACCAGGCCAGTGCCCGCACGGTCCTGTCCCTGGCCGGCGGGGCGCTGACCGCCCATCTTGACCCGAGCTACCGGATGGGGAGGCCAGTGATCAAGAACAAAGCCGTCCGGGCGCTCTTGATCGCCGCAGCCGGCTGCATGGCCGTGATCGCGCTGGTGCACGGCGTGTTTACCTACACCGATGTGAACCAGCTCATCGGCAACCTGGTCTGGCATCCCGGCCACGCCGATGGCGACGTCGCCCTGGTGCTCACCCCGGATCAGCGCCTCTTGGCCACCTTGGAGGGCGGTGAGCCCGATACCGCGGTCGTCACCCTAATGTCGGTCGGCCCCGCTGGGTTGCGGCAGCTGTCCTCGTTCGAGGGTGGCATCACCGTGGCCATTGCCCCGGACGGCCACCTGGTGGCCACGTCCGGGTACGGCGGGGAAGCCGCGCTGTGGAATGTGGCCCGGCCCCGCCATCCGGCCTTGCTGGCGATACTGAGGCCCGGCTCCTCCAATGCCCTGTGGGGCGAGGCCTTCTCTCCCGACAGCAAGCTGCTGGCCGCGGCCTACGGCGGCACTACTGCCCTGTGGGATGTTGCCCGCCCGGCCGAGCCGCGGTTGCTGACCGTGCTGGCCGCCCACGTCGGCCCGGTGACCCACGCCGACATCGCGTTCTCCCCGGACGGGCACTTGCTGGCCCTGGCCGACGGCAACGGCCAGGTCACTATCTGGGACGTGACCCGCCCGGCCCGCGCCGCCCCGGTCGCGACCATCACGGTCCGCGACGACTACTTCCAGGCCCTGGCGTTCTCGCCGCAAGGCGACCTGCTGGCCGGGGTGACCACCGCAGGCACGGTGCTGGTGTACCGGCTGGACGACCCGGGCCGCCCGACTGTGACGGCCAGCCGCTCCGGACTCGCGGCGCAGGCCCTGTACCCGGGCGGGGTGCGGGCCCCGGCCGGGCTGGCGGCGAGCTGCCCCGGCTGCACGACCCCCTCGTACGCGCTGGGCTTCGCTCCCGGCGGGCGCGTCCTGACCGTCGTGCTCGACAATATCCTTCCCGACAACTCCTCCAGGGACACGGCGTTCACCTGGCAGGTGACCGCGTCAGGCAGCCTGACCGGCGGCACCTCGGCCGCCCGCGACACCTGGGACGGGCAGCCCGCGCTGGCCCCGGACGGCCGCACCATCGTCGACGGCTCGGCGTTCGGCCGCACTGCGGTAGACCTGTGGGAGCTGCCAGCCGCCGCAGGGTAGCCGCAGTGCACCCGGCGCGGCCGCCTGCACCTTGGCGAGATAATTCAGCGTGCTGCCTGTCTTCGGGTGCACGCGTGCCGATCGCGGACCAGTTGATCGCCGCGGCCGATGACCTGCGCCGCCAGCGCGGCCAGGAAGCCCCGGTGGTCATCGTCGTCGGCCGCTCCGAGCACGGATATCACCACGTCCTGGGCTCGGTTCCGCAGGCCCTGGAGCGGCACGATCACTTCCCGCTCTTCGTCATCCCGTAGGGCTGGTCAGCTGGCGTCGACCTGGAATTCCCACAGGCTGTAGCCGTACGGGGTGCCGCGGGCGGTCCCGTACATCCGGATGTACCGGCCGGTGCCGGTAACGGCCAGGGTCTGGGTGCCGCCGGTGCCGGCGGTGGTGGAGTAGATGGTGGTCCAGGTCGAGCCGTCGGCGGAGGTCTGGATCTGGAACGCGGTGGCGTAGGCCGCTTCCCAGTCCAGGGTGACCTGGCAGATGGACTGGCTGGAGCCCAGGTCCACCTCCAGCCACTGCGGGTCGGAGAAGGCGCTGGACCAGCGGGTACCGGTGTTCCCGTCCACCGCGGCCGAGGCCGGGAACGAGGCGTTCTCCAGCGAGGACGCGGTCGCGGTCTTGTTCAGCGCGATGTTCGTGGTGCCGCAACTGGCGGCTGCCGCCGTCGATACCGGGCCAGGCGGTATGCCTACGGTCAGCCCCGCGGCTACCAGCAATCCGGCGGCCAGGCTGAGAGCCGTGGCCGCGGCCACCACCCGGCGCCGCGCCTGTCCACGCGGGGTGAGACGACTCATGGTCATCCTTTCCGGGCCAGAGTGGGGCCCGGTTCAGGCGACGATCGCCACCGTGCCGGGCAGCTCCCGGCACGGTCAGACCTAAGAAACGACTTGATATAAGACTTATTTCAAAGCGCAACGTAACTAGGCCACCGGGGGCGCGTCAAGGCTCGGGCGAAGAAAAATAGTGTTAACGACGGCACCAAGGGTGAGCTGCGGACGCGCCGGGCCTCAGCTGGCGGGACGGTCGCTCTTGGTGGCGGCGAACCTGGTCCCGCTGAGGAGGGCCTCTACGGGCAGGGTGGCCGCACCGAGGGCGACGGCGTTCGGCCCGAGGCGGCCCAGCTCGATCGACGTCTGGCCGAACGGATAATGGAGCGAGTGCTCGCAAGCCGCCTCACGGATGGCGGGCAGCATCCGCTCGCCGAGCAGCAGCCCGGCCCATCCGCCGATGATGATCCGCTCCGGGTTGAACATGTTGATCAGGTTGCCGATGCTGACGCCGAGGTACATCGCGGTCTCATCCAGGACCTCCGCCGCCCGCGCCGACGTGGCGGCCTCCTCGATCAGCGCGGTGAGCGCAGACTCCTGGCCGGTGCCCGGCAGCGGGCTGCCGTACCGGTCGAGGATCGCCTCGGCGCCGACGTAGGCCTCCAGGCAGCCCCGCGCACCGCAGCGGCAGGCCCGGCCGCCCACCACGACGGTGGTATGGCCCCACTCGCCTGCACTGGACACCGAACCACGCTGGGTGGACCCATGCGCGATGATGCTCGCGCCCACGCCGGAGCCGATCAGGCAGACGACGGCGTTCTGGGCCCCTCGCCCCGCGCCGAACCACAGCTCCGCCTGGCCCATCGTCTTGGCGCCGTTGTCCACGTGCAGTGGCAGGCTGGTGCCGGACCGCAGCAGCCGTTCCACCGGGACCGAGTCCCAGCCGTAGCACTGCCCGTGCACGAGGCCGCCGGGTCCGTTCTCCACGATGCCGGGGATCCCGACCCCGACGCCGAGGACGGCCGAAGGGCTGACGCCGCTGCTGGCCAGCACCGCGGTCAGCCCGGCCAAGATCGCCTCCACGATCACCCCGACATCATGCTGCCTGGGATCCAGCGGATAGTCGACCTTCGCGCGTTCGGTCATGGTCAGGTCGAACAGCTCGACGCGGACCCGGATCTCGCCCACGTCGACCCCGACGACATACCCGTAGTCCGGGTTGATCTGCAGCAGGACCCGCGGGCGCCCGCCGTCCGAATCCACCGAGCCGGCCTCGACCACGATCCCCTCGTGGATGAGCTCGCGGACGACGTTGCTGACCGAAGCCGGGCTGAGTCCGGTTGCCTCGCTCAACTCCTGCCGGCTGCGCAGCTGCTCGAAGAACAACGACGACAGCAGCACCGAACGGTTGTCGCGGCGCAGATCACGGACAGTCCATCGCCGTCGCTCCCGCATGCTCCCCCCAGGTCCTCCGTCTGGTTTGACCTTATAACAAGTATTCACGAAACATTTATCCCGGGCGCGTTGCCGGCTTCTTGACGGTCCGTGTCCGTCCAGTTAAGTTACGCCATTAAATAAGCCTTGTATCAACTCTGCCGGCCGGCCGAGCGAGCCACCCCAGGTCCAAGTCCAGGAGCCGTGCCCATGCATCTCGCCCCACCCCACCGCCTGCTCGCTCGCGCGCTCGCCAGCGCGTCGCTGATCATCACCGGGTTCGTGCTGCCGGGCGCGGTACCGACCGCCGCGGCCGCCAGTTGCGGGACGACGAACATCGCGCTGAACAAGACCGCGACCGCGTCCTCGCTGGAGAACGCCTCGTTCCCGGCCTCGGCCGCGGTGGACGGGAACACCGGTACCCGCTGGTCCAGCGCCTTCTCCGACCCGCAGTGGCTGGAGGTGGACCTGGGCTCCAGCCAGTCCATCTGCCAGGTCACCCTGGACTGGGAAGCGGCCTACGCCACCGCGTTCCAGATCCAGACCTCCGCCGACGGCTCGACCTGGACCACCATCTACTCCACCACCGCCGGCACCGGCGGCACCCAGACCCTGGCCGTTACCGGCACCGGCCGGTACATCCGGATGTACGGGACCGCCCGCGGCACCCCGTACGGCTACAGCCTGTGGGAATTCCAGGTCGACGCCAGCGGCAGCGGTGGCGGCACCGGCTGCACCGGGCAGTCGAACACCCCGAACTTCGGCCCGAACGTCTACGTCTTCGACCCGAGTATGTCCAGCTCGAGCATCCAGACCACGCTTGACAACGTATTCAACACGCAAAAGCTCAACCAGTTCGGTACCCAGCGCTACGCCCTGCTGTTCAAGCCGGGCACCTACAGCGCCGAGGCCAACATCGGCTACTACACTTCCATCCAGGGCCTGGGCCAGAACCCGGATGACGTCACCATCAACGGCGACGTAACCGTCGATTCGTTCGACGGCACGGGCAACGCCACGGATAACTTCTGGCGGTCGGCGGAGAACCTGGCCATCAACCCGTCCGCCGGGAATGACCGCTGGGCTGTGGCCCAGGCGGGCCCGTTCCGCCGGGTCGACGTGCACGGCGGCCTGGAGCTCTACCCGGCCAGCTACGGCTACGCCAGTGGCGGCTACATCGCGGACACCAAGGTGTCCGGCCAGGTGTCCTCCGTGTCGCAGCAGCAGTGGTACTCCAAGGACAGCAACTTCGGCAGCTGGAGCGGCTCGGTGTGGAACATGGTGTTCTCCGGCGTGACCGGGGCGCCGGCCCAGAGCTTCCCCAGCCCGCCGATGACGACGCTGGCGACCACTCCGGTATCACGGGATGTGCCGTACCTCTACGTCGATTCGTCCGGTAACTACCACGTCTTCCTGCCGTCGCTGCGGACGAACGCGTCCGGCGCCAGCTGGGCCAACGGCCCGACGCCGGGCACCTCGCTGCCGATGAGCCAGTTCTTCGTGGCCACGCCGTCCGACACCGCGGCACAGATCAACGCCGCCTTGGCGCAGGGCTGCAACCTGTTCTTCACCCCGGGCGTCTATAACATCAACCAGACGCTCAACGTCACCAACCCGAACACCGTGGTACTCGGCGTCGGCTTCCCGACGCTGATCCCGGTCGGCGGCGTGAACACCATGCAGGTCGCTGACGTGGACGGGGTCCGGATCGACGGCTTGCTGTTCGATGCCGGCACGACCAATTCGAACGCCCTGCTGACCGTGGGCACCGCAGGCTCGACCGCCAGCCACGCGAGCAACCCGATCTCGGTCCAGGACACGTTCTTCCGTATCGGCGGCGACATCGCGGGTCAGGCCACGAACAGCCTGGTCGTTAACGCCAACAACACCCTCGTCGATGACATCTGGGCCTGGCGCGCGGACCACGGTAACTCGGGAACCGTCGGCTGGACCGTCAACACGGCCGCCCACGGCCTGGTCGTCAACGGCAGCAATGTCCTGGCGACCGGCCTGTTCGTCGAGCACTACCAGAACTACGACGTGCAGTGGAATGGCAACGGAGGCGAGACCATCTTCTTCCAGAACGAGATGCCCTACGACCCGCCCAACCAGGCCGCCTGGATGAACGGCTCGTCGGACGGCTATGCCGCCTACGAAGTAGCCCCGGCCGTCACCACCCACCAGGCGTACGGGATGGGCAGTTACTGCTACTTCAACGTCAACCCGGCGGTGGTCGCGGACCATGCCTTCGAGGCGCCCAATACCCCGGGCGTGCAGTTCCACGACCTGCTTACCGTGTCCCTGGGCGGGGTCGGCGTGATCGAGCACGTCATCAACTCCACCGGAGGGGCCACGCCGTCCAACACCACCCCGGTCAACGTCACCAGTTACCCCTGACCCCTAAGAACAGCCAAGCGGCACGGTCGTCATCAGACCGTGCCGCTTGGCTGTTCAGGTAAGTGGAGGCGGAGACGGGAATCGAACCCGTGTACAGGGCTTTGCAGGCCCTTGCCTAAGCCACTCGGCCACTCCGCCACAAAAGGGCATACCGCAAGGGCATACGGTTCCCCTCGGAGCGGACGACGGGATTCGAACCCGCGACCCTCACCTTGGCAAGGTGATGCTCTACCAACTGAGCCACGTCCGCGTCGCACCCGCAGGGTGCGTTCAGAACTGTAGCCGATCCTGCCGCGTACGCAAACTCAAACACCGGTCATGCTCCGATGCTGGTCGAAGGATAGGTAGGTTAGCGTCGAAATATGACCCCACCGGCCCGTCCCATGATGCTGAGACCTACGACGCTGACTTCGCGCCGGCCGCGGCGCTGAGGGCTTGGCCGGCACCTTCGGGCTGGACCTTATGGGAAGCTGTCGATCATGCGAGAAGTCATAGTAGACGGAAGCGCGCTGACCATCAACGATGTCGTCGCGGTGGCGCACGGGCAGGCGCGGGTCACGCTGGGCGCGGACGTACCCGAGCGGATGGAAACGAGCCGTTCGGTGGTCGTGAACGCGCTTCGCGGCGGCGCGCCCGTGTACGGGGTGAACACCGGGTTCGGCGCGCTGGCCGACACGCCGGTGAGCGAGGCCGACCTGACCACGCTGCAGGGCGCGATTGTGCGCTCGCACGCGGCGGCCACGGGCATACCCCTGGACGACGAGACCGTGCGGGCGGTGCTCCTGCTGCGGGCCCGCACACTTGCGGCCGGCTACTCCGGGGTCCGCGCGGAACTGCCCGCCCGGCTGCTTGAGCTGCTCGCGCTCGACCTGCTGCCGGTCATCCCGGGCAAGGGCTCGGTGGGCGCCTCGGGTGACCTGGCCCAGCTCGCGCACCTGGCCCAGCCGCTGATCGGGGAGGGGCGGCTGCGGACGGCCGGCGATCCGCTGGCCGGGCGTCCGGCCGCCGAGGTGCTGCGCGAGCACGGGCTCGAGCCGCTGACGCTGGCCCCGAAGGAAGGCCTGTCCCTGGTCAACGGCACCGAACCGATGCAGGCCCTGCTCGCCTTCTCGGTGCACGACGCCACCATGCTGGTGCAGGCGGCCGACGTGGCCTGCGCGCTGTCCGTCGAGGCGCTGCTCGGCACCGACCGGCCGTACGACGAGCGGGTCCAGGTGATCAGGCCGCATCCGGGGCAGCTGGTCAGCGCGGCTAACCTGCGCGGGCTGCTGGCCGGGTCGCCGCTGCTGGCCAGCCACCGGGATAGCAGGCACGCGGTGCAGGACGCCTACTGCTTGCGCTGTGCCCCGCAGGTGCACGGCGCGGTGCGGGACGTGCTCACCTTCGCCCGCCAGGTGGTCACGACCGAGCTGGGCTCGGTGGTGGACAATCCAGTCATCGTGCCCGACGGCGAGGTCATGACTACGGGGAACTTCCACGGCGAGCCGCTCGCGTTCGCCGCCGACATGCTCGCCATGGCCGTGTCCGAACTGGCCTCGATCAGCGAGCGGCGGGTGGACCGGATGCTCGACCCCGCGTTCTCCCGCGGCCTGCCGCCGTTCCTGGCCCCCGCGGCCGGCACCAACTCCGGCTTCATGCTGGCCCAGTACACCGCGGCCTCACTGGTCAGCGAGAACAAGGTGCTCGCCCACCCGGCCAGCGTGGACACCATCCCGACCTCGGGCAAGCAGGAAGACCACGTGTCGATGGGCTGGACCGGAGTCCGCAAGCTGCGCGAGGTCATCGGCAACGTCCGCGTCTGCCTGGCGGTGGAGATCTGCTGCGCGACCCAGGGGATCGACCTGCGGGCCTCGGTGGCCGAGCCGAGCGTCCCGCTGCGGGCCGTACACGACCTGGTGCGCTCGTCGGTGCCCCGGATGGACATCGACCGCGAGGTGGCCGCCCAGCTCGCCGCGGTCAACGACCTGCTCCCGGAGATCTGCCTGGTAGCCGCAGAAAACTCCCCGTCCTTCCGGTAAGGCGCCTCTCGTCACGGAAAACTGACCCCGGCCCACCACGGGGAGTGGACCGGGGAATCTGGGACAGTCACGGCCCGAAAGGGGAGCCAGCCGAGATGGCTTTTGTTACGCATTGCGGAGCAGGTCGTTCAGCTCCGTCTCGATGTCGATGTAGCTGCTTTCCTGGCCGGCCGGAACGATCTGATATGTCCGCGCCAGGAACTCCGACATCGCCTGAGCTGGCGCTTCAAAGTGGGCCTGGCCAAATGGCGACGACAGCTCGATATTCAGGACCTTGCCGCCGGTCCTTTGGGCTTCCTGGGGTTCTTGGGTCCCCGCCGCTCCGATCACGTCAAGGTCGTCGGTTTCCGCGCACGACATCGGCGAGGGCCACACCTGCACGTCTCCCTCGCCCTGCCGCGACTCGATCCCCGCGGCCAGCAGGTCCCTGGCGAAGATCCACTCGACCGGCTCGTCTGTGCCGACATGGAACGCCATGCGCACCGCGTAGGGGTCGCTGCCGCTGTAGTACATACTGGCCACAAGCGGAACAATCGTTTGCTGTGGGACAACAAGCCTAAGACCGAGCTCGGCCGAGATCGTGGTGCTGCTGCTTCGGTTCATCGCCTACCCACCTCTACCTAGCCGGGTCCCGGACAACCGGGCTCTGCGAATCTGACGCGACCGGCTGGTGACGGTGACGCGCACACGGAGGGTGAAGTTTTCCCAGGTAGCAACCACTCCGGTTTGCGCCTTTCGTTCCCAGCCTGAAGACGGCCCCATACATGCCCTCATCATTGCCTTGACCTGGACAAATGTCGTTCAGGTCGGGCGACGACGTTGATGCAGTTTAGTGTTTCGCTACGTCGATTGCATAGCCTGTGACGCTCATCTCACGCATTTATCTACGAGGTGTTTCAATAACAATACTGAGCGTAATTAAAGACGTTCCGATGCGCACGTTTGCAAGATTTGGCCATTACGCAGAGTGACAGAGGTCCGGGCGGCGCCCCTTCGCCGTGCCGGGCGTGCCGCGCGCCGCGCGGATGCGCTACCCTATGGAAGCGCCGGGACACGACTGTCGCGGGGGCCGTTGGCCCGCGGCGAACGATCCGGGCCTGGCGACGGGCGATTGGCTCAGCGGGAGAGCGCCTCGTTCACACCGAGGAGGTCACTGGTTCGATCCCAGTATCGCCCACCACCGTAAGACCAGGTCATCGGTCAGGCCTCATCCCCGGGATGAGGCCTTTTTCCTGCTTGGGATGTCCGGCGGCCGCCCGCCGGTGCGATGGTCAGCTCATCTGGAGCCGTTGGCAATGGCAGGAAATATGCCGGATTTTCGCAGCATTCATCGAACAGGAACCGCTTTCGACCGGTATAAACCTCGAAGGGGAAACGCGGACGTTCCGGCGGGCTCGAACCCGACGAATCCTGAACGAGGAGGAAGGAGGAGCCGGGCATGAGGCCTGACCTCCCCAGGTTCTCAAAGAACACACTCGCCGTGAGCGCCGTCGCAGTGCTCTGCGTGAGCGTTCTGGCCGCCTGCAGCGGTAGTAGCAGTAGCGGTCCGAATGGCAGCCCTACCTCGTCAAGCAACTCCACGGCGCCCATCACCATCGGTGCGTCGCTGTCCCTGACCGGGGACTTCTCGGCTGACGGTCTCGCCTTCGAGAAGGGGTACCAGCTATGGGCAAAGGACGTCAACGGCCACGGCGGCCTCCTGGGCCGGAGAGTCAAGCTGGTCATCGTCAACGACAACAGCGACCCGAACCAGGTGGTCACCAACTACCAGGCGCTGATGGGCTCGGACCACGTGGACCTGACCTTCGGGCCCTTCTCCTCCCTGCTCACCGCGCCGGCCTCGACGGTCGCCGCGCGGTATGGCATGGCGTTCGTGGAGGGGGCCGGCGGTGCGCCGTCCGTCTTCGACACGCCGTCCAACCAGGCTGACCACAACGTGTTCGACGTGAGCCTGCCGGTCGCGGACGAGCTAGTCCCGTTCGTGCACTGGATCGAGTCGCTGCCGCCGGACCAACGGCCGAAGACCGCGGCCTACCCGATGGCCCAGGACCCGTTCGCCGACCCGCCGGTGCAACTCGCCCAGACGTTGCTGAGCAAGCTCGGGGTCAAGACGGTCTATAACCAGGCTCCCTTCACCGAGGAGGTTGCGGCCTACAAGGCCCCGGCCGACCAGGTGGCCGGCACCGGCGCCGACCTCGTCGTGCTCGGCTCCACCGACGTGCCGACGGTCGCCGCCTTCATGGCGGCGTTCGAGCAGCAGCACTACACGCCCAAGCTGTTCATCGCCGCGGCCGGCCCGGACCAGGGCGCCTCGTTCACCAATACGGTGGGCGTGGGCAACGCCGACGGGATGATGGTTGCCGACGGCTGGTACCCCGGGTACGCCAACGCGGCGAGCCAGAACATGGTCAAGGAGTACGTCGCCGAGAACGGCGGCAGCCCGTCCGGCGTCAACGCGGACGTGGCCGAGGCCTACTCGGTCGGCCAGGTGATGGCCCAGGCGGTCACCGCGACCGGCGGCACCGACAACGCGAAGATCATCACTTACCTGCACAGCGGTGCCAAACTGAACAGCGTGCAGGGCCCGGTGAAGTTCGACGCGCTGGGGGAGAACGGAGCCGCGGCGGCCTTCATCTTCCAGTGGCAGAAGGACAACTTCAACCAGGTCCTGCCGGTCGGCGGCGCCCGGTCCGAGCCGATCATCGCCACCAAACCGGCCTGGAACAGTTGATCCATGCACCCGCAGCAGGGGGACATCCGCACGCAGCCTAAGCATCACAAAGAACTACCGTAACTCTAGATTACTAAATACTGATATTTAACACACTGTCGCATTAGAGTGGCGGCAGCCCAGGTGCCGCCGGAGGGGAGGCCGCCGGCCCTGGGGTGCCCCGGTCGCGTCAGTTCCTTCGGCAGTGAGCGGCTTGATAAGGGCGCGTAACCAGCGAGGACATAAGCAATGGGTAACCATGGGGTTGCGAGCGGCAAAGTGCACGCCGCTGATATCAACAACCGCACTGAGAAGGCGACGGTCCGCGACTTCCTGAGTTCGCGAGGGCTCACCTTGCGGAACTGGCCGGTGTCGTGGCGGCTGATCGCAGTGATCGTGATGGCCCTGCTCATGGGCCTGGTCTTCGGCGGCCTGCGGGTATCGGCGGCGGCTGGTAGCGCGGCCGGATTCGGCCGCGTGTCGCAACTCGCCGTCCTCGGACAGCGGGTCACTGGCCTGGTGCAGGCCCTGGAGGACGAACGCGACGAGACGACCGGGGTCATCTCTGGCGGCAGCCCCACTGTCCTCAAGCCTTGGTACAACGCGACCAACGTCGCCGCCGCCCAGGTCCAGGCGCTCGCTGCTGGCGTCGGCGGTTCGTTCCCGGCGAACATCCAGGCCAGCGTCGCTACCGTACGCTCCGTGATCACACCCGCTGGGCTTGGCGCGCTGCGCAGCACGGCCCCGGCCAGCGGGGACGCGCTGGCCGTGATCGCCGACTACGCGGCCCCCATCGGCGACATGATCACGCTGAACGACCAGATCGCGCAGGGCATCTCTGACCCGGGCCTCGTCAACGACGTCCGGACGCTCAACTCCCTGTCTCTGGCGAAGGACCAGGCCGCCCAGCAGCGTGCAGTCCTCTACCACGCGCTTACGCAGCAGTTTTTCGGTGACGGTGAGCAGCCGGCGCTGACCACCGCGCTGTCTGAGGAACTCGCTGACAAGGCGTCCTTCGAGACGACAGCCACGCCCGCTGAACAGAGCTTTTTCAGCACCACTGTCGCAGGCCCGAAGGTGAACGAAGCAGAGGGCATCGAAGATCTCATCCTCACCAGCGACTCCCTGGACACCCCGGCACTAAACATCGGCTCGCCGCAGGCGCCCGCAAAGTGGTACTCGGCGATGTCCAACACGATCAACGACATGCAGACCGTCGAGCAGCAGCTAGCCAGGAACATCGTCGCGCGCAGTCAGGTGCTGCAGGGGGGCGCGGAGCAGTCCGCGCGGTTCACCGCCATCTTGACCGTGGTGGTCCTGCTCCTGGTGCTGATCGCGACGCTCGTCGTGGCCAGGTCCCTGGTCCTGCCGCTGCGCCGGCTGCGGGCGGGCGCGCTTGATATTGCCACGGTGCAACTGCCGGAGCGGGTCCGGCACCTGGCCGAATCCGCGGACCCCGCTAGCAGCCTGGAAGTGGCGCCGATCGACGTGCTGTCCGCGGATGAGATCGGCCAGGTCGCCCGGGCGTTCGACCAGGTGCACGGCGAAGCGGTACGGCTCGCCGGCAACGAGGCGATGCTGCGCACCAGCTTCAACGCGATGTTCGTCAACCTGTCCCGGCGCAGCCAGGCGCTGATCGAACGGCTGGCGCGCACGATCGACTCCCTGGAGCAGAACGAGGAAGATTCGGATCGGCTGTCCTACCTGTTTTCGATGGACCACCTGGTCACCCGGATGCGCCGGAACTCCGAGAACCTTCTCCTGCTCGCCGGGCACGACAGCGCGCGAAAGTGGAGCGAACCGGTGTCCCTCGCGGACGTGGCCCGGGCCGCGACATCGGAGATCGAGCAGTACGCCAGGGTGGCGCTAAGCGTCCAGCCCGGGGTCGCGGTCTCGGGGCAGGCAGTGTCCGACGTGGTGCGCCTGCTCGCCGAGATCATCGAGAACGCCACGATTTTCTCCCCCAAGGACACCCAGGTGCGCGTGTCAGCCCAGGAACTGACCAGCGGGGGCGTGCTGATCGAGGTCAGCGACAGCGGGGTCGGCGTTTCCGAAGCCCGGCTGGCGGAGATGAACTTGCGGCTGATCAATCCGCCGGTGATCGACGTATCGGTATCCCGGCACATGGGGCTGTTCGCCGTAGCGCGCCTAGCCGAACGACACGGGGTGCGAGTTCGGCTGCGCGCCGGAACCCCCCAGGGGCTGACCGCCTTGGTATGGCTGCCAGACACCCTCATCGAGCGGGGAACCCGCCCGTACGGCGCATGGTCGCAGCCGCGTGCCGTTGCCGTTCAAGCCGACTTCCAGGCCAGGCGGACGACCGGCCGTCACAGCGTCGCCGCGCGTTCCGCTACCGATGGCCAGTCCACGAACGACTGGGCGGATCCCGTCCCCGCGTCTCTGCAGGTCGGCGCGTCCTCGCAGGTCGGCGCCGGCCCGCGCGAGACGGTCCAGGCAGCCGGCTCGGCGACGTCGAGCTGGTTCCGCAGTCGTCGGACGTCCGCAACTCCTGCGGCCGGGAACGGCGGCCCGCCATCCGGGGCGGGCCCGCAGCCGGGGAATGGCGGGTCATCCGGCGCAGACAAGTGGGCTGAAGGCCGGCACGCCGCCGAGATCATCGCCGATCCGGTCCGTGGCGACGGTACGGTCGCCGGGCTGCCCACGCGTGTCCCGCGGGCGAATCTCATTCCCGGATCTGCGGGCGCCGGCCACCCGGCCGACAGCCGCGTCACCAGCCGTCCGGCAGATGGTCACCAGCCACAGACTCCAGCCTTGCCCCGGCCGCACCGGTCACCTGAGCTGGCTCGCAGCCGCCTGAGCGGGTTCCAGCGCGGAGCTCGCCGGGCCGAGGGCCAGACACCCCGCACAGCAGAGGGAGCCGATCGTTGAGTTACGCATACCGTCAGGACCTGGACTGGCTGATCACCGACTTCACCGCGCGAGTCGCGGATGTCGCGCACGCAGCCGTGGTATCTGCGGACGGTGTACCACTGGCGGTGTCGGACGGCATCCCCGGCTTTTTCGCCGAACAACTCGCGGCCATCACCGCCGGGCTGGTCAGCCTGATGCAGGGCGCTGCGCGGATCTTCGAGGCAGGCCAGCCCACGCAGGCGCTGGTGGAAATGGAGGGCGGGCTGATGCTCGTCAAGGCGATTAGCGACGGCTCCAGCCTAGCCGTCCTGGCCGCTCCGGATTGCGACACGGACCTGGTCTCTTATGAGATGACGCGGATGGTTGAGGCGGTCGGCGAGGTGCTGACGCCGGCCGTCCGCGCCCAGTCAGGATTCTGAGCCCAGCCAGGATTCTGAGCAGGGCACCACTTACCCGCTCGCACCCGCTAGCCCGGCGGGCTAGCCGCCGATGATCATGCTGCTGATATGGAACGTCGTCCCCGGCGGGAGCAGGTTGAACCGGGTCATTGCGCTCACCACGCGCTGGAGTCGCACCGGGTCGACCCCCAGCGGGAAAGTCGGGAGCGAGATGAACGCCGCCGTCTCCTTCGGTATGCCCAGGTATTGCTCGATGGCGGTTTCCACGGCGGCGCGGTTGGTGTCGGCGATCTCCTGCCCCTGGGACAGTGCCCTGGTGAACGCCAGCAGGGTATTGGGGTACTTCTTGGCCCATGCCGCCGTGACCGCGTAGCCCTGGATCGGGAAGTCCTGGGTGGAGCCCTGGTCAAGGTCGGCGAGTTCTTGTATACCGGCACCCGCCTCGTCGAGGCTAACGAACGGCTCGGGGGCGAACGACGCGCTGAGGTGGCTGTTCGGAGCCGTCAGGGCCGTTGCCACACCAGGGAACGGCACGCTGGTGAAGTGCACCTGATTGGTTCTAAGGCCGTGCTCGATGAGCAGGGAGTCGATCAGCAGGGTGCCGATGTCCTGCGGCGCGTTGACCGAGACGACCTTATTCTTGAGCTGGCCGACCGAGGTTATCGGTGAGTTGCCCTTGACCAGCAGGGTCAGGACGTTCGGCTGCAAGAAGGAGGCCTCGGCGATGATGCGCAGGTCAGCCTGGGGCGCGCCCGCGCCGAGCTGATCTTCGATGTAGGTGACGTAGTCCCCGGCGGTGATGTCGTATTTGCCCTGCTCCTGGCCGTCGATCAGGTCCTGCGTCGAGGGCGGGATCTTCGTCGTGGGCACGATCGTGACGTGCAGGCCCTGGGCGGCGAACAGGCCTTCTGTCTGGGCGATATACAGGCCAGCCGAGTCGATGGCCGGGAACGCGTCGACCACGATGTTCGTCTTCTCGAGTTTGAGCGGCGCGCCGCCCGATCCCCCGGAGGAGCATCCGGCGGCCAGCATCGTGACCGCGACTGCCGACGCTATGAGCACGTTCCGCGATTTCATCTTTGCTCCATCAGGCTTGCGGCGTCGCTTGCGACCCCGCGACCGGCTGGGCGACCACCGCGATCGGCAGCGGCCTCGAAATGCGTCACCGAACATCATAATGTTCCGCACCATCCGTCACATGCCGAACAGTGCGACTTGCCCGAATCTCATGACGTCTTGTCATCGATACTAACTTTTTGTGATCGATGCGGGGTAAGGCCAGGTCGGAGCGGACCTCGCGCCGTGGGGCGGCAACGTTTGATCCGCCGCCAAAGGGTAGGAGGTCGAAAACAATGCCAGGATGCGCGGGGGCGCGTATCCGCCAGATGGGTGTGCCTATGGATAAAGATCTAGAAGCAGATGTCACAACGGAATGCACCGACGCGGAGGATCTCAGGGATCTGCACGGTGCCCTGCTCAGCACGGCGAGCGTCGAGCAGTTCCTGCACGAGATGGCCGTGCTGGCGGCCCGCCTGGTCGGCGGGGGCCTGTCGTGCGGCATGACCATGCAGCCGAACGGGAGACCGGTCACCGTCGCGTGCAGCGATCCGGTCGCCGCGCGGGTGGATGAGGTGCAGTATCAACTCGACGACGGTCCGTGCCTGCACGCCATGCGGGATGGCCACATGGTGCGCATCGAGGACACTGCCGATCAGGCGGGCTGGCCCGAGTTCGAGGCGCAGGCGGCCTCGCACGGGATCCGGTCCTGCCTGGCCCTGCCGCTGAACGCGGACGGCAAGCCGGTCGGCGCCCTCAACCTGTACGCGCAGTCGGCGTCGGCGTTCGGCGCGGCCGAGGCGCGGCGGGCTGAGAATTTCGCGGAGAATGCCTCGGGCGCGCTGACGCTGGCCATAAGGCTAGCCTCGCACGCTGCCCTTATCGAGCAGTTGCGTTCGTCGCTGACTTCGCGGACGGTAATTGATCAGGCGCTCGGGATAATCATGGCCAGGGAGCAGTGCACTCAGTCCCGTGCGTTCGCGATCTTGCGGTCCGTCTCGCAGAATAGCAATGTGAAACTCCGCGATATCGCCGGTGCAGTCGTGACCGGCGTTACCGGTGAACCCCTGCAGCCCGCGCCGCCCTTCGAGGACGGGCGGCCTTAAGCGCCGCCGTCGGTATCGGCCTTCGCGGTGGCATTATCCGCCTGGCCCCCTTGGCCCTCTTGGCCCTCATGGACCGAAGGGCCGCCAGAGCCCGCCAGCGACGCGGCGACGCTGGGAAATGTGTCCACCAGGCGATCGACCCCGGTAATCGAGAGCACTCGCTGGACGGCCGGCGTGCTGACGACCAGTCGCATCGCGCTCGCGCTGATGGCCGCTCGCCTGAATGTGCGCACCAGGGCGCCTACTCCGGCTGAATCGCAAAAGCTGGTTTTGCTCAGGTCCGCTACCAGCAAAACCGCACCTTGGTTCAGGACCGATAGGAGTTCTTCCCGGACCATGCCGACATTGGTCACGTCTATCTCCGTAGGCAGCGTGACCACGGCTACCTGGCCGATCCACAGCACCGGATAGCGCTCTTGAGACACGTACCACCACCATCTGTCTGCGCGAAAGTGAGTTAGGCCGCGTCTCTGGACCTACAAGAGCGGCTAACCGTGGGCTTCGCCGCGCAGCGCATATTATTCACGCCGGCCCGGCTGCGGCGCAAGGCAGATGCAGTGGCGATCATGACCGGCGCGACTACGCTTGACGGAGTGGCCGTGCGAGGACGGACGGAGAGCATGATGCGAGGCTGGGCATGATAACCGTCGCGGGCGAGGCCCTGATCGACCTGATCGTAGACCCGGCTGGTCACATCGATCCCAGGTTCGGCGGCGGGCCGTTCAACGTCGTGCGCGCCGTCGCCCGGCTCGGCCTGCCATCCGCCTTCCTGGGTCGGCTGTCGCAGGACCGCTTCGGACGACTGATGCGGGAGGACCTCGACCGGCACGGGGTGCTGGCCGCCATCGAGGCTCCAGCCGACGTGCCGACCACGCTGGCGATGGTGGACGTCGACCCGGCCGGCGTCCCCGGCTACCGCTTCTATCTGGCTGGCACGGCGGCGGCCGCGGTCGGGCCCGAACAGGCCATCGTGCCCGCGGGCACCACCGCCCTGCACATCGGCAGTCTCGGCCTGGTCATGGAGCCGATCGGCGCCAGCCTGGAACAGCTGGTGGCGGTGCTGCCGGCCGACATCACGGTCATGCTCGACCCGAACTGCCGGCCGAGCGCGATCGCCTCCCGGCAGGCCTACCTGAACCGGCTGGACCGCATCCTGCGCCGGGTTGACCTCGTCAAGACGAGCACGGAAGATCTCACCTACCTGTTCCCCGGCCAGGACACCGAACATGCCGCCGCGGAACTGCTCGCCCGGGGGCCCGCGTGCGTAGTGGTCACGGACGGCGCGGCCGCCGTGCGCGCCTTCGCCGCAGGCCATGAGATCCGCGCCGAGGTCCCGCCGGTCAACGTCGTCGACACGGTGGGCGCCGGGGACGCGTTCGGCGGCGCCTTCCTGGCCTGGTGGATCGGCAACGGGTTTGGCAGAGACGCCCTGCGCGACCCGGACACGGTACGCGG
Organism: uncultured Actinomycetes bacterium; assembly: GCA_963769715.1. GTDB lineage: Bacteria > Actinomycetota > Actinomycetes > Streptosporangiales > Streptosporangiaceae > Palsa-504. Next base: position 173,541 of record CAVYNE010000032.1, read on the forward strand.
CGCGACCCGTGCGGCCGTCTACGCCTCGGTGGTGACCTGTACGCGCCGCGGCGCGGAACCGCCGTGGGCCTCTGAGCTAGTCGCCCACGACGGCTGGAGGTGGCTGCCCTCGGGCTGGGCCCGGCCCGGCGAGCCGCAACCGGCCGGCCAGCCCTAGGGCAGCGGCTGCCTGGCTTGGGAGCGCCACCCCGGTCGTCCGCTCACCTCCGCCCGCCACGGCGGCTCGGCCCCGACACGCGTGCAGGTCAGGGCCGCGACCTCGACGGCCGCCTGGAGTGCTTCGGTGACCGGGCCGGGCTGGTGCAGGTCGGCCCGGCCGAGGCCGTTGCCGATCCACCAGGCGAGGAAGGCCCCGCCGAACGCGTCTCCGGCGCCTATGGTGTCCACGACCTTCACCTCCGGGACATCGACGGCTATCTTCCGTCCCGGCAGCAACGCCCGCGCGGCGCGAGGACCGTCGGTGACGAGGACGAGCGCGGGCCCTTGCTCGAGCAGGGCGACGGCCGCGGCCCGGGTCGGCACGCCGGGGGAGAGGTAGGCGAGGTCTCGGCGGGCTCGCGCACAGCCGGCCCGCGGCAAGCAGGCCCTAGCCGAGACGGCCAACATCAGACCAACGACTCCAGCGTCGTCCGTGCCCCGTGCTGGTGCAACGAGGCCAGCGCGGACCGGTAGGCGGTGACGAAGCGCTTGTCGCTGGCCAGGTCCCCGAATATGTCCCGGTTGGCGATGAACGCGTCGGGGTCCTCGCGCTGACGCCGGGCGGCCTGCATGAGGCTGTCCCGGAGCCGGTCGACCACCTCGATCGGCTGGCCCGCCTCGTCGGTGCCCTCCGCGTACCGGGCCCAGCTCGCCACTACGGCCGCCGACCGCCTGATCTCGCCGCCGGTCGCGAGCTGCTGGCGGACCACGGGCAGCAGCCATTTCGGGATCCGGTCGGAGCTTTCCGCGCACAGCCGGGCGATGGTGTCGCGGACTTGCGGGTTGGAGAAGCGCTCGATCAGCGTGTGCTTGTACCCGTCGAGGTCCACCCCGGGTACCGGGGCCAGGGTCGGGGTGGCCTCCTTGTCCATGTAGCCGAGCAGGAAGGCCTGGAACAGAGGGTCTTGAGCGGCCTGGTGGACCAGCCGGTAGCCGGCCAGGTAGGCGAAGTAGCACATGGCCTGGTGGCTGCCGTTGAGCAGCCGGAGCTTCATGAGCTCATAAGGCTCGACCTGATCGACGACCTGCACTCCGACCTGCTCGTAGGGTGGCCGCCCGGCTGTGAAGGCGTCCTGGAGCACCCACTGGGTGTAGGGCTCGCAGACGACTGGCCACTGGTCCTGGATCCCGAACCGCTCCCGGACCTCGGCCCGGTCGACGTCGGTGGTGACCGGGGTGATGCGGTCGACCATGGAGCTGGGGAAGCACACCTCATGCTCGATCCAGTCGCCGAGTTCGGGATCCCGCAGCTGGGCGAAGGCGGTGAACACCCGCTTGCTCAGGTAACCGTTGCCCTGCAGGTTGTCGCAGGACATGACCGTGAAGGGCCCGAGGCCGCGCTGGCGGCGGCGGCGCAGCGCCTCGGTAATCAGGCCGAACGTGGTCTGCGGAACCGCGTCAGGTTCCAGATCGTGGATCACATCGGGGTTGCTCGCGTCGAACTCGCCGGTGACGTCGCTGATGTTGTATCCGCCCTCGGTGATCGTCAGCGATACGATCCGGGTCGACTCCGCCGCCATCTTCTCGATGACCGCCTCCGGATCGGCGGGTGCGAACAGGTACTCCACGATGGATCCGATCACGCGCGGTTCGTACGTCCCGTCGCTGTGCTTGAGCACCAGGGTGTAAAGGCCGTCCTGTGCGTCCAGAACCTGCTTCATCAGCTGGTCCGCCGCCATCACTCCGACGCCGCAGATGCCCCAGTCCAGCGCGGTACCCTGGTTCATCAGGCGGTCGTGGTACATCGCCTGGTGCGAGCGGTGAAAACCGCCCACTCCGAAATGGACGACACCCGGCGTAACGAGGTTGCGGTCGTAGGCTGGCAGCGCCAGCCGGTCGCTCCAGTACTTCAGCGTCCGCGCGTTGAGCGGCTGCGGTTTAACCTGCAAGGCGGGCGCCCGTCACCGGGTGGAAGGCGAAGACGTCCTCCGGCCGCACGTGGAACGTGACCCTTTGTCCCGGTGTCATAGAGACGCGCCCTTCGGTGCGCGCCACCACCGGATCCCCGCCCTCAGCTAGGCGCACATGCAGCAAGGCGTCGGCACCCAGCTCTTCTATCAGCAGAACCTCGCCGGCCAGCTCCCCGGAACCGGCCAGCTCCCCGGAACCTGTCAGCCCCCGGGAACCGTTCGCCACATGCAAGTGCTCTGGCCGTATGCCGAGCACGAGTTCCTTGAGGCCGGCCTGACCGGCCGCCGCGCGGACGGCGGCCGGCAGCGGGAGCGTGATCCCGGCTATCCGGGCGCCGCCTTCGGTGAGCGGGACCGTCTGCAGGTTCATCGCGGGCGAGCCGATGAACCCGGCCACGAACTGGTTGACCGGGTTGTCGTAGAGCTGACGCGGCGTGTCGCACTGCTGCAACAGTCCCCCGGCCAGCACCGCCACCCGGTTACCCATGGTCATCGCCTCCACCTGGTCGTGGGTGACGTAGACGGTGGTGATCCCGAGGCGGCGCTGCAGCTCGGCGATCTGGCTGCGGGTCTGCACGCGCAGCTTGGCATCCAGGTTGGATAGCGGTTCGTCCATCAGGAAGACCTTGGGCTCGCGAACGATGGCCCGTCCCATCGCCACGCGCTGCCGCTGCCCCCCGGACAGGGCCTTGGGCTTGCGGCCGAGCAACTGGTCGTCAAGGTCCAGCAGCTTGGCGGCCTCCCGGACCCGGCGGGCCCGCTCATCCTTGTGAACGTGCTGCATCTTCAGCGCGAAGCCCATGTTCTCCGCGACGGTCTTCTGCGGGTAGAGGGCGTAGTTCTGGAACACCATCGCGATGTCCCGGTCCTTGGGGGGAACGAAGGTGACGTCCCGGTCGCCGATCTCGACGCGCCCGCCGTCCAGCGGCTCCAGCCCGGCGAGCATGCGCAGCGCGGTGGTCTTGCCCGAGCCGGACGGCCCGACCAGGACCATGAACTCGCCGTCCTTGATGTCTAGGTCAAGGGCGTTGACCGCGGGCGGCGCGTCCTTTGCGTACACGCGGCTCGCCGACACGTATTTCACCTGAGCCATTGGGCACCTCCGCCTAGTGCGCGGTCGTTCACTTGATTCACTTGATGGCTCCCATCGACAGGCCGCGGACCAGCGAGCGCTGGGCTATCCAGCCCACCAGGATCACGGGAATCGAGGCAACCGTGGCCGCCGCCGACAGGTGCGCGAGGTACAGCCCTTCCTGGGGGACGGAACTGATCAGGAACATCGGCATGGTCGCGGCGTTCGTGACCGTCAGGTTGAGCGCGAGGAACAGCTCGTTCCACGCGAAGATCACGCAGATCAGCGCGGTCGACACCAGCCCGGGCGAGATTACGGGCAGGATCACGCCGCTGATTTCCCGGATGCGGCCCGCGCCGTCCAGTCGCGCCGCCTCGAGCAGTTCCCTGGGCACCTCGAGCATGAAGGAGCGGATCATCCAGATCGCCAGCGGCAGGTTCATCGCGGTATAGAGGATGATCAGCAGCCAGATGCTGTCGAGCAGGTGCGCCTTGAGGGCGATGACGTACAGCGGGCCGATCACGGCCACGATCGGCAGCATCTTGGTGGAGATGAAGAAGAACAAGCCGTCGCGCCAGTGCGGGACCGGATGTACGGACAGCGCGTAAGCGGCGGGGACGCCCAGCAGCAGTACTAGGAGCGTGGAAACCGTCGTCGCGATCAGCGAGTGGGTCACGAAAGGACCCCAGCCCGAGAAGACCAGGCGGAACTGCGCCAGCGTCGGGGAGAAGATGAACTTGGGCGGCCAGGTCTGGGCGGCCGACTCCGGCTTGAACGCCGTGAGGACCATCCACAGCACCGGCAGGAAGAACGCGAGCCCCACCACCCACGCGAGGACCCCCCAGCCCACGTTCCCCGCCATCTCGCGGGCCCGTTGCGCCGCGGGTTCACGGTCCCGCACCAGCATGGCGCTCGCACTCATGCGCCTGCCTCCTCGAACTGGAAGACTCTGGCGAACATCCGCAGCGCGAACGTGGCCACAATGATGGTCAAGATGACGGTGACCACCCCGGTCGCCGCCGCACCGCCGATGTCGAATGCGTTGTTCACCTGCTGGAACAGGTAGAAGGGAAGGTTGGTGGTGGCGGTTCCGGGGCCGCCGTTGGTCATCAGCCGGACCGCGTCGAACACGTTGACCAGGTAGATCGAGCCGAGCAGGATCCCGAGTTCGATGTAGGGCCGCAGATGCGGGAACGTGAGCTCGCGGAACGTGGCGAAGGCCCCGGCCCCGTCGACCTTGGCCGCCTCCAGGGTGTCGGCCGGCTGGCCCTGCAGGCCGGCCAGGATGATCAGGGTCATGAACGGCGTCCACTGCCAGATCATGACCAGGATCACCGAGCCCAGCGCATGGGTGCTGAGCCAGGCCACATGATGGACGCCGAACGGTTGCAGCAGGTAGTTCAGCAGGCCGAAGTTCGGGTCGAGCATCGGGCCCGCCCAGACCAGCGCCGCCGCCGCGGGCATGACCAGGAACGGGGTGATGATCAGCGTCCGGACCACGCCCCGGCCGAAGAACTTGCGGTCGAGCAGCACCGCGAAGGCCACCCCCAAGATCATGGCGACGATCACGGCGGTGACGGTCATCACGACCGAGCGCACCAGCGAGCCCCGGAAGGCCGGGTTGGTGAACACCGTCTTGTAGTTGCTCAGCCCGGTGAAGTGCGCGGGCGCGGTGGTGTTCCAGAAATAGCTCTGGAAGCTGTACCACAGCGTCACCAGGAACGGGATCTGGGTCACCACGATCGTGTAGATCAGCGCGGGCAGCAGGGGGAGGCGAAGCTGCCACCGCTCACGGCGGCTGACCCCGCGCGGCCGGACCTCGACCCTGGGAGGCGGGGCCAGGTCTTCAAGTACTGTCACGGAAACGCCCTTCTTCCGGGGTGCCACGACTTGACGGGGCAGCGGGCGAGCCGGGCCCGCCAGGGGCCCGGCTCACCCGGGTGCGCTAACCGCCGGACAGCTGCGCCGGCGTGTACTGCGAGGCGGCGGACTGCCCTGCCTGCAGCGCCTGGCTCACCGACTCCGTGCCGGCGATCGCCCCCGCGATCTGCTGGGCGACCGACAAGCCGAGGCTTTCGAACTGCGGGATGTCGACGAACTGGATGCCGGTGTACGGCACCGGGTTCACGGTCGGGTGCTCCGGATCGGTCCCGTCGATCGAGGCCAGGGTGATGCCCGCGAACGCCTTAGCGGCGCTCTGGTAGTTCGGGTCGTTGTACAGCGAGGTCCTGGTGCCCGGCGGGACCGCGGCCCAGCCGTACTTTTGCGCGACCAGCTGGTCGTACTGCTTCGAAGTGGCCCAGGACACGAACTTCCAGGCGGCGCCCGAGTTAGGGGTACCCTGCGGGATGCCCAGCGCCCACGTCCACAGCCAGCCGGAGGACTTGGTGAGGTTCACCGGCGCGAGGGCGTACCCGGTCTGGGCAAACACGGACGGGTAGGTGGTCGCGATGGAGGTCGCCGCGACCGTCGCGTCGTACCACATCGCGCACTTGCCCTGCCCGTACAGCGTCAGCAGCTGGTTGAAGCTGTCGTTGGCGGCGCCGGGCTCGCCGTACTTGCGGACCAGGTTGACGTAGAAGTTGGCCGCATTCTCGAACGCCGGCGAAGTGAGCTGGGGCTTCCAGTTCATGTCGAACCACTGGCCGCCGAAGGTGTTGACGACCGTGTCCAGCGCCGCCATGTTGTCGCCCCAGCCGGCCAGGCCGCGCAGGCAGATCCCGGATACCTTGCCGGGCTGGTTGAGCTTGGCCGCGAAGGTCTGGATCTGCGCCCAGGTCGGATGCGCCGGCATGGTGAGCCCGGCCTGAGCGAACAACGCCTTGTTGTAGAACATCATCGACGACTCGCCGTAGAACGGCACCGCGTACAGGTCGCCCTTGTAGGACAGCGACTTCGCGATCGGCGGCAGCAGGTCAGCGGCGTCGTAGCTGGGGTCACTCGCGATGTACTGCGTGGACAGGTTGGTCAGCCAGCCGTTCTTGGCGAACAGGGGCGTCTCGTAGGGGCCGATCATGATGACGTTGAACGAGTTGCTGTGCGTGCTGACGTTCTTCTCGATCGCAGCCCGCAGGTCGCCTTCGGTGTACGTGGCGAACTTCACCGTGATGCCCGGGTTCTGCTTCTCGAAGTTAGACGTGGTCAGCGGGATCATCTGGCCGGTGATCAGCGGATTCGACACCACCGCCACGGTAATCGTGCCAGTGCTGCTACTGCTGCCAGTGCTACTGCCACTGGCACTTGTGCCGCTGCTGGAACAGGCGGCCAACGCCGCCAGGGCGGCTACGCAGCCCACTGCCCCGAGCGCGCGGAGCCTGACTGGGGGATAGCGCATGAACGAACCTCCGCAACGATGAGGATGGTGTGACGGGGCGGGACCGGTGAGGATCCCGATAGGCCTCCTGTGCTGCCGTGACGCATTCTTGACTATGCTCATCTGAGCAGTTCAGCGCTCAAATGAACCGTTGAACACACAGTGATCTCGTTGCTAGGCAAAGTCAAGAAAAGCTGCGAATATGAGATCTGGGCGCTCAGATGAGCAGCCAGAGCAGCGGACTGGAGGAGTACATGGCCGGCTTGTCGGCAGATCGGCCGTCCGAAGTTGTCCTGGCCGCCCAGGTGGCGCGGCAGTTCTACCTCGAAGGCGTCTCCAAGGTCGACATCGCCGACCGGCTTGGCATCAGCCGGTTCCGGGTCGCCCGGCTGCTCGACTCCGCCCGGGACGCGGGCATGGTGCGCATCGAGATCGGCTTGCCCGGGGGAAGCCTGGACGCGGGCCTGTCGGCCGAACTGTGCTCGGCCTTCGGGCTCAAGCACGCCTTCGTGTTCAACTTCCCTGATGATGACGAACAGGCGCTGCGGCAGCGACTGGGCGAGGCGGCGGGCCAGGCGCTGATGGACCTCATCACGCCCGGCGACGTCCTCGGCATGTCCTGGTCACGCACGCTGAGCGGGCTCGCGGCCGCGCTGACCCAGATCCCGCCGTGCCCGATCGTCCAGCTGACCGGGGCGGTACCGCCACCCGACGGCCGGGACCTGCTCGACCTGGTCCGCAGCGTGGCCCGCGTCGGCGGCGGCCCGGCACACGTCTTCTACGCTCCGATGATCCTGGACGACGCGGAGACGGCCGGAGCGATCCGCCGCCAGGGCGACATCGACGGGGCGTTCGCCCTCGTGCCGTCGGTGACGATAGCCGTGGTCGCCATCGGCGCCTGGGCGCCAGGGCTATCAACGATTTATGACGCCATCTCGCCGGCCGAGCGCGACGCCCTGGCCGCGCTGGGGGTCCGCGCAGAGCTGGCCGGGGTATTCATCGGCGAGGACGGCAGGCCGGTAGCGACGCCGCTGGACAGCCGAATGATCGTGACACCCGGCCCGGCGTTCGAACGGATCCCGTTGGTCCTATGCGTCGCCTACGGCGTCGCCAAGAGCCCCGCGGTATGCGCCGCGATCCGAGGAAGGCTTGTCCATGGCCTGGTCACGCACGCGAGTCTCGCCCGAGCCCTGCTCCGCCTGGCCGAACGGGGCGACGGCGGTCCTTAGCCCGCCAGACGGCCGGCGAGAAGACGGGCCGCTGTCAGGCGGCACCGCCAACCGCGGCCTGGTGATCCGCGTCGGCGACACCGTGCTCAGGCCGACCGCGCCCTGCTGGCGTGCCACCCACGCCCTGCTGGCTCACCTGTCGGCCGCCGGCTTCGACGGCGCCCCGCGGGTCCTGGCGGTCGGCCCCTGCACCGAGACGCTCACCTACATAGACGGCCAGGCCGCGGTCCCGCCGCTGGCAGAGGAGACCCTTACCGACGCCGCCCTGGTGAGCGTGGCCGACCTGCTGAGCCGCTACCACCGCGCTGCGGCGTCCTTCGACCCGGCGGGATACTCCTGGCCCCGGCCGATCCCGGCCCAGTTCCGGACCGGCCTGGTCAGCCACAACGATGTATACCCGGCCAACCTGGTGTTCCGCGACGGCCGCGCCGTCGGGCTGATCGACTTCGACCTGGCCGGGCCCGGCAGCGCCGTCTGGGATTTCGCCGCGGCCGCGCGCTCCTGGGTGCCGCTGCAGGACGACGAGGATATCGCCGACAGCCGGCGCGGCCGCGTGCTGGAGCGGTTCCGGCTCTTCCTGCTCGCCAGCGGGCTGCGCCGCGCCGACCGCCGGCACGTGGCCGAGGCGATCGTGGCCAACCACGACTGGACCTACGCGATTGTCACCGAGGCGGCTGCCGTCGGCCACGAGGGTTTCGCCGACCACTGGCGCACCGTGGCCGAACCGGCCGCCCGGGCGCGCGGCTGGTGCCAGCGTCACCAGCGCGACTTGCTGACCGCGGCGCGATAACCGAGGACCTGACGGTCCTAGCGCAGCAGGATGCCGCGGATGAACGCGGCCTGGCCCGCATGCTGCAGGCAATCGTCGATCACGCTGACCAGCCGCACGCCCAGCGTCACCGGCGGATCCCAGCCTTCGTCCACCACCCGGGACAGGTCCGCGTCGGTGATGCCGGACACCAGCCGGATGGTCTGCTCGTGCACCGCGTCGTGGTACCCGGTGAGCAGGTCTCCGGAGGGGACCGTGACCTGGGCGACCTGCTCCGAGCTGTGCCCGTACCCGATGTCGGCCGGCCCGAGCGACAGCTCGAACCGCTTGCCGTACTCGGTCCACACCTGCGGCACCCCGAACGCGCCCGCCACGTGATCGTCCTGCACCCGGGCCAGGTGCCAGACCAGCCAGGCGATCGAGTTCGCGTCGCGGTCGAGCCGGGCGGCCAGCTGGCTGCTGGTCAGGCCCTGCACCGTCTCGTGCACAGTCTCCTGGACGCGGCCGAACGCATCGGCCAGAATTTCCGCACTCGTCATCGGTTGATCCCTTCCGGTCGAAAGCAAAATTATCCCGAACGGAGCGCGTGACACGCCGCGGTACCTGGTCTCGCGCCCTGCAACGTCGTCGCTGACGGTGGTACGAGGTACCGTTCCGACGTGCCCGCAGCTCGCAGCCGGAAGTCATCTCCGCGGCCCCCGCAACCAAGAGCCCCCGCCAGCTCCGACATTACCGACGTCCCTGAGGACCCCGAGGCTGACCCCAGCCTCAGCCGGGCCGTCCCGGATGTCGCCGAGCTCCTCGCCGCCGCCGTCAGCGGCATCGGCGGCGCCGAACGGCCCGGCCAGGTCATGATGACCGAGGCGGTACGGCAGGCCATCGAGACCGGCGAGCACCTGGCGGTACAGGCCGGCACCGGCACTGGGAAGTCGCTGGCCTACCTGGTCCCGGCCGTCCGGCACGCGCTGACCACGGGCAGCACGGTGGTGGTGGCCACCGCCACCATCGCGCTGCAGCGCCAGCTGATCGACCGCGACCTGCCACGCCTGGCCACGGCCCTGGCGCCGCTGCTCGACCGGGAACCGTCCTTCGCCATCCTGAAGGGCAGGCGCAACTACCTGTGCCTGCACCGGCAAAAGGGCGGCGTGGACCCAAGAACCGACGATCCGCAGGACGTGCTGTTCGACCCCGCTGCTCCGTCCGATTCGGCGGGTGGCCCCACCTCACCGCTGGGACGGCAGGTCAAGCGGCTGCACGAGTGGGCCGAGGAGACCACCACCGGCGACCGGGACGAACTGGTGCCCGGCGTGCCCGAGGCGGCCTGGCGCCAGGTCTCGGTGAGCGCGCAGGAGTGCATCGGCGCGCAGCGCTGCCCGTTCGGCTCCCGCTGTTTCGCCGAACGGGCCAAAGACGCGGCGGCCCGGGCGGACATCGTAGTGACCAACCACGCGCTGCTGGCCATCGACGCCACGTCCGAGATCGACGTGCTGCCCGAGCACGACGTGGTCATCGTCGATGAGGCGCACGACCTGGTGGACCGGGTCACCTCGGCCACCACGGGGGAGCTATCGGGTCCGGCGGTGGACGCGGCTGCCCGCCGCGCCGGGCGGCTGACCGAGTCCGCCCCAATGGAGGGCGGAGCGGAAGGCGCGCCGGCGGCCGTGGCCGACCGGCTGCGCGAGGCAGCGGCCGCTCTCAGCATCGACCTTGGCGATGGGCCCGCGGGCCGGATGGATGAGCTGGCCGACACGCTGGCCGCCACGCTGACGTCCGTGCAGGACGCGGCGGGGGCGTGCGCGGGCGCGATCCGGGTCAGCGCGGCGTCCGAGGAGGAGGACCCGCAGCGGATGGCGGCGGCCCGGATGACCCTGGCCTCGCTGGATGAGCTGCAGCGTACGGCTAGCCGGATCCTGGACGCGTTCGGTGAGCAGATCACCGAACGCGGCGAGGTGGTCTGGCTCGACCGCTCCCCGGACGAAACGCGTCGGCCACCGACGCTGCGGGTGGCGCCGCTCGAGGTCGGCCGGGTGCTGCGATCCCGGCTGTTCGGCCAGCGCACGGTGGCGCTCACCTCGGCCACGCTCGCCCTCGGCGGCTCGTTCGCCCCCCTGGCCATCCAATGGGGCTTGTCCCTGAAGCCATCGGTCGACGGGGATGAGCACCTGGCGTGGAAGGGGATCGACGTTGGCTCGCCGTTCGACCACCCGCGCAGCGGCATCTTGTACGTGGCGCGCCATCTGCCGCCACCGGGCCGGGACCAGCTGCACGAGGCCTACCTGACCGAACTGGAGGAGCTCATCGACGCGGCGGGCGGCCGCACCCTCGGCTTGTTTTCCTCCATGCGCGCGGCTAAGGAGGCGGCCGGAGCGCTCCGCGAGCGGATCAGCCAGCCGCTGCTCTGCCAGGGCGACGACCTGACCGCCCAGCTGGTCAGGCAGTTCGCCGAGGACGAGCCGACCTGCCTGTTCGGCACGCTGTCGCTGTGGCAGGGCGTGGACGTGCCGGGGAACTCGCTGCAGCTCGTCGTCATCGACCGGATCCCGTTCCCGCGGCCCGACGACCCACTCGCCTCGGCCCGGCAGCGCGCGGTGGCCGCCCGTGGCGGCAACGGGTTCATGACGGTCGCGGCGTCGCAGGCCGCGCTGCTGCTGGCCCAGGGCGCCGGCCGGCTGCTGCGGACGATGACCGACCGCGGCGTGGTGGCCGTTCTTGATCCCCGGCTGGTGACCGCCCGCTACGGCGATTTCCTCCGCGCGTCGCTGCCTCCGTTCTGGACCACCACCGACCCCGCCATCGTCCGGGCCGCCCTGCGCCGCCTGACGGCCGCTGCTGCTTCCACGGTCAACCCCTTACGGGCTGGTTACTGCGGGCGCCCTGATGCGGATGAAACTCCGGTTGCTGGGTAACATTTTGGGAACTACCGGTTTTGGAGATCCGTTCTGCAAAGGACTGGCCCACCCAGTCGCGGCGGGAGGTCACGCATGCGGAGGCAGCCGCGGAGCGGCAAGCGGCATGTGCTCCGCTGGGTTGCGGTCGCGGCGGTCGTCATCGTCGCCGCGGGCACGCTGACCGCGTACCTGAAGTACCGCGCCGTCTACGACAGCATCACCCGGGTCACGGTGCCGTCGACCGCGCTGGGCCACCGGCCGCCGGTGTACAGTACAAACTCCCTGAACATCCTGGTCTACGGCGATGACAGCCGGGTCGGCCTGACCCCGCACGAGCAGTACGTCCTGCGTACCGGCCATGATCAGACCAACAACACTGACACGATCATGATCGTGCACATCTCGCCCGGCCGGCACCGGCTCACGGTGATGAGCATCCCGCGCGACACCATGGTGCCGGTGTACCAGTGCGACAGCGGCCCCGGCTACACCGGTCAGCAGGCCAACCCGGCCGGCGCCGTGCAGATCAACTCGCTGCTCCAGATCGGCGGCCCGACCTGCCTGTGGAAGACGCTCGAGCAGGTGACCGGCATCCGCATCGACCACTTCATCGGGATCGGCATGCTCGGCTTCGTCAAGGTCGTCGATGACCTGGGCGGCGTCAACGTCTGCGTGCCGTTCAACGTGAACGACCCGGTGTCCGGCCTAGACCTCAGGTCGGGCGAGCAGCACATCAACGGCATTCAGGCGCTGGCCTTCTGGCGGACCCGCGAGGACATCGGCAACGGCTCGGACCTGGAGCGGATCCAGCGCGACCAGTTCATGTCCGCCCAGGTGGTCAAAGGCGTGCTGCACAGCGGCCTGCTGTCCAATCCGATCAGGCTGCTGAACGTGGTCACCGACGCGGCCGCCTCGATGACCACGGACACCGGCATGACGGTCTCGGACCTGATCCAGATCGGGGAGAGCTTCCGTAACGTATCGAGCCAGAACGTCCAATTCATCACGGTGCCGAACCAGCCGTGGACACAGAACGCCAACCGGGTCCAGTTCCTCCAGCCGCAGGCCAGCCAGGTGTTCGCGGCCATCGCCCGGGACCGGACCGTGCCGAAGGTCTCCACCACCCCGGTGCCTTCCGCCTCGGGCGGCGCCCAAGTCCTCACCACCAGCCCGGCCAACGTCAAGGTGGAGGTCCTGAACGGCTCCGGCGTCACGCACATCGCCACCGAGGCGGCCACCGGGCTGACCAGTCGCGGCTTCGACGTGACCGGCACCGGCGACGCCCCGACCTTCGCCTACACCAACTCGGTCATCGAGTACTCCTCGACCGCCGACATGGCCGCCGTGAACACCCTCAAGAAGGAACTCACCAACGTCACCTCCCTGCGGGTGGCCAGCCTCACTCCCGGCACCGTGGACCTGATCCTGGGCTCCGACTTCACCGGCCTGGCCTCACAAAGCCCATCCCCGGCCACTAAGGTGACACCGCAGGCGTCCGCCACCCCTGCGGCCCAGCAGGCGTCGGTCGGTGCGAGCCCGTCGGCCTCCGCGTCCTCCTCCGGCGTGTCCAACCTGGCCCAGTCCAACGGCGGCATCACCGCCGCCGCAGCCTGCACCGCCGACAGTTCGGCCTTCGCCGGCCCGCTCAGTCCCTAGCTCATCGGGCCCTAGCTCAACAGGCCCTAACTCAACGGGTTGGGATGGCGCTGACGTCGCTGACCGCCTCCGGGAGCCTGCGCATGCTGGTGACCCGCCGGTCCGCGAGCTTGGCCGGATGCCCGGTGAGGTCGCGGTCCACCCACACCGAACGCAGCCCCATCCGGGCCGCGGGCATCATGTCGTGCACCCAGCTGTTGGCCACGTGAATCCAGTTCGCCCTGCTCGCCCCGGTCTTCTCCGCGAACTTCCTGAAGTGCGCGAGGTCCGGCTTGTAGCTGTGTACCTCCTCTGCCGTGACCCATAGGTCAAACGGCGCGGGCATCCGCGCCCTGGTGGTGGCGAACAGGTCGTCATCGCAGTTCGTCAGGAACGCCAGCCGCCAGCCCGCTTCGGCCAGCGCAGTCAGGGCGGGACCGGCGTCGTCGAACACCTGCATGTCCGGCCAGGTCCGGACGAACGCGTCCTCGCCGCCGGGCGGCAGCGTGATGTGCTCGCGCCCGGCCGCCTGCGCCAGCCCGGCGGTGAGCACCTCCCGGTACGGCCGCCAGCCGGGACCCGCCTCGATCTCGAGCTCAGCCTGGTGGTATGCGGTGAACAGTCGCCCGGCGTCGCGTCCCGCGATCGCCTCAAGCGCCCCGCACATGCACGTGTTCCAGTCCGCGACCGTCCCGTAGCAATCGAACGTCAGCCACTTGTCCGCCATCGCTAACCTCCGTGAGCCGCCCACCCCAGCATCCCACCTTCAGGTGCGGGCGGGGCCTTTGGTCACACCTTGCGATCAGTGGCCGGTCAGGTGGATCACTCCGACGTCGGACAATCCGTTGAGCACTAGCTGCACGGCGAGCGCGGCGAGCAGGAACCCGAATATCTTCTCGGTCACCAGCATCCGGCTGGGGTCTAGGTGGTTGCTGACCTGAACGGCCCAGCGGAACACGACGACGTCGAGCGCGAGGATCACGATGAGGATGCCGACGACGACGGCGACCACCGAGACCGTGGCGGCTTCTGCCGAGGCGGTGACCAGGACGACGATCCCAGCCGGGTTGAGCAGGTAGGGCACGGCCAGCGGGAAGACGGCGACCTGCATCGGGTCCTTGTCTTCGGCCGGGTCGCTGCCGCTGCTCTCTTCGTGTGACCCGAGGACCATGGTGACCGCGATGATGAGCAGGATGATCCCGCTGGCCACGCCGAGGGCGCCGGGGGAGAAGTGCAGCAGCCTGGTCAGCAGGCCGCCGAGGACCAGCAGGAGGACGGCGACCGTGGCGGCGGTGGTCAGCATCTTGCGCAGGACGCGGCGTTTGGTGGCCTCCGGCATCTGCTTGGTCGTCTCCAGGAACGGCACCAGCGCGATTTTGGGTCCGATTCCGATCAGGAGCAGCAGGAAGGTGTCGATGACGAAGGCGGCGTCCAGCGATTCGAGTTCCATTTCTGTTGTGATCCTTTACGCCACGCGGAAGATGAGGATCACCCCCGAGGGATGACCTTCTCCTGGTGATACTGAGGCACGTCGTCGTGCCTGGCAGCGGCCACGCCGTGCACCAGCACAGTCCCGCCTTGGTCGCCGACGCGATCCTTGACCTGGTTTCATGGGGGGTGAGCAGGCTAGAGGAGGCAGTCATGGCCGACATCGCCGGCCGCCCGCACGAGACCAGCCCGACCAGCGCGGGCCAGGTCAGGGCAGGGGAGTACACGTACCAGCCGGGCTTCGGGAACGAGTTCGCCAGCGAGGCGGTCCCCGGGGCGCTGCCCGCGGGCCGCAACTCACCGCAGCGGGCGCCGCTCGGCCTGTTCGCCGAGCAGCTCAGCGGGACCGCGTTCACCCAGCCGCGCGTGGTCAACCGGCGGACCTGGGTCTACCGGATCATGCCGTCGGCGGCGCACCCGAAGTTCTCTCGCATCGGCCACGGGACCCTGCGGAGCACCCCGTTCGACGAAATCGAGCCCGACCCGAACCGGCTGCGCTGGGACGCCCTGCCGATGCCGGCCGCGGACACCGATTTCATCGATGGTCTGTTCACGATGGGCGGCAACGGCGACCTCAGGACGCGCAACGGGATGGCCGCGCACCTGTACGCCGCGAACCGGTCCATGACCGACAGGTACTTCACCGACGCCGACGGCGAGCTGCTGTTCGTGCCGGAGCACGGCCCGGTCCTGCTGCGCACCGAGCTCGGGCCGCTCGCGGTGGCGCCCGGCGAGATCGCGGTGGTGCCGCGCGGCATCAGGTTCCGGGTGGAATTGCCGGACGGGCCCGCCCGCGGCTACCTGTGCGAGAACTTCGGCGCCGCGTTCACGCTGCCCGAACGCGGTCTGATCGGGGCGAACGGGCTGGCCAACGAGCGCGACTTCCTGGCCCCGGTGGCGGCGTATGAGGACCGGGCGGGGAGCGTGCAGGTCGTGCAGAAGTTCGGCGGGAACCTGTGGGCCGCCGACTACGACCACTCGCCGCTGGACGTGGTCGGCTGGCACGGGAACTACACACCGTACAAGTACGACACCGCGAACTTCATGGTGATCGGCACGATCAGCTTCGACCACCCGGACCCATCGATCTTCACCGTGCTCACCTCGCCGAGCGAGCTACCCGGCCTGGCCAACGTGGACTTCGTGATCTTCCCGCCGCGCTGGCTGGTCGGCGAGGACACGTTCCGCCCGCCCTGGTACCACCGCAACATCATGTCCGAGTTCATGGGCCTGGTGCGCGGCGTCTACGACGCCAAGGCCGAGGGGTTCTCAGCCGGCGGGGCCAGCCTGCACAACACCTTCGCCTCGCACGGCCCGGACGCGGAGACGTATCAGCGGGCCAGCACCGCCGAGCTGCGGCCGCAGAAGATTGACGGCACGCTGGCGTTCATGTTCGAGAGCCGCTGGATGATCATCCCGACCCGGCAGGCCATGGCGGCGGCGCACCGCCAGGACGACTACAACGCCGTCTGGGGCAGCCTGACGCGTTCCTTCCGCGGGTTAGCCTGAAGTTATGTACATTCCCGCCCATTTCGCTGCCGACGACGCCACCGTGCGCGAGCTGCTGACCAGGCACGGCGCGGCCGACCTAGTCACGCTCACGGCGGACGGCTTGGCGGCCACGATGCTGCCGTTCGCGTACGAGCCAGCTGTGGGGGAGCAGGGCACGCTATACGGTCATGTCGCCCGCACCAACGACCAGTGGCGCAAGCCGGCCCTGGGCGAATCGCTGGCCATCGTGCGCGGCCCGGACGCCTACGTGTCCCCGTCCTGGTACGCCGCCAAGGCGGAGCACGGCCGGGTCGTCCCGACCTGGAACTACGTCACGGCGCACGTCTACGGCCGGCTCGTGGTGCACGACGACCCGGCCTGGGTCGAGGACGTCGTCCGGCGCCTGACGGCCAAGCACGAAGCGGCCCGGCTGACCTCACCGGGCCAGCCGCCGGCCTGGTCGGTGGATGACGCGCCGCGCGCGTTCATCGAGGGGCAGTTGCGCGCCATCGTCGGCCTGGAGCTGCAGATCACCCGGATCGAGGCCAAGGCCAAGCTCAGCCAGAACCGTCCGGTGGCCGACGTCGCCGGCGTCGTGGCGGGCCTGTCCGCGCGGGGCGATGACCGCAGTGCGGCGGCCGTCGAGCACGCTAACGAAAAGCGTGTCAGCAACCACCAGGCCAGCCAGAGCGCCAAGGCCTAGCGGCGCTAGCTGGCCGCGGGGCACGCACCACGCCCGTTCGGACCCAAAAGGCCTAAAGACTGGCTACGGCCGGGATGACGTCGGCGGCGATCACCTCGAGCGGGGTGACCTGCCAGACGTTGGCCACCGCGCCGATCGCGGTGCTGAAGCCCATCTCGGCGAGGTGGCCGAGTTGGTCGATGACCGCGGCGGTCTTCTCGCCCTTCTCGCCCACGTCGAAGATGAAGTAGCAGGTCTTGGTGATCTCGTCGTAGTCACGTCCCTCGGCGTCGCAGTGGGCGCGCAGCACGTCCAGCTTGCGGGCCAGGTCCGGGCCGGGGAACAAGTTGCAGGCGTCGGCGTACTTGGCCACGAAGCGCAGCGTCTTCTTCTCCCCGCTGCCGCCGATCATGATCGGGGGATGCGGCCTGGTCAGCGCCTGCGGTGAGTTCAGCGGCCGCTCGAGTGAGTAGTACTTGCCCCGGTACGGGCTCTGGTCGCCGCGCCACATCTGCAGGCAGATCTGCAGGGTTTCCTCCAGCCGCTCGAAGCGTTCGGCGACGGGCGGGAATCCGATGCCGAGCCCG
This sequence comes from uncultured Actinomycetes bacterium, assembly GCA_963769715.1. Taxonomy (GTDB): domain Bacteria; phylum Actinomycetota; class Actinomycetes; order Streptosporangiales; family Streptosporangiaceae; genus Palsa-504. Next base: position 190,803 of record CAVYNE010000032.1, read on the forward strand.
CGCGACTCCTCCTCGTTCCACGCGGCGCCGATGCCGAGCCAGGCCCGGCCGCCGGACAGCACGTCCAGCGTGGTGACGATCTTGGCCAGAACGCCCGGGTACCGGTACACCGCGCCGGTCACCAGGGTGAGCAGCTTGGCCCGCGACGTGCAGGCCGCGAGGTAGCCCAGCGTGGTGTAGGCCTCCAGCATCTCGCGCTCGGGCGGGCCGAGCATCTGGATCTGGAAGAAGTGGTCCATGACCGCGATGAACTCAAAGCCGCCCTCGTCGGCGGTGCGGGCCACGGTGGCCAGGTCCGCGCCGAGCCGCGGCGGGCCGTCCGGCGTGGTGAAGTCAGGGATCTGCAGGCCAATTTTCACGGTGCTACCTCCCGTCTCTACCCTCTCATGGCGCGCGGTAGCGCTCGTACAGGGCCTTCAGTGACCGCAGGAACGCCTCGCGGTCGGCGGTCGGCAGGGTCGCGAGGACGTCCTGCTCGCTGTCGCGGATCGCGGCCTCCACGGATCGCCGCAGCCGGTCGCCGGTCGGGGTCAGCGAGAGCAGGTGCACGCGCCGGTCGGCGCTGTCCGGCTGGCGCTGGATCAGCCCGCGCTCCTGCAGGTCGTCCAGGACGCCGATGATGCGGCTCTTGTCCGCGTTGATGGCCTGCGCGAGCGCGGCCTGGGTCCGCACCGGCTGCTCGGCCAGCGCGGTCAGCACGATGTAACCCCACATCGAGATGTCGTGCGCCTCCAGGGCCGGCTCCTCGCGTGCGATCAGCGCCCTGGCCAGGGGCACGAACATCGCGGCCAGGTCACGTCGGCCGTCCGGGAACGCGCTCATCGTGGCGAATAATAACAGTCCACCGATTATAAGCATGTGAATATCGTAAGCGATTACATATGATAGGCGGCGGAGGTGCATTCTGATGACTACCGAGAACATGGTCGGCCACGACATCGTGGCCCTGGACACCCGGGTCGTCCGGGTCACCGTCAGCGTGGTGTCCCAGGTTGGCCTGGCGGACCTGGCCCGCCCGACGCCCTGCGCTGACTGGACCCTTTCCGAGCTGATCGGGCACATGACGTCGCAGCATGACGGCTGGGTCGCGGCGGTGGCCGGGGAGGGCGGGGACTTGTCCCGCTGGCAGCCCGGGCCGCCCGCCGCCGATCCGGTGCAGGAGTATGCCGCGGCCGCCGGGCGGGTACTGGCCGCGTTCGGTGCCGACGGCGTGCTCGACCGGGAGTTCGTGCTGGCGGAGCTCAGCCCGGTACTGCGGTTCCCGGCGGCTCAGGCGATCAGCTTCCACTTCATCGACTACCTGGTGCACGGGTGGGACGTCGCGCGCTCGCTCGGCGTCGACTACGAGCTCGAGCCCGAACTGCTCGCTGCCGCGCTCCCGGTCGCCCAGGCCGTGCCCGACGGCGGGCTGCGCCAGGCGGGGGTGGTGCCGTTCGCGCCCGGGATCCCGGTGACGGGGAATCTGACCGTCATGGACCAGATCGTCGCGATGCTCGGCCGGAGTCCTTCCTGGCCCCTGTGACCGCTCAGGTTACCGTAGCCCATGGGCACCGAGCGGGCGGACGCGGTCATCGTCGGCGCCGGGCTGGCCGGGTCGGCCGCGGCCCGGGCCCTGGCCAGCCGGGGGCGTTCGGTGGTGCTGCTCGAGGCGTTCCAGCCCGGGCACCGGCACGGCAGCTCGCACGGCAGCGCCCGGATCTTCCGGCGGGCCTACCCGGACCCGCTCTACGTGCGGCTGACCGGGCAGGCCCAGGTGCTGTGGCGGCAGCTCGCCGACGAGGCGGGCGAAGAACTGGTAACCACCACCGGTGCGCTCGACTACGGCCCGGCCCTGCCTGGGAGGATGTACCAGATCCTGGCCGGGTTCGGGGTGCCCGCGCAGCTGATGAAGGCCGAGGCGGCCGCCGTGCGCTGGCCCGGCATTTCGTTCGGCCCCGACCCCGTCTCTGTATCACCGCGATGGCGGGGTGATCGACCCGGAGCGCGCGATGGCGGCGATGCGCAGCATCGCCGTGGCCCGCGGTGCGCAGATCTGCTACGGCTCGCCGGTCCTGCGCGTCGAGGCTGACGACGCAGGCGCGACGGTGCACACGGCGGACCGGTCGTGGCGCGCGCCGGCGGTGATCGTGGCCGCGGGGGCGTGGCTGGAACCGCTGCTCGCCAGGCAGGTACCGCTGCCGCCGCTGGCCGTGACCCAGGTGCAGGCCTTCCACTTCGCGCCGCGGGCCCCGGGGCCGTGGCCGGTGTTCATGTACCACGAAGAGGTCGTCCTGTACGGGCTGCCGGCCGGGCGGGACGGCGAAGTGCCCGGCGCGGTCAAGATCGGCGAGCACGGTCGCGGCACGCTCACCACCGGCGACGGCCGGGACGGGATCGTCAGCCCAGCGGCCAGGGACCGGGTCCGCGCGTTCGTCCGCCAGCAGATCGGCGGCCTGGACCCGGCGCCGGTGGGCGAGGTGACCTGCCTGTACACCTCGACGGCCAGCGAGGACTTCATCCTGGATCGCTACGGGCCGTTCGTGGTCTGCTCGCCCTGCTCAGGCCACGGCGCCAAGTTCGCGCCGCTCGTCGGCGAGATCGCCGCCGACCTAGCCTGCGGCGATGCCTCGCCCGACCCTCGCTTCACCCTCGCGGCCCACTGCTCCTAGCGCCGGCCCACGCCGACGAGCCCCCAGAACTGCTGCGGTGATACTGGCCCGCATTCCGCCGGACCATCGGAGCTGACCAGCGCTCCGGCCGAGATGTATCAACGGCGGGGGTTCCGCCTCTGCTCTTTTAGGCAGCAGGATGCCACGCTGGCTGGAGTCCTCATGAAATCCTTTCGCCGGGCCAGGAAGTACCTTCCGGGTATCGCACCCGGCGGGCCCTCGGCCTGCTCTGGCCGACGGTGGCTGCGGTCGCTCGCCGGACCGTGCCTGACCGTCGTCCTGGTGGGCTGGCCCGCGGCGCTGGCGGGCGGCAGCGTGGCGGCAGCGCCCGCGGACGGACCAGGCGTGGTGCTGACCGTCGTGCAGCGGCCGCAGGCCCTGGTGATAAACCCCGGACCGCCCACCGGTCTGACCGCGACCGCGGGCAACGCCCAGGTGGCCCTGTCGTGGACCGCACCCGCGCCGGGCGGCTCACAGCCGGTCAGATACGACGTCTACGAGGGCACCAGCCCGGGCTTCTCGCCGGGCTCCCCGATCGGCAGCACTACCGGCACGAGCGGCACGGTGACCGGCCTGGCCAACGGCACCACCTATTACTTCGTCGTGATCGCAGTGGACGCCAACGGCAAGATGAGCGCCGCTTCCGGCGAGGCGGCCGCCGAGCTGACCGAGAAGGCCATCCTGACCTCGAAGGTGGTTCCGAAGCCAGTCATCGTCTCGCTGGCCGCCGTAGCCATCGGAGCCATCGCCGGTGCCTTGACTCTGGCCATGTGGCGGCTGTGCAAGCGGCCGCGGAGGTCGCATCCGCCGGCGGAGGTGCGGGCCGTGCCTGACCCGGGTCGGCCAGGCCGGGCGAGCATCCACGAGATCGGCACGGGGGAGACGTACACGGTCCGCCTCGAACCCCTCCCGGCAGCCATCGTCACGACGATCGAGGAGATCCAGCTTTGACGACTGCCGGGCCGGACCCTCCGCTCACCGCCGCCGATCTGCTGTTCGGCTCATCCGCGGACGCCCCGGAGGCGCTGGCCCAGCAGATCGTGTCGGTCGGGCGCGGCCAGAACCTCGGCCGGGTCTTGAAGTACCTCCCGCGGGTGACCCAGGAAGCCGCCATCCGCGAGGCCGCTCTGGCCGCGGCCGTACTGCTGAAGGTCGACCCCATCGACGTGCTGGTGGCCGGCTGGCGTGAGCACCGGGACATCTATTCCGCGGCGCGGCGCACGTTGGCCACGCCGGGCAGCAAGGAACTGGTCGCCCTGGCCCCGCACCGGATCAGCACCCTCCAGCAGCCCGCCGTAAGCATCCTGGTCGACAGTCAACGAGTGCATACTCTCCATCTCGGCCTGTCTATCATCTTCGAGATCACCGGCCTGGTGGCCGGGATCAGCGGAGGCCGGCTCGCCGGCCTCCACGCCGGGCGCGGTGAACTCGGCGTCGCCCTGACTATCCACGAGATCGAGGTTCTCGCCAAGCGGACCCACCTCGAGTTGCCCGGCATGATGGCGCCGCGGTCCGGATTGCGGCTCCTGCCGGGCCACTACTACCCCGACGGCCAGTCCGCGGCCAATGAGGTCCACGGCGGCGAGCATCTGGACGGCCAGCACCCGGGCCCCGAGCACCCGAGCAGCGGTGAAACGGACCATTCCTCAGTGCCCTGGTGGCAGAAGGCCAACCCGGCTCACGTCGAGCAAGCGCGACCTTTCTGACTTCCCGCGCTGGGTCCCGCCCTGGACCTGTAGAACAGCCATGTCGGCGCCCTGGACCTGTAGATGAGCCATCAGCGCGAATCAGCGGGGTGGATATCGGGCCTAAACGGCGAGCCTGCTTGCCGGCGCCCGGCGCAGGCCCTAGAGTCCAAAACCAGGTTCCGAGGGCATCGTCCCGGCCTTAGCACGGGAGGTTCGCGCTGGTGGCAGCGACGCGTTTGACTGAGCCCCAGGCAGGAGAACTGGGGCCGACCGGGAGGCCGTACTCGGCCTTCCCCGATCCCGAGCCGCTTGTGGAGCACGGTCCCGCGCGCGTGATCGCGGTCTGCAACCAGAAGGGTGGCGTCGGTAAGACGACCACCACGATAAACCTGGGCGCCGCCCTGGCCGAGCAGGGCCGCCGGGTGCTGCTGGTGGACTTCGACCCGCAGGGAGCGCTGTCGGTCGGCCTCGGCATCCAGCCGCACGACATCGACAACACCGTCTACAACCTGCTGATGGAGCGCGACGTCACCGCGTACGACGTGCTGTTCAAGACCAGCGTCGACGGCATGGACCTGATGCCGAGCAACATCGACCTGTCCGGCGCCGAGGTCCAGCTGGTGCACGAGGTCGGCCGCGAGTACGTGCTCGGCGGGGTACTGCAGCCGCTGATGGCGGACTACGACATGATCATGATCGACTGCCAGCCGTCCCTGGGCCTGCTCACGATCAACGCGCTCGCGTGTGCGGACAGCGTCGTCATCCCGCTGGAGTGCGAGTACTTCGCCATGCGCGGCGTGGCCCTGCTGATGGAGACCATCGACAAGGTTTCACGTCGGCTTAACCCCAAGCTCACCATCGACGGCTTGCTGGCCACTATGTATGACTCACGGACGCTTCATACCCGTGAGGTCCTGGCCAGCATGGTCAATGGTTTTGGCGACAAGGTTTTTCATACTGTAATCAACCGCACGGTGAGGTTCCCGGACGCTACGGTGGCCGGAGAGCCTATTACCAGCTTCGATTCCGGATCAAACGGGGCCCACTCCTACCGGGAGCTGGCCAAGGAGGTACTGGAGCGGTGGCGGCAGGCAGGGGACGATCACGGAGGGTAAGCCTTCCCGGGGTCGCTGAACTCTTGCGTCCCGCCGCCCCCGGCCCCGACGGGGGCGACCAGCGCCAGGCCAGCGGACGAGAGAAGCACACCCAGAAGATCACCGTCTACCTGTCCGCCGAGGAACTTCTTGACCTGGAACGCGCCCGGCTCGCGTTGCTGCGCTACGGTGCCGCCGCCGACCGGGGCCGGATCGTCCGCGAGGCGATCGCCGTACTACTCGCCGACCTCGACGCCCGCGGCAAGGACAGCCTCCTGGCCCGCCGTATCGCCAGTTCCATCACCGCCAGCGAAAACAATGTCAGCCCCGACAGTCCTCCTGGCCAGCCGAACGGGACGAGCGAGTCCGCGGTCTAGCCAGGACCGGCTACCGTCATGACCGTGAGCACGGACTCCGAACTAACCGGCGACCCGGACAGCGCGGACAGCGCCGCCCGGTCCGGCGCGTTCCAGGTGCACCTGGACGTGTTCGAGGGCCCGTTCGACCTGCTGCTCGCGCTGATCTCCAAGCACAAGCTGGACATCACCGAGGTCGCCCTCTCCCAGGTCACCGACGAGTTCATCTCCTTCATCTCGGAGCGCTCCGACGGCTGGGACCTGGACCAGGTCAGCTACTTCCTGGTCGTCGCGGCTACCCTGCTCGACCTGAAGGCTGCCCGGCTGCTGCCGTCGGGGGAGGTGGAGGACGAGGAGGACCTCGCCTTGCTCGAGGCCAGGGACCTGCTCTTCGCCCGGCTGCTGCAGTACCGCGCGTACAAGGAAGTCGCGGCCATCTTCGCCGCCCGGATGACCGCCGCGGCCCGCCGGTTCCCGCGCCGGGTCCCGCTCGAGCCCCGGTTCGCCCAGTTGCTCCCCGAGGTGCTGCTCGGCCTGGGTCCGGCCGAATTCGCCCGGCTCGCCTCGCTCGCGCTCACCCCCAAGCCGCCGCCGAAGGTCGACACCGAGCACATTCACTCCCCGGTGATCAGCATCAGGGAGCAGGCCCGGATCATCGCGACCCTGCTGGCCGAACTCGGCCGGGCCAGCTTCCGGCGGCTGACCGCCAACGCAGCGGGCAGCTATGAGGTGGTGGCCTCGTTCCTAGCCCTGCTCGAGCTGTACCGGGATGACGTGGTGTCCTTCGAGCAGGTCGCCCCGCTCGGCGAGCTTTACGTGACGTGGACGGGTGTGGCGGACACTGATAGCGTCAATGAGCTGACGGAAAGCGACGACGACGAATGACGAGCGAAACCCCCGACAACCCTGAGGTCCCCGAGGCGAGCAGCGAGGTCAGAGCCGAGGCGAGCCCCGGGCTGCGGGCCAGCCTCGAGGCGATCCTGCTGGTGGCCGACGAGCCGGTGCCGGTGGTGGTGCTGGCTCAGGTGCTCGAGCGCCCGCGCAACGAGGTGACGGCCGAACTGCGCGACCTAGCCGCGTCCTACGTCGCCGAGGGCCGCGGGTTCGAGTTGCGCGAGATCGCCGGCGGCTGGCGTTTCTACACCCGCGAGGATTGCGCGCCGCTGGTTGAGCGTTTCGTCAGTGACGGGCAGGAGGTCCGGCTGACCCAGGCGGCGCTGGAGACCCTGGCCGTGGTGGCCTACCGCCAGCCGGTGAGCCGGGCCCGCGTGTCGGCGGTGCGCGGCGTCAACTGCAACGGGGTCATGCGCACGCTGGTGCTGCGCGGCCTGACCGAGGAAGCGGGCACGGACAAAGAGACCGGGGCCATCTTGTACCGGACCACCGGGTACTTCCTGGAGCGGCTGGGCCTGGCCAGCCTGGAGGACCTGCCAGATCTCGCGCCGTTCCTGCCGGAGAACATTGAGGACATCGAGGATGAGAACGCCCGAACGTAGATTCCAGGCCGACGACGAGGACGACGACTTCGACGACGGCGAAAGAGACTCCCTGACCGACGTCCCAGGTTCTATGGGCGGGGTCCGGCTGCAGAAGGTCCTGGCCGAGGCCGGACTCGGCAGCCGCAGGCACTGCGAGGAGCTCATCGGCGCGGGCCGGGTCGAGGTCGACGGCGAGATCGTCCGGCGGTTCGGCGCCCGGGTCGACCCCGAACACCAGGTGATCCGGGTGGACGGCAAGCGCATCCCGGCCAAGCCCGGCCTGGTGTACCTGGCGTTCAACAAGCCGCCCAAGGTGCTGACCGCGATGTCGGACCCGCGCGGCCGGCGCACCGTGGCGGACTTCCTCGGCGACCGGTCCGAACGGCTCTTCCACATCGGCCGGCTGGACTACGACACCGAGGGCCTGATGCTGCTCACCAACGACGGCGAGCTCGCGCACCGGCTGGCCCACCCCAGCTTCGAGGTGGCCAAGACCTACCTGGCCGAAGTGACCGGCCCGGTGCCGAAGGACCTCGGCCACCGCTTGGCCACCGGCGTCGAGCTCGACGACGGCGTGGCCAGCGCCGACCGGTTCCGGATCGTCGACCGGTCCGGGAACCGCGCGCTGGTGGAGATCACCCTGCACGAGGGGCGCAAGCACATCGTGCGGCGGATGCTGGCCGCGACCGGGCACCCGGTCAGCCGGCTGGTCCGCACCGACGTGGGCCCGATCAGGCTCGGCCACCTCAAGCCGGGCACCTCACGCGAGCTGACCACGGCCGAAATCGGCGAGCTGTACGCCGCGGTCGGCCTGTAACCTGTGCCGATGGGAGTTGACACATGACAGTCAGGGCTGTCCGCGGCGCGGTCCAGGTCGATTCCGGCGACCGGGACGCGATACTCGAGGCCACCGCCGAACTGGTCACTGAGGTGATGGCCCGTAACGACCTCACCACCGACGACGTGATCAGCGTGCTGTTCACGGCGACTCCCGACCTGACCGCCGAATTCCCCGCGCTGGCCGCGCGCAAGATCGGCTTCCACGACGTGCCGCTGATCTGCGCCTCGGAGATCGCCGTGCCCGGCGCCATGCCCCGCGTGGTGCGGCTGATGGCGCACGTCGAGACGGACCGGCCGCGGTCCGCGATCCAGCACGTGTACCTGCGGGGCGCCGCTGCCCTCCGGCTTGACATCGCCCAATGAGGGTCGCGGTCCTCGGGACGGGCCTGATCGGGACGTCGGTCGCGCTCGCGCTGCGCGAGCGCGGCGCCGCCGTCTGGCTCGCCGACGAGGACCCGGAGGCGGCCCGGCTCGCGGCCAACCTGGGCGCCGGCGAACCGCTTCCGGGCGGCGCACTCCGGGGTCACGCCGACGTGGCGGTGATCGCCGTGCCTCCGGCCGCGGTGGCGGCCACGCTGGCCGCCGCGCAGGAACGGCGTCTGGCCCGCTGCTACACCGACGTGGCCAGCGTGAAGCAGCTACCGGTGGCGCAGGCCCGGGCCCGCGGCTGTGACATGACCAGTTACGTGCCCGGGCACCCGCTGGCTGGCCGGGAGAAGCACGGTCCCGCCGCCGCCCGCGCCGACCTGTTCCTCGGCCGGACCTGGGCGCTGTGCCCGGCTCCCGAGACGTCGGAGCAGGCCATCGCGGCGGTCACGGCCCTGGTCCGGGAGTGCGGCGCCGTGCCGATGCGGACCGACGCGGCCGCTCACGACCGCTGGGTGGCACTCGTCTCGCACGCCCCGCACCTGGTGGCCGCGGCCATGGCGGCCCGCCTCGAGGCCGCCCCGCCCGAGGCGCTCGACCTGGCCGGGCAGGGGCTGCGCGACGTGACCAGGATCGCGGCCGGGGACACCGGCCTGTGGACCCAGATCCTGGCCGCCAACACCGAACCGGTGGCCGAAGTGCTGGCTGCGGTGGCCGCCGACCTGGCCGAGGCCGCCCGGATGCTGATCGACGGCGACCCCAAGTCGGTGGCCACGCTGCTGGATCACGGCCAGGCCGGCGTGGCCAGGATCCCCGGCAAGCACGGCGGCGAGCCCCGCGAGTTCACCGTCGTCCAGGTCGTCATCCGGGACGAGCCCGGCGAGCTGGCCCGGCTGTTCGACGCGGCCGGCGCGGCCGGCGTCAACATCGAGGACGTCAGGATCGAGCACTCGCCCGGGCTGCCGGTCGGCGTGGCGGAACTGTCCGTCCGCCCCGCCGAGGCCGGAACGCTGCTGGACGCGCTGGAGGCCGGCGGGTGGCCGGTCCGCCGTTAGCGTTCCGGCCGCGCCCGTCATTTATCCCGAACGATCCCCGTTATCCCGAACGATCCCCGTGCTTGCTCCGCCCACCCGCGCGTGCCTCGAAGGGTGCGCCCAGGTCGTTCGGTTATGCGTACCGGCACGGCCTCGCACCCCGGTAGCATCGCACGGGTGAAGACTTCAGCCAGCCTGGACAGCGACCAGGAGAGCGAAACGGCCAGCGGGTCCAGGCTCGTCGTCGCGATCGACGGGCCCTCCGGGGCGGGCAAGTCGAGCACGTCCCGCGGCGTGGCCATCGCGCTGGGCCTGCGCTACCTAGACACCGGGGCCATGTACCGGGCGCTGACCTGGTGGCTGCTCGAACGCGGCGTGGACACGAGCGACCCCGAGGCGGTGGCCGTGCTGGCCACCGGGCCGGTCATCGAGGTCAGCACGGACCCGCGAGCACCGTGGACCCGGGTCGACGGCGCCGACGTATCCGAGGCGATCAGGACCCGCGAGGTCACTACCGCGGTCAGCGCCGTCGCGGCCGTCCCGCAGGTGCGCGCGCACCTGGTCGCGATGCAGCGGCAGATCATCGCCAGCGCCCCGGGGATCGTGGCCGAGGGCCGCGACATCGGCACCGTGGTCGCTCCCGACGCAGAGGTCAAGGTGTTCCTGACGGCCGACGGTGCCGCCCGGGCCAGCCGCCGGGCTGCCGAGGCCAGCTGGTCCACCCGCGCCGACCAGGACCGGCGCGACCGGCTGGACGCGGCGCAGAGCGGGAAGGCCGCGGACGCGGTCGAGATCGATTCCACCGGGCTCGGCCTGGACGAGGTGGTCGGCATCATCGTCGGGCTGGTCCCAAGCTCCCGGCAGAAGAGCAGGTAATGATGCCGAACGAGGCTGCCCCCGTACCCGTTGTCGCCGTCGTCGGCCGACCCAACGTGGGCAAGTCGACGCTGGTGAACCGGATCCTGGGCAGCAGGCAGGCGGTCGTCGAGGACACCCCCGGGGTGACCAGGGACCGGGTTGCCTACGACGCCATCTGGAACGGCCGGGCGTTCACGCTGGTGGACACCGGCGGCTGGGAGCCCTCGGTCGAGGGCACGGCCCGCGGCCTGGGGCCGCAAGGCGAGCAGAGCCTGGCCGCCCGGGTCGCCGCCCAGGCCAGGGTGGCGGTGGAGGCCGCCGACGCGGTGCTGTTCGTGGTGGACGCCAGGGTGGGAGTGACCGACGCGGACGCCGCGGTGGCCAGCGTGCTGCGCCGCTCCGGCAAGCCGGTCGTGGTCGCGGCCAACAAGGTCGACGATACCCGGGCCGAATCCGAGGTCGCGGCGCTGTGGTCGCTCGGCCTGGGCGAGCCCGCCCCGGTCAGCGCACTGCACGGGCGCGGCAGCGGCGACCTGCTCGACCTGGTGCTCGACGCGCTGCCGGACGCTCCCATCCAGACCGACGCCGAGGCCGGGCCGCGCCGGGTGGCCCTGCTCGGCCGCCCGAACGTCGGCAAGTCGAGCCTGCTGAACAAGCTGGTCGGTCACGAGCGGTCGCTGGTCGACCCGGTGGCCGGCACCACCAGGGACCCGGTGGACGAGCTCGTCGAGCTCGGCGGCACCACCTGGCGGTTCGTGGACACCGCGGGCATCAGGCGGCGGTTCAGGGAGAATCAGGGCGCGGACTATTACGCGGCGCTGCGCACCGCGGGCGCGCTCGACCTGGCCGAGGTCGCCGTGGTCCTGATCGACGCGAGCGAGCCGCTCACCGAACAGGACCTGCGGATCGTCTCCATGGTTATCGAGGCCGGCCGGGCCCTGGTCATTGCCTTCAACAAGTGGGACATGGTCGACGAGGATCGGCAGCGGTACCTGGAGCGTGAGATCGACCGGCAGCTGCACACGGCCCGCTGGGCGCCCCGGGTGAACATCTCCGCCGCCACCGGACGGCATCTCGACCGGCTGGTGCCCGCGCTCGAGACGGCGCTGGAGGGCTGGGAGACCCGGGTGTCCACCGGCAGGCTCAACGCGTGGCTGACCGGGCTGGTCGCGGCGACCCCGCCGCCGGTGCGTGGCGGCCGCCAACCGAAGATCCTGTTCGCCACCCAGGCCGGCGTTCGCCCGCCGGTCTTCGTCCTGTTCGCCTCGGGGTTCCTCGAGGCGGGCTACCGCCGGTTCATCGAGCGGCGGCTGCGCGAGGAGTTCGGCTTCGACGGCAGCCCGGTCCAGGTCTCCGTCCGGGTCAGGGCCAAGCGGGAACGCTCAGGAGGCCGCCCCGCCGCCCGGAGCGGAAACCGGCGCTAGGCGTGTCACCTAGGACGCGAACGCGCCCGGCGGGGCCGCGGGGGAGGGGGTGGCGGTCGCATCGGTCACCGGTTTGGCTCCCGCGGTGAAGCGGGTCAGGTCGCGGCCGTGCCGGACACGCCCGGGCATCGGGTCCCCGGCCGCCCGCCGGGTGAGCGCCTGCACCGGAAGCGGGCCGGGGCTCGCCGCCAGCACCAGGTTGCCGAACCGTCGGCCGCGCAGCACGGCGGCATCCCCGATCAGGCACGCGTGCTGGAAGACCGTCTGCGCCGTCGCGACCTGCGCCCGGGCGTGCGCAAGCGGCGGCCCGTCGGCCACGTTGGCCGCGACGACGCCCGCGCCGCGCAGCACGCGCCGGGCCGCGGCCCAGAACTCCGCCGAGGTCAGCTGGGCCGGCGTGCGCCCGCCCGCGAACACGTCCGCGATCACCACGTCGAACCGGGCCGCCGCCATCCGCTCCAGCTCCGCCCGGGCGTCGCCGACCCGCACCCGGACCTTGGCGTCCAGGGGCAGCCGGAGCCGGATGAGGTCCACCAGCGCGGCGTCCACCTCGACGGCCAGCTGCGGCGAGCCCGGCCGGGTCGCCGCCACGTAGCGGGCCAGCGTGAGCGCGCCGGCCCCCAGGTGCAGCACGCGCAGTGGCTGTCCCGCGGGCGCGGCCGCGTCGATCACGTGCCCGATCCGCCTGACGTACTCGAAGTCCAGGTAGCCGGGGTCCTCAAGGTCCACGTGGGACTGCGGCACCCCGTCGATCAGCAGCATCCACGCCGCCCGCCGGTCGGCGTCCCGCAGCAACTCGATCCTGGCCGGTTCCCTCCGTCGTGCCATACCGGTCATTATCAGTGGTTATGTGCACGGGGCCCGGCGGGACCCCCGGCCTCAAACGGGTGGCGGCTCGATGAAACCGGCCTGGGTGTGCGAGGCTGTGTAGGTACTTCTATGCCGCAGGAGGTCCGCATGGCCGTCGAGCAATCTGGAGCCGAGGCGTCGCCCGCCCCCGAGGCCGCCGAGGAGGAGGCCGGCCCGCATGCGGAAGCCGCCAAGCCCGACCTTGACGATATGAAGCGCAAGTTCCGCGAGGCGCTCGAGCGTAAGCGCGGCTCGCACGCTAGTGCCGAGGGCGCTGACCACACCGGCAAGGTGCACGGCTCGCACGGCCCCGCGGCCAGCCGCCGTTCCTTCCGCCGCAAGAGCGGAGGCTAGCCGTCAGGGACGGCCCCCCTCCTTTGGGACGGCCCCCTCCGGGACGGTACTGAGCCAGGTGCGGTCGTCGGTGAGGTAGCGGTCTAGGCGCAGTCCCGCGTCGGCGAGCCCGGCCGCCAGTTCGGTTTCGTCCAGGCGCCTGGCCGTGAACGTCTGCGTCCAGACCTGGTTGCCGTCCACGTACTCCACCGGCACGAGTGGGAGTGCTTCCTGATCGGGGCGAAGAACGGGGAATTTGACCTCCCGGTCAGCTAAGCCTCTCGTCTCCTGAGTGACGGCCGAGACGGCCGAGACGGCGGGCGGGGGCGGCACCCCACTTCGGCCCCGCCCGTTTAGGGGAGGAGCAGAGGGCGGTGGTCCTGACGGGTCCACTGCCCTCCGCATGCCCAGGCCCTTATCGGGCCCGGCCTCTAGTAGAGGTGCCCCTAGTCGAAGTCGCCGTCCCTGGCTCCGCCGACGAAGGCGGCCCATTCGGCGGGCGTAAACACCAGGGCTGGCCCGGCGGGGTGCCGGGAGTTGCGGATCGCGACCTGGCCGTCGGGCAGGTGCGCGATCTCGACGCAGTTGCCGCCCTGCGGGCCGCTCCGGCGGCTCTTGCGCCACGTCACCTCGGGCAGTTCAGCAGCGGGCATTCCGTTAAGGACGCTCATGGATCAGTCCTCCAGCTGATTGATGATCGTGGCGAGGATCTCGGGTGTCTCGCTGGGTTTGGCGCTGACGATGCTGAGCCGCTCCATGGCCAGCAGGTAACGGTCGACGTCGGATTTCTTGTCAAAGTACAGAGCGCTGGTGAGGTGTTCCAGGTAGGCGACGTCGGGCAGGTCCGCCTCGCTGAACCGCAGGATGCTGAACCCGCTCGGCGCGGCGTGGCCCCCCATGCCGAGCGGGGTGATCTGCAGCGTGAGGTTCTGCCTGCTGCTGAGGCTGAGCAGGTAGCGAAGCTGGTCGCGCAGGATCTCCGTGCTCCCGATCGGCCGCCGCAGCGCGGTTTCCTCGACGATGGCCCACAGCTTGAGCCGTCCCTCGGTGAACCGCCGCTGCCGTTCCTTGCGCAGGATGACGTGCCGCTCCGCCTCGCTGATGGGAATGTCGCCCACCGCGAGCACGGCGGCGGCGTACTGGTGGGTCTGCAGCAAGCCGGGGATGAACTGCGGCTCGTAGATGCGGATCGAGGTCGCGGCCTCTTCCATCCCGACGTAGGACTGGAACCAGTCGGGCAGGATGTCGTTGTACCTGTGCCACCAGCCGGGCCGGTTAGCCTGCTCGGCCAGGCTCAGCAACTGCTCCCGCTCGACCGCTCCGACGCCGTAGTAGGTCAGCAGATCGAGGACGTCGATCTCGCGGATAGCGTTCCGGCCGAGTTCGATGCGGCTGATCTTGGACTCAGACCCGCGGATCGCCCGGGCTGCCTCCTGCGCGCTGATGTCGCGGCTCTCCCGCAGCCTCCGCAGCTGGGTGCCGAGCAGGATGCGCAGCACGGTCGGCCCCTCCGTCGGCTCTGGCATGAGGCCTCCCGGAGTTCCGCGTGGTCGCGGAATTGTTTCTCGCAATTGCGTGGCAATGTGTTGCCACCCGGTATCGGTATTTCGTCATGGTATCCCATATGGGATTGCATGCTACCCCCCAACATTGGCCGTCCGGCCGCCCAGCGTGGGACACTTCTGTCTCCGGACACTTCTGTCTAGCCGACCTCATAAAGGGCCGCTGAGCTTGTGCTCTCTCGTGGCGGCCCACGGGTCGCGCCGGTGCGCGGCGACGCTCCGGCGCGCCGCCGAGGAGGGCCGCACCGCTCCGATCTGCGGTTCAGTCCTCGGGATCCGCCCCGTCCGCGCACCCAGGACTCCGCTGGCAGCGTGGTCGGCCGACCCGGATCCGCGCCCGCCCGGGCGTCCCGGGAACGAGCAGAAACGTAACGCCCGATGAGCGGCGATTCCCAGGGACCGTGACGATTGGTGTCCGACATCCCGGTCGGCTATTCCGAGCCCGGTCCGCATTTATGACAATCTGCTTGGCGGGAAAGGACAATTACCCGGCGGACTGGCGTGCGGGGATGAGATCGCTATCCATTCGCCAAATATTCGCTAAGCGTTCGTTCCTGCGGTACACAGTGTGCTGTCTGGTCAGCGAAGCGGGAATCCGTCAGCCGGCGGCTCGCGCCATCCCCGGGTAGCCACATCACGCTTTCGCGCGCCGCTGGAGGGCGGAACTCCCGCGATCAACAACGCACTTCTTGCTGACCCGCTCGCCGCCCGCAGGCCCTAGTCGGCCCACCCTTAGGATATGGGTATGCGCTATAGGCCCCTGGGACAGTCGGGACTGCTGGTGTCGGTCGTCGGGCTCGGCTGCAACAACTTCGGCAGCCGCCTCGACGTGGACGGGACGCGCGCGGTGGTGGACGCGGCCATCGACGCCGGGATCACCTTGTTCGACACATCGGACACGTATGGCGGGGGTGGAGGATCGGAGCGGGCCCTGGGCGAGGTCCTCGGCTCGCGCCGTGACCAGATTGTCTTGGCCACGAAGTTCGGTGGCAAGGGCGTGGACATCGGCTACGGGCCGGCGGCCGGCGCCAAGGGCGGCCGCTCCTACATCCGGCGCGCGGTCACCGGGTCGCTGCGCCGGCTGCGCACCGACTACATCGACCTGTACCAGCTGCACGTCCCGGACCCGGTGACCCCGGTCGAGGAAACCCTCGCCGCGCTGCACGAGCTGGTCGCCGAGGGCAAGGTCAGGTACATCGGCCACTCGAACTTCTCGGGCTGGCAGTTGGCCGACGCCGCGCACCTCGCGGCGCGGAACGGCCACACCCCGTTCATCTCCGCGCAGAACCACTGGTCGCTGCTAGAGCGGCAGGCCGAGGCGGAGGTCGTCCCCGCGGCCAGGCGCTTCGGCCTGGGCGTGCTGCCGTACTTCCCGCTCGCCAACGGCCTGCTGACCGGCAAGTTCAGGCAGGGCCAGGCGATACCGGCCGGGACCAGGCTGGCCGGGCGCCAGGGCTACGTGACCGAGGAGAAGCTGGCCAAGGTCGAGGCGTTGATCGCCTGGGCCCAGGCGCACGGCGTCACGCTCCTGGAGGTCGCGATCGGTGCCCTGGCCGCCCAGCCGGGCTGCTCGTCGGTGATCGCCGGGGCGACGAGCGCCGAGCAGGTCAAGGCCAACGCAGCCGCCGCCGAATGGATCCCCTCCGCCGCCGAACTGGCCGAGATCGACGCCATCGTGCCCCCGCCGACCGTGCCTTAGCCGCCGGGTCCTAGCCGTCGGCTACGGCCGTCTTGTACAGGGCCGCGGCGTTCGCGCTGAGCACGGAGGAATACGAGATCTGGGGGGTATAGCCGCCCTGCTGGTACCCGCCGATGACGCCGATCACCGTGCCCTGCCCGGTTCTGGAGCTGACCTTACTCAGGAACGGCCCGCCGCTGGTCCCGTCCGTGTAGCCGGCGCAGTCGAACTCGAGCTGGTCGGACATCGGCTCGCTGAGCCAGTTCTGGCAGGTGATGGGCTGGTTCGTGGAGTTCGGGTATCCGATCACCTCCACCTTCTGCTGGCTGGCCGGTGTGCCGGTGGCGAGCTTTTCCGCCCCGGTCTCGTCCTCGACCGGGACGCTCGAGCCGGGCCGGCTGAGGCGCAGGAAGGCGAAGTCGTCGTCCGGGTTGGACGAGGAGTTCCACGCCTGGTCGACGTAGACCTTGGTCACCGTCCACACGCCGTATGGCGTGTGGCCGTTGTCATACCCGGGTACGAAATCGACCGTGCCCGAGGCGCTGGTCACGCAGTGTGCGGCGGTGATCGCGAGGTCGCCGCCCGGGCTGTCGATCACGGTTGCCGTGCAGAAATGCTGGCCCAGCTTGCCTGCGGACGCGGTGAACAACGCCCCGACCGCCCGGGTGCCGGCGAACGCCTGGCCCCCTGAGGTGGAGGCCAGATGCCGAACGGCCCGCACGAAGCCGGTGGCGATATTACCGGCGGCGCCGTTGGCCGGGGTCAGCGTGACGATCGTGCCGACGGCGAGCACGGTGACGAGGGCCGCCCTGGTGGGTGACCGGGCGATATGGCGGGCCCGCTCGCGCGGGCCGCTATGACCGGCAGGCGCATTATCCTCGTCGCGGACGTCTGGGTGACGCCTGGCTCGTCGCCCCGCTCGCAACAGCACCTGCCCTGGCCACCCGCCTCACTTTGTCCTAAATTCGGCATCTTTGGGATATTTTGGGTCCCAACTTCGATACTTAATTGTGATCGACAAGGTGCGACCTTACCAGAGGTAAGGGCTCCAAAGTTGATCAGAAGTCATCAGGCCGAGCTGGGGATTTCGTGTGAGCCGACTGTACGCCGGGCGGATCCTATCGCTCGCGCTTACCAGCGATCGTGCACCGTGGCGCGGAAGTACCTGTCGTACAGCCCCTCGATCGCGTCGAGTTCGGCCTGCGGCAGCGGCGGAAGGCTCGCGGCCTCGGCGTTCTGCCGGGCCTGACCGGTGCTGCGGGCGCCGGGGATCACGGTCGTCACCCCCGGCTGCTGGATCACCCACCGCAGTGCCCACTGAGCCGGGGTTCCCCGGCCCGGCAATGCCCCGGCAATTTCTGCGAACTCCGCCGCGGCGTCGGCGCCGGCCTCCAAGCCCACGCCGGAGAACGTCTCCCCGACGTCGAACGCCTCGCCGTGGGCGTTGTAGCTGCGGTGGTCGTCGGGAGCGAACGTGGTGTCCCTGGTGTACCGGCCGGAAAGCAGCCCGGACGCGAGCGGCACCCGGGCGATGATGCCGACTCCGGCCGCGGCCGCGGCGGGCAGCACCTGATCGAGCGGCTTGCGCCGGAACGCGTTCAGGATGATCTGCACGCTGGCCACGCCCGGGCGCGCGATCGCGGTCAGCGCTTGCGCGCTGGTTTCCACGCTCACCCCGTACGCCGCGATCCGCTCCTCGGCCACCAGCGTGTCGAGCGCGTCGTAAACGGCCTCGGAGGAGAAGACCGGGGTCGGCGGGCAGTGCAGCTGGACCAGGTCGAGCCGGTCGGTGCCTAGGTTGACCCGGGACCTATCCGTCCAGGCGCGGAAGTTATCCAGCGTGTAGTGCTCTTCGGACTGCTCGACCCGGCGGCCCATCTTGGTCGCGACCGTGATGCCCTGCCCGGCGTTGCCGGCCAGGAAGCGCCCGATGACGCGCTCGCTGCGCCCGTCGCCGTAGACGTCGGCCGTGTCGAAGAACGTGACCCCGGATTCGACCGCCGCCTGCAGCACCGCCATCGCATCGTCCTCGGACACGCTGCCCCAGTCCGCGCCGAGCTGCCATGTGCCGAGTCCGACGACCGAAACCGGTCTGCCCGTCCTGCCGAGGATCCGCTGTTCCATGGTTGGCGATCCTACTAACGACGGCCCGGCCCGCGCCGTCAGCCAGGATTTCTGTGACGTTACGCTGAACTCATGAGAGCGGCGCTATTCAGGGAAACCGGGAAAGCGGCTGACGTCCTGCACGTCGAGGAGATTCCCCGGCCTGAGCCGGGACCGGGCGAGGTCCTGGTCCGGGTATACGCCTCGGGCATCAATCCCACCGACTACAAGGCCCGGTCCGGAGCGGTCCCGCGTCCCATGGACGACTTCCAGATCCCGCATCAGGACGGCGCGGGGGTCATCGAGGCGGTCGGCTCTGGGGTGGACCCCGGCCGCGTCGGCCAGCGGGTCTGGCTGTTTCTCGCGGCGGCCGGCCGCCGGTGGGGGACCGCCGCCGAGTACACCGTGGTGCCCGAGCGGCACGCGGTGCCGTTGCCGGACGGCGCGTCGTTCGAGCTGGGCGCCCAGCTCGGCGTGCCGGCCATGACCGCGCACTACTGCCTGTTCTGCGACGGCCCGGTGAACGGCCAGGCCGTACTGGTGGCCGGAGGTGCGGGAGCTGTCGGTCACTTCGCCATTGAATTGGCCAACCGGGGCGGGGCTCGTGTCGTCACGACCGTGAGCAGCCCCGAGAAGGCGGCGCTGGCCGAGGAGGCAGGCGCGGAGGAGGTGGTGAACTACCGCTCGCCGGATGCCGTGGATCAGATCAAGGCGTTCGGTCCCGTCGACCGGGTCATCGAGGTGGCGCTCGGCGTGAACCTCAAGCTCGACCTGGCGGTGGTCAGGCCGCACGCCACGATCGTGACCTACGCGGCCGAGGCCGCCGAGCCCGTGCTGCCGGTGCGGGCCTGCATGATGGCTAGCCTCACCCTGAAGTTCGTCCTGCTGTACGGCATGCCGGTGGCCGCGCTCGAGAAGGCGGCCGCCGACATCACCGCTGCCCTGGCCGCCGGCGAGCTTACCGGCTTGCCGGTGCACAACTTCCCGCTGGCCGACATCGCCGCGGCGCACGAGGCCGCCGAGAGCGGCGTCCTCGGCAAGGTCATCGTCACCCCGTAGCAGCAGGGCAACGCCGACAGAAGTGCCGTGCCTGCGGGGAGTGCTCCTGAACGGCCGGGGAGTGCTCGCGAACGGCGTGCGGGCGGGGTCGCGCGCCAGAGGCTACTTCCCGGGAAGGCTACTTCTTCGGGAAGACCCCGGTGTGGTTGGTCCCGCCCCAGAAGACCTTGGTGCCGACCCGGTCGCGGCGGCCACTGCCGTCACACGTCCGGCAGCGCCGGTACGAGCCCTTGTACACGCTACCGAAGTGCCTGCCGGTCATATTGCAGGTAGGACACTTCCGGAGTGGATGGATGCGCGTCGAGACGATGTAGCCGCCGGCAACAATGGCAATGAGAACTACTACTATCATGCCCGGTACTCCTTACTGACCCACGCCAGAACCGCCCGTAGTCCTGTACCGCCTTACACACGGGCCGGGTACCGCGACTCCGGCGAGAGTTGACCACCGCCGCGGGTACTGGGGTTGGATCTCACCCCCAGTACCGACTCACTAGCACAGAGTAATACACTCTAGTTGGATATGTGAAGAATTTTGTCATGACGGTTACCGCAATGCGCGTGATTATCTCATTTTGACTGCCGTATCACGAAAGTCAGTGGTGTGCGCTCATGCCAAGCTTCACCGCTAGGCCGATCCCGCGTACAGGGCGACCGCGAAGAGCGCCACGCGCTGACCCAGACGGCTCCTGCCGTCCGCGGTGGGGGAGAGCCTCAGTCAATGAGTGTGGCGCTCTGCCTGATAGAGGGTTCTTTGATAAATCCCCCAGTGGTCCGGCCAGCTCAGTACGCCGTCTGGTGATCGAGGCCACGGTCCCGGTGTGACCCGTCGCCGCGGGCCCGGCCGGCCGGTGCGGCTAGCCGCGGCTTCTGGCGCGCAGGGCCCGGCAGGCAGGGCCGGGGCGCCGGTCAGGTAACGGGGTAAGTCCGGTCCGCCTGGAATCACGGGACCCCGTGAGCCCCCGGGCCGCGGCCTCCGCCCGCCCGCGCCCGCGAAGCGGCCGCCGCGCCCGCGGACCCCGGGACCCCGGGACCCCGGGACCCCGGGACCCCGCCCCGCCCCTGCTCTCCCTTGCCGCCCCGGTGCCCCTCCCGCCCCAGCGCCCGGCGGATAACCGGGTGGAAATGGCCCCCGGGGTGGATCCGGGACCCCAGGGGGTACCCGATCCACCCCGAAGACCCGATCCTCCCCGGTAATTCCGCACCCGCCCCGCCGGGCAGCACACCACGAGCACACCCAGCCCGCCCCGGCATCACGAGACCCGCCAGTCCCCGGGGCATCCGGCCGGGTCCTCCCGGCCGCCGGGGCGGACCCGGGCCTCCCGGCCCGCCGGGGCGGACCCGGGACTCCCGGCCCGCCGGGGCCGGACCCGGGACTCCCGGCCCGCCGGGGCCGGACCCGGGACTCCCGGCGCCACCCGGCCGCCCCGGTCCGCCCTGCCGTCCACCACCCGGTCATGGGAAGACACCAGCCACCTACGAATCCGCACGCCACCGACGGCGCGAGGGACCCGCTTTCCGCATCCCACGGCAGAGGCCACGCAGTGGCTCATGATTTCTCTACCCAAAAGTCATGATGTCGGCTGCCCCGACGCCGTACCGGCGTGAAAATGGCTGCGGGTACTGTCCGTGACGCCGTTGTGTTTCTGGCCGGTTGAGGCCGTCCAAAAGTCTGGCGCTGGGATCCGGATCCCTGAGGG
This sequence comes from uncultured Actinomycetes bacterium, assembly GCA_963769715.1. Classification (GTDB taxonomy): domain Bacteria; phylum Actinomycetota; class Actinomycetes; order Streptosporangiales; family Streptosporangiaceae; genus Palsa-504. The sequence continues at coordinate 211,873 of CAVYNE010000032.1, forward strand.
GCTGTTCATTGTTGCTGCGAGCACGCGGGTCAGATTCTTCCGCTAGCCCTCCGGTTCCCCGGGCGGTACCCGTCCGCAGGGTAACAGCCCGGGACCGGGCAGGAGGAGGGACAGGCGTGGATGAGGTGACCGATGAGCCGCTGTACCGGGACCGGGTGTGCGGCATCGATATCGGCAAGGCGCAGCTGGTGGCGACGATCCGGGTGCCCTCGGATAAGGACCCGGCGCGGCGGATGGCCGAGACCCGGGCCTTCGGCACCACCAAGAAGGAGGTGCTGGCGCTGGCGGACTGGCTGCGCTGCTGGCAGGTGCCCGCGGTGGTGATGGAGGCGACGGGCGATTACTGGAAGGGGCCGTTTTACCGGCTGGAGGCCGAGGGGTTCGAGTGCGTGCTCGCGGACGCCAAGCAGGTCAAGAACCTGCCCGGGCGGCCCAAGCGGGACCCGGCGGACTCCCGCTGGCTGGCAGCGTGCTTCGAGCGCGGCGCGGTCACTTCCTGCTTCGTGGCCACCCCGGAGTTCCGGGTGATCCGGCTGCATACCCGGTACCGGCGGGACCTGATCGAAGAACGCACCCGGGACAGGCAACGCACCGAGAAGCTGCTGGAGGGCGCGGCGATCAAGCTGTCCTGCGTGCTCAGCGACCTGCACGGGGTGACCGGCCGGGACATCATGGACCACCTGATCGCCGGGGAACGCAACCCCAAGGTGCTGGCCCAGCTGGCACGCGCCGCCGCCCGCCGCAAGATCACCGAGCTGGAGGAGGCGCTGGAGGGCGCGGAATTCTTCACCGGCGAGCACGCCGCCCTGCTCAAGACCATGCTGGAGCGCATCGACCGGGTCACCGCCGACATCGGCGGGCTGTCCGAGGTGATCGAGCGGCTGCTGGCCCCGTATGAGGAACAGCTCCAGCAGGCCGAGTCGATGCCCGGCTGGGGGCGGCGCGCCGCCCAGGACGCCATCGCCGAGACCGGCGTGGACATGACCCGTTTCGCCACCGGCGCCCACCTGGTCTCCTGGGGCAGCCGCGCCCCGCTGGACCACCAGTCCGGCGCCCGCAAGGGCCGGGCCAAGACCAAGAAGGGCAACCGGTACCTGGCCGGGACGCTCGGCGAGACCGCCATCGCGGCCGGCCGCACCCAGACCCGCGAAGGCGCCCGCTACCGGCGCATCGCCCGCCGCCGCGGCAAGGCCAAAGCCCAGGTCGCCCTCGGCAACACCCAGCTCAAAGTCCTGCACAAGCTGATCTCCAACCCCGGCATGCGCTACGCCGACCTCGGCCCGGACTACTACGAACGGCGCGCTGACCTGCGCCGCCAGGTCGCCCACCACGTCGGCAAGCTCGGCGCCCTGGGCTTCGAGGTCACCTTGTGCCGCCTCCCCGACCCCGAGCCCGACGGCCTAGGCCAGGCACAACCCGCCTGACCCATACCGCTCCCGCAGGCCCTGACCCGCCACTACACTCAGGGTCCGCTGCCGCACGCCCACTACAGGTCCCATTTTCGGGTCAGAATCACTAGAGCGCCACATTCATTGAATCGGCGGAGCCTCAGCGCAGGGCAAAAGTGCAGGCCGGGTTTTCGGTGCCCACGGAACAGCGCAAACAGGAACTGGATGAGCACCTCCCGCAACCACGGTGTCAAGCCGGCGCTACCCGCTGTCTGAAACTAAAGCTCAGGAGTTTATGATCTTGATCAATAGATAGCTCAGGTCAGGAGCGAGTGTGACGACAGTGGCGCGGTTGCGGGCGCTGATGACCGTGGCCGACGCCGGGTCGGTGCGGGAGGCGGCCCGGCGGCTGACGGTTACCGAGTCGGCGGTGTCCGCGGCGCTGTCCGCGCTGGCGCGCGAGGTCCGGGTGCCGCTGGTCGAGCGGGATGGCCGGGGCCTTCGCCTGACCGCCTCCGGCCAGGCCTATTCCGTCTACGCCCGCGCCATCCTCGGCCTGCACGAGGAGGGGCTCGCGGCCGCCCGCGGCGACCGTGACCCGGAACGCGGCCGGGTGCGGGTCGCCGCGGTCAGCACCGCGGGCGAGCACCTGCTCCCGGCCGCGCTGGCCGCGTTCATCTCCCATCATCCCGCCGTGGACCTCCGCCTGGAGGTCGGCAGCAGCGAGCGACTGTGGGGCTTGTTCGCCGCGCACGAGGCCGACCTGGTGATCGGCGGCAGGCCACCCGCACACACAAGCGACGCCGTGGTCTGCGCCGTCCGCCCGAACCTGCTCGTCGTCGTCGCGGCCCCCGAGGTGGCGGCTGGATTCGACATCAGCCGCACCGCCTGGCTGCAGCGCGAGGCCGGATCGGGCACCCGGGCTACCGGCGAGGCGCTGCTGTCCGGCCTTGACGCCGACCCGCCTCGGCTGACCCTGGGCTCCAGCGGCGCCACCCTCGCCTGCGCCGCGGCGGGCCTCGGCGCGACCCTGGCGTCTAGAGACGCCGTGTCACGCCAGCTGCAGCACGGCGAACTCATCGAAGTCGCGGTCCCCGGCACACCGCTGCGCCGCCCGTGGAACGCGGTGACCCACGGCCGCCAGCCGGGCGCCACCGCGCTGCTTGTGCGGCACCTCCTCGACCGCGAGGGGTGGCGGATGCCCAAGGCACGTGCCACGGCCCGTTCGGCATAATTAAGCTTTCGATCACGTATGGAGCAAAATACTTGATTGTTATTTGAAGGCTTAGCTTCCATCATCGGAGATGACGACGGACGACGTGATGGGAGACCGGCATGGCAGAACGCTGGAGCGCGGGAGTGCTCCATTACGCCGAGATGGGCTTCTGGCAGCCGGACTATGTGCCGAAGCCGACCGACGTGCTCGCCGCCTTCCGCGTCACGCCACAGCCGGGAGTGCCGCCCGAGGAAGCCGGAGCGGCGGTGGCCGGCGAGTCGTCGACGGCGACCTGGACGGTGGTGTGGACGGACCGGCTGACCGCCTATGAGCACTACCAGGCCAAGTGCTACAGCGTCGAGCCGGTGCCCGGCATCGACGGCCAGTACATCGCCCGCATCGCCTATGACATCGATCTGTTCGAGGAAGGCTCGATCGCCAACCTAACCTCGTCGATCATCGGCAACGTGTTCGGCTTCAAGGCGCTGAAGGCGCTGCGACTGGAGGACATGCGCATCCCGCCGCATTACGTCAAGACCTTCCAGGGTCCTGCGCACGGCATCGTGATGGAGCGCGAGTACCTGAACAAATACGGCCGTCCGCTCCTCGGCGCGACCGTGAAGCCGAAGCTCGGGCTTTCGGCGAAGAACTACGGCCGCGTGGTTTACGAGGCGCTGCGGGGCGGCCTCGATTTCACCAAGGACGACGAGAACATCAACAGTCAGCCGTTCATGCGCTGGCGTGACCGGTTCCTGCACAGCATGGAGGCGGTCAACCGGGCCCAGGCCGAAACCGGTGAGATCAAGGGCCACTATTGCAACGTCACCGCGGCCACGATGGAAGACATGTACGAGCGCGCCGAGTTCGCCAAGGACCTCGGCAGCGTCATCGTCATGATCGACCTGACCGTCGGCTACACCGCCATCCAGTCGATGGCGAAGTGGGCCAGGGGCAACGGGGTGCTGCTGCACCTGCACCGGGCCGGCCACGGCACGTACACGCGGCAGAAGAACCACGGCGTCAGCTTCCGGGTCATCGCCAAGTGGATGCGGATGGCCGGCGTCGATCACATCCATGCCGGTACGGTCGTAGGGAAGCTCGAAGGTGACCCGAACATGGTGGCCGGCTACTACGACGTCCTGCGGGCCGACCAGGCGGAGCCAGACCCGCTGAAGGGCTTGTACTTCGAGCAGGACTGGGCGTCGATGCCGGGCGTCATGCCGGTCGCCTCAGGCGGCATCCACGCCGGCCAGATGCACCAGTTGCTGCACTACCTGGGCGAGGACGTGATCCTGCAGTTCGGCGGGGGCACGATCGGACACCCGCTGGGCATCGCGGCAGGCGCTACCGCGAACCGGGTGGCACTGGAAGTGATGGTCAAGGCGCGCAACGAGGGCCGCAACCTGCTGGCGGAGGGACCCGACATCCTGCGTTCGGCGGCCAAGCGCAGCCGCGAGCTCGACATGGCCCTGTCCACCTGGGGTGATGTGACCTTCGATTTCGAGTCCACCGATACCCCGGACGTGACCCCTATGCCGACGGGAGTCTGATCATGCGGATCACCCAGGGAACGTTCTCCTACCTGCCGGACCTCACTGACGAGGAGATCACCGGCCAGCTTGACTACGCGCTCAGCAACGGCTGGGCCGTGTCCGTGGAGTTCACCGACGACCCGCATCCGCGGAACAACTACTGGGACATGTGGGGGCTGCCGATGTTCGGCCTGGCGGACCCCGCGGGAGCGCTGCGCGAGATCAACGAGTGCCGCGATCTCTACCCGGATCGGTATATAAAGGTATCCGCCTACGATGCGCGGCAGGGCAGGCAGACGGTCGCGTTGTCGTTCCTGGTCAACCGGCCGGCGCAGGAGCCGGGCTTTCGGCTTGACCGGCAGGAGGCGGCCGGCCGGCGTATCCGTTACACCCTCCACCCGTACTCGCTTGACCGCCCGGCCGGGACCCGGTACGGGCCACAATGAGCGGCCCGGATGACAACGCGGTCACCCGCTCGCTGTTCGCGCTGCCCACGCCGGAGAAACCCGCGGCGGGTGACCAGTCGCCCGCCGTACCGGAGCCGCTCGCCGCCGACGCGACCGTGGACCTGGCGGCCGAACGGGCCTCGGCGGGAGTGGACGAGATCATCGAGGCGCTGGACCGGGATCTTGTGGGCCTGCGGCCCGTGAAGACCAGGATCAACGAGATCGCCGCGCTGCTCCTCATCGACCGGGTGCGGGCCCGGTTCGGGCTGTCGGCCGGTCCGCCCAGCCTGCACATGTCCTTTACCGGCAACCCGGGCACCGGCAAGACCACGGTGGCGCTGCGGATGGCCAGGCTCCTGCACCGGATGGGCTACCTGCGGCGCGGCCGCGTCGTCTCCGTTACCCGCGACAACCTGGTCGGGCAGTACGTCGGGCACACGGCGCCGAAGACCAAGGAAGTGCTCAGCCGGGCCATGGGCGGCGTGCTGTTCATCGACGAGGCGTACTACCTGTACCGGGCCGAGAACGAGCGCGACTACGGCCAGGAAGCCATCGAGATCCTGCTGCAGTACATGGAGAACTACCGGGACAACCTAGTCGTCATCATGGCCGGCTACGCCGACCGGATGGAGACGTTCTTCGCGTCCAACCCCGGGATGAGCTCGCGCATCGCGCACCACCTGGACTTCCCGGACTACTCGCTGGACGAGCTCGTGGTCATTGGCCAGCTGATGCTGAGCGAGCGGCGCTACCGCTTGTCACCCGAGGCGGAATCGGTGTTCCGCGACTACCTCACCCGCCGGATGACCCAGCCGCGGTTCGCCAACGCGCGCAGCGTCCGTAACGCCCTGGAGCGCGCCCGGCTCCGGCACGCGAACCGGCTGATCGCGGCCGGCGGCACCCCAGCCAAGGACGACCTCATGCGCCTAGAACCCGCCGACTTCCTAGCCAGCCGCGTCTTCAGTTCCTCAGCGCAGTAACCGGGCCGCGTCGAGCAGGTGGTAGACGAGCAGCAGCTGGGTGATGGCCAGCGGCTCGGTGCGCTGGCCTTCCCTGGTCCGGCCCAGGCACGCGGGCGGCTCGTAGCCGGCGCCGAGCCTGGACCAGATGGCCTTCTCCACCACCTCGCTGTCGGCCCGGGCCGCGTCCCCGTGTATGTGCAGCGCGTCTACCGGGCGGCCGTCCGCGTCGCGCGCCAGCTTGAGGTGGATGGCCGGCCGCGAGCCGTCGGCGACATCCTCGGGCACCACACCGTCCAGGTCAGGATGCCTGATCGTCGGCCGGAGCATCAGCTCGGCGGACAGCGGCGTGCCCTCCGGCACGACGCGGCCCGGTATCGGCGCGAACCTGATAACGATGTCGGCGAACGCGCGCTGGGGCTGGATGAACGCGGCGGACTCTGCCTCACGGCGTTCCAGCTCGGCCAGCACCTGCTCCGCCGTGTAGCCCCGTTCCGCGGTGTCCCGGCCAACCTTCCAGTCGCGCCGGATCTCCTCCGGAGGGTCCAGGAAGACGGTGGCGTCGAAGCAGGCGCGGGCGAGCTTGGTGTGCAGCGGCAGCAGCCCTTCGACGATGACGAACTGACGCGGCTCGACCAGCACCGGGCGGGTGAACTGCCCGGTGTGGTGGTCGTAGACGGGTTTGAGGATCGGCTGGCCCCTGGCGAGCAGCTGCAGGTGCTGCTCCATGACCTGTATGTAGTTGCAGTCGGGGTGCAGCGGAGTGAACGGCAGTTCCCGGCGCTCGGCCCGGTCGTAGCGGTGGTAGTCATCGACGCAGACCGCCGTGCAGCGATCGGCCCCGAGCGCCTCGACCAGGCCGCGCGTGATCGTGGTCTTCCCGGCCGCGCTATCGCCGGCGATGGCGAGCAATACCGGCCGCGCGGGGGCATGCTCGGAGTACTCAGCCTGCTGCATCCGGAACAGCTTGTGCGGCACGTGATCACCCACCTCGTTCGGGCCAGACCTTGACTTTAGGCTGGCCAGCCCCGGGACGGCCTCCCCCGTCCGGGGGACATGCCGGGTACGGCGCACTTATGCTGCGGTGATTCCGAACGTATCCTGACCGCCATGGGACCGCTGCGCATCGTGCTCGTCGACGACCACGAAATGGTGCTGCAGGGACTGACCACCATCCTGGGCCGGTTTCTCGGCCGGGTCCGCGTGGTCGGCCAGGCGCTGGACGCGGATGCGGCCCAGAAGCTCGCCGGGACGCTGCATCCCGACATTATCTTGTGCGACGTGCGGCTGAAGGAATCAAGCGGCCTGGACCTGTGCCGCAAGATCCTGGAGCGTGACCCGGCCGCGAAGGTTGTCCTGCTGAGCGCCTATGACGACGAGCAGTACCTGTTCCAGGCCATGCGAGTGGGCGCCAAGGGCTACCTGCTGAAGCAGATCACGGGCGAGGACCTGGTCCGGCACCTGGAACGGGTGGCCGAAGGGGAGACCGTCATCGACCCGGCGCTGGCCGGGCGGGCGGTCGCGTCGGCCGCGCGGATGCGCGGCGGGGAGTTCTGGCCGGGCGCGGGCCTCGGCCTGACCCAGCGGGAGAGCGAGGTGCTCGCGCTAGCCGTCGCGGGCCTGTCCAACCGGGCCATCGGCCGGCTCATCGTCGGCGAGGAAACCGTCAAGAGCCATCTCAGTTCGATCTACCGCAAGCTCGAGGTCAGCGACCGGGCCGGCGCGGTGACAGTCGCGCTGCGCGAGGGGATCTTCCATTGAAGGGCGGCACCAGTCCACTGCCCTTCCAGGATGCTGAGGGTGAGAACGCCCTGCTGGCGGGTGTGGTGGCGGCGATCTCGGCGGGGCTCGAGCTCGATCCGCTGGCGGCCAGGATCGCCGGCCTGATCGTCGCGGCGACCGCCACCGACGTGTGCTTTGTGCATGTGCTTGACGACGGCGGCGGCGCGCTCACCCTGGCCGGCGCGACCCCGCCCTTCAACGCCGTCGTCGGCCAGGTCCACCTGCTGCTCGGCGAGGGCGTCACCGGCTGGGTCGCCCGTAACTGCGAGCCCGTCACCATCACCGACCACAAGGAGGCCGACCCGCGCTACCGGTACTTTCCCGAGCTTCGCGGCGGCGAGTTCACCTCGATGGCGTCGGTGCCGATGGCGAGCCGGCCCTCGGGGCTGGCGGGGGTGCTGAACGTCCACACCCGTTCCCGCCGGATTTTTACCGAACGGGATGTGGTGCTTCTTACCGCCATCGGTTCCTTGTTCGCCGGGGCGGTCCACCAGGCCAGGCTTCATCGCCGTCTGGCCGCCCGCGAGCACGCGCTCGAGCAGTTCGCCGAGCGGGTGATCGCGGCGCAGGAAGCAGAAAGGCGGCGGCTGGCCGGCGACATCCACGATGGCATCTCGCAGCGGCTTATCAGCTTGTCCTATCACCTGGACGCGGCCGCCGACGCGCTGCATGACGCGCCCGAGTTCACCGCCGAGCAGCTCGTGCTGGCCCGGCAGATGATCGACCTGACCCTGAACGAGGCGCGCGCCGCCATCTCGGGCCTGCGCCCGCCGGTCCTGGACGATCTCGGCCTGGCCGACGGTCTGGCCAGCCTGGCCCGCAGCATCGGTGGCGTGCAGGTGACAGTCGAGGCCGACGAGTGCGCGTTGCCCGAGCACGTCGAGATCGCCCTCTACCGGATCACCCAGGAGGCGCTGCAGAACGTGGTCAAGCACTCCAGGGCCACCGCGGCCGGCGTCGTTCTGCGCTGCGACCCGGGCCTGGTATCGCTGCGGATTAGGGACGACGGCGCGGGCTTTCATCCCGACGCCGTGGCGGGCGGCTTTGGCCTCAGCGGCATGGCCGAACGCGCCGAACTCGTCGGCGGCCACCTCGACGTGAGCTCCGGCCGCGGCCGCGGCACCACCATCGAGGTCCGGATCCCGGTCACCCTGCCCACCTGGCCGGAGTCCCCCCAGATCACGACCATCTGAGCCGCCGTCCCCCGCGTGCTCCCGCTCTTCGGTCGCGGAACACGAACATACTTTGAGGTCAAATGATTTGACATGGAAATAGCTGGCGGTGAAGACTGGCGGCGTGAGTGAGGCAGAAGTTGCCGGGCCGGACGAGCCTGAGGCGGCGAAATGCGGGCTCCCTGGGGCGGGGCCGGGCCACGCGGGGTGGTTCTGGGGAGACCAGTCGGACGCGCCGCCCGCGGACGCGCCGCTCCATGTCCTGCTGCTGGCCGCGTCCAGGATCATGGGCGCGTTCTACGCGGGCACGCTGACGCAGGCCGGACTGCGGATCAGCCCGGCCGGGCTCGGCGTGCTGCGGGTGCTGCTGGCCGGGGACGGGCTCAAGTCCAGCGACGTCGCGGCCCGCGGCTGGTCGTCGCCGGGGACGCTGACGTCGGTGGTGAACACGCTCGTGCGCGAGGGGTACGTCGAGCGGCGCAGCGACGCCGGTGACCGGCGGGTGGTCAGGCTGTTCGTGACCGACATGGGCCGCCAGATCGTCGAGGACTACTACCTGCTGGCCGGGCCGCACTGGCGGGAGGCCTTCGATTTCGTGGACCCGGCCGACGAGCCGGTCATCCGCAAGTTCTTCGTCGACATGATCGGGCAGTTCAGTGAGCTGATAAGGAAGGAGCGCGGCACGTGACGCAGGCCGGGCTCGCGATACGCACCGAAGATTTGCGCAAGACATATAAGTCCTCACGCGGGGACGTGCCCGCGGTCCGCGGCATCGACCTGTCCGTCGGCTCCGGCCAGTTCTTCGGGCTGCTCGGGCCGAACGGCGCGGGCAAGTCCACCACCATCGGCATGCTCACCACCCTGGTCCTGCCCACCGGCGGACGGGCCTGGGTGGCCGGCCTGGACGTGGTGGCTGACCCGGTCGGGGTAAAGCGCAGGATCGGCGTGGTGACCCAGAACAACACTCTCGACATGCAGCTGACGGTGGCCGAGAACCTCGAGTTCCGCAGCCGGTTCTTCGGCCTGGGGCTGCGCGAGGCGTCACGCCGCGCCAGCCAGCTGCTCGAGGTGTTCGGGCTCGCGGACCGGCGCAAGGCGATGTCCACCGACCTGTCCGGCGGGCAAGCCAAGCGGCTGCTGATCGCGCGGGCCCTGGTGCACCGGCCGGACGTCCTGTTCCTGGACGAGCCGACGGCCGGACTCGACCCGCAGACCAGGGTAAATCTGTGGGACATCCTGCGCGTGCTGCACGCCGAGGGGCAGACCATCCTGCTGACCACGCACTACATGGAGGAAGCCGAAGCGCTGTGCGAGCAGGTCGCCGTGATCGACCATGGCGAGGTGCTGGCCTCGGGCACCGTGAACGAGCTAAAGGAAGGGACGGGCGCCGAGACGGTGATCACGGTCAGGTACGAAGACCCGGTGCCCAGTGACCTGACCGAACGGGCCGGGCTGGCCGACCGCCCCGGCGTCCGCAAGGTGGAAGCCGACGGCGACTACGTCCGGGTCTTCACCCGCGAGCCCGAGGGCGTGCTCGGCGAGCTGGTCACCGCGGGTTCCGCGGCCGGCCTGACCGTGCGCGACGCCACCCAGCTCAAGCCCAGCCTGGAGACCGTGTTCCTTAACCTGACCGGACGGGAGTACCGCGAGTGACCACCACCAGCCCAGCCCCGCCGGTAGCGGCGGAACACCCCGGGGTTCCCTCGGCGTCTGAGGTTGCCGCGCTGATCGCCGAGGCGCCCGTGCCGCGGCCGACCCTGATCAAGACGTTCAACGCCATGATGGCCAGGGAGTTCCGGGTGCTGCGGCGCAACGCCATCGCCACCTTCACCCGGGCGGTCATGCAGCCGCTGCTTTTCGTCTTCGTCTTCGCCTACGTGTTCCCCAAGATCGGCGGCGGCTTCAACCTCGGCGGGGGAGCGGCCGCCTCGCAGGCCACGGGCAGCATCAACTTCGCCACCATCCTGGTGCCCGGCCTGATGGCCTCGATGCTGCTCATGCAGGGCATCATGGCCGTGACGTTCCCGCTGGTGATGGAGTTCTCCTGGCAGCGCACGATCGAGGACCGGGCGCTCGCTCCCGTGCCGATCCGGGTGCTGGCGATACAGAAGATCGTGGCGGGCGCGATCCAGTCGTTCATCGGCGCGGTCATCGTGTTCCCGATCGTGCTGTTCGTGCACGCGGCCGGCCAGGCTCCGCACGTGCACGTGACCAACTGGGCGCTGTTCGCGCTCATCCTGGTCTTCGCGTCGCTGCTCACCTCCGCGCTCGGGCTGCTGCTCGGCACGATCATGGACCCGCGCAAGATGCAGATGCTGTTCGCGGTGATCCTGCTGCCCGCCACCATGCTCGGCTGCGTCTACTACCCCTGGGCGGCGCTGCACAACATCCGCTGGCTGCAGATCGCGGTGCTGATCAACCCCATGGTGTACATGTCCGAAGGGCTGCGGGCCGTGCTCACCCCGGTGCTCCCGCACATGCCGATGTGGGCCGTCATGCTCGCGCTCGTCGGCGGCACGGTGGTCTTCGGCTACCTGGGTACCCGCACCTTCACCAGGCGCGTCCTCAACTAGGCCCCTGGGGCCGGGGGGCGGGCAGTCCCCCCGTGAGCAGGGGGGGTCTGGGGGGATCGTCCCCCCGGACAGCACTGTCGGCGCGGGGAATACCGCTGCACGGCCCGGTGCTGTTAGGGTTAGACGTTGACCAGCTCGGTACTCGCGTGCCGGGCGCGCAAAGCGGAGGACCACCTCCCACCCAGTCGGCCCAGTACGGGCAGGCGGGTATGGCCAGACGTCCCGGTGGCGGTGCGTGCGGAAGCACGTACAGGCGCCGGGTATCTGCTGGCACGGCGCACCCCTCAAGGAGGTGACGCCGTTGTTGTGGTTGCCCCGCTGAGCGCATTGCTCGCGGGGTTTTCTCGTGTCCGGGGCATCCGCCCGCGACCGGGAAAATCCCGGGTCTGGTCGGCAGAAGCCGCCACCGGAGGCACCGACGGCGGAGATGAGGCTCAAGGAGGTCACATCAGCACCGAAGCACGTATCAACGAGCGCATCCGTTCTCCCGAAGTCCGGCTCGTAGGACCCAAGGGGGAGCAGATCGGGATCGTCTCGGTCAACGACGCACTCAAGCTGGCTCAGGAAGCCGATCTCAACCTAGTCGAGGTCGCACCCACTGCGCGGCCACCGGTCTGCAAGCTCATGGACTACGGAAAGTTCAAGTACGAATCCGCGGTCAAGGCCCGGGAGTCACGCAAGAACCAGACGCAGACGATCGTCAAGGAGATCAAGCTGCGCCCGAAGATCGATCCGCACGACTACGGCACGAAGAAGGGCCATGTCGAGCGGTTCCTCAAGGCGGGCAACAAGGTCAAGGTGACGATCATGTTCAGGGGACGTGAGCAGTCGAGGCCCGAGCTAGGCTTCCGTCTGCTGCAGCGTCTCGCTGGCGACGTTGAAGAGCTCGGCTTCGTGGAGTCGCAGCCCAAGCAGGACGGGCGGAACATGATCATGGTCATCGGGCCGCACCGGAAGAAGAGCGAAACAAAGGCGCATACGGCCAGCCAGACCCAGAACCGGTCGGTGCCAAGCCCGCGCGCTGCCGCAGCAGCGGCCCCGGAACCGGCGGCGAGTGAGCCCGCCGCCGACGGCGCCGCGGTACCGGGTCCGGCCTAGCCGGTAGCATTACCCGGCGGTAATAAACTCCGGCGCATGCGCCGGAGTCGGTTACTGCTGCGCACCTAGGAGGCGCGCAGCCACAGGAATGGAGACGACGGCCATCATGCCGAAGATGAAGACACACAGCGGCACCGCCAAGCGGTTCCGGCTGACCGGCACCGGCAAGGTGATGCGCCGCCGCGCCAACCGAGGCCATCTGTTCGAGCACAAGTCGTCCCGCGTGACACGTCGGCTCGCCGGGGAAGTGCCGGTCGCGCACAGCGACCTCAAGGAGATCAAGAAGCTGCTGGGCAAGTAGCCCGGCCCGCGCGAGGGAGACAGAACAATGGCACGCGTGAAGCGGGCAACCAACGCCCACAAGAAGCGCAAGGTTGTCCTCGAACGGGCCAGCGGCTACCGGGGACAGCGGTCCCGGCTGTACCGCAAGGCCAAGGAGCAGGTCCTCCACTCGATGACCTACGCCTACCGCGACCGCAAGGATCGCAAGGGCAACTTCCGGCGGCTGTGGATCCAGCGGATCAACGCCGCGGCCCGGGCGAACGGCATGACCTACAACCGGTTCGTCCAGGGCCTACGGGTGGCGGGCATCGAGGTTGACCGGCGGATGCTCGCCGAGCTCGCCGTCGCCGACGAGGCGGCGTTCTCGGCTCTGGTCGAGGTGGCGAAGAAGGCGCTTCCCGACGCATCCGGGTCCGCGGCCGCCTAGGTGCGGGCCACCGCATCGCCTGACACCGGTTATACGGGCGCGCACTCGCCGCGGCTCAAGGCCGCGCGGCGCCTGACCAAACGTGCCTTCCGCCAGCGTGAGCGGGCCTTTCTCGCCGAAGGACCGCAAGCGGTGGCGGAGGCTTTTCACTGCGGAGCCGGCGTCACCGACTTGTTCGTGACCGTACCCGCACGGAGCAGGCATCACGACCTGATCACCGCGATGGCCGACGAGGACATACCGGTGCACGTCGTCAGCGGCGAGGTCATGGACGAGCTGGCCCAGACGGTGACCCCGCAGGGCCTGCTCGCTGTCTGCGGCTTCGTCGACGTCCCGCTCAGCGAGATCACCGCGCCCGCTCCAGGTCTGGTCGCGCTGCTGGCCAACGTCCGCGATCCGGGGAACGCCGGCACCGTGCTGCGCACCGCCGACGCGGCGGGCGCGCACGCCGTGGTCTTCGCGGACGCCTCGGTCGACCCCTATAACGGCAAGTGCGTGCGGGCATCAGCGGGCAGCCTATTCCACCTGCCCGTGGTGGCCGGAGCTCGGCTTGAGGACGCCGTCGTCACCATGCGTGACGCCGGCCTTCGGATCGTGGCCGCGGACGGCCGCGCCGGGCGCTCCCTCGACGACCCCGAAGTGCAGGCCCGGCTGGCCGAACCCACCGCCTGGATGTTCGGTAACGAGGCGTGGGGACTGCCGCCCGAACTCGTCGCGCTGGCCGACGAACCCGTGGCGGTACCCATTTACGGCCGGGCCGAGAGCCTCAATCTGGCCGCCGCGGCTGCGGTGTGTCTCTATGCGTCCGCGCGTGCGCAACGAACACACCGTGAAGGGGGAACGGGGAGGTTGGTGGGGGACGAGATGGTGCGTGAGTAACAACTGGTGGCTTAGAGTATTTGAGCTACAACATGGAGAATTCACGTCTCAGGACTGTCACAAAGCCCGCATACGCGCTAGAGTCTGATCACAATCCGTCACCCAAACCGTGACCACTTCCGGCCGCCGGACGATCGCAGTGCGGCCACGCCGGACGGAGGCTTCGCTGCAGTGGACGAGCTCATATCGAGCCGGGCGTCATCGGCCCCGCAAACGGCCGGGACGCCCACGAACCGCGAGACCGCTAGCGGTCATGCTTCCGGCATCAGCCCGCTTCCCGAAGGTCCAGTTCCGATCGGGAGCCTGGTTTTCGCCGACGAGTTGCCGGATGGGGTGGTGGTCGCCGACGAGGTTGGCCGCATCGTCGTGTTCAACCGGGTCGCCGGCCGCCTGACCGGGCTCGATCCGGCCGAGGTCATCGGCAAGTTCGTCTTCGACGTGCTTCCGCTCCGCGACGCCGACGGCCGGGACTGGTGGGTATACGCCGACCCGTACCACGGCCTGCCGACCCGTACCCGGCACCCCGAGCGATCGCTGTATCTCGCTGACGGCACCGAGATCCTGGTCTCCGTCGGCTACGTCCGCGACCGCGGGGGTATCCGGGGGGCTCGTCCGCCCCAAGGGGGGCCGAGGGGGTCTGGGGGGAAAGGTTTCCCCCCAGAAGCAGGGGGATCCCGGGGGGTCGCCCCCCGGGGCAACAGAGCACTAAAACGGCTCGTCATCAGCCTGCGCGGCGCGCAGCAGCGGGAACGACTGGAACGCAGCCGCGCCGAGCTCGTCTCCACCGTCGCCCACGAGTTGCGCTCGCCGCTGACCAGCGTGAAGGGCTTCACCGCCACACTGCTGAACAAGTGGGGCCGGTTCACCGACGACCAGAAGCGCGTGATGCTGGAGACGGTGAACGCCGACGCCGACCGCGTGACCAGGCTCATCACCGAACTGCTGGACGTGTCCAGGATCGAGTCGGGCCGGATGGAGGTCCACCGGCAGTTGGTCGACCTGCCCGACCGGGCCAGCAAGATCATCGCGGGCCGCGTGGCCGCGGGCGACGCCGAGGACCGGTTCCGGCTCGAGGTCCTAGGCGGCCTGCCGGAAGCCTGGCTCGACGCCGACAAGATCGACCAGATCCTCAGCAACCTGGTGGAAAACGCCGTCCGGCACGGGGCTGGTACCGTGACAATCGTGGTGGAACCGGCATATCTGGACGCCGAAGCGGGACAACTCGACGCGGTCGCCGTTTCCGTGCGAGACCAGGGCGAGGGCATCTCGCCGGACGTGGCGCCCCGGGTGTTCCGTCAGTTCTGGCGCGGCAAGCCCCGCGGCGGCGGCCGCAGAGGCCAGCATGGCGGTGGCACCGGTCTGGGGCTGTACATCGTCAAGGGGCTGGTCGAGGCACACGGCGGTACCATCGGTGTGCGCCGCGCGCCCGGCGGGGGCGCCGAGTTCCGATTTATCGTGCCCGCGGGGACACCTGCCGTCTAAGGGTGACACCCTCGGGGCAACCCGTGACGGCTCGGTAAGGTAATCTCCCATCGGGCTATCCAGCACAGCATCGGCTCCGGGCCGCACCGTCGGGGACGCTAGGCAGGGCCGACGCTAACCCTCTGGCGCGTCGAGGCTGATGCGACGCTGCCACCCACGCCCGTTCGGCAGAAAAATTGGCCGGAACCCCAGCTAAGGTACGGCCCGCAGGAAGCAGGACCCATGTCCGCACCGAACAAGAATTACGACCCCAAGGCGGTGGCCTCGCTGTCGCCTGACGAGGTGACGCGCGTCCTCGACGAGGCTCTCGCCGCGGTCGCCGCCGCCGGGACCCTCGACGAGCTGAAGGCGGCGCGGATAGCGCACGAGGGCGACCGCGCGCCGCTCTCCCTGGCCAGCGCGGAGATCGGCGCACTGCCGCCCGAGGCCCGTGCCGAGGCGGGCCGGCGCGTCGGTGCGGCCCGCGGCCGGCTCCGGGAGGCGCTGCGCGAGCGTCAGGTCCAGCTGGAGGCCGAACGAGACCAGCAGGTGCTGGTGACCGAGGCGGTCGACGTCACCCTGCCCTGGGACCAGGTCCCGCCCGGCGCGCGCCATCCCGTCACCACCCTCTCCGACCGGCTGTCCGACGTGTTCGTCGCGATGGGCTACGAGGTTGCCGAGGGGCCCGAGGTCGAGGCGGAGTGGTACAACTTCGACGCGCTGAACATCCCGCCCGACCACCCGGCTCGGGAGATGCAGGACACCATCTTCATCAAGGGGAAGGACGGGGAGCAGTCGGGCCTGGTACTGCGGACGCACACCTCGCCGGTGCAGATCAGGTCGATGCTCACCCGCCCGCTGCCGCTCTACGTCGTCAGCCCGGGCCGGACCTACCGGCATGACCCGCTCGACGCCACCCACAGCCCGGTGTTCCACCAGATCGAAGGGCTCGCCGTCGACGAGGGGCTGACCATGGCCGATCTGCGCGGTGCGATCCAGTCGTTCGTGGACGCGATGTTCGGCGCGGGGCTGCGTACCCGGTTCCGGCCCGACTACTTCCCCTTCACCGAGCCGTCGGGCGACGTGTCGATGGAATGCCACATCTGCCGCGGCGCCTCGGCCAAGCCGGGCGGCGATCCGTGCCGGGTGTGCCGGTCGCAGGGCTGGATCGAGATCGCGGGCTGCGGCATGGTGAACCCCCGGGTGCTGGTGGCCTGCGGCATCGACCCCGACCGGTACAGCGGGTTCGCGTTCGGACTGGGCATCGAGCGCAGCCTGGTGATCGCGCACGGGCTGACCGAGATCAGGGACACGGTGGAAGGCGACGTGCGGTTCAGCCGGGCGTTCGGGATGGAGATCTGACATGCGAGTGCCGCTTTCCTGGCTGCGTGAGTACGCGCCGCTGCCGGAGCCGGTCGACGCCACCGAGGTCGCGCGGCGGCTGACCGCGGCCGGGCTCGAGGTCGAGTCGCTGGAGTCGGTCGGGCACGACATCCGCGGCGTGGTGGTCGCCCAGGTGCTGTCGATTGAGGACCTGACCGGACCCCTAAACCTGAAGAAGCCGATCAGGTACTGCCGGGTCGCCGTCTCCGAGAGCCAGCTGGCCGGGCCGCCCGAGGAGGCGTCCGGCGTGATCTGCGGCGCGGTCAACTTCGCCGTCGGCGACCGGGTCGCGCTCGCGCTGCCCGGCGCGGTGCTACCCGGCGGGTTCGAGATCGGGGCGCGCAAGACCTACGGCCACATATCCGAGGGGATGATCTGCTCGGTCAGCGAGCTGGGCATCGGCGACGATCACTTCGGCATCCTGGTGCTGCCCCCCGACGCGCCGCTGGGCGCGGATTTCGTGTCCTACGCGAACCTGCGTGACGAGGTGTTCGAGATCGCCGTGACGCCCGACCGTGGCTACGCCGTGTCGGTGCGCGGCATCGCGCGCGAGCTCGCCAGCGCGTTCGGCGTACCGTTCCGCGATCCCGCCGAGACCGCCCGGCCGGATGCGACGCTGCTCGGCGGTGAGCTTGACTACGTGGGCCCGGACGTCTACCCGGCCCGTATCGACGACCCGACCGGCTGCGACCGGTTCGTGCTGCGCGAGGTGCGCGGCTTCGCCCCGTCGGCAACCACCCCGCTGTGGATGCGGGTGCGGCTGGCCCGCAGCGGTGTCCGCTCCATCTCGCTCGCGGTGGACGTGACCAACTACCTGATGCTCGAGCTCGGCCAGCCGCTACACGCGTTCGACCGGTCCAAGCTGACCGGCGAGATCGTGGTCCGGCGAGTGCAGCCGGGGGAAAAGCTGGAGACGCTAGATCACGTAGTCCGGACCCTGAACGCCGACGACGTCCTGATCGCCGACGCGTCCGGGCCGATCTCCCTGGCCGGCACCATGGGCGGCCTGTCCACCGAGATCGACGAGACCTCCACCGACCTGGTGATCGAGGCGGCGCATTTCTCCGCCGAGGCCATCGCCAAGATGGCCCGGCGGCACAAGCTGCACAGCGAGGCGTCCTACCGGTTCGAGCGCGGCGTGGACCGCCAGCTTCCGCTGCGCGCCACCGCCAAGGCGGTGGCCCTGTTGTCCGGCCTGGGCGGCGGCCAGGTGGTGCCGGGCTGTACGCACGCGTCGGTCGACGTGCCGCCGGTGCTGATCTGGCTGGCGGCGGACTATCCGGACCGGGTGGCCGGGGTGGTGTACGGCCGGGATACCGTGGTCCGGCGACTGCGCGAAGTGGGCGCCTCGGTGCGGGAGACCCGCGAGCCCGTCCCGACCGTCGCTCCCTGGCGAGCCGATCCCCAGGAGCCGGCGACCGCGCCGCCGGTGCCCGTGCTCGAGGTGACCCCGCCGACCTGGCGGCCCGACCTCACCGACCCCGCCGACCTCGCCGAGGAGGTCATCCGGCTGGAAGGCTACGAGAACATCCCGGCCCGGATGCCCCGCGCGCTGGCCGGCCGCGGGCTCACCCCGCGCCAGCGGCTGCGCCGGTCGGTGGGCCGGACGCTGGCCGAGGCCGGCTACGTGGAGGTGATGTCGTGGCCCTTCGGGTCGCGTGCCGACGCGGACCTGCTCGGGCTGCCGGCCGGCGACATGCGCCGCCAAGCGGTAGAGGTGGCGAACCCGCTCAGCGAGGACGAACCGCTGCTGCGCACGACCCTGCTGCCCGGCCTGTTCCGGGTGCTGGCCAGGAACGTGGGCCGGGGGTTCGCCGACACGGCGCTGTTCGAGATCGGCCTGGTCTTCCGGCCCCGGCCGGGGGCGGCGGCCTCGGCACCGATCCTCCCGGTGGACCGCGGGCCCTCGGTGGCCGAACTCGCCTCCCTGGAAGCGGCGCTGCCGGACCAGCCGCTGCGGGTCGGCGCGGTGCTGGCTGGCGAGCGTGTGCTCGACGGCTGGTGGGGCAAGGGGCGCCCGGCGTCCTGGGCGGATGCGGTCGAGGCGGCTCGCGCGGTCGGCCGGATGTGCCGGGTGCGGCTCGACGTCCGCGCCGACAACCACGCGCCCTGGCATCCGGGGCGCTGCGCGGCCATCTACGCTCAGGTCACGGACTCCGACGGTCCTCGGGAGTGGCTGGCCGGGCACGCCGGCGAACTGCATCCGCGGGTGGTCCAGGCGTTCGGGCTGCCGGAGCGGACCTCTGCTATGGAGCTTGACCTGTCGGTGCTGTTCACCGCGGCCGAAGCCGTCGGCCCCGTGCAGGCCCCCCGACTGTCGGCCTACCCGCTGGCCACCCAGGACGTGGCCCTGATCGTGGACGCAGCCGTGCCCGCCGCCGAGGTGGAGGCGGCGCTGGTGGCGGGCGCGCCGCAGGACCTGCTCGAGGACGTGCGGCTGTTCGACGTGTACACCGGAGCCCAGGTCGGCGAACAGCGCAAGTCCCTGGCCTACACGCTCAGGTTCCGCGCCCCGGACCGGACGCTCACCGCCGCCGAGACCACGGCGGCCCGCGACGCGGCCGTGGCCGAGGCCGCCCGCCGGGTCGGCGCAGTGCTCCGTAGCTAAGAGGTGCCCTTCGGGCCGCTCTGGCCTGGCCTGTTGCTAAACGAGGCGACTGTCGGTCAGGATGTGATTACCGAAGACCGCAGCGATTCGCTGAGCCGGAGGGCGAGATAACTAGACAAGCGGTAGCCCGGGGGGGTTCAACCGAGCAGGCCGTGACGGCGACGTTTCGCGATGTTTTCGCGGTGGCGGAGTTCCGGGCCCTGTGGGGGGCGCAGCTCTTGTCGGTCATCGGTGATCAGCTGGCCCGCGTCGCGCTGACCGTGCTCGTCTACGACCGGACCCGTTCGGCCCTGCTCGCGGCGATCACCTTCGTGGCCAGCGTCGTGCCGACCTTCGTCGGTGGCGTGACGCTGGCCTGGCTGGCCGACCGGTACCCGCGCCGTGCTGTGATGATCGCCTGCGACCTGGCCCGGTGCGGGCTCGTGCTGGTCATGGCCGTTCCGGGCCTGCCGCTGGGCGCCCTGGTGACGCTCCTTTTCCTGGTCACGCTGGTCGGCGCGCCGTTCAGCTCAGCGCGCGCGGCCACCTACCCCGACGTGCTTGAGGGCGAAAAGTACGTGATGGGGACTGCCGTGACGCTCACTACGTACCAGTTCGCCCAGGTCCTCGGCTTCGCGGCCGGGGGTGCCGTCACCGGGTTCTTCGGCACACGCCCGTCCCTGCTCATCGACGCGGCGACCTTCGCCGCGTCGGCGCTCATCGTCCGGGCGTGGGTACGCTCACGACCCGCCCCGGTGGTCGCAGCCGTCAGCCACCATGAGCCCGGCCAGTTGGCCGGTGTCTTCGCTGGTGTCCGCCTCGTCTTCACCCGCCCGGCCCTGCGCACGCCGATGCTGTTCGGCTGGCTGGCGGCGTTCTACGACGCTCCGGAAGGCGTGGTCACCCCGCTGGCCCGGGATCTCGGCGGCGGTGCGGTCGCCGTCGGCGTGATCCTGGCCGCTATGGCTCTGGGGCAAACCGTCGGCGCCATCGTGTTCAGCCGCTTCGTGGCCCCGCCGACACGGCTGCGCGTCATGGGCCCGCTCGCCGTCGCCGCCTGCGCGGTTCTGGCCCTGTTCTTCTGGCAGCCCGGCCTGCCCGGATCGCTGCTGATCTTGTTTGCGTCCGGTCTGGGCGCGTCCTACCAGATCGCCGCCAACGCTGCCTTCGTGAGGGCGGCGCCGCGACAACAGCGCGCCCAGGCCTTCGGCCTGGCCCAGGGCGGTATCAGCCTGGGCCAGGGAACAGTCATGATCCTGGCGGGAGCCGCCGCGGACCACTATTCCCCAGCATCGGTTATCGCAATTTCTGGCACAGTCGGGGCCGCAGTAGCCCTAGCGATCGCGGTCAGCTGGGCCGGTGCTCGCAGACAGTCGGTGGACGGGCACCTTCAGCGTTAGGGTCAGCCCCAGCCGGTGTCGCGCATGGCGTGCTCCTTCCTCTGGTGTGCGGGGGGGGCGGTGGGGGTCGTTGGGGGTCAGCCCCAGCCGGTGTCGCGCATGGCGTGCTCCTCCTCTCGTGGGCGGCGGGTCGGTGCCGGTCGTTGGGGGTCAGCCCCAGCCGGTGTCGCGCATGGCGTGCTCCTCCTCTCGTGGGCGGCGGGTCGGTGCCGGTCGTTGGGGGTCAGCCCCAGCCGGTGTCGCGCATGGCGTGCTCCTCCTCTCGTGGGCGGCGGGTCGGTGCCGGTCGTTGGGGGTCAGCCCCAGCCGGTGTCGCGCATGGCGTGCTCCTATCATTCAGTATTCGGGCGGATTCTTTAAGTAACCATATAAACGCCCCGGCGGGAGGCATGGTTCGGCTTCGGGCGCTCGCTGTCCATGGCGCGCGCTCTTCCGGTGTTCCGTATCCCACCGTCGGCGTCACGGCTACCCATTGTGGCTTGCAATTGCGCCCAGGGGGCGCTTTGTACTTATTGCCGGAAATAAGACTGTCTATGGCGTGACAGACCGTGACTTTTAGAGATGCCATGGGGACGTGTGGTGAACCAGGCGGGCAAAAAGGGTACTGTTCTACCAGTGAGTAGTGGGATTTTCACGTTCTGCGCTCCCGGGGGCTAGCAATGCGGGACAATATATGGGCACACTGCTACCTGGGTGGCGGTGCAATGGTTTGCATGAGGAGGTTCTGATGGAGCTGATCCGTCGCCTCCTGCGTCGGATGACAGCCGTCAGTGATTGGGGCCTCTGGTCGTTGCCCCGCTGGCTCACCGTTTACGTGCTGGCCGTGGTGGCCGTCGATGCCGCTGCCATCGGCCTGGCGGTGTCGTTCACCACCTTCACCCGGGCCAACCTGGCCTTGTTTAGCCTCCTGCTGGGATGCACGGCGACCTCCGTCGAGCTGACCAGGAAGGCGGGGGAGCAAGGCGGCGTGATCAAGGATGTCCAGGGCGTATGGGAATTGCCGGCCGCCATCCTGCTGCCTCCGCTCTATGCGCTGATCGTCCCGGTCGTCCGGATAGTACTGGTGCAGTGGCGGATCCGGCGTGCCCCCGTCTACCGCAGGGTGTTCACTGGGGCGGCGATCAGCCTCTCCTACGGTGCGGCATCGGCAACCTTCCACGGCCTGTACGGCCTGATACCGCAGGACTCGGGAGGGATCCTCAGCCGCGGCACGGTGTGGACCTTGCTGGTGGCCCTCAGCGTCCTGGTGAAGGAGGTCGTGAACAAGACCGTGGTCATGACGGCCGTCAGGGGTGCCGATCCGGCCACGAGTATCCGTATCGAAGTGTTCGGCCGCGAGCCGCTGTACAACGACGCGGCCGAGATCTGCATAGGCGTCCTGGTTACCTACGGCGTGGCCGGGAACCCACTGCTCGCCCTGGCCGCGCTGCCCGTCGTCACCTTGCTGCAGCGGTCGCTGCGGCACGTCCAACTGGTCAATGATTCGCGGGCCGATTCGAAGACGGGCTTGCTGAATGCGGCGACTTGGGAGCGCGAGGCGACCGTGGAGGTAGGCCGCGCGGTACGGACCAGGACCCCGCTGGCGGTGGCAATACTCGACATCGACCGGTTCAAGGTGATCAACGACACCTACGGTCACCTGGTTGGCGATCAGGTGCTCAAGGAGATCGCCCGTACGCTCGACAGCCTGCTGCGCGACTACGACCGCGCCGGGCGGTTCGGCGGTGAGGAGTTCTCGCTGCTGTTGCCGCAGACCCGAGCGGTTGACGCCTTCCGGATCGCCGAACGTGTGCGCGCTAACATCGCCGGCTTGTCCATCATCGTTCCCGGGGCGACCGGCGGGGAACGGGTGCATGTCACGGTGTCGATCGGGGTGGCCGCGCTGGATAGCGGCAGCAAGCGGGAGTACACCGAACTGATGGCCGCAGCGGACGCCGCCCTGTACCGGGCGAAGTCCGGCGGCCGGGACCAGGTGCAGATGATCAGCACGACCAGGGGCCTGAGCGCCGTCAGCGGCAGTGTAGCTCGTGACAACGACGGCAGCGCTAAGGGCAGTCGGCCGGACGTGCCAAGCGCATTCCGTCGCGCGCAGATTTCCTTAACCGAGCTCGCTGCACGGGCCCGGTACGAGTTGCTACAAACTTGTTAGTTCCAGCTGCTGGTGCGCATGGTGCGTCCTTTCGGCAGGTGGCGGTCGGGGTCTGGGGGTGGCCGGGGGTTAGTTCCAGCTGCTGGTGCGCATGATGACACCCCTCCTCTCGTGAACAGGCTCGCTACTGGTAAGTCAAGCCGGGGAGCATACCGAAAGAAGAAGAACCAGAGCTCGTAAATCCGAAATGTCGGATAGCTCCGGAGGTACCTCTGGGACTGGAGAGCATAGAGTAAGCATCCGTGCGCGATGCGCTAGATGATTACTGGATTTATCTCGCTGAGTAGCAGAATTTTGACGTTCAGCAGTCCTTATCGTCGCAATCCGGGACACTAGGGAGTACGTGCTGCCCCCGACCCAGGTTCAAAGTACTCGTGGCTGCCAAGGAGACACCGGTGGACGCAATCCGCTCGATGCGCGAGCGGAGCATGGGGCCACGGGCATGGCCGATCTGGAAGCTTCCTCGCTGGGTGGTCGGCTTCGTTGTCCTGGTCGTACTGACCGACGCCGGCATTCTGGCGATCGGGGCAAGCAGGGTAAGCATCCATGTCCATGATCTTGTGCTGTTCGCCGGCCTGCTGACATGCAGCGTCGCCAGCGTCGAGCTGACCAGGCGGGTAGGCGAGAACCTCGGGTTTGTCAAGGACGTGTATGCGGTCTGGGAGCTACCGGTCGCGATGTTGCTGCCGCTTCCCTACGCGCCTGTTCTTCCGGCTATCCGCTTCGCCCTGTGCCAGTGGCGGATACTCCGGGTTCCTGTGTACAGGCGCGTGTTCAGCGCGGCCGCAATCGGGCTCAGCTATGTCACCGCTGCCCTGGTCTTCCATATGCTTATCCGGCTGGTGCATGGCGCCGCCTCGAATCCGGCCGGCCATGCGCTGGCCTGGATGCTGATCGTGGCTGCTTGCGCGGCAGTGCAGTGGATCATCAACCAGGTCCTGATCTGGACTGCGATCAAGGGCTCGAATCCGGCTGTGAGCTTCCGCGAAGAGCAGCTCGCCAGGGAGCCCATGTATAACGACGTCAATGAGCTGTGCGTTGCGGTACTTGTCACGTTCTGCGTGGCCTACAGCTGGATTGCCCTGGCCTTCGCGTTTCCCTTCATCACCCTGCTGCAGCGGTCTGTACGGCACGCTCGGCTCCTCGAAGACGCGCGGGCTGACTCCAAGACGGGGTTGCTGAACGCGGCGACCTGGGAGCGCGGGGCAACCGCGGAAGTGGCCCGCGCGGTACGGACCAAGACGTCGCTGGCGATCGCGCTGCTTGATATCGACCGGTTCAAGGTGATCAACGACACCTACGGGCACCTGACAGGGGATGAGGTGCTCAAGGAGATCGCGCATACGCTGAACACGCTGCTGCGCGAGTACGACCTCGCCGGAAGGTTCGGCGGCGAGGAGTTCACGCTGCTCCTGCCGCAGACCCGGGCGGTGGACGCCTTCCGGATCGCCGAACGGGTCCGGTCCGCCATCTCCGGCCTGTGCATCATTGCCCCCGGCGCGACCGGCGGCGAGCGGGTGCACGTCACGGTGTCGATCGGGGTGGCTGCGCTGGACAGCGGCAGCAAGCGCGAGTACGCCGAACTGATGGCGGCCGCGGACGCCGCCCTTTACCGCGCCAAGGGATGCGGCCGGGACCAGGTCCAGATGATCAGCACGACCAGGGGCCTGAGCGCGGTCAGCAGCACCTCCGGGGGCATCAACGGTACGGTGGCCGCCGGGCAAGCCCCGGACGGCCCTAGCCTGTTCCGCCGCGCCGCGAGTTCCTAGGGTCAGCCGGCCGTCGGGGTCGGCACCGGCAGAACAGCGAGGATGGTAGCGCTCCCGGTGTGGCACTGCGACGCGTTCCCTGTGCTCAGCACCTCCGGGGTGTCGTATCCCTGACACGTCCAGCCGCTCACCATGACCGGCGCGCCACCGCCGTTGCCCCGCACCTGCCCGTCCTTGATCCTGGCCGCGTACTCGTTCTCGACTTGCAGCGCGGTCTTGCAGTTCACCGAGCCCTTGGCCACCTTGATGATGACCGGCACCCCGGCCGCGGTGTGCGTGCTGCCGCAGGTCGCGCCGGCGCCCGCGGTCGCCGGCGCGGACGAGCACCCCGTGACCAGGCAGGCGCAGACCCAAAGGCCCCCAAGAACCCCGAATCCGCGGCGGACCGCGAGGGCCTGCCACACCCCATCCCGCTCCACCGTCTCACCCTAGTGCCCGGGGCCTCACCCCGACGTCCGCGACACTTTGCATATTCATGCGGTATGATGAATACTCTTCCAGGATGGCGGCGGACGTGAGGGATATATGGGTGCGAGGGTTGCGGTCGCGGGGGCCAGCGGCTACGCGGGCGGCGAACTCCTCCGCCTGCTGGCCGGCCATCCCGACCTCGAGATCGGTCCGCTGTCCGCGAACAGCAACGCCGGCACCCCGGTGACGGCGGTGCACCCGCAGCTGACCGGCCATCCCGGCCTCGACGGCGCCGTCTTCGCCGGCACCGACCCGGACGTCCTCGCCGACGCCGACCTGCTCTTGGTCGCCCTCCCGCACGGCGAGTCCGCGCAGCTGGCCGCCCGCCTCCCGGCCGAGCTCAAGGTCATCGACCTGGGCGCCGACTTCCGGCTGGCCGATCCGGAGGCCTGGGCGGGGTACTACCCGACGCCGTACGCCGGCCAGTGGACCTACGGCCTGCCCGAACTGCCCGGGGCGCGCGACGCGATCAGGACGTCCACCACCGTGGCCGCGCCCGGCTGCTACGCCACCGCCTCGATTCTCGCGCTGGCCCCGCTGCTGGCCGCCGGCCTGGTCGAGCCGGCCGACATCGTGATCGTGGCCGCCTCGGGCACGTCCGGCGCGGGCCGCTCGCCGCGACCCGACCTGCTCGCCACCGAGGTCATGGGGTCGATGTCCGCGTACCAGGTCGGGGGCACGCACCGGCACACCCCGGAAATAGAGCAGAACATTGATCCCGAACGGGGTGGGTTGCCCGCCGCGGCACCGGTGTCTGTCTCGTTCACCCCGACGCTGGCCCCGATGGCCCGTGGCATCCTGGCCACCTGCACCGCGAGGTCGGCCGCCCCGGCCGGCGAGCTGCGGGAGGCGCTCAGCGCGGCTTACCACAGGGAACCCTTCGTGCACGTGCTGCCCGAGGGCCGGTGGCCGGTCACCGGCGCCACGCTCGGCTCTAACGCCGCCCACCTGCAAGTGGCGGCCGACCGGCACGCCGGCCGCGCCGTCGTCGTCAGCGCCCTGGACAACCTGGTCAAGGGCGCGGCCGGCCAGGCCATCCAGATCGCCAACCTCATGCTCGGCCTGCCAGAGACGGCTGGCCTGACTGCACACGGAGTAGCACCTTGAGTCTGGGAGACACCCCATGAGCGTGACCGCCCCGCTTGGTTTCCGGGCCGCCGGAGTGACGGCTGGGCTGAAGCAGTCCGGCCAGCCGGACGTGGCCGTGGTCCTGAACGACGGGCCCTCGTGGTCCGCCGCCGCCGTGTTCACCACCAACCGGGTGCAGGCCGCCCCGGTGATCTGGACCCGCCAGGTAGTCAAGGGCGGCCGGGTCCGGGCCGTGGTGCTCAACTCCGGCGGGGCCAACGCCTGCACCGGGCCGCTCGGCTTCCAGGACACCCACGCCACCGCCGAGCACCTAGCCGCCGCGATCGAGGTCGGGGCGGGGGAGATCGCCGTCTGCTCGACCGGCCTGATCGGCGAGCGGCTGCCGATGGACAAGCTGCTGCCCGGCGTGGACGCTGCCGTCGCCGAAGCCTCCCGGGCCGGCGGCCTGGCCGCCGCCGACGCGATCAGGACCACCGACACCGTGGTGAAGATCGCCTTCCGTCGCGGCACCGGCTACACCATCGGCGGGATGGCCAAGGGCGCCGGGATGCTCGCGCCCGGACTGGCCACCATGTTGTGCGTGCTCACCACCGACGCCGAGCTTGCGCCCGCCGAACTCGACGCCGCGCTGCGGTCGGCCACCGCGGTGACCTTCGACCGGCTCGACACCGACGGCTGCATGTCCACCAACGACACGGTGCTCCTGATGGCCAGCGGGGCGACGGGAGTGTCGCCGGAGAAGAGCGAGTTCGTTCTGGCGCTCACCGAGGTGTGCGCGGACCTGGCCCGGCAGCTTCAGCTGGACGCCGAGGGTGCGGAGAAGATGATCACCGTCGAGGTGGTCGGGGCCGCCTCGGAGGCCGACGCGGTGACCGCGGGACGCGCGGTGGCGCGGAACAACCTGCTCAAGTGCGCCATCGGCGGCGAGGACCCCAACTGGGGCCGGGTACTGGCTGCGGTCGGCACCACCGACGCGACCTTCGCGCCCGACCGGCTCAACGTCGCGATCAACGGGATCTGGGTCTGCCGTCACGGCGCCCCCGGCGACGAGCGCTCCAAGGTGGACCTGAAGCCGAAGGACGTGACGATCACCGTGGACCTGTCGGCGGGCCCGCACTCCGCCGCCATCTTGACCACCGACCTGACCGCGGCTTACGTGCACGAGAACAGTGCTTACTCCACATGACGGTGATGGAAGGGCGGATCGAGGACGCCTCGGCCAAGGCCGCCACGCTGATCGAGGCGCTGCCCTGGCTGAACAGGTTCCACGGCCAGACCGTGGTGATCAAGTACGGCGGGCACGCGATGACCGAGGAGGAGCTGCGCCTGGCCTTCGCCCAGGACCTGGTGTTCCTGCGCTACGCCGGGCTGCGCCCGGTCGTGGTGCATGGCGGCGGCCCGCAGATCACCGAGCAGCTTGACCGGCTCGGCGTGGAATCCTCCTTCACCGCCGGGCTCCGGGTCACCACGCCGGAGGCCATGGAGGTCGTCCGGATGGTCCTGTCCGGCAAGGTGAACAAGGACATCGTCGGCCTGATCAACCGGCACGGCCCGTTCGCGGTGGGCATGTCGGGGGAGGACGCCTGCACGCTCACCGCGACCCGCAAGACAGCGATCGTCGACGGCGAGCCAGTGGACATCGGCCTGGTCGGCGAGATCGTGGCCACCAACCCGGGCGCGATCGAGGCGCTGCTGGCCGACGGCCGGATCCCGGTCGTCTCCAGCGTGGCCACGGGCCGGGACGGCGAGGTCTACAACGTGAACGCGGACACCGCCGCGGCCGCCCTCGCGGTGGCGCTAGGCGCGGTCAAGCTGGTGGTGCTCACCGATGTGGCCGGCCTGTACCGGGACTGGCCGTCGTCGGCCGAGGTGATCAGCGAGCTCACTGCGGCCGAACTCGAGCATCTGCTGCCCGGACTTTCGGCCGGGATGATCCCCAAGATGGAGGCCTGCCTGACCGCCGTCCGCGGCGGCGTCCCGCAGGCGCACGTCCTGGACGGCCGCCTCAGTCACGCCATCCTGCTCGAGATCTTCACCGACTCCGGCATCGGCACCATGGTCCTCCCCGAGGAAGGAACTCAGCCGTGAGTGAGACAGACGCACTGCAGAAGCGGTTCGCGGCGGCGCTCATGCCGAACTACGGCGTGCCCCCGCTGGCCATCAGCCGCGGGCAAGGCTGCCGGGTCTGGGATGCCGACGGACGCCAGTACCTGGACCTGATCGCCGGGATCGCGGTGAGCTCGTTGGGACACGCCCACCCGGCCATCGTCGAGGCGGTCAGTCGCCAGGTGGCCGACGTGGCCCACACCTCCAACCTGTTCTTGCACGAGCGCGAGGTCGAGCTAGCCGAGCGGCTCCTCACTCTGGTCGGTGAGGACGGGCGGGTCTTCTTCGCGAACTCGGGCACCGAGGCCAACGAGGCGGCGATCAAGCTGGTGCGCCGCATCGCCGGTCCGGAGCGGCCGGTGATCGTGGCCGCCGAGCGGAGCTTCCACGGCCGGACGATGGGTGCCCTGGCGCTGACCGGCAAGGAGTCCATCCGCGCGCCGTTCGGCCCGTTCGGCTTGACCGTGCGGTTCGTTCCCTACGGGGACGCCGCGGCGCTGCGCGCGGCGGTCGGCGCCGATGTCGCGGCCGTCTTCCTCGAGCCCGGCCTGGGCGAGAGCGGCGTGGTGCCCGCCCCCGAGGGCTACTTGCGCGCCGCGCGCGAGGCCTGCGACCAAGCCGGCGCGCTGCTCGTGCTCGATGAGATCCAGAGCGCCATCGGCCGGACCGGGGCGTGGTTCGCGCACCAGGCCGCCGGTGTCCGGCCGGACGTGATCACCCTGGCCAAGGGCCTGGGCGGCGGGCTGCCGATCGGCGCGTGCATCGGTCTCGGCGCGGCCGGCGCCGGCTTCGCCAAGGGTGATCACGGCTCTACCTTCGGCGGGAACCCGGTCGCCTGCGCCGCCGCCCTGGCCGTGCTCGAGGTGATCGAGCGCGACGGACTACTGGCTCACGTCAACACGGTGGGCGAGCACCTGGCGGCCGGACTCGGCGAGGTCAGCCACCCATTGGTGTCCGGGGTGCGCGGCCTCGGGCTCTGGCGGGCCATCGTGCTGACGGCCGAGGTGGCCCCGGACGTCGAGGTAGCCGCCCGGCGGGCCGGGTTCCTGGTCAACGCGGTGCAGCCCGACGCGATCAGGCTGGCACCGCCCCTGATCCTGTCCGTGTCCGAGGCGGATGAGTTCATCGCCGCGCTGCCCGGGATCCTCGCGGAGACCTGCTCATGACCAGGCACTTCCTGCGCGACGACGACCTGTCGCCTGCCGAGCAGGCGGCCGTCCTCGACCTGGCCGAACGGATGAAGAAGGACAGGTTCGGCTGGCAGCCGCTGGCCGGGCCGCGGGCGGTCGCAGTGCTGTTCGACAAGCAGTCACTGCGGACCCGGGTGTCGTTCACCGTCGGCATCGCCGAGCTCGGCGGGCTTCCGCTCGTCATCGACACGCAGACCACGCATTTCGGCCGGGGCGAGGCGATCGAGGACGTGGCACGGGTCTTGTCCCGGCAGGTCGCGGCGGTCGCGTGGCGGACGTACGAGCAGGACCACATCCAGGCCCTGGCGTCGGCCTCGGCCGTGCCGGTGATCAACGCGCTCACCGACCAGTTCCACCCCTGCCAGGTGCTGGCCGACCTGCAGACCATCCGGGCGCACTACGGCTCGCTGACCGGCCGCACGCTGACCTTCCTCGGCGATGGCTCGAGCAACATGTCGCACTCCTATCTCCTGGGCGGTGCCATCGCCGGGCTCCGTGTGCGCATCGGCGCTCCGGCGGCGTACCGCCCCGAGGCCGGCATCATGGCGGCGGCCGAGCGGATCGCCGCGCAGACCGGCGGCGCGGTCGAGGTCGTAACCGACCCCCGCGCGGCGTGCCAGGATGCCGACGTGATCGCCACCGACGTGTGGACCTCCATGGGCACCGAGGGCGAGCGGGCCGAACGACTCGCGGTTTTCGGCTCTTACGCCGCCGGCGATTCCTACCGCCTGGACGGCCCGAAGCTGGCCCTGGGTAAGCGGGGCTGTCTGGTGCTGCACTGCCTGCCCGCGCACCGCGGCGAGGAGATCAGCGCCGACGTGATCGACGGGCCGAACAGCGTCGTCTGGGAGCAGGCGGAGAACCGCCTGTACACCCAGAAGGCGCTGCTCGCCTGGCTGCTGGAGCAACCTTGACTACCCCGCTGACCAAGACGGCCAGGCACGCGCGGATTGCGGCCATCCTCGCCCGCGAGCAGGTCCGCTCCCAGGAGGAACTCGCCGAGCTGCTGGAGCGGTACGCCAGCGTGCACGTGACGCAGGCGACCTTGTCCCGGGACCTGGACGAGCTCGGCGTGGTGCGGCTCCGCGCCGGGGGCGCGCTGGTCTACGCCCTGCCGGACGAGCCGGGCGGCCCCGGTTCGCTCCCGGGAGGCACGGGCTCGCACCCGGCCGGCCCAGACTCGCACCCTGGCGGGGCCACCGCCCGGGCCGAACCGCCGCACGACGCGCGCCTGGCGCGCTACCTGGGCGAGCTGATGGCCTCGGCCGAGGCGAGCGCCAACCTTGTCGTGCTCAGGACCCCGGCCGGGGCGGCCCAGTTCCTCGCCTCGGTCATCGACCACGCGGCCCTGCCGTCGATCCTCGGCACCGTGGCCGGCGATGACACGGTCCTGATCATCGCGCGCGATCCGGCCGGCGGAGACGCCCTGGCGGCCGACTTCCTGCGCCGGGCCGAGCGCCGACGATGATCGTTCGTCATAGCGACGAAAAACGGACGAACGATCTTTTATGTCCCCGGTGACGACCAAGGTGCGACAAAACTGAGGCGTTAGTGCGATAGAAAGAAGAACTGTGGAAGCAGCGGAACAGTCGGCAGGGGATTCGAGCGGGGTCGAAGGGGCTACGCGGCTGTGGGGCGGGCGGTTCGGCGCCGGGCCCGCGGACGCGCTGGCCAGGCTGTCCGTCAGCGTCCAGTTCGATTGGCGGCTGGCCCGGTACGACTTGCGGGCCTCCCGCGCGCACGCCCGGGTACTGCACCGGGCCGGGTTGCTGACCGACGCCGAGCTCAGCGCGATGCTCAAGGCCCTGGACGACCTGGACCGGGCGTGTGCGAACGGGTCGTTCCGGCCTACGGTCGCCGACGAGGACGTGCACACCGCGCTCGAGCGCGGGCTGCTCGAGCGGCTCGGCGCGCTGGGCGGCAAGCTCCGGGCCGGCCGCAGCCGCAACGACCAGGTCGCGACCGACCTGCGGCTTTACCTGCGGGACAACGCCCGGCTGATCGCGAGCAGGCTGGCCGAGCTGGAGACCGCGCTGATCGGCCAGGCGGTCGCCAGCGGCGACGTACCCGCGCCCGGCATGACGCACTTGCAGCACGCGCAGCCGGTGCTGTTCGGTCACCAGTTGCTCGCGCACGTGCAGGCGTTCGCCCGCGACGTCGGCCGGCTGCGGGACTGGGACAAGCGCGCCGCGGTCAGCCCGCTCGGCTCCGGCGCGCTGGCCGGGTCATCACTCCCGGTCGATCCGCAGGTGCTCGCGGCCGAACTCGGCTTCGACGAGCCCGCGGCTAACTCCATGGATGCGGTGGCCGACCGCGACTTCGCAGCCGAGTTCTGCTTCGCCGCGGCGCTGATCGGAGTGCACCTGTCCCGGCTGGGCGAGGAGATCGTGCTCTGGTCTTCCCAGGAGTTCGGCTGGGTGGAGATCGACGATACCTACGCAACCGGGTCCTCGATCATGCCGCAGAAGAAGAATCCGGACGTGGCCGAACTGGCCCGGGGCAAGGCGGGCCGCCTGATCGGCGGACTGACCGGGCTGCTCACCACCCTGAAGGGCCTGCCGCTGACCTACAACCGGGACCTGCAGGAGGATAAGGAGCCGGTCTTCGACGCGGTCGACACCCTGCTCCTGGTCCTGCCCGCCATGGCCGGCCTGATCGCCACGATGCGGGTCAATCCGGACCGGCTCCGCCGCAGTGCCTCGACCGGGTTCACTCTCGCCACCGACCTGGCCGAGTACCTGGTCCGCCGAGGCGTCCCATTCCGCGAGGCGCACGAGGTAGTCGGGCACCTGGTGGTGTGGTGCCAGGTGCACGACTGCGACCTGCCCGACGTGGCCGACGCCGATCTGGCCAAGGTTTCCGAGCACCTGACGCCCGACGTCCGCCAGGTGCTCACGGTCGAGGGCGCGCTCGCGGCCCGCAAGGGGTACGGCGGGACGGCGCCAGAGCGTGTCGCCGAGCAGATCATCGCGCTGCGCGCGACGGTTGACACGCATCACGCCTGGGCCGCCGAGGACGTCACCTAGGTGCCGATCTCGCGGGACTTCTTCGCCAGGCACGCGGTCGAGGTCGCGCCGGACCTGCTCGGCTGCGTCCTCGAGCACCAGACAGCGGACGGCCTCGTCGCGGTACAGCTCACCGAGGTCGAGGCGTACGCGGGCCGGTCCGATCCCGCCTCGCACGCCTACCGCGGGAAGACCCAGCGGAACGCGGTGATGTTCGGCCCGCCCGGGCACGCGTACGTGTACTTCACGTACGGCATGCACTTCTGCGTGAACCTGGTCTGCCTGGGGGAGGAGGGCAGCGCCTCGGCGGTGCTGCTGCGGGCGGGCGCGATCATCGCGGGGGAGGACCTAGCCCGGGCCCGGCGCACCAGAGGGGCGGCCAGCGTCGCATCACGTGATCTGGCCCGCGGCCCGGCCCGGCTCTGCCAGGCGCTCGGCATAGACCGGGAACTCGACGGTGCGGACGTGTGCGCCGCCGATTCGCCGCTCCGGGTGCGCGCCGGAGCAGGAAACCCAGCCCGTTCGGGAACTGTGCTGACCCCCCGAAGAATTGCCACCGGACCTCGGGTCGGGGTCAGCAGTGCGGCCGAGATCCCCTGGCGGTTCTGGTACGAGGGGGAGCCGACGGTCTCGGTGTACCGGGCGTATGTACCCCGGCGGCCCAAACTGGTTACCCCTTAACGGCCCGTAAGTGGCACCATGCAGGCGTGGACGACATCATCGACGAACTTGGATGGCGGGGCCTGATCGCCGTCAGCACCGATATC
>CAVYNE010000032.1:250000-279254 GCA_963769715.1 uncultured Actinomycetes bacterium
ACCGCCGAAGCTGTGACACTCGCGCGATCGCCCGGCCCTCTATGGTTAAGGTGGATGGCGGTTCCGGTCTCCGTGGCTTCGGCCGCGGACACCTCAACTGCGGCCGCCGGCTCCTTTAGGGTCCAGGTGCGCGGGTGGGTAGGGGAGCGTCGTGTGGCAAGGGAAGCAGCGGAGTGATCCAGCTGTGGATGCTACACGAGTGAGAATGCAGGCATGAGTAGCGAAAGAGGAGTGAGAAACTCCTCCGCCGAATGACCAAGGGTTCCTGGGGCAGGCTAATCCGCCCAGGGTAAGTCGGGACCTAAGGCGAGGCCGACAGGCGTAGTCGATGGACAACGGGTTGATATTCCCGTACCCGCCTGGATGCGCCAATGCCGAGCCCAGCGATGCTAAGTACCTGATGCTGGAGCGCCCTTCGGGGTGCCCTGGCTGATCGTTCGAACCAGACTGGTAGTAGGCAAGCTGTAGGGGTGACGCAGGAGGGTAGCTCTACCGGGCGATGGTTGTTCCCGGAGTAAGGGTGTAGGGCGGTGCGTAGGCAAATCCGCGCACCACATAGCCTGAGACCTGACGCCGAGCCGATTTAGGCGAAGTGAGTAATCCCATGCTGCCAAGAAAAACCTCGCAGCGAGCATCCAAGCGGCCCGTACCCTAAACCGACGCAGGTGGTCAGGTAGAGAATACCAAGGCGATCGGGTGAACCATGGTTAAGGAACTAGGCAAATTGTCCCCGTAACTTCGGGAGAAGGGGAGCCGTGTCCGGTGATGAGGCTTGCCCTCTGAGCTGGGTGCGGTCGCAGATAGCGGGGAGAAGCGACTGTTTACTAAAAACACAGGTCCGTGCAAAGTCGCAAGACGACGTATACGGACTGACGCCTGCCCGGTGCCGGAACGTTAAGGGGACGGGTTAGTGACCTTCGGGTCGCGAAGCTCAGAACTTAAGCGCCGGTAAACGGCGGTGGTAACTATAACCATCCTAAGGTAGCGAAATTCCTTGTCGGGTAAGTTCCGACCTGCACGAATGGCGTAACGACTTCTCCACTGTCTCAACCATGGACCCGGCGAAATTGCACTACGAGTAAAGATGCTCGTTACGCGCAGCAGGACGGAAAGACCCCGGGACCTTCACTGCAGCTTGACATTGGTGTTTGGGACGTCTTGTGTAGGATAGGTGGGAGACTGTGAAGCAGGGACGCTAGTTCTTGTGGAGTCATCGGTGAAATACCACTCTGGTCGTTCTGGATGTCTAACCTAGGTCCGTAATCCGGATCAGGGACAGTGTCTGGTGGGTAGTTTAACTGGGGCGGTTGCCTCCCAAAAGGTAACGGAGGCGCCCAAAGGTACCCTCAGCCTGGTCGGCAACCAGGTGTCGAGTGTAAGTGCACAAGGGTGCTTGACTGTGAGACAGACATGTCGAGCAGGAGCGAAAGCTGGGACTAGTGATCCGGCGGTGGCATGTGGAAGCGCCGTCGCTTAACGGCTAAAAGGTACCCCGGGGATAACAGGCTGATCTTCCCCAAGAGTCCATATCGACGGGATGGTTTGGCACCTCGATGTCGGCTCGTCGCATCCTGGGGCTGGAGCAGGTCCCAAGGGTTGGGCTGTTCGCCCATTAAAGCGGTACGCGAGCTGGGTTTAGAACGTCGTGAGACAGTTCGGTCCCTATCCGCTGCGCGCGCAGGAGACTTGAGAGGGGCTGTCCCTAGTACGAGAGGACCGGGACGGACGAACCTCTGGTGTGCCAGTTGTTCTGCCAAGAGCACGGCTGGTTTGCTACGTTCGGAAGGGATAACCGCTGAAAGCATCTAAGCGGGAAGCTCGCCTCAAGATTAGGTCTCCCTCTGGGTTAACCAGGTAAGGCCCCCAGTAGACTACTGGGTTGATAGGCCGGAGGTGGAAGCACGGCAACGTGTGCAGCTGACCGGTACTAATAGGCCGAGTGGCTTGGCTTCTACTCCATTTGACTTCGCGTCCACTGTGCGGTTCCCGAGATACGGTCGCCACCGTTGAGGGCTCCGAGAGTTCTCCACGGGCTAGCAGAGCTTCTGCTGGTGACATCTCAATAGAGTTACGGCGGTTATAGCGAAGGGGAAACACCCGGTCCCATTCCGAACCCGGAAGTTAAGCCCTTCAGCGCCGATGGTACTGCGCGGGGGACCGCGTGGGAGAGTAGGACGCCGCCGGACATGTTTGAAGAGGGTCGCTCCCGACGTGGTTGAGCGGCCCTCTTCGCTTGTCTGGGTAGTGTTAAAGCTGGAGGTTGATGAGCGTGGCCGAGGGATCCGGGACGCCGAAGAGCCGGGGAGCAGGTAGCGGGAACCCGAAGGCTTCGAGGAGCGCCAAGCCCGCTGGCAACTATGGCCGGGGACGGCCGGCCGCGGACGGTTCCCGGACGCCCGCCAGGAGCCCGGCGGGCCGTAGCAGCCGTACGCCGGCCGCCGATGGCGCGCGCTGGGGTACCACGAAGGATCAGGGTCGCCGTGCTCCGTCGGCACGCGCGGGTGACGGGACCCGCGGGACGACTCGCCCGGTCGCCGGAGACGGACCACGAGGGACCAGCCGAGCCTCCGGAAGCACCGAACCTCGGAACAGCCAGGCTTCCGCGAGCGGCGAGTACCGGAGCAGCCGGGCCCCGGCAAGCAGTCAGCCTCGGAGTAACCGGCCCGCCGCGGGCGAGTATCGCGGCCGTCCCCGGACCTCAGACAACCGCGGGTTTGGTCCAGCGTCCCGCAGCGCGCCCGGGGAAGGCTCCCGTGGCCGCACCTCAACGGGCGGCAGGCCTGGCCGTACGGCGGAGGGAGGCTTCCGCCGCAACACTGAGGCGGGTGGCGACTTCCGCGGCGCCAGCAGGCCAGCCGACACCGGTTCACGGCGGACCGCCCCGGGTGACGCAAGGCGAAGCCCGCGGCCCGCGGGCGGCTCGGCCAGGCCCGCGGTCGGCTCCGAAGGGACCCGGGGAGATTCGTATCGCGCACGTCCGCGGCCAGCGGGCGATGGGCCGTCCGCGCGTGATGGTGGCCGTGACCGGACATCGCGGCCAGCCCGCGACGGCCGGGCAGGTGACACGCGCGCCGGCGCCGCCCGGGGTCGGGAGCAGGCACGACCCGGCAGCAGGCGCCCGGACGAGGCCCCGGTCCGCGGTCACGCAACGGTCCGCGGTCACCCACCGGCCTACGTGGCCGGGCCGCAGGTTCCTGACTCGGTCAGCGCCGAGCAGCTCGAGCCGGAAGCGCGGGCCCAACTGAACAGCCTGCCGAACGACCTGGCCGACAGCGTAGCCCGCTACCTGGTGGCCGCGGACCTGGACGACGACCCCGAGCGGGGTTACGCCTATGCCCAGGCCGCCAAGCGCCTCGCCGCCCGGGTCGGCGTAGTCAGGGAGGCCTGTGGCATCGCTGCCTACCAGACCGGCCGGTGGGCCGAAGCCCTGTCCGAGCTCCGGGCCGCACGGCGCATGACCGGCCGGGATGACTACCTGCCCATCATGGCCGACTGCGAGCGGGCCCTCGGCCGGCTCGACCGAGCGCTGGCGCTGGTCCGCGAGGCGAAGACCAGCGAACTCGAACGGGCCACGCACATGGAGCTTCGTATCGTGGAATCGGGTATCCGCCGGGATCAGGGGCTGCCCGAGGCCGCTGTCATCGCCTTGCAGGTGCCCGAGCTGACCAGAGGGCGGCTGCGGCCGTGGTCCGGGCGACTCTTCTACGCCTACGCGGACGCGTTGCTAGCCGCTGGCCGCGCGGACGAGGCCCGGGATTGGTTTGCCCGGGCCGCCGAAGCCGATACCGACGGCGAGACCGACGCGGCCGACCGGCTGGACGAGCTGGACGGCATCGAATTCGAGGACTTGGCCGACGAGGCGGATCTCGATGACGAGCCTGATCCCGACGAGGAGCAGGCGTAGCTCAGCGGACCGCGACCTAGCCCCGGTCTAGGTCGCGGGCGGTACTGATCACCGTTGACCTGCGAACCCCGCTGACTTGCGAACACTGCGAGCCCTGCGGATCCCGAGGCCTGAGACGGCCCCGAGCACCGACAGGCCAGCCGCCGTGGCCAGCGCGGGCCGGTAGCCATGGGTGACCGAAGCAGGGCTCGCCAGGCTGCCCGTGGCGTTGAACACCGCGGTGACGACCGCGATGCCGACGACCGCGCCGAACTGCTGCAGCGTGTTCAGCGTGCCCGCGGCCTTTCCGATCAGTCCCGGCGGGACGGCGTTCAGTCCGGCCGCCGTGACGCTGGGCAGGGCCATCGACACGCCGACTCCGGCGAGGATGAACGGGAGCACATAACCGGCGTAGCCGCGCGAGGCGCCGGCCAGCGACACGATCCAGGCGAAGCCCGCGGCCTGCATCACCAGGCCAGGGACGACAAGCGCGCGGGAGCCCAGCCGGTCGGACAGCACCCCGGCCAGCGGGGCCACGACCAGTGGCGTGGCCGTCCACGGCAGGAAGCGCAGCCCGGTTTCCAGCGGCGTGTCGCCGCGGGCGAACTGGAAGAACTGACTGGTCAGGAACGCCGCCGAGAAGATCGCCGCGGTCATGAAGAACTGGGCGCCTCCGGCCGCGGAGAAGGCCCCGGTGCGGAACAGGCTGAGCGGGATCATCGGCTCCGATGTCCGTGCCTCACGAACTCCGAAGCCGACGAAGAAGGCGGAACCCAGGATCAGCCCGGCCATGGTCTTCTGCGACCCCCAGCCGCTCTGCCCGCCTTCGACGATGCCCCAGATCAGCAGCCCTATGCCGGCGGTGACGAGGACAAGCGCCGGTACGTCCAGCGGCGCGGCGGGTCCGTGACTTTCCGCCAGTCGCAGCCGCGCGCCAACGGCGGCGAGGATGCCGATGGGGACATTGACCCAGAAGATCCAGTGCCAGCTGAATCCTTGCGTGATCGCGCCGCCCACTAGCGGGCCGCAGGCGACGGCCAGGCCGGCGATCCCGCCCCAGATCCCCACCACCGCGCCTCGCTGGCCGGGCGGGAAGGCCGCGGTGAGCAAGGTGAGCCCCAGCGGCATGATGCAAGCGGCGCCGATGCCCTGCACGGCACGGCAGGCGATCAAGGCCCCGGCGTCCGGGGCCACGGCGCAGGCCGCTGACGCCAGGGTGAAGATCAGCAAGCCGGCCGTGTAGACACGCCGCCGCCCGAGGCGGTCACCCAGCGCGGCCGCGGTGATGATCCCCGCCCCGAAGGCCATCGTGTACGCGCTGACCGTCCACTGCAAGGTGGCGACCCCGCCGCCGAGTTGCCGGTGGATGGACGGCAGGGCCGTGACTACGACCAGAGCGTCAAGGGTCACCATGAAGTACGCCACCGAGGTCAGCAGCACCGTCGCCAGGCGGCCGGCTGGCGCCCCGGCCGCAGTGCGGCCGGGGCGTAGCTTTGGACGATCGACGTCGAACATAATCGTTTGGCTCCTTCATTTCCGGCCGGCCGCAGGCCGGCGCTTATCGGCTGGTGAATAGACCCACCCGGCCGGCCTATCTGGGCGAGGTTCCGCCGCCCAGTTCGGCGCGTCTGCGGTGTCAGTACTACGAGGCGGCCGGCGACTGGCCGCCCGCGTAGACGGCGATAGGGATGAGCGAGACCACCGTGGACAAATCAGCGCGCCGGGAGGGCGCATGGTGACGACCGAGTTGCTCGATCGGGCGAGAGCCGGGGACGGGGAGGCGTTCGCGCAGCTCACCGAGCCGTACCGGGGCGAGCTTCAAGTGCACTGCTACCGGATACTCGGCTCGCTTCACGACGCCGAGGACGCCCTGCAAGAGACCATGCTCGCGGCCTGGCGGAGCCTGGGCGGCTTCGAGGGCCGCGCCTCGATCCGGACCTGGCTGTACCGCATCGCGACCAGTCGCTGCCTCAACGCGCGCCGGACGACCAGCCGGCGTGTGCGGAAGGATCCGTCGTTCGCCAGCCTGAGCCTGCCGGAGCCGACCAGTACCACCGAGGTAGTCTGGCTCGAGCCTTACCCGGACGTGCTCATGGAGGGACTCCCCGACGTCACCCCGGGGCCTGAGGCCCGGTACGAGACCCGCGAAGCGATTTCCCTGGCGTTCGTGACCGCGCTCCAGGTGCTCCCGCCGCGGCAACGCGCCGTCCTCGTCCTCCGCGACGTGCTGGGATTTCGCGCCAGCGAGGCTGCCCGCATCCTTGACACCACGGAAGAGTCGGTCACCAGCGCGCTCAAGCGCGCCCGGGCCACCCTTGACCACAGGCCAGCCAGCGGGAAGGCGCCGCCACGGCCGGGCTCACCCGGCGAGGAGCGGCTCGTCGAACGACTGGTCCAGGCGTACACCGACCACGACCTCGGCGGCCTCATCGCACTGCTCAGCGACGACGTCTGCCTGCGGATGCCGCCGGTTTCCCTCGAATACTCCGGACGTGACCTCGCGAGGCAGTTCTTCGCCATGGTGGCCTTCCGGCCGGGTCGTACGTTCCGCCTGGTCGCCACCCGGGCGAACGGGCAACCCGCGTTCGGGATCTACATCGCCGACCTGCACACCCCCGTCTTCCACGCCAGCGGGCTGCTCGTCCTGACCCTGGCCGGAGATCAGATCTGCGAGATGACCCGCTTCGACAACAGCGCGCTGCCGTACTTCGGCCTGCCTAGGACCCTGGCCTAGGACCCAGCCTGGCCGAGCCAGTGCAGGATGCCCTCGACGTTGCCGACGGCGCCGCTGACCCGTTCGAACTTCTCCGCGACGGCCGGATTGACCTCGGGGCTGAACGCCACGTAGCGGTCTTTGGTGCGTTCCCGCACCATGGCGACGGCATGGTCGAGGTCCAGGCCCGCCGCGTGGGCCTGGCGTGTTTCCTCCACCCAGATGGTGATCTCCTCCGCCGAACGGTCCAGTGTCTCGCTGACCGCGGTCACCGGCCCGTAGTGGCTGAACAGCAGCCGCGCGGGCTGCAGCGCGGCGAACTTACGCAGCGAGGCGAGCGCGGTCTGGTGGTCGAAGTCGGGTGGCGGCGTCGCGGGCCTGACGTCCCCCGTTTCCGGGAGGTACACGCCCGCCGCGTCACCGACGTACAGGTCACCGGTGTCGGAGTCGACGAGGCCGACGTGGTGCTTGGCGTGGCCGGGGGAGTAGTGGCTGTCCAGGCGCCGACCGCCGCCGAGATCGACGGTTCCGACATCGTCGAGCGCCACGATGCGTCCGGCGGGAACCGGCGCGAGCACGCCGAAAAGCCGCTCGAGCGCGTTGCCGTAGACCAGCCGGGCGCCGGCCATGAGCCTGCTAGGGTCGGCCAGGTGCCGCGCGCCCCGCTGGTGCACGACGATCTGGGCCGCCGGAAACATCGCGGCGATGTCTCCGGCCCCGCCCGCGTGGTCGAGGTGGATATGCGTGACCACCACGGTGGCGAGGTCGTCGGCGCCGATCCCGAGCCGGGCCAGTGCGTCACGGACCACTGGCGCGGACGGCGCGGTCCCGGTTTCCACCAGGCACGGTCGATCGCCCCGGATCAGGTAGCCGGCCGTGATCCCGTCGTATCCGGCCATCCGGGTGTCGATCTGGAACACCTCGTGCCCGAGATCGGTGATGTCCGTCGCTTCGATTCCTTCGCCCATACCGTCCATTCAATCGGACGGGCCGAACGTGCGCAGGACCAAGCCGGTGCGCGGTTTAGGGCCGAACGAGGTGGACTTGCGCGGTACCCGCTCGCCGTGAGCCGCGATCTGGGCGACGGCTTCGAAGGACGCCGGGTTCGAGATCACGGCGGTGCCCCCGGCGGCC
The DNA here is from genome assembly GCA_963769715.1 of uncultured Actinomycetes bacterium. Classification (GTDB taxonomy): domain Bacteria; phylum Actinomycetota; class Actinomycetes; order Streptosporangiales; family Streptosporangiaceae; genus Palsa-504. The sequence continues at coordinate 257,731 of CAVYNE010000032.1, forward strand.
GAGGCGGCACCAGCCGAGACCGCTAGCACCGCGTCGGCCGCATCGTGGTCGATGAGGACGTCGCGCTCGCTGTCGGCGATGCCCCACAGACGCCCCAGCAGCAACTGCTGCATGACCGACGCGTCAAGGGCCTGCCAGGGCGCGGAGGCCCCGGCCGGCATGGAGGCGGCGAGCTGAACCGGGTCCGGGTGGGTCAGCAGCCGGGACACCGGACCGCCGGCCAGCAGGAAGGCGGGACCCTCCTGCCCCGCCGCGGCCAGGCGCAGCAGCGCGTGGTCCAGGCTGAGCCCGGCGGGCAGGTCCTCCACCGTGAACGCGGCCTTAGCCAGTTCGGCCGCGCGGTCCGGCGGCAGGCCGGGCAGGACCCGGTGGATGGCGCCCAGCCGGGGCGGGTAGGCCGCCGAGTCGGCCAGGAACGCCAGCCCGTAGTCCCACGGCCCGGCGCCCAGGCCGGCCGCGTGCATCTCGGCCTGCAGGTCCAGGTAGGCGGCATACCGGTGATGGCCGTCCGCGATGAGGGCCTGGCGCCCGGCCAGGTCGGCGGAGATCGCGGCCTGCTCGGCGGAATCGCCGATCCGCCACAGCCGGTGGGTCACGCCGTCCTCTGTCGTGATCGACACCAGCGGCGCGCGCTCGGCCATGACCCGGTGCACGACCTCGGTGGCCCCCTCTCCGCTGGCTGAGGGCCCGGCGGCCGAGTGCGGGGCCGCACCGGGCTGCTCCCCGTCGTAGATGAGGAAGATCGGCTCCAGGTTGGCCTGAGTGGCCTCCATGAGCTCCCGCCGTCCGGCCACCGGTCCGGGCATGACGCTCTCGTGCGGCAAGATGCCCGCCGATTCGGGCGTGCCCAGGCGGACCAGGCCGATGATGCCGCGCTGCACCCAGGACGAGGCCGCGTCACTCTGCTCGTAGATGTACAGCGAGGCCATCCGGTCCCGGATGAGCACCCCCGCCGACAGCCACTCGCGGAGCAGGGCGGCCGCGGCCTTGCTTGCGTCCGCGTCCTCGCCTGGCAGGATGAGACGCACAACGTTGTGCGGATCCGCTGCCCGCAGATGATCGAGAATGCCGCCGTTGATCACGTCGTACGGTGGTGAGGTGACGTTTGCGATACCGCTCACCCGGTCACGGGCATAACGGATGCCGCGGAAGGGTGCCAGCACGAGACCGGAACCAGAGTCGGACGGAAGGGTCTGCACACCATGTCAAAAGGATCAAGCGGGAGCAGGGATTCCCATCCGGAAGAAAACCTCCCTGGCCAGGCCCTTCCCGAAGGATCTGCGGATGACGTGCATGCCTGGTACCGGCGCGGTCTGGAGCTGCTAGGCCGCGGCAGCCCCGCGGCCGCGGCCCAGGTCCTGCAGCGCGCTTCGACGGCCGAACCGGGGTCCCTCAGCGTCCGGGAGGCCCTGGCCCGGGCCCAGTTCGACGCGGGCCAGTACGCCGACGCGGCCGAAAATTTCCGGATGATCGTGGAGGCCAGCCCGTCGGACGACTACGCGAACTTCGGGCTGGGGCTCGCCCTGGCCAGGACCGGGGACCACGCCGCCGCGGCCGAGTACCTCGCCCTCGCCGCCGCCATGCGGCCCGACGCCCCGCACTACACCGAAGCCCTCCGCTCGGTGCGGGCCACGTTGCGTGCCAGGAAAACCGCTCAGGGAGGCGCCGAATGACCCAGGGCCAGATGCCGCGCGGCAGTGCCGAACCGCTGGACACCGCCTACGACGTCGGCCTGCTCGACCTGGACGGGGTCGTGTACCTCGGTGGCACCGCCATCCCCGGGGCGGCCGAGGCGCTGCGCAAGGCCGACGCGGCGGGCATGCGGCTGGCCTACGTGACGAACAATGCCTTCCGCACCCCGGCCGCCATCGCCGCGCTGCTGATGAGCTTCGGCGTCGCGGCTACCCGGGAGGACGTGGTGACCTCCGCCCAGGCCGCTGCCCGGCTGCTGGCCGAACGACTGCCGTCGGGCGCGCCGGTCCTGGTCGTCGGCGGCACCGGCTTGCGGATGGCGCTGCGGGAACGGGGCCTGCGCCCGGTCAGCAACGCTATCGACAAGCCTGCGGCGGTAGTGCAGGGCTACGCACCCGACATCAGCTACTCGCTGCTGGCCGAGGGCGGCCTGGCGGTCGCCGCCGGGGCGCTGTTCGTCGCGTCCAACGGCGACCTCACCCTGCCCAGCCGGCGCGGCCGCCAGCCGGGAAACGGGTCGCTCATCCAGGTGATCATCACCGCGACCGGGAGGAAGCCGCTGGTAGCAGGCAAGCCCGAGCCGCCGCTGCACCACGAATCCGTGCTGCGGACCGGCGCCAGGCATCCGCTCGTCGTCGGTGACCGGCTGGACACCGACATCGAGGCCGCCCACCGGGTCGGCGCGGACAGCCTGCTCGTGCTGACCGGGGTGACCGGCCCGGCCGAAGTCGTGCTCGCGCCGTCGTCGCAGCGCCCCACCTACCTGGCCGAGGACCTGGCCGGCCTGCTCGAGCCGCATCCCGGTATCACGGAGAAAGACGGCGCGTTCAGCTGCGGCGCCTGGACGGCGCGCATGGACGGGGACCGGCTGGAGCTGACCGGTGACGGCGAGCGCATCGACGGCCTGCGCGCGCTGTGCGCCGCCGCGTGGACCCAGGAAGCCGCGGACAGCGTCAGCGAGGAAGCAGTGCGTCCCGCGATCGAGCGCCTGGAACGAACTGATACCTCAATGTGACGACGCGCGGTCACCCGCCGTGTATGCTGTCCCGCATGTCAAGCCGCGCAGTCCGCCATCACGGTGTCACCGCGATGCTCACGCGCGTGCTCTGTCCTTCGTGTTGCTGCTGACAACGACCCTCAGCTGACCGTTGTCACCACCGGGGCCGCCCGCTGCGGGCTAGCCCTGAAGAGCCCCCGAAGGAATTCCGTTGATCGCAGATATGTCTGTTGCCCCGGAGATCGCCATCCTGGCCGAGGCTGCCCTGCTCATGCCCACGCAGCCAGCAGGTGCACAGCCGGCTACCCGCGCGCCGGAGGTCCCCAAGGTCACACTCGGCACGCTGGCTCGCCAGTTGCGGATGCTCGCCGCCACGCCGGAGCGCTGGTGGGGACTGGTCCGCTTCGACCCGGACCGTTCGGTAAAAATCAGGGTTGAAGACCAGCCGGAGTACGAGGCCTGGCTGGTGGTCCTGCCGCCCGGCGACTCCGGCCGGGACTGTGATTGCGACGTGGCCACGATCATCGCGGGTGAGGCGACCGAGGGCGCCCCAGGCAGCGCCGTGCTGCGGCCCGGCCCGACGCGGGTGCACGGCCAGCGGCACCGGCTGCGCGGCCACGGCCCGGGCTACTCGATCAGCCTGCACGCCGGGGCGCGCCGCGACCATCACTGAGCCAGTAATTCATTGACCCGCAATGTGGAAGTAATAGGCTGAACGCGCCGTGGCGGCAACTTCCGACACATGCCGCCAGAGAGGACGTTGGCAATGATTGAGGTACGGGGGCTCAGCAAGCGGTACGGCGACAAGATCGCCGTCGACAACCTGTCATTCAGCGTGGCGCCTGGCACGGTGACGGGTTTTCTAGGCCCGAACGGCGCCGGCAAGACCACCACCATGAGGCTGATCCTCGGCCTGGACTACCCGGACGCCGGCGACGTCGCCATCGGCGGCAAGCACTACGCGAACCTGGCGTATCCGATGCGCGAGGTGGGCGCGCTGATCGACGCCAAAGCGGTGCACGGCGGCCGGTCCGCCTACAACCACCTGCTCTGCCTGGCCCAGACGAACAACCTGCCCAAGCGGCGGGTGGGCGAGGTGCTCGAGCTGGTCGGCCTGACCGAGGTGGCGCGCAAGCGCACCAAGGGGTTCTCGCTCGGCATGAGCCAGCGGCTCGGCATCGCCGCCACGCTGCTCGGTGACCCGGCCCTGCTCATGTTCGACGAGCCGGTCAACGGGCTGGACCCCGAGGGGATCCTGTGGATCCGCAACCTGATGAAGGCGCTGGCGGCCGAGGGCCGCACGGTGTTCGTGTCCAGCCATCTGATGTCGGAGATGGAACACACGGCGGATCACCTGATCGTGATCGGCCGCGGCCAGCTGCTCGCCGACTGCACCATGGAGGAGTTCATCGCCCGCAGTTCGGGCCAGACCGTCCGGATCTCCACCCCCCAGGCTGACCTGCTGGCCAAGGCGGTGGCCGAGGCGGGAGGCACGGTCATCCCCGGCGGCGACGGAGTGCTAACCGTGAGCGGGCTGGTCGCGGCCCAGGTCGGCGACATCGCGTTCGAGCACGGCGTGCGGCTGCACGAGCTGACCGTGGTCCGGGCCTCGCTTGAGGCGGCCTTCATGGAGCTGACCGCCGACAGCGTGGAATACCGGGCCGCCGGGGATGAGCAGGGCCAGCCGCCCGCCCCGGAGCTCGCCGCGCAGGGCCAGTCAACGCAGGGGCAGTACAGTCACGAAGGGCGGATCTGACATGGCCGCGATGACCACCCAGCCCGCCCGCCCGCCGGTCCTGCCGCCGCCCTCCGGGCGAGCGGGTTTCGGCGGGACGCTGCGCTCGGAATTCACCAAGATCCGTTCGGTCCGCTCGACGTACTGGACGCTGCTCGTGCTGCTGGCGGTCAGCATCGGGATCGGCGCGGCGATCAGCGGGGGCACCGCGGCCAACTGGTCGCACATGGCGCCTTCCGACCGGGCGACCTTCGATCCCACCCAGGCCAGCGTGGCTGGGCTCTTCTACCTGGGCCAGCTCGTCATCGTGGTGCTCGGGGCGATGGTGCTCACCGCCGAGTACTCCACCGGGATGATCAGGACCTCGCTGACCGCGATGCCCAGGCGCGGCACCGTCTACGCGGCCAAGGTGGTGGTCTTCGCCGTCGTAGCCCTGGTGGTCACGTTCGTGGCGGCCTTCATCGCGTTCTTCCTCGGCCAGACGCTGCTGGCCAGCACGCATGACAGTGCGACGCTGTCCCAGCCGAACGTGCTGCGCGCCGTCATCGGCAGCGCGTTGTACGTCACCCTGTGTGGCCTGTTCGCGTTCGCCGCCGGGGCGATCCTGCGGCACACCGCCGCCGCCATCACCTCGGTGATCGGGCTGCTGTTCGTGATCCCCATCCTGGCCCACCTGCTGCCGAACAGCTGGTACCAGGATCTGGCGCGGTGGCTGCCTGATGCCGCGGGCCGGGCCCTATCGGTCACCGTCGGACCGCAGCCTCCGCACCTGTTCTCCCCGTGGGGTCAGTTCGCCGTGTTCGCCGTCTACACGGTGATCCTGCTCGCCGTGGGCGCCACGCTGTTCCGCAAGCGCGACGCTTAAGGCGCCCGCCAGCCGGGCGCGCTCGTCTACACCGGGCGCGCCCGGCTACGGGAGCGTCAGGATCTCGTAGCCGTCCTCGGTGACAAGGATTGTGTGCTCGAACTGCGCGGTGCGCTTGCGGTCCTTGGTCACCGCCGTCCAGCCGTCCGGCCAGATGTCGTAGTCGATGGTGCCGAGGGTGAGCATCGGCTCGATGGTGAACGTCATCCCCGACTCCATGATCACGTTGTTGTGCGGGTCGTCGTAGTGCGGCACGATCAGCCCCGAATGGAACGTCCGGCCTATCCCGTGCCCGGTGAAGTCCCGCACCACCCCGTAGCCGAACCGCCGCGCGTACGACTCGATCACCCGGCCGACGGCGTTCAGCGGGCGGCCGGGGGCCACCGCGCGGATGCCGCGCATCATCGCCTCGTGTGTGCGTTCCACCAGGAGCCGTGATTCGGTGTCCACGTCGCCGGCCAAGAACGTGGCGTTGGTGTCGCCGTGCACCCCGCCGATGTAACCGGTGATGTCAATGTTGACGATATCGCCGTCATTGATCAATGTGTCGTCGGGGATCCCGTGGCAGATCACCTCGTTCAGCGAGGTGCACAGCGACTTCGGGTAACCGCGGTATCCGAGCGTGCTCGGGTAAGCGCCGTGGCTGACGAGGAAGTCGTGACCTATCTGATCGAGGTAATCGGTCGTGACGCCTGGTGCCACGGCAGCGCCGACCGCCTCCAGTGCCTGGGCGGCCAGCTTGCCCGCCACCCGCATCCGCGCGATGATCTCCGGCGTCTTGACGTCGGGTTCCCCGGTCTTGGGACGCTTCTTGCCCACGTACTCCGGCCGCGTGATCTCCGCGGGGACCTGACGCGTGGGTGAAAGCCGGCCCGGATGTAGCACTGTCGCCATGCTTTGGGAGTCTAATGTGCATGGAGAACGAACAGGGAAAGCGATGGTGGTACAGCCTCAAGTACCACACCGTAGAGGACGACGACGGTCCCACCCCGGGCAAGGACCGGCTCGGGCCGTATCCGACCCGGGAAGCGGCCGCCCGCGCGCTGGAAACGGTGCAGGAGCGAAACAAGGAATGGGACGCGCAGGACTAGTCCGGGATAATACTAGGCTAGGGCTGTGAGCGACGAACTGCCGGCCGTGGCCGAGGCGCGGATGGCGGAAATCCGGCGCAGCGGCACCTGGGGTTCGGCGCTGACGACCGACGAGTTCGCCGCGATCCGCAGCGTCGGCTTCGAACCGGTCGGGCAGGTCCTCGGCGCGTGCGTCTACAACATCGGCTACACCGGCGGCTACAACTGCCCGGGCGCCTGGGGGTCGTGGGGCTACGTCCCAGCCCGGACCACCACGCAGGTGTCGGGCCGGGGCGGTTTCGGCTCGTACGGGCCGCTGGTCCAGGCGATGTACCAGGCGCGGCACAAGGCCCTGGACCGGATGACCGCCGAGTGCGAGGAACTGGGCGGCCACGGGGTGGTCGGCGTCCGGCTGACCATCGGGGGGTTCCCGGCCGGCGGTCTTGAGTTCAAGGCGATCGGTACGGCCATCCGCGCTCCGGGCGTGCCGCCGGTGTCCGCCTGGCCTGCGCGCGGCGGCCACCCGAAACGGCCGTTCACCTCCGACCTTTCCGGCCAGGACTTCACCAAGCTGATCATGAAGGGCTGGGTGCCCGCCGGGCTCGCGCTCGGCATCTCGATCGGGTCCCGGCACGATGACTGGCTGACCGTCGGCCAGACCCGCTGGGGCGCGGGGAACGCCGAGGTGGTCGGCTATACCGAACTCGTCAACGACGCCAGGCACGACGCGCGGGTTCAGCTGGAACGCGACGTCGCGCGGCTCGGCGGCGAGGGCGTGGTGATCGCCGACATGGAGATGCACGTGCGGGAACGCGAGTGCCCGGTCCAGGAAGGCCGCCGCGACCACATCGTGGAGGCCACCATCATCGGCACCGCGATCGCCAGGTTCAGCGTCTCGGCAGAGCGGCACAGCGGCTCCACGCTGACCGTCATGTCACTCGACCCCCAGCGCCGCCAGGCCGCCAGGATCCGGATCTAGGAGAGACCATGACCGATCAGGGGAACATCGCGACCGAACTCGATGCCGCGGGCGTTCCGCACGATGCCATGCGCCGCCTGGCTGAGCTGCAGCCCGGCCGGCCCGGGTCGATCTTCACCTCCGACCTGTCGGTCAACGAGTTCCTGCTGGTCCGCGAGGCCGGGTTCCGGCCGCTCGGCCTGGTCCTGGGCAGCTCGATTTACCACGTCGGGCTGCAGATCGGCCGCTGGGGCCGCAACCAGGAGCTCGACGTGCTCTCCCAGGCCATGTACCACGCGCGTGAACTGGCCATGACCCGGATGGAAGCCGAAGCGGACGCCCTGCACGCCGACGGGATCGTCGGTGTCCGGCTGGACGTGGAGATGAAGGAGTTCGGCGCGGACATTGCCGAGTTCATCGCGGTCGGCACGGCGGTCAAGGCCGAAGAGGGCGCGGGCGGCGGCGGAGTCGACAACTGGCGCAACAACAAGAACCAGCCGTTCACCTCGGACCTGTCCGGCCAGGACTTCTGGACGCTGATCCGGGCCGGCTATGCCCCGCTCGGTATGGTCATGGGCTCGTGCGTGTACCACATCGCGCACCAGCGGATGGGCGCCAAGATGGGCAACATCGGCAAGAACGTAGAGATCGAGCAGTTCACCCAGGCCCTGTACGACGCCCGGGAACTGGCCATGAGCCGGATGCAGGCCGAAGCCGAGGCACTGCACGCGGAAGGCATCGTCGGCGTCCAGTTGCGCCAGCACAGCCACACCTGGGGTTCGCACACCACCGAGTTCTTCGCCATCGGCACGGCCGTGCGCCCGCTGCGCCCAGACCACATCATCGAGCGCCCGACGATGGTGCTGACCCTGGACGCCTAGGAGCCGGTCGGGCCGCTCACCGCGTCCAGCAGGCGCGCCACCCGGTCCCGCAGGCCCCGCACGCCCGGCCGGTAACGCTGGTATCCGGCCGTCCCCGGCTGGGAGATGCGGGCATCGGCGCTGGCCACGCCGAACTCTCCGCGCTCGAAGCGCTCGGCCGCGCCGATCTCGGCGACCGCCGAACTGATCAAGTGCTGCGCGCCGCCGAACGACACCGCGTCGAAGCCCGCCCGGATCGCCATGGACTCGTGGGCCAGCGCGTCAAGCTCCGGATCGCCCTGGTCGAGCGCGAAGATGGTGGCTCCGGTCCGCCGTGCGTCGTCGACGCGCTCGAGCAGCGGGACCGGCGCGGTGGTCGGCGACACGACGAAGAGCGTCTCGCCCCGCTGGGCGGCTTCCAGCCGCTCGAGACCGACCCGCAGGTGCGACGGCGCGCCTTCGGGGATCCGCCAGCGGACGAGGGTGGGCATCAGCTCGGGAATCCCGGACAGCCTGCTTTCCTCGTCCATGTGAGCGGTGAGATGCCAGGGCTCCTCGTCCGGGGTGCCGACCAGCAGGAGCCCGCCCTGCGAGCGCGTGGCCCTGCGCAGCCCCTGCGCGAACGTTCGAGTCCGCTCAAGCCAGCCGGTCGAGGCAAGGAGCGCACGCAGAGTGGTCACCTGATTCGCGTCCACGTACCTATGGTGCCCCTAAATGTCCGTACGCGCAGCCAAATCCGCAGGTGTTCTGTGTTCTCTCGGGGGGACGATCCCCCCCAGACCCCCCCTGATCCTGGGGGAAAACCTTTTCCCCCAGACCCCCTCGGCCCCCCTGGCGGGGGGTGCTGCCGGGCCGGACCTCCTGGCTGGGATGATCAGTTCATGACTGAGCGCGAAACCCCGTCCGTCGACGGACTCGTCATCGGCATCCTCGGCGGTACCGGAGATCAGGGACGAGGCCTGGCCCGCCGGTTCGCGCTGGCCGGGCACCCGGTGATCATCGGGTCCCGCAGCCGTGAGCGCGCGCACGACGCGGCCCAGCAGATCGCGGAGGAGACCGGGCCGAACGTCCGGGGCCTGGCCAACGCCGAGGCCGCCCGTGAGGCGAGCGTGGTGATCGCCGCGGTGCCGTGGGAGGGCCACGGCGACCTGCTGTCCGGGCTGACGGCGGAACTGGCGGGCAAGATCGTGGTGGACTGCGTGAACCCGCTCGGCTTCGACCAGCGCGGCGCCTACCCGCTGCCGGTCGCCGAGGGCAGCGCGGCCCAGCAGGCCGCGGTGCTGCTGCCCGACAGCCGGGTGGTGGCGGCGTTCCATCACGTGTCCGCCGTCCTGCTCCTGGACCCTGAGATCGACACCATCGACCTGGACGTCCTCGTGCTCGGCGACGACCGGCAGGCCACCGACCTCGTGCAGGCCCTGGCGGCGCGGATTCCCGGTGTGCGCGGCATCTACGCAGGCCGCCTGCGCAACTGCGGCCAGATCGAGGCCCTGACTGCCAACCTGGTCTCGATCAACCGCCGGTACAAGGCTCACGCAGGCCTGCGCATCACCGACATTTAAACGCCTAATTATCCCGAACGGGTTCTGGTCCCCGCCCCGGCCACCCTGCCAGCCGCTGGAGGAGGTCCGCGGCATCGCGTCGAGAGCCCTCCCGAGGCTAACGTAAAGCCGGGACCGGGTGCGGGCGAGGGAGGTGGCGGGCGTCGTGACTGAGAACCTGATTCTCCCGGTGCCTGAGCTCATGTCGGCCGTTTACCTGGTTCCCCTGTCGCTCTCCGCGCAGGCCGCGAAGGACCGCGCGACCGCCGGGCTGTCCGCCCGCATAGCCAGCCCGGTGGGCGTCGCCGTGCGGATGATGCTGGACGCCGGCGCGGTGACGGTTCACGCCATGTCATCGTCGTCGCTGCCGCCGGTGCCCGCCCCGCTGCAGGAATACCTGGGCGTAGCCGCCGAACTGGTCCGCGCCGTCGCCGAGGCCAGCGAGTTCGTCATGGTCCGGGCCTCGTGTCCGCCGGGCTGGCCGCCGATGCACGAATGGGCCGGGCGGGCCTGCGCCGCCGTGCTGGCCAGCCAGGCGGGCGTTCCCCTCGTGGACGCAGGCACCCCCAAGGTCTTGGCCGCGGACGCGGCCCTGCGGACGCTGCCCGGCGCCGAGGACGCCAGGTTCAGGCTCGCGGACTGGGTGCTGGTGTTCTCCTCGGCCGGGATCGGGGGCCTGTGGATGACGACCAAGGGCCTTGGCCGGTTCGGCCTGCCCGAGCTTGGTGTCCGCAACGTGCCCCCGCAGTTGGGCCAGGCCTGGACGCGCGTGCTGGCGGGTCTGGCCTCGAGCCTGCTCGGCACCTGGCTGACCGCGCTGCGCGACCGGGCCGAGCCCGCCTTTGCCCAGTTGCCTGCCGTGCTTGAGGTCGGCGAGGCCGACATCGCCAGGGCCTACGATGCCCCCGTCACCGAGGGTCCGGCGGTGCCCGTTCGGCTCACGTTTGATCCCAGCCCGCAGGACAGCGCGGTCAGCTTCCTGTCCGTCCAGCCGCCGGATGACTATCCGGCCTCGGCCGGGGAGTTCCTAGCCGGCGTGTGCGCGGTGCTGTTCGGCCAGCGGAAGCTCCAGATCCGGTACCTGGCGCCGTCGGATGAGATGGAGCGGGCTATGCAGGCCGCGCGGGAGGCGCTGCCGGCCGTCCGCGCCCGGTTCCTGGCCGGTGACCTGCCGCCGCGAGCCCAGCTGATGGTCAAGCACGAGATTTCGGTGCCGGGACGGGCCGAGTACCCGTGGGCGTACGTCACCTCGTGGGCTGATCCGGCCCGGATCCTGGCCAATTCCGCTGGTGAAGCCACCCTGGACCCGGGCATTCGAGCCGGCCGCCCGATCGTCGTCGCCGCCGAGACGATCATCGACTGGGCGATCTGGATCGACGGGAGGGGCATCGTCGAAGGCGGCCAGACCAACGTGATCGCCCAGGGCCACGCCACTTATGGTTAGCGAGGTGTCCCGCCGGTGGATTGAGGCGGCCAAACGGGTGGCAGCCTGATGCCGTGCACCAGCCCATCCTGATCACCGGTGATCAGGATGTCGCCGACGATGGCGGGAGCGGAAAAGCACTGGGCCAGCGTGTACCGCACCGTGCTTTGCTCATGCCCGTCGGCCAGCCGCACCCGGATCAGCCTGCCGTCCGCGGACACGACCCAGGCGCTGTCCCCGGCGACGGCCAGGCCCGCGTTCTGCACGCACACCCCGAGGCTGGCCCGCCACACGGTGCCGCCGTCAGCCAGGCTAACCCGGGAGACGACGCCCTGCTCGGTCGTGAGCAGCGCCGTCCCGTCGCCGAGGACGACGGCGGGCGGGTACATAGTGGTGCCGGGGAACGTCCAGCGCAGCGCGCCGGTGGCGGCTTCGAGCGCCTGCGAGCCGGAGACGGTCGCCACGACGACCGCGCCGGCGCCGAGCACCACGACGTTGTCCCATCCGCTGTACAGGGCCACCCGGTGCCGATCGCCTGAGATCATCCGATGCGACCAGGCTTCCCGCCCGGTGGCCAGATCGTGCGCGCGAGCGTAGCCGTCCGCGGCCGCGGTGTAGACCCGCTGGCCATCGCATACGGCCCGGCCGGCGGAGAACCCGCGGCCGGGCCCGGACCAGGCCAACTGGCCGCTGGCCGCATCGACGGCCAGCAACTGCTGGCCGGCGCTGAACACCACGTAGTCGTGCTGGCCGGCCGACGCCACCAGGGGCTCGCTGAGCACCGGGGTGCCCGCGGCGAACCGCCATCTGATCTGCCCGGTGCCCGCATCCAGGGCGTACAGGTGCTGATCGGCGGACGGGACGAACAGCGTGCGCGCGGCCTCATCCACGCCGGGCCGCCGGTAGACCGGCCCGAGCCGCGCCCGCCACAGCCAGGAGATGCGCCAGTCGCCAGGGTCAGCCGCGGCGCGGATCGCGGCCACGTCCCCTCCGGTAGACGCGGCCACGATGGCGGGACCGGCCGCGGCGATCCCGCCCTGCACGGACCCGGTCAGCCGGAGCCGCCACTGCGGCCGCGGCAACGCCGCGGCCCGGGGCACGGCCCCGGTGAGGATCCGGGATTGACGCGCCGGGCGGTGGCCGGACAGCGCCAGCGCGGTGACCGGCCAGCTGGCCTGCGTCCCGTCGTCGGCCACGGTCACGCGGCTGACCGCTAGCGCCGGGCAGCCGTCCCCGGTCAGCTTGGCCCAGTAGAAGACGGGCTCGTTCAGGACCGCCTGCAATGTCACCTGGGTCAGCCCGTCCAGCCGGGTGACCGTCTCACGGTGCACGTGCCCGGCGACGATGCCCCGGATGTCATGGCCGGCGATCAGCTCGAGCAGCGCGGCCTGGTCGTCTACGTAGTCGTGGTCGCCGCCGACCGGGAAATGCTGGAACAACACCACCGGCGTGCCCGCGGCCAGCCGGCTGAGATCGCGGGCGAGCCACTGCAGGCTGGCCGCCCCGCAGTGGCCCAGCTCGAGCAGCGGCTGCGTCGGGTCGAAGCCGGTGAAGTGCACGCCGCCCGCGTCGAACGAATACGGCGCGGCGCCGAAGCGCGCCCGGTAGAGCCCCTTGGCCGTCGGATCCCACCGCACGTCATGATTTCCCGGCACGTGCCGGATCCGGCCGTGCAGCGCGGCCGGGACCGCCTGCTGGTACAGGTCGTATTCCTCGGCCAGCCCGGTGTCGGTGACATCGCCGCAATGCAGGACGAAGTCCGGCGCGAGTCCGGCGATGGCCTCGTACACCCGGCTCAGCCGGGCCGCCGAGGCGGGCCGTGCGACGCCGACGTGCGTATCGCTGACCATGGCGAACCGCAGCGGCCCAGCGGATCCCGCGGTCACCACCCCACGCTACCCAAGGTCAGCCGGCTAGCCATCGATCCCGGGCGGATATCCCGACCGGCCTTCCGTCAGGCCTTGCGGAGCGTGGCGACGTTCTGCTCGCCGCCGCCCGTCCAACGGTAGGCCAGGTTGGCGCCCCGGCGCGTGAACGTCACGGTCCCCGCCACGCAGGACACAGTCTGCGGCTCGCTGAAGGTGAGCACGGTCGCCGTGACCTGACTCAGGGTCAGGGTATTGATGCAGTCCTGATTGACCTCATGAGCGGTCCGCGCGCCGGTCACCAGCGTGAACGTGATGTTATTCGGCAGGCTGATGTTCGATGCGCCGATGGCGGACATCGTCGCCGTGCCGTTCCAGGTGCCCGCGAACGCGGCCGGGATCGTGGCCCCTGCCGCCTGCGTCGCGGGCGTCGCCTGCGTGCTGGCGCTCGCCGGACTGCTGGCGTGCACGGCCAGCGAACTGCTTCCCGCGCCGGCCGGGGGACTGGAGTGCGATCCCCGGGGGAGCAGCACGATGCCAAAGATCACGAGGGCAGCCACCGCGGCACCACCGGCGGCCAGAATCGTTCCTCGCCGGAACCGCGCCGGTGCCGGGCCGGGCGCGGGGGAGCGGGCCTGCGCGGCCCGGAGATCGTGGGCTCGGATAGCGGAGGCAGCGAGCCAGTGCCACGCGGCGAGCCGGCGTGAGTCCGCGGGCCGGTGTCAGGTATCGAGTCGACCGGAGCGGCCGGGCCGATGGGAGCGGCCGGGGTTCGCTGCGCCGACGGATCGACCAGGCGGAGCAGGAGATCGCGAGCGCTCGGCCGCCGGGCCGGGTCTTTGGCCAGGCACTCACGGACGATCGTCCGCAGGGACGGCGGCAGGCCGCTCAGGTCCGGCTCCTCGTACATGATGCGGTAAATGACGGCGGGCACGCTGTCGGCGCCGAACGCCAGCCATGACCCCGGCGCCGTGGATCGCGGTCAGCGCGGTGGCCGTCCCCACCGCGAGGCGCAGCAGGTCGCCCTCGGGCAGCGGCCCCCGGGCATCGACGCGTTCCTGGAGCGACGGGCCGTCGATGAACTCGCTGACCACGAAGCGCCGGTCGCCCTCCGCCGACGCCTCGATGACGCCGGCCGTGACGAACGGCTGAACCTGGTGAATCGCGTCGAGCTCGCGGGCCAGCCGCTCGAGGACCGTGGCGTCGACGGTCGACCGCAGTACTTTGACGGCCACCCGGTCTTCCCCCGAGTTCGTGCCGCGGCCGAGGTAGACGATGCCCTGGCCGCCCTCGCCGAGCCGTCCGAGGAGCTCGAAACGGCCCAATCTAAGGGGATCACCAGGCTCCAGCGGTTTCGGCGGCATGACTTCTCCGGGATCGCTCGGCGGCTACGACCACGCTGCCGTAATTCCGGCTGTCCCGCAACGCGGATCCCGGAACCGGCAGTGCTGCCAAGCTGGGCGGCAGGCCGGTGCGGCCCAATATTTCCAGATTGTTACTTGACGCGCACGGCCGGGGGGAGAAAGCTCAGCAACGGCTCTGGTCGCCTGGTCCGGGCTTAGGCCGCCGTAACGCGCCTCCCGCCAGCCGGCGGGTCCCCTTCCGGCCCAGAAATGACGATTGATGGAGGGCTTGGCCATGGTACGCGGACGCCGTTTCACCACATTGGTTGCGAGTGCGGCCATCATGGCTGGCCTGGCTGTCGCCGTCCCTGCGGCTACCGCGGCCACGACGGCCGGGGCAGCCGCGACGGCGCCTGGCGCGCCAGGCGCGGCATCGTATTTCGACCTGGCCAGGAAGGACTGCGTCGGCACGGCCGCGGCCCAGGGATCCAAGGTCTGGTACACCGTGGCCGGCGGGGTGCTCTCCGACGTCTACGAGCCCACCATCGACAACACCGACGTGAGCACGCTGCAATACGTCGTGACCGACGGGTCCACGTTCAGCGACCTGCAGACCCGTGACATGACCTACACGGTTTCCGCCGACCCCACGGGCATGGCCTGCACCGTGACCTCCACCGACGCCAAGCACGGCTTCCGGCTGATCACCACCTACATCACCGACCCGGCCAGGGACACGGTGCTGATGCAAACCGTGCTGAAGAACCTGCCCGGGTCCGGCACCAACGTGTCACGCCTGCACCTGTACGCCCGGCTTGACGCCCATGTCAACGGCAACGGCGGAGGCGGAAGCGAGAACGCCGGCGCCAACTCCGGCGTGGTGGACACCTCCACCGGCGCATCAGTCCCCGTGATCTTCAGTACGAACACCGTCACGAACGCCGTCAACCGCGACTACGCGGTGCCGACCTACATGGCCCTGGCGGCGAGCACGCCCGTCCAGACGGCGAGCGTAGGCTACGCGGGCACCGCCAGCGACGGCCTGACCCAGCTCGACGCCTCGCACGCCCTGACCCCGTTGTATGACTCGGCGCCCGGCGGCCACATCGTGGCCACCGAGGACGTGACCCCGGCCCACGGCAACTCGGTGACCCTGGCGCTGGGTTTCGGCCGTACCCAGGCGCAGTCGCTTTCCGTCGCCGACGGATCCCTGAGCAATCCGTTCGGCCAGACCGCCGCGAGATACCGGAACGGCTGGACGATGTACGACGCCGGGCTGCGGCGGCCGGCCGGGTCGGCCAGCCTGGGCCGCTACTACTACCTGTCGGCCAACGTGCTGAAGGCGAGCGTGGACAAGACCTACCCGGGCGCGATCGTCGCGTCCCTGGCCAGCCCGTGGGGCCAGTCGGTGCCGGCCGGGGTGACCGCCAACGGCGAGCCGTCGTATTTCGGCTCGTACCGCGAGGTGTTCGCCCGGGACCTGTACGAGGCCTTCACCGGGCTGCTGGCCGACGGTGACGTCGCCACCGCCCGGGCGGCGACGCTGTTCCTGTTCGACCGCCAGCAGCTCCCGTCCGGCGCGATGCCGCGCAACTCGCTGCTGAACGGCAAGGCCGCCCCGGACACCGGCGGCACCCAGCTGGACGAGGCCGCCTACCCGATCCTGATGGCCTACCTGACCGGGCTGGGCGGAGACTCCGCGCTGTGGAAGGACCACATCCGGGCCGCCGCGGACTTCCTGGTGGCCAACGGGCCCTCGGATGGAGTGGAGCGCTGGGAAGAGCAAACCGGCTACTCCCCGTCCACGATCGCGGCGGAGATCGCCGGGCTGACCGCCGCGTCGGCCATTGCCGCCAGCCACGGCGACACCGAGCGGGCCAACCTGTACCAGGCCACCGCCGACGACTTCCAGCGGAACATCAAGTCCTGGACGGTGACGACCACCGGCCCGTACGCCCCGCGCTACTTCATCCGGCTGTCCAAGACCGGTGACCCGAACGCCGCCATCAGCTACAGCCTCGGCAACGGCGGCCCCACCCTGGACCAGCGCGCCGTGGTGGACGGCGGCTTCCAGGAGCTGGTCCGGCTGGGCGAGCTGCCGGTGACCGACCCCGACGTCAAGGCCTCGCTGGCCGTGCTCGACAAGCAGATCTCGGTATCCACGCCGAGCGGGACCGGCTACTACCGGTACGGCAACGACGCCGCCAAGGGGAGCGCGGACGGCTACGGCGACTGCTACCAGCCGAGCCAGAGCTCGTGCACGGTCCCCGGGGCACCGTGGCCGCCGACCGACACCGGCACCGGGCACCTGTGGCCGAACCTGTCCGGCGAGCGCGCCGAGTCCGACCTTGCCGCCGGGTCGGCCAGCGGCGCGAAGTCCCTGCTCCAGGCGATGATCAATTTCTCGTCCGGGGTCGGGCTGGTGCCCGAGCAGGCCTGGGAAGACCCGAACCTGGCGGCCTCGCCGTACGGCAGCGACCCGGCGACGGCGTCCATCGGATTCACCGACGGCCAGGCGACCGGGTCGGCGTCCCCGCTGACCTGGGCCCAGGCGCAGGAACTGCGGCTGATCGTCTCGCTGGGCACCGGCCGCAACGTGGACACCCCGGCCATCACCACCGCGCGCTACGTCACCAGCGGGCCGCCCGGCACGCTGCCGGTGACTATCACCGCGCCGGCCCGGGGCAGCACGCTGGCCACCGCCTCCACCACCGTGACCGGGACGACCACACCGGGATCGGCGGTGACGGTCCAGTCGGCCGACACCACGACCGGGGCGCCCGCCTCGGTGACCAGCACGACCGCAGCGGCCGACGGGTCCTTCTCGGCGAGCGTGCCGGTCAGCTTCGGCAGCAACGCGATCACCGTGTCCGCTACCGCGCCCGGCGGGCGGAGCACGGGCTACGACCAGGTCACCGTGACCAACGAGGGCGGCGGCAGCACGGTGCTCGACGTGACCGACCCCACCGGTGACGACAACGGGCCAGGCACCTACCAGTACCCGACCGACCCCAGCTTCGTGGCCGGGTCGTTCGACCTGACCCGGTACCAGGTCCTGAGCGACGGCACCTTCGCCTACCTGCGGGTCACCCTGCGCACCCTGGTCCCGACCTTCGGGGTGCTCGACGGGGCGCAGTTGCTCGACGTCTACGTGCACGTGCCGGGCGCCTCAGCCACCTCCACGGCGGCCGCTTTCGTCTCCCGCAACTACACCATCGCGCCGGCCGGAGCCTGGAGCCAGCGAGTCGAGGTGCAGGGATTCGCGTCGCCGGTGTGGGTGAACGCCGCGGGTAACTCTGTGGGCACCGCGTCCGCGCTGGCCGTGCAGAGCGACCGGACGATCACGGTCGCCCTGCCCGAGGCGCAGTTCGGCACCCCGACGTCCGGCTGGGGCTTCAGCGTGGTCCTGACCGGCCAGGACGGGTTCAGCTCCGACCAGGCGCGCGCCTTCACCTCCACGCCGGGCGGCTTCACGTTCGGGGTCTGCGCGGTGGGCGGGACCGCGCCCATCTGCGCGGTCCCCCCGGGCACCGTGCCCAAGGCCGTAGACGTGATCACGCCGGCGGGAGTCTCCCAGGCCACCGAGCTCGACCCCACCCTTGGCCCCGTGGTCATCCAGCCGGTCACCGTGCCCTGACCGGAGCCTGGCCACCGGGATGACCCGGTAGCCAGCCTCGGCTGGCCACCGGGTCATCCCGCGCCCGCGCCTCGGCGGCGGCTATTCCCTTTTGGCCGATAGTCGCGCAGAGTGGGGCGAGGAGGTGGGCGTCATGGGTGACGCGATCGTCGGGGTGGTGGCGAACCCGCTCTCCGGTCGCGACATCCGCCGCCTGGTCACGCAGGCCTCGGTGTTCCCGACGGCCGAGAAGGCCAACATGATCCAGCGCATGCTCACCGCGTTCGGCGCGGTCGGCGTGCACCGCGTGCTGCTCAGCACCGACCTCGGCGGCATCTCCGCGTCGGTGCTGCGCGCGATCTCGCGGCGTCCCGCCCCGGGCAGGCACGGGCGGGACGGCCGGTGGCCTGAGGTCGAGTTCCTCGACGGCCAGCCGATCCGGCAGACCGCACAGGACACGGTGGACTCCGTCCGGCGCATGGTGACCGCGGGCGCGCGGGTGATCGTCTGCCTCGGCGGCGACGGCACCGCCCGGGTCGCCGCGTCCGCAGCGGGCGACGTGCCGCTGCTGGCGCTGTCGACGGGCACCAACAACGTGTTCCCCGTGGTCCGCGAGGCGACCATCGCCGGCCTGGCCGCGGGCCTCGTCGCCACCGGCGTGGTGCCGGCCGAGGGCGCGACCACCCGGGCCAAGCTGCTCGAGGTGCGAGCGGGTGACCGGACCGAGACGGCGCTGGTGGACGTGGCGGTCTCCACCGAACGGCATGTCGGTGCCCGTGCGGTCTGGGATCCGGCGACCGTGACCCAGTTGTTTTGCGCCTTCGCCGAACCCGACGCGATCGGCCTGTCCAGCGTCCTGGGCCAGCTGTCTCCGGTCGCCCGGCACGAGCCGTACGGGGTCACCGCGCGCCTGGCCGCAGGCGCGCCCCGCCAGGTACTCGCCCCGATTGCGCCGGGGCTGGTCGTGCCGGTCGGGGTGCGCGAGATCGAGCCGATGCACCTCGGCGCGGTTTATTCCGTCGACGCACGAGCCGGCGTCATCGCCGTGGACGGCGAACGCGAGCTCACCTTCGGGCCGGGCGAGCGGCCCGCCGTCCGGCTGCGGGCCGACGGGCCCCGGTGCGTGGACATTCCCGCGGTCCTGGCGGCGAGCGCCCGCCTCGGCCTGCTCAGACGAACCCCCTTGCCACCAGGATCGACCGTCTAGGAGGAGTACATGACCGACACGGCGGAGCGGAAAGCCCTGACCCGAGAGCACCTGCTCGATGTATACCGGACGATGCGGACGATCCGCGAGTTCGAGGAGCGCGTCCACGCGGAGTTCGCGACCGGCGATATCCCCGGATTCGTCCATCTGTACGCGGGCGAGGAGGCGTCGGCGGCCGGCGTCTGCAGCAACCTCGACGACCGTGACACCATCGCCAGCACGCACCGCGGTCACGGCCACTGCATCGCCCGGGGCGTGGACGTGAGCGAGATGATGGCCGAGATCTACGGCCGCAGGACCGGCAGCTGCCACGGCAAGGGCGGCTCCATGCACATTGCCGACCTGTCCAAGGGCATGCTCGGCGCCAATGGCATCGTCGGCGGCGGCCCGCCGCTGATCTGCGGGACGGCGCTGGCCGCCAAGATCAAGGGCACCGGCGGGGTCGGCGTCGCGTTCTTCGGCGACGGCGGCAGCAACCAGGGCACCACGCTGGAGTCGATGAACCTGGCCTCGGTGTGGAATCTGCCGGCCATCTTCGTGGCCGAGAACAACGGCTACGCCGAGACCACGTCCAGCACCTGGTCGGTAGCCAGCGACAACATCGCGGACCGCGCGGCCGGGTTCGGTATGCCGGGCGTCATCGTCGACGGCTTCGACTTCTTCGCGGTGCACGAGGCGGCCAGCGAGGCGATTGCCCGCGCCCGCGAAGGCGGTGGCCCGACACTCATCGAGATGAAGTTCACCCGCTACTTCGGCCATTTCGAAGGCGACCAGCAAACCTACCGGGCCAGCGAGGTCGAGCACGCGCGGGCCGAATTGGATTGCCTCAAGCGCTTCGCGGACCGGGTGACCGAGACCGGCGAATTGGCCCGGGCCGACCTCGACGCCGTGGACGCCGAGGTCGCGACGCTGATCGACAAGGCGGTCGACGAGGCGAAGGCCGCGCCGCTGCCCACCGAGGCAGACTTGCTCACCGACGTCTACGTGCGCTACTGACAGGAGGCTGGCCATGGCACGGACCATCACCTACCGCGAGGCCCTGAACGAGGCGCTGGCCCAGGAGATGGAGCGGGACGAGAGCGTCATCGTGATGGGGGAGGACAACGCCGGCGGCGCGGGGGCGCCCGGCGAGGACGACGCCTGGGGCGGCGTGCTCGGCGTGACCAAGGGGCTGTACCACAAGTTCCCCGGCCGGGTGCTCGACACGCCCATCTCGGAATCGGCGTTCATCGGCGCCGCGATCGGCGCAGCCACGGCGGGCCTGCGGCCGGTGGCCGAGCTCATGTTCGTCGACTTCATGGGCGTCTGCTTCGACCAGATCTACAACCAGGCCGCGAAGTTCCGGTACATGTTCGGCGGCAAGGCGGTCACGCCCGTGGTGATCCGCACCATGTACGGCGCCGGGCTGCGGGCCGCGGCCCAGCACTCCCAGTGCCTGTACCCGCTGTTCACCCACATCCCGGGCCTGAAGGTGGTCCTGCCGGCCACCCCGTACGACGCCAAGGGCCTGATGATCCAGGCCATCAGGGACAACGATCCGGTCATATTCTTCGAGCACAAGGCGCTGTACGACCTCGCCGGCCCGGTGCCCGAGGAAAGCTACGCGCTGCCTTTCGGCGAGGCCAACGTGGTCCGCGAGGGCGGCGACGTGACGATCGTGACCCTGGGCCGGATGGTGCACACTTCGCTCGAAGCGGCCGGTCAGCTGGCCGGGGACGGCGTGCAGTGCGAGGTCATCGACCTGCGCACCACCAGTCCGCTGGACGAGGACACCGTGCTGGAGAGCGTCGAGGGCACCGGTCGGCTGGTCGTCGTCGACGAGTCGCACCCCCGGTGCTCGATCGCCACCGACATCTCGGCGCTCGTGGCGCGGAAGGCCTTCGGCGCACTGCAGGCCCCGATCGAGATGGTGACGGCGCCGCATACCCCGGTGCCGTTCTCCACTGCGCTCGAGGACCTCTATATCCCCGACGCGCAACGCGTGGTGAACGCCGTGAAGACGGTAACCGGGTGGACCCGATGACCGATGACCGGATCGTCCCCGTGACGATGCCGAAGTGGGGCTTGTCGATGCAGCTCGGCAAGATCACCGCCTGGGTCGTCGCGGAGGGGGATGAGGTGAAGGTCGGCGACGACCTCGCGGACATCGAGACCGAGAAGATCACCGGCACGCTGGAGGCGCCCGACGCCGGTACGGTCCGGCGCATCGTCGCTCGGACCGGTGAGGACGTGCCGGTTAGCGGCACGATCGCGCTGATCGCGCCGCCGGAGGTCACCGAGGACGAGCTCGATGCCGCCGTGCTCCAGGCGCGCGCGGTGATCGACGCGGGCGTGCCCGAGGACGCCGCCGGG
>CAVYNE010000033.1:0-50480 GCA_963769715.1 uncultured Actinomycetes bacterium
CTGCCGCTGGCTGCTGTAGCTAAACTGTATGCAGTTTGTCCGACGCGTTCAAGAGCTCGGGGGCCGGGGGAAAAACTGCATGCACTTTTGGCGCTGGGCGAGGATGGGGGCCTAGGCCGTGCGGGGCGCTGCTGGCGGCGGGCTGGTGCTGCGACTGCGCGACGCGTGAACGACTAATCGGCGGGTAAACTGTATGCAGTTGTCAATGAACTGTATCCAGCAGCCGTCAGATCGGGGAGAATGTTGGCCATGCCTCGTGCCGTGCAGGTCCCCGACATCCGCAAGGTCGACTTGCCCGAGGCCAGGCAGGCCATCCCGCACGTCCACGCCTACCTGCGGGAATGCATCCTGAACGGCACCTTGTCGCCAGGGACCAAGCTGTCCCAGGTGAGCCTGGCCGCCCAGCTCGGCATCAGCCGCACTCCGCTCCGTGAGGTGCTGCGGATGCTCCAGGAGGAGGGCCTGGTCGAGATCGAGCCGAACCAGCGGACCCGGGTGGCGGGCCTTGACCCGGAAGAACTCGATGAGGTCTACGCCAGCCGGATCCTGCTGGAGACGCTGGCGCTGTCGATGACGATCGGGAATTTCGGGGCCAAGGCCCGCGCCGAGGCCAAGCGGATGCTGACCGCGATGCGGCGGGCCGCCAAGACCGGCGACTTCAACGCCTGGTTCGCGGCACACACCGAGTATCACCGGGTCTGCACCGCGGCAGCCGGCGACGCGATGCAGCGGCAACTGCGGGCCTTCGCCGACCGGACTACCCGCTACATCCGCATCTACCAGTTGTCCGAGCCGGGCAGCTGGCAGGCGGCCGGCGACGTCGAGCACGCCGCGATCCTGGAGGCGCTGATCGCCGGGGACGAGCAGGGCGCGCTGAGCGAGATGGCGCACCACCTGGAGCGGACGGCGCTGCGGGTGCTGACCGACTGCGCGCCAGACTTCGTGCCGGTGGCGGTGCCGCATGCGGTGGCGCTCATCGACCGCCAGGCACCCGCCGCCCTGCGGCTGACGGGGACGAGCTGAGGCGCTTCTCCTGCCGGCCCCTCCCCCGCCCGTGGCCCCAGGTAGAGAGCCACACATCATGTGACTCGCGAGGCGGATTCGGGTGGGGTAGGGGCGGGGCGCTGCGCGGTCTGGGGGTGGCGGTGGGAAGGGGATAGTACAGTGGGCGCGGTGGAGCCGGCCACGTCGAGGGACGTGGCTTCGGGCGCCTGGACACTCATGAAGCGGGGCGGCCGGCCTTGGCCGTCTGAGCGGATCGCACCTGGGGCTGGGTGACGGGACGGGTAGTGGGGCCGAGCCACATGTCGATGGAGCCGGGTTCGGCCGGGTCGAAGGTGCGGGGCACCCAGGTTGCGTCGTCCTCGATCCGCCGCACGCCGAAAGAGTACTCGTAGGTGAACCCCTCCGGGCCGAGGAAATACAGGAAGATCGCGCCGGACTGCGGGTGCCGCCCCGGGCCCATCTCGATCTCGACGTCGTGCTCGACCAGGAAATGCCAGTTCCTGAACACGTCGTCGATGGTCTCCACCTGGAAGTTCATGTGACACAGACCTGGCTCGTCGCCGCGGAAGACGGCGAGCTTGTGGTGCACGGGATCGATGCGCATCAGGCAGGCGGCGTCACCGAGCCAGTCCGACACCCGGGCGTTGAAGCGGGTGCTCCAGAACCGGTGGGCCTCGTGCACGTCGGGTGCGTCCAGGCAGAGGTGGCCGAACTCGGTGATCCCGGCGCCGCGGCTGAAGGCCACCGGCCGGGCTACCGTCTCCTGCTGGTTCACCAGCTCCAGGCGATTGCCGAACGGGTCGTCGAAGGCGATGAATTCGCGGACGCGACGTGACCTGGCTTCGGCGGCTGATCCGCGGTGCACGCTGATGCCGGACCGCTCGAGCTCGGTCTCGGCAGCGGCGAGCGCGCCCAAGTCGGCCACGCTGAAGCCCGAGGAGATGACCCCGGAGGGCCCTTCGACGAGGGCCAGGCAATGGTGCCGCTGGTCCGCCCGCAGGTGGGTGACGCCCACCTCGGTGGGCGTCACCAGCTCAAGACCGACAATGCCGGCGGCGAAGCGAGTCGCGGCGTCCAGATCCGCGACGCCAGACCTGACGTAGGCGATATCGGTGAGCGTGATCATGGGCTGGTTCAGGCGAACACGGGAGCGACGTCGATGTAGATCTGCCAGTCGCGCACTAGGTCGCCGTCGAAGACCAGGATGTCGGCGTTGGGCACGGTGACCGACTTGCCGTCCTCGCGACGGTATTCCACGTCGATCTGCACGATAACCGTTTCGCCGGACTCGTACACGTTCAGGATGTGGTGGGTGAGGCCGTCGATGGTGGAGAAGAAGCCCGCTACCGCCTCCTTCACGGCCGCGCGGCCGGTGACCGGGTCGGCGTTGGCGAAGCGGAACTTCGCGTCGGGCGTGAGGTGAGCGACGAACTTATCTGGATCGAAGGCGTCGATATCGGCGAAAATCGCGGCGATGTCCCGGCTCATGGTGCACTCCTGGAGTTGGGTGGCGGGCTTGGGGTCAGGTGGGGGTTCGGGTCAGCTGGCCGGCTCTTGGTTGGCGAGGAAAGTCTCGGGTGGCGGCGTGCCCCACAGGTGCGGGGGGACGTCCCAGTCGTTGGCGACCCAGCAGTCGTCGATCTGGTCGATGTCGGAGAACCACTCGATCCACGAGCCCCACGGATCGGGGTTGTAGTGGAAGAAGTTCGATCCAATGGTGTGACGGCCCAGCCCCCAGCCCGCCTCGTGGCCCTTGCTGCGCATCCGGTCGGCACCGACCGCGATCGCGTCGATGGACGGGACCTCGAAACTGGCGTGGTGGAAGCCACGGTGGGTGCTAGCGATGAAGCCGAAGATGTGATGATCGCCCGGCCCGGCGTTCAAGAACGTCACCATGTCGTGGTGGATCGTGTCACTGACCCGCAGCCCGAGCACCTGGGTGTAGAACTCGGTCATCTGCTTGGGCTGCGCGGTGAACAGCAGCGAGTGCCCGAGCCGCTGCGGCAGCACGTCCCTGGTCGCTTCGGTCCACTGCGCAACGCCGACCCGCTGGCGGCTGCCACCCATGTTGACCAGCACCTCGGCGGCCGGCCGGGCCGGAGCCTGGGGCTCATCGAGCAGTTGCACGGTGGTGCCGTCTGGGTCGCGGAGCCACAGGCCCTCTTCGGTGGCGCCGGGCGGCGGCTCGATGACCGGCGTGCCGGACCGCTCAAGCGCCTCACGGACCGCGTCCACGGTGCCCGGGCGGAGCGTGAACGTGACGTGGTGCAGACGCTTGGCCGGCCCCTGTACCAGCCGCACCTGCTCCTGATCGCGACCGGGGCACATGGCGACCAGAGACCCGTCCTTCTCACCGGTCTCCAGGCCGAAATCCTGCAGGAAACCCTCGGCCACGGCCAGGTCCGGCACTTCCAGCGCGTAATGGCGCAGCCCTGAGATCATGACCCTTCCCCTTCGAAGGCAAAGTGCATACAGTGAAAACTGCATACAGTTTAGACACGCGGCTGGCCGTCTGGGAAGGGGAAGCTCACGGTGATTCCGGGGCCGGAGGCGGGGCAGGCATCGGGGCCAGGTGCCGGGCTGCGTGAGGAGGTCGCGGAGGCGGCGAACGTGCTGGCGCGGCTGGGGCTGGTCACGGCGTATGGGCACGTGTCCGCCCGGGCCGGGGAGTCGATGCTGATCACGCCGGGCGCCGACCTGGCCTGCGTCACCGGGTCCGGCGTGGTCGAGGTGCCGCTCGCGGCTTCCGCACGGCCGGGCGGGACGCTTCCGGCGGGCGCTCCGGCGGAGGCGTGGGCGCACCTCGCCTTGTACCGCGCCCGGCCCGACGCGGCCGCGATCGCCCGGGCCCAGCCCGCTAGCGCGTTCGCCGCGGCGGCTGTGGTCACCCTGCTGGTCCCGCTGCACGGCCAGGCCGCGTGGCTCGGTGACTCGGTGCCGGTGTACGACGACGCCGCGTTGCTCAGGTCACCCGAACAGGCCGAACGGGCAGCCGACAGCCTGCCGACCGGCGAGGCGCTTTTGCTGCGCGGCAACGGCGCCCTCACCCTGGGCGCCACACCGGGCCTCGCGGTGGCCCGGATGTGGCTGCTCGCGGCCGCCTGCGACGTCTACCTGACGGCCCTGGCGGCCTCCGGGGCCAACCCGGTCACCCCGCTATCCGACGGGGAGATCGCCTCATGGCGCGCCATCGGCGGCGAACTGCTCCCCCGGCTCTGGCAGCACCTGCGGCGCCGCTCCGGCGTCGGGCTCGCGGGTCCGGATCCGGGCGAAGTACAGGGCTAGGGCCAGCCCGATGACCATCGGCGTCCACCAGCTCCACGGGTTGCGCCACTGGATCTGCGAGAAGAACGTGAGCACCACGGCGACGCACCCGGTCGGGATGAGGCGCGACCAGTCCCTCGCGGCGGCGACGAGCGCCACCGCCAGCGGCGGCCACAAGTAATAGGCCACCATCACGGGCTCGAACACCGAACGAAGCGACAGCGCCACCGCGGTCCACCACAGCAGCTCCCCCAGGCCCTCGTGCCCCCACCGGCCGCCCGGCCGTGCCGCCCGCCAGCGGCGCGCTACGACCAGCGCGCAGCCGCACGCCACCGCGATGGCCAGGATCCTGGCCGGGCCGGCCGCCACCTGGCCGTCGGACATGCGCGGATAAAGGGATAGCCACGGGGTGGGGTGGTCGATCGCCGGGGAGTTGGGCTGGCTGGTGACCGCCTGGACGGTAGCCGTCCAGTTGGCTGCCGCCGCGGCGGCCAGCAGCAGCACGGCCGGGGTGGCCGCCCGGGCGATATAGCCGGCCAGGCGCCTCGGCTCGACCACGGCGGCGAGGAGAGGGAACGCGAGCAGAACGAGCGGCTGCACGGCCACCGCCGCCCCGGCCAGCCACGCGGACCGGCTGGTCTTCGATTCGGCCAGCGCCAGGATGGCGTACAACAGCAGCCCGACCGCCACAGCATCTTCCGGGTGGCCCCACCGTATGGTGACGCTCCACAGGGCCGTGGCGCCCGCGGCGGCGAGCCAGAAACGCTTGGGCCGGCTCGCACCCAGACGTTCGGCGATCGCGTCGGCGGCGAACAACGTCACGGCGGAGATGGCCACCTGGTAGGGCCCGGCGAACAGCCAGACAGCGGGATAGGCGCCATGGGCCGACGGCAGCCCCAGCCGGAGTCCGGTCACGTCGATGACGACGATGGCCGGGACCAAGATGACGGCCGTGCCCGGGAGCGAGACCAGCTGGGTGGGCAAGGTGTACAGGCCGGCCAGGTTCAGGTGCGCGAGCCGCTGGGCCGCGATCAGCGTCCCCCACAGGTCATCGGGTAGTGCCCAGGCGGTTTTGCCGTAGTAGCGCGGGCCCCAGATCGTGCCCGCCATTCCGACGGCGGTCATCACGACGGTGGCGAGCAGCGGGAACAGCCTCCTGACCGGCCACGGCGGTCTCTCGATGCCGGCCACTCCGGTCAGGGCGCCGCTCACGCGTCACGCCACCGCAGTAGGAGCCCGCCGACCAGCAGCGCGGCCGCCGCCCAGACGGCGAGCACGCCGAGGCCGCCCCACGGGCTGATGGGCAGGCCGCGCAGGCCGGTGGTGTCCTGGATGGTGAGCCCGGCGCTCATCGGCGCGTACCGCTCGAGGCGGTGGGACCAGACCGGGTCGCCGGCCACGACGGAAATGATGATCGGAGAGAGGTAGAGCAGCCCGAGAACGGCACCGATGGCGACGGCGGAGTCCCGCACGATGGTGGCGATGCCGAGGCTAAGGAGGGCGATCAGCGCGAGGTACAGGACCGAGCCTGCGGCGGCGCGCAGCGTCGGCCCGTCGGCTAGGGACTCCAGCGGGAAGCCGCGCGCGGGGGTGAAGCCGTGGCCGGGCAGGAGGACCCGCCCGGCTAGCACCGATCCGACGACGGCGATGGTCCCGGCGGCCAGCACCAGGCCGGCCACCAGGACCGCCTTGGCGGCCAGCACGGCGGACCGGCGTGGCATCGCCGTCAGCGTGATGCGGATCATGCCGGTGCTGTACTCGCCGCTGATCGCCAGCACGGCCAGGATGGCGACGATCGCCTGGCCGAACTCAATCCCGGTGAGGCTGAGCTTGGGGGTGTCCACCGGGCAGGCGGTGCCGGTCGGGCACCGGACGGCGGCCGTCGCGGCGGCGCTGACCGCCACGGTCAGCACGACGGTGCCGGCCAGCAACCAGGCTGGCCCCGCCACCGTGCGCAGCTTGGTCCATTCCGCGTGCAGTGCGTCCCCCAGGCCCGTCACGTCCACGCGCCGCGCGACCGGCAGGCCCGGCGACCCGGCGGGCAGCACCTGACTCATGCGTCCCTCCGGCGCAGCAGCACAACGGCCAGGCCCAGGGCGAGCGCGGCGTAACCGCACAGTACGGCCAAACCGGCCCACGGCGCCAGCGGAAAGTAGCCGGACGACGGCGAGTAGAGGGCGGTGACCTGCGGGTACTGCGGAATGGCCTGCTGGATGGCGAAGGCGGCGGCCGGGGTGATCCGCAGCAGCCAGTCCGAGGCGCTGACCGGCAGGGCGGAAGCGACGCCCAGGATGTAGGGCAGGACGATCGCCACGATGACGAGGGTGACCGCGGCGGCACTGCGGCGCAGTATGGTCCCGAGGGCGAGGGCGAGGACGGCGGCCAGGGCGATCAGCAACCCGGTGCCGACGATTATGCGCAGCTCGGTCGGCCACGGTACCGGGTACACGTACGAGCCCCGGGCCCGCGCTAGCTGGGCCCCGAAGATCACCGCAGCGGCGGCGGCGGCCAGCCCGGCCACGAAGGTGACCGAGCCGATCACGATGGCCTTAGCTGCTAGCACCCGGCCCCGCCGTGGGCTCGCGGTCAGGGTGAGGCGGATCAGGCCCCGCCGGTACTCGGCCGTGATGAATATCGTCGCGACCACGATCACCGCGATCAGCCCCGCGAACGTGCCCACGAGATGATTCGTGATAGTGGTGCCGACGTCGCCAGCCTGCCCGGTCGCGACCGGCGCGATGTCGCCGGAGCCGGTCACGGTGAACCGGCTGCTGGCCTGGTGATACCCGCCGATCCCGGACCCGTCGGCGGCTCCGACGTAGTCGCCGGTCCAGGTGCCGCCCGGCCAGGCGCCCGACCGGCTGACGTGATCGAAGACGGCGGTGTCCTGGCTGGGGGCGACGATCCCGTTTTCTCCGCCGCCGAAGTTCTCGGAGATCGCCTGGTACGCCGGGGACGCGGCAAACAGCCCGGCCTGGACGGTCGACGGCAGCCCGGCCAGGTGAACGGCACCCACCTGGGCCCAGTGCGTGCCGTCGGCCGAGTCGTAGCCGGTGATCGTGTCGCCGGAGCGGGTCAGCCGGAGCCAGCGCGGGGAAGCCGGGGAGACGGCGCCCGGCTGGCCCGCCGTGTCGTTGGTGTAGTCGTCCTGCATGCGTACCCCGTGGTCCGCGGTGACCATCATCGCCGCGTACGCCGATCCCGGCTGAGTGCTCTCCTTGATGATTATCCCGGCCTTGGCCCACGGCACGAGGCCGGGACGCGTGCCGGTGCTATTGGGGTTCGTGGACGGGAGCAGGCCGGTCAGCGAGGTGATCTGGACGGTGATGCTGCCGTTCCCGGCCAGCGGCTGGCGCACGAAGTAGAAGCTGTCGGTCACGGCCTCGCCTCCCGGCCCCACCGGGGGAATGGTCATGCACCCTTGGCCGGACCGGGCCGGGCCGCCGCTCGTGCTCTGGCACGAGCTGCTGCTGGCCCCGGCGGCGAACAGCCCGAGTCCCGCCGTCACCAGGACGGCGACGAGCGTGCCGATGACCCAGCCGCGCACGGTCCTGAACTTGGTCCATTCCGCGTGCAGGAGCTGGGCGAAGCCGTCCCGCCCGGTCTGGGGGCGCGGCCGGTGCGGCGCAACCGTGCCGGCGGTCATCGCGCCGCCTCCTCAGGGCCGGCCCCGGAAGGCGCGCTGGCGCGGAACTCGACCGCGTCCCGGGTGAGTTCCATGTAGGCCTCCTCCAGCGTCGCGCGGTGCGCCGACACCTCCGAGAACGGCACCCCGCTCTCGCCGAGCAGCGCCACGATCTTCTCGGCGGCCAGCCCGGAGATGGTGAGCGTGTCCCGGTCGGTGGCGGCGACGATGGCCCCCGCGTGGGCCAGCACCGTCATCGCCTCCGACCGTGCGGTGGTGCGCACCGTGACCCGGCCGTCGGAGGCGGTCGCGATCAGCTCGGACACGCTGGTGTCGGCGATGACGTGCCCGCGGCCGACCACCACCAGATGATGCGCGGTGTCCTGCAGTTCGCTCATCAGGTGGCTGGACACCAGCACCGCGCGGCCCTGCGCGGCCAGCGACCGCAAGAACCCGCGCATCCACACGATGCCCTCGGGATCCATGCCGTTGAACGGCTCGTCCATCATCAGCACCGGCGGATCCCCGAGCAGCGCGGCGGCGATCCCCAGCCGCTGCCGCATGCCCAGCGAGAAGCCGCCCGCCTTCCGCCGCACCGCCGACGAAAGGCCCGCCTGCTCGATCACCTCGTCGACCTGCTTCGCGCCGAGGCCCTGGGAGTGGGCCAGCCACAGCAGGTGGTTACGGGCGCTGCGGCTGGGCTGCAGCGCGGCGGCGTCCAGCAGGGCCCCGACCTGGCTCAGCGGATGCCGCAGGCTCTTATAGGGGCGGCCGCCAATCAGCGCGCTGCCCTGATCGGCCGCATCCAGGCCGAGGATCACCCGCATCGTGGTGGACTTCCCGGCGCCGTTCGGGCCGACAAAGCCGGTGACCTGCCCAGGCCCGACCGTGAAGGACATCCCGTCCAGGGCCAGAGTCGGCCCGAACCGCTTGCGCAGGCCGCTGACTTCGATAGTTGCTTCCATACCAGGTAAGGCTAGGGAACGGCGCCTGGGTTGGTCGTCACGCCGGGGAGCGGTCTTCGCCGTCACTGACCCGAGGGGGGATAGCTGCGGCGCATCCCTCGCAGGAGGGACGACGGTATCCCCGGCCGGGGCGACGCCAGGCCCAGGCTGAGCGGCGACAATGGTTGACATGAGCACGGCAGGTGACCGGAGTGGCGGATGGCTGGATAGGGGCCGGCGGTTCGCCGCGTCTCCCCACGCGCCCGCCGTCGCCGGAGCCGTGCTCGGGCTGGCGGCGATGAGCGAGGCGATTGCGCGGGGCGCCGGCACCGGGATGAGCGCGGCCGGCCTGGTCGGCGTGTGCGCGCTCGCCGCGAGCACCACGGTGCCGCTGGCTTTTCTCGGGCCGACCGCGGCCGCCGTGGCTATTTGCGCCGCGAGCGTGCTTTCGCTGGCCGCTTTCCAGACGCTGACGGTCGCGGGCGTGGCCGCGCTGCTGATCGTCTTGTACCGGCTGGGCCGCAGCGGCGCAGCACGAAGCAGCAGCCGGCGGACGGAGGCCTCGCGGGGGGCGGCCCAGTTCCTGGCGCCGGCCCTGGCCGTACCGTTCCTGGTGCTGGCGCTGGCCGACCTGGGGCGCGCGGGTTCCGAGGAAGGGGTCCTGGTCGTGCTGCTGGCCGCGCTGGCTCCGGCGGCCGCCCTGACCGGGATCGCGCAGCGGGCGCACAGCGAGGCGCTGGTGCACAGGACCGCCCGGCAGGTCATCGCCGGCACCTTGGTCGAGCACACGGCCCGCGGGGAGCGGGCGCGCATCGCCCGTGAGCTGCACGACGTGGTCGCGCACCACATCTCCATGATCGCGGTGCAAGCGGAGACGGCCCGGCTGGCCACCCCGGGGATGCCAGCCGCGGGCGCCAAGCGGCTACTGGAGATCGGCGACACCGCGCGGGCCGGCCTGACCGAAATGCGGCGGCTGCTCGGCGTGCTCCGCGAGGACGCGCAGGCCGCCGACCCAGGCTTGCCGGGTGCGGACCGGCATCCACAGCCAGGTCTGCAGCAGCTCAACGAGCTCCTCGACGAGGCCAGAAATGCGTCAGGCGCAGGCACCAGGCTCATCATTTCCGGCCCCCCGGCCACCCTCGATCCCGGTGTCGAGCTGGCCGCCTACCGCATTATCCAGGAAGCGCTCACCAACGCCCGGCGGCACGCGCCGGGCGCCGCGGTCGACGTGGAGCTGCACTTCGCCGATGACGTCCTGTCGCTGCGCATCCGCGACAACGGCCCGGGCCCGCCCGCGGCGCAGCCGGTGGTCTCCGGCGGGCACGGGCTGCCCGGCATGCGCGAGCGGGCCGCCGCGGCCGGCGGTGAGTTGCGCACCGGCGCCGCTCCCGGCGGTGGCTTCCTGATCGAGGCCACGCTGCCCGCCAAGGCGGAGATGACGGCATGACCGATGCTCCCCCGGCGGTCCGGATTATCGTCGCCGACGATCACCACGTGGTGCGCACCGGCTTCGCCGCGCTGCTGGACACCCAGCCGGACTTCACGGTCGTCGGCACGGCCTGCGACGGGACCGAGGCGGTACGGATCTGCCGTGAGCTGTCCCTCAACGTCGTCCTGATGGACGTGCGCATGCCCGTCATGGACGGCATCGAAGCCACCAGGCAGCTCGCCGGACCCGGTGGGCCGCGCATCCTGATCCTGACCACCTTCGACCTGGACGCCTACGTCTACGATGCGCTGTGCGCCGGCGCCAGCGGCTTCCTGCTCAAAGACGTCACCGCCGAGCGGCTGTTCGAGGGCGTACGGGTCGTCGCGGCCGGCGAGGCGCTGCTCGCGCCCGCCGTCACCCGGCGCCTGATCAGCGAGTTCACCCGGCTGCGCCCGAGGCCCGACGCCCTGCCTTCGGGTGCCCTCGCCACTCTGACCCCGCGCGAGACTCAGGTCCTGCGGCTCGTCGCAGAGGGCCTGTCCAACCCGGAGATCGCCGCCCGCCTGGTCGTCACCGAGGAGACCGTGAAGACGCACGTCAGCCACGTGCTGACCAAGCTCGGGCTGCGCGACCGGACGCAGGCCGTGGTCACCGCCTACGAGACGGGCCTGGTCGTGCCCGGGGCGAAAGAGCAGGATTAAGCCGAACGGAGCCGGTGCGTGCCGCGCGAAGCGCGCGAGCCAAGGACCCGGCGCTACCGGGCTGGCCGGCTTGCCTGCTACGCTGCGGCAATGGAGGTACGCGCGGCATGATCGACTACCTGGGTGCGGCCGTGCTGTTCGTCTTCATCGTGGCGGTGCTGATCGTGCTCTGGAGGCGTGAGCACCGGTAAGTCCCTGTCGTGCCATGATCGGGTCATGAACGCGAACGGCCGGGTCATCGAGGCTAACGGTGTCTCCCTATACGTCGAGGAACACGGCGACGGCGTCCCGGTTCTCCTCCTGCACGGCTGGCCGGATTCGGCGCGGCTGTGGCGGCACCAGGTTCCGGTCCTGGCGGCCAGCGGTTACCGGGTCATCACACCGGATATGCGCGGTTTCGGGCGCTCGGAGCACCCGGCTGAGGTCCGCTCCTACGGGCTGCGGAACGTGGTCGGCGACGTCAGGGCGCTGCTGGACCAGCTCGGCGTCCAGGCGGCGCATGTGGTCGGGCACGACTGGGGGGCGGCGGTGGCCTGGCTCACCGCCGTCCTCTGCCCGGACCGCGTCGGCACGCTGACCGTGATCTCGGTGCCGCACCCGCTCGCGCCGTCCACCGTGCGGCAGTACGAGATGGCCTGGTATCAGCTCTTCTTCCAGTTCTACGGCGTCGCGGAGGCGACCATCCAGTATGACGACTGGGCCTGGCTACGCACGTTCAGCCGCGGGGACGGGGACCTCGAGGCGGCCATCGCGGACCTGTCCCGGCCGGGCGCGCTGACCGCGTCGCTGAACTGGTACCGCGCTAACCTCGCGCCGCGGATGCCGGGCCCCGCGCCCGCCCTGCCGCCGGTCACCGCGCCGACCCTGGGCATCTGGTCGACCGAAGACCATTACCTCGACGGCGAGCGGATGAAGAAATCCGCGGCATTCGTCCAGGGACCGTGGCGTTATGAAGAAATCCCCGGCGCGAGCCATTGGGTGCCGCTTGACGCGCCGGAAAAGCTGAACGAGCTCCTGCTCGACTGGCTGCGCCAATAGACACGGGCCCAATAAAGAAGGACCGCGTGCCTGAAGAAAGGCACGCGGGCGCGGTCGCGGGGGCGCGTGGCGCAGCTCAGCCGCGGCCGAGTCGTTCGAGCAGGTGGTCGCCGACTCGGATGGCGTTCGCCATCGCGGTCAGGGCCGGGTTGACCGCGCTGATGCTCGGGAAGAAGCTGGTGTCGACCACGTAGAGGTTGTCGAGTTCGTGGGCCCGGCAGTCGGGGTTGAGCACCGAGGTGGCCGGGTCGGCGCCGAACCGGACGGTGCCGGCCTGGTGCGCGCAGCCGGCCACCGGGATGTCGGTCTTCATGTACGCGAACCGGTGGGCCAGGTGGCCGGGGTGCATGCGGAGCGAGCCGAGCATCGAGTGGAGCTGGTGGTACAGCTGCTTGGCGGCGGTGGGGTTGCTCGGCGTGTACGCCAGGTGGATGCCGCCGTCCGGGCCGAGGGTGACCCGGTTGCCGGGCTGCGGCAGGTCCTCGGTGGACAGCCAGAAGTCGACGGCGTGCGCGGCGACGTCGCGCAGCGCCCAGTTCGGCGCGAACTTGGTCTCCAGCGGCTTCTCGCCGCGGAACATCGCCGCCTGGGACTTGCCGATCATCTGGATGTTGCCCATCGGGTAGTCGAAGTCCGGGCCGCGGAAGTAGAAGTCGTTGAAGGCGAGGGTCTTCTGGAACACGGTCGGGTTCGGGTCCTTGGACAGGGCGAGCACGGCCTGGCTGTCGTGGTACATGAAGTTGCGGCCGACCTGATCCGAGCCGTTGGCCAGCCCGTTCGGGTGCTTGTCGCTGGCCGAGGCCAGCAGCAGCTTGGCGGAGTTGGCCGCGCCGCAGGCGACGACCACGATGTCGCCCTGGTAGCGTTCGGTTTCGCCGTCGTGCTCGGCCACCACCTGGGTGACCGTGGTACCGGCCGGGTTGGTTTCCAGCTTCACCACCCGGGCGTTCCTGACCAGGGTGACGTTGGGGTGCTCCAGGGCGGGCCGGACGCCTGCCACCTCGGCGTCGGACTTGGCGTGCAGCGGGCACGGGAAGCCGTCGCAGTCCGCGCAGCGCACGCAGATGCTGTACGGCAGGTTCGCCTCGTTGACCCTGATGCCGCACGGAGCGTGGAACGGGTGAAAGCCCGCTTTGGCCAGGTCGTCGGAGAGCTGCTGGATCCGGGGTTCGTGGGAGACCGCGGGGTAGGGGTAGGGCGCGCTGGCCGGTGGCTCGGTCGGGTCCTCGCCCCGCGCGCCGTGCACCTGGTACATCGTCTCGGCCGCGGTGTAGTACGGCTCCATGTCCTGGTAGGAGATGGGCCAGGCCGGCGACAGGCCGTCATGGTGGCGCAGTTCGCCGAAGTCCTCGGCGCGCATCCGGTACAGCGCCGCGCCGTACAGCTTGGTGGCGCCGCCGACGAAGTAGTGCACCTGCGGCTGGTAGAACGACTTGCCCTTCGGGTCGTACCAGGAGTCCGGGGAGACGTACCGGCCGTCCACGAACACGTCCACGGTGGACCAGTTCTCCGGCTCGCGGGGCAGCCAGTCGCCGCGCTCGAGCAGCAGGATGCGCTGGCCCGAGGGAGCCAGGTGGCGAGCCAGCGTACCGCCGCCCGCCCCGGTCCCGATGATGATCACGTCGTAATGATCGTCCATGCTGAGTTCCTTTCAGCGCCGTGGACTGCGACTCTAGCCGTCGCATCAGGCGCCGGGCATCGCCCGTAATGAGTGATCGGCCCGCCGTCGTTTCAGAAGATGGCGATCGGGTTGACCGGCGAGCCGGTCCCGGCACGGAGCCGGAGAGGTGCGATGACGCAGAGGAATGACCAGCGGTTCAGCTCCTCGCACACCGCGACGAGGTCGTCGAATTGCAGCCAGTCCAGGAGGTGCAGGCCCATCGCGTTGACGCCGAGCACGTGCACCGGAAAGTCGACACTCTCGGCCGCGCTCGGCGCCGTGTCATTGTTGCCGTCGCTGCCAAGTACCGCGATCTGCCGTTCCGCGAGGAGCTCCAGGGCCGCCGGATGCAGCCCGGCGCGCGCATTCGCGACGTCCCAGGGACCGAGCGCTGTGCGGCGGCTGCGGTGACCCACCCTGATGAATAGCAGATCGCCCTGCTCGATCCGGACTTCCTGCGCCGCCTCCGCCGCGGTCAGGTCATCGGCGGTCACGTGATCACCTGGGTCCAGCCACGGCACCCCCCGCACCCGCGGAATGTCGAGCAGCACGCCACGCCCGACTATCCCGCCGCTGGCCTCCTCTATGGAGAGCTCAGTTGCTCCCGTGGCAGTGACGGCGCCCGCGCTTATGTCGTTGTAGAGGGTCCCGTCGAAGATCACGTGGCTCAGGGCGTCGATATGGCTGTCGGCGTTGCCGTGGATGTTCATGGCCAGCCGGTCCGTGGCGAACGAGAGTCCGGCAGCGGGAACCGAACTGGTGCCGGTATGAGTCATCTGATGCACGGCGGGATCAGGGTTATCGGCCGCCACCTGGCTCTCCACCGGCGCCGCCAGCGACACAGCATGACCACGCCAGACACCACTGGCCGCCGCCACCACCTGCGAGGCCGAGATATTGTTCAACGCTCCCCGCCGGTCGGCCGGTCCTTGCTGGGACATGTGTTTGACTCGCTGGTAAAGCGCCCGGAACTCGGCCGCGCTCAGCTCAAAATCGCCCATCCCGCTAGCCTCACGCACCAAGGCCCGCGCGATCATCACCTGCTCCGGGTGACCGGCCCGAGCGCTTACACGGGGCGAGCGCCGAAGCGGGTCACGACCGTGGCGGCGATCCGGACCGCGAACTCCGCCGCGCTCACCAGGTCCGCGGCCGGCCGGCTGGCCGGGGAGGCGGCAGGGCCGACGGCGGGGGTTCTCGGGTCGGCGGCTAGCCACTTGCTCAGGAAGGCGCCGCAGAAGGCGTCGCCGGCGCCGGTGGTGTCCGTGGCCCGAGCCGGATGCGCGGCGATCAGGACCGGGGTCTCGCCGGGGGTGGCCAGCACGCAGCCCGCACCGCCGAGTTTCACCACCACGACACCGTAGTGCCTGGTCAGGTGGGCCGCCATGGAGATCGGATCACTCCGGGGCGGTTCGCCGGTGAGCACGGCGGCCTCGTCGCGGTTGGGGAAGCAGACCGCGGCGCCTTCGGTCCAGCGTAGGAACGCCTTCGGCTCCAGCCGAGCCAGGAAGGCGGCCGAACCCGGGTCGATGGTGACGGCAAGCTTCCGGGCCCGGGCCTGTTCGAGCAGCCAGAGCGCCACCTCCAGGAGCGGCGGCTCGCAGAACGTGTACCCGGTAAGGTGCAGCGCCGCGGCGCCGTCGAGCAGGGTGGCCGGCACGTCGGAGCGGCGCAGTCGCAGGTTCGCGCCCCGGTCGGTGAACATGGTCCGCTCGCCGTCCGGCGCCACCATGATCACAATCGAGCCGGTCTCGGCCCCGCGGTCGGCGGCCAGGTGCGCGCGGACGCCGACGCGGGCCAGTTCCCGCCGGTGGTAGGGCGCGTCGCGGGCGCCGACCCGGCCCGCGAACACCACGTCGGCGCCGAGATGAGCCATCCACGCGGCCTGGTTGGCCGCGGATCCGCCCGGCCGGGCCCCGATCGTGGCCGGGGTGTCGCTGCCCGGCCAAGGTCCCAGGCCATCGAGCGGCTTCACGAGGATGTCGTTGATCACGTCCCCGCAGACCACGACCCGGGGGGTACTGGTGGTGCTAGGGGGCAACACGCACCACGGATCGTTCGGCCCAAGATTTTGAGATTTTGGCGGCCAGGTCGATGTTGCCGCGGGCGATGTCCAGGTTCACCCCGACGCTGACGCCGCCGGTGACTTGCCGGATCTCCTCGAGCAGGAAGGGACTGACCGCCTTGCCGCGGATGCCGCGAGCGGCCGCGGCCGCCAGCGCGTCGGCCAGGGCGTCGTCGAGCAGCCGCGGGTCGAGCTGTCGGCCGGGTGGCAGCGGGTTGGCCACGAGCAGGGCGGATCGCTCGCCGAACGCCTCCCGGGCCGCCATGAGGTCGGCGATCTCCTCCGGGGAGTCGGCACGCCAGTCCAGGTCACAGCCGGAATCTGAGAGCCAGAAGGCCGGGAAGCGCGAGGTGCGGTAGCCCACGACCGCGACGCCGAGCGTCTCGAGCCGCTCCAGCGTGGCCGGGATGTCCAGGATGGACTTCACCCCGGCCGAGACCACCGTGATCGGCGTCCTGGACAGCACGGTCAGGTCCGCCGACTCGTCGAAGGTCTCGCTCGCGCCGCGGTGCACGCCGCCGAGGCCGCCGGTGGCGAACACCCGGATCCGCGCGCGGGCGGCCAGCACCGACGTGGCCGCGACGGTGGTGCCGCCGGTCACCTTCCTGGCCATCGCGATGGCGATGTCGCGGCTGCTGACCTTGATCACGGATTCGTCTACGGCGATGCGCTCGAGCTCGTCCGGGGCCAGGCCGATCTTCGCCACGCCGTCGACCAGGGCGATCGTGGCCGCGGTGACAGAATGGCTGGCCAGGATGGCCTCGAACTCCTTGGCGGCGTCCAGGTTGCCGGGGCGGGGCAGGCCGTGCGAGATGATCGTGGATTCCAGCGCGACGACCGGCCGACCGGCCTGCAGCGCGGCGCTGACCGCAGGGGACACCTCTACCAGGGACGACACGGGAACGATTGTCTCACTCTCGTTGCGGGCATTTGGGCTAGTACCCCTGCTCGCCGACGATGTTGAGCAGGGGCTCGCCCGCGGCGTACCGGGCCAGCTGGTGCCGGACGAGGGTCATGACGCGCGGGATGGCCGTGGTCATCGCGCCGGCCACGTGGGGCGTGAGCAGCAAGCCGGGCGCGGACCAGAGCGGATGCCCGGCCGGAAGCGGCTCTGGGTCGGTGACGTCGAGGGCGGCGCGCAGCCGCCCGGACCGCAGCTCGGCGAGCAGCGCGTCGGTGTCCACGATCGTGCCGCGGGCCGCGTTGACCAGCAGGGCGTGATCATGCATCTGGCTGAGGAACCGCGCGTCTACCAGCCCGGTGGTGTCCGGGGTGATCGGGACCAGCAGGATCACGACGTCGGCCGCCGGCAAGACAGTCGGCAGGTCGTCCATGCTCGACACGCCAGGCCTGGCGTGCCGGGCGATGCGCTCCATCGTCACGCCGAACGGGGCCAGCATCCGCTCGACCGCCTCGCCGATCGAGCCGTAGCCCACGATCAGCACGGTCTGGCCGGCCAGCGACTCGCTTCGGACCGGGTCCCAGATACCCGCCTGCTGCGCGGCCATGAACCTGGGCAGCTGCCGGACTTGGGCCAGGATCGCGGTCACGACCCATTCGGCGACCGCGGGGTCGTGCACACCGCGCGCGTTGCACAAGGTGACACCGGGCGGGACGAACGGGATCGCGTTCTCGGCGCCGGCCGACATGAGCTGGATCAGCCGCAGCCGGGGTAGCTTCGACAGGACTGGCATCCGGGCTGACGGCACCCCGAACGGCAGCACCACCACCTCGACCTCATCGGCCGAATCGGGCAGCTGCTCGCCTCCGGTCCACACGTCGGCGGTCATCCCGGCGGGCAGGCCGCCCATCAGCTCAACCGAATCCGGCTCCGGAAGCCACACCCTGATCGCCATGACCGCGAGGCTACCCGGCCCAGCCTTATTCAGCAGGACACGACCGGCTATCCGCCGCCCCGCCAGGCAAGATGTTCGTCACTCTGCGTTATGTGCTTACCTGGCCGCGCCAGAGCCCTGCAGAGCCCGCTGCCACGACTGGGGCACGTGATCCGCCGGGTTCGGCGTGGCCGCGTCCACCGCGCCGATGATCACGACCGGGCACTGGGCGGCTCGCAGGCAGACCCGGATGACGGGACCCGCGGCCCGGTACGGGTCGGGGCCCTGCGAACTGCGGCCGAGCACCAGCATGTCGGCATCGGCCGCCTCGTCGAGCAGTACGCGCGCGGCGAGCCCCTCGGATATCTCGGTCCGCACGCTGACGCCCGGGAACAGGCTCAGCGCCTCGCTAACCGACTTGCGCAGCACGTCACGGGCGGCACCCCAGCTTCCGCCCGACTGCCTCGGCGCTGGGACGGCGTAGCTCGCGACCTGGTGACATGCGGACTCCAGGGCCAGCACGGCCAGAACCTCGGCGGCGCGCAGGCTCGCCTCCCGGCACGCCCATCTGAGCGCGGCCACGGATTCCGCTGAGCCATCGACGCCGACGACAATGCGTCGAACATCAGAATCTTTCGCCATGACGAATCCTTACCCGTTCGCCACCTCTGACCCTCGGGGCCGTCCCGCCACAGCCGTCTCGTCAGAGTCCTCTGATCGTTACTGACAGTTTCCGATCCTAGATGCAAGAAGGTCTCCTGACGAGAGGGGCGAGCCGCTTTTGCCGGCGACGCTGCCTGTGCCACGAGACCTCCGGGTTATCGTACCGTTATTGGGTGTCTGGGCGATATAGATCATGTGACCGTCACGTCTGGCCAGCGACCACCTTGCGGGCATTTTGGTAAGGGTCCGCGGCGCGCGCAGGTGGGCGGTGGTCGGCGTCGGCCTGGCTCTGCTCTGCGGGCTACCAGTGATCGCCAGCGCACTGCCCGTCAGCGTGCCCGCACTGACCGCCAGCCAGCTCCGCGGGCGCATTCTGGCCTCGGCGGATGAGCCCTATGCGGGGTACGCGGAAAGCAACGCGACGTTCGGGCTGCCGCCGCTGGCGGGCCTGACCGGCCTGACCTCGCTGCTCGACGGGGTGACGAAGATGCGGGTCTGGCAGGCGACGCCGACCCGGTGGCGGGTCGACGTGCTCTCCGACGCCGGCGAGCGCGACGACTACCAGCTCAGCGGCTGCCGCTCCTACATCTGGGATTCCGGCGACGAGCTGCTGACCGAGGTCCGCGGCCGGCAGACGTTCCGGCTGCCCCGCCCGGCCGACCTGGTGCCGCCGGCCCTGGCGCTGCGCCTGCTGTCCGAGGGCGGCCGGCGGGCTACGTTCAGCGTGATCGCGCCGCTGCGGGTGGCGGGCCGCAGCGCGGCCGGCCTGCGGATGACGCCAGCCGATCCGGCGTCCACCGTCGGGCACGTCGACATCTGGGCCGACCCGGCCAGCGGGCTGCCGCTGATGGTCGAGATCTTCAGCCGCGGTTCGGCCCGCCCGGCGCTGAAAAGTCAGTTCTTCCAGGTCAGCCCGTGGCGGCCGGACCCGCGGGTGCTGACGCCGGTGCGGGCCTCGGGCACCGGCTTCACCGTGACCAGCGCCAGCAACCTGGCCGGGGCGCTGAGCAACCTGGCGTTCGTGGCGCTGCCCCGCCAGCTGGCGGGCCGCAACCGGCTCCCGGTGCCGGAGGGGTTCGAGGCGATCGGCGTCTACGGCGGCGGGCTGGCTACATTCGTCGTCCTGGGGGTACGCGGCTCGGCCGGGCACAATCTGGTCGCGGACGCGCTGTCGGCCGGCGGCACGGCGTTCGACGTATCGGGCGGAACGGGCGCGCTGATCAGCGCGCCGCTGATCAATGCGGTCATCATCCGGCCGCTTGGCTTCTTCGTCACGTTCCTGATCGCGGGAACGGTCAGTACCCAGGTGCTCGAGCAGGCGGCGACCACGCTCGTGACGGATCAGAACGCGCTGCAGTGATCAGCACCAGGGCTCTGACCAAACGCTACGGCGCCGTCACGGCGGTGCAGTCGGTGGACCTCGACGTCCGCGAAGGCGACCGGTACGGCCTGCTTGGCCCGAACGGCTCGGGCAAGACCACGCTGGTCCGGATGCTGCTCGGCCTGGTCTACGCCACCAGCGGCCAGATCGAGGTGATGGGCCAGCGGATCCCCAGGCACGTGCGCGAGGTGCTGCCGCAGATCGGCGCGCTGATCGAGGAGCCCGCCGCCTACCCGCACCTGTCGGGCCGGACGAACCTGGCGCTGCTCGACGCGGCCGGCCCAGGCGGGCGGTCGGCGCGGCGCACCCGCGGTAAGCGGATCGACGCGGCGCTGGAGCAGGTCGGGCTGGCCGGGGTGGGCGGCCGGCCGGTCAAGGCCTACTCGCTGGGCATGCGGCAGCGCCTCGGGCTGGCCGGCGCGCTGATGCGCCGCCCGCGGCTGCTGATCCTGGACGAGCCGGGTAACGGCCTGGATCCGCGCGGGATTCGCGATCTGCGGGAGCTCATCATCGGACTGAACGAGGCCGGGGTGACTGTGTTCCTGTCCAGTCACCTGCTGGCCGAAGTCGAGCAGCTGTGCACCAGGGTCGGCGTCCTGGACGCCGGGCGGCTGGTGCTGCAGGACGACCTGGCCGTCTTGCGCGCGCCGACCGGCCGGATCCTGGTCGACACCCCCGACGCCGACCAGGTGGCCGCCATGCTCGACGGGCAGGTGGAGCACCGGGACGGACAGCAGCTGCTGGTCCGCTACTCCGACGCGGCCGCGCTCAACACGCGGCTGGTCGGGGCCGGGATGCGGGTCAGCGCGATCGGCCCGCACCAGCGCAGCCTGGAGGAGATCGTGCTGTCGGTGACCGGGGCGGGCTCGGACTACATCGGAGGCTCCTCGTGATCGGGGTCGAGCTGGTCAAGCTGCTGCGGCGGCCGCGCACGTGGATCAGCGTCGTGCTGACCTGCGCGCTGCCGTTCATGGTGGCGGTCTTCATCGCGATCACCCACCTGACCCCGCCGCCCGGCCAGGGCAGCGCGTTCCTGTCCGCCGTGCTGCAGGACGGCGCGCTGTATCCGGCGGCCGCGCTCGCGCTCGTGCTGCCGGTGTTCCTGCCGGTCGCGGTGGCGGTCGTGGCGGGCGACTCCATCGCGGGCGAGGCCAGCACGGGCACGCTCCGCTACCTGCTGGTGCGGCCGGTCGGGCGGACCCGGCTGCTGGTGGCCAAGCTCGTCTCGGTGACCGCGTACGTGCTGCTCGTGGTCCTGGCGGTGACCTTCACGGCCTACGCCACCGGGGTCTTCCTGTTGGGCCCGTCGCA
Organism: uncultured Actinomycetes bacterium; assembly: GCA_963769715.1. Classification (GTDB taxonomy): domain Bacteria; phylum Actinomycetota; class Actinomycetes; order Streptosporangiales; family Streptosporangiaceae; genus Palsa-504. The sequence goes on from CAVYNE010000033.1 coordinate 20,919, forward strand.
GGCCGCGGCCGTCGGGCAGGCTCCCCCGGGCGGCGGCGCCGGCGGCGCTGGCGGCGCCGGCGGCGCTGGCGGCGCGGCCGGCAGCGGCCTGGCCGGCCAGGCGCCCACCGCGGGGCAGGCGGCGGGCGGCGCGGTCACCTCGCTGTCCGGCGCGCCGCTCAGCCTGCTTCAGCTGACCGAACGGATCGCGGGCGCGATCGCCTTCATCACCGTGTCCATGCTCGGCGTCGCCGCGATCGCGCTGTTCCTGTCCACCATCACCGATTCGGCCCTCGGCTCGGCCCTGGGCGCGCTGGCCGCGCTGGTGGCCAGCGAGGTGCTGGTCACGCTCAACGCGGCGACCGTGGTCCAGCCCTACCTGCCGACCCGGTACTGGCTGGCCTGGATCGATTTCTTCCGTCAGCCCATCTTCTGGCGAGATATCCAGCGCGGGTTCGGGATCCAGGTGGTGTACGTGGTGGTGTTCCTGGCCGCCGCCTGGGCTAACTTCTCCACCAAGGACATCACCGCGTAACAAGCGTTCCATGCGTGCCTAAGGCAGATTGCGGCATAGGTAGCGTCCTTAGGGGCGTGAGCCGCCCAGGGCCTGCAGGGAGTGGCAGTCGGCGGGACGGGGCGAGGCGAGGGCGGTGTTGCCCAGGGTGCGCAGGACGATGCCGACGACGAGGGGGGCGGTGGGCAGCTGGCCGTGCCCGATCGAGACGCCGGGGCAGATCGACTGGAGCGGGACGTTCACCGCGCCGGGCAGCCGGGCCGAATCGGGCGGCTGGACCACCTGGTCATCGGTGGTCCACAGGGATAGCCACGGCGGGCGGGTGGCCGAGGCGGTCCCCTGCAGGCGGTTGAGCGTGGAACTGCCGGGCACGAGTTCCTCGCACGCGGCCGGGCACGCGCCGGGCAGGTCAGTCGCGCCGACGGCGGCGAGGTCCGCGCCGTGCAGCGGGGAGCCCAGGGTGATGATCCGGCGGGCCTTGGCCACGCCGTCGTAGTCCACGTCCCACAGCCAGGCCACCACGCCCCCGGCCGAGTAGCCGATCACCGTCACCGGTCCTGAGCCCCCGGCCAGCGCCTGGTTCACGTACCCGTTCAGCACGTTCGCCTGCAGCTGGAGGTCGCCGGTGCCGTCGCCGGCCAGCTTGACCACGATGGCACGGCCACCGGAGGCCGTGATCTTGCCCGCCAGCTGGTCGAGCGCGGCGGTGCTCCCGCCGTAGCCCGGCACCAGCAGGACGGCGCCCGGATGGTTCTCGTTAGCGCTGGTGACGGCGGGGCCGGGGGTCAGCGCGCGGACCGTGCCGGCGACGACGCCCGCCGCCACGACCAGGGCCAGGACGGTGATGAGCATCCGGCGCCTGCGGCTCAGGCCACCCCACCAGGAAATCGGACGCACTCCCCCATGGTGCGCCGGGCGACCGCCCGCGTCCAACTAGAGAGGGTGAGCCCGGACGGTCAGGTGGCTGCCGGCCTGGCCTTTGCGGACGCGGACCTGGGCCGGGATGCGCTGCCTGAGCTCGGCGACGTGGCTGACGATGCCGACCATGCGGCCGCCTTCGCGCAGGCCGTCGAGCACGGTCATGACCTCTTCGAGAGTGTCCTCGTCCAGGCTGCCGAAGCCCTCGTCGACGAACAGCGCCTCGATCCGGGTACCGCCCGCCTCGGCGGTGACGACGTCCGCCAGGCCGAGGGCGAGGGCCAGGCTGGCCAGGAACGTCTCGCCGCCGGACAGCGTGCTGGTGTCGCGGTCTACCCCGGTCCAGGTGTCGCAGGCGAGCAAGCCGAGGCCGGACCGGCCCGCACCGCGGCGCGCGTCGGTGTGCACGAGCGAGTAGCGGCCGGAGGTCATCTTGAGCAGCCGCTCGCTGGCCGCGGCCGCAACCTCCTCCAGGCGGGCGGCGAGCACGAACGACGACAGGGTCATCCGCAACGTATTCGGGGACAGGCCGGCCACGAGGTCGGCGAGCCTGCGGGCCACGGCGGCTCTCTCGGCCAGCGGCTTCAGGTCCTCCAGGCGCCCGGTGAGCTGGGGGGCGAGATAGGCGAGCTGTTCGGCCTTGTGCTGGGCCCGGTCGTAGGCGGCCACGGCGTCGTCGTGGGCCTTGCGCGCCGCCTCGACCGCGACCTGCGCGCCGGCCAGGTCGGCGGGCGGGTCGAGCGGCACGTCCAGGTCGGGGTCGGCGAGCAGTTCGGCGACGGCCCGGGCCGAGGCCTCGTGCTCGCGGATGGTCTGGTCGGTCGCGGTCCGCCAGGCGGCGTCCCGCCGGGCGCGGCGGACCGCGTCCAGGTCGGCGAATCCCGCCTCGGCCGCGGCCTGGCCGGCGTCGGTCTGGGCGCGGCGGGCGTCTTCGGTGGCGCGGGCGGTGGCGTCGGCCGCGTCGGCGGCGGCGATGAGCGCGTCGGCGGCCTGGCGGGCGGCGCTCAGCGCGGTGTCCAGGTCGGGCCGCCCGCCGAGCTGGGCCAGCAGTGACTCCCGGTGCCGGGCGGCGCGCTGGCCGGCCTCGGCGGCCTGGCGGAGCGCGGACTCGCGCTGCTCGGTCAGCTCGGCGAGGCGCCTCTCGGCGGCGGCGACGGCCTGGTTGAGGACCTCGAGCGCGCCCTGGAGGTCGCCGTGCCGGGCCGCGGCGGCGGTCAGCTCGGCCGCTTCGGTCTGCCGTTGGCGGGCCGCCGCCTCGAGCCTGGCCGCATCGGCCTGCAGCGAAGCCAGATCGCCGGCGACGGTGAACCCTGCATTCTGGAGCCGGGCCGAAAGGTCGGTGACGCGGACGTCGGCGGCGCCCAGCTTCGCGCCGACCATCTCGGCCCTCTCCGCGGCCTGGGCGGCCTCGGCTGCGGCGGCCTCTTCCTGCTCGTGGGTCACCCGCTCACCGCGGAGCTCGCACAGCTCGGGATGCTCGAGCGAGCCGCAGACCGGGCAGGGGGCGCCGTCGACCAGGGTGGCCGCGAGCTCGGCGCGCATGCCGTCGATACGCGCCATGCGCAGCTGGGCCGCTTCGGCGAGGAGCTCGGCCATCTCGATCTTCGCGTCGATGTAGGCCTCCTCCTGGCGGCTCTTCTCGGCCCGGGCACTGACCAGAGCGCTCGCGTCGGCCGCGGCACGGCCGTAGCGGTCGGCTTCGGCCTGGGAGGCGGGGAGTTGCTGGCCTGCCTCGGCCGCCTGGTCGCGTTCGCGGCTCAGCTCGGGACACTGCCGCTGCCGGGCGAGGAGCCCGGTGGAGGCGGCGTTGATCTGGGCCGCTAGCGTCGCCGCGGCGGCACGGGCAGCTTCGGCGGCCTGGTCCTCGTCGACCGCCTGCCGGGACACCGATCGCAGCGCCTCGAGCCGACCGAGCTGCGTAACCTGCTCTTCGCCGGCCGCCCTCAGCTCGGCCGCGGCGGCACCGGGAGCGGCGCCGGCCTGGTCGCTGGCCTTGACCCGGGCCTGCTCCTCGGCCGTGCGGGCCTGGGCGAGCACGCGGCCGGTTCGTTCGGCCTCGGCGAGCGCGTGCGCCACATCCGCGGCGCGGGCGGCGGCGGCAAGCTCAGCACGGCGTTCGGCCAGGCCCGCTTCGGCCGCGCCCAGGTTGTCCCTGGTCTTCAGCGCGTCGGCGCGCCGCCGCTGCCGGTCGGCGAGGCGCCCGGCCTCGCGCTGCCGGTCAAGCGTCCGGTCGAGATCCTGCCGGTAGGCGGCGACCTGGCTCTGGCAGGCGGCGGCTTCGGCGCCGGCGGCCTCGGTAAGCTGGGCCGCCCACTGGGCGTCCGGCAGCGCCTGTACCGGCGGCAGCCCCTGTATCGGCGGTAGCGCCGACGGGGCCTGGGGCGAGGCTGATGCGTCCGGCGCGTCCGGTGGGCTGTCGCCCGGCACGGGGACGCCGGCCGCCTGGGCGACCCGGGCCAGGAGCCCGGAGATCGCGATCTCGGCCTCCCGGACCTCGTCCGCTGTGCTCTTGCGACGGCGCGCGAGCCACTCCTCGACCGCGTGGAACCGGTCGGTGCCAAACAGGCGCTGCAGCAGCTTGGCCCGGTCGCCGGCGTCGGCGTGCAGGAACTTCGCGAACTCGCCCTGCGGCAGCAGCACGACCTGGAAGAACTGGTCGGCGGACATCCCCACCAGGTCGGCGATCTCGGCGTCCGCTTCCCCCGCCCGGGTGGAGACAGCGTGCCAGGAGGCCCCGGTGAGCTCCTCGAGCAGGACCTTCGCCTGCTCGGTCGTGGTGCCGGTGCCGCGGAGCTTGAGGCGCTCCTGCTCCGGCTTGCGGGTGATCCGCATCCAGCGGCCGCCGATGGTCGCTTCGAGCTGCACCTCGGTCGGCGTGCTCGGCGCCGCGTGATCCGAGCGCAGCCGCCTGGCCTTGCCGCGCTCACCGGGCACCCGGCCGTACAGCGCGAACCCGATGGCGTCCAGCAGCGTGGTCTTGCCCGCGCCCGTCTCACCGTGCAGCAGGAACAGCCCGGATGAGGCTAGATCGTCGAAGCTGACCTCCACGGTGCCGCCGAACGCGCCGAACGCGGTCACGCGCAGCCGGTGCGGGCGCATCAGTGGGCCGCCCCTTCGTCGTCGACGCGGACCGCCTCGAACGCGCTGCGCAGCAGCCGTTCCTCGGCTGCCGTGGGCGACGCGTGGCTGACGTGCCTGACGAACTCGGCGGCGATGGATTCATCGTCGCGGCCCGCGACCCTGGCCCGGTACCCGCGCCCGTCCGGCACGGCACCCTCGGGCTCGAACGCGAGCACCAGGACATGCGGGAACCGGGCGCGCAGGGCGTCCATCGCCCCCTCGGGGCGGCTCGGGTCGGTGAGCGTGACGGACACGAAGTCGTCCTCGTGCCCGCGGTAGGCAGCCGAGCCGAGCAGGTCGGCGAGCCGGCCGCGGAGCACGCTCAGCCGCCGGTGCGTGGGCGCTGGCACCTGTACCGCGTGCGCCGTCCCGGCGCCGTCCAGCTCGACCAGCCAGCTGCCCTTGCGGTGCGACGCCTCGGAGAACGAGTACGGCAGCGGGGAGCCGCTGTAGCGCAGGTGCGGAGCGACGGTCTGCTGGCCGTGCAGATGGCCAAGGGCCACGTAGCCGAACCCGTCGAACAGCTCGGCGGGCACCTGGCCGACGCCGCCGACGGTGATGTCGCGCTCGGACTCGCTGGCCGCTCCCCCGGTGACCCAGCCGTGCACCATGACGACGCGGCGACCGATGCCGCGGGCGTCGGCGTCGGCCCGGATGCACGCGACGGCGTGCCCGAGCACCCCGGTGTGCCCGCGGGGGGCCTCACCGTCGCCGGTGGGAGGCAGCTCGCCGCGGACGGCGTCCGGCTCGAGGTAGGGCACCCCGTACACGGCTACCTCCCGGTCGGCGTCGGTGAGCACGACCGGCCGGGCCAGCGCGTCCGGCCGGGTGCGCAGGTGCACGCCCGTCTTCTCCAGCAGGCCGCTGCCGAACCCGAGCCGGCGGGCCGAGTCATGGTTGCCGCTGATCAGCACGATGGCGGCCCCGGTGTCGTGCAGCCGGAGCAGGGCGTCCTCGCACAGCTCGACGGCGTCCACCGGCGGCACCGCGCGGTCGTAGATGTCCCCGGCGACCAGCACCGCGTCCACCTTCTCGGCGCGGGCCACGTCCACCAGATGATCGAGGAAGGCTGACTGCGCCGCCCGGAGATCTGCGCGATGCAGTGACCGGCCAAGGTGCCAGTCCGAGGTATGCAGGAACCGCATGGGCCGGACCCTAGCGGAGGGCACCGACATTACGCCGGGGTACGCGCCGATGACCGGAGCGCATTGGGGCGCTGCTGTGGTCAAATGCCACCGGCGGTTGCACGGGGTTGCGTACTCTTGCTGGCCATGAGTGCACAGCGGCGCTACCTGCTGTCCGCTACGGCGGCCACGATGCTCGGCGCCGCCTTGCTAGGCGGTTGCAGCAGCTCACCGCCTATGCCGCAGCCGACGGCGAACGCCTACCTGGCGGCCTGGGCGCGGCAGGACTGGGCGGCGATGCGGCAGCTGACCAGCGACCCGCCGGCCGACTTCACGTCGGTGAACCAGGCCGCGTTCCGCAACCTGACCGTCCGCCAGGCCAGCTTGGTGGCCGGCCCGATGCACACGAACAACTCGGCGGCCAGCGCGCCGGTCACCGAGCGGCTCACGCTGGCCGGCCTGGGCACCGTGACCATTTCCTCCGCCCTGCATCTCGTGCTGGCGCAGAATAAGTGGCTGGTGAAGTGGTCGCCGGCCACGATCACGCCGCAGCTGGGCGCCGGGGACCAGCTGTCCCTGCGGACGACCTGGCCGGCCCGCGCGGCCATCCTCGGCGCGGACGGCACGCCGCTGACCAGCCAGGGCCAGGTGGTGACGATCGGCATCGAGGGCGCCCTGGTCAAGAACGCCGTCTCGCTCGGGTCGGCGCTGGTCGCCGCCGGCGCTCCCGCGGCCGCGGTCAGCACCGCGATCACCGCGGCCAGGACCCATCCGACGTACTTCGAGCCGGTCTTCACCGTGACCCGGGCACGCTACGACCAGCTCAAGCCGACCATCTACCCGATCCCGGGCACGGTGTTCCAGTCCAGCACCGCCCTCCTCGCCGTCACGCCCGGCCTGACCAGCGGGGTCGTCGGCACGATCGGCCCGGTGACAGCGCAGGAGCTCAGCCAGCTCGGCGCGCCGTACACCGCGCCGGACGACGTCGGCCTGACCGGCCTGGAGCAGGCGGACGAGCGCCAGCTGGCCGGCACGCCGGGCGCCACGGTTTCGGTGGTGTCTTCCAGTGGTGCGCACGTCGCGACGTTGGCGACGCTGCCGCCGCGCCCCGGCACCCCGGTCAGCACCACGATCGAGCCTTCCGTGCAGCGGGCCGCCGAGGCCGCCCTGTCCGGGGAGAAGAAGAGCGCGGCGCTGGTGGCGGTGAACGCCTCCACCGGGGCGGTGCTCGCCGCCGTGTCAGCCAACTCCGGCGGTTTCGACCAGGCCATCGACGGCGGCTTCCCGCCCGGCTCGACCTTCAAGGTGATCACCTCCACCGCGCTGATCAGCCGCGGGCTCAGCCCGCAGTCGGCGGCCAGCTGCCCGGGCACGGCCACGGTCGACGGCGAGGTGTTCCACAACGCCGGGGCCGAAGCGCCGGTGAGCAACCTGCTGCAGGCGTTCACCGAGTCGTGCAACACCGCCTTCATCCAGCTGGCCGCCGGGCACCTGTCGCCGCCGGACTTCCCGGCCACGGCGGCGATGTTCGGGCTGGGCAAGAGCTTGCACATCGGGCTGACCGCCTTCGGCGGGTCGGTCCCCCGGCCCGCCGACCAGGCGGACCTGGCCGCCACGTCCATCGGGCAGGGCCGGGTCCTGGTCTCGCCGCTGGGTCTGGCGATGGTCGCGGCGGCCGTCGATACCGGCACGGCGCGCGCGCCGCGCCTGGTGACGGCCGGTGCCAGCTCGCAGGGTGTCAGCGGGGGCCAGGCGGCGGGACAGCTGCCGGCCTCGGTGGTCACGGACCTGCATCAGATGATGGCCTCGGTGGTCGCCCGCGGCACCGCGGCGGGCCAGGGCCTGCCCGCGGGCACCTACGGCAAGACCGGGACTGCCGAGTACGGCACGACCAAGCCGCTGAAGGTCGACGCCTGGCTGATGGGCTTCAAGGGCAACATCGCGTTCGCCGCGCTGGTGGTCGACTCCGCCGGGGACGGCGGGCCGACCTGCGGCCCGATCGTGGCCAGGTTCCTGAGCGGGCTTTAGCGGGTAAATGTTCTTTTTATCCCTAACGGACCGGGTACGTGCCCCGCCGGATCGCGCTGCGCCCTGCCTACGGTCGCTGGGCTCTCAGTCGCCGGCCCTGATGTCAGTGTCGTCGTCGTCGGACCTGATGTCGGTGTCGTCGTCTTCCACCACGTGGACGGCCGCCTCTTCCGCGCTGGCGGCCCCGCCGTCGATGCCGACATCGCTGGCGACGAGATCGGCTTCGCCGACTGGATGGGCGCCCTCGTCCTCGGCTACGAGCCGCCCCGCTCGGGGGTCCGGGCCGTCGTCGAGCAGGAGCCCGTCCAGGTACTCATCGGCTTCGTCCTCGTCGTCGCGGTCTTCGGGCAGGTCATCGTCGGGGTCGAACGGAGTGTCCGGCTCTTCCTCGGCGAGCAGCTGATCGAGGGACTCGCCCGACGCCTGCTCGTCGGCCGTGGACCCGAACTTGATCCCGGCCGACCACCGCTCCGGCGGGATGACGCCCCGGTCCAGGGGATCGTCCCCGGCCTCGCCCGGTTCCCCTGTCAGGGAGTCAGCAGGCTCTTGTACCGAGTAGTCCTCGAGGTCAGCGGACTCGTGGCGGCTCTCGTCTGGCATCCTCAGCTCCTCTCGCGGGGTAACGATGAGTTCGCGGTTGTTGTTTCGTCTTACCACGCGGGCGGCAGAGCTAACTGGTTGGCCTGAGCCGCTGTACGGCCGGTAGGTTCGAGACACGGGGACGATTCGGGATTTTCTGGAGGATGGATGTCACAGTTCAACGGGGTCGGCGAGCAGCCTGCGATCCTCGCGGAGGGCCTGACCAAGTCGTTCGGCGAGGTGCACGCGCTGCGCGGCATCGACCTGTCGGTACCGCACGGGACGGTGCTCGGCGTACTCGGACCCAACGGGGCGGGCAAGACGACCGCGGTGCGGATCTTGACCACCTTGCTGGTCCCCGACGGGGGCCGGGCGCTGGTCGAGGGTTATGACGTGGTGCGCCAGGCGGCCGCGGTCCGCCGGTCGATCGGGCTGGCCGGCCAGTCGGCCGCCATCCAGGAGGAGCTCACCGGCCGGGAGAACCTGGAGATCATCGGACGGCTGTACCACCTGAGCTGGCCGCGGGCGCGCAGTCGGGCCACCGACCTGCTTGAGCAGTTCGGCCTGAGCGATGCGGCCGACCGGACAGCCAAGAACTACTCAGGCGGCATGCAGCGGCGCCTGGACCTGGCCGCCAGCCTGGTCGGCCAGCCGAAGGTGCTGTTCCTGGACGAGCCCACCACCGGCCTGGACCCGCGGTCGAGGCTCGGGATGTGGGACATCATCCGGTCGCTGGCAGCCGACGGGACCACGCTCCTGCTGACGACCCAGTACCTCGACGAGGCCGACGAACTGGCGGACGAGATCGTGGTCATCGACCACGGCCTGGTCATCGCCGCGGGCACATCCGAAGAGCTGAAGGGCCGGGTCGGCGGGGATGTGGTCGAGTTCACCGTGCCCGACCGCAGCCGCATCGCCAACGCCGTCACCGCGGTCGCCGCGATCGGCGAGGGCGAGCCGCACGCGGACAAGGAAACCGGCGTGATCAGCATCCCCGTCGGGGGCCGCGGCTCCGACGCGCTGATCGAGGTGGTGCGCAGCCTGGACGCCGCGGGCGTCGAGGTCCACGGTCTCGCGCTGCGCCGGCCGTCGCTCGATGACGTGTTCCTGGCCCTGACCGGGCACGCCGCCGAGGAGGAAGACCAGCCGACCGGACGCCGACGTGGACCCGGAAAGCGCCGGGGTGACCGAGATACCAGCAACGACATGGAGAGGACGGCATCGTGACCGCGGTCGCCGAGACGATCGGCGCGCCCGGCATCCCCGGCGAGCCCAGCCTGCGCGTCCGGTTCGGCTGGGCGGTGACGGACACGCTCACCATCACCCGGCGCAACCTGCTGGTCTGGATGCGGGTACCCGCTTACCTGGTGTTCACCGTGATCCAGCCGGTGATGTTCGTGCTGCTGTTCCGGTACGTGTTCGGTGGCGCGATCCCGGTGCATACCGTCGGCGGTTACGTCAACTTCCTGATCCCGGGGATCATCGCGCAGACCGCGGCGTTCGCCACCTTCGGCACGGCCATAGCGCTGGCCCAGGAACTGAAGAAGGGCGTGATCGACCGGCTGCGGTCAATGCCGATGGCACGCTCGGCGGTGCTAGCCGGGCGGTTGGTCGCCGACACCATGCGGATGCTCGTCACGATCCTGATCATTGTCGGCGTGGGATACGCGGTCGGTTTCCGGTTCGAGCAAGGCTTCGTCCCCGCCGTGGCCATGATCGTGCTCGCCACCGTGTTCGGCGTAGCGATCTGCTGCATCTCGGCCTACACCGGCCTGGCCATCGGCGATGAGGAATCGGTGCAGGCGTTCGGGCTGATCTGGCTGTTCCCGCTCACGTTCCTGTCCTCGGCGTTCGTGCCGATTTCGACCATGCCCGGCTGGCTGCAGGCCTTCGCCAACAACCAGCCGGTGACCTACGTCGTCGACACCATGCGCGCGCTGGCCCTCGGCGGCCCGGTGGAGGCGAATTTCTGGAAGAGCGCAGTCTGGCTGGTCGGCATCTTCGTGGTGTTCCTGCCGCTGGCGGTGCGGGCCTACCGGCGGGCGAGCTGAGGCCGCGGGCCTTTCAGTGCGTGGGCAGGTCCCCGGCGGCGGTGACGAGCACGAAGATGACGAAGGCCGCGATGAGGAGCGATAGCACGAACATCGCGGGCTGGCGGGCCCTGGCCGCGAGCACGGCGGCTGGCAGCAACCCGAGCGCGGCGCACCCGGCGAAGACGTACAGGCATACGCTGATGAAGTTGGTCATGACGGTCTCGCTCAGCGACGCGGCAGGCGCAGGCTAGCCTGCGCAGCCTGCGTTGCCTCGACGGCCATGTCGGCTAATGCCGGAAATCGGCGGCGCGACGGCCCAGCCGGCCCGCGAACCGCGACTGGACGCCGTCTGGCGTGATCGCCATCTCGGCTGCCTGCACCAGGCCTGCGACTGCTCATGAGTGTGCGCCCTCCCCGGCTGCAAATCCGACCCGCAACCCGCATACGGACTACCCCGCCTGAGCAGATTAAAGCCCAACGGAGCATAAATGCAGGCAGTCAGCGATGCCACCAGGCTAGTCCGGGCCTGCCGAGCCGCCGCCGCTCGCGGGGCTACGGTCGGTCCTCATCAGGGCGGTACGGCCTGGGCTAGCTCGTTGCGAACGGCGGTGGTGTCGGGGTGGTGGGCGCCCAGGACACGGGTGCGGTCGGCGATCACCTGGCGGTAAAGTTCCTCGGCTTCGGCGCGGCGGCCCTGGCGGGCGGTCAGGCGGGCTAGGGTGGCGCGCGAGGTGAGGGTGTCGGGGTGATCATCGCCGAGGAGCCTGCGGCGGTCGGCGAGGACCTCGCGGCTCAGCTGCTCGGCTTCGGCGTAGCGGCGCTGCTGGCCCAGCATCCGGGCCACGTCCTGGCGGGCGATGAGGGTGTCGGGATGGCTGGGGCCCAGGATGCGCTGCCGGTCGGCCAGGATGTCGCGGTACTGCTGCTCGGCGTCGGCGTACCGGCCTTTCAGTTCGGTCAGCCAGGCCAGCGTGCCGCGGGTGGTGAGCGTGTCGGGATGGTCGTCGCCCAGGACGCGGCGGCGGTCGGCCAGCACCTCGCGGCACAGCTCCTCGGCGTCGGCCGGCTTGCCGCGCAGGCCGGTCAGCCAGGCCAGGGTCTCGCGGGCGGCCAGGGTGTCGGGGTGGTCATCGCCGAGGACGTTCCGGCGGCCGCCGAGGACCTCGTTGACGATGTCGATGGCCTCGGTGTAGCGGCCCTGGCGGCCGACCAGCCAGCCGAGCCGGTGCCCGGTGGACAAGGTGTCGGGATGCTCGGCGCCCAGCGTGCGGCGCCGGGCCGCGAGCACCTGCCGGAACATCGGCTCGGCGTCGGCGTAGCGGCCCTGGAGCCCGAGCATCCGCGCCAGCCGGTGACGGGTGGCCAGGTTGTCAGGGTGATCCTCGCCGAGCAGCCTGCGCCGGTCCGCCAGGACCTGGTGGCACAGCTCCTCCGCCTCGCCGTACCGGCCCCGCTGGCCGACGACCCGGGCCAGCCGGTGCCGGGTGGCCAGGGTGTCCGGGTGATCGTCACCCAGGATCCGCCGCCGGTCGGCCAGGACCCGCCGGTACATCTGCTCCGCCTCGGCGTAACGGCCGGCCTTCGCGGCCAGCCGGGCCAGGTTCTGGCGGCTGGCCAGGCAGTCGGGGTGATCCGGGCCGAGCACCCGGCGCTGGACGTCCAGGACCTGGCGGCCCAGCTCCTCTGCCTCGGCGTAGCGGCCCTGCAGGCCGATCATCCGGGCCAGGTTGTACCGGGCGGCCAGGGTCTCCCGGTGACCGGGTCCGCGCAGCCGGTCGTCGTCATCGATGAGCCCGCGATACAACTGCTCGGCCTCGCCGTAGCGGCCCTGCACGCCCAGCGCGGCGGCCAGGTCGTGCCGGGTGGCCAGGGTGTCGAGGTGATCATCGCCCTGGACGCGGAGGCGGTCGGCGAGCAGGTCCCGGTAGAGCGTCTCGGCGTCAGCGCTGCGGCCCCGGCGGACCAGGGTCCGCGCGAGGTAGCCGCGGGCGGTCATCGCGGCCGGGTCGTCGCGGCTCAGGAAGGTGGCCGCCGCGACGCTGGCCTGCGCGAGTTTCTCGGCCGCGGCCAGCCGCCCGGCGCCGAGCAGGGCCTCGGTGCTGATCGCGCTGACCGTGAGCAGCCGGGCCAGCACCGCGGGGTCCAGGTCGTCGGCGAGCAGGTCGATGGCGGCGTTCACGTGCGGCCTGAGCAGCCGCCAGGTCGGCCAGTCGCCGGGCCGGGCCGGGTCGAGCCCGGCCGTGGCTGCCTCCAGCAGCGCTACGGCGGTCTGTGGCACGGCCGCGTGCTCGGCATCCGTGCTGGCCGCTAGCCGGATACGGTTGGCGTCGGCGACCACCGGGTGCACCGTGACGGCGTTCAGGCCGGCCGCGCTGCCGCTGGCGGCGATCTCGATCAGCCCGGTGCGCGAGAGACCTTGCAGGCCAGCGCGCAGCCCACGCCGTTCGGCCCCATCGTCCTTGTCTTTCTCCTGGCCGGCCCGGTCGGCGAGCAGCGCCGCGAGCGGCGGCAGCTGCAGCAGCCAGGCGGGGATGGGCGTGGCCGGAGCGAAGCAGGACAGCACCAGCAGCAGCGGGCGGGCCTGCGGCCGGCCCTCGGCCGCGAGGGCGTCGAGCGACAGGTCCCAGGTGCGCTGGACGGTCGCGTGGATGTCCGCGCCCTGTTCCTCGATATCCATCAGCGCCGTCGGCAGCTCAACGCCGTCCAGTGCCTCGCGGTAGCCCGCGAAGGTGGACCAGTGCGCGAACGGCGACCCCAGGTAGGCGCCCGCCAGGTGCAGCGCCAGCGGCAGCCCGCCGAGGCGGCGGGACAGCTCGCGCGCCTCGTGGCCGCCGGGATCGGCCACCTCAGGCGCCAGGTCCCGCAGCACCTCCGCGCCGGCCTCGTCGTCCAGCGGTTTGAGCTCGCGCAGCGTGACCCGGGTACCCCAGACCTGTGGATCCCGGATGCGGGTGGTCACGATCACCATTCCGGCCGGGTCGGCCCGCAGCCAGCCGGTGCCGTCGGCCGGCGTGGCCGCGTCGGCACCGGCCAGTACCGCGGGGTTGTCCGCGCCGTCGAACACCAGCAGCCACCGCCGGCCCCCGACATGATCGCCATTCAGGAACTCCCAGGCCCGGGCGGAGGCGGTCCGTGCCCCTTCGCGCACCGGCACGGTCACCGACTCGGGCGCGCCTAGTTCCCGCAGGACTTCAAGCATCCCGCTGGTCAGCCGCGCCGTGTCCGCCGCATGCACCCACCAGACGCGGTAGCCGCGCTGCTTGGCCATCCGGGCCGCGGTCAGCGCGACGGTGGATTTGCCCAGGCCGCCCATGCCAGCGATCACGAACGCACGGCTAGCCCGCCACGGGTAGGGCCGCAGCGCCCGGCGCAGCTCGCCGAGCAGTCCGTCGCGGCCGCGCACGTCGGACGGGAGCTTGCCGAGCGGCGCCGCGACCGGCAGCGGTCCCGGCGCCTGGACGCTGGCCCGGGCATCGGCGCCCGCCGGTGATAGGGCCGGTGCTGGGGACAGCGGCAGGGAAGCCAGCGCCAGGTCCGGGGACGGCGGGCCCACGCGCCCGGCCAGGTGCACCCACGCCGACACGTGCGACTCCTTGACCTGGCACTCCATATGCTCGAAGGCCGTGGGATCCACCCGTCCGTCACAGCCGCGCACCACGTGGTCGTAGACGTAGTCCGACGCCGCGAAGGCCAGGTCGGCCTGCTCGGCGGCCAGCCTGGCCTTGATCACCGGCGCATCGACAATGCGCGCGGCGCTGATCACGGCCTGTCCGGTGAGCCCCTCGGCGTCCTTCCCGACCGGGCCGACGTGCAACGCGACCCGCAACTGGATCCGCACCACCTCGCTGGCCCGGCGGTTGTACTGCCGTAGCCGGTCGGCCAGTTCGGCCGCCAGCGGGTCGACCACGCGATGGGTGGAGATCGTCGGCGGCACCACGATGACGGCGCCATCGCCGCGGTCTTCGCGGTAACACGCCGCCCACGGCACCCCCGACGCCTCGAACGCCGACCGCAGGATCTCGTACATCGCCGCGCGCACCACGTCCCGGTCGCTGTCGTTGCGGACCGGATCGGAAAACCCGGCCACGTCGGTGAACACGATCGAGCAGTTCAGCGGCTCGCGCCAGTCCTTTTGCCACCGTGCTGCCCGCGACTGGGCGGCCACCTCCTGCGCGAGGGCCTGGATTCCGTTCGGTACCCGGTCGGCACGGGCGTCCTGCGGTCCGGCATCGCACAGCGCGGCCAGCCCGTCCAGGTCGACGATGGTCAGCCGGCGGGACCGCTCGCTGCGCGCGATTATCCCGCGGTCCCGCCATGACCGCAGGAACCGGCCCACCGCGTCCGCGCTCGTCCCGGTCCAGTCCGCGAGTTCGGTCTGCGAAATCGGCAAGGTGAACACCGTGTGCTGGTAACCGCCCCGGCGCTGGGCCAGGTCCAGCAGCAGCCAGGCCAGGCGCCGCTCCGCGCCAGCCCGGTCACCGGAGAAAAGCCGCATCCGGTCTTCTTCGCGGCGCTCGGTCACCTGGCGTTCCAGCACCTCGGCGGCACGCGGGTGGCCGCGGAGGAACTCGGCGAACCGTTCGGCCGGAACCACCATCGCTGAGACCTCGTCCAGTGCGGTCACCGTAGCCGACCGGACTGAAGTGGTCAGCGCGGCCCGCTCCCCGACCACATCCCCCTGGCCCCGCACCGCCAGGATCTTCTCGGCGGCCTCGGGACCTTCCCGGAGGCTGACCTTGACCCAGCCCGAGTCGATGACCATCACCTGGGAGGTGTCCTCGCCCGCGCGGCACAGCACCGCCCCGGGCCGGAAGACCTCCTCTACTCCCGCCGCCGCCAGCGCGTCCCGTTCGGGATCAGCCAGCGAGTTCCAGAAGCTCCGCGCGGTGGGCCGCTCCCAGCGCACGTTCGCCGCGGCCGCCGGGATACCCGCCGGGATACCCGCCGGGATATCCGCGACCTGGCCGACGCCCGGGTCGGATCCGTCGTCCCGCCTCACGGTCAGCCCGTCCCCTAAACCTGATTGGCCTGCCTGCCGTCCGTCCCACCTACGCAGCGGATGCCGCACCTACACGGCGGATGCCGCACCCGAGCCCACGGCGGATGCCGCACCCGAGCCCACGGCGGATGCCGCACCCGAGCCCACGGCTCCTCCGGTTGCGCTGGCACGTGCCCAGCGCCCGGGCCATTCCCCTAGCTGGATCCGCCGGGGCCGGATTACGCTGTCGGCCCCGGGCCTATGGACCCGCCATGTGTAGCCTCTGTGTCGCTAGTGTACGCATGACGCATGCCGGCGAACGGTCCAGAACTGTCGGGTTCTGCCCCTGAGGCTGGCTTGCAGGGGCCGGCCTGGCTCACGTCGTCGCCACGGGAATCCGGCGGTACGTACCCCGCGAACCGCAGTCCGTATCTCTGACATAACGGACATAACGCCCGCTGATCTCGCCTCGCGGGCGGCGCGGATACCAATGAATGTGGCGCTCTATTGCCTCTGACCCGAAAATGGGACCTGTAGTGGGCGTGCGGCAGCGGACCCTGAGTGTAGTGGCGGGTCAGGGCCTGCGGGAGCGGTATGGGTCAGGCGGGTTGTGCCTGGCCTAGGCCGTCGGGCTCGGGGTCGGGGAGGCGGCACAAGGTGACCTCGAAGCCCAGGGCGCCGAGCTTGCCGACGTGGTGGGCGACCTGGCGGCGCAGGTCAGCGCGCCGTTCGTAGTAGTCCGGGCCGAGGTCGGCGTAGCGCATGCCGGGGTTGGAGATCAGCTTGTGCAGGACTTTGAGCTGGGTGTTGCCGAGGGCGACCTGGGCTTTGGCCTTGCCGCGGCGGCGGGCGATGCGCCGGTAGCGGGCGCCTTCGCGGGTCTGGGTGCGGCCGGCCGCGATGGCGGTCTCGCCGAGCGTCCCGGCCAGGTACCGGTTGCCCTTCTTGGTCTTGGCCCGGCCCTTGCGGGCGCCGGACTGGTGGTCCAGCGGGGCGCGGCTGCCCCAGGAGACCAGGTGGGCGCCGGTGGCGAAACGGGTCATGTCCACGCCGGTCTCGGCGATGGCGTCCTGGGCGGCGCGCCGCCCCCAGCCGGGCATCGACTCGGCCTGCTGGAGCTGTTCCTCATACGGGGCCAGCAGCCGCTCGATCACCTCGGACAGCCCGCCGATGTCGGCGGTGACCCGGTCGATGCGCTCCAGCATGGTCTTGAGCAGGGCGGCGTGCTCGCCGGTGAAGAATTCCGCGCCCTCCAGCGCCTCCTCCAGCTCGGTGATCTTGCGGCGGGCGGCGGCGCGGGCCAGCTGGGCCAGCACCTTGGGGTTGCGTTCCCCGGCGATCAGGTGGTCCATGATGTCCCGGCCGGTCACCCCGTGCAGGTCGCTGAGCACGCAGGACAGCTTGATCGCCGCGCCCTCCAGCAGCTTCTCGGTGCGTTGCCTGTCCCGGGTGCGTTCTTCGATCAGGTCCCGCCGGTACCGGGTATGCAGCCGGATTACCCGGAACTCCGGGGTGGCCACGAAGCAGGAGGTGACCGCGCCGCGCTCGAAGCACGCTGCCAGCCAGCGGGAGTCCGCCGGGTCCCGCTTGGGCCGCCCGGGCAGGTTCTTGACCTGCTTGGCGTCCGCGAGCACGCACTCGAACCCCTCGGCCTCCAGCCGGTAAAACGGCCCCTTCCAGTAATCGCCCGTCGCCTCCATCACCACCGCGGGCACCTGCCAGCAGCGCAGCCAGTCCGCCAGCGCCAGCACCTCCTTCTTGGTGGTGCCGAAGGCCCGGGTCTCGGCCATCCGCCGCGCCGGGTCCTTATCCGAGGGCACCCGGATCGTCGCCACCAGCTGCGCCTTGCCGATATCGATGCCGCACACCCGGTCCCGGTACAGCGGCTCGTCGGTCACCTCATCCACGCCTGTCCCTCCTCCTGCCCGGTCCCGGGCTGTTACCCTGCGGACGGGTACCGCCCGGGGAACCGGAGGGCTAGCGGAAGAATCTGACCCGCGTGCTCGCAGCAACAATGAACAGCCCCTCAGGGATCCGGATCCCAGCGCCAGACTTTTGGACGGCCTCAACCGGCCAGAAACACAACGGCGTCACGGACGGTACCCGCAGCCATTTTCACGCCGGTACGGCGTCGGGGCAGCCGACATCATGACTTTTGGGTAGAGCGCCGTTTTTTCGCTGGGATCGCGCGTCCTCGTCTGGGGTGCGCGGGCCCCTGGCGTGCCAGTCAGGTGGCCGGTTTCCGTTCATCGCCGTATACCGGTCGGGTCCGGTGCTTTACCGGGCGGACCGGGGCGGCCGGGTGGCGCGGGGGCCTGTGGTGCGCGTGATCGGCGCCGGGAGTCCCGGGTCCGGCCCCGGCGGGCCGGGAGGCCCGGGTCCGCCCCGGCGGCCGGGAGGACCCGGCCGGATGCCCCGGGGACTGGCGGGTCTCGTGATGCCGGGGCGGGCTGGGTGTGCTCGTGGTGTGCTGCCCGGCGGGGCGGGTGCGGAATTACCGGGGAGGATCGGGTCTTCGGGGTGGATCGGGTACCCCCTGGGGTCCCGGATCCACCCCGGGGGCCATTTCCACCCGGTTATCCGCCGGGCGCTGGGGCGGGAGGGGCACCGGGGCGGCAAGGGAGAGCAGGGGCGGGGAGGGGTCCGGGGTCCCGGGGTCCCGGGGTCCGCGGGCGCGGCGGCCGCTTCGAGGGCGCGGGCGGGCGGAGGCCGCGGCCCGGGGGCTCACGGGGTCCTGTGATTCCAGGCGGACCGGACTTACCCCGTTACCTGACCGGCGCCCCGGCCCTGCCTGCCGGGACCTGCGCGCCAGAAGCCGCGGCTAGCCGCACCGGCCGGCCGGGCCCGCGGCGACGGGTCACACCGGGACCGTGGCCTCGATCACCAGACGGCGTACTGAGCTGGCCGGACCACTGGGGGATTTATCAAAGACCCCTCTATCAGGTAGAGCGCCACACTCATTGAATGGCGATGCCCTCGCGGGGAATGGCTGAGGGTGGACTGGGGCCGCAGAGGCGGGGGTCCAGCTTTCAACCGCTTTAGGTTGCGGGGCCGGCCTGAACGTGGCGGCGAAGGCCTGGAAGTAGTGGTAATAGGCATTCCAGTCGCTTACCGGCGTGGACCAGTAAAGCGCGTATGCGTGCTGCGCGTTCGCCAAGATGATCGGACTGGTCGATGAGCAAGAATATGCCGCTGTTAGCGGAATCGGTGATGACACGTAGTCGCTCGCGGAACACCAGCAGGCCGCCGATCAGCGGGATGACCGGGTACGCGCGCCAGGAGCGTGGAGATCCCCCAGCTCAGAGCCGAGAGCAGTCCGTAGCTAATGCGTTCGCGCTGCAGAGACGCCCGGCCAACGCGGCGGGCGCCAGGCCCGCCGCCGAACCGATCGTGGCTATGCTGCACCTTATGTCACGCCCAGTGGCGAGCACCGCCGACGTGCCTGGCACGGCAGCCGATGGCGTGCAACGCATCCAGGCCGTCGACCGCGCCATCGTGCTGCTGAAGGCGGTCGCCGCGAGCACCACGCCGCCGACCGTGCTTGAACTCGCGCGCCGCTGCGACATCAACCGGGCCACCGCGTGGCGGCTGCTCCGTACGCTCGAGCATCACGGGCTGGTCGACCGGGATGTCGTCACCCAGCGGTACACGGTCGGCTACGGCGCGACCGTGGTGGCTTCGGCGGTTACCGACGACGCGCTGATCCGCAGGGTCAGGCCGCTGCTGACCGACCTGTGCCTGCGTACCGGCGAGGCGGTCACGCTCGCCGTCGCCAGACGGTTCAACCTGGTGTACGTCGACCAGGTGGAGCCGCCGAACATGATGGCGCCGAACTGGCTGGACAAGCCGCTGCCGCTGCACGCGACCTCGGGCGGCAAGGCGTTCCTGGCCTGGCTGGGCCGGGACGAACGGGACGCGATCCTGCCCGCGGACCTGCAGCGCTATACCGAGCGCACCGTCACCGATCGGGAGCAGCTCGAGCGTGAGCTCGCCGAGGTCCGCCGGACCGAGTTCGCCCTCTGCGACCGGGAGTACGAGGAGTTCTCCTCCGGGGCGTCGGCGGCCGTCCTCAACTCCAGGCACTCGCCGATCGCGGTCGTCAATGTCTGGGGTCCCGCGCCGCGGAACTCGACGCGGCGGCTGCGCGAAATCGGCCGGGAAGCGGTGCAGACGGCGGACGAGATCCGCGACCTGCTCGACTGACCCGCAAGCAGGTACCGCCGCGGGTCGGGTCAGCGGTTGACGTCCGGCTCGCTGACGTACCGCTGGTAGGCCTGCTCCAGCTCGGGTGAGCCGGGCGGCTCCATGTAGTCGCGCATCGTACTTAGCTGGAACTCGCAGAATTCCAGCGCTGCCTGCTGCTCGGCACACAGTGCCGGGCGGTCCGATCGCTTCACGGCGTGGCAGGCTAGGTCCACCTGGCCCAGCGCCTCATGCACGGCACGGCGGATCATGATGTTCAGCGCACGCATCTGGTCATCGCTGATGAATCCCTCTCCGCTGCCCGGATTGTCCGGGTCGAACGCCCAATCGCCGTGAAACGTCCCGAGCGCGTTGCGGATCGATTGCGCCACGACCCAGCTTCGGAACTGTTCGTAGATGAACTTCCCGTCGGCCCCCTCGATGAGAGCCTGCAAGTCGGCGGTCTTCATGACGTACTCGTTTCTCCGGGTGAAAGGGCCGACTCGCCTAGTTCCGCGACTCATCTGATTGCCGTTCATCTAGTTCCGCCCACACGGCTTTGCCGGTTGCGGTCTCACGCACCCCCCACTTGCCAGCCAAGGCATCCACGAGGACGAACCCGAAACCTGAGCCATCGAACTCGGCGGGGGTACGCGGCTGCGGCCAGCGCGGGTCAGCGTCCTGGACCTCGATCCGCAGCCAGGTTCCCGCGGCTTGTAGTTCAAGCGTTATCGGGTCACTGCCCCGAGCATGCCGGACCGCATTGGTGACCAGCTCAGATACGAGCAGGACAGCGGTCTCCTCCAAGTAGGCCAGCCGCCATGTCACCAGCGCGTCGCGGGTAGCTTGTCGCGCCAGCCTCACCGCACGGCTCGCGGTCGGCAACGTCATCTGCAGGTTCAACTGGGTTCGGTCCGCCCATTCGGAGCTTGCGTGCGCGCCCCGGGGTCCGCCTTGGTCAGCCGTCATCACGTTAAAAATGCCTCAACCCTCTTATCCGCCGGGCCTTCCGGCACTGCACACGGCGGATGCGCTGGCGGGCATCCGGGCCCTGCGGCGGTTACCGCGTCACGAACGGAGCCCGTGACGTGATCCTTTGGAGCGCGTTCCCCCGTGTTGCGTCGTTTCGAGGATCGGCTTTGTAGCTGAGCTGAACATCAAGGAATGCTGACCGCCAGCCATCAGCTCTCCGACTGATAGCTGACCGTTTGCTGAGCGATAGCTGACCTATTACCACCGGCGTGACCACATCTTGACCGACGCCGGAGGGGACGGATACGCTGCACATTAGTAACAAAACGTTCGTATCGTGAACACCAGGAGGTGGCACGATGGCAGGCAAGGTCATCATCACCTGCGCGCTCACCGGCTCTGGGCACACCCCGTCGATGTCGCCTTACCTGCCCTATACGGTCGGTGATGTCATCGACCAGGGTGTGGCCGCCGCGGAGGCGGGCGCGGCCGTGCTGCACCTGCACGCCCGGAATCCCAAGGACGGCAGCCCGTCGGCCGATCCGGCCCTGTTCGCCGAGTACGCGAAGGGGATCAAGGAACGCAGCGACGTGATCGTGAGCATCTCCACCGGCGGCGGCACCGGGATGAGCGTCCAGGAACGGCTGCAGGGCGTGGTCGAGCTCAAGCCGGAGCTGTGCACGCTGAACCTGGGCACGATGAACTACGGCAGCTTCCCGATGATCGACCGCTACAAGGGCCAGTTCAAGTACGACTGGGAAGAGCCGTACCTGGAGTCGACCCGGGCCGAGCCCTTCGTGTCCACCTACGCCGACATCGAGTACATGCTCAAGGTGATCGGGCCGCAGACCGGGACCCGGTTCGAGGCGGAGGCGTACGACACCTCCCACCTGTACACGCTGGCCTACTACATGGACGCCGGGCTCGTGCCGGCGCCGGTTTTCGTGCAGACGATCTTCGGGACGATGGGCGGCACCGGGCCGGACGTCGACCACATCGTGCATATGAAGCGCACCGCGGACCGGCTGCTGGGGGACGCGTACCAGTGGTCGACGCTGGGCGCGGGCCGCTATCAGATGGGCATCGTCACCGCTGCGGCGATCATGGGCTCGCACGTTCGCGTCGGCCTCGAGGACAGCCTCTACCTGGGCAAAGGGCAGATCGCCGAGTCCAACGCCAGTCAGGTCACCAAGATCAAGGGCATCCTGGCGGCCCTCTCCCTGGAGGTGGCGACGCCGTCCGAGGCACGCAACATACTGGGCCTCAAGGGCCTGGACAATGTGGGCTACTGAGGCTGTGCAGCCGGGCCACGCAGGCCGGGTGGGAATCGTCGGAGCGGGGGTGATCGGCGGCGGCTGGGCGCTGCACTACCTGCGGGCCGGGCTGGACGTCGACGTCTACGATCCGGCGCCGGAGGCAGAGGGCGACCTGCTCCGCATGGTCGAGGCGAGCTGGCCGCTGCTCGAGCGGATGGGGTTGCGCGAGGGGGCGAGCCCGGACCGGCTCACCTTCCACGACCAGCTGGCCGCGGCCGTGGCCGGCGCCGACGTGGTGCAGGAGAACGCGCCGGAAGACGGCGCGGTCAAGCGCCGGGTGCTGGCCGACATCGATCGCGCGGCCCGGCCGGAGGTGGTCATCGCGTCGAGCACGTCCGGCTTCGCGATGACGATGCTGCAGGCCGACTGCGCGCACCCGGAGCGCTGCGTGGTTGGTCATCCGTTCAACCCGCCCTACCTCATCCCGGTCGTCGAGGTGGTGGGCGGCGAGCGGACCGATCCTGCCGCCGTCGACTGGCTGGCCGCCTTCTACGCGAGCACCGGCAAGCGCCCGCTGCGGCTCAGCCAGGAGCTGCCCGGGTTCGTCGGGAACCGGCTGCAGGAGGCCATGTGGCGGGAGGCGCTCCACATGGTGGCGGCGGGCGAGGCCACCGTGGAGGAGATCGACGCCTCGATCGCGTTCGGCCCGGGCCTGCGCTGGGCCCTGATGGGTCCCTGCCTCACCTTCCACCTGGCCGGCGGCGGCGGCGGGATGGCTCACATGCTTGACCACTTCGGCGCGGCGCTGCTCGAGCCGTGGACCCGGCTACCGGCGCCCGAACTCACGCCCGAACTCCGGGACCGGATGATCGAGGGCTGCCTACGCGAGGCGGACGGCCGTTCGGTCGCCGAACTCGAGCGGCAGCGCGACGGCTTCCTGGCCGAACTGCTGGTGCTGGTGGAGCGGTACGCCGTGACGGCCCGGGCCGAACCCGCCGAGCCCGCCGTCCGCTGATGTGATCCTTGACACACGATGCCGGGCATCTTTACGATCAGCCTAAATCACATTATGCACATTATGTTCGTATCGTGAACAGACCCGGACGGGTGAGCGGGCTCGTAGGCGCGAGCCCGCGAACCCGCAGACGTGAACCGGCGAGCTCGTGACGACGGGGGCTCGCAGACGTGAACTCGCGAACTCGCGAAGACGCGGACTCGCGACTCCCTAGGACACCGCGGCATCCGGATTCATAGCGGCACCGCCTCGCGACAGCCGGGAGCAAAAATGACGTTCAGCCGCAGGGACTTCCTCAAGACCGGCCTGACCCTGGGCGCCGCCGGGGCAGGCGGCCTGCTCGGCGGCGGACTGCTCAGCGGTTGCGGGACCGGTAACACGGTCAAGGCCTTCACCACCTCGACCGCGGGCAAGCCCCGCCGGGGCGGCACGCTGCGAGCCGGGCTGACCGGCGGGTCGAGCGCCGACACGCTGGACCCGCTGAACGCCATCACCAACGTGGACTTCTCCCGGATCGACAACCTGTACGAGCCGCTGGTCGGGCTGACGCCGGACGCGCAGCCGGTGTTCGTGCTGGCGGAGGAGCTCACGCCGAACGCCAAGGCCACCGAGTGGACGGTGCGGATCGCCCGGGGGATCACCTTCCACAACGGCAAGGACCTGACCGCCAACGACGTCATCTACACGTTCCGGCAGATCCTCAACCCGAAGGCCCCGGCCCCGGCCGCGGCCGGCCTGGCGTCGATCGACGCCAAGAACATGACCAAGCTGGACCAGTACACGGTCAAGATCCCGTGCACCACGCCGTTCGCCACCCTGCACCAGGCGCTGGCCATCCCCGGCTACTCAGACATCATCCCGGTCGGCTACAACCTGGCCGCTCCGGTCGGCACCGGCCCGTTCCGGCTGAAGAGCTTCAGCCCGGGCACGCAGTCCACCTTCGTCCGCTACGACAACTACTGGCAGCCCGGACGGCCGTACCTGGACGAGATCGTGATCACCGACTACAGCGACCAGACCAGCCAGGTGAACGCGCTGCTGGCGGGCCAGGTCAACGTGGTCAACCTGCTGAGCGAGGACGTGATCTCCGAGGTCCAGGGCGAGGGCAAGAACGTCCTGGTCTCGGCGGGCGGCGGCTGGAACCCGTTCACCATGCGGGTGGACACCGGGACGTTCAGCGATGTGCGCATCCGGCAGGCCATGCGGCTGGTCGTCGACCGCCAGCAGATGCTCGACCTGGTCTTCGGCGGCTACGGCACGCTGGGCAACGACCTGTTCGGGATCTGGGCGCCGGAGTACGACCACAGCCTGCCCCAGCGCGAGCAGGACATCGACCAGGCCAAGTCGCTGCTCAAGACGGCGGGCGCTGAGGGCCTGCAGGTCCAGCTGGTGACCTCTGATATCGCGCAGGGCACGGTCCTGGCCGCCCAGGTGTTCGCCCAGCAGGCCTCCGCGGCCGGCATCTCGGTCAGCGTGAACGACGTCACCGTCAATGACTTCTACGGCACGAACTACCTGAAATGGCAGTTCGCCCAGGATTACTGGTTCTACAACTTCTACCTGCCGCAGGTGTCGCTGGCCACGCTGCCGACGGCTTCTTTCAACGAGACGCACTGGGACAACGCCCGGTACAACTCGCTGTACCACCAGGCCATCGCCACCGTCGACGACACGCTGCGCACCGAGCTCGCACACGAGATGCAGCAGATCGAGTACGACGAGGGCGGCTACATCATCCCGTTCTTCCCGCCGGTGATCGACGGCTACGGCACCAACGTCGGCGGTCTGGTCCCGTCCAAGATCGGCTTGTCGCTGAACGCCTACGACTTCAAGAATGTGTGGCTATCGTGACAACTGCGACAGCGGAGACGCAAAGGGCTAAGGAGACGAAGCCGCGCAAACCGCATCCCATTCGGCACATGCTGATCTACCGCAGCCTGATCGGCTTGCTCACGCTCCTGCTGGTGTCGATCCTGGTGTTCGCCGCGACGCAGACGCTGCCGGGCAACGCCGCCAGTGCGGTGCTGCTGAATACGGCGACCCCGCAGCGCCTGCACGCGCTGGAGGTACAGCTAGGCCTGAACAAGCCGGCGGTCCAGCAGTACTGGACCTGGCTCACCGGCATTCTGCACGGTAACTTCGGCACCTCGCTGGCCAACGGGACGTCGGTGGGCACACTCATCGGCGGCCGGATCCTGAACTCGTTGGTCCTGGTAATCCTGGCCGGCGCGATCGGCACGCTGATCGGCGTGGGACTCGGCGTGCTCGCCGCGGCGCGCAGGGATAGCGTGTTCGATCACGTGCTGTCGGTCACGGCCCTGGCCGTCACCGCGCTGCCGGAGTTCGTCGTAGCGGTAGTCCTGATCATCTTCTTCGCCGCGGTGGTATGGCACCTGTTCCCCGCGGTTTCGGTATTCGTGCCGGGCACCGCGCCGTGGTCGAACCCGAAAGAGCTCGTGCTCCCGGTGGCGACCCTGGTCATCGTGGTCGTGCCGTACGTGTTCCGGATGATGCGGGCGTCGATGATCGACGCGCTGGAAAGCGACTACGTGCAGATGGCCCGGCTCAAGGGCGTGCCGAAGTGGCGGGTGCTGCTCGTCCACGCGCTGCCGAACGCCATCGCGCCGACGATCCAGGTGATCGGGCTGAGCTTCCTCTACCTGGCCGGCGGCGTGGTCGTCGTGGAGTACATGTTCAACTACCCAGGGCTCGGACAAGCATTGGTGTCGGCGGTCTCTGACCGGGACATCCCGGTGATCCAGTTCATCGTGCTGGTCCTCGCGGCCTTTTACATCGTCGTCAATATCTTGACCGACGTGATATCGCTCGCCGCGAGCCCGCGGCGGCGCCTACCCCGGTCATAGAAGCCCAGATCCTGACGGAGGTGCCCGTGGCGACCAGGTTTTTGCAACGCCGGCCCGAGGCATTCGCAGTACTCGGCCGCGCGGTGCGCACACCGCGCGGCGCCATCGGGCTGGTCATCGCCGGCTGCGTGGTCCTGGCGGCCGCGATCGGCCCGGCCGTCGCCCCGTACTCAAGCACCGAGTTCGTGACGACGCCGTTCGCCAGGCCCAACAGCGTCGCGTGGCTCGGCGGTGACGTGCTCGGCCGGGACGTGCTGAGCCGGACCCTCGACGGCGGCTGGGAGCTGCTGCTCATGGCGGCCGCCGCGACCGCGCTGGGCGTCGCCGCCGGCGCGGCGCTCGGCGTGATCGCCGCTTACGCCGGCGGCTGGTGGGACAGCGTGATCATGCGCGCGGTCGACGTGATACTGGCGTTCCCGCAGCTGGTATTCGCACTGCTGCTGGTCAGCATTCTGGGCCCGAAGATCTGGCTGATCGTGCTGGCCGTCGCCATCTCGCACGCGCCGCAGGTGGCCAGGGTGACCCGCGCGGCGGCGCTGGACATCAGCGAGCGCGACTTCGTCAAGGCCATGCAGATCCTCGGCATCCCGGGCCGCCGGATCATCCGCCGGGACGTGCTGCCCAACCTGACCTCGGTGCTCATGGTGGAGATCGGGCTCCGGCTCACCTACTCCATGCTGGTCATCGCCGGACTGAGCTTCCTCGGTTTCGGCCTGCAGCCGCCGGCGGCGAGCTGGGGGCTGATGATCAACGAGAACCGGGTCGGCCTGATCGCCAACCCGTGGGGCGTGCTCATGCCGGCCATCCTTATCGCGCTGTTCACCATCGGCGTGAACACGTTCACCGACGCGGTGGCGCGGGCCTCGCTGGGCGTCGGCCGCCGTTCCACCGAGCCGGACCCGCTGGTAGACCTCGCCGTCGAGGGGGCCACGACATGACCGCTCCGTCCGAAGAAATCCCGGTGACCACGGCCGGCCGCGCGGAAACCGCCCACGGCACCCCCCGGCTCGCGGTGGAAAACCTGCGGATCCTGATGACGCCGCGCCGCGGCAGGCCGGACGCGGACGTCATCGACGAGATATCGTTCACCGTCCAGCCCGGGCACGTGCTCGGCCTGGTGGGCGAATCGGGATCGGGCAAGACCACGGTCGCTCTCGCCCTGCTTGGGCTCTTCAAGCGCGGGCTCAAGCTCGGCGGCGGCAAGGTGCTCGTCGACGGCCAGGACATCCTCGCGCTGCCCGAACACGATCTGCAGAAACTGCGCGGCCGCACGATCGCCTACGTCCCCCAGGACCCGGGCAGCGCGCTGAACCCGGTGCTGAAGGTCGGCACCCAGCTGCGCGAGGTCTTTACCATCCACGGCGGCGACCCAGACCGGCTGACCGACGTGCTGGCCGAGGCCGGTCTTGAGGACCCGGCCCTCATACTGGCCGCGTACCCGCACCAATTGTCCGGCGGCCAGCAGCAGCGGGTCACCCTGGCCATGGCGTTCGCCTGCCGGCCGCGGCTGATCGTGCTGGACGAGCCGACGACCGGCCTCGACGTCACCACCCAGCGTCGCGTCCTGGACACCGTACGCGGCCTGTGCCGGACCTACCAGGTGGCGGCCGTCTATATCACCCACGACCTGGCCGTGGTGGCCGAGATCGCCGACCACGTTGCGGTGCTGTACGCCGGACGGCTGATCGAGATGGGTCAGGCGCGGGAGCTGTTCGCGACCCCGGCCCATCCGTACACCCGCGGGCTCATGCGGGCCGTGCCCGTGCTGGAAGGCACCTACGAGCTGCATGGCATGGCCGGCAGTCCGCCACGGCCTGGCAGCCGCCCCGTCGGATGTTTCTTCCAGCCGCGGTGCGAGTTCGCGGTCGCCCAGTGCGAGCAGCGCCAGCCGGAACTCATTACGGTATCTGAGACCGGGCACGCCGCCCGGTGCGTGCGCGCCGTAGAGGTCAAGGCGTTGTCCGGCACCGCCACCCTGGCCAGCCAGCGCCCAGCGCCTTCGGCCGAGGAGCCGGTGCTGACGATCAGCGGCGTGTCCGTCTCCTATACGAACAAGCTGGTGCTGCACGACGTCAACCTCGTCGTGGGGGCCAGGCAGTCGGTCGCGATCGTCGGCACGTCGGGCTCGGGCAAGACCACGCTGGCCAGGTGCGTCGTCGGGTTGCACAAGGACTGGTCAGGGACCATCACGTTCGCCGGCCAGGATCTCCCGGCCGGTGTCCGCAGCCGGACGCAAGACCAGCTGCGCCGGATCCAGTTCGTCTCGCAGAACCCGTACTCCTCGCTCAACCCGCGGCAGACCGTCGGCCAGATCGTCGGGCATCCGCTCGCGCACTTCCGCAAGCTCTCCGGCGCGGAACACCGGCAGCGGATCGGGGACGCGCTGACCTCGGTCGCGCTGCGGGAGTCGTTCGCCGCCCGGTATCCCGACGAGCTTTCCGGCGGGGAACGCCAGCGGGTCGCGCTGGCCCGGGCCCTGGTCCTCGACCCCGACCTGCTGGTCTGCGACGAGGTCACCTCGGCGCTGGACGTGTCGGTGCAGGCGGCGATCGTCGAGCTGCTGCTGCGGCTGCAGGCCGAGCGCGGGCTCTCGCTGCTGTTCATCACGCACAACCTGCCGCTGGTGCGCAGCATCGCGGACGACGTGACGGTGATCAGCGCCGGGGAGATCTGCGAGCGCGGCCCGGTTACCCAGGTGCTGTCCGCGCCGGGCCACGCCTATACCCGGCAACTGCTGGCCGACGTCCCCGCTTTCGAGCATGGATGAGCTGCTGGCCACCGGATCCAGAACCGTCCCGGCGGAGTGGATCGACTACAACGGCCACATGATGGACGCCTACTACTTCCTGGCGTTCACGGAGGCGACCGAGTCGTTCCTGGACCACGTCGGGCTGGGCGCCGCCTACCGGGCCAGCACCGGCAGCGGCATCTATACGGCGGAAGGTCACCTGTGCTTCCTGGCCGGCGTCACCGGAGGCGCCGCGCTGAGCTACCAGACCCAGCTGCTCGGTCACGACGCCAAACGGCTGCACGTGTTCCACCAGATGACCAGCGCCGACCGCCTGGCGGCGACCTGCGAGCTGATGTTCCTGCACGTCAGCGCTGGTCATGTGACGCCGATGCCGCCCGCTGCGGTCGGTGCGGTAACCGCGCTGGCGGCCGGCCAGGCGGCCCTCCCCCGTCCCGGTCAGGCCGGCCGCCACGTCGGGATTCCGCGGCGATAGCCGGGCCGCGCGGGGTTAACCCGCCCGGGTTGTGGGTGATCGGGACGGGCTGGCCGGTATTGTCCGGGGTCGGCGTCGGGCGCGGGTGCCGCGGGGTCGGCAGGCCGGCCGACGACGGGGCGGAGGTTGGCGGGGTCGGCACCGTGGTCCCCGGGGCGAGCGGCTGAGGGCCTCCGGCCGGGCTCAGGGATGCCATCGGCGTGGCCCGGGCGGAGGCCGACGGCAAGGCGGCGGAGCCCACCGGGGACGGCGAGGGCGTCGCAGGCGCGACGGCGGCGGGGCGGGCCGCGCTGGTCGCGGCGGCGCCGTGGCCGCCGAGGACGACCGCCAGCGAGACCGCTAGCCCGGCGGCGGCGAGGACTCCGGCCAGCACGGCGGCACCCGACCGGAAGCTCATCTCCTCCATGCGGGCGTAGATCGTCCTCTTGAGCCCACCCAACACCGGTCACCCCTTCCCGACATAGCACGATACAGGGGTATCGGGCGGTTGGGTGGGACGTCCGTCCGCGGCTCAGGGGCCCCTCAGTCGAGCACGGCGTCCCCGCAGTGATTTCCGGCGATCGGCCGGACCTCGATGGTGCCGTACCAGGCCGTCGGGTGCTTGGACGCCACCTCGATGGCCTCGTCGAGATCGGCGCAGTCGATCACGTCGTACCCGGCAATCTGCTCCTTGGTCTCGGCGAACGGCCCGTCGCTGACCAGCAGTTCGGCGCGGCGGACCTGGACCGTGGTGGCGTCGCTGACGTACCTCAGCCGGTCGCCGTGCAGCAGCACGC
>CAVYNE010000034.1:0-483152 GCA_963769715.1 uncultured Actinomycetes bacterium
GGGCGTGATCAGGCTCTTTAGCATCCGGGATGTCACCAGCGCCCTTCCCGTCCACGATCTCGATGACCGCCTCGGCCAGCCAGCGGTCCGCGTCGCCGCGGCCGAGTGAGGCGGCCGCCTCTGACATGTCCGCCACCTGGTCGATGTTGACCAGCACCGGCAGCAGGGTGTCGCGGATCCACTCCGGGGTGAGCTCGCCGTCGGCCACCAGCATGCCACCGCCGCGCTGCACGATGGGCACTGCGTTCAGCCGCTGCTCGCCGTTGCCGATGGGGAGCGGCACGTAGGCGGCTGGCAGGCCTACGGCGGTGAGCTCAGCGCAGGTCATCGCGCCGGCCCGGCAAAGGGCGAAGTCCGCCGCCGCGTACGCGAGGTCCATCCGGTCGATGTAGGGGGTGGCCACATAGGGCACCCCACCACCCACCTCCCCTGCCCCCTTCGCTGCGACCGGGGCCTCGTGACCGTTGCGCGGGCCTATGACGTGCAGCACCTGGACGCCGGCCTGGCGGAGCCACTCGGCGGCCCCGAACACCGCGGCGTTCAGCGACCGCGCCCCCTGCGAGCCGCCGGTCACCAGCAGCACGGGCAGGTCGGGCCGGAGGCCGAAGTGGGTGCGGGCCTTGTCGCCGAGCCCCAGCCGGTCAAGGTCGGCGATCTCGCGCCTGATCGGGATGCCGAGGTACTTTCCGTTCCTGAGCTGGGTGTCCGGATGACCGGTGAAAACGTGGGTGGTGAACCTGGCGCCAAGCCGGTTGGCCAGCCCCGGCTTGGGGTTGGCCTCGTGCACCACGATCGGGATCTTGCGCCGCCTGGCCGCGAGGTAGGCCGGCGTGGCGACATACCCGCCGAACCCGACGAGCACCTGTGCTCCGGTCCGGTCCAGCGCGGCGGCGGCCGCGTTGATGGCGCCGGCCAGCCGGCCGGGCACCGTGAGCAGCTTCGGCGTCACAGACCTGGGCATCGGCACGGCCGGGATGAGCTCCAGCGGGTACCCGCGTAGCGGGATCAGCCGGGTCTCCAGGCCGCGTTCGGTGCCCAGGCAGGTTATCTCGGCGCCGGAGTCGATCCGACGCAAGGCGTCGGCCAGCGCCAGCGCTGGTTCGATGTGACCGGCGGACCCGCCGCCAGCAAGTAGTACCCTCATGCCACGTCCCTGAACTGTGCCCTAAGCTGGCGCCGTTTCCTATCTTCGGCGCTTTGACAGACCGAGCCAGCTTAGAACGCGCAGCGGCCAGCCGGGGCCACGTGCGGCCAAAGCCTCACGGGCGCCCGGCTCACACCTGGCGAACGCCATCAGCATGCCGAGCGCGATCAACGTCACCAGCAAAGATGACAGGCCGGCCGAGACGAGCGGCAGCGGCACCCCGGTGATGGGCAGGACGCCGATCACCGCGCCGATGTTGATCGCCGCCTGCACCACGATCCAGGCCGTGATGGCGGTGGCGCCCAGACGGCAGAACATGTCGGACACGCGGCGGGCGATCCGGAGCCCGGCGAAGGCCAGCCCGCCGTACAGGAAGGTCACGCACAGCGTGCCGATCAGCCCGAGCTCCTCGCCGATGATGGCGAAGATGAAGTCCGTGGTCGATTCCGGTACCCAGCCCCACTTCGCCCCGCTGGCGCCGAGGCCCACACCGAACCAGCCGCCCGAGCCGACAGCGTACTTGCCCTGGATGCTCTGCATGTTGGCGCCGGTGGCGCTGCCCTGCGGCTCGAGGTAGCCGACCAGGCGCTGAAAGCGGTACTTCGCCGAGACGATCATGAGGAGCATGGCCAGGGTCATCAGGATCAGCACGCCGCTGAAGATCCGCCCAGGGGTGCCGATGACCCACAGCAGCGCGAGGAAGATGACCAGCAGGATGAACGTGGTGCCCAAGTCGTCGCCCGACATCACCAGCAGGCAGAGCACGCCCGCACCGGGCATGAGGGGTACGAGCATGTGCCGCCAGTCAGCCAGCTGACCCAGCTTCTCCTTGCGGGCCAGCAGGTCGGCGCCCCACACGGCCAGGGCGAGCTTGGCGATCTCCGAGGGCTGGACCTGCTGCCCGCCGAGGCTGATCCACCGCGACGCGCCGTTCTGCGAGACGCCGACACCGTGGATGAGCGTGAGGCAGAGCCCGACTACCGCGACCGCGAGCAGCGGGTAGGCGAAGGCCCGGAACAGGCGCGGCGACGAGCGCGCCGCCACCCACATCAGCGGCAGGCCGACGGCGGCGCCCAGCAGTTGCTTCTTGAAGTCGGAGTACGGCGAGAGTCCCGCGGTCAGGTCGGCCACCGACGCGGTGGACTGCACCATGACCAAGCCGAGCACAAGCAGCAGCACGGTGATGCCCAGCACGAGGTGGTAGGACGTGAGCGGCCGGTCGAGCAGCGCACGCCACATGCCGATCCGGTCCCGCACGCCGCCCAGGCCCGGCAGCCGCCCCGCATCCTGGGTCGGCAGGTCCCGCTCCGCGAGATCCTCAATCATGGTTCAAGTCTGTTAGGCGACCCGCGGCAAGACCCGGACATCCGGCGCGTGTCGCCCAGATTTCGGCTGGTGCCCGGACCCTCGGGGGGCCAGGGGGGCCAGGCCGGGCCATTGGTAAATTCTGCTGCCGCGGTACGCCACTGATGAAGCCGACCCGTCTATCTGGCATGATGTGCTCCAATGAGCAGGTCAGAATCTTCCCGTTTCCCGGTGACGGTTTCCCGGCTTCCCGTGACGCGCTGCGAGGTATGCGGGCGTACCCTGGCGTACCGGCCCGGCCAGGCCAGCGCGGTACTGACCCAGCACTACAACCGGATGCATCCCGAAGCCCTGGCCGGTACGCCGGAAAACCAGCGCTAAACGGGGCTATCGCCACCGAATCCCGCGCGGGTACGCTCCCTTCAAATGATGGCGATCGCGACGCTGGTCGCCTGGGTGCTCACCGCCAGCATCGGCGTCTACATGCTGCGCACCTGGGTCGCCCGTGGCGGCCTGCGCAGGCAGCGCGCCACCGGGGTCGGCGTGCCGCCTGCGGTGGTGTTCGGCCATGCCAGCGCGGCCCTGATCGGGCTGGTGATCTGGGCCAGTTTCGTCAAGACCAGGTGGGATCCGCTGGCCTGGCTCGGCGTCGTCATGATCACCGGGGCCATCGCCCTGGGCGTCTGCACGGTCACGCTGTGGACCCCGTACCCGGTCGTGGTCCCCCCGCTCCCGGGGGGACCAGGGCCATCGGGGTCTGGCGTGTCCCCGGGGGACGGTGTGCCACCCCGGACAGATACAGACACTGACGCCTTCACGGTCACCGACGAGATGATCGCCAGCATGCTCGCCGACCCGTTCCCGGCCCGGCGCCCACAACGGCTCAAACTGGTCGCTTTTATCCCGGTGCTCCACGGTTTCAGCGCGCTGACCACGTTCATGCTGGCCGTGCTGGCCACCATCAGCACGATGTTAGGGGTGTCTTGATCCCAATGGAGGCCGGTCACGCCGGTATAGGTTCGTCCCCGCCCACCCCCGATTGGGAGATTTCCTGACCGTCGGGCAGTCTGGGATCATGGCAGAAACGCTGACGATGATGGCCGTACACGCGCATCCCGACGACGAAGCGTCGAGCACCGGCGGGGTGCTGGCGGCTTACTCCGCTCAGGGCATCCGGACCGTGGTCGTGACATGCACCAACGGCGAGTTCGGGGACGCGCCCGGCGGAGTCAAACCAGGGCAGAATGGACACGACGAGGAGGCGGTAGCCCGCCAGCGCCTAGCTGAGTTGCGCGAATCCTGCGCGATCCTGGGCGTGACCAACCTGGAACTGCTCGGCTATCACGATTCGGGCATGCCGGAATGGGACTACAAGGACCGGCCAGACGCGTTCTGCAACGTGCCACAGGCGGACGTGGCGGCGCGGATATCCGGCCTGATCGGCCGGTACCGGCCGCAGGTGCTGATCACCTACGACGATCAGGGGCCGTACCAGCATCCCGATCATGTGCACACGAGCCGTTCGGCGCAGGCGGCGTTCGCGGACAGCGGAAGCGTGGCCAAGCTCTACCTCAGCGCCATGCGCGGCAGCGACTGGCGGAAGATATGGGACGCGCTGCGCGAACTAGGCGCCGAGGTGCCCGACTTCGAGGACATGGACCCGGAAAGACAGCGGCAGGCCCTCGCGTCCGAGGAACGCATCACCACCAGCGTCGACATCCGGCCAGTGCTCAGCCGCAAGCGCGACGCGTTGTTCGCGCACGGCAGCCAGATCTCAGAATCCTGGTTCAGCAAGATCCCGCCGGACATCGCCGAACTCACCTTCGGCCGCGAGCACTTCATCCGGGTCGGCGATACCACCGGCGCGCCGCTACCCGAGGACGACCTGTTCGCGGGCCTGCGGCCGCCGTGGGATGGAGCTACAGCATGACCGCCGAACCCTATGCGGCCGCTACCGGCCTGGTCGAGCGGTCGGCCGCGGCTTTCGCGTCCGCGGTGCCTGTCGCGCCGGAAGATGACGGCTTCTTCGGGCCCGCGAGCGTAACCTGGCGGGTCAGCGCGGACCTGTCCGCGCCGGTCGCGGGGCTGCGTTCGCTGCTGTTGCAGGCACTGCACCCGCTGGCGATGGCCGGCGTCGACCAGCACAGCGACTGGCGGACAGATCCGGTCGGCCGGCTCGCGGCCACCTCGACCTACGAGGTCACGGTCACGTTCGGGGACCGGGCCAGTGCCAGGCGGGTCGCGCAGCGGGTGCAGGCCATCCACACCCATGTCCGCGGCGTGGACATGGCGACCGGCCAGCCGTACGCGGCCGGCGACCCCGCGCTGCTGCTGTGGGTGCACGCGGCCCTGGTGGATTCGGGCCTCGCCGCCAGCGCCTTGTTCGGCACGCCGCTGACCGACGCGGACGCCGACGCCTACGTGGCCGAGATGACCATCGCGGCCGAACTGCTCGGCGTCCCGCCCGAGATGATCCCGGACAGCGTGTCCGCTCTCCAGCGGTACATGGCCGACGTCCGCCCCGAGTTGCGCCGCACGCCCGCGGCCGCGGAGTCGATGGGCTACCTGCTGGACCCGCCCGGACTGGATGAGGACATCGCCGAGCTGTGGCAGGACATCAGGGAGGCCGCGATCACGGCGCTGCCCGCCTGGGCCCGCCAGCTGTACGGCTACCCGGAGCCACCGCCGCTGACGGCCGCGCGCCGGACCGAGATCCGTCAGGCCCTCGGTGTACTCAACGCGGTCTTCCTGGGCGAACCCGGCGTGCTCGAGGCCCGCCAGCGACTCGCCGTGCGGATGCGCTCGGCGGGGAAGGCATGAAAGACGGAAAGTACACCAAGCTCGCCGTCGTCGTGGCGCTGAGCGGTGCGTCGATCGCGGCCTTGGCGCTGGCCCGGCGCCGGGCGGGCAGCTTGCGGGTCGAGCGCGGGCTGGCGACGCTGCGGCTGGCGGCGCGCGGGGGCGCGCGGTACGCGAGCCACGCGCCCCGGCTCTTCGCCAGCGCGGGTGAGCACCGGGAAGCGCTGCGGAACGACCTGGCGCTGCAGACCGCCGAGGACGTCGCCGCCACCCTGGGGACGATGAAGGGCGTGCTGATGAAGCTGGGCCAGATGGCCAGCTACGTCGACGACGGCCTGTCCCCCGCCGCCCGCCGGACGCTGAGCCGGCTGCAGGACAGCGTGCCGCCGATGAGCCCGGAGCTGGCCGGGCAGGTCATCACGGAAGAGCTGGGCCAGCCGCCGGAGCGGGCCTTCGCCACCTGGGACCCCGAACCGATCGCCGCCGCCTCGATCGGGCAGGTGCACCGCGCCATCACCCACGACGGCCGCGCGGTCGCGGTGAAGGTGCAGTACCCGGGCATCGCCGAGACGATCGAGGCCGACCTCGGCAACGTCGCGCTGCTGCGCCGGATGCTCAAGATCACCGCGCCGAGCCAGGATGTCGACGCGCTGCTCGCGGAGCTGAGGGAACGCGTCACCGAGGAACTCGATTACCGCCGGGAAGCCCGCAACCAGCAGATGTTCGCCCGTTACTACGCCGGGCACCCGACCATCCACGTTCCGCAGATCGTCGCCGAGCTGTCGACCCGCCGGGTGGTGACCAGCGACCTGGCCGACGGCGCGCGGTTCGCCGAGCTCGCCAGCTGGTCACAGGCCGAGCGCGACCTGGCCGCGGAGACGATCTACCGCTTTGTGTTCCGCAGCCTGTACGAGGCGCATGCCTTCAACGGCGATCCGCACCCGGGCAACTACCTCTTCCACGGCGGCGGCCGGGTCACCTTCCTGGATTTCGGCCTGGTCAAGTACTTCACCGCCGACGAGTTGCGGCCGCTGGTCGAGATGGTCAAGCACCTGTGCGTGGAGAACGACCCCGAGGGGTTCCGCCGGGCCATGGAGGACGCTGGCTTCCTGATGCCCGATGCGCCGCTGCCCACCGACATGATCGTCGAGCACATGGCGATGTTCTACGACACGGTCCGCGAGCGGGGCCCGCGCACCATGACCGGCGCCTACGCCTCGGCGGTGACCCGGCGCTTCTTCGACTTCCGCAGCCCGCTCGCCGCCTACGTGCAGATTCCCAGGTCCTACGTGATCCTGCAGCGGATCAACCTGGGCCTGTTCGCTCTCCTCGGCGAGCTGTCCGCGACCGCGGACTGGCGCTGCATCGCCGAGGAGATCTGGCCGTTCGTCCAGGGTCCCCCGTGCACCCCGATGGGGGCGGCCGAGGCCGAGTGGCGAGCCACCAGGACCGGGGCGGGCAACCAGGACCGTTCGGTCAATAAAATCTCTTGACCTTCTTAGTGGCCGTGGCCGACGGGGACCGGGAACGGAGGCTGGCTGCCGGTCCGGCCGAACAGGTCGAACGGCCGCAGGTACCTGGCCGGGGTGTAGCTGATGAAGGCCGGGGCGGTCGGGACCACCTTGCCGCCGACGGAGAAGATGTTCTCGCCGGCGCCGAGCGCCGCCGCCTGGGCGTTCATCGCGGCCGGGCTCGGCACGTTCCACTGTCCGGTGGACAGCCGGTTCTCCAGCGTCTGGACGGCCGTAATGGTCTCGGCTGGGGTGAACGCGCAGTGCCCGGCGCGGTTCACGAAGACCTGGCGGAGCAGGTCGCCCTGGCCGGCCCGGTCGACGACGCTGCGGTACGCCTGCTCGTTCTCCGGCACGACCAGGCCGTCACCAGTGGTGTGCATGGTGAGCACCGGGACCTGAATGTCACCATTGAAGGAGATGTTCCTGATCAGCCAGGCCGTCGCGTTCGGGTTGGACCTGATCCGCGGGGAGGTGTTCAGCGTCTGCACATCATGGCCCAGGCTGAGCCCGGCGGCCTGATAGAGCGCCTTGACTTCGGTGCGGTCGACCGACTTGGCCAGGTCGCTGAAGTAGTTCACGCCGGTGTTCCAGGACGGGTTGCCGCCCGCCTTGGCCTGCAGGTCGGCGCGGAAGGCGAAGACGAACGGGAAGGTCACCTGGCTCGCCCACAGGTACTGGTTGGCCTCCTGGGCGGCATAGTCGGTGGCGGCGGGTTCGGGCGACAGCGGCGTGAACCAGCCGGGGGTGTCCCCCAGCGCCGCGACCAGGGCGAGCCGGGCCCGGCCCGCCGCGGTCTGCTGCGCCTGGGCCACCGCGGCCTCGGCACCCTGCAGGTTAGCCGTGGGGTTGGTGATGTTGACGACCTGGACTGAAGGGTCGATCAGCTTCTGGAACGCGAACGCCGCGTCGAGCGCGGTGTTCCAAGTAGCCACGCCGCCGGACAGCACGCCGCACATGGGCAGCGCGGCATCGAACCGGTTCGGGTAGTCCTGGAGCAGCCCGGCGGTGATGATGCCGCCGAGTGAGTGACCCCAGGCGACCGTGGTCTTGGGCTGACCGTACGTGCTGTCGAAGGCGTTCAGGGTGCTGATCTGGTCGGGCAGCGCCTGCCCGATGGCCCAGCCGGTGGTGGAGTAGGACGAGCCCGCCAGCGCGTAGCCGTGGGCGAGCATCCAGGCCGCGGTGACCGGGTCGCCGGCGTCCTGGGCCGGGTTGGCCGCGGCGGGCACCACGTATCCGTGGCTGTAGAGGTACACCGTCCCGTTCCAGGCGCCCGCCGGGCACTGGATCAGGTACGTCGCCCCGTCGGGCAGCTTCCCGTTGAGCGTGCTCACCGCGCCAGAGCCACCGCAGGACGGCGCGGAGGCGACCGCCGTACTCGCGGTAAGCCCGCCGATGGCCAGGCTCGCGGCAAGCGCCAGCCCGGCTAGTTTCTTCGACCGCACCATGAACCCCACGCTCCCCGCGCGCCACCTAAACGACCCTTTGG
Source organism: uncultured Actinomycetes bacterium (assembly GCA_963769715.1). Classification (GTDB taxonomy): domain Bacteria; phylum Actinomycetota; class Actinomycetes; order Streptosporangiales; family Streptosporangiaceae; genus Palsa-504. Next base: position 8,252 of record CAVYNE010000034.1, read on the forward strand.
ACGGGAAGTAACTTACCGGTAGGTCAGTCTGACTGGGCGATGACACCACAAGTTGGCTGAAATTAGACAGAAACTTCGCTGAATCGCATCCTTAACGCTCGGGCTTAGCCCTTTACGGTTTCGCCGGTTTGGACTATGCGTCAGCCGACGTAGAAGATGCCCAGGCCCAGGGCCACGCAGATGCCGGCGATGATCCAGAAGCGGACGACGATGGTGGTTTCGGCCCAGCCGGCCAGCTCGAAGTGATGCTGCAGCGGGGCCATCCGGAACACCCGTTTACCGGTCAGCTTGAACGAACCGACCTGAATCACCACCGACAGCGTGATGATCACGAACAGGCCGCCCAGCAGGAGCAGCAGGAACTCGGTCTTGGTGACGATGGCCAGCCCGGCCAGTGCGCCGCCGAGGGCCAGCGACCCGGTGTCGCCCATGAAGATCTTGGCGGGCGGCGCGTTCCACCACAGGAACCCGGCGCAGGCGCCCATCACAGTGGCGGCCACCACCGCGATGTCCTGCGGGTCGCGCACGTGATAGCAGGCGGGGGCGAGGCCGACCGTGCAGTCGTTCCGCAGCTGCCAGATCCCGATGATCATGTAGGCGGCGAACACCAGGATGGCCGCGCCGGTGGCCAGGCCGTCAAGCCCGTCGGTGAGGTTCACGCCGTTGGAGGTCCCGGACACCATGAGGATGACCCAGACCACGAAGAACACCACGCCGATCGGCGGGCCGAAGTCCGCCAGGAAGGACAGGTGGGTGGACGCCGGGGTGAGGTCGTACCCGTCCGGGAACCTGATCGCGAGCAGCGCGAACACCCCGCCGACGACGGCCTGGCCGGCCAGCTTGGCCCCGCTGCGCAGGCCCAGGCTGCGCTGCATGTACAGCTTGATGAAGTCATCGGCGAACCCGACCAGGCCGAGCCCGGTCATCAGGAACAGCACGAGCAGGCCGGACGCGGACACGGCGTCGCCGGTGACCAGGTGGCCGGCGATGTACCCGCCCAGCGAGGCGGTGATGATCACCGTGCCGCCCATGGTCGGGGTGCCCCGCTTGGACAGGTGCCCGGCCGGGCCGTCCGACCTGATCTCCTGGCCGTAGCCGCGCCTGCTGAACGTCTTGATCGCCAGCGGCGTGCCGAACAGCGCGATGAACATCGAGACGGCGGCGGACAACAGGACGGTCTTCACCGGTCCGCTCCTCTCAGCAGTTCGGCCGCGACGCCTTCGAGATGGGCCGCGCGGGACGCCTTTACCAGTACGACGTCTCCGGGCTTCAGCAGGTTCGCAAGCACATCAAGCGCGGCCGCTCCGTCCGGCACCGCGAGCGCCGCACCGGGCCAGGACCGGACCCGCCGCGCGCCGGCCAGCAGCGGCGCGGCCTCCTCGCCTACCGCGATGAGGCCCGCCAGCAGGGAACCGCAGGCCCGCGCGGCGTACTCCCCGATGTCCTCGTGGCTGGCTCGCGAGGAGTCGCCGAGCTCGGCCATGTGGCCGAGCACGGCGAACCCGCGCCCGCCCTGGGCCAGGTGAGCCAGAGCGTCGATCGCGGCCCGAACGGACTCGGGGTTCGCGTTGTAGGCATCGTTAATGACCGTCACCCCATCCGCCCGCTGGTGGACCTCCATCCGCCACCGGCTGCGCGCGACCGCGGCGGAAAGCCCGTCCGCGATGACGTCCAGGCTCAGGCCAAGTTCGCCTGCGAGGGCCGCCGCGGCCAGGGCGTTCGGCACGTTATGCGCGCCATGCAACCGCAGGGTTACCGGCGCGGAACCTTCGGGTGTCAGCAGCGTGAAGCTGGGGCGCCCGAGGTCGTCGAGCCGCACATCGGCGGCCCGGACCAAAGCGTCGCCATCCTGCTCAGCAAAGGTCACGACCCGGGCCGCGGCGCGGGCGGCCATGGCCAGGACGCGGGGATCATCGGCGTTCAAGATGGCCGCGCCGTCCGCCGGGAGCGCCTCGACCAGCTCGCCCTTGGCCCGCGCCACCTGGTCCAGGCCGCCGAACTCCCCCGCGTGCGCGTGCCCGACGTTCAGCACCACGCCGTAGCGGGGCGGCGCTATCTGGCACAGGTGCGCGATATGCCCGATGCCCCGGGCGGACAGCTCGAGCACCAGGTATCTGGTCGCCGCGTCCGCGCGGAGCACGGTCAGCGGGTGGCCGAACTCGTTGTTGTATGAGCCGGCCGGCGCGATCGTCGGCCCGAGGCGCTCCACCAGCTGGGCGGCCAGGTCCTTGGTCGAGGTCTTCCCCGACGACCCGGTGATGCCCGCGATCCGCGCCGCGGGCAGCGCGTCCACCACGAACCTGGCCAGGGCGGCCAGCGCGGCCGGGACGTCCGCGACCAGCACCGAGGGCACCGGGACCGGCCGGGTGGCCAGCACCGCGGTCGCGCCCGCGGCCACCGCTGCGGCGGCGAAGTCGTGCCCGTCGGACCGCTCCCCCGCGACCGCGGCGAACATCCCGCCGGCGCCCACCCGCCGGGAGTCGATCACCACCTCGCCGGTGACCACCGCGTCCCCCCCGAAATCGGGCCGGGTGCCGTGCAGCTCGCCGCCGGTGACCTGCGCGATCCGCGCCAGCGACAGCGGGATCACCGGTGCCCCTTGGCGAGCTGCCGAAGGGCGGTCTCGGTGACGTCGCGGTCGTCGAACGGCAGCACCGAGCCGGCCACGTACTGGCCGGTCTCGTGGCCCTTGCCCGCCACCACCACCACGTCACCGGGCGAGGCCAGCGCCACCGCCTGCGCGATGGCCGCGGCGCGGTCCGGTTCGATGATCACCCGGGCCCGCTCGGTCTGCGGCACGCTCAGCACGCCGTCCAGCATCGCCGCGAGTATGGCCAGCGGGTCCTCCGAACGCGGGTTGTCGCTGGTGAGGATGGCTACGTCGGCCAGTGAGGCGGCGGCCGCGCCCATCATCGGGCGCTTGGCCCGGTCCCGGTCACCGCCGCAGCCGAGCACGATGATCAGGTTTCCCTGGGTGACCGGCCGCAGCGAGCGCAGCACCGCTTCCACCGCGCCTGGCTTGTGCGAGTAGTCGACGAACGCGGTCACTGCGAGCCCGTGAGCGGGCACCCGCTCGAGCCGGCCGGGCACGCCCGGGCAGGCGGCCATGCCCGCCACCGCGTCCTCCAGCCGGACGCCCGCCTCGACCAGCGCGACCAGGGCGCCGACCGCGTTGGCCACGTTGAACACCCCAGCTAGCCCGAGCGACACGTCCGCCTCGACCCCGCCCGGCCCGATCAGCCGGAACGTGCTGCCGTCCGCGCCCGACCTGACGTCGGCCGCCCGCCAGTCCGCCTCGTCCTTCCCAGCCGCCGAGAACGTGGTCACCGGCACCAGCGCCGAGGAGGCCAGCTTGCGCCCGTACTTGTCGTCGATGTTGACCACCCCCACCACCGGAGGCATGAACAGCGACGCCTTGGCCCGGAAGTAGTCCTCCAGATCGGCGTGGAAGTCGAGGTGGTCCTGCGACAGGTTGGTGAAGACGGCCACGTCGAAGCTGGTACCGGCCACCCGGCCCAGGCTGAGCGAGTGGCTGGACACCTCCATCGCGGCGGCCGTCACGCCGCGCTCGACCATGACCGCGAACAGCGCCTGCAGGTCCGGCGCTTCCGGGGTGGTCAGCGAACTGGCCAGGCGTTCCGGTCCGATCCGGAGTTCGACCCCGCCGACCAGGCCGGTCAGGTGCCCGGCCGCGCGCAGCCCGGACTCGAGCAGATAGGTGCTCGTGGTCTTGCCGCTGGTCCCGGTGACGCCGATGAGGCGCAGCCGACTCGACGGATCCCCGTACACCCAGCAGGCGATCTCGCCCAGCCGGGCGCGCGGGTCCGCGAGCACGAACACCGGCACGCCGCTGGCGGTGGCCCGGGCCCGCCCGTCCGGGTCGGTCAGCACCGCGACGGCGCCCGCCGCCACCGCATCCGCGCAGAACGTCGCCCCGTGCACGCGCGCTCCGGGGAGCGCGACGTACAGATCACCGGGTTTCACCGACCGGGAGTCGAGGGTGAGCCCGGACAGGAAACCCAGGTCGTTCGGGGAATGAGAATGTCCTACCGAAGTAATTGGGTCCAGCCGGACGCCAAGCAGCGTGCTGACCGCGGACAGCGGCCGCTGCTGAGGGTACGCGGGACGGATCGCCACGGGGTGAGGGTACCTCCAATCATGGCGCGGTCAGGCGTACCTTCGCAGGTGTGGCCCCATCCGGCGGAATCTGCAGCGTGGCGAGCGCGTCCTTGGCGACCTGGTAGAAGACCGGCCCGGCGACGACGGCGCCGAAATAGCCGCCCTTGCGCGGGTTCTGCACGTTCACCGCGACGACGAGCTGCGGGTTGTCGCCCGGGGCGATGCCGATCCAGCTCGATCCGTAGACGCACAGCGCGCATTTCCCGTTGGACTCCTGGGAGGTTCCTGTCTTGGCGGCGACCGCGTAGCCGGGGATGACCCCCCACGGCTCGTTGCCTGCCGCGTCGACGGCCGGCACCTGCTGCAGGATCTGCAGCAGTTCGCGTGCGGTCGTGGCCTGGATGACCCGGCGCGACGGCGACGGCGCGGACGGGGTGTACTTCCCGGCCGCGTTGGTGGTGCCCTCGATCAGGGTCGGCTGCACCCGGACGCCGCCGTTGGCGATCGTCGCGTATACCTCGGCCATCTGCAGCGCGGTCACCGCCACGCCCTGCCCGAACGACAGCGTGTACCTGGTGTCCGCCGCCCACTGGGACACCGGGAGCAGCAGGCCCTGGCTCTCCCCGGGCAGCCCCATGCCGGTGGGCTGGCCGAGGCCGAACGCCTTCAGGTAATCGTATTGCGTCTGCTCGGGGACGTGCTTGGCGACCTGCGACATGCCGATGTTGGAGGAATGCGCGATGATGCCCGCGATCGTGTACCGCTCGCCGGGCGCCCACTCCGCGTCGTGGATGAGCTGGCCGCCCTCGTCGATCTGGTACGGGATGTTGTAGGCGCTCATCGGCGTCTGGCCGCCGCGCTCGAAGGCGGCCGACGCGGTGATCACCTTGGCCGTGGAGCCGGGCTGGAACACGTTCTGCACCGGGATGTCGGTCGCCTGGGTCGCGTCTGTGATGGTCGCCGGGTCGAACGTCGGCCACTGCGCCATGGCCAGCACGTCTCCGGTGTGCGGCTGGACGATCACCACCGTGCAGTTGCTCGCCTTGGTCTTCTTGACCTGCTTGGCGCACGCCTGCTCGGCCGCGTACTGCAGCGCCGGGACGATGGTGAGCCGCAGGCTGCTGCCGTTCACCACCGGCTTGTCGCTGCTGCCCGCGAGCGGGATCTGCTGGCCGTCGACGCCTTCCTGCACCTGCTCGCTGCCCGGCTGGCCGGCCAGCAGCGCGTTGTACTCTTCCTCCAGGCCGGCCCCGCCCTTGATGACGCCGTTGCTGTTCCCGGTGAAGCCGACGATGTTGGCCGCGATGGTGCCCTCGGGGTATGACCTCGCGTAGCTGCCGTTCTGGTAGATGCCGGGCAGGCCCATCGCCATGATCTGGCTGCTGGCCTGCGCGGACACGCCCTTGGCCAACACCACGTACTGCGCCGAGGTCGGGTGCTGCAAGAGGCTGAGGATCGCGTCCGCCGTCATGCCGAGCGGGGCGGCCAGCGAGTCGGCGACGTGCTGCAGCTGGGCCGCCGGGATCTGCGGCGGGTCGGCCCACACCAGGTAGGTGGCCACGGTCATCGCCAGGACCTGCCCGTTGGCGCCGGTGATGCTGCCGCGCAGCGCGGGCAGCGGGATGGTCTTGTCCCGCTCCTGCGACGCCAGCTTGCGGTAGTTACCGGATTCCATGCCCTGAAGCTGGACGAGGCGGCCGGCGAACAGGGACAGCACGAAGACGATCGCGAGCAAGGTGATGCCCAGCCGGCGGGCCGGGTCGCCGCGGGCGGCCTGGCGGCGGGCCCGCGGGGGCCTCCGGGGGGGCGGCCCGAGCCCCCCGGTGTCCGCAGGCCGGGCTAGGGGCCGTTCTGAGGTCATTACGGCCGAACGGGCCCGGCTTGGAGCATTCTGGGTCCCGGTCCGGTTCACCTGGGGTGGATGGCGGCGAGGCGGCGGCCGGGGAGGCCGCCGGTCGTCCCGGCGGTTGGTCTGTGGCCTGCGGGTAGGGTCCTGCGGTGTCACGGGGTGTATCCGGGAACATTGATCGCGGCCTCGGCCCTGGACGGCTTGCCCGTCACGATCTTCCCGGTTTTCAGGTCGATGAAGCCCAGCCGGGGGTTCGGCCGCATGCCGAGCTGCTCGGCCTCCTGCGCGATCGCGGCCGGGTTCCCCGCCTGCGCGACCTGGTTGGTGAGGGTCTGCTCCTGGCGGGCCAGGTTGGCGTTCTGCTCCTGCAGGTTCGTGATCTGGAAGGCCCCTTGGGCGAGCGTGGTGCTGATCACGAGCAGCGAGACCAGGGCGCCGCCGAGCAGCCCGACGAGCAGCAGGATGAACGGCATCCGCGGTGAGCGGGTCCGGGGTTTCGCGGCCGCTGGGCCTGTGACCGGCCGGGTGTGGCGCGGGGCGGTGACCGGGCGCGTCCGTGGGTTCCTGGGTGTCTTGGGGTTCCTGGGTTCAGGGCGACGGCCAGGGACGGTCCTTGGGGTAGCGCGGCCTGGCGCCCGCTGGGTCCGCGGCATCGTGTCAGTGGCCATGTTCTATGCCCCCTCGGGTCATGCTGCTTGCCTGATGCGTTCCGCGGCCCGTAGCCGGGCGGAGGCGGCGCGCGGATTGGCGGTGACTTCTTCGCTGTCCGGGCGCTCGGCGCCCCTGGTGAGCAGGCGGAACTGCGGCATGGCCGCGTCCGCGGGCACGGGCAGGCCGGGCGGCGTCTGGTCGGTAGAGCGCCGAACCAGTTCCCGCTTGACGATGCGGTCCTCAAGCGAGTGATAGGCCAGCACGACGACGCGGCCGCCGACGGCCAGCAGGTCCAGGGCGGCGGGCAGCGCGCGGCGCAGCGTGCCGAGCTCGTCGTTCACCTCGATCCGCAGGGCCTGGAAGGTGCGCTTGGCCGGGTTGCCCCCGGTGCGCCGGGTGGCCGCCGGGATCGCGTCCTTGACGATCGCGCTCAGCCGATGCGTCGAGGTGATCGGGACGCGGGCCCGCTCGCGGGCCACCGCATCGGCGATCCGCCGGGCGAACCGCTCTTCGCCGTAGTCGCGCAGGATCCGGGCGAGTTCGGCGGCCGGGTAGCCGTTGACCACGTCGGCGGCGGTTCGGTCCTGGCTGCGGTCCATCCGCATGTCGAGGGGGGCGTCCTGGGCGTAGGCGAAGCCACGCTCGGGGTCGTCGAGCTGCGGCGAGGACACGCCCAGGTCGAACAGCAGGCCCATGACGCTGTTCGGCGCGATGGTTCCGGCTCTGATGGCGGCGGTCACGACGGCCGGGATCTCGTCGTACCTGGCGTGTACCAGCGTGACGCGGGCGGCGTAGGGGGCGAGCAGTTCGCCGGCCGCCTCGATCGCGGCCAGGTCGGCGTCGATGCCGATCAGCAGCAGGCCGGGGCAGGCCTCGAGCAGGGCGCGGGCGTGGCCGGCCCGGCCCAGCGTGGCGTCCACGAGCACGGCGCCCTCGGCGGCCAGGGCGGGCGTGAGCAGGGCGCTGACACGGCCGGCGAGCACCGGTACGTGCTGGGCCCTGTCCACGCGTGCCCTCCCTGGCTTGTGGTGACGTTAATCGCTGTCCCCTCCGCCGGCCCCATCCGCTCGGGCGGCCGGCTGGCACCGGGGAAGTGATGCCAGCAGGGAGCGGCGGATGAGGGCCGGCGCGTGGGGGAGCTACAGGATTCCGGGAAGCACCTCCTCGGCGGCCTCGGCGAACGAGTCCTCCTGGGCGGCGAGGTAGGTGTCCCACGCTTGCGTGTCCCAGATCTCCAGCCGGGTGTTCGCGCCGATCACGACGCAGTCCCGCTGCAGCCCGGCGTAGGCGCGCAGGGCGGGTGGAACGGTGATCCTGCCCTGCTTGTCGGGCAGCTCGTCCGAGGCGCTGGCGAAGAAGACCCGGCTGTAGTCCCTGACCGCCTTGGCCGTCACCGGCGCGGTGCGCAGCGCCTCGGTGATACGGGCGAACTCATCTGGCGGGAAGACGTACAGGCAGCGTTCTTGCCCTTTGGTGATCACTAGTCCCCCAGCGAGCTCTTCTCGGTACTTCGCGGGCAGGATCAGCCGGCCCTTGTCGTCAAGCCGCGGGGCGTGAGTACCGAGGAACACAGGTGCCCACCTCCCACCGTCTACCCTCCACCGCGCTCCACTGTACCCCACATTTCCCCACGGTCAACGCTTGAAACGCCGTAATCGAAACCCCTCCCCCACTGAAGCGGCAGGTAGGGAGGGTGGGGCGGGGTGGAGGAAGAAGTCGAGCGAAGTGGGGGGCCGCGCCGGGCCCGCCCTCAGGGCGGTCGGGACAGCAGTAGATTGCCGTTGTGTCCCGTGATGCCCGTCTTACGAAGAAGCTTCGCTAGCGTCGCGCGTTTGGCGAAGAAAGACGTACTGTAGCGGTACGGCAGAGAGGCCGGGAGCGCCCCGTGGGGGGACGCCCGGCCGGCTGGTAGTGGGCGCCAGCCTTCAAGGAGGCCATGTGGTACTAGACACCGGACGGCAGACGGGGAGCCCGATCGATGATCTAGTCCCGGCAGCCCGCCGGATCGGCACGGCGATCGAGTCCGTGATCGAGGGCAAGCGGGACGCCATCCAACTCACGCTGGCCGTGCTGCTCGCCGAGGGGCACCTGCTCATCGAGGACGTGCCCGGCGTAGGCAAGACGATGCTGGCCAAGGCCCTGGCCAGGGCGATCGACGGCACCGTGCGGCGGGTGCAGTTCACGCCGGACCTGCTGCCGAGCGACATCACCGGCGTGAGCGCCTACAACCAGGAGCGGCGCGATTTCGAGTTCAAGCCCGGGCCGGTGTTCGCGAACATCGTGCTCGGCGACGAGATCAACCGGGCCTCGCCGAAAACCCAGTCAGCACTGCTCGAAAGCATGGAAGAGCGCCAGGTCACGGTGGACGGCACCACCTACATGCTGCAAGCGCCGTTCATGGTGATCGCCACCCAGAACCCGGTGGAGATGGAGGGCACCTACCCGCTGCCCGAGGCGCAGCGGGACCGGTTCACCGCGCGCATCTCCCTTGGCTACCCGCCGCCCATGGCCGAACGGGAAATGCTCGACACGCACGGCTCCTCCTCACCGCTGGACCAGCTCAAGCCGGTCGCCCGGGCTAGCGACGTGCAGGAACTCGTGCTCGCGGTGCGCAAGGTGCTCGTGTCCGACCAGGTCAAGGACTACATCATCAGCCTGGCCAACGCGACCAGGACGTCACCCGAACTGCGCCTCGGCGCATCGCCGCGGGCCACCTTGCACCTGCTGCGGGCCAGCCGGGCCTGGGCCGCGCTGGACGGGCGGGACTACGTGATTCCCGACGACGTGCAGCGGCTGGCCAGGCCGGTGCTCGCGCACCGGCTGCTGCCCACGGCGGAGGCCATCGTGGAGCGGCACCTGCCCGAGCAGGTGGTGGACCGGATCGTCGCCCAGCTGCCGCTACCCCGGCGATGAGCCATGCGGGGGCTCTTTAGCTCATTGACCACCCGAGGCCGGTCGTTCATGGCCGCGGGCGGCGCGGCCGTGATCTGTGGCCTGGCGATACCCGAGCCCGATCTGGTTCGCGTCGGCGCCCTGCTGGTCGTCTTGCCGGTCGTGTCCGCGCTGATCGCCAGCCGGTCCCGGTACCGGCTGGCCTGCGTCCGCAGGCTCGACCCGCCGCGGGTCCCGGCCGGGGCGCCCACCACGGTGACCGCGCGGGTGGAGAACGTCTCGCGGCTGCGCACCAGCGTGCTGCTGTGCGAGGACACCACCCCGTACACGCTGGGCAGCAGGCCGCGGTTCGTGCTCGACGAGATCGAGTCGGGCGGGCACCGGGAGCTCAACTACCAGATTCGTTCGGACACCCGGGGCAAGTTCACCATCGGCCCGCTCCGGGTCCGGGTCGCGGACGCGTTCGGGCTGGTGGAAATCAGCCGGTCGTTCAGCACCACCAGCACGCTCGTGGTCACGCCGAGGATCTTCCCGCTGCCGCGGGCCGCCGCCCACAGTAGCTGGCTCGGCGATGGCGACGGCGGGATGCGGACGATTTCGGCCGTCGGCGAGGACGACGCCGCCCCCCGGGTGTACCAGGACGGGGACAGCCTGCACCGGGTGCACTGGAAATCGACGGCGAGGTACGGCGAGCTGATGGTCCGCCGCGAGGAACACCAGTGGCGCAACAGCGCGTCGGTGTTCCTCGACACCCGCCGCTTGGCGCACGCGGGCAGCGGGCCCGCCTCGACGTTTGAGTTCGCGGTCAGCGCGGCCGCCTCGATCGGCGCACACCTGTCGGGCGAGGGCTTCCGGGCCAGGCTCATCAGCGAGGCCGGCGAGATCGCCCCGCGCGGCACCTTCCAGGACACCCTGCTGGACATGCTCGCGGTCATCACCCCGTCGCACGCGGCCACCCTCCAGGCAGGCACGTCGGCGCTGGCCAGCGCGGGCGGCCAGCTGATCGCGGTGGTGGGGCGGATGACCGCGGACGACGCCCGCCAGCTGGCCGCGAGCCGGCGCGGGAACGCGCCCGCGATGGCGCTGCTGCTCGCCGTCTCCGCGTGGGCCTCCGACGGTATCTCCGAGGACACGGCGCGGACGGCGGAGATCTTGTCGGCCACGGGCTGGCGGGTCGCGGTGGCCAGCGCCAGCACGCCGCTGGCGGAGGCCTGGCAGCAGCTGCACCGGCCCGCGGACCGGCCGCTGTCCGTCGGCGGCTTCGGCGCGGACGGCTTCGGCGGGTCCCTGGGGACCGGGGGTGATGGGGGGTGACGCTGAACGGCCGGATGACGGTGACGACGGCGGTGGCCTGCGTGCTGGCTTCCACCGCGCTGCTGCCGCTGTTCAGCAGTTCCCTGTGGTTCGCCATCGCCGGCGGCGCGGTGATCACAGTCGCGGCGGCCGGGGCGCTGACCCGGCTGCGCACGCTGCCCGCGCTGGTCTGCCTGGCCGGCAGCGCCGCGGGCCTGCTGCTGTACCTGAACCTGGTCTTCGAGGCCCGGCACTCGCTGCTGTTCGTGATCCCTACCCCGGGCTCGATCAGCCGCCTGTGGGACCTGGCGGGCACCGGGACCAACGAGGCGAACAAGTACGCCCCGCCGGTGCCGAACCTGCCTGGCCTGCTGCTACTGGCGGCCGGCGGGGTGGGCATCACCGCGGTGCTGGCCGACCTGATCGCGGTGCGGCTACGGTCCACCGCGCTGGCCGGGCTACCGCTGCTGGTCCTGTTCACCGTGCCGGTCATGATGAACTCCTCGCACAACCAGTTCGTCACCGGCCTGGTGTTCTGCGTGGGCGGGGCGGGATACCTGGCCATGCTCAGCGCCGACGGCCGGGAACGGATCCGGGTCTGGGGCCGCCTGGTCTCGCTGTGGCGCCCGGCACCGCGGTACGCAGGGGCCTTTGACGGGGACGACGGGCACGCCGACCCGCGCCGGGTTCGCCGGCGGGGACCGGGCCCGGACACCCGGGCGCTGGCCGCGGCGGGCCGGCGGGTCGGGCTGGCCTCGATCGTGCTGGCGCTGTGCGCGCCGCTGCTCCTGCCCGGCCTGCACCCGAGCAAGCTATTCTCCTCGGGCCCGGGCATCGGCGGCAACGGCGACGGAAGCGGCGGCCTGTCCCTGTCACTGCCGAGCGCCCTGGCCCAGACCGTCACGCAACTGCGCGAGCCCCGCCCGAGCACGGTGTTCACGTACACCACCAGTGCCTCGCAGGCCCAGCAAAGCAATGACGCGGAGTACTTCGGGCAATACGTGTTCGACACCCTGGCCGAGGACGGCTGGCAGGTCAACGACTATACGGCCCACACGGTGCCGATCGACGCGCTCCCCGACCCTCAGGGCCTGACCGACGCCACGGTGGCTCAGACCGTGACGACGACGGTCACCGTCAGCCCGGACTTCCTCAGCCCAAGCTCGCAGCCGACCTTCCTGCCGCTGCCGTATCCGGCCATCCACGTCTACGCACCAGGAAAGTGGCAGGCCGACCCCGATCTCATGGTGTACTCCACCAGCGACACCATCGCCGGCCGGTCCTACTCGGTGGCGAGCGTCACGGTGGATCCGAGCCAGGGACAGCTGGAGTCGGTGCCTGGTCTGGTGAAGACGGCGATCCTGGCGCCGGATCTGCAGCTTCCCCCGTCATACCGGACGGCGGGGCTGAAGACAGTGGCTGACAGCCAAACGGCCGGCCAGACGACCGAATTCGGCAAGGTGGACGCGCTGGCGAACTGGCTCTCGGGCGGGCAATTCACCTACAACCTCACCGTGGCGCCGCTGAACAGCGCCGCGAGCCTGCTGAACTTCCTGACCAAGACGAAGAGCGGCTTCTGCGTGCAGTACGCCTACGCGATGACCGTGCTGACCCGCCTGCTCGGCTTCCCGGCCCGGTTCGTGGTCGGCTACACGGCGGGCACGCGGCTCAAGAACGGCAGCTACGAGGTCAGGAACACCGACGCGCACGCGTGGACCGAGGTGTACTTCCCGAGCTTCGGCTGGATCCGCTTCGAGCCCACGCCCGCCGGCCAGGGCACTGCGACCTCCCCGAACTACATGGCCAGCGGGACGGGGCAGGGCCAGTTCGGCGCGACCAACCCGATCATCGGGGCGACCGGCGGGGCAGGCAGCAAGAACACCAACCCGAACAACAACGGGCTCAACCACTTCCGCCCGCAACCGGGTTCCGTCGGGGCGGTGGCGGGTTCGGCGGGCGGCCGGGCCGGGACGCCGTGGACAGCGATGGCCCTGGCGGTCATCGCGGCGCTCGTACTCGCCTTCGGCCTGATCACCATCCTCGCCCCGGCCGCCCGGCGCGGTCCCTCCGACCGGCCGCAACCCCCCCGCCGCCCCATGCCCCTGACCGCCACCACCGCCGTAGCCGCCACCGCCGCCACCGCCCTGGTCGCCCTGGCCCTGTACCGGCTGATGGCCCGCACCCAGGGCCTGAACCTGGGCACCGGCTGGGCCACCGTCGGGATCGCGTTCGCCGCCACCGCCGCCACCGCCCTGATCACCCCGGCCGCGTTCCGCCTCGCCCAGCGCCGCTGGCGCTGGATGCGAGCCCGCGACGACACCAGCCGCGCCCACGCCGCCTGGCGCGAATTCCACGACGACCTCGCCGACTTCGGCGTCACCCCCCGCCCCAGCGAACCGCCCCGCACCCTGGCCGCCCGCGTCACCACCACCCTGCCCCCACCTGCCGCCGAAGCCGTCACCCGGCTCGCCCTGGCCGAAGAACGCGCCAGCTACGCCGCCCGCCCCACCACAACAGCGCACCTGCGCCACGACGGCACCACCGCACGCCGCGGACTAGCCGCCACCGTCCGCCGCACCACCCGCTGGCGCGCCACTATCTTCCCCGCCTCCATGATCACCACCCTCACCCAAGCCGCCGCCCGCATTCGCAAGACATGACTGAGCGAGCGCAGTGCTATCGGGTCCGCAGCGCGACCGGGCACCGGGCCTGGCCGGAGGAGGCGCGAGGCGCTACATCCTGCGGTCGCCCTCCTGGCGGCGGCGCCACCGCTCTTCCATCCGCTCCATCATCCGGGCTCGCCTGGACTGTGCCGGACGGGCGGGACTGGACCGGGGCTGTCCCTTCACCTGCGCCTTGGCGCGCGCGGGCTTCGCTGGGCGGACCCTGGCCACATGTCGCCGCCAGCTGACCACCGCCCACACCAGGGACAGCAGCATGAGCGCCGCCCCGGCTGGCTCAAGGTACACACGGTGGGTGACCACCCCGGCCGCGAGCAGGCCAGCACCGACGACGACGCCGATGAGGGCCTGTGCCAGCTTGCGCTTATAGTGCACCCGCGGGTCACTGGAGCGCACGAGACGCCCGAACTTCGGATCCTCCCTGTAGAGCGCTTGCTCGATCTGCTCTAGCTGGCGCTGCTCGTGTTCAGAGAGCGGCACGACGCCTCCCATAAAAAACCTTGCGCCCGGCAGGTGTGCGGTGACCGTTCACCTCACATACCCGGTTCAATTTCCAGAATACGAGCGTTGACACGCCGCTTGGAAGGGTGAACCCCCTACCAGGTCAGAAACCACCCTCAGCGGGGGGGTTTGTGTCCTCTACCAGGGCCGCCGGACGGACCGCGCTGGCCCCGAATCGGATGGCGATTGCATCAACCGCCCGCTCGGCTTCCCGCCAGCCGACGGGCCGGTCATCGAACGTCAGCTGGGCATTTGCGGCGCTCGCCTTGACCAGGCCCGATACCCGGACGCCGACCAGCCGCAGCCGCGCGCCGTCGTCGAGACCGGCCGACTCATACAGCGCGCAGGCTGTGGCGTAAATCTCACGAGCCACGTCGGTCGGATAGGCAAGAGTCCGGGATCGCGTCATCGTCTTGAAGCTGGCCAGCCGGAGCTTCACAGAAACCGTCCGGGCCGCGTAGCCACCCGCTCGCAGACTGTGCGCCGTCCGCCCGGACAGCTTCAGCAGCTCTCGCCTGATCCGTTCGGGGTCGTCGATGTCGACCGCGAAGGTCTCCTCGGCCCCGATGCTCTTCTCCGGCACGTGCGGCGTCACCTGGCGCTCGTCCCGGCCCCAGGCCAGGGCGGCCAGGTGCGAGCCCTGGGCGACCCCGAGCTCGTGCTGCAGCGTGGCCAGCGGGGTGTGGGCGATGTCCGCCACCGTGCGCAGGCCCAGCCGAGCCAGCACCTCCTCGGTCCGTTCCCCGACGCCCCACAGCACCGATACCGGTAGCGCGTGCAGGAATTCCAGCACGCCCGCGCGCGGCACCACGAGAAGTCCGTCCGGCTTACAGCGGGCGGAGGCGATCTTGGCCACGAACTTGGTCGGCGCGACGCCGACCGAGCAGGTGATGCCCTGCTTCCTGGCGACCTCGGCCCGGATGTGCTCGGCGATTACGGCGGGCGACCCGAGCCGGCGCAGCGCGCCGGAGACGTCGAGGAAGGCCTCGTCGAGCGCCAGTGGCTCCACGTCCGGCGTGACCGTGCCGAAGATCGCCATGACCTCCTTGGAGGTGGCGGCGTACATCCGGTGCCTGGGCGGGACGAACACCGCTCGCGGGCACATCCGCTGCGCCCGGGCCACCGGCATCGCTGAGCGCACCCCGAACACCCGGGCCTGATACGACGCGGACAGCACCACCCCCCGTCCGCTGGTCCCGCCCACGATGACCGGCTGGCCCGCGAGCTCGGGCCGGTCCCTGATCTCCACGCTCGCGTAGAACGCGTCCATGTCCACGTGCAGGATGTGGCAGCCGGTGTCGTCGGGATCCGCGACGTCCCTGCGACCTGCGCCGGCGGCCATGATGGTCAGCGGTGGCCGAGCACGTGCAGCTGCGCGGCGATGTCGCGCAGCGGCGGGGTGGCCGCGGCGGCCGCCTCCAGCGCGCGCAGCGCCTCGGTCCCGCCGGCCCCGCCCGCGTCCCCATCGAGCAGCGCGCCGGGCACCAGCCCGCTGAAGATCCGCAGGCCGTGCGCCTCCCCCGCGTGCAACCCGGCCCCCTCGATCAGCGCGGTGAGCGCCGGCAGGGTAAACCGCCGCGGCGGGCCGAACCCCTCGTCCGCCTTTTCGCTCTCCAGCAGCTGGCGGGCCTCGGTGAAGCGGCCGGCCAGGGCCCGGTGCAGGACCGCGGCCACGGCGTTGGACGCGAGCACGCTCACCGTGGCGGACGGCCGGAGCACGGCGGCGATCGCGGTCATCGCGTCGCCCGGCGAGTCGACGTACTCGAGCACGTTGTGGCAGATGACGAGGTCCACCGCCTTCGTTCCCACCACGCTGTCCAGGCTGGCCGCCTCGCCCTGCACCGCGGTCAGCCGCGCGCCCGCCTCGGCGGCCCGCCGCTGCGCCGCCGCCAGCGCGTCCGGGCTCGGGTCGACCACGGTGACGTTGTGTCCCAGGGCGGCGAACGGCACCGCCAGCCCGCCGGTCCCCCCGCCCACGTCGACGATGTCCAGCGCCTGCCTGCCGGTCTCCGCCACCCGGGCCGCGACGACATCGCGCAGGACATCCCAGACCAGCGAGAAGCGGACACCGTCGCGCCTGAAATCTGCCGCCACGCCAGCCTCCTTCCAGGAGTAATGCTAGCCGGGGGGGCGACCCCCCAAGACCCCCCCGCTCCGCTAGCCGGGGGGGCGACCCCCCAAGACCCCCCCGCTCCTGGGGGGACCCATCCCCCCAGACCCCCCTTGGGGGGGATTCCATCCCCCCGGACCCCCTTGGGGGGGATTCATCCTCCCGGACGCCCTTGGGAGTGGTTACTTTCCGTTCCAAATCAGTGAACTTCCGTGACCGGTCCTACGTTATACAGCCGTGCGGAACTCTCAGATTCTTCTTTGCGCCACCTGCCGGCAATTCCAGCGGAGCCGAAGCCGTCCACCGTATGCTCTTCGCCATGGCTGAGCACCTAGAGTTGCCCCGCCCCTGGCGGCTGATCCTGACCGCAGGATGGAACCTGGCCGAATCCCTCGGTCTACCTGTGGCCGGGTATTTCGTCGGTGCCAAGCTAGGCGGCCGGGACGCGGGCATGCTGGCCGCGACCGCGGTGGTCTGGCTGACCGTGGTCGGGCGCAAGGTCCTCACCCGCAGCGTCCCTGGCCTGCTCACGATCTCGGCCCTGGTACTCACCCTGCAGACGGCGGTGGTAATCGTCACCGGCAGCATGTTGTTCTTCCTGCTCCAGTTCCCGCTGGCCAACCTGGGCCTGTGCGTGCTGTTCGCGCGGACCGCGCCGACCCGCAAGCCACTGGTCGCCCAGCTAGCCGCCGAGGTCGTGGCGCTCCGCCAGCCGTCGTCCCATCACCCGGGACTGCACCGGTTCTTCCAGGGCGCGACCTGGCTGTGGGCCGGGATCTTCTTCGTGTCCACCGTAGGCCTGGTCGTGCTGATGACCTTCGAAACGGTCAAGGTGTTCCTGCTGCTCACCACCGCCGTCACCATCGGTGGCGTGGTCGCGGGCACCTTCTTGTCGGCGTTCTGGTTCTTCCGGGTGCTGCACCGCTTCGGCCTGCGCGTCCGCTTCGCCCAGTCGTCCTGACGCTTCCGGTTGTCAGACTTGCAGGGATGGCTTGAGTTCGGCGATGCGGGCCAGGAGACCATTGATGAAGGCGGGCGAGGCCTCGGTGGACAGGTCGCGGGCGAGCAGGACGGCCTCGCTGATGGCCACCCCGTCGGGTACATCCTGCGCCCAGAGCAGCTCGTAGACGCCGATCCGCAGCACGTTCCGGTCCACGGCGGGCATCCGGTCCAGGGTCCAGCCCTCGGCGTACTCCGAGATCAGCTCGTCGATCCGCGCGGAGTGCACGGCCACGCCGCGGACCAGGTCCGCGGCGAAGGCGGGCACCGGCGGGCTGCCCAGCGTGATGCGCTCGGCGAGCAACTCCAGGACCGGCAGGTCGCGCTGCTCAGCCTCGAAGAGGACGTCGAGGGCCCGCTTGCGCGCCTTGCTACGCGCCGGCGGCATGAGAACTCAGGTACACGCGGTAGGGCGCAACGCTCATCAGGCGCGGCCGAGGTACTGGCCGGTCCTCGTGTCGACCTTGATCTTCTCGCCGGTCGAGATGAACAGCGGCACCTGGATGGTCGCGCCGGTCTCCAGCGTGGCCGGCTTGGTACCACCGGTGGAGCGGTCGCCCTGCACGCCGGGGTCGGTCTGGCTGATGGTGAGCTCGACCGCGGCCGGCAGGTCCACGTACAGCGGGGTGCCGTCGTTGAACGCGATGGTCACGGTCTGCTCTTCCAGAAGGTAGTTCGCGGCGTCCCCCACGACGGACGCGGAAACGCGCGGCTGCTCGTAGTCCTGGGTGTCCATGAAGACGAAGTCCCCGCCCTCGCGGTACAGGTACTGCATCTCGCGCCGGTCGACGTTGGCCACGTCAACCTTGACGCCGGCGTTGAAGGTCCGGTCGACGACCTTGCCCGACATGATGTTCTTCAGCTTGGTGCGCACGAAGGCGGGCCCCTTGCCCGGCTTGACATGCTGGAACTCGACGACAGTCCACAGATTGCCGTCGAGGTTCAGCGTGATGCCGTTCTTCAGGTCGTTCGTGGTGGCCACGTTCTGTCTCCAGGTTAAAGAACGAGAAGTTCTCTCGTCGTAGTCGTGAGGAGGCCCATCCCGCCGGCCCCCACGACAAGGACGTCCTCGATCCGGACACCGCCCCTGCCGGGTAGGTAGACACCTGGTTCGACGGTGACTGGGACCCGGCTAGCGAGTTTACCCGTTCTGGCGTACCCGATCGTCGGCGCCTCGTGCACCTCGAGCCCGACGCCGTGTCCCAGCCCGTGCTGGAAGTGGTCGCCGTGCCCGGCGTCGCGGATCAGGTCGCGGGCGGCCGCGTCCACGTCGCCGACGTCGGCGTCCGGCCGGGCGGCGTCCAGGCCGGACCGCTGCGCGGCCGCGACCAGCTCGTAGATCTCCCGCTGCCAGCCTGCGGGCTCGCCGAGCGCCACGGTGCGGGTCATGTCCGCGTGGTAGCCGCCGTACAGCGCGCCGAAGTCCATCGTGATCAGGTCGCCGCGGCGCATCGGCCGGTCGGTCGGCGCGTGGTGCGGGATCGCGCCGTTCGGCCCGCTGGCCACTATGGTGTCGAAGGCCGGCCGCTCGGCGCCCAGCCCGGCCATCCGAGCATCGAGCGCCGCCGCCAGCGCGCGTTCGGTCAAGCCGGGCCTGATCAGCGAGAACACATCGGCGATGGTCTGACAGGTGATCCGGCAGGCAGTGGCGAGCAGCTCAAGCTCGGACGGATCCTTGACCGTCCGTAGCTCCTCGATTTTCCGGCCGAACGGAACCAGGTTCACGCCTTCCGCCCTCGCCGCGAGCTCCTGGTGGCGTTCGACCGACATCTCGTGCGCCTCGAACGCCACGGTGTGCAAGCCCCGGCTGGTCATCCCCGCGGCCAGCCTCGGCTCGATGAAGCGCTCGGTGATCAGCTCGAGGTCGGGGCAGTCCCGCTGGGCGGCCAGCGTGTAGCGCGAGTCTGTCGCCAGCACCGCCGTGCCGTCGGCGGCCAGCAGCAGCGCGGCGTTGGAACTGGCCAGGCCGGTGAGGTACCGGACGTTCGGGCCAGAGGTGATCAGGGCCGCGTCGGCACCGACCTCGCCGATCTTCTCCTGCGCCCGCCGCCGCCGGGCCGCGTGAATCTCTGCCATGGCTAGGAGGCTAGTCCACCATGGCGCGGACCCGCTCGATGAGACGGACGCGGGCCTCGTGGGTGGGCGCGAGCGGGGTGACGTTGAGGGTGGTCACGCCGGCTTCGCGGTAGGCGGCCAGGCGCTCCCGCACGTAGGACTCCGGGCCGATCAGCGAGGTCCGCTCGATTAGGTCCGCGGGCACCAGGGCCTCCGCCTCGTCTTTGCGGCCGTCCAGGTAGGCGTCCTGGATCGCCTTGGCCGCGGCCTCGTAGCCGAACCGGCGGGCCAGGTCGTTGTAGAAGTTACGGCCCCGCGCGCCCATCCCGCCGATGTACAGGGCCAGCTCGGGCCGGCCGTGGTCGCGCAAGCCGGCCACGTCCTCGCCGATCGCCAGCCGCGCGGCGGCGATCACGTCGAGCGGGCCGAGCGAAGGATCGCGCTTGGCGGCGCCCTCGGCCACCGCTTCGCCCCATACCTGGCCGGCCTTCTCCGGTAGATAGAAGATAGGCATCCAGGATTCGGCCAGCTCGGCGGCGAGCGCGACGTTCTTCGGGCCGATGGCGGCCAGGGCGATCGGGATGCGCTCACGGACCGGGTGGTTGATCAGCTTGAGCGGCTTGCCCAGCCCGGTGCCCCCGCCCACCTCCCCAGCCTTCTTCTCTAGCGGCAGCTGGTAGTACCGTCCCTGGTAAACCAGCCGCTCGCGGCGCCAGACCATCCGGCAGATCTCGATGATCTCGCGGGCCCGCCCGATCGGCGCGTCGTATGGCACGCCGTGCCAGCCTTCGATCACCTGCGGGCCGGAGGCGCCCAGCCCTAGTGTGAACCGGCCGCCTGAGACGTAGTCCAGCCCGGCCGCGGTCATCGCGGTCAGCGCGGGCGTGCGCGAGTACAGCTGGAAGATCCCGGACGCGATCTGCACCCGCTCTGTCTTGGCCGCCAGGAAACCGAGCTGGCTCACCGCGTCGAAGCTGTACGCCTCGGGCACGAAGACGATGTCAAGGCCGGCCTTCTCGTAGTCGGCCAGTTCCACCACGGTCTCGGCGAAGCCGCCCGCATAGCTGAGAAACATCCCTATCCGCATACAGGGAGCGTAACGGCTGCGCGCTGATCAGGCGTCCAGCGGGGCCGGGGCAGGCACCACGGCCCGTTCGGCCGGTAGGAAGAGAATAATCACGGCGCGGGCTCGGGGTACGACGCGCGGCGGCCGACCGCGGGTGCCCTAGCCAGCTGAGGCAGGATGTCCTTGCTAACGGTCTCGGGGTCGCGGTCGTCGGTGCCGACGGTCAGCGTCGCCACCCCGGTGTAGGCCGCCAGCCTGCACTGGTACAGGGCGGGCAGGTCGGGCCGGGCCAGCATCGGGCGGCCGCCGTCACGGCCGAGGCGCCGCAGCGCCTGGGCGTAGCCGACCTGGAGGTAGACGACCTGGGCGCGCGGGTGCGACGCGAGCGTGGCGCGGGTCAGGGGATGCTCGACCGCGCCGCCGCCCAGGGCTAGGACCAGGTCGGGGCCGTCGAGGAACTCGGCGATGACCTGGTGCTCGAGGGCGCGGAAGGCGGCCTCGCCGTCCTCGGCGAAGATCTCCCTGATCAGGCGGCCCGCGCGCTGCTCGATCACCTGGTCGCTGTCGACGAACGGCAGCCCGAGCTCCGCGGCGAGCAGATGGCCGATCGTGGTCTTGCCCGCCCCCATGAAGCCAACGAGGACGATCACGACCCGGTCGGCTTGTCCGGGTCGAGCGGCTCCGCGGGCTCTTCCAGGCCGGGCTCAGGCTGCCCGGTGGCGCTTTCGGCGGCCAGCTCGGCGATCGCCTGGAGCGCCAGCTGATAGGAAACCAGGCCGAAGCCGGCCACCGTCCCGTCGGCCACCGACGCCACCACCGAATTGTGCCGGAACGACTCGCGCGCGGCCGGGTTGGAGATGTGCACTTCCACCAGCGGGGCGGTGCGCATGGCCAGCGCGTCGCGCAGCCCGTAAGAGTAGTGGGTGAACGCGGCCGGGTTGAGCACCACCGGCAGCCGGGCGTCGGCGGCCTCGTGCACCCAGCTGATCAGCTCGCTCTCGTCGTCGGTCTGCCGGACGTCGACGCTCAGGCCGAGCTTGCGGCCGGTCGAGCGGCATAGCTCGGCCAGGTCATCGAACGACGCCGAGCCGTACACCTCGGGCTCCCGGACGCCGAGCCGGCCGAGGTTCGGGCCGTTGAGCACGAGTACCCGAGTGATCACTTGGATACCTCCTGGTATGCCTGCCGCAGGAGTTCCTCGGGCGGGTCATCAAGAATCGCGGGACGGGCCAGGCCGTCGAGCACCACCAGCCGCAGCCGCGCGCCGCGCGCCTTCTTGTCCACGGCCATGGCCTCGCGCAGCGACGGCCACGCCCCGCCTGGGTACGCGGTGGGCAGGCCGACGCGGGCCAGCAGGTCTCGGTGCAGCGCGGTTACCTGCGGGTCGAGCCGGCCGGCCAGCCGGGCCAGCTCGGCGACGTACACCATGCCGATGGCGACCGCGTCCCCGTGCCTGAACCGGTAGCCCTCCACTCGCTCGATGGCGTGGCCGAGCGTGTGCCCGTAGTTCAGGATCTCCCGCAGGCCCTTTTCGTCCAGGTCTTTGGAGACCACCTCGGCCTTGACCGCGATGGCGCGCTCGATTAGCTCGCGCGCGTGCGCGCCGTGCGGAACCGTGGCCCCCTCCGGGTCTGCTTTCACCAGGTCGAGGATGACCGGGTTGGCGATGAAGCCGGTCTTGATCACTTCGGCCAGCCCGCTGACGTAGTCCTCGCGCGGGAGTGTCTCCAGCGTGACGAGGTCGGCGAGCACGCCGACCGGCGAGTGGAACGCGCCGACCAGGTTCTTGCCCTGGGGGATGTCGATCGCGGTCTTCCCGCCCACCGCGGCGTCGGCCATGCCGAGCAGCGTGGTCGGAACCAGGACGGTGGCGACGCCGCGCAGCCAGGTCGCGGCGACGAAGCCGGCCAGGTCGGTGGCCGCTCCCCCGCCGATGCCGACCACGCAGTCCGTCCTGGTCACGCCGTGCTTGGCCAGCCGGGACCAGAGCCCGGCCGCGACCTCGACGGTCTTGGCCGCCTCGCCGTCGGGCACCGGTTCGGCGTGCACGTTTAGGCCGGCGGCCTGAAGTGCGCCACAGGCCGGGCGGGCGATCTCACCGAGGCTCTCGGCGTGGACGACCACGACGGTGCGGGCAGGCTCCGGCACCAGGCCGGGCAGTTCGCCGAGCACGCCGACGCCGACGACTACCTGGTACGGCCGGCCGCCGTCGGACGGCGTGACATCGATCCTAGTCGCGGTCATTCCTTGATCCTCGACGCGATCTCATCCGCGAGCTCGTCCGGGTCCAGGTCGTCGGTGGGCACCGTGACCGCGGCCAGCCGCTGGTAGATTGCGTCGCGCTCGTCCAGCATGGCCCTCAGGCGGCCGCGGGGGTTGCCGGGGACCACGACCCGGGGCCGGTCCAGGCCGATCCGCCGGGCGACGGTGCCGAACTCCGCGGACAGGTGGACCACGGGCAGGCCGTCGAGCAGGTGCTGGATCCCGGCGTCGAGAACCGCGCCGCTGCCGAGCGCCAGCACCCCGCCGTGCTGGCGCAGCGTACCGAGCGCGTTGGTGGCCGCGGCGCGCTCGAGCTCGCGGAAGGCCTCCTCGCCGTCTTCGACGAAGATGTCGCTGACCGGCTTGCCCGCGGCCGCGCCGACGTCGGCGTCGGTGTCCCGGAACGCCACCCCGAGCCGGTCCGCGAGCAGCGGGCCTACCGAGGACTTGCCCGCGCCGGGCGGACCTATCAGGACCACGAGCGGACCTTGGGCTTTGTAGGCCTTCTGGGCTTCGTGGGCCTCGCGACCTTGGCGGCCTTCGTGGCCTTCGTGGGCCTCCTGGGTCATGAGATCACCAGGGCCTTGAGGTAGCTCTCCACGTTGCGGCGCATCTCATCCGTCGAGTCGCCGCCGAACTTCTCGACCGCGGCCTCGGCGAGCACCAGGGCCACCATCGCCTCGGCGACCACGCCCGCCGCGGGCACCGCAGTAGCGTCGCTGCGCTGGTTGATTGCCTTGGCTGGCTCGCCGGTGCTGGTGTCGATGGTGTCCAGCGAGCGCGGCACGGTCGAGATGGGCTTCATCGCGACCCGCAGCCGGATCACCTCGCCGGTGCTCATCCCGCCCTCGATGCCGCCCGCCCGGTTGGTGCGCCTGGCTACACCCTGGGGTGTGGCCTCGATCTCGTCGTGGGCGACCGACCCGCGCCGGGCCGCGGTGGTGAAGCCGTCGCCGACCTCGACGCCCTTGATCGCCTGGATGGACATCAGCGCGCCGGCCAGCCGGGCGTCGAGCCGCCGGTCCCAATGGGTGAAGCTGCCCAGCCCCGGCGGCAGCCCGAAGGCCAGCACCTCGACCACCCCGCCCAGCGTGTCGCCCGCCTTTTTGGCCGCGTCGATCCCGGCCACCATGGCCGTGCTCGTTTCCGCGTCGAAGCATCGCACCGGATCGACGTCGATGGCGGCGGCGGCGTCCGGGCCGGGCATGACCTCGTCCGGGATCCGCACCTGGCCGATCGCGACTACGTGGCTGAGGATCTCGATGCCGAGGACCTGGCTGAGCAGGCGCCTAGCCACCTCACCGAGCGCCACTCGCGCGGCCGTCTCCCGCGCGCTGGCCCGCTCGAGGACGGGGCGGGCGTCTTTATGGCCGAACTTCTGCATGCCGGCCAGGTCGGCGTGGCCGGGCCGCGGCCTGGTGAGCGGCGCGTTCCTGGCCTGGGAGTCCAGCGTCTCCGCCGCCACCGGGTCGGGCGACATGACCGTCTCCCACTTGGGCCATTCGCTGTTGGCGATCCTGATCGCGATCGGGCCGCCGAGCGTGCGGCCGTGCCTAACGCCCCCGGTCAGCTCCACCTGGTCGCGCTCGAACGTCATCCGCGCGCCGCGGCCGTAGCCGGCCCGTCTGCGGGCCAGGGCCGCGGCGACGTCGTCGGTGCTGACCCGCACTCCAGCGGGCACACCCTCGCAGATCGCGACGAGCGCCCGCCCGTGCGACTCCCCTGCGGTCAGCCAGCGGAACATGCTCACGATCCTACGGGGTCGCGTGTGACGGTGAATTCGACGCCGCGGCGCAGCCGACCCGCCAGCCGGGCCGCGATGCTGTTGGCGACCCGGTTCACCACGGCCTGCCAGTCATCGCCCTGCCGGTCGTCGCCCTGCCCGTCGTCGGCCCTGCGGTCATCGGGCGGGCGGTCATCGGGCGGGCGGTCACCTGCGGCCAGGCGCAGCCGGACAGCAAGATCCGCCGGACGGCTGGGAGCCAGGGTAAACCCTCCGATCACGGGCTCGCCGGCCACGGCCGCCTCGATTTCGGCGCGCAGGTCCGGGTCCTCGTGCGCGGGCGGGACCGGCTGCCCGGCGGCGAGCGCCTCGAGCCGGGCACCCTCGACCGCGAGCGGCACCGGCCCGGCCACGTCGATGACCACCGCGCAGCCGTCGGCGACAGCCGCGCGGCACACCCGGTCGGCTTCGGCGGGCACTGGGCGGGCGTTGGGACGCCAGCGGGCGAGCGCGTCCAGGCTGGTGAACGCGAGCACGGCCGGCCTTCCGTCCTGCCCGATCAGGGTGGGCAGCACCATCTCGCTGTTCTTGTCCCCGTCGGCGGCGGAGCCGTCAGCCAGGACCGCCACCACTGGGACGAGCAGCCGCGCCGCGGCCAGCGCGGTCAGCGCCGCCTGCTCGCTCCCCTGCCCGCCCTGATACGCGGCCAGGGCCGCGGCCAGGCGAGGGTCGGCTGCGCCGTTGTCATCGCGGAACTGCTGTCCGCCAGGGTTCAGATGCCCGGACACCTCACCGACCCTACGTGACCTGCCGACCCGGCTGGTCAACCACCCGCTGCGGGTACGTCACATGGTGATCATAAAGATGCGAAGAGTAATGAATTCTCTGAATGAGTCGCTTTCTAGTTAATGACCGACCTCAACTCGGCACAATCGGTTGAGCGGGGGTATTCATGCGCACGCACACGGAGAGGAGAATGGGTGACCCAGCCCGAGCGACTGGCCGCGATCGCACCGGGCACGCCGATGTGGAAGGCCGTGCCACCACGCCTGGTCGGCCCGTACCTGACCGGACAGCGCACCGTGCTGGCCGGATATGTGTACCGCGCCCAGGACGTTCGCTTCCACAACCCCGCCGAGGCCTACCTCGCGCTGAACCTCGGCTGGGAGGATTCCGAATTCACGCCCCACATGAGCGAGATCTACCTGGTGGCGTGGCTGGCCAGGGCGATCGATGGCTACCTGCCCGCCACCGCCCACGGTGTCCCCGAGTTCTACATCGAGCCGATCGCGATACCCGTCGGGGCGGGCATATGCCGTCTTGGCCCGGACGGGGATCAGCTCGTGGCCCGCTATGACGGGCTGGCCTGGCAGAAGACGGAGCCGTAAGCCATGCGATACCGGCTGATGGCCACTTATCTCGGTGTCCCCTACCACGCCGGCCTCGGCCCCGACGGCAACGAGGCGACGCTGTTCTCCCCTGGTCCGCCGCCGGACGAACTCGGCTTCACGGCCGCAGGCGGGCACTGGCGCAAGCAGGTCAGCCTCACCGACCTCGACGCGCTCTGGCAGTCACGCCTGGTCGGTGAGTACCGTGGCGAGCCCTGCCTGGTTCTCGACGACCTCGGCGACCGGCTGCACATCGTCTACCTGGGTCGCGATTCGGTCCGGGCCAGGCAGCTCGGCTACTGGGAAATCGACCGGGAGGTCTTCGAGGTCGTGGTGGCCCGGCAGGAAGTCACCGGGCTGACCGAGGAGCGGGTGGAGTACCCGCTGGCTTCGGCCATGTTCCCGCCGCCGAATAGGGACCCGGTCCCGCTAACCGCCCAGCCACGGCCCGAAGCGCCGGGCCGCGGTGCGCCGGCGCTGCAGGCTGCTGGGGTGCCGCCTCCCTCCGTCACCGAGCGGACTAGCCCGCTGCGGGTCGTGCCGCGGGCTAGTCCGCAGCCTTCCGCGGAGCCGGGCGGATACGGCGAAGCGAGCGGATACGGCGAAGCGGATCGCGCGTCGCGCACGCCGGATCGGGTCGCGGCCTGGCACGGATCGCCCGAGACCGAGCCCTGGTCAGAGCCCCAGCCCGATCCCCGGTCTGAGCCACGGCCGGATCTTCGGTCTGAGTCCTGGGCCGAGCCTGAGCTGTGGGCTGCGTCCGAACCGTGGGCTGAGCCTGAGCCGCCGGCCGCCTCCTCGCCATCCGGACGGCGCGTCGGGCGGCGGGACCGGGTACCCCAGTCGGTCTTCGCCGAACTCCTCAGCCTGGCCGCCATCCCGCACGCGGCATACGTGGTCGACGAGGAGGTGCCTGGCGCTATGTGCCTGGTCAAGGCGGACGGCGGTTTCGAAGTGTTCAGCCGTACCGACGATGCCCGGCTGGATGTGCACTTCTTCGAAGACGAGGAAGCGGCCTACTTCTATCTATTTGGGGTCCTGGCGGCGGAAGCGGTCCGCAGCGGGCGGCTGCGCCCTGGCACGCCCAACGAACGCGTCAACGGATCGCCGGCGTCAGGGGTGCCCTCAGCCTCCGCGGAAAACGTTTCGAAGTACTTACGGCGCAAGAAGTTACCCAAATCCTCATCCCAGCCAGTTATCGTTAATTAGCCGGCGGGGCTGACGGTCCCCCGCTCCCCAAGCAGCCCCGTCGGCCTCCTCTAGCGCTAGTCCGCAAATTGGGATTTAAGTACCGCAGATAAATCCAATTGCGTTACTAGGCAAATATTATCCATTTTCACTTCAGGCCCGATAGTCACAGTCGCCTGTATCGCCCGCCTCAGCGCCCCGATCGGGGTCGGCGTCCTAGTACTGTGGCGTACGTGGCTGTTCCCCTGGCTGACGGGACCCATGCGGGTGGGGCTGAGGCGGGCGCAGGTGAGGCGGATGCCGAACTCGAGGTGACCGCCGGGGTGGCCAGCCTGGCGGTCCGGGATTTGTTGCGCGGGACCCGCCGTCACGGCAAGGTCCTGGCGGCCCTGCCGCACGCCATCTACCTGGAATTCGCTGACGCCGTGCCCGAGCCGCGGGTGATCGCGGTCTCGCCGCCGGATGCGATCAGGCTGCCGAACGCGATCATTACCGGTCCGTGGGAGGCCCGTCCCGCCGGTCGCCCGGCTAGCGTCGCGGAGTGCTGGGCGGGCGGGAGCCGGGTGATGGCCTGCGGCCTGGATATCAGGATCGTGCGCTGGTGGGATCCCTCGCCGGTGTTCGGGCCGCTGTCCCGGGCCAGGCTCGATCACGGCTCGGGTGTCCTCGCCAGGCTCTACGCGGCGGCCGAGCACGCGCCCGGCCTGGCGGGCCACGACGGACCAGGCCAGCTGGCAGCGTGCTGCGCGAGCGGCGACCTGGCCGGCGCGGTCGAGGCAGCCGAGCGCCTGGTGGGCCTCGGCCCCGGCCTGGTGCCGAGTGGCGACAGCGTGGTCAGCGGCGTGCTGCTCGCGCTCAGGCTGCTGGGTGGGGCCATCTCCGGCGGGACCCGGGCGGTATGGCTCGCGAACTGGCTCAGCGCCTCGGTGACCTGCGACGCGGCGCGGCGGACCACCACGCTCGCCGCCTCGCTGCTGCACTGCGCGGCCAAGGGCCAGGCCGCGGCCGAGGTGTCCGCCGTGCTGCTGGGGATGGCGGGCCAGGAACCGCTCGAGCGGGCGGCGGCCCGGCTGCTCGCGGCGCCCCAGGGCGTCGATCTTGCCTGGGGGCTGGTGGCAGGCTGCCGCGCGGCGCTGCTTTTGTCCGTATCCTGACCCTTTGGCATCCTCCCTCGCTTGGAGGCGGGAGATTCCAGCCCGTTCCTTTCTAAGGAAGGAGGACGAGCTGAGGTTCGCGGTTCACCCGCTCCGGCGACCCGGTGCGTCCCCGCGCAGTCACGGCGTGCCCCGCCGCGATGTTGCGTGCCGCGTTCACATCAGCGTGGCAGGCGTATCCGCAGGCGGTGCAGGCGAAGGACCAGCAGCCCCCGGCAACTGCCCAGGATGCCCCGGTTCAGCCCGGCCTTGGCCCGGCCTTGGCCCGGATGTTCCGGCCGGGCCGCTGCAAACTGCCTCTAGCGGAGCGGGTCATGCCAGTGATGTCCAGGTTCTCGACGCGGATCACATCGAACTGGCGGGCGAGCCTGGCGTCCGCGCAGTGCCGCAGCAGTGTTGACTCCTGCGTTTGGGTTGGCTGGATCCGGTACCGAGACATACGAACAGTATAGCTAAACCTTCGTCATAAAGGAGAGAAACATGCAGGCCTGTTCCGCTTTTCCCCGCCCCGAAGTGCCGGGCATCCACGCTGGAGGTACCCGGTGATGGTTCCGCTTACCGGACTGCAGCACGAGGTTGAGGCCGGCCCTTACCGTGCCACGGTGACCGAACTCGGTGCCGGGCTGCGTGAGCTGACCTTCCGCGGCCAGCCGGTGGTCGCGGGCCATGAACCGGACGAGCTTCCGCCGGCCGGAGCGGGCGAGCTGCTGGCCCCATGGCCGAACCGGATCGACGGCGGACGGTACTCCTTCGGCGGCACCGAACACCAGCTGGGCCTCACCGAGCCCGCTCGGGCGAACGCCATCCACGGTCTGACCCGCTGGCTGGCGTGGACCGCGGTCCGGCAGGACGTCAGTACGGTGCTGCTCCGCAGCGCCCCGCACGGTCAGCAGGGGTATCCGTTCTGCCTGGAAATCGAGGCCGAATACGGCCTGGATCCCGGCACCGGGCTGCGGGTGACGGTGACGGCGCGCAACCGCGGCAGCCACGCCGCGCCCTACGGCACCGGCTCGCATCCGTACCTGACCGTCCGGACGCCCTCGGTCGACGGATGCGAGCTGACACTGCCTGCGGAGTCCTGGCTGCCGCTGGACGATCGCGGCATCCCGTCCGGACCGCCAGAACCGGTCAAGGGCACGGAGTACGACTTCCGGCAGCCGCGCGTCATCGGCGCCACCCGGCTCGATCACGCCCTCACCGGGCTGAGCCGCGGCGGTGACAGCCGCGCGTGGGCGTACCTCGCCGACGGCGAGGCCGGGCCCCGGGTGGGCCTGTGGGCGGGCGAAGGCTACCGGTGGCTGCAGGTGTTCACCGGCGACCCGCTGGGGCCGGACCGCCGCCGCAAGGCGGTGGCCATCGAGCCCATGACCTGCCCGCCGAACGCCTTCGTAACCGGCGACGACCTGCTCGTCCTCGAACCCGGCGACACGGTCACCCACACCTGGGGCATCCAGGCCTTCTGACGTTCGTCCGAACGATAAGGGGGTGGGCGGCGTTTTTGGCGTCGGCTGGGGGAGGTAGTTGGCCGGCGATGCGGTCGAGGTCGGCGGTCGTGTCGACATCGTCAGGGCGGCCGGTGTCGCCGCATTCGATGACGGTGACCAGGTCTGGACGGGCGCGCAGGAACGCCCGGGCGCCCTGGTCGCCGGTCGCCGTCGCGATGACCTCGGGCCAGTGCTCGCGGGCCAGCAGCACGGGGTTACGCGGCTTGCCCTGGTAAGCGGCGACCGCCACGGTGGCGCCCGCCTGGTACGCGGCGATCAGGCGCGCGACTGCTTCCGCGCCTACCAGCGGCTGGTCGGCCAGCGCGACCACCACGGCGTCCACGTCCCGGGGCAGGGCACGCAGGGCGGCGCGAAGCGAGGATCCCATGCCGGTACGCCATTGTCGGTTGTATACTGTATGTATTCTGTCGAGCTCTACTGGGGCGGCGCCGGTGACGACGAAGATCGGATCCGCGCCGCCGGCGAGCAGGGTATTGACGCCGCGCTCGGCGAGGGTCTGCCCGTCCAGTTCAACCAACGCTTTCGGTTGGCCGAATCGCGATCCCTCTCCCGCGGCCAGCAAAACCCCGGCAACTGAAGTTCGCACGATCCCCAAGCGTATGCGCCCACCCTGATAGCATCCGTCCCGGATCAGGAGTGACTACGCAAAATGACCGCGCAGAACCCGCCTCCGGGCGGCATTGACGTCACCCGTCCGAATGTCGCCAGGATTTATGATTACCTGCTCGGCGGCAAGGACAATTTCGCCGCGGACCGCAAGGCGGCCAAACGACTCATCGAGGCGATTCCCGACGTCGCGGAGATAGCCCGTGACAATAGATCGTTTCTGGGCCGAGTGGTGCGCCACCTGGCCATCGAGGGTGGTATCCGGCAGTTTCTGGACCTCGGCAGCGGCCTGCCGACTCAGGCTAACGTGCACGAGCTGGCCCAGGGGGTAGCGCCGGACACGCGAGTGGTCTATGTCGACAACGATCCCGTGGTCGCCTCGCACGGCCGAGCGCTGCTCGCGTCCGGCGACCAGGTCGGCATGGTGTTCGGCGACCTGCGTGACCCGGCCAGCATCCTGCGGGCCCCAGACGTCCTCGCCCTGCTCGATCGGGCCGAGCCGCTAGCGGTGTTGTGCACCAGCACCCTGCACTTCATTGCCGACGAGGCGGAACCGCACCGGATCATCGCAGAGTACCGGGACCACCTGGCGCCGGGCAGTTACCTGGCTATCAGCCACGGAACCCTGGAGGACGGCCCCACGGGCGAGGGCGAGAAGGCTGAAGGCGTCTACCGCCAGGCGTCGTCCCAGCTGCACGTCCGGCCGCTGCCCGACGTGCTGCGCTTCTTCGACGGCTTCGAGCTCGTCGAGCCAGGGCTCGCCTGGATCGCCGAATGGCGCCCCGAGCCAGGCACCGCGCCCACTGGGCGGCAGCATTCCATGCGCGGCGGAGTCGGCCGCAAGCCCTAGCCGGCGAACTGGTGGTGGATACGGCCTTGTGTGGCGGTCAGCGGGTGGCCGGTGCCGCCCCAGCGGAGCTGGATCAGCTCGGCGGCGATGGATACCGCGGTCTCCTCCGGCGTCCTGGCACCGAGGTCCAGCCCGATCGGCGAGCGCAGCCGGGCTAGCTCGTCTTCGGTCAGGCCGACCTCGCGCAGCCGGACGAGCCGGTCGTCGTGGGTGCGCCGACTGCCCATAGCGCCGATGTACCCGGCCGGGGTGCGCAGCGCCACCTCGAGCAGCGGCACGTCGAACTTGGGGTCATGAGTGAGCACGCAGATGACGGTCCTGGCATCCACCTCGGTGGCGGCCAGGAAGCGGTGCGGCCATTCGACTACTACCTCGTCGGCGTCCGGGAACCGCGACGCGGTGGCGAACACCTTCCGGGCGTCGCACACGGTGACGTGATACCCGAGGAACTTACCGACCCGCGCGACGGCGGCAGCGAAGTCGATGGCCCCGAAAACTAGCATGCGGGGCGCTGGTGCGAACGAGTTCACGAACACGCTCAGGTCGTCCCCGCGCCGCTCCCCCTGCGCGCCGTACCGGCGGATGCCGGTTAGCCCCTGGGCCAGCATGCCGCGGACGTCGTCGTCGACCGCCGCGTCCAGCCGCGCCGACCCCAGGGTGCCCGACGCACCGGAATGCCAGCCGTCGGCGCCGTCCTCCTCGGCGCTATCCCGGGCCCAGATCACCCGCCGCGCGCCGATCTGGCCGGGGCCGGCGATTACCGTCGCGACCGCGACCGGCTCGCCGCGCTCCACCGCCTCGGCGATCTGCCCTAGCTCGGGGAAACGGGCCTGATCAACCGGCTCAACGAAGATGTCGATGATCCCACCGCAGGTCAGCCCGACCGCGAACGCGTCGTCGTCGCTCACCCCGTAGGTCTGAAGGACCGGATCGGAGGTCTGGCAGACGTCCAGGGATAGCTCATAGACGGCGCCTTCGACACATCCTCCGGACACGCTGCCGACGACCTCGTGGTCGGCTGAGGACGACAGCACCGCCAGCGCCGCACCCGGATCACGGGGCGCGCTGCGGTACGTACGCACCACGGTGGCCAGGCCAAAGGTCTCCCCGGCCTCCCACCACTTCGTGATGCTGCTCAGGATGTCACGCACTGGCGTCACCTCTGCTGTCAATGTCCTCGCACGTTTCCCACGTTACGCGGACAGTCATGTCTACGAAACCGGCCGCACCGCCGACCCTATTCCCGCAGGCTGGGCCAGCCCGGCGGCTATCGGTGGCGGCTGCGGCGGCATGTCGGTGGGCTCGATCACCGGCTACTGCACGATCTTGGAGATCGGGATCTCCAAGATGTCCTGCGCGCCGGCCGCCTTCAGGGCCGGTATCAGCGTGTTGACGCCGCGCTTGGGGACCACGGTCTCAACCGCGTTCATGTTTCCCCGGGCCAGCGTGGTGATCGTCGGCGAGGACAGGGCGGGCAGCATGTCGGTCACCGCGGCCAGCCGGTCAGCAGGCACATTGAGCTTCAGCAGGACGTTGGCGCGGGCCTGGATCGCGCCCTGCAGCAGCAGGGCGATGTCCTCCATGGCCGCCCGCTTCTCGGCGTCGGCGAAGGCGGGAGCGGCCGCGATCAGCTCGGTGTAGCTGGTCAGCAGCGTCTCGAGGATGCGCAGGCCGTTCTTGCGCAGCGACGAGCCGGTTTCGGTCAGGTCCACGATCGCGTCCACGATGTCGGGCACCTTGGCCTCGGTCGCGCCGTGGGACGGTATCACCATCGCCTTGACCCCGCGCGCGTCAAGGAACCGCCTGGTCAGCGACGGGAACTCAGTGGAGATCCGGATGCCTTCCGGCATATCGGCGGCCGACTGCCAGGACGCCGAGTCCGGGACCGCGAGCACCACCCGCACCGGCTGCGAGGTGGCCTTGGAATACTGCAGCTCGCCGAGCGAGACGACGTCGGCGTCGGTCTCCGCGATCCAGTCGCGCCCGGTGATACCGAGGTCGAACAGCCCGCGCTCGATGTAGGACGGGATCTCCTGCGGGCGCAGGAACCGGACTTTGTCGATGCGCGGGTCGTCGATCGACGCGTGGTAGTCCCGGTCTGAGGACCGCCGTACGGTCAGGTCGGCCGCGTCGAAAAGCTCGAGGGTGGCCCGCTCAAGCGAGCCCTTAGGCAGTACCAGTGAAAGCATGAGTGATCCCTGTTCTCCGAGTTATTGCGGTGGCCGGACAGCGTTCGCCGACGTCCCGGGCCCGGCGGGGCCGCGGGAACGCGAGAACGCGGTCAATGTCGCTGCGCGGAGGGGCGGGAGAACGCACCGGCATGGGCCGTTTCGGTGAGCAGGGGCGCATCGGTGCGGAGAGGGGCTTCGGCGTGAGCACGGCGGATGGAGCGCAGCACGAGCGCGGTGTCAAGCGCCGCCACCACAGCCTCCCATCCTTTGTCCTCGTGACTACCGGGCAGTCCGCACCGGTCCCGAGCCGACTCTACCGTGTCACAGGTCAGCACGCCGTTCCCGATCGGAGTGCGGGTGTCGAGCGCGACCCGGGTCAGGCCGGTCGTCACCGAGTCGCACACGTACTCGAAGTGCGGGGTGCCGCCACGGATGACCACGCCCAGGCAGGCCACCGCGTCGTGGTACCTGGCCAGTTCGGCGGCCACCACCGGCAGTTCGATCGCGCCCGCCACCCGGAGCACGACCGGGTCGGGCACGCCGCAGGCGATGGCCGCCGCGGTGCCGCGCGCCACCAGGGAATCGGTGATCTCCGGGTGCCAGCGGGTGGCCACGATGGCCAAGCTCAGCCCGGACGCGTCCACCTCGACGGCACCCGGGGTGCCCGCGCCGCTCACGCCGTCTCCGACCCAAGAACCCCAGAGGACCGGACGACCGCGGGTGTGCTCCCCGTGCTGTCCGTGATGGTGCTAATACGGACGATGCCAGTGGTGCCAACGGGATGCGGTGTCGCCGCGTGGCCGTTGACCGGTACTGACGGACGCGCCACAGCCCGTTCGGCCTCATCAAGGTCTTGAATTTGATGCCCGAGTCTGTCGCGCTTTGTCACTAGATACCGCAAGTTGTACGGGGTGACAGCGGACGCGAGCGGGACCCGGGCGGTGATGTCCACGCCGCAACCGACCAGGCCGCTCACCTTAGCTGGGTTGTTGGTCAGCAGGCGCACCGAGCGCACGCCCAGGTCGGCGAGCATCTGCGCGCCGGCCGAGTACTCGCGCGCGTCCACCGGCAGACCGAGCTCGGTATTGGCGTCCACCGTGTCGGCGCCGGCGTCCTGCAGCTCGTAGGCCTGCAGCTTGCTCAGCAGCCCGACGCCGCGGCCCTCGTGCCCGCGCAGGTACAGCACCACCCCGCGGCCCTCGGCCGAGATCGCCGCCATGGCCGCGTCGAGCTGCGCGCCGCAGTCGCAACGCAGTGAGCCGAACACGTCGCCGGTCAGGCATTCGGAGTGCAGCCGGGTCAGCACGTCCGGGCCGGCCACGTCGCCGAGCACCAGCGCCACGTACTCGGTTCCGTCGATCTCGTGCCGGTAGCCGAACGCCTGCCACTGACCGTAGGCGTTCGGGATCCTGGTCTGGGCCTGACGGCTCAGCTGGCGCTCGTTGCGACGGCGGTACTCGATGAGCTGCCCGATGGAGATCAGCGCCAGGTCGTAGGTGTTCGCGAACTCGCGCAGCTCGGGCAGCCTGGCCATCGTGCCGTCATCGTTCACCACCTCGGCCAGCACCCCCACCTCCGGCAGCCCGGCCAGCCGGGCCAGGTCGACCGCGGCCTCGGTGTGCCCGCCGCGGCGCAGCACACCGCCCTCGGTGTACCGGAGCGGGAACACGTGACCGGGGCGGGCCAGGTCCGCGGCCGTCGTGGCCGGGTCGGCGAGCTTGGAGATGGTCGCGGCGCGGTCGGCGGCCGAGATGCCGGTGCTGATCCCCTCCCGCGCGTCCACGCTGAGCGTGAAGGCAGTGCGGTGTTGCTCGGTGTTGTGGGAGGTCATCTGGGGGAGCTGGAGCCGGTCGAGTTCGGCTTCGCGCATCGGCACGCAGATCACGCCGCTGGTATAGCGGATCATGAAGGCGAGCAGTTCGGGGGTGGCCAGGCTGGCGGCGAAGATGATGTCGCCCTCGTTCTCCCGGTTCTCGTCGTCCACGACCACGACCGGGCGGCCCGCCGCGATCTCCTTGATCGCGCGGTCAACGTCGTCGAGCACCTGAGTCATTTGGAACCCTCCCCACTGTGTCGGCTAACGCCGTGTCGGCTGACGCCGTGTCCGCTGAGAAGTCTCTCCACGTACTTGGCGATCACGTCGACCTCCAGGTTCACGGTGTCCCCCGGCGACCTGGGGCCGAGGGTGGTGCGCTTGAGCGTCTCCGGAATCAGGCAGACCTCGAACCAGCCTTCGGTAGCGTCAGGAGGGCTCAGCGCGGAGACCGTCAGGCTGATCCCGTCGACGGCGATCGATCCCTTTTCCACGACATAACGGGAAATGCTTGGCGGGAGGCTGATGCGCACCTGGTCCCAGTGTTCGGCGGGCGTCCGCGAGATGATCGTGGCGGTGGCGTCCACGTGTCCCTGCACGAGATGGCCGCCCAGGCGGTCGGCCAGGCGGACCGAGCGTTCCAGGTTGACCGGCACCCCGGGGATCAGCGCACCCAGGCCGGACCGGTCCAGGGTCTCCCCCATCACGTCCGCGGTGAAGGTCCCGTCCAGGATCTCGGTGACGGTCAGGCACACGCCGTTGACCGCGATAGACTCGCCGAGGGCGACGCCCTCAGTGGAACCCCGGATGGTGAGCCTGGCCGCGTCGCCGCGGTACTCGACTCCGGCCACCTCGCCGAGTTCTGCCACGATCCCGGTGAACATCTGCGCTTACCTCCTCGAAGCCCTGCCTTTGGTCTGGCTCCGGGGGTGGCGCGGGACGCGCGTTGGGCGCGGCTGGGGATGGCCCGACCGCGTGCGTGCTGCCTCCCATCCGGACTTTCACCGTCGGTCCCGGAATTTCACCAGGTCAGCCGACCGCTGGCTGCGGACGGGTCGCGGACTATAACCGCCGGCTCGGAGTTTCACCGACCCCGGAGCACGCCTTTACTCCTATAAGCCAGTGTGCCACACAAGGTATTCCGGCCCGGACCGCGGTAGTTGCTGCGCTTCCAGCGGTTACGGCGCAAGCGGGCGGAACTGGTAGCCGACGCGATATTCGGTGACCAGGCACTGGCCGTAGCTCGGGCCGAGCTTGTGCCGGACCCGGCTGACGTGCACGTCCACGGTACGGCTGTCCTGCGCGATGGCCTGGCCGTCGGGTGCGATGGCCCGGCGCCAGACCTGCTCGATCAGGTCCGCGCGGGTGAACACCGTGGCCGGGTGCGCGCTGAGGAAGGCCAGCAGTTCGAACTCCTGGAAGGTCAGTTCGATCTCGCGCCCGTCGGTCCAGACGCGGCGCTGCCCGTGGTCCAGGCGCAGCCCGGAACCATGCGGTCGCCTGGCGCGTGTCGCGGCCGGTCTTGGCTTCTCCGGTCTGGGCTTCTCCGGGGCGGGCGACGAGTCTGGTCTTGGCTTCTCCGGGGCGGGCGACGTGGCGATCGCGTAGCCGACGATGGCCAGCGACGTCCCGGTGCCGGGGATCGGCACCACCGCGAGCAAGGTCGCGTCGCGGCCCGGCGGCGGAACTTGCTCGTCCCAGGGGTGAGCGGGTCCGGCGTCGGGGCGATCCGGGGCGTGTTCCGGCGGCCCGGTCGGTCGTGACCCGTTAACCAGGTCGATTCCTGCCGCTACATCTCCAGGAGACACGGCTCCTATAGTCCACTTAAGAGGTGGGTTTTGTCAAGAAAGCGAGACAGGTGTAGGAGTGCGTAGGATTTCGGGCATGGCGGTCCGGGCGGTGATCTTTGACTGGGGCGGGACGCTTACCCCGTGGCACAGCATCGACCTGGGTGAACTTTGGCTCGCGGTGTGCGAGCGGCACTTTCCGGCGGAGCAGGCGGCGGCGATGGCCACGGCGGTCCGCGCCGCCGAGACGGAGCTGTGGCACCTCGGCGAGCAGTTGCATCAGAGCTCGACCCTGGACCACATCTTCGAGCGGGCCGAGGTCACGGCGTCGGCTGACTTCCTGGCCAGCTACTTCGAGGTATGGGACCCGCACACGCTCACCGACCCAGACGCGCTGCCGCTGCTGCGAGAGCTGCGGCAGCGCGGCATCAAGGTGGGCGTGCTCTCCAACACGATGTGGCCGCGCAGCGCCCACGAGCAGATCTTCGTCAGGGACGAGGTCCTCGAGCTCATCGACGGCGCGGTCTACACCAGCGAAATCGACTGGGTCAAGCCGCACCCGGAGGCCTTCCGTGCGGCTATGCAGGCCATCGGCGAGACCGACCCCGCGTCCTGCGTGTTCGTCGGCGACCGGCCCTACGATGACATCCACGGGGCCAAGAGCGCGGGCATGCGCGCCGTGCTCATCGCGAACTCCGATGTCCCCGCGTTCGAGGCCGCCGAGCCGGACGCGGTCATCACCCGGCTGGCCGAACTGCTCGGCCACGTCGACCGCTGGTCCTGAGAATATTTTCCCGGAAAAATGTTGGCGGGTGGCGTGGTCCCGGCTCTTACCTTCGGGGAGTGAATGAAGGACTAGCGGAACGCCGGGAGCTTACCGGTTTTGGGGGGGATGCTCCCGGCGTTCGGTTAGGCACGACGGGGGCCGTTAAACCCCGATGTGGTTCGGTATTGTCCAAATGGGCTGTCACACGGTTCGATATCCCTATGCGTGACAGCGAGGTCGTTGCGGCCATTGTGGCAGGCGACCCTGACGGGCTGGCCGAGGCTTATGACCGGTACGCGTCGCCGCTGTACACCTACTGCCGCTCCCTCCTGCACGAGCCCGCGGATGCCGCCGACGCCGTGCAGGACACTTTCGTCATCGCGGCGTCCAAGTTGGCGGGACTGCGTGATCAGAGCCGGCTCCGGCCATGGCTGTACGCCGTGGCCCGCAACGAATGCTACCGCCGCCTGCGCGAGAGCGGCCGCGCAGGCACCGCGGCGCTGGACCTTCTGCCGGAGATGAGCGATGAGTCGGCGGACGTTACGGGCGGCGCCGAGCGCGCGGAGTTGCGCGCGCTGCTGCGGTCCGCGGTCCGCGGCCTCAACGCCGGCGAGCAAGACCTGATCGAGCTGCAGTTGCGGCAGGAGCTCGACGTCACCGAAATCGCGGCCGTGCTCGGGGTTTCCCGCAACCACGCGCACGCGCTGCTCTCCCGCGCCCGCGATCAGCTGGAGATCTCGCTGGGCGCGCTGCTCGTCGCCCGTTCCGGCCGCGCCGATTGCGAAGCGCTGGGCGCGCTGCTCGAAGACTGGGACGGGCAGCTGAACGTGCTGATGCGCAAGCGGATCAACCGGCACATCGAGCGGTGCCCGGAGTGCACCGAACGCAAGCGCCGCGAGCTGGCCCCGGCGCTGCTGCTCGGCCTGGCCCCGCTGGCCGCGCTGCCGATCGCCGCCATGCCGCACGGACTGCGGGCGGAGGTGCTCAGGCTCGCCAGCAGCAACACGCCGGAAGCGGTGGCCCACCGGGCCGCCGTGACGCAACAGACGGCCACGTTCGGGCCCCACGGCTTCCCCAAGCCGCTCGACCCGCCCAGGCTTCGGTGGCGGACCCGGCAGGCGCAATCGGTCGTGGCCGGCGCGGCGGTGGTGGCCGTCGGGGCGGTGATCGCCAGCCTGGCGCTTGGCGGCGGCCTGGCGCCCCACCACGGCCGGTCAAGCGCCCTCGGGCCGGTTCCGGGCGCTAGTTCCGGGACTTTGCCCGCGGCTTCCTCTGGGGCTTCTTCCGGCGCTTCGTCCAGCACTGCTCCCAGCCGTCCCGGCCGCGCGGCACAGCCCACGGTGTCGGCGAGCGGCATCTCCCGGGTGTCGCCGTCGCCCGGCCCGGTCGGCTCGCCATCGCCCGGGCCCGGAGGCTCGTCCGGACCCGGAGGGTCGCCCTCGCCGAGTTCGCCATCGTCCAGCCAGCGCAGCTCGCCAAGTTCGCCCGCTCCGTCCACGAGCACCGGCACGCCGACCAGCAAGCCCTCCTCCCCTCCGCCACCGCCACCGCCCGCGCCTGGGACGCTGAGCGTCAGCCCCACGACGATCCTGCTCAGCCCGCTCACGGGCGCGAGCCTCACCCTGGCCGCATCGGGCGGCCCCGTGACGTGGTCCATCACGGAGCCTTCCAGCCTGATAGGCAGGGTGCGCGTCTCGCCTTCTTCCGGCACGCTGGCGTCTGGGCAGAGCGTCACGGTGACCCTTTCGGTCAGCGGCCTGGCCTCGGTGGACAGCCAGCTCATCGTGAACCCGGGCGGTATCGCGGTCACCGTCGTGCTGGGCGTCGGCATTGGTCTAGTGAACTGAGCAGGTAGCCGGACGCGGTCATCACCCGGCTGGCCGAACTGCTCGGCCACGTCGACCGCTGGTCCTGAGAATATTTTCCCGGAAAAATGTTGGCGGGTGGCGTGGTCCCGGCTCTTACCTTCGGGGAGTGAATGAAGGACTAGCGGAACGCCGGGAGCTTACCGGTTTTGGGGGGGATGCTCCCGGCGTTCGGTTAGGCACGACGGGGGCCGTTAAACCCCGATGTGGTTCGGTATTGTCCAAATGGGCTGTCACACGGTTCGATATCCCTATGCGTGACAGCGAGGTCGTTGCGGCCATTGTGGCAGGCGACCCTGACGGGCTGGCCGAGGCTTATGACCGGTACGCGTCGCCGCTGTACACCTACTGCCGCTCCCTCCTGCACGAGCCCGCGGATGCCGCCGACGCCGTGCAGGACACTTTCGTCATCGCGGCGTCCAAGTTGGCGGGACTGCGTGATCAGAGCCGGCTCCGGCCATGGCTGTACGCCGTGGCCCGCAACGAATGCTACCGCCGCCTGCGCGAGAGCGGCCGCGCAGGCACCGCGGCGCTGGACCTTCTGCCGGAGATGAGCGATGAGTCGGCGGACGTTACGGGCGGCGCCGAGCGCGCGGAGTTGCGCGCGCTGCTGCGGTCCGCGGTCCGCGGCCTCAACGCCGGCGAGCAAGACCTGATCGAGCTGCAGTTGCGGCAGGAGCTCGACGTCACCGAAATCGCGGCCGTGCTCGGGGTTTCCCGCAACCACGCGCACGCGCTGCTCTCCCGCGCCCGCGATCAGCTGGAGATCTCGCTGGGCGCGCTGCTCGTCGCCCGTTCCGGCCGCGCCGATTGCGAAGCGCTGGGCGCGCTGCTCGAAGACTGGGACGGGCAGCTGAACGTGCTGATGCGCAAGCGGATCAACCGGCACATCGAGCGGTGCCCGGAGTGCACCGAACGCAAGCGCCGCGAGCTGGCCCCGGCGCTGCTGCTCGGCCTGGCCCCGCTGGCCGCGCTGCCGATCGCCGCCATGCCGCACGGACTGCGGGCGGAGGTGCTCAGGCTCGCCAGCAGCAACACGCCGGAAGCGGTGGCCCACCGGGCCGCCGTGACGCAACAGACGGCCACGTTCGGGCCCCACGGCTTCCCCAAGCCGCAGAATGCACCCGTGCCGCGGTGGCGGGAGCGGCGTACCCAGGCCGCTGCCGCGGCCGCCGCGCTCATCATCGCCGCCGCAGTGCTGACCGGCCTGGCGCTGGCCGGCCCGGGGCACCAGGGCCGTCCGGCAGCCGCCCAGGGTGGTATCCCGGCGGCCGGCGGCGGTGCCACGTCCGCGGCTCCGGGCCAGCCCACGGTCTCCGCCAGCACCGCGCCGGCCAGCCCTACCGTGTCCGCCAGCGGAGCCGCTCACGTGGCGCCTTCGCCGGTCGCCCCCGCGCCGTCGCCGACGGCGGCCTCGGTTGCGCCCACCGGCGGCGCGTCGCCGTCGGCCGCAGCGCCGTCATCGAGCCGCAGCACGGCGCCTGGCTCGCCCACGCCGTCCACCAGCACCGCCACTAGCACGGCCACGGCCACCAGCACGGCCACGGCTACCGCCACCGCTACCGCAAGTCCCCCGCCCGCGCAGGGAACCCTAACCGTGACGCCCGGCACGTTCACGCTCGGCCCGGGTGTGAGCGGGGCGCTCACGCTGCGAGCCGCGGGCGGACCCGTCACCTGGTCCATCAGGGCATCGTCCAACCTGACCGGCGCGCTGACCATCACGCCGTCCATCGGCAGGCTGATATCGGGCCGGAGCGTGACGGTCATCCTCAGCGTCATCAGCACGGCGTCCCTGGACAGCCAGCTCATCGCTGACCCGGCCGGCCCATCGGCCCTGGTGGTGCCCGTCCTGCGTCTTGACGGCAAGACGGTTACCGGCACGCTCATCGTGAGCCCCGGGGGGCACCAGGTCACCGTCGTGCTCAGCAGCGGCGACCGCGATGGCCAGAGCCAGACCGGCTAACGGACGGAGCCGGTGCGCTTGAGCGTCCGGATGATCGGCGCGGTCTGCACCGAGCTCACCCCGGGCAGGCCAGCCAGATCACCGGTCAGGTACTCGTAGAGATGCCGCGTGTCGCGGAACAGGGCGCTGGCCACCAGGTTGGTCGGTCCTGTGGTAGCGGCGGCGAACGGGATCTCCGGGTGGGCCGCGATGGCCTGGCCCGCCTCGGCTAGCCGGGCCGGCTCGACTGAGAGCCAGAGCATGGCGTGCGCGTTCAGGCCGAGAACCCGGTTGTCGATGTCCACCTCGAAGTACAGCACGCCGGACCGGCAGAGCTCGTCGATCCGGCGCCGCACCGTCGACTCGTGCCAGTGGATGGCCGCGGCCAGCGCGGCGATGCTGGCCCGGCCGTCGCGGGCCAGCTCGTCCAGCAGCGGTTCGTCCTCGGCCAGGGGGGGACGGGGGGACGGGCAGTCCCCCCGTGAGCGGGGGGATCCCGGGGGGTCGTCCCCCCGGGACAATAGAGCCAGCTGGGCGGAGGACAGCGCGCGGGTGGCCTCGCGCCACGGGCCCGGAGCGAAATCGTGCAGGATCGAGTGGGCGGAGATCTGCACGACGCGGCGGCTGCCGGGCAGGCCGCGCAGGAACAGGGCGTCACGCTGTTCCTCCGAGCGGGCCTCGAGCGTGCAGATAATCTCGGTCCCGCCCGAGGCGAGATGGACCCACCGGGTGTCGGGCCGGCGCGCTAGGGCCTCCGCGATCGAGTCGGCGCCGCCGGGAGTGGTCTGCAGCCGGAGGAACCATTCGGTCCAGCCGAGCCGGGACCCGTCCGGCACGCCGAGGACCCGCAACCCGGCCGACTCTGCCAGCCTGCGGTAACGGCGGGCGGCGGTCTGGTCGGAGATGCCGGTCACGGCGGCGATGGTGCGAAAAGACGCCCTCGGATCGATCGTCAAAAGGTGGACAATCTGCCGCTCGATCGCGTCTAGCAATGTCACTTCCACGCAAATCAGCGTAATAAAAGTCGAGATCCGGCACAATTCGCCTTCAGCGTGGATTATCACCGACCGGATCACGCAGCATAATGAGCGGCGCCCCGGGAAGGCGCCAGCTGACGGAGGGAACTATGGAAAAGAAGTGGTGGACCCTGCTGGCGGTCTGCGCGGGTATGTTCATGCTGCTGCTCGACGTCACGATCGTCGTAGTGGCCCAGCCCGCCATCCAGGAAGGGCTGCACGCCAGCTTCACCGACGTGCAGTGGGTGCTGGACGCGTACGCCCTAACCCTGGCCTCGCTGCTGCTGACTTCCGGCGTACTCGCCGACCGGTACGGCCGGAAGCGGCTGTTCCAGACCGGCCTGGTCATCTTCACCCTCGGCTCGCTGCTGTGCGGGCTGGCCCGGGACCCGCTGATGCTGATCGTGTCGCGAAGCGGCCAGGGCGTCGGCGGGGCGATCATGTTCGCCACCTCGCTGGCGCTGCTCGGGAACAGCTTCCGCGGCCGGGATCGCGGAGTGGCGTTCGGAGTGTGGGGGGCGGTCACCGGCGTGTCCACGGCGCTCGGCCCGGTGCTCGGCGGCGTGATCACCACGAACTGGAGCTGGCGCGGCATCTTCCTGGTCAACGTGCCCATCGGGGTCCTCGCCGTGGCGCTGACCGCCTGGAAGGTGGAGGAATCCAAGTCCGACCACCCCACGCCGCCCGACTGGGCCGGGTTCGCGCTGCTGACCACCGGGCTGGTCAGCCTGATCTACGGGCTCATCCGGGCGGGCGAGAACAGCTGGTCGGACACCGGCGTCATCGTCTGCCTAGTGATCGGCGTCGTGGCGCTGGCCGGGTTCATCGCCGCCGAACGGCGCGTCGCGCACCCCATGTTCGACCTGTCGCTGTTGCGCACGCCGACGTTCGCCGGGGGCTCGATCGCGGCGTTCGCGATGAACGGCTCGCTCTACGCTGTGCTGCTCTGGCTGGTCCTCTACCTGCAGGACACCCTGGGCTACTCGGCGCAGGACGCCGGCCTGCGGCTGGCCATCATCAGCGGCGCCCAGCTGATCACCGCGACTATCGCGGGCCGGGTCAGCGAGCGGGTGCCCGCCCGCTGGCTGATCGGGCCCGGCCTGCTGCTTGTCGGCGTCGGGCTGATCATCATGGGCGGGCTGTCCGGCGACAGTTCCTGGACGGCCCTGATCCCCGGCTTCATCGTGGCCGGCCTCGGCGGCGGCCTGGTCAACCCGCCGCTGGCCTCGACCGCGATCGGCGTCGCGCCGCCGCGATACGCCGGCATGGCGTCCGGGGTCAACTCGACGTTCCGCCAGATCGGCATCGCGGCCGGCATCGCCGCGCTCGGTTCGATCTTCAGCGCCGCGCTCGAACACAGCCTGGCGCACGCCCCCGCCGTGGGCTCGGCCGCGCCACGCTTCGCCACCATGGTCCGGCAGGGGCAGGCCGGGCAGCTGCTGGCGAGCCTGCCCGCAGCCAGCCGCGGGCAGGTCGCGGCGGCGCTGCGGTCCGCCTTCGCCGCCGGGCTCAACGACCTGCTGCTGGTGACCGGGGCGCTGGCGTTCGCTGGGGCGCTGTGCGCGCTGCTGCTCATCCGCAGCCGAGACTTTGTGCAGGCTGGCCGCACCGAGCCGGAGAACGCCCCGCC
This sequence comes from uncultured Actinomycetes bacterium, assembly GCA_963769715.1. Classification (GTDB taxonomy): domain Bacteria; phylum Actinomycetota; class Actinomycetes; order Streptosporangiales; family Streptosporangiaceae; genus Palsa-504. Next base: position 52,134 of record CAVYNE010000034.1, read on the forward strand.
CGTGGGCGGGGAAGCCGACACAAAGAGCGTCAGCCCGGCCCGTTCGGCCTAAATCAGCGGCTTTGCTGGGCCCAGGCCGCGTGCGCGGTGGCGCGCTCGGCCTGGGCGCGGAGGGCCTGCACGGCGCGCGCGGGGTCATCGGAGCCGTAGACGGCCGAGCCGGCCACGAACACGTCAGCGCCGGCCTCCACGCAACGCTCGATGGTCTCCTCGCTGACCCCGCCGTCGACCTGGAGCCACACCGCGGCATCCCGCCCGCCGACCAGCGCGCGGGCCCGGCGCAGCTTCGGCAGCACCATGTCGAGGAAGGGCTGGCCGCCGAAGCCCGGCTCCACGGTCATCAGCAGCAGCATGTCGACCTCGGGCAGCAGGTCCTGGTACGGTTCCACGGCTGTGCCCGGGTTGACCGCGAGTCCGGCCCGGGCGCCGGCCGCCCGGATCGTGCGTAGCGTCCGCACCGGGGCGTGCACCGCCTCGGCGTGGACCGTCACGTTCCTGGCGCCGGCCTCGGCGTACGCCGGAGCCCACCGGTCCGGATCCTCGATCATCAGGTGACAGTCGATCGGCAGCGCGGCGTGCTTGAGCAGCGCCTGGACGACAGGCAGGCCGAGGGTCAGGTTGGGCACGAAGTGGTTGTCCATGACATCCACGTGCAGCCAGTCCGCGACGGCGGCGACCGCGGCGGCCTCGTCGGCGAGCCGGGCGAAGTCCGCGGACAAGATGCTCGGCGAGATCTGAACGGCCATAGTAAGCCCGAGTGTAGAGTGCCTGGATGCGAGGCGACGGCGATGGGGCGGGAATGTCGTATGGTGCGGGTACAGTTCGATACTGAGTTCGATTCGGATCGACCTGGAGGTTGCTTATGCATTCGGACCCGCCCAGCGTCCTGCTCGACCGGGTACGCAAGCTGCTGGCGAAGGCCGAGGCGGAGGGGGTGACTCCGCCGGAGGCCGAGGCGCTCACCGCTAAGGCGGCCGAGCTGATGGCCAGGTACGGGATCGACCGGGCCCGGCTGGCCGCGTCGCGCCCGGACACCGACCGGCCGGGCAGCCGCATCATCGATATCGCTAACCCGTGGGCGCAGGTCCGCGCCCACCTGCTGGCCGGACTGGCCGGGGCCATGCGCTGCCAGTGCGTCCTGCTCAGCACGGCCAAGCCCGGCGCGCGCATCCACGTGTTCGGCTACGCGTCGGACCTGGAGCGGGCCGACATCCTGTACACCTCGCTGCTGCTGCAGATGGCCAGGGGCCTGACCGCCGCGGTCGTCCCGTCCGGGGTCCGCAGCGTCCGGGCCTGGCGGCGGAGCTGGCTGCTCGGCTTCGTCACCGCCGTCATCACCCGGGTCAAGTCGGCCGAGGACCGGGCCGCCGCGAGCGCGGAGGGCGAGACGCCGACCGGGCCGAGTACCGCCCTGGTCCTGGCCGACCGGGCCGTGGTCATCCGCCGGCAGCTGGAACAGGCGTACCCGGTGACCCGCCGGACCCGGATTACCTACAGCGGCCGGGGCTACAGCGCCGGCTATGCCGAGGGGCAGCAGGCCGACATCGGCAACGCCCGGCTGAAGTCCGCCCGGGCCCTCACCCGCGCCTGAGCAGGGCAAGGAAGATCGCGTCCGTGCCGTGACGGTGCGGCCAGAACTGGGCGAACCGTGAGTTCTCTGCGCTGCGCAGGGCGGGGACCTCGGGGAGGACGGCGGGCGCGTCCAGGATGGTGACGTCGGGCCGGCTTTGCGCGACGGCGGTGACGACGTTGCGGGTCTCGGCCAGATGCGGGGAGCAGGTCACGTAGGCCACCACGCCGCCCGGTCGGACTGAGTCGATGGCCGCGTTGAGGAGCTCGCGCTGCAGGCTGGCTAGGTCGGCTACGTCGGCGGGGACCTTGCGCCACCGGGCTTCGGGGCGGCGGCGCAGCGACCCGAGGCCGGAGCACGGGACATCGGCCAGGACGCGGTCGAACGTGCCCGGTCGCCACGGCACCTGGCGTCCGTCTGCGGCCACGACGCCTAGGTCCTCGCCGTCCGCGCGGCGCAGGGCTTCCAGGACGCGCCGCGCCCGGTTCGGGCGGACGTCCGAGGCGACCAGGCGGGCGCCGCGGGCGGCGGCGAGGCCGCTCAGCAAGCGGGCCTTGCCACCGGGACCAGCGCACAGGTCGAGCCAGAGCCGGTCCTGGCCGGTTCGCGGGGTTCGCGGGGTTCGCGGGTCCAGGCCGATCCGGGTCAGGGCGAGCGCGGCCAGTTGGCTGGCCTCGTCCTGGACGGCCGCCTGGCCGCTGGCGACCAGAGGCGCCGGGTCACCGCCAGCCAGCCGGAAGCCGTAGGGCGACCAGCGGGTACGCTGGCCGGCCTGCAGGAGGCGGTCCGGGGCTTGGCTGAGAGCGAGGACTACCTCGGGCCGGATGTTGCCGGCGGCGAGGGCGTCCTCGGTCTCGGCGGCGCCGGCTGGGCCGAGCGCGTCGCGGAACGCGTCCACGATCCAGCGCGGATAGCTATGCCGCACCGCCAGGTATCCGGACGGGTCCCGCGACCGGTCCGGCGCGACGAGCTGGATCCAGGCGTCTAGATCGCGGGTGGCCACCCGGCGCAGGACCGCGTTGACGAAGCCAGACGGACGGGGACCGCAGACGTCCTTGGCCAGGTCGACCGAGGTCGCCACGGCGGCGTGGTCGCCGACCCTGGTGGCGAGCAGTTGGTGCACGCCGAGCCTGAGCACATCGCGTACTGGCGGGTCGAGCTCGTCCCGGTCGCTGCACGCGGCCAGGATGGCGTCGTAAGTACCGCGGCCGCGCAGCGTGCCGTAGGTCAGTTCGGTAGCGAAGGCCGCGTCGCGGCCGGCCAGGCCGCGCTCGGAGAGCAGGGCGGGAAGCAGCAGGTTGGCGTAGGCATCTCGGTCCGCGACCGCGCGCAAGACGTCGTAGGCGGCGCGCCGGGGCGGGTCGGTGCGCGGACGGCCCGGGCGGGAGCGGGCCGCGGGCTGGCCGGTACGCGGCTGGCCGGAGCGGGATCTGGGCGGCCTCGAGCGCTGGGTGGGTTCGGGCATCTCAGCTGAACCGCTCAGGGCCGCCGCCGGAGTGCAGGCCGCGGGCCCAGTCCGGGGCGGTCATGCGGCGCTTGCCTGGGGCCTGGACGTCGCCGAGGCGCACGGGGCGGGAGCCGGTCCCGACCAGCACCGCGTGGCGGCCGACGTGCAGCTCACCGGGCGCCAGGTCGGGCGGGGCATCGGGGACCTCTAGGAGGGGCACCGGGCCGAGCTTGAGGCGGGCCCCGTCGAGTTCGGTCCAGGCGCCCGGATCGGGAGTGCACGCGCGGATCAGCCGGTCTATCACGTGCGCGGGCAGCTTCCAGTCCACCCGCGCGTCGGCGGAGGTGATCTTCGGGGCGAAGCTCACGCCCTCGGCTGGCTGCGGGACGGCCTGTACCGTGCCATCCCCGATCCCGTCCAGCGTCGCGACGAGCAGCTGGGCCCCTGAGTGCGACAGCCGGTCGAGCAGCGTGCCGGTCGTGTCGTCCGGCCGCACCGGCTCGGTCAGCACTCCGTACACCGGGCCCGCGTCAAGTTCCTTGACGATTCCGAACGTGCTGGCGCCGGTCACGTCGTCGCCGTGCAGGATGGCGTGCTGGACCGGCGCGGCTCCGCGCCAGGCCGGCAGGATGGAGAAGTGCAGGTTGACCCAGCCGTTCGGCGGGATGTCCAGCGCGGCTTGGGGCAGCAGCGCGCCGTAAGCGGTCACCGGGCAGCAGTCCGGGGCGATCTCGCGCAACCGGTCGAGGAACTCAGGATCGCGAGCCCGGGCCGGGGTGAGCACCTCGATTCCCGCCTCGGCGGCGCGCTGGGCCACCGGGCTCGCCTCGACCTTCCGTCCGCGGCCCGCGGGGGCGTCGGGACGGGTCACCACCGCCACGACCTCGTGCCGGGACGCCAGCAGCGCGTCAAGCGCAGGCAACGCCGTCTGCGGCGTACCCGCGAAAACTAGGCGCATCAGCTGTCACGCCCCGGCATGGAGAGCGCCAGCATGCGCGGCACCCGCACAAGCGGCACGAGCATGTCAGAAAGCCCGGCCCAGGGTGTCGTGCGGCGACACGCGAACCTGCGGAACGGGGTCGCCCCACCACTCCGCCTCACGGATCGCCTTCATCGCCGCCTTACGCTGCGCGGAGTCCATCCGGTCGATGAACAAGATGCCGTCCAGGTGGTCGGTCTCGTGCTGGATGCAGCGGGCCAGCAGCTCGGTGCCCTCGATGGTCACCGGGTCGCCGTACATGTTGAACCCCTTGGCCACCACGCCCCAGGCACGCGGGACCGGGAAGACGACGCCGGGGAAGGACAGGCAGCCCTCGTCGTCCTCGTCCTGATCCTTGGACAGGTCGAGGGACGGGTTGATCAGGTGCCCGGGCTCGTGGTCGTCCACGTGGTAGGCGAACACCCGCAGGCCCACCCCGATCTGCGGAGCGGCCAGACCCGCCCCGGGGGCGTCCAGCATGGTGTCGGTGAGGTCCTTGACCAGCCTGCGCAGCTCGGCGTCGAAGTCGCGGACCGGCTCGGCCGGCGTGCGCAGCACCGGGTCACCGAAAAGACGGATCGGCTTGACGCTCACGAAAATCCTCCTGAACACATAACGGCGAACACCCGCGTCCCGTGGCGCCGCCAGCTTTCAGTCTATCCGTCAGGCAACCTCGGCCGGGTCGAGCTGAACCCGGACGGCGCCGCCGTCCTTGCGCGCGCTTCGGGCGGCCTGGGCCGCGTGCAGCGCGCGCGCCAGCGCGAGACCGTCTCGCCTGCCGATCCTGATCAGCACCCTGTCGGTCCGGGGGGGCGACCCCCCTGGACCCCCCGCGTACGGGGGGGCTTCCAGCCCCCCCGTACCCCCCGCGGGTACCGGCCCGAGCACGTCGGCCTGCGCGGGCAGCCCGGCCGCGCCGACGAACTCCGCGACCGCCGTGGGCGTTCCGGTGACGGACGCCATCCGCACGGCGGGCGGGAAACCGAGCTCGGCGCGTTCAGCCAGCTCCCGTTCGGAAAAAGTGACCGGATCCCAGCGGATGAGCGCCTGCACCGCAGGCAGCGTCGCCTCGGCCAGCACCACCACGGGCCCGGCCGGGCGGACCAGGGCGGCCGCGTTCAGCCAGCGGCGCAGCGCCTCCTCGGCGGCGCGCAGGCTGGGCCGGCCGAGCAGCGCCCAGCCGTCCAGCAGCAGCGCAGCGGCGTAGCCTTCCTCCGCCACCGGCTCGGCCCCGGGGGTGGCGATGACCAACGCGGGTTCGGCAGGCACGACGGCGAGTACGTGCTGGCCACCCGAGGTGCGTACCGGCACGCCGGGGAAGGCGCGGCCCAGTTCCTCCGCGGTGCGCCCCGCGCCGGTGACGAGCGCGCGCAGCCGGCCCGCGCCGCAACGGGCGCACGTCCAGTCCGCCGCCAGCGCCCCGCACCACCGGCAGCCGGGCGTCTCGTGCGAGCCGCCGATCTCCAGCGGGCCCCCGCAGGTGGTGCACCTGGCCTGCGCGCGGCACCGGCCGCAGGCGATGGCGGCTAGGTAGCCGCGCCTGGGCACCTGGACCAGGACAGGGCCCGGCGACAAAGGGCCCTGCGACAAGGCGCTGCGGGCCCCGCCCGTCAGGGCCAAGCGAGCAGTGCGCAAGGCCAGGCTGGGCAGGCGCGCGGTCATCGCCGCGGCGTCCCTGGCCAGTTCGGCCTCATCGGGCGCGGCCCTGACCTTCGGCACCGCCTGCCGCAGGGCATCCGGCCGGCCAACCAGCGGCCTGGCCCAGCCGCCCGCGACCAGCTGGGTAAGCTCGGTCGTGCGGGCGAAGCCGCCGATGAGCGCGGCCGCGCCGCTCCGGTGCGCGCGCAGGGCCAGCACCTCACGAGCGTTCGGGTACGGCGCGCGGGGCTCGGCGTGCAGGTCATCGCCGTCGTCCCACAGCACTACCAGGCCGAGCTCGGTGACCGGGGCGAACATCGCGGCCCGGGTGCCCGCCACCACCTGGACCAGCCCCCGGCGCACGGCCAGCCAGCGGCGGTAGCGTTCGGCCGGGCCGAGGTCCGCGCTCAGGCAGACGTGGATCGGTTGGCCCTGCGCCACATCGGTCAGGGCCGCGTCGACACGGCTCAGGTCGCGGGCGTCCGGCAGCACGATGATCACGCCGCGGCCCGCGGCGGCCGCCGTCACCGCGGCGATGGCGATCTCGGCCGGCCATTCCGGGCCAGGCAGTGCCGACCAGGCAGCCCGGACGGGGCGGCCCGCCGCCAGGCCGGCCAGGAATGCCGGGCCGGCCGGGTAGCGGGCCCAGGAACCCGGGTCCGGCCGTTTCGGCACCGGGTCGCGCCGGGTACCCGCACCGGGAGTCTCCCGTTCCGCGGTGGCGTGCCGGGGCGGGATGGCCAGCCGGAGCACGTCGGCTAGCGTGCCGGCGTACCGGTCCGCCACCATCCGGGCCAGGTCGAAGACCTCCGGCGTAAGCACAGGCTCCGGCGAGGTCACCCGCTCTAGCCGGGCCAGCTTGCCCTGGTGCTCGCTCGTTTGAATGCGTTCCAGCAGGTAGCCGTCGACGAGCTGGCCGGCGAACCGGACCCGGACCCGGCAGCCGGGCACGGCCGCCTCGTCCAGGCTGGCCGGGACGAGGTAATCGAAGGGGCGGTCGAGGTGGGCCAGGGAAATGTCCACGGCGACCCGGGCGACGGGCAGCCGCTCGCTCACCGCTTGATCTTTCGGCCCTTTGACCACGATTCCGTCCTACCAGAACCGCGGCGGAGGTTACGAAACGCCACCGCCGACGCCCGCCACGCCACCGCCGACGCCACGCCCCGCGCCGGTCAGACGCGGGGCGGGCGCCGACCGCCGGTCAGGCGCCGGCCGCTTCGCGGAGCTGGTCCGCGCGGTCGGTGCGCTCCCAGGAGAAGTCGGGCTCGGTGCGGCCGAAGTGTCCGTAGGCGGCGGTCTGCGCGTAGATGGGACGCAGCAGGTCCAGGGCGTAGATGATGGCCCGTGGCCGGAGGTCGAAGACTCCGAGCACGGCATCCTGGATTCGCTCGACCGGGACCTTCTCGGTGCCGAAGCACTCGATGAACAGGCCGACCGGCGTGGCCTTGCCGATCGCGTAGGCCACCTGGGCCTCGCACCGGTCCGCCAGGCCCGCCGCCACCACGTTCTTGGCCACCCAGCGCATGGCGTAGGCGGCGCTGCGGTCGACCTTGGACGGGTCCTTGCCCGAGAACGCCCCTCCGCCGTGCCGGGCCATGCCGCCGTAGGTATCGATGATGATCTTGCGCCCGGTCAGCCCGGCGTCCCCCATGGGTCCGCCGATCTCGAACCGGCCGGTCGGGTTGACCAGCAACCGGAAACCTTCGCAGTCGATGCCCGCGTCGGCCAGGACGGGCTCGACCACGTAGTCCTTGATGTCGGGGGCGAGCAGTTCCTTGAGGTTGATGTCGGGCGCGTGCTGGGTCGAGACCACCACGGTGTCCAGGCGTACCGGGGTGTCCCCGATGTACTCGATGGTCACCTGCGTCTTGCCGTCCGGGCGCAGGTAGGGCACGGTGCCTGCGCGGCGCACCTCGGACAGCTGGCGGGCGAGCTTGTGCGCCAGCATGATCGGCAGCGGCATCAGCTCGGGGGTGTCACGGCACGCGTAGCCGAACATCAGCCCCTGGTCGCCCGCCCCCTGCCGGTCAAGCTCGTCGGTACCCTCACCCTCGCGGTACTCGAACGCGTCGTTGACGCCCTGGGCGATATCCGGCGACTGGGACCCGATGGAGACCGACACGCCGCAGGACGCCCCGTCATAGCCCTTGGCCGAGGAGTCGTAACCGATCTCCAGGATCTTGTCCCTGATAATGCCCGGTATATCGACGTAGGTCTGGGTGGTGACCTCGCCGGCCACGTGCACCTGACCGGTCGTGATCAAGGTTTCCACCGCCACGCGACTGCCCGGATCGTCCTTGATCATCGAATCCAGGATGGCGTCACTGATTTGATCGGCCATCTTGTCGGGATGGCCCTCCGTAACCGACTCAGAGGTAAAAAGACGACGCGCCACTTAAGTTCTCCCCTCGCTCCAGGTGACTGCGGTGAGTTTATCCTGGACTGCGATGAGTTTAGGTATGACTTACCGATTCGTTCATTCTCGCGGCCACGAGGTCCCACACCACGTCGGCCAGCGCGTCCTTGGGTCCGCGCGGGATCGGCGTGACCGTGCCGTCGGCGCCGTAGACGACGGCCTCGTTGTCCGGCGTCCCGAAGCCGAGGCCGTTCCCCACGGGATTGACGACGAGCAGGTCACAGCCCTTTCGGGCCAGCTTAGCCCGAGAGGTTTCCGGCGAGGTGTCGGTCTCCGCAGCGAACCCGACCAGGATCTGACGCACGGTAGCCGGGGGCACGAGGCCGACCCGTTCGGCATCATGATTTGGACTTTCCTGGCGGGCCGCGGCCTGATCGCGCCGGGCGGCGGCCAGCCCGGCCAGGATGTCCGGGTTCTCGGTCAGCCGCAGCGGTTCCGGCGGCTGACCGTCCTTCTTGATCTTCGCCGCGCTGCGCGCTTCCGGGCGGTAGTCCGCCACTGCGGCGGCCATCACCACCGCGTCAGCGCCGGGCGCGGCGGCCAGCACGGCGTCTCGCATCTCACGCGCGGAAACCACCCGGGTGATCTTGGCCCCGGCCGGATCGGGCAGCGCCACATTGGCCGTGACCAGGATCACCTCGGCGCCGCGGGCCACCGCCGTCCGGGCCAGCGCGTACCCCTGCATCCCGGTGGACCAGTTGCCGATGAACCGCACCGGGTCGATCTCCTCCCGGGTGCCGCCCGCGGAGACCACCACGCGGCGGCCGGCCAGATCCTGGCGCAGCGGGTCTTCGTGCGGGCCGCGGGCCCTGCGGGCCAGCAGGCCGGTCGCGACCACGAAGATCGCGGCCGGCTCGGGCAGTCGCCCGGCGCCGCTGTCCTGGCCGGTCAGGCGGCCGACCGCGGGCTCGAGCACGACGGCGCCGCGACTGCGCAGCATCGACACGTTCGCCTGGGTGGCGGGATGCTCCCACATCTCGGTGTGCATAGCCGGGGCGTACAGGACCGGGCACCTGGCGGTGAGCAGGGTGGCGGTCAGCAGGTCCCCGGCCATCCCGGCCGCGGCCCGGGCCATCAGGTCCGCCGTGGCGGGCGCGACCACGACGAGGTCGGCGGACTGCCCGAGCCGGACGTGCGGCACTTCGGCCACGCCCGTCCAGGCGTCGGTCGTCACCGGCTCGCCGGACAGCGCCGCCCAGGTGGCCTCGCCGACGAAACGGAGCGCGTCAGGGGTCGGCACGACCCGGACGCGATGCCCGGACTCGGTCAGCAGCCTGAGCAGCTCGCACGATTTGTACGCCGCGATGCCCGCGCCGACGCCGAGGACGACGCGTGCCGACATGGGTGCGAACCCCCCTGGTCAGCCCTCGATGACCTCGACGTGGAGCATTCGCTGCTCGATCTCACGAAGCGCGATGGACAGCGGCTTCTCCTGGCTGCGCGTCTCCACCAGCGGCCCGACATACTCGAGCAGCCCTTCACCGAGCTGGGAGTAGTAGGCGTTGATCTGTCGTGCGCGCTTCGCGGCCATGATCACCAGCCGATACTTGCTGTCCACGACTTCAAGAAGCTCGTCGATCGGCGGGTTGATGATGCCGTCGGCGACTTGGTGGGGCTGAGGTCCTGCCACGTTCTGCCTTCCGTAGGTCACTGCTCCATCAAGGCTACCAGCTGGCGGCACACGTCCCGGACGGACGTGTTGACCAGCGTGACCTCGAACTCATCGGCCGCCGCGAGCTCATCCCGGGCGACCGCCAGCCTGCGCTCCAGCACCTCGGCGGGCTCGGTGCCACGGCCGGTAAGCCTGCGCACCAGTTCGTCCCAGGACGGCGGGGCCAGGAACACCAGACGGGCATCCGGCACCGCACGCTTAACTTGCCGCGCTCCGGCCAGGTCAATCTCCAGCAGACAGGAAACGCCCGCTTCGAGCCTTTCGTTAAGCGGTTCGCGGGGTGTGCCGTACCGGTTGCCAGCGAACCGCGCCCACTCAAGCAACGCCCCGCTGGCGACCAGTCGGTCGAACTCTTTGTCATCGACAAAGTAATATTCGCGCCCGTCCACTTCTCCGGGACGCGGGGGCCGTGTCGTGACCGACACGGAAATCCAGATCTTGGGACAAGTCCTGTTGAGTTCGGCGACGACCGTGCTCTTCCCGACCCCGGAGGGCCCGGAGAGCACGGTCAGCCGCGAATGCACTGGGGTCGCGACTGCGGCGCCACCAGGACTCGGTTCCCGTCTGCCGCGCGGTTCAGATATCGGCACCGAACTCTTGCTCAAGCGCGGAGCGCTGGTTGGTACCCAGCCCGCGCACTCGACGCGATTCCGCGATGCCGAGCCTTTCCATGATCTGCTTTGCTCGCACTTTGCCTACGCCCGGCAGAGACTCGAGCAGAGCCGAGACCTTCATCTTGCCAATCACGTCATCAGTTGCGCCTTCCTTGATGACATCTGACAAGCTCGTGGCCCCGCGCTTGAGGCGGTTCTTCACCTCGGCGCGTTCTTTGCGTGCTCTGGCAGCCTTCTCCAGTGCTGCCGCACGTTCTTCGGGAGTGAGGGGAGGAAGAGCCACTCGGGGTCACCTCGGGTTTCGTTGGAAAAAGGTTTGTCGGGAGGGGAAACTAGCCAATCACGTACCCTTTAGGCAACGCAAACTGCCGGTTACCTCATCACGAATTGAAATATATTACTTTCTGTAAGCGATATATTACTTAGGGTTATCAACCGCGTCCCCCGCCCCGGTTAGGGGTCTCACGTGGTGATATCCCGGCGTCAACGCCACTAGGCACCAGCGTAAGCCATCCTTGCCCCGAAGGTTCGGCACCTGGGGGGCGCGTCATGGATTCGGCATACATGTCCCACTCATCTCACTACGACGCCGGGGTAACCCGAAGGGTATTCGGCGACGTGAGTCTCAACTGTGACGATGATATTTTCTCTTGCTCACGAAGGCTTCCGCCCGCATCATACTCGCTGGGTAAGCCAAGAGTCACCCCAGGTCACTAAGTGTTTCCACGCCGGCGCGAGCCGGTCGCGAACTCGACGCGAGCCTGATCCGGCCGCGCCGACCGCGGCCGGGCTGACAGCCCGCGCCCGCGGCCGGGCCGGTTACCTGGCGACGGCCACCCGGCGCAGCGACGCGGCGATGGCCGCCGCGGCGGCACCGGGATCGGACGCCCGGGTGATGGGCCGGCCGATCACCAGCAGGTCCGCGCCGGCCAGCAGCGCCTCTTCCGGCGTGGCGACCCGCGCCTGGTCGTTCATCTCGCTGCCCGCGGGCCGCACGCCCGGCGTGATGAGTGTCACATCCGGGCCGACCTCGGACCGGACCGCAGAGACCTCGCGCGGCGAGCAGACTAGGCCTTGCGCGCCCGCCGCCACCGAGAGCACGGCCAGTCGCCTGGCGAGGTCCGGTACCGGCCCGATCATCCCGATCTGGCCGAGGTCGTCGTCGCCGAGCGAGGTGAGCACGGTGACCGCGGCCACCATCGTGCCCGGAGCCGCCTCGACAGCCGCACGGATGACGTCGGCGCCCCCGGCCGCGTGCACGGTGAGCACGTCCGGGCGCAGCCTCGCGACCGCCCGCGCGGCCCCGGCCACCGTGGCCGGGATGTCATGCAGCTTCAGGTCGAGGAACACCGACACGCGGCTGGCGCCCCGCACCGTGGCGACCACTTCCGGCCCGTAGCGCAGGTAAAGCTCGAGCCCGACCTTGACTGTGCTCACGTGCGGCGTGACCAGCGCGGCCCACCGCGCGGCCGTCTCCAGGTCGGGCGCGTCAAGGGCGACAGCCACCGGTGCTAGCTTGCTCATAGGCTGCTCCTCTCGATGGATCGTTCAAGCTTGTCACGATTATTGTGATCGCTCACATTCCTGCCATTATCGGCCAGATTTGCTGTCTAGGCGTGCCAGGCCAGGCCGCGGGGAATCCGGCCGTGGGCCTGGCCGATCACGTCGGCGGCCCGGTCCGCGCCAATGGCTGCCAGTTCCTCCTCCAGCTCTTTCAGCACGCGCGAGCACGCCGAGGGGTCGTGGATGATCTCCGTACCCACCGCGATCATGGAGGCGCCCGCGAGCAGCAGCTCCAGGGCGTCCCGGCCGGTGCGCACGCCGCCGCTGCCGACGATCGGCACGTCGGGGAACGCGGCCCTGACCTGCCAGACGCACCGCACCGCGACGGGCCTGATGGCCGGGCCGGACAGGCCGCCGTACTTGCCGGCCAGCACCGGTCGCATGGTGGCGGGGTCGATGGCCATGCCGAGCAGCGTGTTGATCAGCGACAGGCCGTCCGCTCCTGCCGCGACGCAGGCGCTGGCCACGGCCACGATGTCGGTCACGTCCGGCGACAGCTTCGCGAATACGGGGATGTCGTACCTGGTGCTGCCCCGCACCGCCGCGATCACGCTGCCGGCCCGCTGCGGGTCGAGCGCGAACAACTGCCCCGCGGCCTCGGCGTTGGGGCAGGAGAGGTTGACCTCGATCGCCGTCACCCCGGCCGTGTCGGACAGCCTGGTGGCCAGCCCGGCGTACTCGCGGATGGTGTGGCCGGCGATCGATACCACCACCCGCGCGCCGCGGGACAGCAGCCACGGCAGGTCCCGCTGCAAGAAGGCGTCCACGCCCGGGCCCTGCAGGCCCACCGAGTTCAGCATGCCGCTCGGCGTCTCGGCCAGCCGCGGCGCGGGGTTGCCGGTATGCGGTTCGGCCATGATTGACTTGCTGATCAGCGCGCCAACCCTGGCCACGTCGATGAACTGGGCCAGCTCACGGCCCGCGCCCGCGCAGCCCGCCGCGGCGAGCACCAGGTTGGGCAGTTCGGCCTGGCCGAGCCGGGCCCTCATATCAGCCGGCATGGAGGCCCTGCTCCCTCGGGGGGACGATCCCCCTCAGACCCCCCCTGCTTACGGGGGGGCTGTCCGCCCCCCCGTGCCCCCCTGACCCGGCTGACCCTCCGGGCCAGCCGGGGGCGCCGAGCGCGTCGAACGGGATCGTTCCCATGTCGTCCCAGCGGACCAGGTCGCCGCGGAACACCGGGCCGTCCACGCACGAGCGGACGATCCGGGTGATCCCGTCGGTTCCGGTGACCGGCAGCACGCACCCCATGCACACCCCGGTCCCGCAGGCCATGGGCACGTCCACCGACGCCTGCACCGGGATGTCGTACCTGCCCGCGATGGCCGTGACCTCCCGGAGCACCGGCACCGGCGCGCACGCGTAGATCACGTCAGTGCGCGCCTCGCGGATGATCTGCTCCATCAGGCCGGTCACCGAGCCGCGGGCGCCGAACGAGCCGTCGGTCGTCGCGACCGCCGCGCTCCGCCCGTTCCGGCGGGCGGTCAGCGCGCCGAACACGTGGTCGGCACTCTCGCCGCCGAGCAGGTAGTCGATGCTGCAGCCGCGTTCCCGCAGCCGCGCCGCCAGCGCGAACAGCGGCGCGCTGCCGTAACCGACGCCGAGCAGCAGGCAGCTCGTCGGGTCCCGGGGGATGGGAAAGGGCCTGCCGAGCGGCCCCACCGTGTCGAGGGTGTCTCTGGCGCGCAGCGCGGCCAGCCAGCGCGTCCCCGGCCCGCGGGCCTCGAACACGAACTCCACCGTGCCGCCATGGTCGGGGCGCACGTCGTGCACGGCGAAGGCCCGCCGCCCGAGCGTGGAGGTCTCCGGACCGCCGACCGCGACCGTGACGAACTGGCCGGGCCGGAACTTGGTCGCGATGGCGGGCGCGACCAGGGTCAGTGCGTGATAGGCGTCGACACGCCGCAAGGTCAGCACGGTTCCGCGGATCTGGACTGGGGCCATGGGTTGCTCAGTCTCCCCGGGGGGGCGACCCCCCGGGATCCCCCCGCTCACGGGAGGGCTCCCCGCCCCCCCGTACCCCCCCGGCCTGAAGCAGCGCGGCGTGCTCCTGGAGCGACCGCACGCCGACCTCGCCGCGGATGATGGCCTCTATCCCGTGCACGGCGGCGGCGAGTCCCGCGGCCGTGGTGACGCAGGGGATGCCGCGGCGGACCGCGGCGGTGCGGATCTCGTAGCCGTCGAGGCGCGGCCCGGACTGCCCTGGGCTGCCGAACGGCGTATTCACGATCAGGTCCACCTCACCTGCGAGGATCCGCGTCACCACGGTCGGCTCACCGGAAGGGCCTGGGCCGTCGCCGTGCTTTCGCACGATCTTGGCACGAACCCCGTTGCGGCGCAGCACCTCCGCCGTTCCCTCGGTGGCCCAGATCTCGAAACCCAGGTCGGCGAGACGCTTGACCGGGAAGATCATCGATCGCTTGTCCTGGTTGGCCACCGACACGAACGCCCGCCCCTTCACCGGCAGCGACCCGTACACCGCCGCCTGGGCCTTCGCGTACGCCGTGCCGAACACCGCGTCGATCCCCATCACCTCACCGGTCGAGCGCATTTCCGGGCCGAGCACGGTGTCCACGCCCTGCCCGGTCGGGTCGCGGAACCGGCCGAACGGCAGCACCGCTTCCTTCACCGCCACCGGCGCGTCCAGCGGCAGCGAGCCGCCGTCGCCCTCGGCCCGCAGCATTCCCTCCGCACGCAGCTCGGCAATGGTAGCGTCCAGCATGATCCGCGCCGCGGCCTTGGCCAGCGGCACCGCCGTCGCCTTGGAGACGAACGGCACCGTGCGCGACGCCCGCGGGTTGGCCTCGAGCACGTACAAGACTCCCCCGGCCAGCGCGTACTGCACGTTCAGCAGGCCGCGCACGCCTACCCCGGCGGCGATGGCCTCGGTGGCCGCGCGGATCTGCGCGATGTCGCTGCGGCCGATGGTGATCGGCGGCAGCGCGCAGGCGGAGTCGCCGGAGTGGATGCCCGCCTCCTCGATGTGCTCCATGACCCCGCCGAGATAGAGCTCGGACCCGTCGTAGAGCGCGTCGACGTCGATCTCGATCGCGTCGTCGAGGAACCGGTCGATCAGCACCGGGTGGCCGGGGCCCGCCTCGGTCGCCCGGGACACGTACGACCGCAGCATGGCGTCGTCGTAAACGATCTCCATGCCCCGCCCGCCGAGCACGTAGGAGGGCCGCACCAGGACCGGGTAGCCGATCTCGCGGGCGATCTGCACCGCGGCTTCCGCCGACGTCGCGGTGCCGTATCTCGGCGCGGTCAGCCCGGCTTTTTCCAGTACGCGGGCGAAGGCGGCACGGTCCTCGGCCAGGTGGATGGCCTCGGGCGAGGTGCCCACCACCGGCACCCGGGCGGCCGCCAGGGCCCGCGCCAGCCCGAGCGGGGTCTGCCCGCCGAGCTGCACGATTACGCCCTTTACCGGGCCGGTCGCCTGCTCGGCGCGCACCACCTCGAGTACGTCCTCCAGCGTGAGCGGCTCGAAGTACAGCCGACCCGAGGTGTCGTAGTCGGTGGAGACGGTCTCCGGGTTGCAGTTGACCATTACGGTCTCGTAGCCCGCGTCGGCGAGCGCGAACGACGCGTGCACGCAGGCGTAGTCGAACTCGATGCCCTGGCCGATCCGGTTCGGGCCGCTGCCGAGGATGATCACCTTGGGCGTGCTGCCCTCCGGCACCTCGGTCTGCTCGTCGTAGGTCGAGTAGAGGTAAGGCGTGCGGGCCGCGAACTCGGCGGCGCAGGTGTCCACCGCGTGGTACACCGGCCGCACGGCGAGCCCCCAGCGGATCTCGCGGATCACGGTTTCCGTGGTGCCGCGCAGTTCGGCGATCTGCGCGTCGGAGAAGCCATTCTGCTTTGCTGTTCTTAGCGTCTCCGCGTCCAGGGCGGGGGCGGCGGCCACCTGCTCGGCGATCTGGTTGATGTGCTGGATCTGCTCGATGAACCAGGGATCGATGCCGGTCACTTCGACTACATCAGCGACGCTGGCGCCGGCGCGTAGCGCCTGGTGGATGGTGGCCAGCCGCCCGTCGTGCGGGGTCCCGCAGTCACGCAGCAAGCTCGCCGCATCCCCGGGAAGATTTTTCCAGCCGAACGAACCATGGTCACTCTCTAGCGAACGGTTCGCCTTTTGCATGGCTTCGGCGAAATTCCGGCCGATAGCCATGGCCTCGCCGACACTTTTCATGTGGGTGGTGAGCGTGGGGTCAGCGCCGGGGAACTTCTCGAACGCGAACCGCGGCACCTTGACCACCACGTAGTCCAGTGCGGGCTCGAAGCAGGCAGGAGTCTGGCCGGTGATGTCGTTCGGGATCTCGTCGAGGGTATAGCCGATGGCCAGCCGGGCCGCGATCTTGGCGATGGGGAAGCCGGTGGCCTTGGAGGCGAGCGCGGACGACCGCGATACCCGCGGGTTCATCTCGATCACGACCATGCGGCCGGTGCGCGGCTCGACGGCGAACTGGATATTGCAGCCGCCGGTATCCACCCCGACTGCTCGCATGATAGCGATCGCGGTGTCGCGCATGCGCTGGTATTCGCGGTCGGTGAGCGTCATCGCCGGGGCGACGGTGACCGAATCGCCGGTGTGCACGCCCATCGGGTCGATGTTCTCGATCGAGCAGACGACGACCACGTTGTCGGCCGAATCGCGCATCAGCTCGAGCTCGAACTCCTTCCAGCCGAGGATGCTCTCCTCGAGCAGGACCTCGTGCGTAGGGCTCGCGTCCAGGCCAGCCCTGGCAATGCGGCGCAAGCTTGTTTCGTCTTTTGCGATGCCGGACCCGAGGCCGCCGAGCGTGAACGAGGGCCGCACCACCACCGGGTAGCCGAGTCCCCCCTGGCCGGTGATGGCTGCGAGGCACTCGTCCAGGCTGCGGCAGATGCGACTGCTCGGGACCTCCGCGCCCAGGCCGGTGACGATCTCCTTGAACCGCTCGCGGTCCTCGCCGGCCCGGATCGCGTCGATGTTGGCGCCGATCAGCTCGACGTTGTACTTGTGGAGCACGCCTTGGTCGTGCAGGGCCACGGCGGCGTTCAGGGCGGTCTGGCCGCCCAGGGTGGGGAGCACCGCGTCGGGGCGCTGGATGGCGATGACCTTCTCCAGCGTCTCGGTGGTGATCGGCTCGACGTAGGTAGCGTCGGCGAACTCGGGATCGGTCATGATCGTCGCCGGGTTGGAGTTGACCAGGCTGACCCGGATGCCGTCGGCCTTCAGGACCCGGCACGCCTGGGTCCCGGAGTAGTCGAACTCGCAGCCCTGCCCGATGACGATCGGGCCGGACCCGATCACCAGCACCGACTTCAGATCCTCACGCCGCGGCATGGCTCACCCCCAAGTTCTGCGCGGGCTCCGCGCCCCCACCCGGAGCGAAGGTCCGGGATGGGCCGCCTCATCGGACGCGCTCGAGCAGGGTGCAGAAGTGGTCGAAGTGATCGGCGGCGTCGTGCGGGCCGGGCGCGGCCTCGGGGTGATACTGCACGCTGAACACTGGGCGCTCAAGGAGCCGCAGGCCCTCCACCACGCCGTCGTTGAGGTTGACGTGGCTGACCACCGCGGGGCCGTACGGCGTCTCGAACTGCCGCCGGGCCTGAGCTGACACGTGCGACCAGGCCGCGACCTCGCCGGGACCGCGCGCTTCCGCGGAAACGCGCGCTTCTGCGGGACTGTGCGCTTCGCCGGGGAGCGCGGCGGCGAAGCCGTGGTTGTGGCTGGTGATGTAGACGCGGCCAGTGGCAAGGTCCAGCACCGGCTGGTTCACCCCGCGGTGGCCGTACCTGAGCTTGTAGGTGCTCAGGTCCAGGGCCAGGGCGAGAATCTGGCTGCCCAGGCAGATACCGAACACCGGGACGCCCGCGTCCAGGACCCCGCGCATCGCGTCCACCGCGTACGTGGCCGCGGCCGGGTCGCCGGGGCCGTTGCTGAAGAACACGCCGTCCGGTGAGGCGGCCAGGATCTGCTCGGCCGTCGCGGTGGCCGGCACCACCAGGACTTCGCAGCCCCGGGCGGCGAGGTTGCGCGGCGTGGACGTCTTGATCCCCAGGTCGACGGCGACCACGCGGTACCTGGCCGGGCCGGGCGGGCTGATGGTATAAGGCTCGGGCGTGCTCACCACCCGGGCTAGGTCGGCTCCGGTCATCTCCGGGCTGGCGAGCACCCGCTCGAGCAACTGGCCGGGATCGCTCTCGACCGTGCTGATAGCCGCCCGCATGGCGCCGGACTCGCGTACCCGCCTGGTCAGCAGCCTGGTGCCGCGGACGGCGATACCGGTTACACCCTCGGCCCGAAGATAGGTGTGGAGATCGCGAGTGGCCCGCCAGCTTGACGCGAGCCTGGCCGGCTCGCGCACCACGTAGCCGCTGACCCAGACCTGGCGCGACTCGGGATCGTCGTCGTTGACGCCCGTGTTGCCGATGTGCGGCGCGGTCATCGCCACGATCTGGCGACAGTAGGACGGGTCGGTCAGCGTCTCCTGGTACCCGGTCATGCCAGTGTTGAAGACCATCTCGCCGAACGTCTCCCCTTCGGCGCCGAAGGCGGTCCCGTGCAGCGTCGTGCCGTCCTCGAGGACCAGCAAGGCAGGGTGGGTCATGTCAGGCCAGCTTTCCGTCGAGCACGGTCGGGACGCCGCGCAGGAACGTGGCCACCACCCGGCCGGGCAGTTCCATCCCGGCGAACGGGGTGTTGCGGCTCTTGGACGCGCCGACCGGCACCACCGCCTCGGCGGGCGCTGCCGGGTCGTACAAGGTCACATTGGCGGGCCCGCCGACCGCGAGCGGGACGCCTTGCCCGGTCAGCCGCCCGATCCTGGCCGGCCGGACCGACATCCGGTCGGCCACCCCGCGCCAGTCGAGCAGCCCGGTGTCCACCATCGCCTGGTGCACCACCCGGAGCGCGGTCTCCAGGCCGGTCATGCCGAACGCCGCCTCGGCCCACTCCGTTTCCTTCGCCTCCACCGGGTGCGGGGCGTGGTCGGTGGCCACGCAGTCGATGGTCCCGTCAGCCAGGGCACGCCGCAGCTCAGCCACGTCGGCCCCGGTGCGCAGCGGCGGGTTGACCTTGAACACCGGGTCGTAACCCACCGCGTACTCATCGGTCAGCAGGAGGTGGTGCGGCGTGACCTCGGCAGTGACCGGCCAGCCCTTAGACTTCGCCCAGCGGATGATTTCCACGGAGCCGGCGGTGGAGACGTGGCAGATGTGCAGCGCCGAGCCTACGTGCGCGGCGAGCAGGCAATCGCGCGCGATGATGGCTTCCTCGGCCACGGCGGGCCAGCCGGCCAGGCCGAGCCGCGCGGACATCTCGCCCTCGTTGAGCTGCGCACCCTCGGTGAGCCGGGGGTCTTGCGCGTGCTGAGCGATCACCCCGTCGAAGGCCTTTACGTACTCGAGGGCCCGGCGCATCAGCAGCGGGTCCGATACGCACCGGCCGTCGTCGGAGAACACGCGGACCCGCGCAGCCGAATCCGCCATCGTGCCGAGCTCGGCCAGCCTGGCGCCGCCCAGCCCGAAGGTGACCGCGCCCACTGGCTGGACATCGCAGTGGCCCGCGGTCCGGCCGAGCCGCCAGACCTGCTCGACCACCCCGGCGGTGTCGGCCACGGGGTCGGTGTTGGCCATGGCGTGCACGGCCGTGTAGCCGCCGAGGGCCGCGGCCGCGGTCCCGGTCTCCACCGTTTCCGCGTCTTCGCGACCCGGCTCGCGCAGGTGCGTGTGCAGATCGACGAGGCCGGGCAAGGCGATCAGGCCTTCGGCGTCGAGCACCCGGGCACCCGAGTGGTTCAGCCCGGATTCAACGGCCGTGATGGACCCGCCGCTGAGCAGCATGTCGGTGACGCGGGACCCCTGCTCGCCGTCGCCCGGGACGCTGACGCCCCGGATCAGCCACCTGACGTGGGTCTCCGCGCCGGCCCCGGGATTCCCGGCTGTCCCGGCCGTCATCGGGCCACCGCCGGGAACTCCGTGGCCGGGAATTCGGTGCCGCCGAGCAGCAAGTACAGGACCGCCATCCGGGTGGTGACCCCGTTGGCTACCTGTTCCACGATCGTCGAGCGGACCGAATCCGCCACCTCAGCCGCGATCTCGACCCCCCTGTTCATCGGTCCGGGATGCATGACGATGGCGTGCTCGGGCAACCTGGCCATCCGCGCTGCGTCCAGCCCGTACCTGCGGCTGTACTCCCGCACGCTCGGGAAGTAGGCGTCGGTCATCCGCTCCTGCTGGACCCGGAGCATCATGACCACGTCGCTTTTCGGCAGCTCGCTGTCCAGGTCATAGCTGACCGCGCAGGGCCAGCTGCCGACGGCGTGCGGCAGCAGCGTGGGCGGAGCGGCCAGGGTCACCTCGGCGCCGAGGGTGCTCAGCAGCAGCACGTTGGACCGGGCGACCCGGCTGTGCAGCACGTCTCCGACGATCGTCACCCGCAAGCCGTCGAGCCCGGCGCCCCTGCTGGCCCGGGGGGACACTCTGCCCCCTGGGGACACCCCAGACCCCGGTGGCCCGGAACCCCCGGTGAACCTGCGCCGGATGGTGAAGGCGTCGAGCAGGGCCTGGGTCGGATGCTCGTGCGTGCCGTCCCCGGCGTTCAGCACGCTGCCCCGCACCCACCCGGCCAGCCGGTGGGCCGCGCCGGACGCTCCATGCCTGATGACTACCGCGTCGGCGCCCATGGCCTCCAGCGTCAGCGCGGTGTCCTTGAGGCTCTCGCCCTTGGCGACGCTCGACCCCTTCGCGGAAAAGTTGATCACGTCGGCGGATAGCCGCTTCGCCGCGGCCTCGAATGAGATCCTGGTCCTGGTGGAGTCCTCGTAGAAGAGGTTGACCACGGTCCGGCCGCGCAGCGTGGGCAGCTTCTTGATCGGCCGGTCGGCGAGGCCGGCAAGTTCTTCTGCGGTGTCGAGGATGAGCAGCGCGTCGGCCCGGCTCAGGTCAGCGGCCGAGATTAGGTGGCGCTTCACGGCTGCCTCCCGTCGTCGCTGATGGTCACGCTGTCCTGCGCGTCAACCTCGTCCAGCAGGACGTGGACGACCTCGCGCTGCGAGGTCGGCAGGTTCTTGCCCACGTAGTCGGCGCGGATCGGGAGTTCGCGATGGCCGCGGTCGACTAGAACCGCGAGCTGAACTGCCCGCGGGCGGCCAAGGTCGTTCAGCGCATCGAGCGCGGCGCGCACCGTGCGGCCCGAGTACAGCACGTCATCGACCAGGACGACCGTCTTGCCGTCCACGCCACCCGGCGGAAGGTCGGTGCGGCCCAGCGCGCGGGCCGGGTGAAGCCGCAGGTCATCCCGGTGCATGGTTACGTCAAGCGAGCCGCAGGGGACCTTGAGCCCCTCGAACTCCCCGATGCGCGCCGCCAGGCGGCGCGCGAGCGGCACCCCGCGCGTCGGGATGCCGAGCAGGATGACCTCGTCACCGCCGTGCGTCCGTTCCAGGATCTCGTGAGCGATCCTGGTCAGCGCTCGCCTGATTTCCTCGGCATCGAGGACCGCGAGGCCATCACGCCCCGCGACCGGATTGCTGGCCGCGCACATACAACGGACCTCCTTCCCCGCCTCACCGGACGGTCCTTAAAGGATGTCTACGCTGATGATCATACGGGGAGTTACCACCAGGCCTGGACGCTTTGGGCCGAGCCGAGCGACATGTGATTTACGTCACATAGGACAGAGGCCATCAGGACATGACGAGAGTTGGCCATGTGGCGGCAATATGCCCGCAGCGACGGGAAACCTTATCTCGGCTGGGTTCTCACTTGCCGGCGGAGGGTACATAGTGATCCGCGAGAGCTAGTCGGTTACCGTCCGAGTTAAGCCAGTTTTTGCCATTCGGCTTGACCTTATAGCGCTCGCCGCCTACCGTCACTGAGCGTAACCGTTACCGTAAGCGACGACTGGCCGGGGAACCGAGGAAAGAATGCCATCTGAGTACGCCAAGACCCTTGGCGCGCGACTGCGCGCCATCCGGACGCAGCAGGGCCTCTCGCTGCACGGAGTCGAAGAGAAGTCCCGCGGCCGCTGGAAGGCCGTCGTCGTAGGTTCCTACGAGCGGGGCGACCGGTCCGTGACCGTCCAGAAGCTCGCCGAGCTAGCCGAGTTCTACGGAGTCCCGGTGTCCGAGCTGCTGCCCGGCGACGCCACTCCCACCCCGCTGGTGCCCTCGCCCAAGCTCGTTATCGACCTGGAGCGGATGGGCCAGCTGCCCAAGGACAAGGTCGGCCCGCTTGCGCGCTACGTCGCGACCATCCAGAGCCAGCGTGGCGACTACAACGGCCGCGTCCTTTCCGTGCGGCACGAGGACCTCCGCTCGCTCGCGGTCATCTACGACAAGTCCCCCGCTGACCTCACCGAGGAGCTCATCAGCTGGGGCGTGCTTGACGCCGACGCCCGTGGCGCGATGGAAGGGTTCTGAACCTCTAGCCTGCCGGCCTAAGCGGGAGCGGAGACTGCACCTCAACACCGAGCGCAGTCTCCGCCAGTGACAGGAAGGTCTCCGCGTCCCGCAGCAGATCATCGGCTTCGCGTGCCGACGCCGCGCGCGGCAGCCCCGCCTCGGCGGCCGCGCGCTTGCCCGCCCCGGCCGCGAAGAAAGCAGCCCACTCGGTAAGCGCCGGCTCGACCTGGGGCAGCAGCTCCCATACGCTGTGCGGCTTCCTGCGCCGCGACCGCGGTTCGCCTCGGGCCGCCACCACTGCCGCCGCGGCCCGCAGCGCCGCCAGATGCGCCGTGACATACCGAGCGCCGGGCGCCGACTCATCGGCCGCCTCGGCGAGCCCTCGCCGCGCAGACTGGAGCATGCTGAGCACGGTCGGCGCCACCCCAGGATGCCGCGGGCTCACGTCGCCCAGACCCATCCGCATCTCCGCTGTGTTCACCATCGCTCTTCCTCCTCTGGCCCGGCCAGGCGAGACGCTTCCTCTCACCTCACCCGGCCGGCGTTGGTCCATCTATTCGAACCTAAATTCGTTCGGATGTCCAGTCGTCTTCGATGTCTGTTCGAAGATAACGCGGAGGTCTGACATTTTGAGCCCTGTGGGCTGCCGCCCCCTGAGGTCCGGCACCGCCCGGAGCCGAGGCGCCAGGGCGGCCGAGTTGCCGTCATAGCCGGGTCTGGAGTGCCCGCGAGATCAGCGCCGCCAGACGCCAGGACCGAGACCAGGTTTCTGGGAGGAATGGGACTCCTGGGATGGCGGAGGTCTATATAGTGCACCAAATACCCCTCAAGCCCGGATCTTCCCCGATCCTTCCGGGGACGAGGCGGAAGCGCAGCCATGGGTCAGGGGCCGCCCCTCGGCTAGCGTCACCCGACGGACTAAAGAGGTGCCGGCCGCTCGCCGCGAAGCTGGTATTCGGGTGGCCAGAACCCTCATCAGAGGAAGGTTTTCAAGGGGCATGAAGCCTTGCGAATAAGCGATGAATGGGCTCGCCGCAACTAGGCACACATGGCCGACTACCTGGGCGCGCACGGCCGATCAGGGGCGTTGTACTGGCACCGGCAAGGAACGGGGGGCATTTGCGCACTACGCGACTGTTTGAGCGAAGGGCTAGGCCGGGCCTGTATTTTAATCGCGTGCCATCGCTACCCGCCACCGACGACGGGAGCGCGGGGCCACTCGCCGAGGACCTGAGCATCGGCTCCGGCGGAAGCGAGGACATCACCGGGAATGCTGACACGGAGCCAAGCACGACCGATGCGGGCGTGACGCCCGAGGCTGGCGGGGCCGACGGCGAGCCCGACATGCCCGAGGCTGAGCCGGGCGTCAGCGAGGTCGATGCCGAGCATGCCGGTACCGGGCCGGACGCCGAGCCTCAGGCGGACGCCGAGCCTCCAGTGGGCGCGGTCAGGACCGGGGGCGCGCCCAAGGCGGACGCCGAGCCGCGGGTGGGCGAGTCAGGCAGGTGGTTCCGCCCGGCCAAGGCAGAAGCCGGATTCCTGGCGATCCCGCCGGATGAGCAGGCTGACATCGCCATACCTGGCGCTGAGGCTCAGGCCACCGCAGCGGACGCGAGCACGGGCCGCGGCGGCGCGACGGCAGGTCCCGCCGAACCAGGCACAGCCGAGCCAGGCACAGCAGAGCCAGGCACAGCAGAGCCAGGCACAGCAGAGCCAGGCACAGCAGAGCCAGGCATAGCAGAGACCAGCGCGACTGAGAGGGGCGCGGACGCTGAACAGGCGGCGTCCGAAGCGCCAACGAGCAAGGCTTCCGACTCGGCTACGGCAGGCACGGGCGTAACGGGCAGGATGAACGCGCCGCCGCGGCCGGGCGGTCCAAGCACGCAGCCACGTCCGGGCACGCCACGTCCGGGCACACAGGCACGGCCGAACCGCCCGGGCACGCCGCCGCGCCCAGGCACGCCGCCGCGGCCGGCCGGGCCGGGGCTCGCGCCGCCTCCGGGCCCGACACTGCAACCGGGCCCGGTGCCGACGCGGCCGGGCGGAGTGGGGGTGGCGCCGCCGCAAGGCGGCGGGCCGACCGGAGGCGGGGCGACTGAGGGGCCGCAGGAGCGGGAAGCCGCGGTCAAGCGGCGGATCTCGCGGCGCACGGTGCTGCAGGCCAGCTTGATCGGAGGCGCGGGGGCGGCCGCGCTGCCGCTGCTCGCGCTGGTCGGCGACATCACGCGGACGGCCCAGCAGCCGACCAACCTCGCCTTCTCGATGAACGCGAACTGGCTGTTCGGCGGGCAGTACACGTCGGGCTCGGAGAGCAGCTTCTTCGACGACAGCAACTTCGCGCCGGTCGTGCTGCCGCACACGGTCACCCTGCTGTCCTGGCAGAACTGGGATTACCGGGCCTGGCAGCAGGTGTGGATCTACCGGCGGCACTTCAACGGGACGCATCTGCTCGACCCGCACGGGCCGGGCAACCGGATCCTCGTGGACTTCGACGGCGTGATGGTCAACGCGTCGGTGGCGATCAACGACCAGGTGGTCAGCACCCATCAGGGCGGCTACCTGCCCTTCTCGGCCGAACTCACCAGCAAGGTCACCAGCGGTGACAACCTGCTCGCGGTCATCGTGGACTCGCGCTGCCTGCCGGTGCCGCCGGTCGGCGTGGGCCGCGGCCCGGCCAGCATCGACTTCTTCCAACCCGGCGGCATCTACCGGGACGTCAGGCTGCGGGTGCTCCCGCAGGTGTTCCTGTCCGACCTGTTCGCCCAGCCGGCCGACGTGCTCAGCTCGCAGCCCCGCGTGGACGTCGAATGCACCATTGACTCGGCCGCGACGACGCACGCCACCGGCACCCTGCTCGTCGAACTGCTCGACGGGTCCACTCAGGTCGCCTCCCAGACCACGACGGTGAAGGTCACCTCGCCGGGGATCAGCACCGCCAAGCTGAGCCTGACCGGTCTCGGACAGGTCAGCCTGTGGTCACCAGACAACGCGAAGCTGTACACCGTCCAGGCCACCTTGACCTTCCCCGGCATCGGCAGTCACGTTCTGACCCGGCGCATTGGGTTCCGCGAGGCGTCCTTCCGACCCGAGGGCTTCTTCCTGAACGGGAAGCGGCTGCAGCTGTTCGGCCTCAACCGGCACCAGCTCTATCCGTACGCCGGCATGGCGATGCCCGCCCGGGTGCAGCGCAAGGACGCCGAGATCCTCAAGAACGACTTCAACTGCAACATCGTGCGCTGCTCGCACTATCCCCAGTCACCAGACTTCCTCGACGCCTGCGACGAGCTCGGCCTGCTGGTCTGGGAGGAAGCGCCGGGCTGGCACAACGTGAGCACCACTCCGGCCTGGCAGGACCTCGTGGTGCAGAACGTCCGCGACATGGTGACCAGGGACCGGAGCCGTCCCTCGGTGGTCATCTGGGGCACCAGGCTCAACGAGACCCCGGACTTCCCCGGGCTGTGGGCCGCGACCAGGCAGGCCGCGCGGGAACTCGACAGCTCCCGGCCGAGTTCGGGCGCGATGGCCTTCCACGAGCACATCACCTGGACCGAGGACGTCTTCGCCTACAACGACTACGGGACCGCGAAGAACGGGAACATCGCGCTCAGGCCACCGTTCGCCGGCCTGCCCTACCTGGTCACCGAGGCGGTCGGCGTGGAAGCGGCCAAGCCGCAGCACTTCGCCTGGACGGACCCGCCGACCTGGCTGACCAGGCAGGCCGCCCTGCACGGCCAGGCGCAGAGCCAGGCGCGGTCAAACCCGGGCTACGCCGGGCTGGTGGCCTGGGCCGGGTTCGACTACGCCTCGATGCTCGGCCCGGGCCCTGACGCCATCAAGTGGGCGGGGGTGGCGGACGGTTTCCGGGTCCCCAAGCCCGGCGCCGCCATCTACCAGACGCAGGGCGACCCGGCCGTGCGCCCGCTCATCATCCCGGTGTTCTTCTGGGAGGCCGGCGGCCCGGTCCCCGCCGCGTCCCCGACCGCGATGATCGCCAGCAACTGCGAGCAGCTCGAGGTCTTCATCGGCAGCACCCACGTGGCCAGCGCGCTGCCCGCCTTCGGCTCGCCGCTGTACAGCGGCCTGATCCACCCGCCCTTTCTGATCCAACTCCCCAAGCACATCCCGAACCCCGCCCCCGAACTGCTCGTCCGGGGCTACGTCGGCGGGCGGCAGGTGGCCCAGCTCCGGATGTCAGCCAACCCGGCCGGCGACGCCCTCGGCATGGCGGTCGACGACGCGACCATCGCGGCCGACGGCTCCGACGCGAGCAGGGCGGTGTTCCGGGCCATCGACGCCTACGGCAACCAGCGCAGGTACGGCAGCGGGGAGGTCACGCTGACCCTGTTCGGGCCCGGCCACGCTGGTCGGCGACAACCCGTTCGCGTTCGGCCAGTACGGCGGGCTCGGCGCGGTGTGGATCCGCTCGCTGGCCGGCCAGCCGGGGGCGATCACGCTGACCGCGAGCCACCCGCTGCTCGGCCAGGCCGAAGTGCAGGTCAGGTCCGAGCAAGCGAGCCAGGCGAACGAGCTGTGACCCGGCGATCGTGGCACCTGTTCAGGGCACGCCGCCCGGCCCGTTCGGCATCATCTGTTTCGTCTTCTAAGCTTGCGAGGATGCGCCGGACGCTATCGGTTTCTGTCTGCGAGCTGAACCCGGGCGAGTTCACCGCCCGGCTCGATCAGCTGATCGCGGTGTACGCGGCGGCCATGCGGCCGCCCGCGGAGTTGCTGACGGGCCGCCGGTCGATCATGGCCGGGCACACCGTCAACCCGGGGTTCCGCGCGCTGGCGGTCACCGACGACGGAACCGGCGAGGCGGTCGGCTTCGGCTACGGCTTCCACGGGGCGGCCGGCCAGTGGTGGCATGACACGGTGAGCCGGGCGCTGACCGCCAGCCGCGGTGCCGCGGCCGCCGGAGCCTGGCTGGACGACTCGTTCGAGGTCGCCGAACTGCACGTGGCGCCCGACTACCAGGGCCGCGGCGTCGGCGCCGGAGTGCTGCTGCGGCTGACCGCCGGGCGGCCCGAACGCACCGCCTTGCTGTCCACCGGGGACGCCGACTCCCCGGCGCGGCGGCTCTACCGTGGGACGGGGTTCACCGACCTGCTAACCGCGTTCCACTTCTTCCCCGGCGGCGAACCGCCCTACGCGGTGATGGGCGCCGAACTCCCGCTGCGCACACGGCCGGAAAGGCCCCGCTCGTAAAGACCGAGCCGCTGGTAGATCTCCCTAGTCGCCCGGGACCAGTTGAGCGTGTAGAAGTGCAGGCCGGGGACGCCCTCGGCGAGCAGCTGCTCGCACATCCCGGCCGCGTAGTCCACGCCGATCTCGCGCACCGCGGCGCGGTCGTCCGCCACCGCCTGCAGCCGCTCCCACAACTGGACCGGCACCCGGCAGCCGCCGAGCTCGACCGCCTTCTCGATGATTCGCAGGCTGGTGATCGGCATGATGCCCGGGATGATCGGCACGTCGCCGCCCTGGGCCGCGACCCGGTCCCGCAGCCGCAGGTAGTCCTCGGGGTAGAAGAACATGTTGGTGATCGCGAAGTCCGCCCCGGCCCGGCACTTGGCCAGGAAGTAGCGCGCGTCCGTCTCCGGGTCGGGCGAGTGCGGGTGCTTCTCGGGGAAGGCGGCCACCCCGACGCAGAAGTCGCCGACCGACCTGACCAGCCGGACCAGGTCGGCCGCATAGCTCAGCCCGTCCGGGTGCGCGATCCAGTCGGCGTTCGGGTCGCCGGGCGGGTCGCCGCGCAGCGCGAGCACGTTGCGCACCCCGACCTCCGCGTAGGACCCGATCACCTGCCTGAGCTCGGCCACCGAATGGTTCACCGCGGTGAGATGGCCCATCGGGGTCAGCGTGGTCTCCTCGGCGATCCGGCCCGTCACCCGGACGGTCCGGTCCCTGGTGGACCCGCCGGCCCCGTAGGTCACCGAGACGAAAGTAGGCCGCAGCGGCTCGAGCTGCCTGATCGCCCGCCACAACTGGTGTTCCTCCGCCTCGGTTTTGGGCGGCATGAACTCAAACGAGAACGCCTGGCCGCCGGACGCGAGCAGATCGCGGATCAGCGGTGAGTGCGGAGGGCTGGCGGCGCGCTTGGGCGACGCACCTGCGGACCGGTGTGGACGCGGCGGACTCGGCGGCATGCGGCCAGCCTAGCCGCTTTGACTAGAACGCGAGGGCCTGCGCCCGCCGGTTGACTTCGGTAGCCCGGCGCTCGACGATCGCGCCGATCGGCGTGCCGGGCAGCGTCTCGTCTGCCGTGAAAAGCCAGCGAAGCGCCTCCAGCTCACTGAATCCGCAGTCGAAGAGCAAGGTCAGGGTCCCGCACAGGCCCTTGACGACCTGATTGCCGTCAAGGAAGGCGGCTGGTACCGCGAGCGTCCCTTCGGGACGGTTCACGGCGAGGAGTTTGTGATCGCGGAGCAACTGCTTCACTCGCCCAACCGGAATGCCAAGCAGGCCGGCTACATCGGGGAGTGACAGCCATTCGCCGACGAGAGCGTCGGTCGCGGGGTCAATCTGTGCCACGAGACCAATGTCCCACGTCCGGGCTCGGTCCAAACACCCGGGTTAAGGGCTTGTCGGTAGCTATCGATTGCATCTTTCCCCGGGCGCCCGACTCACCCGCTTTCCCCGGCCGCCGACTCACCCGTCTCGGGTTACGCGCGAATCGGCTTCTGGTGATGGCATAGAGACCAGGCGGACGGCATCGGAAGGGAAGGCAGCCATGGCGACTGGGTTCAGGATCGGGGCTAAGGCGAGCTGTTCGGACGGCTTCTGCGGCCAGGTGAGACGTGTGCTGACCGACCCGGCCACCGGTAAGATCACGCACCTGGTCATCGAGCCGAAGCACCGGGCCGAGCTCGGCCGGCTCGTCCCGCTCGAGCTAGTCGACACGGCGACCGGCGACATCAGGCTGCGCTGCACCATCGCAGAATTCGGCGAGCTCGAGGCCTCGGAGGAAGTCGCCCTGGCCGAGGGCGAGGATTACGGCGGCGGGTATGGCTCCGGGGAGTCGGTTCAGGGCTACGGCAACGTCGGAAGCATGGGGGTCGGCGGTTCTGTCTCCGGCATGGGCATCGGCGCCGGCGTGGGGCACCGGGTGCGCACGGTCACCCACCACGTCGTCCCGATGGGCGAGGCAGAGTTGTGTCCCGGCGAGCATGTCCATGCCGTCGACGGCGAAATCGGGCAGGTGCTGGGATTCATCGTCGATCCGGACGACCAGCGGGTGACCCATGTGCTGCTCAAGGAGGGGCATCTGTGGGGCCGTAAGGAAGTCGCCATCCCGATCAGTGCCGTGACCGCGATCGACGAAGGAGTCCGGCTTAGCATCACTAAGCAGCAGGTGGAGGACCTGCCGCCGGTGGGCTGAGCGGCCCCGGGGCGAGTCAGCAGTCCGCGGCGGCGGCCCTGACGGGGATGGCGGGGTCGGTGAGACGAGCGACGTCCACTGGGTCGGCTGAGGCGATGAGGCGGCGGCCCTGAAGCAGGTCGCGGGGGCGGTCGACGGTCAGCATCGCGACCAGCCGACCAGCCGTCAGCCAGCACGCCGCCCAGGTGGGCTCGGCCGGGTCGCCGCGCCACACCAGGCTCTCGGCGTCGCCGTGGTAGCCCACGTACTGCATCATCCGGCCGAACTGTTCAGACCAGAAGTACGGCACCGGGTCGTACGCCTCGTCGCCGCCGAGCACGTTGGCCGCGACCACCTCGGGCGCGTGCAGGGCCACGTCCCAGTGCTCGAACCGCAGCCGGCGCCCGAACCGCCGCGACTCGAACGCGGCGCAGTCCCCCACCGCGTAGACGCCGGGCCGCGAAGAGCGCAGGCCCGCGTCTACGGCCACGCCGTTCTCCAGCCGGAGGCCGGAACCCTCCAGCCAGCTGATGGCCGGCCGCACCCCGACCGCGGTGACGATCTCGTCGGCCGCGATCCACTCGCCGCCGACCAGGGTGAGCCCGCCCGCCTGCACAGCCTCAACGGCGGCGCCGACCCGCAGGTCCACGCCGGCGCCGGCGTACCAGCGGGCGGTCTGCGCCCCCACCGGGGCCCCCACCGCCGCGGCGAGCGGCGCGGGCCCGGCTTCCACCACCGTGACGTGGTTGCCGTGCCCGGCCGCGGCGGTGGCCAGTTCCGCTCCGATCCAGCCGGCCCCCACGATGGCCAGCCGCAGCCCCGGCCGGAGCAGATCCCGCAGCGCCAGCGCGTCATCGTAGCTGCGCAGAAAGCGCTGCTGCCCGTCGCCGGGGAGCGCCACCGGCAGCGCTCCGGTGGCCAGCACCAGGTGATCATAGGGGTACGTGCCGCGGGTGGTGACCAGGGCAGCCCCGTCGTCGAGCCCGGTGGCGGCCTCGTCCGCGTGGAAGTCCACGCCGAGGGCGGCGAAGTCGGCCTTCAGCGACGGGTCAAGCGCGCTCTCGATCAGCACCTTCTTGGACAACGGCGGCCGGTCGTACGGCGGCCACGACTCGGCCCCGATCAGGGTGATCGGGCCGGCGAAGCCGCGCGCCCGCAGTTCTTCGGCCGTCCGCCACCCGGCCAGGCCCGCGCCGGCCACCACGACACGTCCGCTATCGGTCATAGGCAGACACAATACGCGCAGGTCCGACGGGTCAAGGACGCGCTCGTCCGCTCCGGCCGGTGCCTTATGATTTGCCGAACGGACCGGGGCGCGTGTCACCGCGACCACCTCGAGCGGCCCCTGGTCACCGGGGACCCCATGATTAACCCGCCAGATAGGCAAAACAACCGTAAAATCGTCGCGATGGACGATACGCTGGCCGATCCCCCGCCCGGCTCCCCAGCCCTCTCCATGGGGCGACTGCTCGACGGGCGTTACGCCGTGACGGCGCGCATAGCGCACGGCGGGATGGCCACTGTCTACCAGGCCACCGACACCCGGCTCGACCGGGTGGTGGCGCTCAAGGTCATGCACGCCGAACTGGCCAGGGACGAGGAGTTCGTCCGCCGGTTCATCGGCGAGGCCAAGTCGGTGGCGCGGCTGTCGCACCAGAACGTGGTCGCGGTCTTCGACCAGGGCTCCGACGGCTTGTTCCTGTACCTGGCGATGGAGTACGTGCCCGGACGCACGCTCAAGGAGGTGCTCCGGGACAGCGGGCGGTTCTCCCCGGCGACGGCACTGGAGATCATGACCGGCGTGCTCGACGGTCTCGCCGCCGCGCACAAGTCCGGGATCGTGCACCGCGACATCAAGCCGGAGAACGTCCTGCTGACCGCAGACGGCCGGGTCAAGGTGGCCGACTTCGGCCTGGCCCGGGCCCAGTCGGCGGCCGGGCACACCCGGGCCGGCCTGCTCATCGGCACGCCCTCCTACGTGCCGCCTGAACAGGTGACCGGCGGCAGCATCGGCCCGGGCGGAGACGTGTACTCGGCGGGCGTGCTGCTCTTCGAACTGCTCACCGGGCGCCTGCCGTTCACCGGCGACACCCCGCTCTCGATCGCCTACCAGCATGTCAACACCGACATCCCGGCGCCGTCCGCCCTGGTCCCCGGGATCCCGACGGCGGTTGACCAGCTGGTGCTCGCGGCGACTAACCGGGACCCGGCCCGTCGCCTCGCCGACGCCGACGAGTTCTTGCGCGCGGTGCGCCAGGTCAGGGAGGGCCTGGCCGCCTCCAGCGGGCTCACTGGCGTGATGGGGGCCGGCGTCCAGGGGCTGGCCGAAGCGCCATGGCTGGACCTGGATACGCCCGCGGCCACCAACGGGTGGTGGGCCCGCGGCGGGACGCTGCCGCCGGCCAGCGCGCACGATACCGGCCCGTCAAGCATGGGCGCGGCGACCTCGGTAACCCAGCACGGGACGGCTGGGTTCGGTGCGGCCCCCTCCCAGAATGCCCAGAACGCCGGGAACGGCCCGTTCGGGATGGGGCACTTCCAGGCCGGCGGCCGGGAGGACGCGCACACCCTCGTCGTGGACCGCGAGGACGGTGACCGGTACCTCGGGGGCCGCGACCACGGCGGCCGGGATCACTGGGGCCGGGACCAGGGCGGACGCGAGTCCTTCCTGGGCCGCTGGCTGTTCGGCCCGCGGCTGCTCATCGTCGTGCTGATCATCGGCCTGGGTGTAGGGCTCGGGCTCGGCGGCTGGTGGCTCACCTCCGGCCGGTTCGAGCAGGTCCCCTCGGTGTCCGGGGATAGCGTCACCCAGGCCACCGCGCTGCTGACCGCCGACGGCTTCACCGTCAAGCGGGGCCAGGTGCACAGCAACGCGATAGCCAGCGGCACGGTGGCCGGCACCAGCCCGGCCGGGCGGGTGCCGAAGGGCTCGGCGATCACCATCCTCGTCTCGAGCGGGCCCTTCACCTCGGTGGTGCCCAAGGTACAGAACGACACACTGGCGGCCGCGCAGGCCGCCCTGCAGCGCGTGCACCTGACCCCCTCCACGCAGCAGGTCGGCTCGGACGCGCCGGTCGGGACCGTGGTCGGCACCAACCCGCCCGCGGGCACGACCTGGCCGCAGACCAAGACGGTCACGATCCTGATCTCGGGCGGCCTGCAGCTGCCCAATTTCGGCGGGGAAAATGCGCAGACGGCACAGCAGTGGGCGAATCAGCACGGCGTGAACCTGCAGCAGCAGTCGGACAACAACAGCCAGCAGCCCCAAGGCACCATCACCGGCCAGGAGCCCGCCGCCAAGTCGCTGGTCCGGCCGGGCGAGACCGTGGTCGTCAATGTGTCCACGGGTCCGCAGCTGGTCGGCGTCCCGTACGTGATCGGCAACTCGGTGGAACAGGCCACCCAGGCTCTGCAGGCGGCTGGTTTCCAGGTCCAGGTAAACAGGTACGGCCCGTTTGACAAGGTGTTCGATTTCAGCCCGACTACGCAGGCGCCGCGCGGCAGCACCATCGTCCTCGACGTCGGCTACTGACCGGCGGTCTGCGCGACTCGGCCGCCTGCCCTTGACGGCATGCGCTACCATTTGGCTCATGTGTCAGCAGTTCTGGTTTTGGTTTGGCTACCGGCCCGGGTTCGGGACGGTCGCCCGCCAGGCCTTGCGCTGACGGAAGCGACTTAACGAGAACCCCGGGCCGGGCGGCCCGGGGTTTTCTTTATGACTGGAGGCAGACGAGATGGTCGTGGTGATGGCGGCGGAGGCCGGAGAAACCGAAGTCGATGGCGTCGTCGACCGGGTACGGGCGGCGGGCGGCGACGCCTTCGTGAGCCGCGGCAGGTCGCGGACGATCGTCGGCCTGGTCGGTGACGTTGACCATCTGGACACGCTGAACCTGCGGGGCATGCCGGGGGTCAGTGACGTGGTGCGGATCTCCGCGCCGTACAAGCTGGTGAGCCGGGAGCATCACCGGGAACGTTCGGTCATCCGGGTGGCGGGCGTGCCGATCGGACCGGACACGCTGACCGTCATCGCCGGGCCATGTGCCGTCGAGACGGCCGAGCAGACGCTGGCGTCCGCGCTGATGGCCAGGGCGGCGGGCGCGTCGCTGCTGCGCGGTGGCGCGTACAAGCCGCGCAGTTCGCCGTACGCGTTCCAGGGGCTCGGCGAGACCGGGCTGAAGATCCTGGCCGAGGTGCGCCAGGCCACCGGCCTGCCGGTGGTGACCGAAGTGGTCGACCCGGGTGACGTGGACCTGGTCGCCAGCTACGCCGACATGCTGCAGGTCGGCACGCGCAACATGCAGAACTTCCCGCTGCTGCAGGCGGTCGGCGGCGTGGGCAAGCCGGTCATGCTCAAGCGCGGCATGAACGCCACCATCGAGGAATGGCTGATGGCCGCCGAGTACATCGCCCAGCGCGGCAACCTGGACATCGTGCTCTGCGAGCGCGGCATCCGCACCTTCGAGAAGGCCACCAGGAACACCCTGGACATCAGCGCGGTCCCGGTCGCGCAGCGGCTTTCGCACCTGCCGGTGATCGTGGACCCGTCGCATTCCGGCGGCCGCCGGGACCTGGTCCTGCCGCTGTCCCGCGCCGCGATCGCGGTCGGCGCCGACGGCATCATCGTGGACGTCCACCCCAGTCCGGAGTCCGCGCTGTGCGATGGCCCGCAGGCGCTGGTCGAGTCCGACCTGCGCGAGCTGGCCAGCGTGGCCGCCCACCTGTCCCCCCTGGTCGGCCGCACCCTGACCCCGGCCCCCGCGATCCCGGCCCCCGCGATCCCGCGCGAGCCCGCCCTGACCTGAGCACCCCGGCTGGGATTCAATGAATGTGGCGCTCTACCCAATAGTTCCAATAGAACGCCACGTTCATTGAATCGAGCTTGGGATAACGAGGCTCGCGGTACGGGTGGTGGTGCAGCCGGGGCGGCCTGGCGGGTCGGGCGGGGTGCGGGCCGGGGCATGTACCGGCTTCGTTCGGGTTAAAGGGTTTTAAGGGGTTTCGTGGCGGTATTCGTGAGCGCTTGCGGCTAGTTCCTCGGCTAGGTCCTCGGCGTCGAGGCGGACCTCGATGCGGCGCAGGTCGTCGATCCGGGCGCGGGTCTCGACGCGGCGCGGGGTGAGCAGCGTGCAGCAGTCCTGGTCGGGGAGTTCGGAGATGGCCAGGGTGCGGATGCGGCGGGCCTCGGCCATGATCTCGGTCTTGTCCCAGCCGATCAGCGGGCGCAGGATCGGCAGCCGTACCGCGTCGTCGAGCGCGGTGATGTTGGTGAGCGTCTGGCTGCTGACCTGGCCGAGCGAGTCGCCGGTGATCAGCGCGGTGGCGCTGAGCCTGCGGGCCAGCGCCTCGCCGGTCTTGAGCATCAGCCGGCGCTGGGCCACGATGAGCAGCCGGTCCGCGCCGGACGACTTGAGGGCCTGCTGCGCCTTGCCGAACGGCACCACGAACAGCCGCGACCCGCCCTGGAACCGGTCGAGCCCGCGGACCAGCGCGTAGGCCTTGTAGATCGATTCCGGGCCGGTCAGCGGCATACCGGAAAAATGCAGGAAGAAGCAGCGCAGGCCGCGGCGCATCATCCGGTAGGCGGCCACCGGCGAGTCGATGCCGCCGGACATGAGCACCACCCCGCGGCCGCTCATCCCCACCGGCAGCCCGCCCTGCCCCGCCATCCCCTGGGTGAACACGAACACTTCGTCCTGGTCCACCTCGATGAACACCGTGGTATCGGGCTGGGAGAGGTTGACCCCGAGTCCGTGCGCCTCCTGGATCTCCCGTCCGATCAGCACGGCCAGCTGTCCCGAGGTGAGCGGGAAGCGCTTGTCGCGGCGGCGCGCGCGCACCGCGAAGGTGCCCGACGTGCCCTTGGTCAGCGCCATCGCGGCGGCGGAGATCGCCTCGGGCGTCTTGGCCACCCGCAGCGGCAGGCACACCCGGGCGATGCCGGGCACGTCCCGCATCCGCTCCGCGATCTGGCCCACGGCCTGCGCCCAGGCCTCCTCGCCGCGCTGCTCGCCGTCAGCGACGCGGAGCATGATGACCCCCTCGCGCTGGCGGAGGTCGACCGGGACGCCGAGGTCGCGCACGGCGAGGCGGATGTTGCCGTGCAGGATACGCTCGAACTGCTGCCTGTTCCGCCCCTTGAGCACGATCTCGCCCAGCTTGAGCAGCACGCACGGCTCATCAGGGACGGAGAACTCTGGCACCCCCCTAGTGTGCCAGCAGAAAATCCATATCCCGAACAAATAGTGGTACTGCTTCCGGGCCTTTCCTGGGGCCAGCCAGAGCTGACATGCGGGTGTTAGCCCCAGTGTGTTCCGCGCCGGCCGCCCATAGCCTTTCCACGTGAGCATCAGGGATGAAGTCCGGGCCTCGGCAGCGGCACACCACGATCTTGGCTCCGGCTACGACAATGCCGTGGCCGAGGGCCTCGTCGAGCGCATCGGCGAAGAAATCGACAAGCGAGTGGACGCCCGGCTGTACGGCCAGGCGCCCTATCAGAACCCGCCGCCGCGGCCGCGGCTGCGTCGTGAGCCTGGGCCCGGACGAATCGGGTTCGGCGCCGTGGTGCTGGCCCTCGGTTCCATGGGCATGGCCATCGGGGCCACGGCGGCGGTCCTTCACCCGGGCGACTCCCCCGGCCAGGTCAGCGGAGGCGCGGCGGTACTGATCGCGCTGATCTGGATCGTGATCGGGGTCGTCAACGTCGCCTACGCCCGGTACCGGCTGTTATTCAGCATGTCCGCGGCCTATTTGTGGCCGTCCCCGGCAGGTTGTAGCGTGCGCTCATGAGCAGCGACCACGAGGCGGAGATCCGCGCCTCGGTGGCCGCGCACGCCGATCTCGGTCCAGGCTACGACGACGCGGTGGCCGAGGGGCTGGTCGAGCGCATCGGGGCGGAAATCGACAAACGGATCGACGCGCGGCTCGCGCCGTCCGGCACCGCCGGGGCTCCTGGGTTGCCTGGTTCTGGCGGTGTGGCTGGGGCTGGCGGTGTGGCTGGTCCGGCCGGTCCTGGGGGCGCTGGCTCGCCGATCTCGGGGGCGCCGGGATATCAGGGGTACCAGGCGCCGGTCGGGTACCAGGGGTATCACGGTTACATGGGTCCCATGCTGCCGCCGGGGTACCAGATGGGGCCGCCGCCGGTCCGGCCGTCGCCGGTCGGGCAGCGCAACGTGGCGACGACGGTCACCGCGCTCGGGTCCATAGCCCTCGGCGTCGTGGCCACGGCGATCGTCTCGCACGACAATCATTCCGGTGGGCAGGCCTTCGTGGTCCTGCTCATCTGGATCGCCATCGCGGTCGTCAACGTCGCCTACGCGCGGCGCCCCTGATCGCTGGTTCGGGAGCGGGCGATGTTCGAGAGGTTTACCGACAGGGCTCGGCGGGTGGTTGTCCTGGCGCAGGAAGAAGCCAGGATGCTCGATCACAACTACATCGGCACCGAGCACATCCTGCTCGGCCTCGTCCACGAACGCGAAAGCGTGGCGGCCAAGGCGCTCATGTCACTAGGGATCAGCCTGGCCGCCGCGCGGCAGGCGGTCCTGGAGATCATCGGCCAGGGCCATCAGCCGCCGTCCGGGCACATCCCGTTCACGCCGCGGGCCAAGAAGGTGCTCGAGCTCTCGTTGCGTGAGTCGCTCCAGCTCCGCACGAACTACATCGGCCCCGAGCACATCCTGCTCGCCCTCCTCCGCGAGGGCAGCGGCGTGGCCATCCAGGTCCTGACCGGTGCCGGCGTGGACCTCAACCGGGCCCGGCAGCAGGTCATCGAGCAGCTGCACGGTCAGCGCGAAGCGGAGCCATCCTCTGCCGCCGCTGCGCCGTTGGCCGCTTCCGCGTTCTCGGCCGCTTCCGCGTTCTCGGCCCCTTCCGCGTTCTCGGCCGCTTCCGCAGCGGCGGCCGCTTCCGCAGCGGCGGCCGCTTCCGCACCGCCGGCCGGTGATGACCTCGTGAACCGGCTGGCTTCGTTCGTCGCCCGGCTGAACGCGATCGAGTTGCGGCTCAGCCGATCTGGCGAGGTCTAGCCTGGGGGCAGGACGGCGCAGAGGAGGCGGTTGTCGCCGCGCTGCCAGAGCGTCCCGACCTCCTCGAACCCGGCCGCCTTCAGGGCATCGACGTGGGTGGCGAGCTGGGTCGACTGCGTGCCGTGGTGACCCGCGTCCACGCGGCGGCGGTTGCGCTCCGCGACGTGACCGGCCAGCGCCGGGTCGGCGGCGACGGCTTCCCACCAGGCGTGCCAGCTTTCGGGGTGCCCGCCGGGGAAGCGCCGCTGATCCTCGCGGTGGCGCAGCGCCAGGTCAAGACGGGCCAGGGTCGGGGACTCCTTGGCGTCCAGGGTGAAGTGGTCGCCGTCGAGCAGCAGGCCGCCGGGGCGAAGCACGGAGGCGAGTTCGGCGTACAGGGCTCGCAGATCCGGCTCGGGCAGCCAGTGCAGCGCGGTGGTGCTCACCGCAACGTCCGGCGCCCTGGTGCCTGAGGTCAGGCCCAGCCGCGTGGACCAGCCGGGGACGCGCAGGTCCAGGTCGGCGAACCGCAGCCCGGGCACGCCGGAGTAGGCCGCCCGGCCGAGGGTCAGCGACACTGGGTCGGCGTCAATGCCGATGACCGTGGCCTGCGGCAGGCGGGCGAGCAGCCGGACGGCCAGCGAACCGGGGCCGCAGCCGATGTCCAGGACGAGCGGGTCAGGCCGTTCGGTCCCGGCCTCGACCGCGTCGATGAGCGCGGTGAACCTGTCCTCACGGTCCGGCAGGCTCTCCTCCTGCTGACGGTCCCAGCGCTCGATCCAGTCTCGTGCGGTGTCGCGGTCAAGTTCGGGCACGCCCTGCCTCCTTGGGTGCTTGGCCAGCTGACGGTTACTGGCTAGGCTTCCTTTGACAGTCACAACCATAAGTGGGGAGGTGTAACCGGTCAAATGAACTTTAACAGTCACATGGACGTCGTGATCAGGGTGGCCGTGGACCTGGTGAACCTGCTCACACCCGGCGAGGACCGGGGACGCCGTCACGTTCCGCCAGAGGGAGACGAGCGGACGGCGGCCGTCGGCACCGTGCTGCGGAGCTTCGGCGGACGCGAGGCGACCTGGGAGGAGGCCGCCGAGCTCTGCTTCGTGGCGGCCGAACTGCGCGGCATCTTCGAGGCGGTCAGCACCGGCGCCGTGGACGACGCGGCCCGCCAGGTCAACGCGCTGCTCGTCCGTACCGGCGCCCGACCCGAACTCCAACGGCACGACGGCGAGCCCTGGCACCTGCACTTTCACGCCGCTGACAGGTCCCTGCCGAACGTCTGGGCGGCGGGCTGCGCGACCGGCCTCGCGGTCGTGCTCGGCGGCGAGTGGCACGAACGGCTCGGCGTCTGCACGGCGCCCCGGTGCGACCGGGTCTACGTGGACACCTCACGCAACGGCACCCGGCGGTACTGCTCGACCTCCTGCCAGAACCGGGTCAAAACGGCCGCGTTCCGCGCGCGCCTGCCCTGAGCACAATGGGTGCACACTAGAGGGGTCCGCCAGGCGGGGGCGGCCTGAAACGGGAGTGACGCCATGTTCGAGCGGTTCACTGACCAGTCGCGGCGAGCCGTCGTCCTCGCCCAGGATGAGGCCAGGTTCTTCAACCACAACTACATCGGCACCGAGCACCTGCTGGCGGGCCTCCGGCGCGAAAAGCGGGGCGTGGCCGCGAGGGTGCTGGAGTCGGCGGGCATCACCATGGACGCCGTGCGGGCAGAGATCGAGAAACTCGTCGGCCGGGGTGAGTCGGCGCCGTCCGGGCACATCCCGTTCACGGCGGGGGCCAAGAAGTGCCTGGAGCTTTCGCTCCGGGAAGCCCTGAACCTTGGCCATAACCACATCGGCACCGGGCACCTGTTGCTCGGGCTGATGAGCAAGGATGACGGCGTGGCCGTCCAGGTACTCGGCAGGCTCGGCGCCGACCTGGTGCAACTCCGCGCGCAGGTGATCGGAGAGATCGAAGATGACCCGGAAGACCGCGGCGGTTTTTCTCCGCCGCGCCCGGGGCGGGCCGAATTGCCCAATGCGGTCCAGACCCTGCTGGACACGATCGATGAGCGGCTGAGCGCGATCGAGCGGCAGCTCGGCATCGCGGGGGACGGCGGTCCCGCGGGCGCCGGGTCCGAGGCTGATCGCTTGCAGGCCGAGGTCGGCCGGCTGCGGGCCTTGCTCCGCGAGCACGACATCGATCCGGGCGACCCCGGAGATGCGAGCGCCGCCGCCGGATAAATCCCGGCCCGAAAATGTCGTACCCCCCTCGTAATGTGTCGTGCATGAACCCACCACGCAGACGCCGCGCCAACCCCCCGGAAGAGCGGTGCAGGTGCGCGGAGTGTGAGGCGCTGGCCGAGGGCGCCGACCTCGACCCGGAAGCCTGCATGCAGGCTGTCACCGACGACATCCGCGCCGTGGGCTGGTCGGTCTCCGCCGTCCTCGGCGATGAGATCGCGCCGCCCTGGGCGTACACAGTGGGCCTCTGGCTTAGTCACCAGGGCCCGGAGCTGACCATGTTCGGGCTTCCGATCGAGCACATGACGATCATCCTGAACTCGATCGGTGATCGGGTCGCCAACGACGCGGTCATCGAGGCCGGAGATCAGATCGATGGCATCTGCCCGTGCTCGCTCGCGGTTCGGCCGGTGCATGAGAGTTGGCGGATGACCAGCATGTTCGCGGTCTCGGATCGGTATCACGGGTATGTCAGGCCGCCTTACCTGCAGGTAGTCTGGCCAGACCGGCGAGACCGCTATCCAGGCGATCCCGGATTCCAGTTCAAGTACGAAGGCAGGCAGCCGCTGCTTTGGCTGCCGCGTGACGACAACCCGCCCGGCGTGTGGACCAGGATCGATCAGCTCTGCTGACCCCAGCTCTGCCCTCCGCGGCTGTTAAAGAAGTTGCCAGTTCGTCGTCGGCTGGTTAGCGTC
Organism: uncultured Actinomycetes bacterium; assembly: GCA_963769715.1. Taxonomy (GTDB): domain Bacteria; phylum Actinomycetota; class Actinomycetes; order Streptosporangiales; family Streptosporangiaceae; genus Palsa-504. The sequence goes on from CAVYNE010000034.1 coordinate 92,701, forward strand.
GGGTAGCCGCCGGGGCTGACCAGAGCGGCCAGGGGCGACTGGAAAGGCCGTGCTGACCGGAAAGGACGGGGCCGATGTCACGGGGTGGGCTCCTCCGCCGGTTCCCCGTACTCGGGTTCCGGGACTTCCGGCTGCTGCTCGCCGACCGGCTGATCGCCCCCGCGTCGGTGGGGTTCTCGATCGTCGGCGTTTCGTTCGCCGTACTCAAGGCCACCAACTCCCCCGCCGACCTGTCCTACGTACTCGCCGCCCAGATCGCGCCGTCACTGGTGTTCGTGCTCATCGGCGGCGTCGCGGCCGACAGGTTCCCGCCGCAGCGGGTTATCGTCGCGGCCAACGTGCTCATGGCGCTCGGTGAAGGTACCTTCGGCGTGCTCGTGCTGACCAGCAGGCCGTCGTTGTGGGCGATGATCGGGCTGGAGGCCATCACCGGGACCGGAGTCGCTCTGTTCTATCCCGCCTCCCAGGCACTGCTCCCCCGCCTCGTCCCGCGCGCCCTGCTGCAGGAGGCGAGCGCGATCAGCCGGATGGCGATGAACACCGGCCAGATGGCAGGCGCGGCGGTCGCCGGCCTGCTGGTGGCGGCGGCGGGCGCAGGCTGGGCGCTGCTGCTATGCGGCATCGGCATGGTGACCACTGTTCCGCTGCTGCTGTCCATCCGAGGCTCGCGGCCGGATACGGGAGGAGGACCGGCTCCGGCGTCGAGCATGCTCACCGAACTGCGCGAGGGCTGGTCGGAGTTCCGTTCGCACACGTGGCTGTGGGTCATCGTCGCCCAGTTCTGCGTCGTGATGATGGCCTGGTACGGGGCGTTCTCTGTGCTCGGCCCGGTAGTAGCACGCCAGCACCTCGGTGGCCCAGCCGCCTGGGGCGCGATCACTGCGGCGGACGCGTTCGGCCTGATCGCCGGCGGTCTCGCGTCGCTGCGGTTCACGCCTCGCCGGCCTATGCTGTTCGTCGTGCTCATCGGGGGCGCAATCGCCATATCCCCGCTCTCGCTGGCGATGGTCCTGCCGCTGGCGGCGGTGTGCGTGGCATCGTTCGGCCTCGGCGTATTCGTCGAGATGATGATGGTGCAGTGGACCGTCACGATGGCGCGGAACATCCCCGCGGACAAGCTGGCCCGGGTCTCCTCTTACGACGTCCTCGGCTCGGTCATGGCGATGCCTGCCGGAGCCCTGATCGCCGGCCCGCTGGGTACCGCGATCGGGATCTCCCAGGCCCAGTACGCGGCGGCAGCAGTGATCATCCTCGCATCCGCGCTGGCTCTTATCCCTCGTGACATCCGCACCATACGCAGCAGTGATGCCCTGCCACCAGTGCCACCAGTGCCACCAGTGCCACCAGTGCTTGAGGATCCAGCGGCCGAACTGGAAGCCGCGCCCCGCTGACTGGCGGCCAGGATTTGTCTGCAGTTTCGGGTGCTGTAACCCCCGCAACTGCAGACAAAGCAGCTCAGACGTTCTTCTGATACGAGCGGAACGTCACCACTGACACGGCCACGCACGCTACCGCGAGCACCAGCAGCCCGCCGCAGCGCACCCCGATCGCGGCCCAGTCGGGGTGGGCGGAGACCGCGGTACGGCCGATCTGGACTACCCAGTTGAGCGGATTGCGCGACGCGATGGCCTGCATCCAGCCCGGCATCAGCTGAGTCTGAATGAACGCCGAGGACAGGAACATCAGGGGCAGCATGAAGAACGTGTACACGCCGATGATCGCCTCGCGGGAGCGCAGCGTCATGCCGACCGCGTTGGACAGGGCGCCGAACACCACGCCGACCAGGATCGACGCCGCCACCATCACGGCCACCCCGGCGACCCCGCCGTGGTAGCGCGCCCCGCCGATCAAGCCGAGCGCCACGATGATCAGCGACTGTACGGTCGTGCTGACCGCCTGCTCCACCACGGAGGCGTTCATGATCGCGATCCGGCTGGCCGGAGAGGCCAGGAACCGGTTCAGCGTGCCGCGCTCGATCTCCTCGATCATCGACATCCCGGCCCACATGTTGTTGGACATGGCGTTCATCGCGATCAGGCCGGGCACCAGGTAATCCAGGTACGTCCCGCCGTAGGCGAAGCCCGGGATATCGATGACCCGCCGGAACAGCTGGCCGAACAAGAACAGCCATATCACCGGCTGGATGACGCTGAACGCCAGCACCCACGGCTGCCTGACCAGGGCATGCATCTTCCTGCCGGTCAGGTACCAGGTGTGCGCCAGGGTCGTCCGGAACGGCACGGTGTTGGACTGCGCCGCCTGGAACCGCGTCGTGGCCGACGGCATCGTCGGGTTCGAAGGGGTCGAAGGGTCGGAATCGATCTGCATGGTCGTCATCACTTGCTCGCCTCCGCGGTTTCGAGCTCATTGGCATGTCCGTCTTGGTCGGGGGTCTCCGACTCGCTGTAGCGGCGCCCGGTGTGCCGCAGGTACACGTCATCGAGCGACGGCCGCGCGACGGCCACCGACGCGGCGTTGACGCCGGCCCGCTGCAGCCCGGCCAGCACGACCGGGACGGCGGCCGCGCCGTCGTCACTGCGGGCGGACACGTCGCGGCCGGCGATGACCACGTCCCGCACCGCGGGCAGGCCCGCCAGCACGCGCCGGACCAGGCTCGCGTCGGTGTCGCCGGGAAGCTCGACGTGCACGGCGTCGCCGTGCAGTTCGCCCTTGAGCTCGTCGGGCGTCCCCGAGGTGACGACCCGGCCGCGGTCCACGATCGCGAGCCGGCTCGCCAGCCGGTCCGCTTCCTCCAGGTAGTGCGTGGTCAGCAGCACGGTCATCCCCTCACCGCCCGCCAGCCGGGCGATCTCCTGCCACATGGCGGCCCGGGACTCCGGGTCCAGGCCCGTCGTCGGCTCGTCGAGGAACAGCACCGCGGGCCGGTGCATCAGCCCGAGCGCGACGTCCAGGCGGCGCTGCATGCCGCCGGAGTAGGTCTTGACCAGCCGTCCGGCCGCCTCGGTCAGCCCGAAGTGCCCGAGCAGTTCGTCCGCGCGAGCCCGTACGGCACGGCCGCGCAGCCCGTACAGCCGGCCCTGCAGGATCAGGTTCTCCCGGCCGGTGGCGGTCGGGTCGGCACCAGACCGCTGCGCGACGACCCCGATCACGTGCCGGACCTGGCCCGGCCGGGCGAGTACGTCGATGCCCGCGACGCGAGCCGTTCCGGCGTCTGGCCTGGCCAGCGACGTGAGGATCTTGACGGTGGTGCTCTTGCCCGCTCCGTTCGGGCCGAGCAGACCGTAGATCATGCCGCGCGGGACGCTGATGTCGAGCCCGTCCAGCGCCCGGATGCCGTGCTTGTCGCCGCGCACGGCGTAGGTCTTGACTAGATGACGCGCCTCGATGGCGCAGTCGGTAGTACTCACAGGTAACTCCTCCGCTGTACTGGCCCGGGGGGACGACCCCGAACCCCGGTGGATCGCGACGATCCAGCCCCGCGAAGAGAAACCCGGCTACTCTTATGGGTGGGACCTCGGGTTTCGCGTACTCGCGGGATCGATTTGAGGTTGACGGCCCCGGCCGCTGGTGTTGCCGCACCAGGCCGGGGTCGTTTTGCTTAGCTGTCCGCTGCCTTCGCTCCTTCCTGCTCCATGAGCGCGAGAACTTCGTCCGGGACCTGCCCGGTGGCGTGGAAGTGCCGCCAGGCGTCTAGGCCGGGGAACGTGCCATCGGTGAACTCCTTCAGCAGCCCCCGCACCCATTCCGCCTCGGCCCGGCGCTGCGCCAGGTAAAACTCCGACTCGATCAGGAACAGCCGGGGTATCGACTTGACCAGCGCGTCCAGCCCCGCCCGATGCTCGGCATTGGCCGCCTCCAGCGCATCTAGCCGCTGCTGCAGCAGGTCAATTAGCTCGTCCGGCGGCAGGACGCCGCTATCGCCGAGGGCCGCCTCGAACCTGGTGTACTCCCGCTCAGGCACGCTGATCAGCTCGCGCAGCCAGTCCTTCAGCTCGGCCCGGCCCGCATCGGTGATCTGATAGGTGGTCCGCTCCGGCTGCCTGCCCTCCCGGACGACCTCCAGGGCGTCGATGAAGCCGTGCTTCTCCAGGTTCTGCACGACCGTGTAGAGCGAACCCCAGTTGATCTTGATCGCCTGGTCCTTGCTCCGCTCGCGCAGGGCCGCGGCCATCTCGTACGGGTACATCGGCCGCTCCATCAGCAACGTGAGCAGCGGCAGCGCCAGCAGGTTGCCGACCTTCCGCCGCTTGGCCATCCCGATCACCTCGCATCCGAGTCATCGTCTCCGAGGACTCGCTCTCAAGTACTCGTAGACGAGTATAGGCATGCGCGTACGCCGACCGCAAACCCAAATTCAAGATCTTCATACCGAACGATCCGCGGTGACACGCCCCGACACACAGGGCCCCCAGCCCCTCCGGCCGGAAGCCCAGAGGCTGCTGCGGTGGCGGTGAGCGGGCGTAAGCGGAAGTTAGCCGAAGAAGACTTCGGCTTCGGCGTAGCGCTGGGGCGGGACCAGCTTGAGCTGGCTGGTGGCCTCGGCGAGCGGCACGCGGATGATGTCGGTGCCGCGCAGCGCGACCATCACGCCGAACGCCTCGTCGTGGACCGCCTGGACCGCGTGCACGCCGAACCTGGTGGCCAGCACCCGGTCGAACGCCGTCGGCGTGCCGCCGCGCTGGATGTGGCCGAGTACCGTGCAGCGGGCCTCCTTGCCGGTCCGCTTCTCGATCTCATCGGCCAGCATCTGTCCCACGCCACCCAGCCGGACATGGCCGAACGAGTCGAGTTGCTCGTGGGAGGTCGCGAGGTCCTCGCTCACCGGGTGGGCGCCCTCGGCCACGACGACGATCGGAGCGAACCTGGTCTGGAACCGGTGCTGCACGTAGGCGCATACCCGCTCGATGTCGAACGGCCGCTCCGGGATGAGGATCACGTTCGCGCCGCCGGCCAGCCCGGCGTGCAGCGCGATCCAGCCGGCGTGCCGGCCCATCACCTCCACGATCAGCGCCCGGTGGTGGCTTTCGGCCGTGGTGTGCAGTCGGTCGATGGCCTCCATGGCGATGTTCACGGCCGTGTCGAAGCCGAAGGTGTAGTCGGTGGCGCCGAGGTCGTTGTCGATCGTCTTCGGCACCCCCACGACCGGGACCCCCTGCTCGCCCAGTTTGGTCGCCACGCCGAGCGTGTCCTCGCCGCCGATCGCGATCAGCGCGTCGACGCCCAGACCGGCCAGGTTGTCCTTGATCCGCTCGACGCCGTTGCGGCCGCCGCTGCCCGGGTTCTTCAGCGGGTTGGTGCGGGACGAGCCGAGGATCGTGCCACCGCGCGGCAGGATGCCACGCACCGCCTGCACGTCCAGGGGCATCGTGTCGCCTTCGAGCGGCCCTCTCCACCCGTCGCGGAACCCGACGAATTCGAGGCCGTACTCCTGCACGCCCATGCGGACGACGGCGCGGATAACTGCATTCAAGCCGGGGCAGTCGCCGCCACCGGTGAGAACTCCCACTCGCATGCCCCCAACCATAGTGGGCGAGAGGCCTGTGCGGATGGATGCAGCACGAGCTGAGGAAAACTAAAAGCCGGCCGCGGCCCGGTTGACGCGTCAGGAAGTGCCGCCAGCCCCGCAACATCACCTAAATCGCCATCATCCTGACCGGCGGCCGGGTCGTGACGGCCGCCATCGCCGCCCTCGCCGCCGGCGGCCAGCTCGGCCTTGGCGCGGCGGGCATCGATGTCGACGTACTCCTGGCCGGAAAGCTTCGCGATTGCCTGCATGACCTCATCGGTGATGGTCCGCAGCAGCTGGCCGTCGGCCTCCTGGCCGTGGTAGCGGGAGAAGTCAAGCGGCTCGCCGAACCGTACGCCGGGCCGGAACCGCGGGTTCGGCCAGAGCGTGCCCGGTGGCTGGAACTGGAACGTGTCGATCATGGCGCACGGGACCACCGGAGCGCCCGATTCGACGGCGAGCCTGGCGACCCCGGTCTTGCCCCGGTACAGGCGCCCATCCGGGCTCCTGGTGCCCTCCGGGTAGATGCCGAGCACGTTCCCGGCCGCAAGGACGCGCAGGCTAGTCCTGATGGCCCGCTCACTCGCCTCTCCCCCGTCCCGGTCGACGGGAATCACGCCGACCCCGGTAAAGAAGACTTTGCTGATCAACCCCTTCACCCCGCGTCCGGTGAAGTATTCCGCCTTGCCCAGGAAGATCACCTTCCGCGGCACTGGGAGCGGGCCGAAAAAGTGGTCGGAAAACGACAGGTGATTGCTGGCCAGGATGACCGGGCCTGTTCGGGGAACGTTCTTGACGCCCCACGCGCGGGGCCGGAAGAGGATCTTCAGCGTCATCCCGAGCGTGTACTTCGTGAGCCAGTAGAACACGGTCACATCGTCCCACGTCCCGGGGCCTAGTGGGATGCGTCACGTGCCACCGGCATGCGACGATGCCACCATGTCACCAGTGCTTCCAGGCGCCGAACCATTCGAGGCCGCAGGTGGCCCGGTCGGCGTGCTGCTGTGCCACGGCTTCACCGGCAGCCCGCAGACGCTGCGCGGCTGGGCGGACTACCTGGCCGGGCAGGACCTGACGGTCAGCCTCCCCCGGCTGCCCGGGCACGGCACCACCTGGCAGGAAATGGCCCAGACGGGCGGTGACGACTGGTACGCCGAAGTCGACGCCGCGTTCGGCAGGCTGGCGAACCGGTGCGAGCAGACCTTTGTGTTCGGCATTTCCATGGGCGGCTGCCTCGCGCTGCGGCTGGCCGAGACCCACGGCAGCGCGGTGCGTGGCCTGGTGCTGGTCAACCCGTCGCTAGCCCCGGACACCAGATTGTTCCTGCTGGCTCCGGTGCTCAAGTACGTAGTGCGGTCGTTGCCCGGCGTCGCCAGCGACATCAAGAAACCCGGCGCGCACGAGGTCGGCTACGACCGAGTGCCCGTTCGGGCCGCGGCTACGCTACCGAAGCTGTGGGGCACGACGGTCAAGCATCTCGGCGACGTCAGCCAGCCGGTGCTCGTCTACCGCAGCACCACCGACCACGTCGTCGGGCCCGCGAGCATGCGGGCGCTGCTGGCGGGGCTGCCCGGCGGCCAGGTGACCGTGCGCGAATGCGCCGACAGCTATCACGTCGCGACGCTCGACAATGACGCGCAGGCCATCTTCGAGGGCAGCGGCAAGTTCATCCAGGATCACGCTGGTTAGCCACGGCATCCAGACGGCCGGTGTGGTCGACGGGCGGTTTGCGACCCGCTAACTTGGAAGACGTGGAACCTCCTGCTCCCTCGCCCGAGATGGTAAACGCCTCGCGCAGGCACCTGACCGGGAGCTACGCGTCCGGCGTGGATCTGCTGCTGTGGGAAACGGAAAAGCGCTTCATCCCGGATCTGGACGCGATCAAGTCAGTGACCGAGGCGGCGGCCTCGGGACGAGCCGAAGGGCTGGATATCGGGGCCGCCCTCGTGCTGGTGCAGGCGGCTCGACTGGCCCTGGACTGCCTCGAGAGTGAGCTCTTCGAGGCCGCGCACGGCATGGGCATGCGGTCGGAGGCGATCGCCGCGGTGCTCGACCTGCCCGATGCCGCGGCCGCGGACAAACGGCAGCGCTGGCTCGAGGCTCGGCGGGCGCTGCCCTATGCCACCGCCGAATCGCAGCGCCCGGAGACCGGGCAGGCGCCCCGACGTGCCCAAGCCGCACAGCCGGCCAAGACAGCGGCCGACCCGCAGACCGCACGCCGGTCTGACGCTGAGCACGCGGCTCAGGCGGCGGGCGACGATACCGGCGAGCAACAGCCTTATACGCCTTTGGCTTAATCCTTCTGGCTTGGGCGGATAAGCACCTGTACTCCTGAGATTTACCCTCCCAGCACCGGACCGTGCGGGGCTATCGTGGAGGCAGGCTTCGATACGGACATCGGTGGGGACGTGCCGGACTGGGATAACACGGAGAGCAGAGAGAGCGACGAGGACGCGGCGTGGCGTGATCTGGTCGCCCGGTTCGAGGAACCCACGACTACGACCGGGGCGCCCTGGCCTGACCGGGAGAATGTGCCGGGTCCGCGCTCGCAGGCCGCCCAAGCCCTGGATGGGACTGACGGGACGTCGGGGGCTGACGGGGCACAAGGGGCTGAGAGTGCGCTAGGCGGTTCCGGGACCGGGGAGGCTCAAGAGCCAGCTGAGGCATCTGGGTCAGAACGGGCGCGCGGGGCAGGAGATACGCAAGGAACTCTCGGGGACTGGGACGTACGGGGCGCGGACGAGGTTGACCGGGCGTGGGGGCCGGACGGACCTGACGGGGCACACGGGACCGAGGGATTGCGTGGGCCTGATGGGGCGCACGGGGTTGACGGGTTGCATGGCACTGACGGATCGCCAGGCTCTGACGGGCTGCGTGGGGCCGACCGTCTGCCGGGCACTGACGGATCGCCAGGCTCTGACGGGTCACAGGGGAGTGACGGGGTGCTCGGGGCTGATGGGGCGCAAGGGGCTAGCGGGACGGGTGTACGCGGCGCTGGAGGGTCCCGGGGGACTAGGGGTGCCGATCATGTGCGGGGGGCGCGCGGGGTAGAGGGGATACGGGGTTTTGACGATGAGGGGGTGCGGGGGGCGTTCGACGCGGACAGGCGGCCAGCGACCTCTGAACCGGATGTGATCGCCGCCGCGCGGCGGGATCGGCGGGCAGCAGCGCACGGCACGCGCGCGCGCAAGATCCGGGCGCGCAAGGCCCCACCGCAGCCCGTGCCGGACGACGACGAGCACTTCATCCCGCCCGCGCCGCCGCCGCTGCCCTCGCTGGACCCCATCGCCAAGGGCGCCTGGGCGGCGCTGTTCGGCGGGCCTGGTTACCTGGTCGTGGCCACCGCGGCGGGCTGGTCGGTGTCGGGCATCGCCGCGTTCTTCGCGGTCGCCGCGTTCGTGACCGGGTTCGCCATACTCGTGCTGCGGATGAACGAGCCGGGCCCGGGCGGCCCGGACGACGGCGACGACGGGGCCGTGGTCTAAGGGGCCGTGGTCTAAGGGGCCGTGGTCTGAAGAGGCGCGACCTGGCTGCTCGCCCGGGCCAGGTCGGCGGCGCCGACGATCCCGGCGTCCTCGCCGAGTTGCGCGACCCTGATCTCGGCCAGCGGCCGGTGGCCACGGCCGGTTAGCGCGCGCTCGAAGGCGGCCCGCGCGGGATCGAGCAGCAAGTCGCCCGCCGCGGACACGCCGCCGCCAATCACGAAGCAGGCCGGATCGAGGATCGCAGCCAAGTCGGCCAGACCCTGACCGAGCCAGCCGCCGATGATCTGGAAGCAGCGCAGAGCGGCCGGGTCGCCCTCGGTCGCGGCCCTGGTTATCACCGGGCCGGAAATGCCCTCGGGGACTCCCCCGCCCAGCTGCAGCAGCCGGATGGCGCCTTCGGGGCTGCGCCTGGCGAACTCGCGCGCCTCGGCGACCAGCGCGTTTCCGCTACAGTACTGCTCCCAGCAGCCCCGGTTCCCGCAGCCGCACAGCCGCCCGTCGGGCACCACCCGGATGTGGCCGGGCTCGCCGGCCATCCCCCAGCGGCCGCGGTAGAGCTCGCCGCCGATCAAGATGGCGGCACCGATGCCGGTGCCCAGGGCCACCAGCATCACGTCGCGGTACCCGCGTGCGGCGCCGAACCGGGCCTCGGCCCAGGCCGAGGCGTTCGCGTCGTTCTCCACCACGACCTCGCGGCCTAGACGCTCCTCCACCCGCTGCTTCAGCGGCTCGTCGCGCCAGGCGAGGTTCGGGGCGAACAACATGGTGGCCCGGGCGCTGTCGACGAACCCGGCGGCGCCCAGGCCGATGGCCGTGACCTGGTGACCGGTGACCTGGCGACTGGCCAGGAGTTCGGTCACCGCGTCGGCGATGGCCTGCTCAGTGCGGGCTGGGCTGGCCGCCGGGGTCGATCTCTTCAGCTTGGCGATGATCCGGCCGTCTTCGTCGACCACTCCCGCCGCGACTTTCGTGCCACCGACATCGACGCCAATGGCAAGGGTCACTGACCGGTTTCCCCGCGATCCGACGCACCGTTCCGTGGCGGTGAATCCCCAGGCCGTTCGGTCGAATGATTTTGATCTTGGGTCTTCATGACCTGCTCGAAGGCGGAGAAGGCGTCCTGGACCACGGACGCCAGCACCCCGCCCGCGTCAGCCAGCCGCGCCCCGAGACCCCCGGCGCTGCCCGTGCGGGCCGCGCGGGCCGCCTGGCAGACCGGGCACCACTGGCACTCCGGCGGCTCGCTGGGCGGCGGCTCGTTCGTGGCCGTGTCCCACACGTCGCCGCTGTCACGCCGCCGTTCGGTGCCGATAGTCCGCTTCACCTGGTCGGCGACCTGATTGGCCATGCTGCGCGCGCCCGCCTTCATCAGCCAGCGCTGGAAGTCGGCGACGGGGTCACTCCCCCGGGCCGCGCCGCGTCCGCTGCCCGGCTGGCTGCGGCTGCCTGACTGGCCGTTGGGCCTGTTTTGGCCGCTGTTGCTGCTGCCGCTGCTGCTGTTGCTTCGCGGCGGGTTACTGCTTCGCGGCGGGTTACTGCTTTGCGACGGGCCGCTGGTTTCTGGCTGGCCCTCGCCTGGGGATTCCGACACCTGACGCCTCCTACCCATGATCGTACCCGCTACCACTGCAGGACAAATGGGGCGCCGGTGGCGCGGAAATGTCCCACGTTCAGGCACTCCGTGACGCCGATCCTCGTCCTGCGGGCCAGCGGCTGGTGCACGTGCCCGAAGATCGAGTACCTCGGCCGGGTGGCCTTAATCGCGTCGAGCAGCGCCACGCTGCCCTTCTCCATCCGCCGGGCCACGGTGTCGTAGAGAAGTTCGGGGACGGCAGGCGGGATGTGCGTACACAACACGTCCACCTCACCGACCGCCTCGATCTTGGCGCGGAACTCTTCCTCGCTCATCTCGTTCGGCGTCCGGTAGACCGATTTCAGTCCGCCGCCGACGAAACCGAAGGTCCACCCGTCCAGCTCAGCCGTGCCGCCATCCAGGACGCGATGCCCGGGTTTGGCGTACCGCTCCCACATCCCCGGCACGTCGACGTTGCCGTAGGTCAGGTAGGCGGGTTCGGGAAGGGCGCCGAAAAGCTCCGAGTACTGCCTGGCCATGGCCGCCTCGAACAGGCTGGCCCGGCTCTCCGGCCGGCCCGCGAACAGGCTGAGCGAGAACTCCCTGGCCTCGTCGAACTTCTTCGCGGTGCGCAACTGGACGTACTTGCCCGCCGCCTCGGCCCCGAACAGGTCGGCGAAGATCCCCTGGCCGTGGTCGGCGTAGTCGAGGAACAGGAGCAGGTCACCCAGGCAGATCAGCGCGTCGGCCCCGTCGCCCGCGCGGGCCAGCGCATCCGCGCGGCCGTGTACATCGCTCACCACGTGGACTCGCATGACACCACGGTAAGCCGGGCGGGGCGCAAGATCGTAACCAGGAAGGACGGGCAACAAGCCTAAGCTGGTACTGCCAAGTAGCGTTACCTCACTGGAGAGATACCGTGCGCGAATACAGCCTTCCGGCCCTGGCGGAGATCCCCGCGACCGCGAATCTGGCCAACTCCGTCTTCCGCCGGGCGGCCGAACAGCCGCAGGCGGTAATGCTGCGCCGCCCCGACCCGACAGACCGGTCAGGGAGCTGGCAGGACGTGACCGCGAGCCAGTTCCGCGACGAGGTCGTCGCGGTGGCCAAGGGACTGGTCGCGGCGGGCATCGGTGCCGGGGACCGGGTCGCGCTGATGTCGCATACCCGGTACGAGTGGACGCTGATCGACTACGCCATCTGGACCGCGGGCGCCGTGACCGTGCCGGTCTACGAGACCTCCTCCGCTGAGCAGGCCGAATGGATCCTCATCGATTCAGGCGCGCAGGCCTGCTTCGTCGAGACGGCGGGCTTCGAGGACATGATCGGCAAGTTCCGGGACCGGCTGCCGGAGCTGTCGCAGGTGTGGCGGATCGAGGAGGCCCTGGACTCGCTGCGCGCGGCGGGCGCGGACGTCAGCGATGAGGTCATCACCGAGCGTGCCGCCGTAACCAGGGCATCCGACCTGGCCACGGTCATCTACACCTCGGGTACCACCGGGCGCCCGAAGGGCTGCGAGCTGACCCACGAAAACCTGCTCGCCGACGTCCGCAACGCGTTCGGTGGGCCGCTGGCGGCCGTAGTGGAAACCGCGGACGCCAGCGCCCTGCTGTTCCTGCCGCTCGCGCACGTCTTCGCCAGGATCATCGAGGTGGGCTGCATCGAGGGCGAGATCGTGCTCGGGCACTGCGGGGACCTGACCGCGCTGCTGCCTGCCCTGGCCTCGTTCCGGCCCACGTTCATCCTCGCGGTGCCGAGGGTGTTCGAGAAGGTGTTCAACACCGCGGAGCAGAAAGCCGTCAGCGAGCGGAAGGGCGCGATCTTCGACCGCGCGGCCCAGGTCGCGATCGCCTACAGCCGGTCGCTCGATGAGCCCGGCCGTCCCGCCCTCGGCCTGCGCACCCAGCACGCCCTGTTCGACCGGCTGGTCTACGCCAAGCTGCGGGCCGCGCTCGGCGGCCGGACGCAATACGCGGCCTCCGGTGGCGCCGCGCTGAGCGAACGGCTCGGCCACTTCTTCCGCGGCGCCGGCGTCACCGTGCTCGAAGGGTACGGCCTGACCGAGACGACCGGCGCGGCGACCGTCAACCGGCCGGACCGGGTCAAAATAGGCACCGTCGGCCTGCCGCTGCCCGGAGTCGCGATCAGGATCGCCGAAGACGGCGAGATCTTGATCAGGGGGGTCAACGTCTTCCCTGGCTACTGGCGCAACGAGGCGGCGACCAAGGAGACCTTCACCGAGGACGGCTGGTTCCGCAGCGGTGACGTCGGGGAGCTCGACGAGGAAGGCTTCCTGAAGATCACCGGGCGGAAGAAGGAGATGATCGTGACCGCGACCGGCAAGAACGTCGCACCCGCGGTGCTCGAGGACAGGCTCCGCAGCCATGGGCTGATCAGCCAGTGCATGGTGGTCGGGGACGGCAAGCCGTTCGTCGCGGCGCTGATCACGCTGGACCCCGAGGCGTTCGCGCTCTGGAAGGAAAGGCACGGCAAGCCGGCCGACGCGACGATCGCGGCGCTGCGCGACGACCCGGATCTCGTCGCCGCCGTGCAGAGCGCGGTCGATGACGCCAACCAGGCCGTGTCCCGGGCGGAGTCCATCAGGAAGTTCCGGATCCTTGACGGGGACTTCACCCAGGAAGCCGGCCAGCTCAGCGTCAAGCTCGGGATTCGCCGGAGCGTGCTGATCAAGGACTTCGCCGCCGACATCGATGCGCTGTACTCCTGAGGCTCCTGGGTTGGCCTGGTGCTAGGCGGCAGGACGGCCGTGCGCTCGCTGGGCGGAGGCCGGCTCGTGCAGCAGCCCGCCTGAGGTCCGGAACAGGAATTCGGCGTACGTGTCGGGGGCCTGGTCCCGGTCCTTCAGGTAGCTGTCCGGGGCGGTCATGATCGCGAAGGACCGGCGCTGGGCGTAGTCGCACTCGGCGACGACATTGGCGATGCGCTTGATGATCCGGGCCATGTTCGGGTTCATCGTTCCTCCTCGATGGGCCGGCCAGTACCTCGGCCGTTCACTATCGAGTCTCGCGGTAAGGCCCCCCGCGCGGCATCGGAGGAAATCCCTATTTCGCCTGCTTAGAGGGGTCTTAGAGGCGTCCATCGCGGTCCTAGGGCTGGGCCTGGGGCTTAGCGTCCAAGATTGCGCACAGGCGGGCGGCGGAAAGCTCCTCACGCCACTCCCGGTCCACCCACGCCAGGCCCTTCTCCCCCATGGCCCTGGCCTTCGCGGGGTCGGAGAGCAACTCGGTGACGCGGCGTACGACGCCGGGGGCGTCGCGGACGACGTAGCCGGTCTCGCCGTCGAGTATGGCGTCCGGCGCTCCGCCCGAGTCGCCGCCGATCACCGGCAGGCCGGTGGCCGACGCCTCCAGGTAGACGATGCCGAGACCCTCCACGTCCAGCCCGCCGCGGCGGGTGCGGCAGGGCATGGCGAACACGTCCGCCGCGTCGTAGTAGCCGGGGAGTTCGGGCCATGGGACTGGACCAGTGAAGATGACGTCGTCGCTGACATCGAGCCGCCGGGCCAGGCGCTTCAGCGCGGGAGCGTAGGGGCCGTCGCCGACGAGCAGCAGCACCGCACCGTTGACCTGTGCTCTTATCTCCGGCCAGGCCGTGATCAGCGTGTCCTGGCCCTTGCGCCGCACCATCCGGGACACGCAGGCCACTACCTGCCTGTCGGTCAGCCCCAGCCGCTCCCGGACCGCGGCGCCGCCCGCGCCCGGGCGGAAGAACGTCACGTCCACGCCGGGCGCCAGCCGGACCATCCGGCGCTGTGCCTGCGGGGACAGTGCGCGGGCCAGTCGTACCCGGAAGTACTCACCCAGGTACGTGACCACGTCTACCTCGTCGCCGATGCGGCGCAGCAGGGTGCGGGCGCCGGGCAGCGCGGCCCAGCCTGCCTCGTGGCCGTGCGTCAGCGCGACCGCCTTGGTCACGCCGGCCTTGCGGAGGGCGGGCGTGATGAGGCCGAGCGGCGCCGCTGCGCCGAACAGGACGGTGTCGCAGCGGTGTCCGGTGGCGATGGCCACGGCCCGGCGTGAGGTGGCGGGCACCGGCAGCATGAGCGAGGTCGGGTGCCTGACGACCGGGAACGGCTGCCGCGCGTCGAACTCCGCCGCGCCTTTCCAGGCCGGCGCGTACACGGTCACCGTGCCTGCGGGCAGCCGGGTGGCCAGCGCGTGCACGAACGACTGGATGCCGCCGCGACGAGGCGGGAAGTCGTTGGTGACGATCAGCGTGCGAGGCACCGGATGAGTGTATAAGGGCCGGCTGGCTGGGCTCAGTGACCTGGCGTGGCGTTCCGCTAGGGCGGTCCTGGTTACGGGCGCAGCACTCCATCGAGGTTGTTGGCGTACCAGGACGTGCTTTCGGGAATTTTCTCCACGTTCAACCCGGTTTGCGGCGCGTCGATGATGTAACCGCCGCCTACGTACATGGCCACGTGACCCTCGGCGTCGTAGACCAGAATGTCGCCCGGCTCAATGGAGGAGAGGGGGATATGCGGCAGCGCGGCGAACTGCTCATAGCTGTCGCGCGGTATCTGCACGCCCGCGGACGCCCACGCGGCCTGCACCAGACCGGAGCAGTCGAACCCCATGTGGCACGGACCGGTGCCACCGTATACGTAGGGGCAGCCGAGCTGGTTGTAGACGAACGCGACCGCCTTTTCCGCCTGGGTCGAGGTCGGCCCGGTGTACTGCTGCGGCGTGGAGCTGCCGTTGGCACCGATCGAGTTGCTCACGACCGCCTGCTGCTGCGGCACGGTCAGGCCATCCAGCGTCGTCCTCTCGGTCGTGATGAGCTTGCTGAGGGAGTTCTTATGGGCGGAGAGCTGGCTCTTGAGGCTGGCGATCCCGGCCTCGGTGCGCTGCATCTCCTGCTCGACCCCGGCCAGCTGGCTGGCGTCAGTGAGCAGCATCTGCGTCTCGGCGTTCCGGCTGCCGGATAGCTCCATCAGCAGCGATCCTTGCTGCAGCACGATCGAGGGGTCACCCGAGGTGAGCACGCCCGCGATGGAGGTGGCCCCGGTGTCCTCGAACGCCGCCGCGGCCGTCTGCGCCACGTTGGCCTGCGCCGTCTGGAACTGAGCGTTGGCGTGGTTCAGGTGCACGCGAACCTGGGACAGCCTCGACTGCGCAGCGGAAAGCTGCTGGCTGGCCTGGTCGAACTGCTCACTGACCTTGTTGAACTGCGAGGTGAGCTGGTTGATCCGAGCCTGAACCTGGTCAACGGTCGGTTGCGGAGCCGCGCCCGCACCTGAAGCGACCACCGCGAGCCCGCCAACCGCGACTAGCCCGACCGCGATTGCGAGACCGCGGCGGATCCGGGACATGCTGCCCGCTAGCCGCGTACTCACGTCCCTACCACGCTCCCCAAAGTCGTCCCAACCCACCTGGGCGTTTGCCCAGGTCCTCGGTCCTAGTTACCAGCCAGGCAACTTTGGGCCAGCGTAGTGAAGCGAAAAGGGCGATTCAACCGATTCCCCTAATCCCAACTACTCCATTACGATGCCGCGATTCGCCTGCGGGAACGAGGTCGATACGCTACGATCACGAGGCTTTCGTGTCAGGGAAGACCCGCTGAGTCCAGGCTCGCGCCCCAGGCAGAATCGTCGAGCCGGGCAGCGAAAGCCGAAGTGGGGGCACCATGCCCGCGGCCGCGAGGACGCCGAGTGCCTTCACCTCCGCCTCGGGAAGATAGCCGGGCTCCGCTGCGGAGAAGCCTGCCACGTTTCGCGGCTCAAGTACGGTAATAACGCAATCTTGGCAGCCAGCGCCGTGCATCGCGCAACGGCCGCAATCGATCTCCATGACGCCTCCCATGCATTCCGTGAATGGACGGACACACGTTAACGGCGCCCTCTGACATTTCCGCGGCCGCGCGCATCGCGGTGCTCGTGAGACGCTCGTGGCGGATAAGGTGCCGGGGCGGCCGACGGGACGGGAGTGGCGGGTCGGGCGTGGCGGCGAAGAAATGTCAGTGGGCGGATTTACCTTGGTGAGCGTGATCAGTCCGGGCGTGGCTACGTGCGCATCAAGCGGATGCGGGGGCGCGCCGCTGGCCCTAGTGGCGCAGGCCCTGGCGGAGCGTGAAGGCCGGGTCGAGCTAAACGGGCGCGGGTTCCACGGGCACAGGCCGAATGGGCCCGAGCTGGGCGGGCACGGGGTCGAGCTGGGTGAGGTCGAGCTGAGCCGGGTGGAGTTCGCTGTGGTGGACTTGGAGACTACGGGGTGGTCGCCGGAGGCGGCGGCGATCACGGAGATCGGGGCGGTGCGGGTGCGGGGAGGCCTGCGGCAGGGCGAGTTCGCCTCTCTGGTTAACCCGGGCGTGCCGGTTCCGCCGGGCATCGCGGACCTGACCGGGATTACCGACTGGATGCTGGCGGCGGCCCCGCGGCTGGGCACAGTGCTGCCCGACCTGCTCGACTTCGCCCGAGGCTGCGTGCTGGTCGCGCATAACGCGCCGTTCGACCTCGGCTTCCTGGTCGCCGGGTGCGGCGACTGCGGGCTGGCCTGGCCCGGCTTCACCGTGCTCGACACGGTCACGCTGGCCAGGCAGGTGATGGATCCGGACGAGGTGCCGGACTGCAAGCTGGGCACGCTAGCCGGGTTCTTCCGCGCGCGGACGGCGCCGAATCATCGCGCGCTGGCCGACGCACGCGCGACCGCGGATGTGCTCGGCTGGCTGATCCGCCGGCTGGCGCACCGCGGCATCCGCACCCTGAACCAGCTCGCTGCCTGGCCAGACGTAGTAGCGTAAGCGCCAGCCCGACAAAGCTGGCCCAACGAAGCTGGTACTGACAGTCTGGGAGGCACCCTGTGGTCACCGCGATCGTTCTGGTGAGGGCAGAGATCCAGCGCATTCCCGAGGTCGCCGAGATGATCGCCAAGATCCCAGAGGTCAGCGAGGTGTACTCGGTCACCGGCGAGTTCGACATGGTGGCCATGGTCCGGGTCCGCGCGCACGAAGAGCTCGCCGACGTCATTCCCGGCCGGCTGAATAAGGTCCCCGGCGTCACGCACACCGAGACCCATATCGCGTTCCGTACCTACAGCCGGCACGACCTGGACGCGGCGTTCTCCCTCGGCCTAAGCGCCGAGGTCTGACCTAGCGTGTCGGCAGGGCAGGCGCCAGGCGGCGGCTGACCTCGATCCAGCGGTCGAGCAGGGCGCTGGCGGCGCCGGAGTCGACCGCTTCGGCGGCGCGGGCGAAGCCCTCGGTCAGCGCCGGGACAACGGCGTTCGGGCCGGCCAGGCCGGCCGTCGCGGCCAGCGCGGCGGCCGCATTCAGCAGCACGATGTCGCGCACCGGGCCATGCTCACCGGCCAGCACCGCCCGGGCTACGGCCGCGTTGTGCTGGGCGTCGCCGCCGCGCAGGTCGGCGACCGAGGCCTCGGGCAGGCCGAGGGAGGACGGGAAGAACTCCGTCTGAGCCACCTCGCCGTCGTGCACGACCCACAGCGTGGACGGCGCGGTCGTGGTCAGCTCGTCGAGCCCGTCGGCGCCGCGGAACACCAGGGCCGAGCAGCCGCGCCCGGCCAGCACCCCGGCGATGATCTCGCCCATCCGCGGATCGAACACCCCGACCGCCTGCGCGGTGGGCCGGGCCGGGTTCGCCACCGGCCCGAGGGAGTTGAACACGGTGGGCACGCCGAGCTCGCTGCGGGTCGGGCCCGCGTACCGCAGCGCCGGGTGGTACAGCGGCGCGAACAGGAAGGCCACGCCCACCTCGGCGGCCAGTTCGGCGGTCTTGGCCGGCGGCAGGTCGATCACCACGCCAAGCGCCTCGAGCACGTCGGCCGCCCCGCACGCGGACGACGCGGCCCGGTTGCCGTGCTTGATCATCCGCGCGCCCGCGGCCGCCGCCACGATCGTGCCCATCGTCGACACGTTGACCGTGCGCGCCCCGTCCCCGCCCGTCCCCACCAGATCGGTCAGCTGACCGGGCAGGTCGATCGGCGTCGCGTGCGCGAGCATCGACCGGGCCAGGCCGGTCAGTTCCGCCACCGACGTGCCCTTAATCCGCAGCGCGACCCCGAAGCCCGCGATCTGGGACGGCGTCGCCACGCCCTCCATGATCTCGTTCATGGCCCACTCGCTCTCATCGGCGGTGAGCGAATCGCCGCGGATAAGGGCGGACAAAAGCGCGGGCCAGGTGGTTCGGGCATCCATGGCAGGCCCCCAAGGGAGGGAAGGTAAAGCCCGGCTCGTTTCGGGATGAGGAAGAACGAATCGGGCTGAGCAAGAGCAGGAACCCAGCTCGTTCGGGATAAAAATAACCTACGGCGGGATCAGCTGCTGACGGCCGGACGTTCGCGCATCAGCCCGGCCAGTTCGTGCGCCAGCACGATCGGGTCGATGGGGTGGCTGACCACCGCGTCGGCCCGCGACCAGGTGGCCAGCCAGCCGTCGTCGGCCCGGCCGATGATCAGCAGCACCGGCGGGCAGTTGTAGATCTCGTCCTTGGCCTGGCGGCACACGCCCATCCCGCCGGCCGGCTGCGCCTCCCCGTCGAGCACCATCACGTCCGCGCCGCCGGCGTCAAGCAACCGGAACAGCGCAGGCTGCGTGGCTACCTCGATGATCTCGGCATCCGGAACGTCCATTGCGGGGCGACGCCCGATGGCGAGCCTGACCTGGGCCCGGACATCCGCGTCGTGGCTGTACACAACGACCTTCATGACACTGCATGGTACCGATCCCATTACCAACCCGGGGGGTCGCGTAGCGATCCCCTACAGGTTGTCGTAATAATTGCTTCGTGGCGACAGCAACCGTGGAGACGACCCCCCGCACACCGGCCAGCAGACCCAACCTGGTCAGCGTCGGCACCATCATCTGGCTCTCCTCCGAGCTGATGTTCTTCGCGGCGCTGTTCGCGATGTACTTCACCGTCAGGTCGGTGGTCAAGGGCTCCGGACAGCCCTGGCCGGGAGCGCATCTCAACATCGCGCTGGGGTCGACCAACACCACGGTGCTGCTGCTGTCCAGCGTCACGTGCCAGATGGGCGTGTTCGCGGTCGAGCGCGGCCAGATCAGCCGCACCAGGTCGCTGCTGCACCCGATGAGCTGGGGCCTGCGCGAGTGGTACGTGCTCACCTTCTTCATGGGCCTGTACTTCGACCTCGGGCAGGGTTATGAGTACTTCAACCTGGTCACCAAGGAGCACCTGACCATCTCGTCGAGTGCCTACGGCTCGGTGTTCTACCTGCCCACCGGGTTCCACGGGCTGCACGTGGCGGGTGGCCTGCTCGCCTTCATCTTCCTTCTCGGCCGCACCTACGCGGCCAGGACCTTCACCCACGAACAGCAGGTCAGCGCGATCGTCGTGTCCTACTACTGGCACTTCGTCGACGTCGTGTGGATCGGCCTGTTCACCGTCATCTACCTCATCCACTAGTCAGGGGACAGCGAGTGAGCTGGATCAACGCCAGGCGCAGGCGCCCGGTCGCCGGCTACGCGGCACTGCTGCTCGGGCTCGTCGTTGTCGCGCTGCTCTACGGGTCACTCACCCGGCAGGGGGGCACCGCGCAGGCGTCGGCACCGCCCGCGTCGCAGCAGGACGTCACGGCGGGCAAGGAGTTGTTCGACGCGAACTGCTCGAGCTGCCACGGCCTCGAGGCCCAGGGCACCACTCAAGCCCCGGGCCTGGTCGGCGCCGGCGCGGCCGCCGTCTACTTCCAGATGTCCACCGGCCGGATGCCGGCCAAGGAGGTCGGCGCGGAGAACGTCCGCGGGCCAGTCAAGTTCACTGAGCAGCAGATCTACCAGATCGCCGACTACGTCGCCTCCCTCGGCGGCGGCCCCCCGATTCCGACCGCCGAGCAGGTATCCACGACGGGGGCGGACACCGCGCTCGGGGCAAACCTGTTCATGGCCAACTGCTCGCAGTGCCACGGCTTCGCCGGGGACAGCGGCGCGCTCACCTACGGCAAGTTCGCACCGCCGCTGACCCAGTCCACTCCGACGCAGATCTATACGGCGATGCTGACCGGGCCCGAGGCGATGCCGGTGTTCGCTGACGGAGCGCTCAGCCCGCAGGCCAAGCGCGACATCATCGCCTACATCACCGAGACGCGGGTCGAACCCAACCCCGGCGGCTTCTCGCTCGGCCGGATCGGGCCCGTCACCGAGGGCCTGGTGATCTGGCTCGGCGGCCTGAGCTTCCTGGTGCTCATCGCGCTGTGGATTACGGCCAAGCGGCGTGATCCAAGACCGACGGGGACGGAGTAGTAGTAATCATGAGCGACATGGAAGAGACCGAGGGCCACCCGAGCCCGGCTGTGCCGCACCGGGTGATCGGCACTCCGCCGCCCTCGCCGCGCCTGCTCGGGTCGACGGCCGTGGCCGATGGCGGCGACGGCGCGGGCGAGGTCGCGGAGGCTGAGGGCGGGGAGCACGTCGTCGGCCTCCCGCCGGACGATCCGAGGGCGGTCGTGCACGCCAAGCGGGTCGAAAGGATAGTCGCGGCGTGCTTCACGTTCGCGTTCATCGCCGGCTGCGGATTCATCGCCGCCTACGTCGGCCTCGGGGTGCATTCGGTCGACAAGACCCTTCGCTCCAACCTGGCCCTGGGCACCTCGCTTTCCCTCGCGCTGGTCGCTCTCGGCTTGGGCGCGTTGCTCTGGGTGCGGCACCTGATGCCGAACGTCGAGGTGGTCGAGGAGCGGCACGAACTGCGCTCTGACCCTGCGGACCGGCAGGCCTTCGAGGAATACTTCAAGGAGGGCACGGCTAATAGCCAGTTCGTCAAGCGGCCGCTGGTGCGGCGCACGCTGATGCTGGGCACGCTGCCGCTGCTCGCCGCGCCGGTCGTGCTGCTCAGGGACCTGGGTCCGCAGCCCGGGACCAGCCTGCGGCACACCGTGTGGAGCCCGGGCCGGCGGCTGCTTGTCTATGGCACCAACCAGCCGATCACCCCGGCCGAGTTCAGCGCGCCGGGCCAGTCGATAACGATCGTGCCCGAGGGCTTCACCGACAATCTCGATGCCCTCGCCAAGGCCACCGTCACCCTGATCAAGTTCCGGCCCGGAGAGCTGACCATCCCCACTACGACAGCCGGCGATACGCTGATCGGCACGATGAACTGGACGGTCGACAACATCGTCGCCTACTCCAGGATCTGCACGCACGTGGGCTGCCCGGTGGGGCTATACGAGCAGACCACGCACCATCTCCTGTGCCCCTGCCACCAGTCCACCTTCGACGCGTCGACCGGCGCCACCGTGATCTTCGGCCCGGCGCCGCGTCCGCTGCCGCAGCTGCCGCTGACTACCGACGCGCAGGGATTCCTGGTGGCGAAGAGCGACTTCACCCAGCCCGTCGGCCCGAGCTTCTGGGAGCGCGGATGAGCGACAACTTTGACGTTCCTGCTGTCCTGAGAGGCACTGGCGGGTGGCTTGACGACCGGTTCCACGGGGCGCGCGGTTTCCGCGTGCTGATGCGGAAGGTGTTTCCTGACCACTGGTCGTTCATGCTCGGCGAGATCGCGCTGTGGTCGTTCGTCATCCTGCTGCTGACCGGTACGTTCCTCTCGCTGTTCTTCGTCCCGTCCACGGCGGAGGTGATCTACCACGGCTCGTACGTCAAGCTGGACGGCATCCGGATGAGCGAGGCGTACCAGTCGACGCTGAACATCAGCTTCGATGTCCGCGCCGGGCTGCTGATGCGGCAGATCCACCACTGGGCCGCCGACCTGTTCATGGTCGCGATCATCATTCACATGCTGCGGGTGTTCTTCACCGGCGCCTACCGCAAGCCGCGCGAGGTCAACTGGCTGATCGGGATCGTGCTGTTCTCGGTGGGGCTGCTCGAGGGGCTGTTCGGCTACTCGCTGCCCGACGACCAGCTGTCCGGCGCCGGCCTGCGGATCTTCGAGGGCGTGCTGCAAGGCATCCCGATCGTCGGCACCTACCTGGCGTTCTTCTTGTTCGGCGGGCCTTACCCGGGCGACATCATCATCCCGAGGCTGTACATCGTCCACGTGCTGCTGGTTCCGGGCCTGATCCTGGCGCTGATCACCGCTCACCTGTTCATCATGTTCCACCAGAAGCACACCCAGATGCCCGCTAAGGGGAACACCGAGAAGAACGTGACCGGCCAGCCGTTCTTCCCGTACTTCCTGGCCAAGGGCGGCGCGTGGTTCTTCTTCATCTTCGCGGCGCTCGCGCTGCTCGCCACCTTTGCCCAGATCAACCCGATCTGGCTGTACGGGCCGTACAGTCCGGTGCAGATCTCGTCCGCGTCGCAGCCCGACTTCTACATGGGCATCCTGGAGGGCTCGCTGCGGATGATGCCTGCCTGGGAGATCAACTTCCTCGGGCACACGCTCAGCATGAGCGTGCTCATCCCATTCGCGGTGCCGCTCACGGTGATCCTCGGCGGCGCGGCGTTCTGGCCGTTCTTCGAGCAATGGGCCACCGGGGACAAGTCCTTTCACAACATCAACGACCGGCCGCGGAACGCTCCGGTGCGCACCGGCACCGGCATGGCCGCCGTGGTGTTCTACGGGGTCCTGTGGGCCGAGGGCGCCAACGACGTCCTCGCCGATTTCCTGCAGGTTCCGCTCTACACGATCACCTGGATCTCGCGAGTACTGATCTTCCTGGGACCGATACTCGCCTTTATCATCACCCGGCGTATCTGTCTGGGTCTGCAGCGTAAGGACGCGGAGACGCTGCTGCACGGCTACGAAACGGGCATCATCAGGCAGCTGCCGGACGGCGAGTTCATCGAAGTGCACAAACCGGTGAACGAGGAGGCCCGGGCGGTGCTCGAGGCCAAGAAGGTGCCCGCCCTGATGCCCCCGCCCGGCTCCGAGGACGCGAACGGCGTGCCCGGGCCAACCTCGCGCGGCATGCTCGGCAAGGCCCGGGCGGCCGTCAACCGTGCCTTCGCCGAGACCGTCGTGATCGAGGCCGACGGGCACGGGGACGGCCATGGCGGAAACGGCCACGAACCGGAGATCGCCGGCGAGGAGCACGAGGCGGTCGGCGCACCGAGTTCTCCCGCCCAGCTCCCCAGCGGTGACGAGGACGCCTAACGAACCCCTGGTGACCTGCCGCAGCCATGTCGTGGGTCCGGCAGGTCACCGTCGTTCAGGAGGTATGCGATCAGGCGGGCTCGCCCTTGAGGGTGAACGACGACAGCAGGTTGACCGCCAGGGCCAGTGCGAGGCCGGTGACGATGACGCCCATGACGACGGCCGTCGTCACGGTCAGCCCCGCTTGCAGCGCCGTGTCGTTCGCGAACCCGTTGGCGATGCCGAGGCCGTAGTGGCTTACCGAAAGCAGCTTGACCCCGCTGACGAGGTTGGACAGCAGCGTCTCCCAGACCAGCACGTATAGCAGGCCAACGGCGATGGCCCGGGTGGTCGCCACCGAGACCATGACGAAGATGGCGTTGTAGATCACCGAACAGGCCAGCGCCCCCACGAACAGGCCGAGGGCCAGCTTGCCCGAGCTGACGCTGACCAGGCCGTCGCCCGGCCCGACCGGGACCGGCCCGGTGCCGGCTGGGGCTGGGGCGCTGCCCCCGCCCGCGATCAGGGCGGCGATGAGCTCGGGGATGGCGGCGAAGACGATGGTCAGCCCGGTCGCGATGACGAACTTGGTCACTACCACCGAGGACCGGCGAACCGGCGTGGCCAGCAGGTGGACGATGCTGCCGTCGTCGATCTCGGCGCCGAGCACGCTGGTGCCGATGATCAGCGCGGTGAGCGGAATCAGTACCGAGAACCCGAACGTGCCCAGGACGTGCGACGGCCAGGGCCGCGTCGGCGGCCGCGAGGCCTTGAGGGCGAGCGTGAACAAGATCAGGATCACCGCCGGGAGCGCGAACAGCAGCGCCCGCTTGCGGCTCAGGGTCGCGCGCAAGGTGATCCATGCGACCGTAGGGTTGAAGAGGCCAGACATGTGATTCGCTGCTCCTTGGTTGGCCCAGCAGGGGTTGGCCCAGCAGGGGTTGGCCCAGCAGGGGTTGGCTCAGTTGGCGACCAGGTAGGCGAAGACGCTTTCCAGGGACTCGTCCGTGGGCAGCACCTCGCGCAGCCGTATGTCATGGTCACGGGCCAGTACGGCGATGTCACGGCAGAAGGCGCCGTAGTCCGAGGTGCGCACCTGCAGCCCGTTCGGAGTCAGTTCCACGGCCGTCACGGCGGGCCGGCCGATCAGGGTGCCGCCGAGCAGGCGATCGTCGGACGAGCGGACCGTGAACACGTGCGGCCTGCTCGTCATCAGCCGCCGGATCGCGCGGAAGTCGCCGGAGGCGGCCAGGCGCCCGGCCACCACCACCTGGATGGTGCCGGACAGCCGCTCGACCTCTTCCAGGATGTGCGAGCTGAACAGGATCGTCCGGCCCTCGCTGCCGAGCTTGTCGAGCAGGTCCATCATGTGCAGCCGCTGGCGCGGATCCATCCCGTTGAACGGCTCGTCGAGCAGCAGGATCTCCGGGTCGTGCACGAGGGCCGCGGCCACCTTGATCCGCTGGCGCATGCCCTTGGAATAGGTGGCAATCTTGCGATCTGCCGCCTCGGCCATGTCCAGCATGGCGACCGCCCGGGCCGCGGCCGCGCCGGGATCCGGCAGCTCGTGCAGCTTCGCGGTCGACGCGACGAACTGAGAGCCGGTCAGGAAGGCGTACACCGAGTCCCGTTCGGGCACCAAACCGACCTGGCGGTAGATGGCCGGGTGGCGCCAGGTCGCAGTGCTGCTGCCTGCGCTGGTGCCGACGGTGAGCTCACCGCGGGACGGCGGCAGGAAGCCGGCGATCATGTGCATGATCGTGGACTTGCCCGCGCCGTTCGGCCCAAGCAGGCCAGTCACCCCGGGGCCGATGGACATGGTGATGTCGTTGACCGCCACCACGTTGCCGTACCAGCGCGATACGTTACGCAGTTCGATGGTCATGACTGGCTCACCCTCCGGTATCTCGCGGCCAGGCCCCCGAGGCAGGCCGCGAGCAAGACCACCGCCAGGACCCCGTAAAGCGGCCCGTAGCGGCCTGGATTGGCCACTAGCCCCGTTTGCGGGTTGCCACCCAGCCAGACGCGCACCCCGTCGAGGATGGTGAACGGACTGAAGAGCCCGGCGACCCGCGCCCCCGTGGACGTGGACCCAATTCCCGTCTGCCCTCCTTCGGCCTGGATCAGCAGCAGGGACAGGAAGAACGTGAGGACACAGGTGATCGCGACGATCCCGGTCGAGTACGCACGCCGCCCGGTGAAGGACGCCAGGACCAGGCCGATCGCGGCGAACAGCACGGCCCACATCAGGCCGACGCCGAGTCCGGGGATCAGCGCCCTGGTCTCGGCCCAGATAGCCGCGCCGCCCTTGGCCGACGCGATCGTGCCGATGTACAGGATGACCAGCGGTATCTCGATCAAGATCAGCAGCGCCGCGGTCAGGGCCAGGTATTTGGCCAGCGGGTAGTCGCTGCGCCGCAGCGGCCGGCAGAAGTACAGCGGCAGGACGCGGCTGCGCAGGTCGCGGGAGACGAGTTCGGGCGCCTGCGCCGCGATGAAGATCGTGACCACGGCGACCCGCAGCGTGGGCACGTAGACGTCGTAGCCGAACAGCCGCTGGTTGCCGCGCGCCACCGCGAACGCGTTCACCATCGCGGGCAGGCACATCGCGATGAACGCCAGTACCGGGACGATCTTGCCCTTCACCCCCCGGCCGATGCCCCACGCGGAGCGGAAACTGTGCCAGGTCAGCGCCCTGACGATCTGTGCTCGGCCCAGCCTGGGGCCGTCGTAGCCACGATAGCCGAGGTCGTGGATGACCCCGGCGACCTGACCCTGGGCCCGGTTAGCCATTTCGCACCTCCTCATCGTCGCGGAAAAGCTCTTCAACCTGGTGCCGCCGTTGTTCCAGCCGACACAGCGGCAGGGCGAGAGCCGCCACGCAGTCACGCACGACGTCGTAGGTGTCGTCCCCGCCGAGCGGCACCAGCAGGGTCCGGCCCTGGGCGGTGCTGCCCGACGCGCTGCTGCCCGCCGCGCTGCTGCCCGCCGCGGTGCTGCCCTGCAGGGTGGCGGCCAGGCCGCGGGCGGCCAGCTCAGCCTGCAGCTGGGCGAGTCCTTCCTCGACCTCCACCGCGAGGACCTGGCTCGCCTGGGTGAAGCTGGTCATCGAATCGGCGCGCAGCAGCCGTCCGCTGTCGATCGCGACCAGGTGATCGCAGATCCGCTCGATCTCGCCGAGCAGGTGCGAGGCGACCACGATGGAGATGCCGAACTCCGCCCCGATCCTGCCGATCAGCTCGAGCATGGCGGTGCGGCCGGCCGGGTCGAGCCCGTTGGTCGGCTCGTCGAGCAGCAGCAACTGGGGCGCGCCGACTAGCGCCTGGGCCAGCTTCACCCGCTGTTTCATGCCGGTGGAGTAGGTGCCGATCAGCCGGTAACGCTCCTCGTGCAGGCCGACGTGCCGCAGCGACTCCGCGGCGCGTTCCTTGGCCACCGTGGGCGGCAGGCCGGAGATCCGGCCCAGGTGAGTGACGAACTCGGTCGCGGTCACGTCGGGCGGAAGGCAGTCGTGCTCCGGCATGTAGCCGAGCAGGGTCCTGATCGTTTCGCCGCTGGTCTGGCAGTCATGGCCGAGGACCTTGGCCTGGCCTTTGGTCGGCGGGATGAGGCCAAGCAGGATCTTTATCAACGTGGACTTGCCCGCACCGTTGGCGCCGACCAGTCCGGTGACGCCGGGCGCGACCGAGACGGTGAGACCGTCAAGCGCGGTCACGTCACCCGGGTACACCTTGGTCAGCACCGTGGTCTCGATGACGGCGCCGATGGGGGGGTCCTTAATGGATGGCATGTGTGTTACCGTGCCAGCACAGGGGTGGTCACGTCATCGCCCGCCAGGGTGAGGTTTCTGGCCTTCTCGCGGCCAGCGCCGGAGCCCGCGGTTTACCATGCGGCGTACACCTGCAGGATGACGCCTCGAACCGTTATGACAGTTACGGTAGTCTCGTGCGCACCCCCTCTGAGGCTCCGGCCGCGCATCAGCGGCCGCCGCTGACCAAACGGCTCAGCCCCCGGCACTGGGCCGCGCTCGACTACGTAGTCGGCGCCGTGTTCGGCCTGATCCTCTTCGCGACCATCAGGCGCGGCGTCGTCCAGGCAATTGAAAGCCCGTACGGTTTCGCGCCCTACCGCCCGTTCTCGCTCACCTGGCCGCTAGCCATGTTCCTGGTCATGGTGGCGGTCGTGGCGGTCGGTATGCGCCGCCGCCGTCCGGCGTTCATGCTCGGCGTGCTGCTGGCCGGCTCGATCGTCGTGACCACGCTGATCGGCCCGGAGAACGGCGCCCTGACCTACTTCCTGCCCGTCGCCTACGTGCTCTACCTGGTCGCGGCGACCTATGAGCGCCGGCGGGCCGCGGTACGCGTGCTCATCGCCGTGTTCGCCACCCTGGTGGCCGACGCGGTGCTTATCTACGTGACCGGGGGCGGATTTATCCCGAACGGCGGCCTGGTTTCGGTCGCGCTGTGCGTGATCATCGCCTGGTTCACTGGGTACATCGTGCGTCAGCGGCGCCGGTACGCGGTCAGGCTACAAGACGAGGCGGCCAGCAAGGCGGTCGCCGAGGAGCGCCTGCGCATCGCCCGGGAACTGCACGATGTGGTCGCGCACAGCATGAGCGTCATCGCGGTCCAGGCGGGCTACGGCCAGTACGTTATCGACACCCAGCCCGCCGACGCGCGTAATGCCCTCGGCGCCATCCAGGCCACCAGCCGGGAGGCCCTGGACGAGATGCGCCGGATGCTCGGCGCCCTCCGCCAAGCGGACGAAACCGACCAGCGCGACCTGGCCGCGCGGGGCGCTGGCGGCGGAGCGGCGGTCTCGGGCCGGTCGCCGGCGGAGGGCGAGATTTCGACGACGGGCGTTGCGGATCCTGAGATCGACGGGTCCGTCGGGGCGGGTAGGCTCAGCGGGGTTCACGGGCTCTCTGGGGTTCGCGGGTTCGGCGGGGTTCAAGGGATCTCTGGGTTTCGCGGTGCCTCTGGGTTCCCCGGGGCCTCTGGGTTCCCCGGGACCACGCCGCTGTACCCCGCGCCTGGGCTGGCCGACCTGGACCGGCTGCTCTCGCGCACCGCGAGCGCGGGCGTCCGGGTGGACGTGACGCGCTGCGGGCAGCCCAGGGAACTGCCCGCCAGCATCGACCTGTCGGCCTACCGGATCGTGCAGGAAGCGCTGACCAACGTGGTCAAGCATGCCCGCACGAGTTCGTGCCGCGTGCTGATCGGCTACGGCCACGACGAACTGATCCTTGAGGTGACGGACAACGGCGCGGGCCTGCCGGCGATGGCCGGCGCCGGGCTATCGCAGCACCACGGGAGCACCCTGACCCTGGCCGGGGGCTTCGCGGGCGACGCGGGCCCGGGGGCCAGCGGGCCGCCGCTGCTCGCCATGAGCGGCATGCCTGGCTGGCACGCGCCCAGCGATCTCATCGGCGGAAGCGGGCACGGCATCATCGGGATGCGCGAGCGGGTGAGCTTGCTCGGCGGCGAGTTCAGTGCCGGGCCGCTGCCCGGCTACGGCTTCGGTGTCAGCGCGCACATCCCGCTTCCGGAAGGAAGCGCCCAGGGATGACCCTGCGGGTGGTGGTCGCCGACGACCAGGCCCTGGTCCGGGTGGGTTTCTGCGGGATCATCGCGGCCACGCCGGGTTTCACGGTAGTCGGCGAGGCGGGCAACGGCGCGGAGGCGGTCGAGGCCGCGCGGCGCACCAAACCGGACGTCATCCTGATGGACGTGCGGATGCCGGTCATGGACGGCATCGAGGCCACCCGGCGGATCACCGAGAGCTCCGACGTCCGCGCCCTCATCCTGACCACCTTCGACCTGGACGAGTACGTCTTCGCCGCGCTGCGGGCCGGGGCCAGCGGCTTCCTGCTCAAGGACACGCTGCCGGCTGACCTGCTCACCGCCATCCGGGTGGTGGCCGCTGGCGACGCGCTGCTCGCGCCGAGCGTAACCCGGCGCCTGATCGGCGAGTTCGCCCGCAATGCGCCCATCACTGGGTCCATCACTGGGCCCATCAGCGGGTCCACTACCGGGCCTGCCGCGGGGGCCAGGCAGGCCGCGGCCCAGGTCAGCCGCGACAGCCAGCCCAGCCTGACCTGGGGCAGGCTTCAGCGGATGCTCACCGACCGCGAGCTCGAGGTGCTCAAGATGGTCGCCCGCGGCATGTCCAACGCGGAGATCGCCGAGGGGCTGACGATCAGCCCGGCTACGGCCAAGACCCACGTGGCCCACCTGCTGACCAAACTCGACGCCAGGGACCGCATCCAGCTGGTCATCATCGCCTACCAGTCCGGCCTGGCGGCGTCCTAGAAGGTGCTAGTGGGAGAAGTTGCCGCGGTAGTACTCGAAGACGAAGCCGATCGAGGCGAACACGGTGAACAGCATCCCGATCAGGAAGAGCCACCAGCCGATCGCGAAGCCGAGGGCGACCGTGGCCGCGGAGAGCCCGAGGAACAGCGGCCACCAGCTGTGCGGGCTGAAGAACCCGTGCTCGCCGGTGCCCTCCGCGATGTCACCGTTGGGGTCGTCTTCTGGCCGCTTGGGCAGGCGGCGGCCGGTGAACAGAACGTAGAAGCCGGCCAGCACGGCGAAGAAGACGGCGAACGCCAGCGCGACGGTCCCGGTCGGCTCCTTCGACAGGTACCAGTAGACGATGTCCGTGCCGCCGAAGAATATCCCGCAGCCGAGGAACAGCCAGCCTTCGACCTTCATGGCCCTATACCTACTTCCGCGCACTCTCGATAGCCGGGATCGTCTGCTCAATTCCGCGCGATTCCCGGCCCCACTTGATGTCGGGGTAGTGCGCCTCGAAGGCAGGCCGCTCGGACCTGATCCGGGGAATCCGGTAGAAATTGTGCCGCGGCGGCGGACAGGATGTCGCCCATTCGAGCGAGCTGGCGAAACCCCACGGGTCTTCCTCGGTCACCTTTTCCCCGTACCGCCAGGTGATGTACATGTTCCAGAAGAACATGAGCACGGACAGGGCGAGCAGCCACGAACCGACGGTCGAGATGACGTTGAGTGTGGTCACGTTCCCGGGCAGGTCAGGATAGTTGGCGATGCGCCGCGGCATGCCCTCGACGCCCATCCAGTGCTGCACGAGGAACGTCATGTTGAACCCGATGAACATGACCCAGAACTGGATCTTGCCGATCCTGCTGTTCAGCATCTTGCCGGTCATCTTCGGCCACCAGAAATAGAAGCCGGCGAACATCTCGAACAGCACCGTGCCGGCCAGCACATAGTGGAAGTGCGCGACGACGAAGTAAGAGTCGGACACGGCGAAGTCGAGCGGCGGGGAGGCCAGGATGATGCCGGTGATGCCGCCGAACAGGAATATGACCAGGAAGCCGATCGTGTACAGCATCGGCGGCTCGAAGGTGAGCTGGCCGCGCCACATGGTGCCCACCCAGTTGAAGAACTTCACCCCGGTCGGCACCGCGATCAGGAACGTCATGAACGAGAAGAACGGCAGCAGCACCGCGCCGGTGGTGAACATGTGGTGCGCCCACACGGTCATCGACAGGCCGGCGATCGCGATCGTCGCCGCGATCAGCGTCTTGTAACCGAACAGCGGCTTGCGGCTGAACACCGGGATGATCTCGGTCGCGATGCCGAAGAAGGGCAGCGCGAGAATGTAGACCTCGGGATGGCCGAAGAACCAGAACAGGTTCTGCCACAAGATCGCGCCGCCGCTCGAGGCGTCGAAGACGTGGGCGCCCAAACGCCGGTCGATCTCGAGCACCAGCAGCGCGGCGGCCAGGACCGGGAACGCCATCAGCACCAGCATCGAGGTGAGCAGGGCGTTCCAGGTGAACATCGGCATCCGGAACATCGTCATGCCGGGCGCGCGCATGCAGAAGATCGTGGTGACGAAGTTGACCCCGCCCAGGATGGTGCCGAAACCGGAGAGCACCAGCCCCATGATCCACATGTCAGCGCCGATGCCGGGCGAGTAGATCGCGCTGGTCAGCGGGGAGTAGGCGTACCAGCCGAACGCCGCGGAACCGCCCGGGCTGAGGAAGCTGGCCAGCAGGATCAGCCCGCCGAACGTGAACAGGTAGTAGCTCAGCAGGTTGAGCCGCGGGAAGGCCACGTCGGGCGCGCCGATCTGCAGCGGTATCAGCTCGTTCGCGAACCCGACGAACAGCGGGGTGGCGAACAGCAGCAGCATGAGCGTGCCGTGCATGGTGAACAGCTCGTTGTACTGCTGGTCGGACACGATGTGGTTGTCCGGGCCGAGCAGCTGGATCCGCATGATCAGCGCCATCACCCCGGCGCAGAGGAAGAAGAAGAACGAGGTGATCAGGTACAGGTGCCCGATGATCTTGTGGTCAGTCGAGGACAGCCAGTACGCGAGGATGTTGCCCCTGCGCGCGACCTTCGGATCAGGCACGC
Source organism: uncultured Actinomycetes bacterium (assembly GCA_963769715.1). Lineage (GTDB taxonomy): Bacteria > Actinomycetota > Actinomycetes > Streptosporangiales > Streptosporangiaceae > Palsa-504. Next base: position 124,646 of record CAVYNE010000034.1, read on the forward strand.
CGGTGATGATCGCGTGTTCCGAGTGTTCCTCGTCTTCGATCGTGCTCACTGCGTGCTCCCGGATGAACTCTGCGCCGCCTGTTGGGCGGCCATGTACGCCTGGAATTGCTGCGGTGTCACGACCTTCAGGGTAAACAGCATCCGGCTGTGGTAAAGGCCGCACAGTTCGCTGCAGTGCCCGATGAAGGTGCCCGTCTGCGTCGCGGTGATCGTGAAGTGGTTCGGGTGGCCGGGGACCACGTCGCGCTTGAACAGGAACTCAGGCACCCAGAACGCGTGGATGACGTCTTCGGAGGTCAGGTTGAACTGGACCGTCTCCCCGGTCGGGATCTCGAGCACCGGCAGCGGGCCCTCACCCACCATGTTCCCGGTATTCGTCACGTGGTACTGCGGGTAGTTGAACTGCCAGCTCCACTGGAACCCGAGCACGTTCACGGTCACGGCCGGATTGGCCGGCAAGGCGTCGATGTAGTTCTCGTCTTTGGCCGTGAAGTAGAACAGCACCGCGATCAGCACGAACGGCACCGCCGTGTACATGATCTCGATCGGCATGTTGTAGCGCGCCTGCGGCGGCAGCTTGTCGCCGCGCTTGCGGTGGAAGATCACCGCCCACAGGATCAGGCCCCAGACCAACGCGCCGACGGCCAGGCCCGCGATCCAGGAACCCTGCCAGAGCGAGAGGACTACCTTGCCCTGGTCGGTGATCGGGTTGGGGAATCCGAGCCGGGTGAACGTGTCGTTCGTGCAGCCGGTAAGGCCGAGGACCAAGAAGGTAAGCGCGACCGTCATGCCCATCGCGCGCGCGACGCGTGGCCGGCCCGGACGGGGCTTTGCGGAGCCCTGTTCGGCGTTATCGGTAGTCAAGGCGAGGGCCTTCCTCGGTTCTGCTACAACGTGTCGTGCAAACAGTATCGCGCACCGCCCGCGAGCCTTCTAGGACCCCACATGTTTGCGTCATCTTTGCGCTCCGGCGCGCGTACCAGGAGCGGGGGCGGGCATCATGGACATGAGCGAGCCGCAGGGGCGTGGCGTCGCCTGGACTGAGGAGTGAGGGACGAGCGACGAGGGCCCGCCGCCACAGGCGGCCAGGCAAGCAAGGCGGCGCCTGTGGAGGGGGCCGGGGAGCTGGGTGGGGCCCCGGAGGCGAGCAGGGGGCAGGGCCGATGCCAGTTCGGTCCCAATTACCGAGGCCGAACGGGCTGCGGTTCCCCCGGCCGCTCCGGTGACAGCCCTGACCATCGACGCCCTGGGCCGGAAGTGCCCGATTCCCATCATCATGCTCGCGGAGCAGATCAGGGACGTTCCGCTGGGTGCGGTGGTAGCTGTACTCGCGGACGACCCGGCGGCTTACACCGATATACCGTCCTGGTGCGTGATGAAGGCACACGAGTTCGCCGGGTACCAGGAACTGCCGCGCGGCGGCTGGGCGCTGTACATACGCCGCAGGCTGTGACGCTCAGGTTGGCTGTGACGCTCAGGTCGGCTTGAAGCGGCTGGTGAAGCGGGGGTCGTCTTCCCACCAGGGCTTGGACCCTTCAACCCCTTCATTCCCTTCCTCGCCAGTGCCGCCCGGCTCCCCCTCGCGTGCCGCCGCGGCCGCCTGGCGCTCGGCGTCCCTGGCGTCGAGGTCAGCGTCGATCGCGATCGCGTCGGACTCGTCCTCGCGCATCAGCTGGATCAGCTGCGCGGCCAGGAACGGCAATCCGACGAGGTCGCCGAGGATCCAGAGCACTCCCCCGCCGATGACCTGATCGGTCCGCAGAGTCGGCCCCCAGGGCCGGGCCAGCGCTTGGTAGTAAGCCGCGCCGATGAGGTTCTGGTAGGCGATGACGGCGATCCCGAAGAACGCGTCGCCGATCACCAACGCCCCGGTGATCCACATCGAGACCGTGTACGGGTACTCCTTCGGCACCGGGTCGACCCGCAGCAGGGTCCAGAAGAACGCGAAGCCCGCGGCCATCAGCGCCAGGTACGTCAGCTCCCGGACAGTGGCGCTGTGGAACACCGCCGTATACCAGGACGTGAAGTACATCACGAAGGGCACGGCCACCAGGGTGAATGCGGTGATCGCCGGGAACGTGAGGATCCGGGCCGGCCGCGAGCCAATGATCGTCTCGATACGTGCCCCCGCCCGCCGGAACACCGCGGCGGCGAGCGAGATCGGACGTCCGAGCGTGAGGAACAGCGGCACCACGAGAACGAGCAGCACGGTCTGCACCGCCCGGGCGTAAAACAGCACCGGCTGGTAGACGCCCACCCAGGACATCGTCGCGATGACCAGGAAACCCAGGCCGAAGCCGAGGAACCAGATGCGCCGCGCCACCGGCCAGCCCCGCTGCCTGCGCGCGCCGGCCAGGTACCCGCCGCCGAGGATCAGCACCAGCGCGAGCATCCAGGGGTCAAGCGTCCACTGCGTGAACGCTCTGGCCACGGTCAGCGCGGGCGGCCCCTGGTATCCGGAGCCGAGCGTCCGGGTCAGTCCGGCTAGGGCGCCAGACGCGAGCGCGGTTCCCATGCCAGCCACGCTACCGCCGGGAACGACCTGGGTTGCTATCGGCGTAACCGGACAGGAGCTGACCTCGGAGGATGCCTACGTGACGCGACTGCTCCCATCGGGGCGCTGACCTGTGAGCCTCCCCAAAGCTCCCGGATCGGGAATCGGCGGGTCATGGTCACTGCTCCCGGGCACCTCAGTCAGCGTCAGGAGCTCAGGCGGCTGCGTGAGCAGTAGGCGCAGAGTGGGCGTGACTGAGGCGGGTCCTGGAAGATCGGCGTGCGCGGCAAGCACGGCGGTACGGACACTAGTGTGGAGGGCGTCCGGCCCGATCCCGATACCCCCGGTTTCCAGCGTCGCGCACACATTTGACCTGGGCGCCACGAGCCGCAGCCGAATGGTCAGGTCTGCCAGCCGGCGCTGTAGCGACTGAAGCGCCGCGCGGGCCTGATCGTCGACGGTCGCGGTAGCGGAAAGATCGAGAACAACCGTGTCCGTGGGTGCGGCGGCTGCGGCCAGGCGGGTGCTCACGGCATCGCCAAGCGCACCGGCGATATCGGCACCCAGCTCGCAACTGAGTCGCAGGCAGATGATGCGGCCAGGAACGCGGCGGTTCGCGCCGGGGCGGCCAGCTGTGCGCCTCGCGGCGCGGGACGGCCACCGGAAGTGAAGATGCGCTGACTGCATAGCAACGTCCCTCTGGAGGACATATGCGGACGGGGCATTTGCCGGTTTACGGGTAACACCAGCCTGGCTTGATCGGCGCTGATACGCCTCCCCCGCGGAGGGTGACATCGCGCGCAGCCGGGCGGGCGCGGGCCGACGAGGATTGCGGTCATCATCGGGTAGCACCGCTCGCCCGGCAGGCAGGGGCATCAGGTTGCGCCCAGATAATCACGCTTCGGTTACCGGGGCAGGAACCCGGTTCGTTCGGGATAAAGATCGTGACGATGTTCAGACGGGCAGGTGAACGGCGACCTCAGCCGCTGCGGCATCCCCGTAGGCCGCAGCGAAGCGGTCGGCCAGCGGGCCCGGCTTCAGGTTGTACTCCTGTGGCCCGGTGGCCTCCAGGGCGTGCACGGCCAGCAGGTTGCCAAGCTGAGCGGCACGCTCGAGGGACAGGCCCCAGGCGACCGCGGCCAGGAAGCCGGAACGGAACGCGTCGCCCGAGCCGGTCGGGTCCACGGGCTTGGCGTCCGGCACCGGGGGCACCGTGACCGGCGGCTCCCCCTGCTGCTCGATCCGGGCGCCCGCCGACCCGAGGGTGGTGATCCTGATCCCCACCCGGGCCAGCATGTCCGCGCTGCCCCAGCCGGACTTGCGCTCGATCAGGGCTTCCTCGTACTCGTTGCCGAACAGGTAGTCCGCGCCGTCGACCAGCGAGCGGACCTGCTCATCGTCGAGGATCCTGGCCAGCTGCTGGGACGGGTCGGCGGCGAACTTCAGGCCGACGTCGCGGCACTCAGCGGTGTGCGCCACCATGGCCGCGGGATCGCCCGCCCCGATCAGCACCAGGTCGATGCCGCCGTGCTCCTGCGCCAGCGGCGCGAGCATGATGTCCGCGTCCTCGCTCATCGCGCCCGCGTAGAACGAGCCGATCTGATTGCCGTCCGCGTCGGTGGTGCAGACGAAGCGCGCGGTGTGCCGGAGCAGCGACTCCCGTACGCCCGCGGTGCTCACCCCGTGGTCCTCCAGCCAGTGCCGGTAGTCCTCGAAGTCAGCCCCGACCGCGCCGACGAGCAGCGGCCGCAGGCCGAGCACGCCCAAGCCGAAGGCGATGTTGGCCGCGACCCCGCCGCGCCGGATGGCCAGATCATCGACGAGGAACGACAGGGAGACCTTGTCGAGTTTGTCCGCGATGAGCTGATCGGTGAACTTGCCGGGAAACGTCATCAAGTGGTCGGTCGCGATCGATCCCGTGACCGCGATATGCACGGTGGCTACCCCCCCCGGCCGACGTCAGTGGAACGAATCGCCGCAGGCGCAGGAACCCGTTGCGTTCGGGTTGTCGATCGTGAAGCCCTGCTTCTCGATCGTGTCCACGAAGTCGATGGTCGCACCCATCAGGTACGGGGCGCTCATCTTGTCGGTCACGACGTGGACGCTGCCGAACTCGCTGACGATGTCGCCGTCGATCTCGCGCTCGTCGAAGTAGAGCTGGTACTTAAGCCCGGAGCAGCCGCCCGGCTGCACCGCGATGCGCAGCTTGAGATCGTCCCGGCCCTCCTGGGCGAGCAGCGAGCTCACCTTGGCCGCCGCGCCGTCGGTCAGGAGGATCCCCTGCATGGCCTCTTGCTGAACAGTCACCTTAGCTCCAGCCTGGTTCGTGTGCCGCGTGCCTGCGGCGTCTGGCGTTGCTCCAACGTGCAATCCCAACGATATGCGGTCCGCCCGCATTCCAGCCACCCCTGAGGCGTGGCTCACAACCCTTACAGCCCGGGTGCGCCCCAGACCGGGAACCAGCGGGACAGATCCGGCTCGAACTTCAGGTCGCTGCCGATCACGCCCTTGACCTGGAGCTCGAGGGCATTGTCCCGGCGCTCGCCGGCCAGCGGGGCGAACGGGTAGAACGTGCCCCGCTTGTACAGGTAAATCAGGCCGAGTCGGCGTTCCTGGTCGTCTCTGAAGGCGACCAGGGTGCACAGCAGCTGCGGGCCGAAGCCGTTGTCCACCAGCGAGGAGTTGACCGCGTGCAGATCGGTGACCAGCGCGTCGAGCTCGTCGGACATGTGCGAGCTAACCAGCCAGTTGAAGCCGTAGGAATCCTTGGTCACCTCGACCGGCAGGCCGCCTTCCTGGCCTGCGCTCACGTCGAGCAGTTCCTGCACGTCCTTCTGCACGTCGGAAAAGGACCGGCCCTCGACCGGGCGGAAGCAGACGGAGCCGGATCCCGTGGGCTTGAATCCGGCTCCCGCGTCCAGCGTGACCGCCGCCGACGGCAGCGCGAACAAGTCGTCCAGCTTGGGCTGGACCGGCTTGGTCCGGCCGAGCAGCGTGTCGAGAAATCCCACGAGCGGCTCCTACCCGGCGGTCCGGCCGAGCTGCTGCTGCACCTTGTCCAGCTCAGCCAGCCTGCGCTCGAGGCTCGGGTGCGTGGAGAACACCGTGGACAGGCTCGCCTTGGCGTTCAGCTTCATGGCCGGCGCGAAGAAGAACGCGTTCAGCGGCTCGGCCGCGCGCAGGTCCTGGGTCGGGATCCTGTTCATGTCCGTGCTGACCTTGACCAGCGCGCTCTTCAGCGCGCTCGGCCGGCCGGTGAGCAGCGCGCCGCTGCGGTCCGCGGCGAGCTCACGGTACCGGGACAGCATCCGGATCAGCAGGAAGCTGACCGCGTAGACGACGATGCTCACCGCCATGAGCGCGAGCATGATGATCCCGGCGTTCTGGTTATTGCCACCGCGGCCGCGGCCGCCACCGAACAGTTCACCGTAGAAGGCGATCCTGATCAGCAGCGCGGCGATGATGGCCAGGAACGAGGCGGCCGTCATCACCTGGACGTCCTTGTGCGCGACGTGCGACATCTCGTGCGCGATGACGCCCTCGAGCTCCTCCGGGGTCAGCATGTCCATCAGGCCGGTGGTCACGCAGAGCACCGCGTGGTCGGCGTTGCGGCCGGTCGCAAAGGCGTTCGGCAGGCTGGTGTTGGCAATGGCTATCCGCGGCTTCTTCATGTCGGCCAGCGCGCACAGCCGGTCCACCGTGCCGTGCAGGAGACGGGCGTAGTCGTTGTCGTTCGGGCCGACCTCGCGTCCCCCGGCCGTCTTCAGCGCGATCTTGTCGGAGTAGAACAGCGACCCGATGGCGAAACCGCCGCCGAGGACCACCGCGAACAGCACGATCGCGGCACTGGACGCGTGATACGCCGCCCCGATGCCGATGATCGCGGCGACGAACGCGACAAACACCAGCCCGAGCAGGAACATGGTCGCGGTCATCCGGACCGTCAGCCCCCGGTCGGGCGCATACCTGGTACGCGCCGCCATGGCGCCACCTCCGTTCGGCCGCCGGGCTGGTTTTGCCTGCCCGGAGCCAGCTGCCATTTAATAGATCAAATCTACCCGTACAACGCTGAACGCCAGCCGAACGTTACCCGCGAGTATGCTCTGGCCTTCAATCGAGCCTCATCCGCCCCGTCAGCCCGGAATGAGGCCCTCGTCCGTGAGCAGCTTGCGAACCTCGTCCATGCTCGAATCCTGGTGCGGAAGGATCAGGTCCGACTCTTCCAGACTATCCGGCGGCAGCGGTGAACCTTGCGCGCGCACCTGGGCCAGCAGGCCGTCGAGCGCGGCTGCGAAGGCGGCCTCGTCGTTGTGGTTGACGGCCGCCTCGAGCTCGGTATCCAGCCGGTTCAGCTCGGCGGCGGCCGCGTCGTCGATCCTGAACTGGCCCTCGCCCAGGATCCTGACGATCACGGCCCCTCACCGTCCTGCGGCTCGGCGGCGGGCAGGTCGGACACCGGAATGCCGGCCGGCTGGGCCTGGGCGGGCGGCGGCGGGGCGTACGGGCCGCCCTGGTCCTGCGCCTGGCTCTGGGTCTGGTGGCCTGGCTGTTGCCGTTGGTCTCGACCCCGGACCCTCGAGCTGCTTGGGCGCGCTGGCGGTGATCTCGCCCTTGAGCCTGCTCAGCTCCCGCTCGACATCGCTGCTCGCGGACATCATGTCGAGCTCGGACTGGATGTCGTCGCGGCGGCTGCCGCCCATGGCGTCGTCCAGCGCACCCGAGGCCATCAGCTCGTCGATCGCGCCCGCGCGGGCCTGCATCTGGGCCGTCTTGTCCTCGGCCCGCTGGATCGCCATGCCGACGTCGCCCATCTCTTCCGAGATGCCGGAGAACGCCTCGTTGATCCTGGTCTGCGCTTCGGCCGCGGTGTAAGTGGCCTTGATGGTCTCCTTCCTGGTGCGGAAGGCGTCCACCTTGGACTGCAGTCGCTGGGAGGCGACCGTCAGCTTCTCCTCTTCGCCCTGCAGCTGGGCGTACTGCACCTGCAGATCGTTCAGCTGGCTCTGCGCCGACGCCTTGCGCTCGAGCGCGGCCCGGGCGAGGTCCTCACGGCCCATCCCGAGCGCCTTGCGCGCCTGGTCCTCGAGCTTGTTCGAGGACTGCTGGAGCTGGTTCATCTGCAGCTCGACGCGCTTGCGCGACGTGGCGACATCCGCGACCCCACGGCGGACCTTCGTCAGCAACTCGAGCTGCCGCTGGTAGGAGTAGTCCAGGGTCTCACGCGGGTCTTCCATTTTGTCCAGGGCCTTGTTGGCCTTGGCCTTGAAGACAAGTGAGACTCGCTTCATCACGCCCATACGCGCGGCCGTCCCCTTCAGTTAACTTCTTCGCCGCCACTAGACCGCGCGACCGGGCCGAGATTCAGGCCGGGCACCCGGCTAGACGGCGGACGAGCCCGTGCGACTAGTCGCATTCCACCCTACGCGGTTTCCCGCATTGCGAGCTACCATGTCCACCCCCTAGCGCGGGGTGGTGCTGGCTCCCCGGCACCGTGCGTAAGACTAAGCTAAGCGCGTGTTCCGACGCCGTAGCGCCGGGGCGACGGACGGCACGGCCCAGGATTCCCCGGGCGCGCAGAGCCCGGACGGCCCGGCAGACAGTAAGCCCCGCTCCCCCGCCGAGGCGGCCAAGGGACGGCCCACGCCCAAGCGCAGCGAAGCCGAGGCCAAGCGACGCCAGCCGATCACCGGGTCGCGGGCTCCGGCCGGGCCGCGTACCAAGGAAGATAAGGCCAAGGCCCGGACCACCCGGAGCACTAAGTACGAGGCGATGAAGCGGGGCGAGGCGTGGGCGCTCAACCCGCGCGACCGCGGCCCGGGCCGCGCCCTGGCCCGTGACTTCGTGGACTCCAAGCGCCGGGCCAGCGAGTACTACATGTACGTGCTGATCGTCCTGCTCGCCGCCGTGTTCCTGAAGAACAAGGGGACGCAGGAGATCATCTCTCCGCTGGTCCTGGTGCTGGTCGTGGTCATCGTGTTCGACGCCCTGCTGATCCGGCGCAGCCTGTTCAGGCTGGTCGCCGAACGGCTACCCGGCGAGTCCACCCGGGGCCTGACCACGTACGCGGTGATGCGGGCGCTGCAGATTCGCAGGTTCCGGGTGCCGGCCCCGCGGGTCGGACCCGGCACCAAGATCTGACCGGCCCCTTTACTGGTGAAGGCTGTGCCCGCCGGGAAAGGCCGACGCGCACGACCTCTAGAGTTAGGGATCATGGAATACCGACACCTTGGCCAGAGCGGCCTGATGGTCAGCGAGATCGCGTACGGGAACTGGATCACCCACGGCGACCAGGTCGAGGAGCAGGCGGCGGCCGATTGCGTCCGGGCCGCGCTCGACGAGGGCATCACCACGTTCGACACCGCCGACGCCTACGCGGGCGGGCGCGCGGAGGAAGTCCTCGGCCGGGCGCTGCACGGAGTGCGCCGCGAATCGCTCGAGATCTTCACCAAGGTGTACTGGCCGACCGGCGACAAGCCGAATGACCGCGGCCTGTCGCGCAAGCACATCACCGAGTCGCTGCACGCCTCGCTGCGCCGGCTGCAGACCGACTACGTTGACCTGTACCAGGCGCACAGGTACGACTACGAGACGCCGATCGAAGAGACCATGCGCGCCTTCGACGACCTGGTCCGCGCGGGCAAGGTGCTGTACATCGGCGTGTCCGAGTGGCGCGCGGAAGAGATCACGGCCGCGCTGCGGGTGGCCGGCGAGCTCGGCCTGGACCGGATCGTGTCGAACCAGCCGCAGTACAACATGCTGTGGCGGGTCATCGAGCCCGAGGTCGTGCCGCTGTGCGAGAAGGAAGGCGTCGGGCAGATCGTGTTCTCGCCGATCGCGCAGGGCGTGCTGACCGGCAAGTACCAGCCCGGGGCGGCGCCGCCGGCGGATTCCCGCGCCACCGACCCCACGGGTGCGCGCTTCATCAAGCGGCTGCTCAACGACGACACGCTCACAGCGGTGCAGGGGCTCAGGCCGCTCGCTGACGAGGCCGGCCTCTCGCTGGCTCAGCTCGCGGTGGCGTGGACGCTGCAGAACCAGAACGTGTCCGCGGCCATCGTCGGCGCCACCCGGCCCGAACAGGTGCGGGAGAACGTCAAGGCGGCGGGGGTTCGGCTGGACGCCGGGCTGATGAGCCGGATCGACGAGGTGCTCGGCGACGTGGTCATCCGCGACCCGGCCCAGACCGCCAGCCCGGCGTCGCGGCCCTAGGCCTGCTCAGTCTTCCGGGTGCAGGCTCATCGGACCGTACTCGGTCCTGGTGTCGTCCAGCAGCGAGACCTGATCCACCCCGGCCGCGAGCAGCGCGCGCCAGTTCTCCCCGAGCCAGCTCTCCGCGTCGCCCTGGCTGGCGAAGATGGCCTCCTGCAGCTCATCGGTGGTGATCGCGGTGCCGTCTGCCTTTTCGTACCGCCAGGTCCAGGGCATCGGTAGGTGGCCTCCCCGCTGTTTGAGACAAGCACTGTGCGTGTGCTGACTGAGGGTAGCCCAGAGGGTTCGGCCGACACGACGCCAGGGCCGTAGGTCTTCAGAGTGAGGGCTAAGACTTCAGATGAGCGCTAACGTGCCGATAACGCGCAGAACAAGATGGCCCACACGGCCTTGCCGCGGCCGGTGACCGGACTCCAGCCCCAGACGTCGCTCAGCGCATCCACCATCTGCAGGCCGCGGCCTGCTTCTTCGTCGCGGTCCGGCATCCGGAGCACGGGGGCGATGTCCGACGGGTCGAGCACGGCGCACATGACCTCGCCGGTCCGGCGCAGCAGGCGCAGGCCAAGCGGCTGCCCGGACTCCGCGGAGCGCGCAGTGTGCGCGGCGTGCGCGGCGTGCGACACCGCGTTGGCCACGAATTCGCCCACGATTGCTTCCGCGTCGTCGGCGAGCGAGGCTAGGTCCCACTCCCTGAGTGTGTTTCTGGTGAATTTCCTGGCGGTCCGGCCGGACTGGGCTCCGGCGCCAAGCGCGCACGCCGCCACTGCGGGGGAATCCCACCAGTCAGAAGGCATCCGGACCACGCGGGGGCGCCCGGGTCCGCACTGCAGCCTGGCGTTCAAGTCAAGCGGCCGACGAACGGCAGGATCAACCTTGGTTCGTGTCGGCAACCCTACTTGGCTCAAGCCCATCGCGACCCCGCGAAGCGTAGTGCGGTCAATCCCAGATGATTGACGCAAATCACATCCTGCCCGAGATTCCGCGGTTCATGCAAGACCAAATGCACGTTCATTTGTATCGTGCACTTCGCGCGGCCCCAGGTCACGGCGTTTCGTTTATTTTTCAAGTAAAGCTTTTAGTGCCGTCAAGGAGGGCCGTGGCCCCGGTGTCATGGCGGCGGCCGAGCTGGTCGCGCGGGCGGTGACTGGTGATTGGCGTGGAGCCTATCGGGCGCCGCCGGCTCCGGTCGGGGGACGCCACGCGAGCCGCCCCAGGCTGGGCTCTGCGGAGCGGGCGGGTCACGTTATCGTGGGTCGTTACCGCCCTGAGCTGGGAGCCGCAGATGCTTGTCGCTGGTGTCGATTCGTCTACTCAGTCCACCAAGGTGCTGCTCTGCCAGGCCGACGACGGGACCGTCGTCGGGCAGGCCACCGCCCCGCATCCGGACGGCACCGAGTGTGACCCGGAACTGTGGTGGCGGGCCCTGGCCCAGGCGGGAGACGGGCTGCTCAACCGGGCCGACGCCATCGGGGTGGCGGCACAGCAGCACGGCATGGTCGTCGTCGACAAGGCCGGCCAGGTGGTCAGGCCGGCCCTGCTCTGGAACGACGTACGCTCGGCGCCGCAGGCGGCGGCGCTGATCGAGGAGATGGGCGGCCCCGGGTACTGGGCGCGGCTGACCGGCAGCGTCCCGACGGCCTCGTTCACGGTCACCAAGCTGCGCTGGCTGGCCGTGCACGAACCGGACGCCGCCGCCCGCACCGCGCACGTGATGCTGCCGCACGACTGGCTGTCCTGGCGGCTGGGTGACCGGGCCCATGCGCCGGCCACCGATCGCGGCGACGCCTCGGGCACCGGCTACTTCTCCCCCGCCACCGGCCGCTGGCTGCCGGAGCTGGCCGAGGCCGCGCTGGGCAAGCCGGCCGGGCTGCCGCGGGTCGCCGCCCCGGCCGAGATCGTGGCCCGGACTCCTGGCGGCGCGGCGCTGTCGGCCGGAACCGGCGACAACATGGGCGCGGCGCTCGGCCTGGGTCTCGGCGTCGGTGAGGTGGTCGTCTCCATCGGCACCTCGGGCACCGCGTACGCGGTCGCGACCCAACCCGCCGCCGACGAATCCGGGGCCGTGGCCGGCTTCGCCGACGCCACCGGGCGGTTCCTGCCGCTGGTGGCCACCATCAACGCGGCCCGGGTGCTGACGGTCACGGCCCGAATGCTCGGCACCGACGCCGTCGGCCTGTCCCGGCTCGCGCTGGCCGCGCCCCCCGGGGCGCAGGGCCTGACCCTGCTGCCGTACCTGGACGGCGAGCGCAGCCCCAACCGGCCCGGCGCCAACGGCGTGCTGCGCGGGCTGACCAGCGTCAACACGACCCCGGAGAACCTCGCCCGGGCTGCGGTCGAGGCCGTACTCTGCTCGCTCGCGGACGCCATCGACAACCTGGCCGACTGCGGCATCACCGCGCGGCGGGTGATCCTCATCGGCGGCGCCGCCCGGTCCGAGGCCGTGCGCGCGGATCGCGCCGATGATCTTCGGCGTGCCGGTGACGGTGCCCGAGCCCGCCGAGTACGTCGCCCTGGGCGCGGCCCGGCAGGCCGCCTGGGCCCTGTCCGGCGCGGCCGACCCGCCCGCCTGGCCACTGGCGGGCACCAGCGCGGAGTACACCGCGGAGCCGGTCCCGCTGGTCCGCGAGCGATACGCAGCCCTGCGCGACGCCACGGTCGGCTGGGGCGGCGGGCGGCTAAGCATGGGACCGTGGCAGAAATGGAGCATCGGTGCGCTATGACGGCAGCGATGGACCACGTATCGATAGAAGGACAGCGCTCGGGGGCGGGCGGCGTGAAAGCATGGAACGCAGGAGGCCACGACAGGAAAGGACCGCCGGTGAGCACGGATTACGTTCCCTCACGCGAGGACCGCTTCTCGTTCGGCATCTGGACGGTCGGATGGCAGGGTGTGGATGTGTTCGGCTCGGCCGTGCGGCCGCCCATGCCCGCCGAACGCGCCGTGTACAAGCTGGCGGAACTCGGCGCCTACGGGGTGAACTTCCACGACAACGACGTATTCGCCTTCGACGCCACCCCCGCCGAGCGGGACGAGCGCATCGGCGCGTTCCGCAAGGCGCTGACCGAGACCGGGCTGGTCGTGACGACCGCCACCACTAACCTATTCGGCCACCCGATGTTCAAGGACGGCGCGTTCACCGCCAACGAGCGGGAGGTCAGGCGGTTCGCCCTGGCCAAGGTGATGCGCAACCTCGACCTGGCCGCGGACCTCGGCGCCAAGACCTACATCTTCTGGGGCGGGCGCGAAGGCGCGGAGTCGGGGGCAGCCAAGGACATCAGGGCCGCCCTCGACCGGTACGCCGAGGGCCTGAACCTGCTGTGTGCGTACGTGCGCGAGCAGGGCTACGACATCAGGTTCGCGATCGAGCCGAAGCCGAACGAGCCGCGCGGCGACATCTTGCTGCCCACCGTGGGGAACGCGCTGGCGTTCATCAACTCGCTCGAGCACTCCGAGATGGTCGGGGTCAACCCGGAAATCGGCCACGAGGAGATGGCCGGGCTGAACTACGCGCACAGCATCGCCCAGGCGCTGTGGCACGGCAAGCTGTTCCACATCGACCTGAACGGGCAGCACGGGCCGCGGTACGACCAGGACCTGCGGTTCGGCGCCGGTAACGTGCGCGGCGCGTTCTGGGTGGTGGACACGCTCGAGGCCGGCGGGTACGACGGCCCGGTGCATTTCGACTACAAGCCGCCGCGGACCGAGGACGACGAGGGGGTCTGGGTGTCCGCGGCCGCCTGCATGCGCAACTACCTGATCCTGCGGGCCAAGGTGCGGGCGTTCCGGGCCGACCCGGAGGTGGCCGAGGCGCTGCGCGCCTCCGGCGTGGCCCAGCTCGGCTCGCCCACGCTAGCCCCCGGCGAGACCTGGCGCGACGTCCGCGAGCCCAGTGCCGACGTGGAGGCGCTGGCCCAGCGGGGCCTGGCCTACGAGCACCTCGACCAGCTCGCCCTCGAGCACCTCTACGGCGTCCGGCCCTAGCCCGGGGCATCCAGACGCGCATCGCCCCGCAGTGTGGCTAGAGGTTGGCCAGCGAGGCGTCAACAGGGCTAGCCCGACCCTGAGGAGGAGCAGATGAGGCGGGTGACCATCCGTGACGTGGCGGCCGAGGCCGGTGTGTCCATCGGCACCGCCTCCAAGGCGCTCAACGGGCAGGGCAAGCTTCGATCGAGACCAGGGAGCGCGTCGCCGAAGCGGCGAAGCGTCTCGGCTTCGCCCCGAATACGCTGGCCCAGGCCTTGCTCGCGGGCCGCTCGTTCACCGTGGGCCTGATCACCACCGACAACTTCGGCCGGTTCAGCATTCCGGTCATGCTCGGCGCCGAGGACGCGCTCGGCACCGGCCAGGTCTCGGTGTTCATGTGCGATACCAGGGACGACGTCGGAACGCGAGCAGCGCTACGTGGAGATGCTGGCCGCCCGCCGGGTGGACGGCCTGATCGTCACCGGCCGCCGGGTCGAGCCCCGGCGCCGGTCGTGGCCGGGCCCGGCATTCCGGTCGTCTACGCGATGACGCAGTCGCTGGGCGAGGATGGCCCCGCCGTGCTGCCCGACGACGAGGGCGGCGGGCGCCGGGCGCGCGCGCGCGCGGCGAGCGCGGTGCTCAGCGGCGGCCGGCGGCGGGAGTCGGAGCGTAGTCACCGGGGCCGGTGAGCGGCGTCCTGGCGGCGCGCACGCGGGCTAGCCGGGCATCGACGCCGTATTCTGGGGCAGCGAGGAGCTCGCCCGCGGCGTGGCCGACACGCGCCGCGCGGCCGGCGCGGACCGTACCTGGCGACGTCGCGCTGGTCGGCTTCGACAACTGGGAGCCGATGGCGCTCGGCGAGCAGGCCCCGCTGACCAGCGTCGAGATGCGCCTGGCGGCAGGTCGGCCAGGTCGCCGCGCGCTTGCTGCTGGCCGCCACGCCCGCGTGAGCCGGGCGGACGGTACGTCGGACGATGTCGCAGCCGTCTGGTCGGCTGCGACGAGTCGGAGCCGGTGACGCTATCGGCGCCGGGCCGTCTCGCAGAACCGCTCGCCAGACGGTCTACAGGAGGCACGCGCCAGGCCGCCGCGGACTAGGGCTGGCCGCCATCGCCGGACGACGGCACACGCCAGCGACGGGAACGACGCCCTGGCTGGACCAGCGGAGCCAGGTGACGCTCGGGCCAGATCCTCCGGATCAGCCGGCAGTCGTATCGCCCCGCCCTGGCCCACGCTGGCCTCCGGCGCGGCCCTGCGCGGCGCGGGCCTCGGCGCCTCTCTGGGCCGACACTGTGCGCATCATGTGGCGCTGCGAGCGGACCTGAGTGACGACGATGACGGCGATCAGCGCGATCGAGATCCACAGTCCGTAGTGCGAGACGGTCTGGGCCACCACGACCGCGTGGTGGCCGAGTTCGTAGCCGAGGCCGGCCAGCATGCCCGTCCACAGCAGCGAGCCGATGATGTCCAGGATGATGAACGTGAGCAGCCGCATCCCGGCCCAGCCGGCGATGACGAAGATGATCGCGTTGGGGATGGGCAGGAACGGGGCGATCACCACGGCAGGCCAGGTGAACTTGCGGCCCCAGCGCTGCACGTGCCCCATGTACCGGCCCCCGCGGTTGCGACGGCCGGACAGCAGCGCGATGACGCGCTCGCCCCACAGGCGGCCCGCCCACCAGTAGAGCGGGTCGAAGATCATCAGCCCGGGGATGGCGGCCAGCAGCACCACGACCAGCGAGCCGTGCCCGACCCGGGCGAACGCCGCGGCCGCGACGATCGCCTCGGTGCTCCCGTTCAGCAGCTCGGACAGCACCGGATGGGTACCGAGCAGCGATGCCCGGAACGGCAGCAGCGCCCAGTAGTAGATGCCGCTGAGCGTGATGCCGGCCCAGCACAAGATGTCGACCCGCCGCGGCTTGCCGGCCCACGGTATCCGCGGGTCGTCCCACTTCGACGGCTGCTGTCCCCCGTCCGCGGCTACCGGGACGGGTCGCCCCTGCTCCGCCACAGCCTCGTCGTCCACCAAGACACGTTATAACGAATCACGGGTACTTCAGTCGTCGGCCGAACGGGCATGTGGAGCGCAGCCCGGCCCGCTCATACGCCATGATGGCCATCGTGACCGACGACCCCTTCGCCGCCGCGGCGGCTAGCGCCGAGCGCCTCACCGCCCTGACCGGCCCGCATGATGCCGCCGTGGTCCTCGGCTCGGGCTGGACGCCAGCCGCCGACGCGATCGGCGCCGCGGAGACCGAGATCCCGCTGACCGAACTGGGCGGGTTTCCCGCCTCGACGGTGCCGGGGCACACGCCCACCGTCCGCATCGTAGCCGCGGGGCCGGTGCGGGTCCTGGTGTTCCTCGGCCGGGTGCACCTGTACGAGGGGCTGTCCCCCGCCGCCGTGGTGCACGGCGTGCGGACGGCGGTGTCGGCGGGGTGCCGCACGGTGGTGCTGACCAACGCGGCGGGCGGCATCCGGTCCGGGCTCAGCGTGGGCGAGCCGGTGCTGATCCGCGACCACCTCAACCTGACCGGCAAGTCCCCGCTGGCCGGGCCGCCCCCTGGCGGCCAGCGGTTCGTGGACCTGACCGACCTGTACTCGCCCCGGCTGCGGGCGCTGGCCCGCGAGGCCGACCCGAGCCTGACCGACGGGGTCTACGCGATGATGCCCGGCCCGCACTACGAGACCCCGGCGGAGATCACCATGCTGGGCAGGCTCGGCGCCAACCTGGTCGGGATGTCGACCGGCTTGGAGGCCATCGCGGCCCGCCACCTGGGCGCGGAGGTGCTCGGCATCTCGCTGGTCACCAACCTGGCGGCGGGCCTGGCCGGGCACGGCCTCAGCCACGCCGAGGTGGTCGAGGCGGGCAAGGCCTCCGCCAGCCGGATGGGCACCCTGCTCGCCGGGATCCTCCCCCGCGTCTAGGAGCCGGTCAGCTGGCCGGCCAGCAGCACGAGCTCGGCCCGCGAGGTGATCGTTGTTCTGCTACCTGGCCGCGATCTTCGCTCTCGGTGCGGGGTCCGCGGATAGCGGGGCCGGCGGATAATCGGGGTCATGGGTGACGAGGAAAGGCTGGCCGTGCCGGAGACGGCCGAACGAATGACTAGGGCAGCCTCGGCCTTGCTGGCGGCGCTGTCTGCGGGGCAGCGGGAGCGGGCGTGTTTCACCTTCGGCTCCGGCGAGCGGCGGGACTGGTCGTTCTTGCCGGCGCCGGACCGGAACGGCCTGCCGACCGGCGCGCTCGACGACGGGCAGCGGCGGCTCGCGCACGAGCTGATCGTGACCGGCACGAGCCTGCCGGGGTACACCAAGGTCGTGTCGGTGATGGCCATGGAGCACGTGCTGCGGGCGCTGACGCCGGGCCTGGCTGATCTGTTCGATCCGGAACGTTACTGCTTCAAGGTGTTCGGCTCGCCGGGCGATCAGGCCTGGGGATGGCAGTTCGCCGGGCACCACGTGTCACTCAACTTCACCGTGGCCGAGGGTCGGTACATCTCCCCCACCCCGTGCATGCTGGGGGCCGAGCCTGCTTCGGTCGGGATGCTCGCGCCGCTGGCCGACGACGAGGAACTCGGCTACCGGCTGGTCAACTCGCTCGACGCCGCCCAGCGGCGCGCCGCCATCATCCACCACCGGCCACCGCCGGACCTGGCCGCCCGGATGGTGCCCCGTCTGGGTGAGATGGAGCGGCCGGACCCGGTGTTCGCGCCCGAGCCGGACTACGTGATCAGCGAGGACGAGCGCGACATCCTCAGCTATGTCCGTTCCGGCCCCAGGGGTGTCGCGGCGTCCGGGCTGAACGAGCGGCAGTTCGATACGCTCGCGGCCCTGGTCGGGGGGTTCGCCCGGCGGCTGCCCGACGAGGTGGCCGGGGCCCAGATGCACGACCTGGAACGCGCGGGTATGGACAACCTCACCTTCGCCTGGGCGGGTGGGACGTCGCCTGGGGAGCGGCATTACTACCGGGTCCAGGGACCCACGCTGCTCATCGAGCATGACAACACCCAGGCCAACGGTAACCACATCCATTCGGCGTGGCGGAACCCGGCGGATGATTTCGGCGACGACGTGCTGGCGGCACACTACCGGTTGCATCATGCCTAGCCCTCAGCCCTGGTGACCCGGGCTATCCGCTGAGTCAGCGGGTGCCGCTTGCGGCAGCTGCCGTTTCCGGTATTGGGCGCCCGGCTGACGCTGCTCCGCGCTCGACTGGTGCTGCTCCGTCCTCGACTTGTACTGCACCGTGCTCGGCGTCGGCCTGGGCCGCGGCGGCGAGCCGTTCGCCCTCCCGCCTGGCCCGCCGGCCATAGGCGAACATCCATGCGGCCAGGACAGCGCCGACGGCGTAGGGCATCACCTTGGAAACGGTCAGCGCAGTCGCCGTCGATGTCGTCTCGACGATGATGACCCTGGCCGCTGCTTCGGCCAGGTACGTCACCCCCCAGACCACGGTGAAGAGCCGGAAGGCATGGCGGAATCCGGGATAGCGCCACAGGCCGTCGAAGTCCCGGCCCCGCGGAGTATCGCCGCCCATGAACTCGAGGGCGAAACGGAAGATCAACGGCCGGCGCGACCTTAGCGAGCCCAGGCACAATAGCCCGAACACCGCAGTGGGCACCGAGCCCTCGACCAGCACAAGGCGGGCATTGCCGCTGACCAGCCCCAGAACCGTGCCGACGGCGATCCCGGCCAGCACGAGGACTCCGATGGCATCCACGCGCCGGTGACGGGCCACGCCGACCGCTATGCCCAGAGCCGGGAATGCGCCGCTCAGCACGAGCGCCGACACCGAGCTCAGGCCAGCCGAGCGCAGCAGCGAGTAAGCCACCAAGGGGCCGGCGATGTCGAACACCACGATTTGCGCCACTGATAGCAGCCGGTTGCGGTTGCGGTGCGGCTGCGGACCGGGGCCACTTGCTGATCGCTTGTCGTCATGTTCGCAACGCTAGGCGAGCGGCGGCCGCTGCCCCAGTGCGACAGATCCTGGTCTCGGCATGACGGATGTCACGGCCCGCCTTTTCAGGCTGAGGCCCTTTGGCGTCGGTACGCGCCAACGCGTGGCCGAAGCCGTCATGTTCAACCGGCAGTGGGTCCCTGGAGTAACGAGCAGCACCGGATAACGCCGTGCCTCTTGGAATGAGCCGTCGGCGGGCGTTTATCCGGTGCTGCCTTATAGGGACTTAGCTGGGCTGGCCGTACGATGACTTACTCGGGCCGCCGGAACTGTCGGCCTGCGTGGTAGTTCCCTATCCCGGAGCGTGCCGGGGGTGTTACCCGGTGTTGGCGGGGGGCTCGTGGCTGTGCAGGACTTTGGTCTTGTCGGGGTTCCAGGCGGTGGTGGTGCCGTCGGGGTTCAGGACCAGGGTCCAGCCCCACCGGTGGATCACCACTTGATGATGGAACCAGCACAGGAGCACGCAGTCTTTGACGCTGGTGTGGCCGCCGTTGGCCTTGTGCCTGACGTGGTGGACCTGGCACGCGCAGGCGGGCTGGTGGCACCGCCCGGCCCACTGGCAGTGCTGATCCCGCAGGATCACCGCGTTGCGGATGCCCGCGGGGATGGTCTCGGCGTAGCCGATGTCCAGCGGCAGGCTGGGCCCGCCGAGCCGGGCGCCGAGCTGCCGGCGCCGCAGGAACGACGCCAGCCCGCCCGGACCCGACACCAGGTCCACCGCCTTGCCGATGATCGCGCGTTCGAGCGCTTCCCAGGCCCGGGTGGTGTCCGGGCGGGACGCGGCCTGCGCCTGGCCGCCGCTGCCGCTTTCGCTGCCGGCGCCGCCGGCCTCAGCGCTGCCGCCGCCGGCATCGGCGCCGCCGTCGCCGCGGTGACCGAGCCGGTCGAGCTGGACGCACAGCCGGACCAGGTCCTCCAGCGCGCCGGGGTTCACCTCACCGGTCACGAACGGGGCCATCGCCGCATCACACGCCACGGCCTGGGCCGCGTCGCCGTCCAGCCACGCCCCGCCGTCACCGCCGCCCGCCGAGGCTTCCGCCCGGTGCGCCGCCCAGGCGGCCCGGACCCGGCTGGTCCACTCCTGCTGCAGCGCGGAGTCGCCGTCCAGCATCATCAGGTCGGCCAGGGAGATGTGCACCCAGGCTTTGACGGGCTGCCCGGCCCGCTCCGGCAGCAGCCCCGCGGTGACCAGCCGCTGCAGCGCCTCGTGCAGCGCATCGTGGTACCGCTGCGCCTGGCTGCGGTCATCCTCGGCCCCCGCCGGGGCCGACAGCGCATCCAGCACCGTACCCACGATCGACGCGCACTCCGGGCTCAGATCCCCGGTCAGCACCCCCGCGCCCTCGAACGTCGTCGCCAGCTTGACGGACCGGTCCTCGAACGCCTGATCCCGGTCCTCGTCCGGGCCCCCGGGCCGGGACCGGGCGTAGATCTCCCCGGCCAGCCCGGCCAGATCCGCCAGGCCCATCCCCGTCCGCGCGGCGCCGGCCAGGATCTCGTCCGCGTCCTGGCGGCAGTCCGCCGGGAGCTTATCGGTCCAGCCGCAGATCGTCCGCGCGTATGACTCCGATATCGTCCCTTCGGCTAGCGCCTGCGCGACCAGCCGGTGCGCCGCCGCCCGCCGCACCCACGCGGTATGCCCCACCGCGGCGCCCCTGGTGATGCCGGTGCGGTTGACCAGCCACGCCCGCGGGCTGTAATCCGCGTCCGCGGAATAGCCCTGCCCGGCCGTGAACGCCCCCAGGATCAACGCCCGCGCCGCGGTACCCATCGAATGGGCCTGCTCCAGGACCTGCAGGCACTGCGCCTGGGTCTCCGCCGCCATCGCGGTCGCATCCGCCGCGGCCAGGTACCCCATCGCGGCCTTCAGCATCCCCAGCGCCTCCCCGGCGCTGCCCGGCGGCACGGCACTGCCCATCGCGCTGTCTCACCCCCTCCCGGGATGCTCGCGGACCGGCGGACGGTCCCCTCCCCCCGGCAGTCCAGGCCGGGCTCGGCTGTTCACTAGTTCTAGTGTATCAGTCCCATATGATATTTAGGGAACACGACATCGAATAATAGGAATTGACTTGCTGGGTCGATATGTACAAAATGCGATATATAGGAGGGTTCGGCAGTGCATGACGTCTGGTCGGAGCAGTGCGTTTGACGGTACCCGGGACGGCGATGATGCTGAGGCCGAGTAGGAGGCCGCCGCGCGTGTTTCAGCATCACGCATGGGGTAGCGTCGACAACCCGCGGGCGGCTGCCCTAGCGCTCCAGGCAGCACCTTGAGACCTGACGCGGCGTGGCTGCGTGACCCCGGAGGTCACGGGGGCAGCCGCCTTCGCAGGATCGAAAACTGTGTTGCGCGCTGCGATGTTTCGTGGCAGCGTTTTGAGGGCCCGCGGCGCTGGCGGACGGGCGTATCAGCTGGCTTGAGGAGCCTTCAGTGCCCCCGCATGCTTCGTACGGAACGTTTACCGGGACCAAAGTCCAGCCTGGCCCTGTTGTGCGACATGGCGACACCGTAAGACGCCCGGCTGGCCCGTGGACCCCGACCGTGCACGCCTTGCTGAATCACCTGGAAAACGCCGGGTTCACCGGCAGCCCACGCGTTGTCGGCGACGGGTACGACGATCGCGGGCACGAGGTCGTGACCTATATCCCGGGTGAGTTCGCCCACCCGCACGCGTGGAGTGACGAAGGCATCTGGCAAGTAGGCCGCCTGCTGCGCAGCCTCCACGACGCTACCGCCTACTTCCGGCCTCCGCCGGGCGCGGTCTGGCATTCCTGGCCGTTTCACAGCGACGCGCCGGACGCGATCTTCAGCCACCGCGACACCGGTCCCTGGAACATCGTGGCGCGCGACGGGCTTCCGGTCGGCTTCATCGACTGGCCGACCGCCGGGCCAACCGACCGCCTCGATGAGATCGCCGCGACCGCCTGGCTGAACGCGCAGCTGCACGACGACGACATCGCCGAGCGCCAGAACCTGCCCGACGCCGCCGCCCGCGCGGCCCAGCTCCGCCTTTTCGCTGACGGCTACGGGCTCGCCGCAGACGGGCGGCGTTCCCTTGTCCCCAAGATGATCGAGTACGCCATCCGCGACAGTGCGGCCGAAGCTATCCAGGCCGACGTCACGCCCGACTGTGATGACGCCACCGCGCTGTGGGCGATCGCCTGGCGTGCGCGATCCGCTGCGTGGATGCTACGGCACCGCGTCCTGCTCGAAGGCGCCATCACTGCCTAGTCCCGGAACCGCAGTTCGAGACGTACTAGATGGGCTCGGTGAGGTTGACCCTGTTCCCGTCCGGGTCCTGGATGTGCGCCACACGCTGCCCCCAACGGCATGTCGTTCGGCGGACCGAGCACTCGGCCGCCTAGGGCCTCGACGTGCTCAAGCAAGCCCGCCACGTTCCCGACCCCGAGATCGCCGACGTTCACGTTGAGCAAGATCCGCTGCGGGGCGTCGATATGAGCGTCTCCGTCGGCCACGACGCCGAGTTCAGCGTTACCGATCTGCAGGCCCACGAAGAACGGGGGGGCCGTCTTCGGGGACGCGCGAGATTTCCACCGCTCCGAACAGCGCCTTATAAGGGCTAGCAACAGCGGGATACTCGGGGTCACGATGACTGGCTGAACGGTGGCAGGCATTCTTCCTCCTGGGGAGATACGTCACCGCCGGCCTACCCAGCCCATCGTCCGCCATGTCCCTTGCTGATTACAAGCTCGCCGTCATGGCAGCGGCAGCGGCACACCGTTCAGGTCGGATGCGTAGGGCCGTTCCGCGGGGGTGGTCGCTCAACAGGACAGCCCGCAGCGGCGAGCAATCGGGCCGCGAGTCCCGGACGTGCGGTCTAGGTACCAGCCGGATGCCAGACGGTCTTGGTTTCCAGGTAGGTGTGCAGGCGCTTCAGGCCCGGCGTCAGCGTCCAGTCCTCGTCGCCGACCCAGACGACCCGCTTGAGGTTCTCCGCTGCGGCCACGGCTAGGTCGTCGGCGACTGAGCCGGACGCGCCGCACAGGTCGATGGCGTTGACGTCCATGTGCGAGGCGAGCCAGGGCGCGATCTCGGCCGTGCGCCCGGTCAGCACGTTGATCACGCCGCCGGGCACGTCGGAGGTCGCGAGCACCTCGGACAGCGACACCGCGGGCAGCGGGAAGCGCTCGCTGGCCAGCGCCACCACGGTATTACCACTGACCACAGCGGGCGCGACCACAGACACGAAGCCGAGCAGGCTCGAGTCCTGCGGCGCGATCACCGCGACCACGCCGGTCGGCTCGGGTAGCGAGAAGTTGAAGTACGGCCCCGCCACTGGGTTGGCCGCCCCGCGCACCTGGGCGAGCTTGTCCGCCCAGCCGGCGTACCAGACCCAGCGGTCGATGGTGGCGCCGACGACCGCCTCCGCCTGCCGCGCGCCGAGCCCCTCGGCGGCGCGCACCTCGGCGGCGAACTGGGCCCGGCGGCCCTCGAGCAGTTCGGCAACTCGGTAGAGCACCTGCCCGCGGTTGTAGGCGGTGGCCGCGGACCAGCCGGCGAACGCCTTCCGCGCGGCCACCACCGCATCCCGGGCGTCCTTGCGTGACGCCAGGGCTGCGTTGGCCAGGAAGCCGCCCTTGTGGTCGGTCACCACATAGGACCTGCCGCTCTCCGACCGGGGAAAGGCCCCGCCGATGTACAGCTTGTAGGTCTTGCGCACGGCAATGCGGGCTGGGGCGGCCCCGTCCGACCGGGCAGCGCTGTCAGACATCGAGGTACGCCTCCAGCCCGTGTCGGCCGCCTTCGCGACCGTAGCCGGACTCCTTGTAACCCCCGAACGGGGAGGCCGGATCGAACTTGTTGAACGTGTTCGCCCACACCACGCCAGCCCGCAGCCGGGAGGCCATCCACAAGATCAGCGATCCCTTCTCGGTCCAGACCCCGGCCGA
Organism: uncultured Actinomycetes bacterium; assembly: GCA_963769715.1. GTDB lineage: Bacteria > Actinomycetota > Actinomycetes > Streptosporangiales > Streptosporangiaceae > Palsa-504. Next base: position 148,181 of record CAVYNE010000034.1, read on the forward strand.
CAGCCCGTACGGCGTGTTGTTGGCCTTCTCCACCGCCTCGGCCGGCGTGCGGAACGTCAGCACGGAAAGCACCGGCCCGAAGATCTCCTCCCGCGCGATGCGGTGCGCCTGCGACACGCCAGTGAACACCGTCGGCGGGAACCAGAAGCCCTTCACCGGCAGCTCGCACGGCGGGGACCAGCGCTGCGCGCCCTCGGCCTCGCCGACCTCGGACAGCTCGCGGATCTTGGCCAGCTGGGCCGCCGAGTTGATGGCGCCCACATCGGTGTTCTTGTCCAGCGGGTCGCCGAGCCGCAGCGTCTCCAGCCGCCGCTGCAGCGCCGCCAGCACCTCGGCGTACACCGACTCCTGCACCAGCAGCCGCGACCCGGCGCAGCAGACGTGCCCCTGGTTGAAGAAGATGCCGTTGACGATCCCCTCGACCGCCTGGTCGACGGGCGCGTCCTCGAACACGATGTTGGCCGCCTTACCGCCAAGCTCGAGGGTCAGCTTCTTGCGCGATGGGGCACATGCTCGGGCGATTTCCTTGCCCACTTCGGTGGAGCCGGTGAACGCCACCTTGTCGATGCCGGGATGCGTAACCAGGGCGCGACCGGTCTCCCCCGCCCCGGTGACGATGTTCACCACACCCGGCGGCAGGTCGGCCTGCTGGCAGATCTCCGCGAAGGCCAGCGCAGTCAGCGGCGTGGTCTCGGCCGACTTGAGCACTACCGTATTGCCGCAGGCCAGCGCCGGGGCGATCTTCCAGGCCAGCATCAGCAGCGGGAAGTTCCACGGGATGACCTGGCCGGCCACCCCGACGGGCCGCGGCGCCGGGCCGTAACCGGCGTACTCAAGCTTGTCGGCCCAGCCGGCGTGGTAGAAAAAGTGCGCCGCGACGAGCGGGAGGTCGACATCGCGCGATTCCCGGATGGGCTTGCCGTTGTCAAGCGACTCGAGCACGGCGAGTTCACGCGCTTTTTCCTGAACGATCCGGGCGACTCGGAACAGGTACTTGGCTCGTTCCTTACCCGGCAGTCGCGACCAGGTGTGCTCGTACGCCTGACGAGCGGCGCCCACCGCGCGGTCGACGTCGGCCGGGCCGGCCTCGGTTACCTCGGCCAGGACCTCTTCGGTGGCCGGCGAGATGGTCTTGAACGTGCGGCCGTCCAGGCTCGAGGTGAACTCGCCGCCGATAAAAAGCCCGTAGGACTCGCGCAGCGAGACGATGTCCCGCGACTCCGGTGCTGGGGCGTACTCGAACTTTCCCATGTCAGTCCAGGGTGAAGTAGTCGGGACCGGAGTAGCGGCCGGTGGCCATCTTGGTCCGCTGCATGAGCAGGTCGTTGAGCAGGCTGGAGGCGCCAAGGCGGAACCAGCGGGGATCCAGCCAGTCCTGCCCCGCCGTCTCGTTGACCAGGACCAGGTAGCGGAGGGCGTCCTTGGCGGTGCGGATGCCCCCGGCCGGCTTGACGCCGACCTGCCGCCCGTGCGTCTCGCGGAAGTCACGCACGGCCTGCAGCATGACCAGGGTCACCGGCAGCGTCGCGGCCGGGGTGACCTTCCCGGTCGAGGTCTTGATGAAGTCGGCCCCGGCCAGCATGGCCAGCCACGACGCGCGCCGCACGTTGTCCAGCGTGACCAGTTCGCCGGTCTCCAGGATCACCTTGAGGTGCGCCCTGCCGACCTGGCCGGCGGGGCCGACCTGGCCGGCGGTGCCGGCGGGGCCGACCTGGCCGGCGGTGCCAGCGGGGCCGACCTGGCCGGCGGTGCCGGCGGGGCCGACCTGGCCGGCGGGCCGGCGGGGCCGCAGGCTTCCCGGACGGCGGTGATCTCGTCGAAGACCTGCTGGTAGCGCCCGGCGAGGAAGGCGCCGCGGTCGATCACCATGTCCACCTCGTCGGCGCCGGCCGCGACCGCGTACTTTACGTCGGCCAGCTTGACGTCCAGGCTGGTCCGGCCGCTGGGGAACGCGGTGGCGACGCTGGCCACGTGCACGCCAGTGCCCTTCAGTTCGGCCGCCGCGACGTGAGCCAGGTCCGGGTAAACGCAGACGGCGGCGACCATCGGCGCGGTTGGGTCGGCGGGGTCGGGGCGCTTGGCCTTGGCGCACAGCGCGCGGACCTTGCCGGGCGTGTCCTGGCCCTCCAGCGTGGTCAGATCGATCATCGAGATCGCGGCGTCGAGCGCCCACCGCTTGGCCGAGGTCTTGATGGACCTGCTGGCCAGCATGGCCGCGCGCGCCTCCGCCCCAACCCGGTCCACCCCGGGCAGCCCGTGCAGGAACCCTCGCAGTTCGGGCCAGGTCTGCGTCTGCGCCGGCGCGCTCATCGGCAACTCCCTCCGTTAGCTCATTCTTACCTGCTCCGGGGAAATGTCAGTGCCGCGAGCTTTGACGCCTCAGCCCCGCGGAATTCATCCCAGCGCGGCCTCGATGAGGTGGCCGAGGGCGACAAGCTGCTCCTCGCTGTCGGGCGGCCCGATGAGCTGGAGGGAGGCGGGCAGCCCGGCCGGGCCGCCGGGGACGGGCAGCGCCAGGGCCGGCAGGCCGGCCAGGTTGGCCGGCATGGTCAGCACGGTGAGCGGCATGCCACGCTCGCCGAACAGCGGCGGCGGACCCGCCAGCGTCGGCATGGCCAGGAACGGATGACTTTCCAGCATGGTGGCGAACCAATCCCGCAACTGGCGCCTGGTCCGGTCAGCGGCGTTCCGCTCGTCGGCGGTGACCGCGGCCGACTCGGTCATGTTCCGCCGGATCTGCGGGCTGAGGCGGTCAAGCCGCGGGAGCAGGTGCTCGTTCGCCTGGTAGGCCTCCACGTCGATGAGCACGTTGCCCGCACCGTTCACGGCCGGGAAGTCGAACCCGGCGACGTCCGCGACCCGCAGGCCAGCGGCGGCCAGCGCGGCGTCGACCGCGGCGTCGGTCATCGGGTCGATGTCGATTCCCGGCCGGATCCTGCCTACCGCGAGCTCGCAGGAGCCGACCGCGAAGCCGGGCTCGATCAGGCGCATCCCTAGTTCCACCGCGGCTACGTCCGCGCCGAGCGGGCCAACCGTGTCCATGGACGGGGCCAGCGGGTACACGCCGTCGACCGGCACCCGGCCCCAGGTGGTCTTCAGCCCGGTGATCGCGCAGCAGGCCGCGGGGATCCGGACCGAGCCCCCGGTATCGGTGCCGAGGGCCACGTCTGCCTCGCCGGCTGCGACGGCGACCGCCGAGCCGCTCGATGACCCGCCAGGAATCCGCTGGGGATCCGCCGGGTTCACCGGCGTGCCCGACCACGGGTTCACCCCGCTCGCCGACCAGCACAGCTCGGCCAGGTTGGTCTTGCCGACGATCCGCGCTCCAGCCTGCCGGGCCGCCGCTACCACGGCCGCGTCCCTGGCCGCCGGGCTCGCCTGTTCCGCGATCAGTTGGCAGCCCACGGTGGTGGGCAGGCCCTCGACGTCGATGCAGTCTTTGACCGCTAGCCGCGGGCCGTCGCCCGGCGCATCCAGCCGCACTATCCAGGTGGGGTCCATGGGGTGATTGTCGCAAAACCAGAAAGTCATGGAAGTTTCACCTGGAAGTCACGGCGGCTGTGATACCGCGATCTGTTGGTATCGCACCTTGTGACCATGAGGGTGGCGATTATCACCGAATCCTTCCCGCCCGACGTCAACGGCGTCGCGCACTGCGTCCTGCGGGTCGCTGAACTCATCACCAACTACGGCCACCACCCCCTCGTCATCGCGCCCAGGACGCCCGGCAATCGGGGGGTGAAAGAAAGGGCCACGGGCGCGCCCGGGGGGCCAGGGGCGCAGGAAAGGGGCACGTCCGGCGGGCGCGGGGCGCGGGCCGAACATGGCTTTGCGTTCCCGGTCGTGCGCGTTCCCGCGGTGCCGCTGCCCGGCTACCCGAGCTTCCGGCCCGGCCTGCCCAGCCACCGGGTCCGGGCCGCGCTCATCAGCCACCAGGGCCGAGGTGGTGCACCTGGCCAGCCCAGTCTTCCTGGGCGCGCACGGGGGCGCCCTGGCCCGGCGGCTCGGCCTGCCCACGGTCGCGGTGTACCAGACCGACCTTCCTTCCTACGCGCGGGCGTACCGGCTCGGCTGGGCCGGCGAGGCGTTCGCCTGGCGGTGGCTGCGCCGCATCCACAACGGCGCCGCTCGCACGCTGGCCCCGTCGACGGTCACCGCGACCGGCCTGCTCGGCCAGGGCCTCGGCAACGTCTGGCTGTGGGGCCGCGGCGTGGACACGCGACGCTTCGACCCGGGCAAGCGCAGCCAGGAGGTGCGCGCGACGCTGCTCGCCAAGGGGGGACACGGCGGGGAGCTGATCGTGGGGTACGTCGGCCGCCTGGCCACCGAAAAGCGCGTCGAACTGCTGGCCGGGATCACCGCGCTGGCCGGGGTCCGGCTGGTCATCGTGGGGGCCGGGCCGGCCGAGGCCCGGCTGCGCCAGCAGATTCCGGACGCCATCTTCCTTGGCGAGCGACGGGGCGAGGAGCTGGCGGCCATCTACGCCAGCCTGGACGTGTTCGTGCACAGCGGGCCGTATGAGACGTTCGGGCAGACACTGCAGGAGGCCGCCGCGAGCGGGCTGCCGGTGGTCGCGCCGGCCGCCGGAGGGCCACTCGACCTGGTGGCGGACGGGGTGACCGGGTACCTGGTGCCGCCGTCGGACCCGGGCGCGTTCACCGCCGCGGTAGCCCGGCTGGCCGCCGACCCGGCGGCGCGCGCGGCGTTCGGCGCGGCCGGACGGCGCAAGGTGCCGAGCCGGAGCTGGCCTGCGCTGACCGAGGAGCTGATCGGCACTATGCCGCGGTGCTGGGAGCCAGGCCGGCCAAGGTCACGATATGAGGATCGTTCGGCTGGCCAACTTCGTCGCGCCGCACTCGGGCGGCCTGCGCACCTCACTAGCCGAACTGGGCGCGGGCTACCTGGCCACGGGGCACGAGCCGGTGCTGGTCATCCCCGGTGAGCGGGACAGCGACCAGCCGACCGCGCAGGGCCGGGTGATCACGCTGCGCGCGCCGCGGGTGCCGTTCGCCGGCGGGTACCGGGTGCTGTGGCGCAGGCGGCGGCTGGCCCGGCTGCGGCCGGACGTGCTCGAGGTGTCGGACCGGACCACGCTGCGCTGGACCGGGGTGTGGGCGCGCGAGCACGGCGTGCCCGCCGTCATGGTGTCGCACGAGAGCGTCACGGCACTGCTGGAGGTAGCCCTGTCCGGGCTGGCGCCGTTGGGACGGGCCATCGCCGACTGGCTCAACCGGCGCACGGCCCGGGCGTACCAGCAGATCATCTGCACCACCGGCTGGGCCACGGCCGAGTTCGAGCGGATCGGCGCGGGCAACGTGGTCCGCGTGCCGCTCGGCGTGGACCTGGCCACCTTTGCCCCGCAGGCTGCTGGGTCTGGCCAGGTACGGGCACGTTACGCCGCCGAAGGCCATATCCTCCTGGTGCACTGCGGCCGCCTGTCGGCGGAAAAGAAGCCGCAGCGCTCGCTGATCACGCTGGCCACCCTGCGGGCGAGTGCCCTGCCCGTCCGGCTGGTGGTGGCCGGCGACGGCCCGCTGCGGCCGCGCCTGGAGCGCCGGGCCGCGCGCGCGGGGCTGCCGGTCACCTTCGCCGGCTTCCTGCCCGGCCGCGCCGACCTGGCCGCGCCGATCTGGCCGCGCTGGCGAGCGCCGATGTGGCGCTGGCGCCCGGGCCGGCGGAGACCTTCGGGCTCGCCGCGCTCGAGGCGCTGGCCTGCGGGACCCCAGTGGTGGTGAGCGCGGAGTCCGCTCTGCCCGAGGTGGTGGGCGAGGCCGGTGCCAGCGTGCCGGGCGAAGACCTCGCGGCCGGGGTGCGCACCGTGCTGGCCGGGCCGGAACGGGTTCGCCGGGCTGCGGCCCGGGCCCGCGCCGAGCAATACGACTGGGCCACGGCCGTGCGGGGCTTCCTCGCGGTACATGAGGCCGGATACGAGGTCGGGGCGGGAGTCACAGCATGACGACGTTCGTGGCGCTCGGCGACTCGATCACGGTGGGCATGGGCGATCCGGCACCCGACGGCGGCTGGCGCGGCTGGGCCGCGCTGCTAGCCGGCGCGCTACCCCAGCCCGAGGTGCACAACCTGGCCACGCTGGGCGCGCTGGCCGCCGACGTGGAGCGCGTCCAGCTGCCAGCCGCGACGGCTCTGCGGCCCGACGTGGCCAGCGTGGTGGTGGGCATCAACGACACGCTGCGCGGCGACTTCGACCCGGAACGGACCGGCGCCGCGGTCGGCTGCACGGTGGCCACGCTGCGGGCAGCGGGCGCGCAGGTGCTCACCATGCGGCTGCCCGACCCGGGACAGATGTTCGGGCTGCCGCGGGCGCTGGCCCGGCCGCTAGCCCGCCGGATGCGCGCGGTGAACGCGGCCGTGGACGAGGTGGCACGACGGCACGGGACCGTGCACCTGGACACAGCCCGCGATCCCGCCACCTACGAGCGCCGTTACTGGAGCGTGGACCGGCTGCATCCGAACGAGCGCGGCCACCGCCTCATCGCCTGCCGATTCCACGCCCTGCTGGCCGCATCCGGGTACCCGGTCGGGCCCGGCCCGGACCCGGAGCCGTCCAGCCCGCCGCCGACGAGGCTCGCCGAAGCCGGCTGGATGGCCACCAAGGGCACGGCTTGGCTGTTCCGGCGGTCCAGGGACCTGGTGCCGGTCCTGGTGGGGCTGGCGGTGCGCGAGTGGCTGGCGGGCGAGGGCGCACCGGAAGAAGACAGCGAAGGGCGGGATGGCGCCGGACGCGAACCCGTGAACCTGAACGCCTTAAGCAGACCTTCAGGAAACTTGGAGCTTAACAGACGGTTACCCTTGGCTCCCCTCAAGGTCCGGAACCGATTATCAGAACGTAACGAAAGGGACGACGCCGCACAGGCGGCACGGAGTTGAGGGCAAACCCATGAGCCAGACCTACGACCCGAACGATTCAGAACAGCGCCCGAGCGACCGGGGGTATCCAGCCGGACCGGCACCCGCTGCCTCCGCCGGCGGAGCCGGCTATCCGGGTGGACCGGGTTATGACGCTGGATACGGCTTCTCGACCGAACCGCCGCCGCCACCGCGCAGGAACCACAAGCGCGGGCTGATCATCACCGGCGCCGTGGCGCTCGCCGCGGGCGCCACCGCGGGCGGCCTGATCGGCGGCCTGAACCCGACCGCGGTGACCATGGCCACCGCCACCTCCAAGACCGTGCTATCCACGAGCCAGATCGCGTCCCGGGTGGACCCCGGACTGGTTGACGTGGTGTCCACGCTTGGCGATCAGCAGGCCACCGCGGCCGGCACCGGCATCGTGCTGACCTCGAACGGCGAGATCCTGACGAACAACCACGTGATCGATGGCGCCACGTCGATCAAGGTCACCGATGTCGGCAACGGCCGCACCTACACGGCCACGGTCGTGGGATACGACGCCACCCAGGACGTCGCGGTGATTCAGCTGCAGAACGCGTCCGGCCTCACCGTCGCCAGCCTCGGTGACTCCTCCACGGTACAGACCGGGGACAGCGTGGTCGCGCTCGGCAACGCGGGCGGCACGGGCGGCACCCCGTCGGTCGCCGCGGGCACGGTCACCGCCCTGAACCAGTCGATCACCGCATCGGACGAGGGCTCCGGGAACAGCGAGCAGCTGACCGGGCTGATCGAGACCAACGCGAACATCCAGCCCGGCGACTCGGGCGGCTCGCTGGTCAACTCCTACGGCCAGGTGATCGGCATGGACACCGCGGCCTCCTCGGGGACCCAGGTCCAGTCCCAGTCCGGCCAGACCGCGGAGCAGGCCTACGCGATCCCGATCAACGAGGCGACCTCCATCGCCACGCAGATCGAGGCCGGCACCACCTCGGCGGTTACCCACATCGGCGCCACCGCCTTCCTCGGCGTGGAAACCCAGCCTGCGAGCCAGGGCTCAGCCAGCGGCTCCGGGGGCTTCGGCGGCTTCGGAGGTTTCGGGGGCAGCCAGGGCAGCCAGGGCGGCAGCACCAGCGGTGTGACCATCGCCGGTACCCTGTCTGGATCTCCGGCCGCCAACGCCGGCCTGACCGCGGGCGACGTGATCACCTCGGTCGGCGGCCAGTCGGTCTCTACGAGCCAGAACATCGCGCAGGTGCTGGTCAAGTACCACCCCGGCGACTCGATCTCGATCGGCTGGGTGGACCAGTCCGGCCAGTCGCAGACCACGACCGTGACCCTGGCTAGCGGCCCCGCGGCGTAGGGGCGGGCAACCCTGCAAGCCCACCCCTGCGCTAGCGAGCACTGCTAGCCAGCACCGAGCCAGTGATCCCCGGCCGCCCCCGGGGATCACTGGTTTCGCTGTCTTATCAACCGACCCGGGCGTCGCACCACCAAAAGCGCGGAGCTGGCGCAGAACCGATACAGCCACCCGTTCGGGATAAAAATGACATTGAAGCCGACGAGAGGACGAACCGGTGCGCACAGCGAGACTCCACGCGGTTGGCGACCTGCGGGTGGCGAACGAGCCGGTGCCGGAGGCGGGGCCCGGGATGAGCCTCGTGCAAGTTACCGCGGTCGGCATTTGCGGCTCTGACCTGCATTGGTGGGACGAGGGCGCGATCGGCGACGCCAAGCTCACGCACCCGCTCGTGCTCGGTCACGAGGGCGCGGGGGTGATCGCCGGGGGGCCGCGGGCCGGCCAGCGGGTGGCGATTGACCCGGCGATTCCGTGCCAGACGTGCCGGGCTTGCCGGGACGGCTACCGGAACCTGTGTTACCGGCTCAAGTTCTCCGGCCACGGCGAGACCGACGGCATGATGCGGGAGTTCATGGCCTGGCCGACTTCGGCGCTGTACCCGCTGCCCGACCGGGTGTCCGACGCGGACGGCGCCATGCTCGAGCCGCTCGGGGTGGCGATCCATTCCGTGGACCTGGGGCACCTGCCGTTCGGCGGTACCGCCTCGGTGATCGGCTGCGGGCCGATCGGGCTACTGCTCATCTCGGTGCTGAAGGTAGCGGGCGCGAGTTCGGTCCTGGCGGTCGAGCCGCTGGCGCACCGGCGGGAGGCGGCCGGGCGGCTGGGCGCGGACCAGGTGGTCGATTCGGCCCGGTTTGCTGGCAGAGGCGCGGTCGAGGACGATCTGATGGGCGAACTGACCGGGGCGGGGGTGGATGTGGCGTTCGAGGCGGCGGGGAACAACGAGGGCGTGGAGCTGGCTATGGCCTCGGTGCGACCAGGCGGCCGGGTGGTGCTGGCCGGCATCCCGGGCGACGACGTCATCAGGTTCGGCGCCTCGCTCGCACGGCGTAAGGGGCTGACGATCGCGATGGTTCGGCGCATGAACGAGGTGTACCCGCGGGCCATCAGCCTGACCGAGCGGGGGGTGGTGGACCTCGGTTCGGTGGTGACGAGCCGGACGGGCCTGGGCGAGATACCGGCGGCGTTCGGGGCGGCGGCCCGGCGCACCGGACTCAAGGCGATCATCGAGCCCCAGCGATAGGCACAGCGTTAACGTTAACCTGGGTCGCATGCGCTCGGTGCGGCTCGCGGTGATCCTCGACTGCTGTTGCGTGCTGTTGTTCGTGATCATCGGCCGGGCCAGCCACACCAAGGGCGAGAGCCTGGGCGGCATCGCCTCGACGGCGTGGCCGTTCCTGGCCGGGCTGGCGGGCGGCTGGCTGACGGCGCGGGCCTGGCGGCGGCCTTCGGAGCTGTGGCCCGCCGGGGTAGGCGCGTGGCTCGGCGCGGCGGCCCTGGGCATGGTGTTCCGGGTGGTATCCGGGCAGGGCACCGCGGCCGCGTTCATCGGCGTCGCGCTGGCGTTCCTGGGCTTGTTCCTGCTCGGCTGGCGGCTGGCGCTGCGGCTGGGCGGCGGCCGGGGCAGCCGGATAGCCAGCCGACTAGGCAGCCGGATAGGCGGCAGCCGGGCCGGCCTCAGGCGCGGATAGCGGTCCTGTCGTCCAGGCGAGCGCCGGCCGTGTGCGCTTGACGTGGCGGACGGGTCCGGTCATGATCATGTATGCGCATACGTATGCGCATACATGAGAGGGTGACCTCCCGTGCGTGCTAGGGCCGGGCGTGACAAGCCGAGCGTCTATGACGTGGCGCAGCTCGCGGGGGTGTCGACCGCGACGGTCTCCCGGGTGCTGGCGGGGCACGAGCGGGTGCTGCCCGGGACCAGGGACAAGGTGCTCACCGCGGTCATCGAACTTGGTTACGTGCCGAACGGGGCGGCTAGGGACCTGGCCGCGCGCCGCACCGGCGTGCTCGGCCTGTGCTTCCCCGAGCTGGCTGAGGACGAGAGCGACGCAGCGTACTGGTACGACGAGGTGATCCGGGGCATGGAGCGAGCCGCCCGGCGCAGCGGGTACGCGGTGCTCATCGCGGCCAGCCATTATCGGGACGACGGCGGCCTGGTGCTGAGCATCGCGGGGCGGTGCGACGGGCTCGTCGTGCTGGCCCGGACCGCCCCGCTGGCGATGATCGAGCACGTCGGGGCGCGCATCCCGGTCGTGCTGCTGGCCACCGAGGGCGATCCGGATAGCGGCAGCGGCGACCGGGCCATCGACTACCTGACCGTGGCCAACGAAACCGGGGCGTACCAGGTGACCTCGCACCTAGTCGGCGCGCACGGCTACGCAGACATCTGCTTCATCGGGGGCCCGCCCGACTCGCCGGACTCGGCTAGCCGACACGACGGGTTCCGCCGGGCCGTGGCCGGGCTCGGCCGCCAGCCGGCCGAGGTGCCGGCTTACCACGGTGACTTCACCACGGCGGGCGGTCGCCGGGTCGCCGAGAAGATCATCGGTACCAGGCAGGTGCCGCGGGCTCTGGTGTGCGCCAACGACCAGATGGCGATCGGGGCCATGGCGGCGCTGCAGGACGCGGGCTTGAGCGTCCCCGGCGACGTCGCGGTCACCGGGTTCGACGGCATCCAGCTCGGCCGGCACCTGCGGCCCAGCCTTACCACCGTGGTCCAGCCGATGGCGGCGCTCGGCGACACCGCGGTGGCGATGCTCAAGGACCGCATCGGCGGCACCGCGTTGGCGCAGCGGACGGTGGAGCTGCCCGTCCACCTCGAGCTCAGGGCTAGCTGCGGCTGTCCTGAATAGAGGGGGGACGACAAGGAGGCTATGGATGAAGCTCAGGGCGAGATACTTGTGGCTGGTCGCCGCGGTCGTCATCGCGGCGCTGGCCCCCGGAACGGCCCGCGCGGCGGGGTACCAGGTCAGCCGTTACGACGGGCTGAGCCAGGCGCAGCGGGCGAGCTTGCTGGCCATCGCGCGGGACACCTGGAAGTTCTACGACGCGGACGTCGACCAGGCGACCAGCCTGCCGATGGACAACATCACCTTTGCCGGCGGCTCGGGCACCCCCGCCAGCGAGGGCCGGTACACCTCCGCCGCCAACATCGGGGTGTACTTGTGGGCCGTGGTCTCGGCCCGGGACCTCGGCCTGATCAGCGAGTCGCAGGCCCGCGCCAGGATCGAGGCCACCCTCACCGAGGTGCGCCACCTGCAGCGGTATGACGGCTTCTTGTACCAGTGGTACGACACCGCCAACGGCGAGGTGCTGAGCAACCCTGGCGCTGGGGACTGCGCCGCGGGGACAGCCCCGGCCTTCACCAACTGCTTCTTCGTCTCCAACGTGGATAACGGCTGGTACGCGTCGGGGCTGATCGTGGTCCGGCAGGCCCTGCCCGAGCTGGCCGGGCTGGTGAACAGCCTGATCGCGCCGATGAACTTCGGGATCTTCTACGACGCCCGGGCCGAGACGCACTGCAACGTCAACCCGGCGATCACAGGGAACCAGCCGACCGGCCAGATGTACGGCGGGTACTACGTCGGGCTGCCGCCGGATCAGGGCGACAACTGGACCCACTACTACCACAACGGCGCGCTGTACAGCGACCCGCGGATCTCCGCCTACATCGGCATGGGCCTGCGCCAGATGCCGGGCAACGTGTGGTGGCGCAGCTGGCGGGAACTGCCGCCGCCGGCCCCGTTCGCCGACTGCCAGGGTACCGATCCCGACTTCTCCTGGCAGGGGCAGTGGCCGATGGCCGGTTCGTGGCAGACCTACACCGACCCGCAGTCCGGGCAGCAGTTCAGCGTCTGGGAAGGGCACTACACCTACCCGGGCTCGGACCTGACGTTCATCCCGACTTACTCCGGCGGGATGTTCGAGGGGCTGATGCCGGACGAGATCGTGCCGGAGACCAGCTGGGGCCCGCGCAGCTTCGGGCTCGCTGACGCCCGCACCGTCCAGGTCCAGATCAAGTACGCCACGCAGCAACTCAATGACCCGGTCTGGGGCATGTCGCCGTCGAGTACGCCGGACGACACCGGCGGGTACGGCGGGTACGGCGTGGAGGGCCTGGCGTTCCCGTACTACGGGACCGGCGCCAACGCCAGCCACCCCAACGAGGGGCTCTCGCAGTGCCGCGGCTGTGCCACCGAGGACGTCGTCACGCCGCACGCGTCGTTCCTTGCGCTTGACGTCGCGCCGCAGCAGGCCTACGCCAACATCGCAGCCCTGCGCGCGCGTTACCCGGGCGTGTACGGGCCGGACGGCTTCTTCGACGCGGTCAACCCCAGCACCGGGGCGATCGGGCACCGGGACCTCGTGCTCGATCAGTCGATGATCATGGCGGCGTTGGATAACGCGCTCAATGACCGGGCGCTGCAGCACGACTTCGCCCGCGACCCGGTGTCCTGGGCGGCGCACACGTACCTGTCGATGGAGACGATGTCAATTGCCAGCTGACGGGTGAGCGGGGCCTGCCGTCCCCGGCCGGGCTGCGGGCGCGCCCGGCCGGGGGCACGTCATGCTGGACTGGGAGCCGGTACCAGGTCAGGCCGGAGGCTGCAGCACGCAGAACTCGTTGCCGTCGGGATCGCCCAGCAGGTGCCAGCGCCAGCCGTCCTCCAGGATCGGCTCGCTGGTCAGCAGCGTCGCGCCGAGATCCAGGACGCGGGCGGTCTCGGCCTCGAGGTCGGGGGTGCGCAGGTCCAGATGGAGCCGGTTCTTGTGGCGCTTGACGTCGGGTACCCGCTGCAGCAGGATGTCGATCCCGACGCCGCTGACCGGCGTAAGGCTGCGATACGGGCCGCTGGTGGCGAGGCCGGCCTCGTAGCCGAGCACGGCAGCCCAGAACCGGGCCGAACGGTCCAGGTCCGAGCAGTCGATGACGATGACCAGTTCGCCATTCGGATAAGACTGAGGCATGAGGTGCTCCTTGGGGCCTGATACGAGCCTAGGGCGGCTAAGATCCGAACGGGCGCGCGGTGGGTCCCTGTGGTTGCCTATAATTCCGATGTGAATAACGGTGAAGGAGATCCCCTGATGCTGCTGCCCTCACCCGCTCACGGCGTCGTGGCCGCCGAACCACCCGGCACCGGGCCGGGGTACTGGTCTGGGGCACCGTGCGCGGTCGCGGGTGATGGCGAGATCTTTCTCGCCTACCGGCTCAGGCGGCCCATCGGCCAGGGCCGGGGCTACGCGGTGGCGGTGGCCCGCTCGGTGGACGGCGAGCGATTCGACCCGCTGCTGACCATCGGCAAGGAAGACATGGCCACCGAGTCGCTGGAGCGGCCCGCCCTGGTCCGCACGCCGGAGGGACGCTGGCGGCTGTACCTGAGCTGCGCGACCCCGGGGACCAAGCACTGGCGGGTAGAAATGACCGAGGCGGCCCACCCGGCCGAGTTCTGCACCCGGGGCCGGCGGACCGTGCTGCCCGGCGACGCCAAGACCGCCGTGAAGGACCCGGTAATCGTGTACCACGACGGCCGGTGGCACCTATGGGCGTCATGCCACCCGCTGGATGACCCGCTGCATGCCGATCAGATGACCACCGAGTACGCGACCAGCCCCGACGGCCTCACCTGGACGTGGCACGGCACCGCCCTGAGCGGGACGCCGGGCCGGTGGGACTCCCGGGGAACGAGGGTCACCGCGGTGCGCTTCGACGGGGACACGGTCACGGCCTACTACGACGGGCGGGCGAGCGCCGCGGAGAACTACGAGGAGCGGACCGGGGTCGCCATCGGCGCCGACGCGGCGGCGCTGACCCCGATCAGCACCGAACCGCTCGCCTCTTCGCCGTATCAGGGCGGCGGCCTGCGATACCTGGACATCGTGCCGCTGCCCGGCGGCCGGCACCGGCTCTACTACGAGATGACCAGGCCGGACGGATCGCACGCGCTGCTTACCGAACTCCGCTAGGGGCGTCGGGGCTAGGAGCGTCGGGCCGACCGTTCCTGGCCTGGCCCTGGCCGGCCTGCCGGGCGCCGACCATGCCGCCAGATCGTTCCCTGGGCATGATCCAGTCTTGGAAGCTCTCGCCGAGGACCTTCTCCAGGAGCTTGATGTCGGATTCGAACCTCGGGATGAGCTCCTGGCGCTGTTCCCAGCTCAGCGGCTGGCGCTCGCGGCTGTGCCGCTGCAGGTAACGCTCGAGCGGGCCGGTCAGGGTGGCCGCGGTCAGGCCGGGGATCACGCTGCCGACCGTGCTGCCCGCGCGCTGGGCCAGCGCCACCGCGCGGTGCCCCAGCGTCGGCTCCGGGTGTGAAGTGACGTTCTGCCGCGGTATCTCGGTCAGCACCCCCGGCTCGACCCCGAGGAAAGCGCAGATCCGGTCCAGGGTCTGCGCGGGTTCGTCGACCATCATCCGGTAGCGCAGGACGAGGACCTGCTCGCACTGGAAGAGCGTGAACAGGTATTCGAGCTGCTCGCCGTACCGGCCCAGCCCGGTATAGTGCCAGAAGCTGGCCCAGCCGGCCGCGATCCTGCGCTCCTCCTCGCCGCACGCCCGGATGAAGTCACCGACCGGCTCCAGGCCCGCCGACCACAGGTGGGTCCAGTTGGAATGCGCCCGCTCCACCGGATCGCGCACGATCACGATCAGCCTGGCCGCGGGCAGCGTCTGGCGGATCCGGCGCATCGCGGCCCGGTCGTACAGGTAGAGCGGCGTCGACTCGCCGCGCAGCGTGCCGGGCGGAGCCGGGTCGAACAGCGCCTCATACTCGGGCCTGCGCCAGATGTGCTCCCGGTAGGTCAGCGCGTCCCCGGGGCCGCCCTTGGTGGGCGGCGGGCCGTCGGAGAGGAAGAACTTGGGCTCCTTGATCGCCGACATGAAGAGCCCAGGGTGCCGGGCGAGCGCGGCGTGCAGCGCCGTGGTGCCCGTCTTCGGGGCACCGATCACCAGGAAGTCGGGCATGGACACGGGGGCTCCAGGGAAGACTCGTTCATCTAGTATTTCCGACTAGTTTAGTCGGATATTGCTGTCCAGCATACTTTTTACCCAGTTGGACCGCTTCAATCACGCGCCGGGTGGCGGAGCACCCCGACGGGAGCTCTGTTAGTTCCCGGTCCAAGGCGCGCTTGCCCCCAGCACCCGGTTCTTCCCCCTGTGAATCCCCCCTAGCCCCTAGGCAATCCCCTTGGCCAGAAAGCGAGCCTGAATACGGCAGAACGCGGCTTGGCGTCCTGTTTGACGCTTGAGGTAAGGACGGGATTGGCATGATGCACGAGCTACAGCCTGGAGATCCGCAGCTGATCGGGCCGTACCGGCTACGCGGGCGACTGGGCACGGGCGGCATGGGGCAGGTATTCCTTGGTCGTTCCGCGGGCGGCCGGCCCGTGGCGGTGAAGGTCGTCCGCGCTCATCTGGCTACGGACCCCGAATTCCGGGAGCGTTTCCGGCGGGAGATCGCGGTCGCGCGCAAGGTGAGCGGCGTGTATACCTCACCCGTAATCGACGCGGATGTTGACGGCCCGATGCCGTGGCTGGCTACTGCTTATGTCGAAGGCCCTTCGCTGGCGGACGCGGTGAGCCAGCATGGCCCGCTGCCGCCGCGCTCGGTCCTGGCCCTGGCCGCCGGGCTGGCCGAGGGCCTGAACGCGATCCACGCCGCCGGCGTGGTGCACCGCGACCTCAAGCCCGCCAACGTGCTGCTGGCCGAGGACGGCCCCCGCGTCATTGACTTCGGCATTTCCCGGGCTGCGGAAGCCAGTGCGCTCACCCACACCGGACTCGTCGTCGGCTCCCCCGGGTATATGTCACCGGAACAAGCCGAAGGCCGCGAAGCCGGGCCGCCCAGCGACATCTTCAGCCTCGGCGCCGTCCTCGCCTTCGCCGCCACCGGCGAGGGACCGTTCGGCATCGGGTCTACTCCCGCGCTGGTCTACCGCGTGGTCTACAACCCGCCCAACCTTGACCACCTGCCCATGGAGATCCGGCCGCTGGTCGAGCGCTGCCTGGCCAAGGATCCCGCCCAGCGGCCCACCGCCGCGCAGCTGCTAGCCGAGGCGGGGGCAGTCCATCCCGCGACAGACTGGCTGCCCGAGCCGGTGACCCGCACGTTCATCCAGGCTCAGCGGGTCGATACCGAACCGGGGCTCAGCCGCCCGGGAGCAGCCGCGACCCAGCTCGACCCGGCGGCCGCGCGTACCGTGGCGGACGGGCCCGGCGTCCGGCCCTATGCCTCGCCCACCATGACCGCGGCGGTACTGCCCCCGCCCGGCGGGCCTGGCCGGGCCGGGCCGCGCCGGCGTCCGCAGCGTCGCCTGTGGCGGCCGGTGGCCATCGCGACGATAACCATGGGGCTGGTGGCCGGGTGTACGTTCACGGGCGTCGCGCTGACCAGCAGCTCGGGGCATCCTTCCGGCACTCAGTCCGGGCAGCCGACCACGTCGCCCAGCACCTTCGCGCCGGTGACCGCCACGCCGAGCACCTCCGCGCCGGCGACGACCCCGCCGAGCACTTCCACGCCGAGCACCTCCGCGCCGGTGACCGTGACCCCGAGCACGTCGCCGACCGTCATCGCGTCCCCTTCGCCCAGCGTGACGCCGACCGTCACCGCATCGCCCTCCGCCAGCCCGACCGCTACGGTCACCACCGTGGCGCCGACGAACACGCCCACGGCGATCACCACGACGTCGGCTCCGGCCACCCCGGCGCCCGTAACCACCACGGCGGCACCGTAAGCCGATGCCGGGACCGCAGTTCAGCGGGGCGGCGACGCTTAGGCCGGGGCGCGGTCGGCGGACAGCAGGAACGGGAGAACGGCGAGCAGGGACAGGGCGCAGATGATCCCGGCGAGGACGTAGGGAGCGCGCAGGCCTCGAACTGGACGTGGCGGACCTGGGTGCGACCAGGTTCGCGATCTCGCCGCTGGGCGAGACGCTCAGGGCCGTGCAGCTGCTGGGCCGCTCTGACCCGCCGTCGGTGAACCGGCCCTGGGTCCGGTGGGCCCGGGTGGAGCTCGAGCGGCGGCCGCTGCGGCTGCCCCGGCTGTGGCCGCTGGTGGTGACCGACCTGCCGTACTGGCCGGAGTTCCTGGGCCCAGCGCCGACCGGGAAGTCGCCGGGGTTCAACGAGGAACTGGCGTGCCTGTACGCGACGCCGGACGAGCCGGTCCGGGCGAGCCTGCGCCGCGGCCTGGCGGCGGTCGAGTCGCTGCTCGGCGCGCCGCGGGCCCGGCTGCTCGCCGCGCTGCGCTCCCCCGCTACCACCAGCGCGCTGGCCGGCCGTTTCGGCGTCACGCCGGGCGCTGTATCCCAGCACCTGGCGGTGCTGTACCGCGGCGGGCTCGTGGACCGGCGGCGCAGCGGGCGGACCGTGCTCTACCAGGCCTCGGAGCTTGGCCTGGCGCTGCTGGGTGCGGGGCTCATGAGGGCAGTGGCTAACGGCCGGGATGACGGTGGTCAGGCTCGCGGCGTGACCGGCGGTGTCGTGGGCCTGGACCAGCGCGAGCCGAACACGTAGAGGCCGCCCACGGCCAGGCCGAGGACGAGCAGCGACGGGGCGAGGATGCGCGCGTTGACAGCTCCGATGGCCAGTCCCAGACCGGCCGGCAGCGCGGCGCTGCCGATGGCCGAGGCCGCGACCTGAAGGCTCACCATCCTCGTGGCCCCGGTGGTGCCGCCGGCCCACTGCGGGGTCATCAAGGTGAGCAGCGGGAAGACCGGGGCGGCGGCCAGGCCGAGGATCATCAGGCCGATGACGGCCAGCAGGCCCGGGCCCGGCGCTGTCATCAGCGCGGCGCCCGCGGGTATGCCCGCGACCGCCGTGGCCAGGACGCGGGCCGGGCCGAGGCGTTGGGCGACCGGACCGAGAACCACGCGTCCCGCGAACATCATGGCCCAGTAGGCCGAGACGGCCATGCCCGCCGTCCCGGCGGGCAGGCCCCGGCCGGCGGTCAGGAAGACGTAACCCCAGATGCCTGCACCCGACTCGATGCCGGTCTCGACGGCGACGAAGGTCAGGGAGGTGAGGGCCACGGCCGCCGCCGGCCTGCGGCGCGCTCTCCCGTCCCCAGGCCCGGGCTTGTCCTCCTCTGCCCGGGACCCGTTACCGCGCGGGGATCCTCGCCAGCCTCGGCGGCCCACGATGAACACGATGGCCAGGGCGGCCTGGACGAGCGCCATGAGCCCGTAGGTGCGGTGCCAGCTCAGCCCGCCGCTGAGCAGCGCCGTGACGAGCAGCGGCCCGATGGTGGCGCCAAGCCCGTAGCTAGCGTGCATCCAGTTGATGTCCCGCGCACCGAAATGCCGGGCGGCGTGCGCGTTGAGGGCGGCGTCGATCGCGCCGAAGCCCAGCCCGAACAGCACGGTACCGATGGCCATAACCCATAGCGACGGCGCGAATGCCTCCACGGCCAGCGCGACCGCGGTCAGCATGGTGCCGGCCGCTACCAGCGGGCCCGTGCGCACGGATAGGCGCCCGGTGGCGACGCTCGAGATGACCGAGGCGGTGATCCCGAAAACCAGCAGGATCCCGAGGGCCCCGACGGGCTCGCCGAAGCTGAGCCGCATCGAAGGCCAGAGCAAGCCGAGAGTGGAAGCGGGCCAGGCGACGCTCAGGTACGCCAGGCAGGCAAGCAGGAAGGGAGGCACGGTGGGACGTCCTTCGAGTCACTCGAGTCAGGAGAAACGACGGGGTCGCTGTGCCGCAGATCGGAGCAGCACGCGATGACGGGACGGGAACCTCTTCGTCAGCGCGTGCGTGGTTTGCCGGGCACCCCAGCTCCTCGAATGCCTCTACTTGCCTGCATCAAAGATAGCGCTCGCCGCCGGACCGATGAAGTCGCGGGCCGCCTGAGACCGTCGCCCGGGACCGGTGCCCACGAATGGCGACCGTGGCGGGTGAGATAACGCGGCGTTCGGGGTACGCAGCCGGGCAGGCCTCAAGGCGAAGGGATCATCGAATGTCAGACAGCGTTTACTCCATCAGCGAGATCGTCGGCTCCTCCACCGAAAGCATCGACGATGCGATCAGGGGAGCCGTGGCCCGCGCCTCGAAGACCCTGCACAACCTCGACTGGTTCGAGGTCACCAACATGCGGGGCCGGATCGAAGACGACGGGCGCTGCAACTTCCAGGTCACGCTGAAGGTCGGCTTCCGGCTGGACGAGCCGTCCGCCTGACCGGGGGCGGCCGCCTAATCGGGAGCGACCAGCGGCATGCGGCAGGATTGGGGACATGGCCCGTCCTGCGCCCCGTCACGATCGCGACGCCGGCGGCCCGGCTGACCTGCTGGCCGCGAAGGCGGCCTTGCGGCAGGAAGTGTGGTCCGCGATGCGCGCGGCGAAGGTGGCCCGGTTCCCCGGCGCCGTTGGGCGCATCCCGAACTTCACTGGGGCCGAGACCGCCGCCGAACGCCTGCGCGCGCTGCCCGCCTGGCAGGCGGCCAGCGCCGTGAAGGCCAACCCGGACTCCGCCCAGTGGCCGGTGCGCCAGCGCGCGCTGGAGGACGGCAAGACCGTGTACATGGCCGTCCCGCGGCTGGCCGGGCCCGAGCCGTTCTTCGCCTTGGACCCCGCCCACCTGAGCGAGCCGCCCCGCAAAGCGGCCTCGATCAGCGGTGCGTCCCGCTCGGCCCGCCGGGTCACGCTGGCCGAGGTCTCCCCGGTCGACCTGGTGGTAATGGGCTGCGTCGCGGCCGGGGAGGACGGCGCGCGGCTGGGCAAGGGCGGCGGGTTCGCCGACCTGGAATTCGCCCTGGCCACCGCGGCTGGGCTGATCGGGCCGCACACCGTGTGCGTCACCACCGTGCACGAACTCCAGGTCTGCGCGGCCGGGACGATCCCGCTGACCGGCCACGACATACCGGTCGATTTCATCGTGACGCCCGAGCGCGTGATCGACTGCCGCCCCGGGCACGAGCCGCGGCCGTCCGCCGGCATCTGCTGGGACGACCTGACCGAAGAGAAGATCGCGGCCATCCCGCTGCTCGCCGCCCAGCGGCCGGGCCCGTCGTAACGGCTGGGCGCCAGCCGATATCGCCGCCGTTACAGGCGGGCGGCGAGCCAGTCGGCCATCGCGGCCCTGGACTCGAACGCGTGGTTGGTGAGGCCGTGGCTGCCGTCGGGATACATCAGCAACTCGGCGTTCGGGGCCTCGCGGGCCAGGCGCTCGGCGTGATAGGGCGGGACCAGGCGGTCCCGCCCGCCGTGCGCGACGAGCAGCGGGCAGGTGATCCGCGCGGCGGCGTCCTCCAGGGTCAGGGCCGCAGCCCGCTCGCGGGCCACGGCCGGGCTGGCGGCACCCGAGCGGTGCTGGAAGGTGGTCCGGGTCTGCGCCGGCAGCATGTCCCAGTCCAGGTCCCACCGGTACGGTCCGGCCAGTTCCACCGCGGCCCGCACCCGGGGCTCGTAGGCCGCCGACCTGGCCGCGTAGTAGCCGCCCAGGCTCACCCCGAAGACGCCGATCCGGTCGGGATCGACGTCGTCGCGCCCCTTCAGGTAGTCCGCCACGGCCGTGGTCACCTGCTCGTAAGCGGGCTCGATCGGCAGCTCGTACTCGGACTCCCCCTGGCCAGGCCCGTCGATCGCGATCACCGCGAGGCCACGGCTCAGCAGGTGCTCCGCGGTGGCCTGCAGCTCCTCCTTCACCGAGTCGAGCCCGGGAATCATGATCACGACAGGAGGAAGCTGGGTCCGGCCCGGGGGAACCCGGAGGTAGGCGGCCAGCGCGCTGCCCGCGTAGGGCACGCGCACGGGCTCGGCGGGCGGGCTGAGTGTGCCTGCCCCACGACGGAAGCACGCCACGGTACGCTCATGCGCCGCCCGCTGCTCCTCCGGGTGGTCGGTGAAGACGAACTTGCCCCAGTGCCAGCACAACGCGGCCCGCCGCCAGGCCTCTCCGGCGGTGACCAGCCGCCCGGCCGCTTCGGCGGTCTCGGCCAGTTCCGCGTAGTGCTGCCCAGTGCGGCCCCACTCGCGGCACCAGTCGTCCCAGCCCTCGATGCGGGCCATGGTCGCCTGGAAATCCGGGAAGCTGGTGCCGTTCGCCACGAAGCGGGCCGCCCAGTGCGCGGTCGCGGCCGCGACGCGCTTGTCCGGCGCCCACGTGTACAGCTCGGGCCGGCGGTCGGCCAGCAGGTCGTTGTCACCGGACAGGCTCTTGTCCCTGGCCTGCGGCAGGTTGCAGGCGGCCGTGAGCACCGTGGGCCGGTTGGCCAGCACCGGCCCGGCCAGCGGGTAGCCCTCGGGGCCGACGATCACCGAGCCGCTGATCCAGGACACGCCGCGCTCGGCCCGGCACCGGTCGGCCACCGCGACGAACACCCCGTTAGTAGCCGCCGCGGCCTGCGCCTTGATCACCTCGGCGGGACGTTCCCCGGCAGGCCGGCTGGCGGCCGGCCAGTTCACCGGGGCCGCGATGAGGTCGGCGCCGTCCAGCGCGGCCAGCCGCACCCACTCCGGGAACTCCAGGTCGTAGCAGATCATCACGGCCACCCGGCCGACCTCGGTGTCCACCACGGGGGGCGCGGCGTCGCCGGGGGTGAAGACGAGCTTCTCGGCATCCCATAGGTGCGCCTTGCGGTAGACCGCTCTGGTGCCCGACGTGTCGACGAGGGCCGCGCTGTTGTACAGCCGGCCGTCCGCACCGAGCTCGCAGAAGCCGCCGACGATCACCAGCCGGTGCTGGCCGGCCAGCGAGCGCCACTGGCGCAGGGTGACGCTGTTGGCGGCCGGCGAGGCCAGGCCGCGAGCCTCGATGGCCGGGCCACCGGGGGCAGCGGCGTCGAAGACGTAGCCGGAATCGCACAGCTCCGGCAGCACCACCAGCTGCGCGCCCGCCGCGGCCGCGGCGGCCACGGCCGCCGCGGCGGCCTGCCGGTTGGCGTCCGGCTCGCCGACGGTGATCGCGAGCTGGACGACCGCGATCGCGGTCCGGCTGGCGTCCTGCGAGGGGTCCACTATGCATGCTCCGTTCGTCCGGGATAGGACTATGTAGACAGCATCCTCTAACGGCGGCTGAGGAAGAAGAGGCGAACGGTGACGGGAAACGCGGATGTCGTGGTCGTGGGCGGTGGCCACAACGGGCTGGTCGCGGCGGCGTACCTGGCGCGGGCCGGACTCCACACGGTGGTGTGCGAGCGGCGCGGAGTCACCGGGGGCGCGGCGGTCAGCGAGCACCCGTTCGGTCCCGACTACACCGTGACGTCGCTGTCGTACGTGGTCTCGCTGCTGCCGCCGGACCTCGTCCGCGACCTGCGCCTCGAGCAGCACGGATACCACGTGTACCCGCAGGGGCCCTACTTCGCGCCGCGGGCGGACGGCCGCTACCTGCGGCTGCCCGGCGACCCGGCGCAGCGGCACGCCGAGATCGCCAAGTTCTCGGCGGCGGACGCCGACGCCTATCCCAGGTACGAAGAGCACCTGGCTGGCATCGGGCGGGTGCTCGGCCCGCTGCTGCACCAGATCCCGCCGCGGCTCGGGTCGCGGCGGCCGCCGGACCTGCTGCGGCAGGCGCGGCTGCTCACTCACCTGCGCGGCATCGACGAACGCGGCGCGGTCGACGTCACCCGGCTGCTCACCGGCAGCATCGCCGACCTGCTCGAAGGGTACTTCGAGAGCGACGCGATGCGCGGCCTGCTGTCGGTGTCCGGGGTGATCGGCACCTGGGCCGGGCCGCGGTCAGCCGGGACCGCCTACGTGATGCTGCACCACCACATCGGCGAGACCGAGGGGGCGGCGGGCGCCTGGGGCTTTCCGCGCGGCGGCATGGGCGGGGTGTCGGGCGCGCTGGCCCGGGCCGCCCGGATGTTCGGGGCACAGGTCAGGACCGACGCCGAGGTAGCGCGGATCCGCACCAAGAACGGCCGGGTGGTCGGCGTCACGCTGGCCGGGAAGGGGGGAGGGGAGGCGGGTGGGGAGTCCATCGACGCGCCGGTGGTCGTCACCACCGCGCACCCGCAGATCTCGTTCCTGCGCCTACTCGACCCGGCGGACCTGCCCGCCGATTTCGTCGCCGACATCCGCGGCTGGCGCAGCCGCAGCGGGACCGTGAAGATCAACCTGGCGCTCGACCGGCTGCCGGTGTTCACCAGCCACCCCGAGCCCGACCCATCCGTCTACGGCGGCACGATCGTGCTGGCGGAGTCGCTCGACGACATCGAGACCGCGTTCCAGCAGGCCGTCTCGGGCGCGCCGGCCGCGCTGCCGTTCGCCGACATCTGCATCCCCAGCGTCTTCGACGACTCGCTGGCGCCCGCCGGCAAGCACATCATGTCGATGTTCACCCAGTGGGTGCCCTGCGGCTACGCCGACGCGCCGCACGACGCCGACCTGGAGGCCTACGCCGACCGGGTGCTGGCCCGGGTGGACAAGCTGGCGCCCGGGTTCACCAGCTCGGTGCTGCACCGCCAGGTGATCGGACCGCACCAGATGCAGGAAGAGTACGGGCTGATCGGCGGGAACATCTTCCACGGGGAGCTGTCGCTGGGCCAGATGTTCCACGCCCGGCCCGCGGCCGGCTACGCCGACCTGCGCACGCCGGTCCGGGGCCTGTACCAGGCGGGTTCGGCCACCCACGGGGGCGGCGGCGTCACCGGCATCCCGGGTCGCAACGTGGTCAGGCAGATCCTCGCCGACCGCCGCGCCGAGCGCTGGCGCCGCCGGGTGGGCCGGCCCGACCGGGCGGGTAACCGGAAAACGAGCGAGACGATGTGACATCGTGGCGGCCGGAGCGTCTGGGCCGGTCGGCTAGGCTCGGACCGCGGTGGACCAGATCCAGGAGATTGTGACGGCGCTGCCCGGCCTGCGCGACCTGGGCGAGATATATGAGGCGACAGGCCGGCGGCTGGCCGCCGGGGATGCCGCCTTCGTTGCCGATCTGGGTATTGCCCTGCACTCCAGAGCGGCGGGCACCGATCAGGTCCGGCAGTTTCGCCGTGTCTTCGAGCATGTCCTGCGGTTGCTGGCCGTTACGCCCGGCCGCGAGAACGTCGAGCAGACGCTGCGTCTGCTGGCCGCGACCGGCGGCCGCACGCACGCCCGGTATGTGGCCTCGGTGCTCGCCTCGAGTCAGGCACCGGGCGACCTGGCCGTGATCTTCGCCGGCGGCACGGCCCACGCAGGCGGGTCTGAGGAACTGCGCGCGTGCCTGGTCCACGAAATGGTGCTGCGCGGCACGCCGGTCGAGGACGTCCCCAGGATGACCGGCTGGGCCACATCGCCGCACTGGGGCGGCCATCCCCTGAAATGGCTCCCCCTGACGCGGTCCCCGGCGGAACAGGCACCGGACCTGCCGAGCTACAGCGTGACCGGTTGGGTCGTCCCCCGGCCGAAAGGGCTATCGGATGAGGCCGCGACCCCGCCGGGCCGGCCGACCGCCGCTCCCGCCGTCACGGAGATCACCACCCCCGAGGCCGCGGCGACCATGGCCCGGGCCGCGGCGAACTGGGCTGAAGAGTCCAACGGGCGAATCGAGGCCAGGATCTTCGAACTCGACGCGCCGATCGGATCGGTCCGGGACACGCTAACGGTGCTGGGCCTGGAGTGCCTGCACGGGCTGGGCGGCCGGGACGAGCTCTCCGCCTCCTCCTGCCCAGCCGCCTGGGCCTGGCGGGTTCTGTTCTCGGCGGCGTCCGCGGGAGGAGCGTACAGCCATGGCCGGTACGGGGCTTACGGCCGGCTGGCGGCATGGCAGTCCCTGGCGGGTATGTCCGGGGCGGCCAGCGGGTCATCGTTCGGCGAGGTGGAACGACGGGTGAACGAATGCGCCTGGTACAGCTTCGGCGCGCGCACGCGGTGGTTCAACCGGGTTGCCTGGGATATCGGCCTGGTGGCCGTCGAGGCGGACGGCCGCCGGCTCGCGGTGCTGGCCGCGACCGATACCGACTGAGCGGGATGGGCTGGGCCGAGCCGGTCAGGGCGCCGGGGCTGCGGCTTCGGAGGGCCTGGCTGGGCCGGAGGTCTGGGAGGCGCGGGCGAGGGCGGCGACTCGCTCGAAGGAGCTCAGGCGGTCAGCGGGGTCGAAGACCATGGTGGTGATCATCAGCTCGTCGGCGACGGTCGCCTCGAGCAGTTCGGTGATGCCCCGCCGGACGGTCTCCGGCGAGCCGACGATCTGCGAGGCCTGGCGGTCCTCGACGAACGCGCGCTCGAGCTCGGTGTAGGGGTAGGCGGCCGCCTCCTCGGGCGAGGGCATTGGTCCTGGGCGGCCGGAGCGCAGCCGCAGGAACGACAGCGCACCGGAGCCGGCCAGCCAGCGGGCGCGCTCGTCGGTCTCGCCGCACACCACGGCGGCGGCGACCATGGCGTACGGGCGCTCGAGGATCTCCGACGGGCGGAAGTGCTGGCGGTACAGGGCCAGCGCGGGCAGCGTGTTGACCGCGCTGAAGTGGTGCGCGAAGGCGAACGGGAGGCCGAGCAGGCCGGCCACCTGGGCGCTGTAGCCGCTGGAGCCGAGCAGCCACATGTCCGGCTGGTTGCCCCGGCCCGGCATCGCGGTGATCTGAGCGAACGGGTGGCCCTCGGGCCAGCGGCCGGTGAAGAAGCCGAGCAGGTCCATCAGCTGTTCGGGGAAGTCGTCCGCCGACAGGGCTTCCGGTGAGCGGCGCAGCGCCGCCGCCGTGACCTGGTCCGTGCCCGGCGCGCGCCCGATGCCGAGGTCGATCCGGCCAGGGTGCAGGGCCTCCAGCATGCCGAACTGCTCGGCGACCACCAACGACACATGGTTGGGCAGCATGACGCCGCCGGAGCCGACCCGGATGGATTCGGTCGCGTCGGCGATATGGCCGATCAGCACGGGGGGCGCGGAGCTGGCGATGCCGGGCATGTTGTGGTGCTCGGCGACCCAGAACCGCCGGAACCCGAGGCGTTCGGCGTGCCGGGCCAGGTCGATCGTGGCGCGCAGGGCGCCGCTCGCGGTCCCGCCGTCCGGCACCGGCGCCAGGTCGAGCACCGAAAGGGGGACGGCCCGCGGGCCGAAGGTCAGGGCCACGTTATCCACAACTGGTCCGAACAGCGCGAAGCGGCTCATTCTTCCGCCGACGGGGCTGAAGTGGCTTAAGTGGCTGTCTGGACGAGAGAGGTTGATTAGGCGGCGGGGGCTCGAGGCGGCGGAGTGCACGCACCAGGCCCGTTCGGGATCATGATCTTTTCCGAAGAAACCTTTGCAAAGTAGTGTTTGCAAAGCTATCTTCGCATCATGAGCGACGAGCAGGCCAAGGGCCGGACGGTCACCCGGCTAACGGATCCGAGGGCGCTGCGGGCCTACGCGCATCCGGTGCGGATGGCGCTGATGGGGCTGCTGCGCACGGAGGGACCGCTGACCGCGACGCGGGCCGCCGAGTTGCTCGGCGAGTCGTCCGGGACCTGCTCGTTCCACCTGCGCCAGCTGGCCAAGTACGGGCTGGTCGAGGAGGCCGACGGCGGGACCGGGCGGGAGAAGCCGTGGCGGGCGACCACGACGTCCACCGCGTGGGACCCGGCCGGGGGCGGCACGCCGGAGACCGCCGCGGCGACCAGCCTGCTGAACACGGTCATCGCCGAGCAGTACTTCGAGCAGCTGATGCGCTGGCTGGAGGCCAGGCCGGAACAGCCGGCCGAGTGGCGGGAGGCGGCCCCCCTCGGCGACCGGATCCTCTGGGTCACCGCGGACGAGCTCGGCGATCTCAGCCGCCGGGTGCTCGAGCTAGTCGATGAGTACTTCGAGCGCCAGGTCAAGCCCGAACTGCGGCCGACGGGAGCGCGCCTGGTCACCTGGCTGCACCTGGCCTTCCCCAACGACTTCAGGTCCGGGAAGCGCTGACGTGGTCCCGGCGCTGCTGCGCGAGCGGGTGTTCCGGCGGTACTGGAGCGCGTCGACGGTTTCGATGTTCGGCGACCAGATCTCCGGCATCGCGCTGCCGCTCGCGGCCGTGCTCGTGCTGCACGCCGGCGCCGCCCAGATGGGCTACCTGACCGCGCTGGAGTGGCTGCCGAGCCTGCTGTTCGGGCTGCACGCCGGGGCCTGGGTGGACCGGCGCGGGCGGCGCCGGCGGACGATGATCGCCGCCGACCTGGGCCGGGCCGCGCTGTTCGCCAGCATCCCGGCCTGCTACGCGCTGCACCTGCTGACGCTGCCGCAGCTGTATGCGGTCACGTTCGGCGCGGGGGCGCTGAGCGTGATGTTCAACGTGTCGGACGCGACGCTGTTCGTGTCCATCGTGGCGCCGGAGCAGTACGTGGACGGGCAGTCGCTTATCTACGGCAGCCGGGCGCTGTCGTTCGTCGGCGGGCCGAGCGTCGGCGGGGTGCTCGTGCAGGCGCTGTCCGCCCCGTTCGCGGTCGCCGCGGACGCGCTGTCGTTCCTCGGCTCGGCATTCTTCCTGGGCCGGATCCGGCCGGCCGAGCCGCCGACTGACGACGGCCAGGGCTCGGTCACCGCGGGCGCGCGGTTCATCGCGGGCTCGGCCCTGGTCCGCGCGTCGCTGATCTCGGCGGCCACGATCAACTTCTTCAACCTCATGTTCGCCGCGCTCTACCTGCTCTACGCGGTGCGAGTGCTGCACATCAAGGCCGGCGTGGTGGGCGCGCTGATCGGGGCGGCCGCGGTGGGCGCGCTGCTTGGTTCGGCGGTCACCAAGCGCATCGCGGCGCGGATCGGGGTCGGCTGGGCGTACACGGCCGGCTGCTTGGCGTTCACCGCGCCGCTGGTGCTGTGGCCGCTCGCGCACGGCAGCCACTGGCTGGTCCTGGCCACGCTGTTCGCGGCGGAGTTCGGGTCCGGGTTCGGGGTGATGGTCCTCGACATCAGCATCGGGGCCATCTTCGCCGCGGTGATCCCGGACACGCTGCGGTCCCGGGTGACCGGCGCGTTCCAGGCCGTCAACTACGGCACCCGGCCGCTCGGCGCGCTGCTCGGCGGGCTGCTCGGGTCGGCGATCGGGCTGCGGCCCGCCTTGTGGGTGGCGACCCTCGGCGGCATGGCCGGGTTCGTCCTGCTGCTGCCCACGCCGCTGCCTCGGTACCGGCTGCCTGCCTAGGCGGCCGACTGCCGGTGCACGGTCCGGCGCGGGCCTGACTGGTACGCGTCGTCGCCGTACGGGCGGCCGTCCAGGTTCCAGCTCCACGAGATCTCCGGGGTGATCCGCAGGTACGGGCCGGAGCCGAACCGGCCGGCCCGGTCGGTCAGCTCGGCCGTGCCGTACACGCGCAGGAACCGCGGCGTCCACGGGTCGGTGGACACCAGGTCGTCGACGACCAGCGCGACCTTGGCCTGGCCCGCCCTGACGTTGAGGAACTTCCTGGTCCGCTCCGGCGCCCGGCCGCCGACGTAGAGGTGGGTCCCGTCGAACTCGAACCCCACCGGGACCACGTCCGGCTGCCCGTCCGCGTCGACGGTGGCCAGCCGGGCCAGCGGCTGCGACTTCAGGTAAGCGACCTCGTCTTCGGTGAACGCCATCGGTCGTCTCCTCGTAAAGTTTGTATCGATTACTATAAACATAACAAACCTTTTAGGCCGAACGGTGGTGGTTGAAGCGGTGACCGCGGGCGGAGAGCAGCCGGTGGCGGACGGCCTGATCCGGCTGTCCGTCCTGACGCAGTCGGCCTTCGCCCGGGTGGCCGAGTGCCACGGGCTGCCGACCGCACAGGCCAGGCTGCTGTGCGTGCTGGCGGGCGGGGCACGGGGCATGTCGGAGCTGGCCGGCTTGCTCGGTATCGAGAAAGCGGCCCTCACCGGGCTAGCCGACCGGGCTGAACGCCGCGGCCTGATCGCCCGGACCGCCGTCCCCGGCGACCGGCGCGCGCTGTCGGTCGCGCTCACGCCGACCGGGCGCGACGTGGGGAGCGCCTTTCACCGGGAGCTTTCCGCTTCGCTCAGCCAGCTCACTGAGGTGCTGCCGCCGGGTGAACGCGCGCGGTTCTGCCGGAACCTGGCCGTGGTGGCCGCGTCCGCCCCCTGGCCCGTCCGGGGCTCCTCGGGTTCTTCGGACCACCCGGACGTTACGGCTTGACCGCCACGCTGCCCTGCATCCGGGCCGGGCGGCCACGGCGTGAGGCGGACGCGGACGCGGACGCGGTCACGTCGCTCATTGCGAGCGTGCGTCTTGCGGGCGCCCGTCGCGGGGGGCCATGACGGCGAGCGCGTCGGCGTCGCTGGCCCTCGCGTGCAGGAAGTAGTCCGCCCATCCGGCCACGTCCGGGTAGGACGACTGTTCCCGGATGGCGGCGCAGGCGGCTTCGGAGTCGTAGCCAGTGCATCGCATGGTGACCGCGCCGGCCGCCAGCAGCGCCCAGTGCGCGCCCTGGCGGCCGTAGGGCATGCCCACGCTGCCCGGGTTGATGATCTGCCTGCGGTTCGCCAGCCGGGTGAAGGGCATGTGCGTGTGGCCGCAGACCACCGTCATGGTCTGTCCGGGCAGCCCGGCCAGCACTTCGGCCCACCGGTCAAGGCGCGAGTCGACGACCACGACCTCCTCGTCGGCGGTTTCGCGGGGGTCGCAGTCCGGGTAAGCCGGACTCGCCGGAGCACCTGATCGAGCTACTGGCGGCCAGCGGGTAGGCTTCGTTACTGCCCGGTAACCCGCCTCCCCCCCGCGAGTGCCGGGTGACAGCCCGGCCCGGACCCCGCGTTCAGGCCGGGCTTTCTTACTTACCTGGATGACCCGCAGCCGCTGGAGGTGGGCCGCTCCCGCGTTCCCGGCAGGGGCCGCAAGCGTGCCGGGGAGCTGGATCCGGGCCTGGCCGACGCGCTGGAAGGAGAACGTCGGGCAGTTCAAGAACGGCCCCTACCCGACCGGCGTCAAGGTCAGCGACCGGCAGATGAAAAACCTCCCGATCACCCGCGATCCCTGGCACGGCGAATGGAACTACACCATCAGCCCGGCGTCGGTGCCGGGGACGAGCGCGCCGCCGAGGCAATCGACGAAGCGGAGCAGATCTTCGGGGCGGTAGGCGAGATCGGAGTCCATGTGGTTTCCTCCATCCAGTGATCGGGCCTCTCACGTTCGCCGGTGCACCGGGTCCTATGAGGACCAGGGTCAGTGGTGAACGGCGGCGAGGAGGGCGGAGTAGGCGCGGACCAGGGCCGCGTGCTCCAGCGGGAGCAGCGGGCTGTCGGGCTGGCAGCCCTGCTCGACCCACTGGTCGGACAGGTCCATCGCCTGGGCCCGGTGTATCGCGGCCGGCCGGATCGCTTCGTCAGGCTCGTCGTAGAGGTAGCAGTAAAGCCGGGTCAGCGAGTCGACTAGCTCGTCCGGGGCGGAACCGGGCTCGTGCTGGTGCTCGCGGTGCACGCGCCACCAGTCAACCTCAAGCTCGGCGGCCTTGGCCGGGTTGGACGGCTCGCCATAGGTGAGCCTGACCAGCGCGTAGAACCGCCGCATGCAGGCCCGCGCGCGCTTGGGATGGTTGTCGGGGTACGGTGCCCACAGCTGAGTGGCCCGCAGTACCAGCCAGGCTCCGTGCATGGTCCGGTACCAGTCCATGCCGAAGCCAACCCTGATCAGCCCGACCGCCACGCGGAGGACCTGAGGCCAGCGGCGTTGGTAGTACGCCACCCAGGCCCGGTACTCGAGGTCGGCGACCCGGACGGGATCAAAGGACCGCAGCCGAATCGGCGTACCCAGGCTGACCTTTCCAGTGCCCACGAGCGTCCCTCCCGAAGTCTGCGTGAACGTGCCCGTCTTGGCATGATCGTGCCAGCTTGGCGGGCCGCCGTCATCAGGAAGCGATTCTCGACGCGCTGGCCGCTCGGCCGCGCGGGCCCGATGGGCGCTTGAAGCGGGGCCAGGGCACGCGCCACGCCCGTTCGGCATCATGATGGTCGAGTGCCTGCGCTGACCGAAACCGAAGCCAGGGTCCGGGCCGCATTGGTCGACGTCCGGGCCTACGACGTGTTCCTCGACCTGACCGCGGGGCCGACGGGTCAGGTCCGGTCGCGGACCGAGATCCGGTTCGGGTGCCGGGAGCCCGGGGCGGCCACGTTCGCCGACCTGACGGCCGCGATGACCAGCGCGGTCCTCAACGGGCGGGCGATGGGTCCGGCGGCCGACGGGCGGCTCGGGCTGCCGGGGCTGGCCGCGGAGAATCTGCTCGTGGTCGAGGCCGAGGTAGCCGGCTCCGGCGGCGGGGGCGGGCTGACCTGGTTCGCCGATCCGGTCGACGGCGCCAGTTACCTGCTGTACATGGGCTACCCGACCGCGGCACCGAGCCTGTTCTGCTGCTTTGACCAGCCGGACCTGACCGCCACCACCACCTTGAGCCTGGCGCTGCCGGCCGGCTGGGAGCCCCTGAGCAACGGGCCGGTAACCCAGCGCCCGCCGACCGGGCAGCCGGGGATGTGGCGGTTCGGGCCGGTGCGCGGCACGCGGCCTTACGACCTGACCATCGCCGCCGGGCCGTATGTCGAGGACTGGCGCGGCGCTGGCGGGGCCGGAGGCTCGGTGCGCATGAGCATCCGGCGCAGGCCGTCGCTGGCCGGCGCGGACGGGGTGGCAGGCATGGCCCGGTTCGCCGAAACGGCACGGCGGGCCCTGGAGTACTACGAGCGGACGCTGGGCGTGCCCTGCCCGTACCCGAAGTACGACATCGGGTTCGTGCCCCGGCTGAGCGCGCTGGCGGTGTCGATACCCGGCCTGATGCTGGTCAACGAGAGCCTGCTGGCGCGGATGGCGGATCCGGACGACGACTTCGTGGCGATGGTGTGCGCGCATGAGGTCTCACATCTGTGGTTCGGATGCCATGTGAGCATGCGCTGGTGGGATGACCTGTGGCAGGACGAGGCGATGGCCACCTACATGAGCTATACGGCCCTCGGGGACATCGACGCCTGGACCGCGTTCTGCTACCGGGAGAAGCCTCGCGCCTACGCCGCCGACGCGCTGCCGGGCCGGCAGCCGGTGTCCTCACCGGTGGCCAGCGCGGCCGACGCGCTGTTCCGGCTGCCCGCCCTGACCTACGCCAAGGGCGCCGCGGTGATCAGGCAGCTGGCCGCGCTGATCGGCGACGACGCGCTGCGGGCCGGGCTGGCCGACTTCATGCGGCGGTTCGGCGGCGGCAGCGCGGGGCTGGACGACCTGATCGCCTGCTGGTCGCGCTCGTCCGGCCGTGACCTGGGCGGCTGGGCGGATGAGTGGCTGCGGACCGAGGGCGCGAGCACGCTGCGGAGCGAGGTGATGGCCGCGCCGGACGGCACCATCGGGTCGCTGACCGTGCGGCAGGACGAGCCGCGGGCGCACCGGATCCGCATCGGGCTCTACGACCGTTCCGGGGTCTCCGGGGTCTTGGGGTCGGGGCTGCGGCGGCGGCGGGTGATCAGCGCGGAGATCAGCGGGGCGGTCAGCGAGGTGGCGGTGCCCGCCGGGGAGGCGATGCCCGACGCGCTGGTGCTCAACGACGGCGACCTGTCCTACGCGGAGATCTCGTTCGACCCTGGCACGCTGGAGGCGCTGGCCCAGGCGGCGATGGACGTGGGCGACCCGCTGACCGAGGCGGTGTGCTGGAACGCGGCCTGGCGGATGGTGACGGCGGGCTCGGCGGACTCGCTGGCGGCGGCGGATTTCGCGGGACTGGTGATCCGGCGGCTCCGCGGTTCGGTGCCGTTGCCGGTGGCGGGAGTAGAGGTACTGCTCGAACGGGCGGTGACCGCCGCCGACCTGTACACGGCAGATGCCGAACGGGGTGGGTTGCGTGCGGCGATCGCGTCCGCGTGCCTCGGTGGCCTGTCGGCCGCGGCGGCGGGAAGCCCGCGGCAGCGTGCGCTGGCGGCGGGGTTCGCGGCGAGCGCTCATTCCGACGAGCAGCTCGCGGTCCAGCGTTTGTGGCTGGACGGCGGGTCGCGCCCGGATGGCCTGGCGTTCGACGGTGACCTGCACGCGCGCCTGCTGCGGACGCTGGCGGCCCGCGGGCTCGTCTCCGACGACGAGCTGGATGCCCTGGTCGCCGCGGATCCGGTGGCCGGGGAGCAGAACCGGGCCACCTGCCGCGCGCTGCGTCCGGACGCCGCGGCCAAACATGCGGCCTGGGCGGCGGCGCTGGCGGCCGAGGCGGACGAGCGGATGGCGGTGGCGTCCGCCCGCGGGATCTGGGTGCCCGGCCAGGAGGAGCTGCTGGGCCGGTCGTGGCTGGCCGAGTACCGCGACCGGTACTTCACCCAGGCACTGCCCGCGCTTGAGGGCCGGGAGGTCCGGGTGATGCGGCAGCTGGCGCGGGCGCTGTACCCGGCCACGCTCGCCGAGCCGGCGACGCTGGCGGCGACCGCGGCCGCACTGGAGCGCGGCGGCCGGCTCAGTCATGGATTGCAGCTGGTGCTGCTCGAGCAGGAGGCGGTCCTGCGTTCGGTGCTGGCGGCGCGATCGGTCGCGCCGCGCTGGCGCTGAGCTATTCCTCGAGGGCGCCTAGGTCGGCGGGGACATCGACGGAGTAGGGCTTGAGGATCTCCAGCGGGACGATCTCGAGCGCGCGCTGGTGAGTCGAGGCCAGCACCACCGGGGCGGCGGCGCCGTCCCGGTGCGCCTGCAGCCAGTTGGCCGCGGTGACGCACCACCGGTCCCCCGGCACCAGCCCGGGGAACCTGAACTGGGGCATCGGCGTGGACAGGTCGTTGCCGATCCGGCGCTGATGCTCAAGGAATTCGGCGGTCACCACGGCGCAGATGGTGTGACTGCCCAGGTCCTCGGGGCCGGTCGTGCAGTATCCGTCCCGGTAGAAGCCGGTGAGAGGATCGGTTCCACACGGCTCAAGCTCGCCGCCGAGCACATTACGGTCACCCATGCTTGCAGTATCCGCACCGCGCCCGCTCATCCGCAAGCTCGCAACGCGCCCGGAGGTCGGGTGGACACGTCGTCTGGACAGGCGCGGGCGGGCGGCTTAGTCTTGACTGTATGGTCAGTCAAGACTTGAGGTCCCGTCCTGCTCCGGCTCCGCTTGACCGCGGTGAGCTCGAACTGGCCCTGCGACCGTTCGGGGAAAGCCGGATGCTGCCGCGGGCGGCGTACGTCGACCCGGCGGTGTTCGACTGGGAGCAGCGGCACTTCTTCGGCGGCGGATGGATGTGCGTGGCACGCAGCGACCAACTGCCCGAGCCGGGCGACCAGCGCGCCGAGGCCACCGGGCAGGGCGGCGTGCTGCTGGTCCGCGCCGAGGACGGCGAGCTTCGGGCGTTCGCGAACAGCTGCCGCCACCGCGGTCATGAGCTTCTGCCGTGCGGGCAGGGCGCCCGGGAGAAGGTGATCATCTGCCCGTATCACGCCTGGACGTACTCGCTTTCTGGTGAGCTTCGCGCGGCGGCGGGCTTCAGGAACCGGCGCGGCTTCGACTTCGGCCAGTGGGGCCTGGCCCCGCTGCCGGTGGCCGAGTGGCACGGGCTGGTGTTCGTGGACGGTTCGGGCGGCGCTGCGGGGTCTTTGGCCGGCGCGCTGGCCAAGCTGGACGAACTGGTCGCGCCGTACGAGCCGGAGCGCCTGGTGACCGCCGGGCAGCACCGCTACGACGCCGCGGCGAACTGGAAGACCCTGACCGAGAACTACCACGAGTGCTACCACTGCCCGTCCATCCACCCCGAACTGTGCCGGGTCAGCCCGCCCAAGAGCGGCGAGAACTATGCCGCCGACGGCGCCTGGATCGGCGGCTGGATGGACCTGCGCGACGGCATGGCGACGATGTCGCTGGACGGCAGCAGTGCTGGCGTGCCGCTGCGCGGCCTCGACGCGCCGGGCCTGCGGACCGTCATCTACGTCAACATCTTCCCGAATGTGCTGCTCAGCCTGCACCCGGACTACGTGATGACGCACCGGCTGATCCCCGTGGCCGCCGGCCGCACCACGATCGAGTGCACGTGGGCGTTCGCGCCCGAGGCCGTCGCCCAGCCTGACTTCGACCCCAGCTACGCGGTGGAGTTCTGGGACATCACCAACAAGCAGGACTGGTCCGCGTGCGAGTCCGTGCAGCGGGGACTGGCCTCGCCGCACGCCTCCCCCGGGCCGCTGTCGCCCGCCGAGGACGCGGTGTACTCATACGTCACCACCATCGCCCGGGGCTACCTGGGCCAGTCGGTCTGGAGCCCGGTACCGTAGGCAGAGTGACCATACTAGACATCCCGGTTAAGACCCTGGCCGGGCAGGATTCCTCGCTCGGCTCGGCCGCTGCGCCCGGCTCGGCGCTGCTCGTGGTGAACGTGGCCTCCAAGTGCGGGCTGACGCCCCAGTACACCGCCCTGGAAAAGCTGCACGAGCAGTTCGCCTCGCGCGGCCTGTCAGTCGTCGGCTTTCCGTGCAACCAGTTCGGCGGCCAGGAGCCGGGCACGGCCGACGAGATCGCCGAGTTCTGTTCGGCTACCTACGGGGTCACCTTCCCGATGTTCGAGAAGATCGAGGTGAACGGCCTCGGGCGGCACGCCATCTACGACCAGCTCACGGCCGTGCCGGACGCTGAGGGCGAGGCCGGCGACATCCAGTGGAACTTCGAGAAGTTCCTGGTGCGACCCGACGGCACGGTGGCGGCGCGATTCCGCCCCCGCACCGAGCCCGACGCCGCCGAAGTCGTCGCCGCCATCGAGGCCAACCTGCCCGCCGACTACTAGCTCGGCTGAGGCGCCCCGGCTGAGCGCGCGCCCCAGCCGGGGCGTTTCATGATCATGAGCAGTTCGAGACAAATAGCGCCTAAAACTGCTCATGATCATGGTCTTGCGGGTCAGGCGAGGATGGCGGGGCCGCGTTTGGTCATCTGGCGGGCGATGATCATGCGCTGGATCTCGCTGGTGCCCTCCCAGATCCGCTCCACGCGCAGCTCGCGGAAGAAGCGCTCGGCCACGTTCTCCCGCATGTAGCCGCGGCCCCCGAACACCTGAACGGCCCGGTCGGCGACGCGGCCCGCCATCTCCGAGCAGTAGAGCTTGGCCATCGAGCACTGTGCGTGCGACACCTTCACGTCGGCGCCCCGGTCGATGGCGCGGGCCGTCTCGTAGGTCATCGCCCGGGCCGCGAACAGCTCGGTGAGGCTGTCCGCTAGCATTCCGGCCACCAGCCCGCGCTCGCTGATCGGCTCGCCGCCGACCCGGCGCGCGGCGGCGAACGCGGTCATCTCCTCGGTGAGCCGGCCGGCCGCGCCGAGGCAGCGAGCGGCCACCATCAGCCGCTCGAACCTGAACCACTCATGCGCGTAGGCCATCCCGTCACCCTCCGCGCCGACCAGGTTTGCCGCCGGGACGCGGACGTCGGTGAACGCGACGATCGGATGGTGGTGGCTGATGGTGTGCGAATAGGCCGGCGTCCTGACCACCTCGACTCCCGGGCTCGGCAGGTCCACCAGGAACATCGCGTGCTCGCCGTGGTGCGGCCCGCCCGTCAGCCGGGCCTGGAAGAAGGCGAAGTCGGCCGTGTTGAACGAGGTGACGTGCCACTTGACGCCGTTGAGCACGTACTGGTCGCCGTCCAGGTGAGCGGCCGCCTCGATCGCGTCGACGTCGGAACCCGCGTTCTCCTCGGTGATCGCGTAGCACTCCTCGCGCTGGCCGGCGATCGCGGGCCGGACGTACCTGTCGATCTGGTCGCGGGTGGCCACCGCGGGCAGCCAGGACGGCGGGGTGGCCGCCACCCAGCCCAGCGCGTTGGTCACCCGGCCCACCTGTTCCTGGACGAGCACCTGCTGCAGCGAAGTGCAGCCGCCGCCGCCGAGTTCTCTGGGCATGTTGGTGGCGTACAGGCCGAGCTCGCGGGCGCGCTTGGCGTGCGCGGCGGTCACGTCGGCGGGTAGCTCCCCGCCGGACCGTTCGGCCTCTTCCTCGAACGGGATCAGGTCGTCCGCGAACTCGCGGGCCCGCCCCTGGATCCGGCGATCTTCCTCCGACAACCCGTACATCCGGCGGTACCTCCCGGCGTCAGCCCAGTATTGACAGCACTGTATTGACTGAATGTTCAGTCTATGTCAGCATCGATCCTGTGCCAATGAGTGATTCAGCCGATGCCGTGGTGGTGGGCGGCGGGACCGTGGGTGCCTGGTGCGCGTACTTCCTGCGCCGGGCCGGGCTAGCGCGGGTCGTCCTGATCGAGAAGGGCTTCCTCGGCCAGGGCGCGAGCAGCCGGGCGGCCGGCGTGGTCCGGATGCAGGGCGGGACGCCCGAGGCGGTGCGCCTCGGCCAGTGGTCCCGGGAGTTCTACCTGGGCCAGCGGGACGAGATCGGCACCGACTCGGGGTTCACCGAGCAGGGCTATCTGCTGCCCTGCTTCACCGAGGCGGACGTCGGGGCCGCGCACGCGCGGATCCGGATGCAGTCCGCGCTGGGCGTCCCGGTGCGGTGGCTCGATCCCGGCGAGGTGGACGCGGCCAACCCGACGCTCGCGCCGGGGCAGACGCTCGGCGGCACGTTCTGCGCCCAGGACGGCTTCATCACGCCGCCGCGCAACGTGGCCGCCTACACGGTGGCGCTGATCCGCAGCGGCGTCGAGGTCCGCGAGCACGTCGCGTTCCGCGGTCTGGCGGCCGACCGCCGCGGCTTGGCGGCCGATGGCTCCGGCGTGGTGGTCGAGACAAGCCAGGGGCCGATCGACGCCGGGTTGGTGGTGCTCACCGGCGGCCCTAAACTCGCCGAGGTCGGCCGGCTGGCCGGCCTGCGCATCCCGGCTGGCGGGGCCAGGCACCAGGTCGCGGTGACCGAGCGCCATCCGGACCTGGATCCGGCCCGGGTGCCGATGGTGTTCGACCTGGCCGCGGGACTTTACTGGCGGCCAGAAGAGGGCGGCCTGCTGTTCGGAATGAGCAACCCGGACGAGCCGCCCGGCGAGAACCGCGAGGTGGACGAGGAGTATCTGGCCAAGATGCGGGCCCGGCTGGCCGCGCTGGTCCCGGTCACCGCGGGCCTCGGGCTGCGGCGGATCTGGGCCGCGACCATCGACTACACACCGGATCACCTGCCCATCATCGGCCGCGCGCCCGGACGGCACGGCGTCACGGTGGCCTGTGCGGGCGGGGCCGGCATGATGCGGGGCCCGGGCGTGGCCCGGGCTGCGGCTGACGTCGCGCTCACCGGTTCCTCCGAGGTCCTCGACGTGTCCCCGCTCGGCCTCGACCGTTTCGACGAGGCTGGCCACAGCCGCCTCGCGACCGACCCCATCGCCCTGCCCTTCCCGGAGAGGATCGCCACATCATGATCACCGCCACCCCGTTCCTGGCCGCCGCGGCCGACGCGAAGCTCGAGGACTGGGGGCCGCTCGAGGAGGCCCTGCCTATTCCCGGCGCCGAGCCGATGCACACCTCCGGCACCACCTTGTGGTCCGGCGAAGGCACCCAGGAGACCGGGGTGTGGGAGTGCACGCCCGGACCGTCCCGGTGGAGCCTGGCGGACAACGAGTTCGTGCACATCCTGTCCGGCCGCATGACGGTCACGCCGGACGGCGGCGAGCCAACCGAGATCGGGCCGGGCGACACGGCGGTCTTCCCCCAGGGCTGGGCCGGGACCTGGCAGATCCACGAGACGATCCGCAAGCTCTACGTCCTGTTCTGAGCGGCCCGGAGCCCTCCGGCTCTAGCTGAATTATTGTCGAGTCAGGAACGGCGTGCGATAGTGACAAGAGCAAGGCGAGAGCGCTGCACCCCGGCGGCAGGAGCTATCTGACTCTGACGACAGGCAACGATGACCGCGACGTTCTCCCGGTCGGCGGTCGGGCGGAATCAGTCAGGACTGCGCTTGCCGCGGCAGGGTCGCCGCCGCGAGCGAGCTTCGCCGCGCCTCTTGAGGCGAAGCTTCATCCTCCCACCGCGCGGAAGGAATGGGTGGAGCGCGGAGAGCTCGTCGGCTATCTGGCGAGCGTAACCGCCAGGCTCATCCTGGTGGACGCTCCGGCGGGTTCCGGCAAGACCACTCTTGTGGCGCAGTGGCGCTCTAGCCCAGCCGAGAGCCGCGCGTTCGCCTGGATTTCACTCGATCCAGGCGATAATGATCCGGCCCGGCTGTGGTGGCATGTCGTGTGCGCGCTGCAGCGAGCCTGCCCGAAGCTTGACGCCGATGACATCCTGGGCGCACTACGGACCCAGATCCCTGATCTGGAGGGAACGTTGCTTCCACTCCTGATCAACAAG
Source organism: uncultured Actinomycetes bacterium (assembly GCA_963769715.1). Classification (GTDB taxonomy): domain Bacteria; phylum Actinomycetota; class Actinomycetes; order Streptosporangiales; family Streptosporangiaceae; genus Palsa-504. The sequence goes on from CAVYNE010000034.1 coordinate 187,424, forward strand.
CTAGCAAGGCTCCGGGAGCCGGTTGTTCTGGTGCTAGACGATTATCATGTGGTCAGGGAACGCGGCTGCCATGACCAGGTTGCATTCCTGCTGATGCACCTTCCCCCGGCTGTCCAGCTGGTGATGATCACCCGGGCTGACCCGCCGCTGCCGCTGGCGCGCTTGCGGGCGGCAGGCGAACTGGCCGAGTTCCGGGCGCGGGAGCTGCGCTTCGAGGCCGCCCAGGTGGCTGAGCTTGTCGCCGGTGCCGCCGGGGTTGAGCTCAGCGAGCCCGATCTGGCCGATCTGATCGGCCGGACCGAGGGCTGGCCTGCGGGGGTCTACCTCGCGGCCCTCGCACTGCGCGAGCACCCGTCGCCGAGCGCCTTCATCCGGCAGTTCACCGGGGACAGCCGGTTTGTCGTTGACTTCCTGGCCGAGGAAGTGCTTAGCCACCAACCAGCCGAAATCCGTCAGTTCCTCGTGCGTACTTCGACTCTGAGCCGGTTCTGCGCGCCGCTGTGCGACGCCGTTGTCGGCTCGGCCGACGCTGCCGAGATCATCGACATACTCGAGCGGGAAAATCTCTTCGTCGTGCCGCTCGATGACACTCGGCAGTGGTTCCGGTATCACCACCTCTTCGCGCAGGTACTTCGCAGCGAGCTGGCCCGGACCGAGCCCGAGATAGTACCCGTTCTGCATGAGCGCGCAAGCGAGTGGCTACGACGGTCAGGCCTGGCTGACGAGGCAATCAGCCACGCACAGGCGGCCGGCGACGTCGCCGGGGTCGTCAACCTCATCGCCGACAATTGGCACGCCTATGTTGCTTCCGGCCAGGTTGCAACGGTTCGCGGCTGGCTGAGCTCGCTCGGCGACGCCACGATCGCCACCCACCCGGTTGCGGCGCACTGCGGGGCCTGGGCCGCCGCTCTTACCGGCGACCGGGAGTCCCTGCGGCGCTGGCTGCCGATTATCGAGGCGGCCGAGCATGACGGGCCCCTTCCGGACGGCCTCCGGTCCCTGCGGTCGTCCGCCGCGCTGCTCAAAGGCACCTTCGGGTTCGAGGGCATCGGCCCCATGCGCGAGGCGGCGGCCGAGGCCATCGTGCTGGAGCTGGATCCGGCATCGCCGTGGCATGCGTTGGCACGGGCGACATATGCGGCCGCTCTGTACTGGTCCGGCGATCTCGCTGCCGCCGCCGCCGAGGCGGACAGAGCCTTGTCGGCCTCTGCATCCATCGGGATAATACGGATGCTGGCCTTCTCGATCTTGTCACTGGTGGCGGTTGACCAGGAAAAGCTCACTCGCGCAGGACAGCTTGCACGGTCGGCGCGCGACATTTTGGCCGACACTGACTCCAGTCTCGCTGGAGCCCCGCAAAGCTCCCTCGCATACACGGCTGCCGGCGCGGTCTTCGCTCAGCGCGGACTACTCGCGGAGGCTCGCCAGGAGTTCGAGCGCGCGCTCCAGGTCCGTCGCAGCCAGCACGGGATCAGTCCGTGGGCCACGGTGGAGGTCCTGATCAGGCTCTCGCCAGTGCTGGCCGGGACCGGCGACAGGCAGGAAGCCGTCGCACTGGCGCAGGAGGCCAGGTTGCTGTTGACCTCGGCGCCGGACGGTGCCGGCCCTCAGCTCGCCCGGCTGGACCAGCTGGAACGCCGGCTCGCGGGCCGACCGCGGGAAGTGCCGACCGGCGGTCCCCTCACCGAGCGCGAGGCGGCGGTGCTACGGCTGCTGTGCGGCACATTGTCGGTGCGCGAGATCGGCCAGGAACTATCCGTGTCGCAGAACACGATCAAGACCCACACCAAGGCTATTTACCGGAAACTAGGTGTCTCCACCCGCCGCGATGCCATCGCCCGGAGCCGGGACATAGACAGCTTGCAGCGCCACGTCAGGTGACTGGAAGATTTCACCGGGGTGAATAAGCGTGCCGGGTGACGACGGATCACTCCTTCGCCGGCGAGAAAGGTAGAGCACCTGGCCTTGATCTTGATCTTGAGGGCCGCGGCACCGTGTCCGGACCGACATACCAGTCCGGACCCGGCCGAAATGAGGGATGGCCTATCGACACCGTGTTCACCGACGGCGGCTACCGGTACCAGATCATCCTGCGCGGCGAATGCGGCCCGCTGGTAGCAGGCCTATTCGGCGATGCCGCGATCGAGTGCAGCCACGGCCGCACCTGCATCATCGCCAAAGTCCGAGATGACTCCGGGCTCTACGGTCTGCTCGACCGAATCCAGGATCTTGCACTGCACCTGGTCAGTCTCAACGAGCTTGACGGCGCCGACGGTGGGGGCGCCCAAGGGTAGGGGTTCCCGCGGGCGGCGTGGACGGCGGGGAAGGCCAGGCCGACCAGTGGCTCGTGGCGGCATGTTGCCGCGGCAACAGCGGCGGCCGGATCTTGCCCGAGCAGCGCCAGTCGGTAGCCTGGCAATATGGAATATCGCACGCTAGGACGCAGTGGCTGCGCGGTATCGAGCCTGTGCCTGGGCACGATGACGTTCGGCGTCGAGACCGATGAGCAGGGTGCGCACCAGCAACTCGACCGCTTCATCGAGGCGGGCGGCAACCTGGTGGACACGGCCGACGTGTACGGCGACGGGCGGTCGGAAGAGATCATCGGCCGCTGGTTCGCCAGCCGCCCGGCCGATGTCACCGAGCCGGTGGTGCTGGCCACCAAGGGGCGCTTCGCGAGCGGCCAGGACGACTCGCCGAACGGCGCCGGGCTCTCCGCGCGCCACCTGACCCGGGCGCTCGACGCCTCGCTGCACCGGCTGGGGCTCAAGTCGGTTGACCTGTACCAGGTGCACGCCTACGACCCGCTGACACCGCTCGAGGAGACGCTGCGCACGCTGGAGGCGTTCATCCGCGCCGGCAAGATCCGCTACTACGGGTTGTCCAACTTCACCGGCTGGCAGCTGACCAAGGCGGTGCACCTGGCCCGCGCCCTGAACGTGGCCGAACCGGTGACGCTCCAGCCGCAGTACAGCCTGCTGGCCCGGGAGATCGACTGGGAGATCGTGCCCGCCGTGCTGGACGCCGGAATGGGGATGCTGCCGTGGAGCCCGCTCGGCGGCGGTTGGCTGTCCGGCAAATACCAGCGCGATCAGCGCCCGGCCGGCGCCACCCGCCTCGGCGACGACCCGAACCGCGGCATGGAGGCCTACGACCGGCGCGGCACGGAGCGCACCTGGAACGTCATCGACGCGGTGCAGAAGGTGGCCGAGGATCGCGGCGTGTCCATGGCCGAGGTCGCACTGGCCTGGGTGACCGCCCGGCCCGGCGTCAGCTCGACCATCCTCGGCGCGCGCACGCTCCGCCAGTTGGAGACCAACCTGCGCGCGGCGGACCTGCACCTGACCGCCGCCGAGACCGCCGCGCTCGACGCCGCCAGCGACCCGCAGGTCCCCGACTATCCCTACGGCGAGCTCGGCGTCGACCAGCGCGCCCGCCGCCTGTAGGCGATTCTCATGATTACTACGAAGCCTTTACCCCCGCGGGCGGGGTAAAAGGCTTCGCGATCATGGGGGCAGCCAGGCTGGGCGGAGTTGGAGGAGCGGGCGCACGTCATTACCCGTTCTCCCAGGATGGTCCCGGGGAGCAGCCGCGTTTACGCTTTAGGTGGTGAGGGTTCGGGTTCGCGGGAGGCGCCGGTGCCGACAGGACCGGAAGATCACAGGACGGCAGCGCGCCGTGGCCAGCTCAGGGCGTCGCAGGCCGACCGCGAGGGCGTGGTCGACGCGCTCAAGGCCGCGTACGTGGCCGACCGGCTGACCCACGACGAGTTCGAGGCACGGGTAGGCCAGGCGTTCGCGTCGCGGACCCAGGCGGACCTGGCCGCTATCACCGCCGACATCCCGGCCGCCGCGGTCGTGGCTCGGCCTGCCCGGATGCCGGACCGGGTGGTCGCCGGGGGCACCGCTGCGATCATCGCCGCCGCCGCCCTCGGGGGCGCGGTGCTCATCGGCGGTTCCGCGCTGATTCTCTGGGCGATCACCATGACCGGGGTCTTGCTCTTCACCGTGAGCCTGCTGCTCTATGTGCGGCAGGAACGGCGAACCCGCATGCGGCGGCCGCCGCGGCCGGCACTGGGCGGCCCGGCGATCGAACGCGGCCGCGCCGGGCGGATCGGCCCTGAGCCAACTACTACGCCTTGCGTAGCTACCTGAACGTGATCATGTCCTAACGACGATGCGATCTGCGGACCGGAACCTGGTGTCGGTGAGAAGGGCCTGGCCGGAATACCGCAGCTTTGCCTGCTGCTGTTATGTTCGCCACCCTTTCTTCGTGCTGCCATTCGCCGGGGAGACCTCCCCGCGGAGGCACGACCAGCTCTGGACCCGAGATGACCTCGGTGGTCGCTCAGGCAGGGCACCATGGAAACGCTATGACGCTTACTGACCTGCTGCCTGTCACGCCCGACCCGGACGCCGTCTTCGACGCCTTCGCCGGGTGGTCCAAGCAGCGCGGGCTGGCGCTGTACCCGCACCAGGAGGAAGCGCTCATCGAGATCGTGTCGGGGGCGAACGTCATCTTGTCCACCCCCACCGGGTCGGGCAAGAGCCTGGTCGCCGCGGGCGCCCACTTCACCGCGCTGGCGGACGGCAGGCGGACCTTCTACACCGCGCCGATCAAGGCGCTGGTATCGGAGAAGTTCTTCGACCTGTGCGCCGCGTTCGGCCCGGCCCAGGTCGGCATGATGACCGGGGACGCCAGCGTCAACGCGCAAGCGCCGATCATCTGTTGCACCGCCGAGGTACTCGCCAGCATCGCGCTGCGGGACGGCGCCAACGCCGACGTGGGCCAGGTGGTGATGGACGAGTTCCATTTCTACGCCGACCCCGAACGCGGCTGGGCCTGGCAGGTCCCCCTCCTTGAGCTGCCCCGGGCGCAGTTCGTGCTGATGTCGGCGACCCTGGGCGACATGAGGCGGTTCGAGACGGACCTGACCTGGCGCACCGGCCGGCCCACCGCGGTGATCCACTCGGCCGAGCGCCCGGTGCCGTTGGTCTTCTCCTTCGTCACCGAGCCGCTGCACGAGACCTTGAAGGAACTGCTCAGCACCGGCCAGGCGCCCGTCTACGTGGTGCACTTCACCCAGGCGGCGGCCCTGGAGCAGGCGCAGGCGCTGATGAGCGTGAACGTGTGCAGCCGGGCGGAGAAGGACGCCATCGCCGACCTGATCGGTGATTTCCGGTTTGCGGCCGGCTTCGGCAAGACCCTGTCCCGGCTGGTGCGGCATGGCATCGGCGTCCATCACGCCGGCCTGCTGCCCAGGTACCGCCGGCTGGTCGAGACGCTGACCCAGGCCGGGCTGCTTAAGGTCATCTGCGGCACAGACACCCTCGGGGTGGGCATCAACGTCCCGATCCGCACCGTCTTGTTCACCGCGCTGTCCAAGTACGACGGGAGCAAGACCCGGCTGCTGCAGGCCCGCGAGTTCCACCAGATCGCCGGGCGCGCGGGCCGGGCCGGCTACGACACCGCGGGGCGGGTGGTGGTCCAGGCTCCCGAGCACGTGGTGGAGAACGAGCGCGCCCTGGCCAAGGCGGGCGACGACCCGAAGGCGCGGCGCAAGGTGATCCGCAAGAAGCCGCCCGAGGGTTTCGTCTCCTGGGGGCGGCCCACCTTCGAGCGGCTCGTCGCCGCCGATCCGGAGCCGCTGACGTCGAGCTTCAAGGTCACCCACGCCATGGTGCTGAACGTCATCGCCCGGCCGGGCGACGCGTTCGCCGCGATGCGCCACCTGCTGACCGACAACCACGAGGACCGGGCCGCCCAGCGTAGGCATATCCACCAGGCCATCGCGATCTACCGCGCGCTGCTGGCCGGCGGCGTGGTGGAACGCCTGGCCTCGCCCGATGAGGAGGGCCGCATGGTCCGGCTCACCGTGGACCTGCAGCTCGATTTCGCGCTCAACCAGCCGCTGTCGCCGTTCGCGCTGGCCGCCATCGAACTGCTCGACCGGGAGTCACCGTCCTACCCGCTTGACGTGCTGTCGGTCATCGAGTCCACCCTCGACAACCCACGGCAGGTGCTGTCCGCCCAGCAGTTCAGGGCGCGCGGCGAGGCGGTGGCCCAGATGAAGGCAGACGGCGTGGACTACGAGACACGGCTGGACCTGCTGGACTCGGTCACCTACCCCAAGCCGCTGGCGGATCTGCTCGACGGCGCGTACAACATCTACCGGCGCGGCCACCCCTGGGTCGCCGACTACGAGGTGTCGCCGAAGTCAGTGGTCCGCGACATGTACGAGCGGGCGCTGACCTTCACCGAGTACGTGGCGTTCTACGGGCTGTCCCGCTCCGAGGGACTGGTGCTGCGCTACCTGGCCGACGCTTACAAAGCGCTACGCCAGACGGTGCCCGACGAGGCCAAGACCGAAGAGCTGACCGACCTGATCGAATGGCTGGGCGAGATCGTGCGTCAGGTCGACTCCAGCCTGATCGACGAGTGGGAGCGGCTGCGCAACCCGTCAGCTTCGGCCGAGTTGGCCGCCCAGGACGCACGGCCGACCACGGTCACCAGCAACATCCGCGCGTTCCGGGTCCTGGTGCGCAACGCGCTGTTCCACCGGCTGCGACTGGCCGCGCTCGGCCACTACGCCGAACTCGGCGACCTGGACGCGGACAGCGGGTGGGATTCCGGTAGATGGGGCGACGCGCTGGACCGTTACTTCGAGGTACACGACGAGATCGGGACCGGGCCGGACGCGCGCGGCCCGGGATTGCTGATCATCGACCAGCAGCCGGGCCAGTGGGTCGTCCGGCAGATCTTCGACGACCCTGCGGGCGACCACGACTGGGGCATCAGCGCCGTCGTCGACCTGGCCGCCTCGGACGAGGCAGGCTCGGCCGTGCTGCGGATCACCGACGTCGGCCAGCTCTAGGGATGTAGTGCCGATTTTCGGCCCACGCCGCCCCACTGGATGTTCGGCGTGCCGTTGGCGGCCTTGTCCACGACGGGCCGCCACTCGTGCTTGGGCACCAGGCCCGGCTCGAGGAGATCGAAGCCGTCGAAGAAAGCCGAGGACCTGCGTCCGGGGTCGTGGCCAGACCCGCTGGCCGGCTGAAATCCAGGTGCGAGTGCGCCAGCAGGTCGACCGGATGGCGCAGGTCCCCTTGCACCATGACGCTCCGGTCGGCGGTCGCGAGCAGGGCCTGCCCGTGGCTGACCACGACCGGGTCGTAATCCACGTACAGGACGCGAGCCTTGGGGTTGATCTCCAGTGCGACCTGGTGCACCGCCCCCTGGGTGGGCAGCCCGACGCCGATATCGAGGAACTGGTCGATGCCGGCTTCACTGGCCAGGAACCGGACGACCCTTCGGAGGAACCGCCGGTTCTCCACCGCCGCGCGCCGCAATCCCGGAATCTGCGCGAGCACCTGCTCCGCAGCTACCCGGTCGGCCTTGAAGTTGTCCTTGCCCCCCGGATGCTTCCGTAATCCGCACAGGAAACGGAGCAGGCATCATGGATGACATGCTGACCACGGACTATGACGGGTGCGGCCCATCGCCAGTTGGGCGTGGTAGTCCGGGCTTACCCGTATAGCGAGCGTCCGCTGTACATCGTTCCCTTAGGTTCCGGCATGCCGGATACACCTCCTCGGTGCGAGCGGCTGGCCATGCTCATCACGCATGACGACGTCAGCCGCATGACAGCGAGGTGGTAGAAGAAGCCACGGTCCGCAACATGCAGACCGGGGCCAGAGGCCGCTCAGAGCAAGGTTGCTCAGAACCAATTTTCGATTTATAGTCCTGGGGAGCTCTGCAACCCGGGAAGGAGCCGCCCCGGCGCGGTCGGAGCCAGTGCCGCCCCGAGCACATCGGGCAGCACCGCCACCCGTCAACCAGACATCACAGCCGAAAACCGGCACAACCCGATCAGTAACCAACCTCGCCCGCACCCTGAATCATCGAGGTTAGTCCCGGGTTCCTGGGTCCAGCATCAGATCCAGAAACTCCACATTTTCGTGCCTTTGGCCGCGTTCAGCGATCACGGGCCTGGATGTCAGGTAGCCTGACCTGCTGTTTTATAGCACCAGAATACCGAATACCCAAGACGGGTCGTCCGACTCTTGGGTCGGTCACCTGTTATCGTGTGCCGATTGTCCGGAATGTGCCGGTTATTCCCATTGTTTCCCGACCGCGTGCTGAGTTTGTGCTAGGGGATGGACTCGTCGCCGAACCGGCGACCAGCCGAGTTCACCGCTATGGCGCCCTTAGCTTGGCACGCAGCCGCCGCATAACCGCGAAACACCAATAGCACGTCATTTCCGCAAAAATCCACTCTTTAGCCGATAGGCCTGGTATAGCCTGACACGCACGCAGAGGGTCTGGCGTGCGGGAGGGGGGCTCAGCATGACCATATTCCAACCCCTTCGGGGGGATGCTAGCAGCACGGCGGTGCCGCAGGCTGGCCGCGGGAATGCCAGCGGCTATGAGGCTGTCCGGGCTAGCCGGGATTTCTGGACAATCAGGCGCCGCTTCGGGTCTTTCGTCGGCCCGGCCTGCACGCTGTTCATCGTCTGGTACTTCCTCTTCGTGATCGTCGCCGTGTTCGCGCCGGGCTTCATGCGGATCAGCGTGCTCGGCGACGTCAACGTAGCGATGTGCTTCGGCCTCCTGCAGTTCGCCTCGACGTTCGCGATCGCCGTGGGCTATCGCCTCTGGGCACGGCGCAGACTCGACCCGCTCGCTGACAGGCTCCGGCAGCGCCTGGAAGGAGGCCCGAGGCAGTGACGGGCCCAGCCACCACGGGCACGCTGGCGGCCGCGGTCGTCGGCACGCCCGCGCTCAACTTCACCATCTTCGCCTTTTTCGTTGTCGTAACCCTCGTCATCGCCATCAGCGTGGCCAGGAAGAACAACTCAACCACCGACTACTACGCCGGCGGGAGGACCTTTACCGGCTTCCAAAATGGCGTGGCGACCAGCGGTGACTACCTGTCAGCCGCCACATTCCTTGGCACCCCGGGCATCATCGCGATATACGGATTCGATGGCATCCTCTACTCGGTCGGCTTCATAGTCGGCTGGCTGGTCGTCCTGCTGCTCGTCTCCGAGCCGCTCCGGAACACCGGCCGGTACACGATGGCCGACGTACTCGACCTCCGGCTGAAGGCCCCGCCGGTACGCGCCGCCGCGGCGCTTGCCACCCTCACGGTCTGCCTGTTCTACCTGCTCGCCCAGATGGCCGGCGCTGGTGTCCTGGTAAGCCTGTTGCTCGGTGTGAGTAGCTCAGCCGGCCAGGATCTCGTCGTTGCCGTCGTCGGCATCCTCATGATCTTCTACGTACTCGTCGGCGGCATGAAGGCCACCACCTGGGTGCAGATCGTAAAGGCTACGATCCTCGCGGCCGGTACCGCGGTGACCACGATCTGGTTGCTGTCCCGTACCGGGTTCAGCCTTCACGCCTTGCTGCACCACGCCACGGCGTCGAGCCCGTCAGGTACCGCGGTGCTCAGCCCTGGCCTCGAATACGGGGTGAACACCGTCTCCAAGCTCGACCTCATCTCGCTGGCGCTCGCGCTGGTGCTCGGCACCGCCGGCCTGCCGCACGTCCTCATGCGGCTGTATACCGTGCCGAACGCGCGGGAGGCGCGCCGGAGCGTCACGTGGACCATCTGGTTTGTCGGGCTGTTCTACCTGTGCACGTTCGTGCTCGGCTTCGGCGCGATGTGGCTGGTGGGACGCAAGCGCATCCTTTCCGCGCCCGGCGGCAGCAACTCCGCCGTCCCCCTGCTCGCCGACAAGCTGGGCGGGACGCTGCTTTTTGGCATCATGGCGGCCGTCGCCTTCGCGACCATCCTGGCCGTTGTGGCGGGCCTGACCATCACCGCGAGCGCCTCTTTCGCCCATGACGTCTACGCCGGCGTGCTGCGCCGCGGGAAAGCCGAGCCCGCCGAAGAGGTCCGGGTAGCGCGGATCGCCGCGGTGGTGGTCGGGATCGTCGCGGTGATCGGCGGGATATCCGCGAAGGGCATAAACGTTGCGTTCCTGGTGGGACTGGCCTTCGCGATCGCGGCGGCGGCGAACCTGCCGTCGATCCTGTACTCGCTCTTCTGGCCGCGGTTCACCGCGCGAGGCGCGCTGTGGAGCATCTACGGCGGACTCATCAGCTCTATCGTCCTGATCATCTTCTCTCCGGTGTTCTCCGGTCAGAGGAAGCCGCTGGGGGGTACGAGCTCGTCGCTGATCACCGATCCGCACATCAACTTCGCATTCTTCCCGCTGAACAACCCTGGGATCGTGGCTATCCCACTGGCCTTCTTCCTCGGCTGGCTGGGCACGGTCACCGACCGGCAGCCCGCCGACTCTGCCCGGTTCGCCCGGATGCAAGTGCGGGCACTTACCGGGGTAGGCGCCGAGCGAGGCGGTCGTTCCTGACGGAGGGTTCCGCAGAGCATACCGCTTAAGGGGTGAGACGGAGGTGGAACCTCACATGGCGAGCAACCCGAGCTCTAACGCACCGCCGACCGCACAGCAGCCGCCGCCTCCGCAGGCCCAGTACGTGCCGCCACGGGCAGCGCAGGCACAGCCGCCTCAGCCACCGCGTCCGCAGGCTGAGCCGCAGGCACCGCAGCTTCTGAAAGGCGACTCAGGAATCTGGCCAGTCATCCGCCAGTCAGCCGCCCGCCTGTCCCGCAACGAGGACGCGTTCATCCAGGAGCTGCACTACGACATCACGAGGATGATCTCGGACCCGGCCGGAGCCCCTGCCCCCGACATGTGGGTGTTCTGCGAACGGATGGTGCGATCGTTCCTGTGGGCCGCCCTGACCGACCAGCCGCTGGGCGTGGTCGTGGACACACTGCGCACAGTGGGCGCGCAGAACTGGGTTGAGGGCTTCCCCGACACGCTGTACGGGGACGTCGCCCATGCAATGGTTCAGACGGTGCACTACCTCTGCGCGCACGACTGGTCTGCCTCGATGGGCTCGGCGTGGATCACCTACTTCATGTGGATCAAGCCGCACCTGCTGGCCGGGGCGCAGCAGGCCGCCGCACAGCACGCCGCCGTGCAGCAGGCAGCTGAGCGGGAGGCGGCTGCGCAGCGGGCCGCCGCCGAGCTGGAGGCCGCCCGAGTCAAGGCGCTTTCCCGCGACTCACGTGGCGGTCACACGCAGGTGGTCGGCGACGTGAACCTTGAATCTGTGGCAAGCCTGCTGGACGAGGAGGATAACGAGAACGTGGGCTACGGCCAGATCATGGTCTCGATGACCCGGAATCCGCGACGCAGCCGCTGACGCCCACCGTCCATCAGGCCATCTACCTGCGGAAACTGCCGCCCGGTTCACGATCTTTCACGATCTTCGAGGGCACCTTCTGGACGCCATGAAATAACAGACCCGTCCCGCAGCTTAACCCGCACCCCACGCCGTAAGGAGCCACAAGGCGCCAGGAAACACCAGTTCTGTGCCGCGCCCAGCCGACAAGAACTCATCATCGACTGCAGCGGATAGTCGGCATCGATCCGGCGGGCAGAGCCGCCGTTCTCTAATCACGCGCTGTAGTTTGCGCTGCGCAATGCTTGATTAGCATATCCGCCCGATTGGCGCGCATTCGGGGCTCTTCGGACTGGGCCGTCGTTCGCGCATACCGGAACATTATGGACGGCAGCTGACAGCCTTACAGGGTGGTCATGCCGCCGACTGTGTCACTGTGGGCTGGCAGCTGTGCCGGGCCGGACGCGCATTGGTGCTGCCATGCTGGCTGTGTACGGCTCAGCCGGCCTGGACCGCTTCTCCGCATTCTGGGCAGAGAAACGGCTCGCGCTTGGCCCTGGACCGCAAGAAGGCGTAGACGATGAGCGGGAATCCCATCTTCGGGATTTCGCGGGTGGCCTGGACCGTTCCGTGGGTCACGCACTGCCCGGTTTGGGTTTGGACTTCGGTGGCCATGGTCTTCCTCCTGTGATCGCGTTGGGACGGCCTGCCGGGTTAGCGTCCGAGCGGCTGCCAGCTGAACGTACGCAGGGCGATGAGAAGGCCCGCGGCTCCCCATCCGGCCACGATCAGCAGATCCAGGCCGGCGAACCGGCCGGGGGCCGATCGTGTGTGGCCGTGGGGACGGGGTCAGGCGGAGCGAGCGGGTCCGTTGTTTTCGAGCTGGTGCTTCAACTCGGTCCAGATTCTGCGCTCCATGCGGCCACCGAGGGGCCGGACCAGCGGGCCGAGCATCCGCATCCAGCCCTTCGGGTGCACCTGCCAGTCCCAGCCCATCACCGTGCCCTCGCCCTCGGCGGCAAAGGTCAGCGCCCCGGAGGTCTCCATCATCGAACTGGTCGTGCGCGAACCGAGCCGGTGCGGCCGGTCGAACGCGGTCAACTCCACCAGCATCTCTGTGCCCGCCCTGCCCATCCGTGCACGGAACCGCGTCCCCAACCCGATAGGCAGCGGGGTGAGCAACTCGACACCAGCCATGGCTGGGTTGAACGACGGCTCGTTACGCGAGTCGGCGACCGTGTCAAATACCTGCTTGACCGGCGCCGCGATGCGGACATGACCGGTGATGTGGGCCACGGCTCCACGGTACCCGGGCCGCCACTCACGGGAGCGTATGGCATCACCGCGTCCTCCCGGTCCCCTCGCACGCGCCGAACGGGTGCAGAGAGGCGTACCATAGCGGTTCAGCCGCTCGACGCGGAACATCCTAAATTGCCGCGGACAGGGTCGAGCGCCGCGAGTACGGCAGGACCTTGGCCATGTGGTCAGTCGGCAGCCGGGCCGGACGTGACGAGAGGACCCTCCTCCGCTTGTCGCGGATCTCGATTGCGCGGTGCGCGGATCTGATCCGTTCCTCCGCGTATGCCTGGGGTCCTCTGTCATGATCAGTCCACCCCGTCGCGGGAGCGCGCGCCACGGACCAACGTCCCTGCGCAGGGGACCTTCGGCCGGGCGGCGGGGGCCGTACGGCCGGAGGACGGCGGCGGGAGGTGCCGGACGCGAGCTGGCCATCATGGCGGTCCCGGCTGCTGATGCCGGGTGGCGTGCTGTCCGGGTACCCGGCGTGGCCGGCAGGTGGCGCCGCATCTGCGCGGGCGGGACCGGCTAGCTCCCGGATCGGGGTGCCTGATGATGGCGCGCGCGACCTCGTCAGGCAGTGCCGTGGCGGCGGTGCACCGCTGAGTGTCGCTTGCCAGTGCCCGGCTGCGGTGCGCGGCGGCCCTGCGGGCCATCGGGCGCAACGTGCTTGACGTGTCGCGCCGGGCAGCGGCGGCGACGGCCGGCCGGGTCCAGGCAACGGCCGAAGCGGCCGCGGTCCGGACAGTCTGGCAGGCCGATGGCGGGCCACCCGCCTCCTAGCCGTCAGGCCCGGCGCAGGCAGCGCCCGGCCACAGCGCAAGGCAGCACGCGCCGCGCGTCAGCCAGCGGCCCGCCCGGCCGCCAGTGACCTGGCGGCGCAGCCGCGATCCCCTCGTCCGATGGCGACCTCCAGACCGGTCACGCCACACCGGCTCGAATCCGCTGCCAACAGTACGCCTACAGATGGCATCACGCTGAATCACGGCGAAGGCAACGGAGAGAACATGCGCCGAGCCGCTGTTCGGCGTGGCTATCGCTCCAGGCCAGACGTGGTGCAGGCCGTCCGGACGGGGGGATTATGCGGGCGCCGGCGCGCCGGTGGCGAGACCGAGATCGCTAGGTCTGCATCCTTGAGTCCAGCTGACTCGCGCCGGCGCCCGGGAGTGAACAACTAGCCGCTGACGGTGCCTTGCGGTCCGGCGTGCCTGATCGGGAGGCGCATCCTGACGGGTGACTGTAGCTGGCCGTTGCCGTGGCCGCCCGGACGGCACCTGATGGTGGTGCTCCCCAATCGCTGGCGGCAGGCTTGACGGCTGAGGGCTGGCGCGGCGTCCGGGGAGCTTGGGGGTCAGTGCCCGGTGTGGGCGTGGTGATCGTGGTGGCCGCCCGTGGTGCCGGGCTGGCCGCCCATCATCTTGAGCATGGGGATGCCGCCGGTGCGGGTGAACCGGTAGCACAGCGCGGCGGCGAGGATCAGGAAGATGATGTTCAGGACGGTGGTGTAGTTCCACTGGATCGATGCCTCGGACACGGTGGCGTGCCGCTCGGCCGGGATGAGGCCGAGGGTGCCGAAGATCAGCTCAGTGAGGTATCCGGCGGCGGCCATGGTGGCGTAGAAGGTGGCCAGGATGAACAGCATCGTCTTGGTGCCGTAGTACTTCCGGTAGATCACCAGGATGGGCACGATGATCAGGTCGGCGAAGATGAACGCGACGACGCCGCCGAAGCTGATCCCGCCGTTCCACAGCACCGCGGCGAGGGGGACGTTGCCGATCGAGCAGACGAAGCTCAGCAGGCTGACGACCGGCCCGATCAGCGGCCCCCACAGTTTGGATGCGAGCGGGTGGCCGGTGAGGAACAGGTGGCCCCAGAAGCTGTCCGGTACCCAGGCGGCGACCGCGCCGGCGATCAGCAGGCCGACCGCGATGTCGCGGATGACCGCGGCCCATTCCATCACGAAGATGTGCGACACCGACGTGAAGGCCTGCCTGGTCCGGAGCCGCTGCGCCAGGCTGCCCCCGGCCGGGATGGTCATGTCCATCGCCGCGTGGCCCTCCATCGAGCCGGCCAGCCCCTTGTCCGCCTGGGTCCTGGCGGCCTCCAGCAGCTGCTGGCGCAGGAACAGGCGGAACAGCAGCGCCAGCAAGATGATCATGATCGGGCCGCCGGTGAACTCGGCCAGGGTGAACTGCCAGCCCATCAGCAGGGCCAGGATGATGCCGAGCTCGACGACCAGGTTGGTGGAGGCGATCTCGAAGGCCATCGCCGCGGTGAAGCTGGCGCCCTGACGGAACAGCGACCTGGCCAGGGCCACGGCGGCGTAGGAGCACGAGGAGGAGGCCGCGCCGAACCCGGTCGCGGTCGCCAGCGTCCGGGGCCGGTCGTCGCCCAGCCGCCGGATGATGGTGGCGCGGCGCACCACTGCCTGCACCACGGCCGACAGGGCGAAGCCCAGGATCAGTGCCCACAAGATCTCCCAGGTCATCGACCCACTGATCGCCAGGGCATGACCGGCAGCGTGCAGCCACCTCACCGGCCTCCTCCTTCACTGCTGCCCCGGGTAACAGGGACCGGGCAGGCACGTCATGCACCCAGAACCGGGTTCCCGGCACTGTGCCCGTCCCGTGGCCCGGCGCCGCGAATACCGGCGCTGGGCTGCGCCGGGTCATCGACATGACCGGAATGTTCTGCCTGCCGAAGACTCCGGTGCCCCAGCATACCCATATGGGGTATAACTATTCGCGGGAGGAGGCAGATCGAGCCGGCGTCCCGCTTAGGTCTTGGGGGCGGGTTACCAGGCGGATTGCCCCCGCGATCTCACCGCGGTTGCCTCAGCGTGTGTCCGGGAGTGACCGCTGCTCACCGCCAAGGTGACGCCGATCAGGCGGACTGCGCGCCCCTCGCGGTCCTCGCTCTCGCCGCGCAGCTGCCAGACCACCACGGCGGCGGCGAAGAATTCGATCACTGAGTCCAGGCCGAAGCCGACCAGGGCAATCGAGGAGGCAATGACGCCCGCTGCGATCGCGACCGCTGCCTCAACGGTCATCCAGGCCATGCTGGCGTACTCCAGCCAGAATCCCCGCCGCGTGAGCCTGGCTCGCTCGGCGGGCGCGCGCTCGCCGGGGTCCACGATGATCCATCTTCCCACCGACGCCACGGCCTTGCGAGCGGCCCTGTCGCGTGCGGTACCACCGCAACCTCGGCGGCAAAGGAGAACCTGCTGGCCGGTGAGTCAGTCTTCTAGCTCGACTTTGCCTGCAGATAGTCCCCCTGGCTGATTTCACCGTTCGCATAACGCATCCGCAAAGCAGCCCGGGCCTCCTGCAAGCCAGGCGGGTTCACCTGCCATGTTCCGGATTCCTCGTCCGCGTCACGGTGCTGGCGGCTGGGCCGCTCATGCTCGTGCTCGAGGAGCGCGCGGCGCATCTCGTTGAGGTCGTTGGTGACGATGACGCACAAGCCCGGCCGGGCGGCGCCGTCGCGGCGTACCGCGGTGATGGAGATGCCGCCCCAGGTCCGCTGGGTGCCGAATTCGTAGCCGGGGAACTCGGCCGCCAGCCCGCTTAGCACGGTCGGATCGCCGGTCACGCGAACCACGGGCTACCCGCTAGCACCATGAGGTGCCGGTCACCAACCATGACGTGCCTCTCGCCGGCCTCCGGGTTCTCCTCGGCCGCCCTGGATGCCCAAGCTCTCACCTGAGCGCCGTCCGTGGTTTCTGTCATCATGTCTCTTCCCGCCGCTGCGCTTAAGGTCTCCGGTACGGCCGAACGGGACGTGGTTCGTGCCACGTCAGGTGCGTCTCGCGTGCGCAAGTGCGCTGACTGAGGCATCTTCTACTTCTAAAGTACGAATCTGTACTTTTGGGTTATCTCAGTTACTGTAGGCCCGTGACCGATGCCAGGCAAGGGGGAACACTCGCCCGGACGCACGAAGGGAAGCCAGGTCTTCCCCGCGGCCGGAGCCGCCTGCCGCTAGGCGTAGTTCGCGCGTCGCAGCGGGAGCGGCTGCTTCGGTCAGTGATCGCCGCGGTGTCGGAATCCGGCTATCAGGCCCTCACGGTCGCCGACATCGTGCGGCGGGCCAAGGTATCCCGTGCGGCCTTCTACGACCATTTCGCGGACAAGGATGACTGCTTCCTGGCCGCGACCGGCGAGGGCAGGAAGCTCATGATCGCCCTCGTGGTCTCCGCGACCCGTGCGCTGCCCGCCGGGGCTGGCGACGAGGAGGTACTCCGGGCCGCGTGCCGGGCGTACCTCACGTTCCTCGCCGACGAGCCGGCTTTCGCCAGGGTCTTCTTCATTTACATGCCGGCCGCGGGTCCGCGCGCGGTAGACCGGCTCGATGCCGCGTCCCGCCTGTTCGCTGACCTGAACCAGAGATGGCACCAGCGCGCACGAGAGCGCCACCCGGAATGGCCGGCCGTCCCCGAGGAGGCGTACCTCGCTCTCGCCGGGGCCACTGTTGAGCTGGTGCGGTCCATGGTCCGCGCGGGCCGCAGTGAGGCCCTGCCGGACCTTCAGGAGACGCTCGTATCACTGCATCTCGCGGTCCTGGCGGGCCGACCCTGGCCTGCGGGAGTCTGAGTCTGCGCCAGGCCGTGAAGGTACGCTCCGGCCATGGCCAATTTCGCGGTGAGACTAGTTCACGGCCTGGCCTGGGACCCCTCGCGCCCGATCCGGGACCAGGACGGCTGGGATGAGCACGCGGCATTCATGGACGGGCTCGTCGATGATGGTTTCATCATCCTGGGTGGACCGGTGTGCGACGGCGAGCAGACCCTCCACGTGGTCGAGGCGGCGGACGAGAACGACATCAGGGCGCGCCTCGCCGGGGATCCCTGGGCTGCAGCCGGGCTGCTCCAGATCGGCACGATAGAGCCCTGGGCGCTCTGGCTCGACAGCCGCTTAAGAGAATGTCACCGCCGTACCCCCGTGCCAGCCGCGGTGTCCGGCCCGGCTAGCTTCACGGGGCAGCGGCGAGGAAGCTTGCTCGTGGTCAGCTGAATGCGTTATCGGCCGGGCGCTTCCAGGCTGCGGCGGCGCTGCTCGATGACCAGGCAGCGGTCTTCCACGTAGAGCAGTCCGGCGCCCTCGGCGATGGCGCGGGCCTCCGCCGAAGCGATGCCCAGTTGCAGCCACAAGGCCGTGGCCCCCGCCGCGACCGCCTGGCGGGCGATGTCGGGCGTCTGCTCTGACGGGCGGAACACATCGACCAGGCCCACCTGCTCGGGGACGTCGCCGAGGGTCCGGTAGACCTGCTCGCCGAGGATCTGGTCGGTATGTGGGTTAACCGGGATGATCCGCCAGCCATGTCGCTGCATGTGCGCCGGCACGGAGTGCGCCGCCTTGAACGTAGCGGCACTCGCACCGACCACGGTGATGGTGTCATAGCTAGTCAAGATCCGCTCGACGGCGGCGTCTGTACCGGTCACCTGGTCACTTTAACCGGCCGGGTGCTCAGGCAATGCCGCACGTTTCCGCGGAAACCAGCGCGTGCCGTCTAGGGTCTGCTAGCTGAAGCGTGATCGGAGCAGGCGGGGAAGCATGGCCGGTCCGCTGATGGGGTGGAACCCGGTTGCCGCCGCGTGCAGGGCCCGGTACTCCTCCTCGGCGAGATCGATGCTGGCGGCGGCGACGTTGCTCTCGAGCTGCTCCACGCTTGATGCGCCGGGTATGGCGACTACGGCGGGCCGGTGGATGACCCAGGCCAAGGCGATCTGGGCGGGCGTGGCGGAATGCGCGTCGGCCACGTCGCGGAGGGTAGCGATCAGGCCGGCGGCCCGGTCGAGGTTCTCGGGCAGGAACAGCGGGCTGGCGGCCCGGAGGCGGTTCGCCGGCCGGTGGCCTCGGTCGTACTTGCCGGATAGCAGCCCCTGGGCGAGCGGGCTGTAAGCGATCACGACGTGGCCGGTCGATTCGGCGAACGGCAGCAGGTCGCGCTCAGGGGACCGGTCGACGAGGTTGTAGCGGACCTGGTTGCTCAGCACCCGGCTGCCCAGCGCGCGCTCGGCGGCGCTCCAGCGTTCCAGCGAGTAATTGCTGACGCCGACCTCGCTGACCAAGCCAACCCGCTGCAGCGCGCGCATGCCGCGCATGATCGTCCCGTCCCGGACCACCGGGTTGGGCTGGTGCACCTGGTACAGGTCGAGCCGGCTGGTGCCGAGCCGGTTCGCGCTGGCCACTGCGCGCTGCTCGACGACCGGGGCGACCGGCAGGAGGGGGAAGATCTTGGTCGCCAGGAAGACCGACTCCCGGTCTTCGCCGATCGCCTCGCCGAGGATCCGCTCGCTGCGCCCGTAACCGTAGATCTCGGCGGTGTCGAACAAGGTGACTCCCAGTTCGACCGCCCGGCGGACGATGGCGTGCGCCTCCTGCCCGGCATACGACTGGCCGTACCCCCACTCCCGGGAGCCGAACTGCCAGGTGCCCAACCCGATCCGGGAAATCCTGGTGGTGGTGGGGTCGGTGGCGGTGCTCAGATAACGCATGAATCTAGTGTCCGCCCCGCGACCGCGGGCGGCGTGGCCCGGGGGGCCGATTCGGTCCCCTGACCTGACCGGTCTGTCCCGGACCGGCCCCTGCTTCTACCACCTGAGCTGCGCGATCCGGTCGTAGTCAGCCGCGGCGTAGCCGACCAGCCCCTCCGACAGGGCGAAGATCCACTCCGCCACGCCCAGCGACAGCGCGAGACGACTGCAGCGGGCACAGAAGTGCGGCTCGTCCAGCCGGACCGAGTCATCCGCCTCGAGCCGCACGTATATCAGCTTCGATCCCTGCAGCATCCGCCAGCCGTCACCCTCACGGGCCAGCGTGATCGCTCGCTGCTCCGCATGGGTCCGGCAACGGTCATGGTGGGAAGACTCCCCGAACTTGCAGTAGCAGTGATCTTCCCCAGGAAACGGCACGCCGTTCGTTCCCCAGGCCAGGAGGCTGCCGTCCTTCACCAGCACGGCCGCATACCGGGTCTGCGCATGGGAATCCCTGGCCAGTTCCGCCGCCCGCTCCACCATCTGTTCCGCCATATGGCTGTCGTGGCGCTTCAGCGGCCGCCATTGAGGCCCCTGCCCTGGTTGCATGCCCACCACCTCTCCGCAGCGAAGGCTATTCTCCTCCGGAAGCCAGCATCCGGGCGGGGTGGCGCAGTTGCGCTGCATAGCGTGTTCTGGATAGCGAACGCATGTTCTATATAGTATGCTTGAAGTGTGAACCTGACCGAGTGGGCACGCGCGCAGGGCATCCATGTGACTACCGCTTACCGCTGGTATCGCGAGGGCAAGCTGCCCGTGCCGGCGCGTAAAGTCGGCCGGCTGATCCTGGTGTCCCCCGAAACAGCCGCCTCCGCAGCCCCGGAGGATGGCGCCGGCCTGTACGCGCGGGTTTCCTCGCACGACCAGAAGGCTGACCTGGACCGCCAGGTGGCGCGCCTGTCGGCGTGGGCTGCGCGCAGCGGGACATGCGTCTGGCGGCGTGACGGTCGTGATGCAGAAGGGATGGCCGGCGGGGTCGAGCAGGACCCGCCACCGCGGGTCCGGCTGGTGTTCCGCCCGGACCGCCCCGGCGGCGGCGGCACGGGCGGCGGCGGCGTCCACGTCCTCGCCCGCCGTCAGGTCCAGATGGACCACGGAGGACCCGGGCCAGGCCGGCGGGCGGTATCCGGCCACCCGTTGCATCGCCAGCACCACGCCGGGCACGCGTATCCCGGCGCTGTCCGCCGAGCGCCACAGCACCTGCCCGCCGAGCAACTCAAGGTAGAAATCAGCCAGGGCCGCCGGGTCGGCGCAATCCAGGGACACGCCGGCGAACCGCGCGATCGGCCCGGTCGCCTTGTCGGTCATCTGGTCAGTGTGCCAGCGACCCCGTTCAGAGGGGAGCGTCGAGGGCATCGGCGGGCCATGCGCCAGGGACTTCATACGCCTCGTCGTCACCTGGCCAGGGCGGCATCGTCACGCCGACCGCCGCCAACGGGCCGTCGCTGGCGGACCGGAACTGGAAATGCGTGCCCGCGGGAATGGACACGCAGGTACCGGGGCGCAGCGGAACGGTCTCCTGCCGGTCCGCCTGGCTCCGCCACATCTGGCCCTGCCCGGCCAGGATGTACCAGATCTCTTCCACCGCACGGTGGGCCACGGCGCGCGAGACCCGGCCCGCTTCCAGCTCGAAGTGGGCCATCGAGCCGCGGCCCAGACGCAGCAGCACTCGCACGTCCGAACCATCGGGTGCGACGGCATCGGGAGCGTCCGGCAGTTGCATGGTGCCAAAACCCTTATCCACAGACCCCTCCGCGCGCCGGACCGCTCCTTCCGCAGACCCTAATGGACGGCGGCCCGGCGCGGCGGTCAGTAGCTGGCCGTGGTGTTGCGGATGACGATCAGGCTGACGATCTTGCTGTCACGCACGGTGAAGTAGTTGGTCAGGATGATCTCGTCCGGCAGGTTCGTCTTGTCGTAGGTGCCGTCGTAGCGGCCGCGGACGATGGTGTCGCCGTAGTGGCCGATGACCTCGGTGACCTCGATGGTCACGTGGTCGCCGACCATTTCCCTGGCGACCCAGCGGCGGATGGCCTCAGTGCCCCAGAACTCCCGGTGGGCGTCGTTGACCAGGGCGTCCTCGGCGAAGGTAGCCACGATGGCGTCTTCGTCGAAGGCGTTGACGGCGGCGATGTGCTCGGCCACGGCGGTCTCGAGGCCGAGAAGGGAGATGCCGGAGGCGGCAGAGGGGGCGGCGCCGGTCATGATGTGCTCCTTCGCGAGTACTTGCTTGCCGATGCCTCCAGCCTCGGCGCTCCCTTCGCCGGAGGGTCAAGACCGCGCTGAAGAATTGACTGTCCGGTAAGGGGAGGGTTCACAATGGCCTGGTGCAAGCAGGGCTCACAGTCGGCGACTTTTCTCGCATCACCCACCTGAGTGTCAAGACGCTGCGGCATTACCACGAGGTCGGGCTGCTCGAGCCCGCCACGGTCAATCCCAGCACGGGCTACCGCTACTACTCCGGCGAGCAGATCCCGACCGCGCAGGTCATCCGCCGCCTGCGGGATCTCGAGATGCCGGTCGGCGAGGTCAAGGCGGTGCTTGAGGCGCCCGACGCCCCGGCCCGCAACGCCCTCATTGCCGCGCATCTCGGCCGGCTGGAAGCCGAGCTGGCGCAGACCAGGGCCGCGGTCGACTCGCTGCGCAACCTGCTGCGGCCGCCGGAGGACGCGCCCGCGATCGAGCACCGGAGCGTCCCGGCCATCCGGGCGGCCGGCATAACGGCGGTCGTCGACCGCGCCGACGCCCTCCCCTGGTGGCAGGGCGCCCTAGGTGAACTGCACGCCACTGTCCGCGGTCAGGACCTGCGCGCCACCGGTCCGAGCGGCGGGGTGTTCGCGAGTGAGCTGTTCCAGCACGACCGCGGCGAGGCCACCGTGTTCATCCCGGTGGAGGGCAGCGTGCGCACCATCGGGCGGGTCACGCCGGTCGCGATCCCGGCGGCCGAACTAGCCGTCATCACCCATCAGGGCTCACTCGACGACGCCGATCTCAGCTACGCCCGGCTCGGTTCCTACGCCACCAGGCACGAGATCAGCATCGACGGGCCGCTGCGTGAGTACTACCTGCGCGGCGCCAGCGACACGCCCGACGAGGCGGAATGGAGGACCGAGATTGGCTGGCCCATCTTCCGCGCCGACGGCAGGACCCAGACAACCAGGACCCAGACGACCAGTGCCCGGGCAACCAACGCCTGAGGTTCCCGCGCGGCGGGCGGCCAGGCGGTTCGCCGAGGTCGTCTGCCCGCCCGAGGTCCGTGCGGATCAGCGGACGGACCGGGTACTGCGCGAGTTCGGCCTGATGCTCGGCTCGCTGCCGGTCGCGGCCAGGACGGCGCTAGGGGCCGCCCTGGTCATCCTCGACCAGGGGGCACGGCTGTTCCCGCCGTCCCGAGGCAAGCGGTTCGCCCGTTTGGACGATCGGGTGGCCGACGCCTACATCCGGGCTCTACTGACCCGCCACGACGTCGCGGCCGAGATGATCCGGCGGCTCAAGAGCGTGGTCACCATGTGCTACTACGAGCTGCCCGAGGTCCAGCGGGAGATCGGCTATGACCCGGCCCCCTACATCGCGGCCGTCTCCCGGCGCCGCCTGGAGTCCTACGGCCCGCAGATCCGCGCGGCCGAAGCGGATCTGGGAACGGGCCGGAGGGACTCGGGCGACCTGGGGCACTCAGGGACGGGCGAGCCGTGACCGTTCCGAACGGGCTGACCGGGCAGGACGCGGTCACCGGCGACCTCGCCCTGGAGTGCGGGGCGGTGATCGTCGGATCGGGGGCGGGCGGGGCGACCGTGGCCGCGGAGCTGGCCGAGGCCGGAGTGGACGTGATCGTGCTCGAGGAGGGCGGCTACCACCCGACCGAGTCGTTCACCGCCGGGACCGGGCGGGCGCTGCGCACGCTGTACCGGGACGGCGGGGGCGGGATGGCGATCGGGCACCCCTCCGTGCTGTACGCCGAGGGCCGCTGCGTCGGCGGGTCCACGGTGGTCAACGGGGGCATGTCGTGGCGGACGCCGGCCCGCGTGCTCCGGCGGTGGGCGGAGCAGGAGGGCCTGCGGGCGATCAGCGAGCAGGACCTCGACCCCTACTTCGCCGCGATCGAGTCCCGGCTCTCCGTCGGACTGCAGGACCCGGAGACCATCGGACGGGACTCCGAGCTGTTCAAGGGCGGTGCCGAGGCCAAGGGCTGGACCGTGGTCCCGAACCGCAGGAACCAGCTGCACTGCGCGGGCACCAACAGCTGCAGCAGCGGCTGCCCGACCGGCGCGAAACAGTCGATGCTGGTGACCAGCGTGCCCCGTGCGCTGGCGCTCGGCGCCCGGCTGCTCGCCGACTGCCGGGTGGACCGGATCACCCGGTCCGGGCCCACGGTGACGGGCGTGACCGGCCACTTCGTCCGCCCGGGCGGCCGCCGGGGCCCGAGCCTGACCGTGCGGGCCCGGGTGGTGATCGTGGCCGGCGGCGCGGTGCAGACGCCGGCCCTGCTCATGCGGTCGGGCTTGCGGTCGGCCTCGGGGCAGCTCGGCCGGAACCTGTCGGTGCACCCGAACGCGGTTGTGACCGCGTTCTTCGACCAGGACGTCACCGGCTGGCAGGGCGTTCATCAGGCCTTCCAGGTACGCGAGTTCCTCGCCGAAGGGCTGCTGCTGACCGCGACCAACCTCACTCCCCCGATGCTGGCCGGGATCTTGCCGGCCTACGGCCGGGAGCTGGGCGAGCTGATGGCGGACTACAACCACATCGTCACCGCGGGGCCGCTGGTCTCCGACACCGGGACGGGCCGGATCCGGAACGTCCCCGGCCTCGGGCCGCTGGTCTTCTACCAGCTCACCGAGCGCGACGCCGCCCGCGTGCAACGGGGGGTCGAGCTGACCGCCGAAGCGCTGTTCGCGGCCGGCGCCCGGCGGGTGCTGCTCCCCTTCGACGGCGCCCCCGAGGTCCGCGGCCCAGACGAGCTGCGCCGGCTGCTGGCCCGGCCGGTACCCAAACGGTCCCTCCAGCTGTTCTCGATCCACCTGATGGGCACCGCGCGGATGAGCGAGGACCCCAGCCGGGGGGTGGTCGGCAGCTTCGGGGAGTTCCACGGCGGGCCCGGGCTGTTCGTGACCGACGCCAGCGTCTTCCCCGGCCCGATCGGCATCAACCCCATGGAGACGGTCATCGCGCTGGCCATGCGCAACGCGCGGCAGCTGATCGAGCACCGCCGGCGTTGGGCTATCTAACCCCGGGGCGCGGCCGGTATGAGCAGGGCGTCGGCGGCTACCGCGCCGGACGGACCGCAGATCAGCGGGTTGATGTCGAGCGCGTCGAGGGCGTCGCCGAGGTCGCAGGCCAGGCGGGACAGCCCGGTGATCGCATCGGCGATCGCGCCGAGGTCGGCCGGGGGCTGCCCGCGGGTTCCGGCCAGCACGGCGGCCAGCCGGAGCCGGCCCAGGGCCGCCACCGCGGCGGAACGGGTGACCGGGGCGAGCAGCACAGCCCGTTCGGACAAAATCTCGATCAGTACCCCTCCGGCGCTGATCACCAGGAGCGGACCGAGGGCGGCGTCGCGGACGACGCCCAGCGCCAGCTCGGTGCCCGGCGGGGCGGTCTGGCAGACCAGGATCCGAGGGCCCAGGCGGGCGGCCAGGTCGTCGTAGGCGGCGCCGACCGCGCCGGGGTCGGCGAGGCCGAGCCGCACCCCGCCGACGTCCGACTTGTGCGCGATGCCCGGCTCGTCGGTCTTGAGCACGACCGGGTAGCCGATGGCGGCCGCCGCCGCCAGGGCCGCGGGGCCGGTCGCGGCCTGGCGGGCGCGCACCGCCGGGATGCCGTAGTCGCGCAGCAGATCGAATAGCACGGCGCCGCTCAGGCCGCCGCCGTGGCGGGCGAGCGTATCCCGCCAGCGCCGGGCGGTCTCGCCGGGAACCTGGGCCGGATCCGGGGCGGGCGGCGGCGCTGCGCGCACTCCCGGCGACTCGGTGTGGTCGAGCAGGTGGCGCAGGGCGAGCAGGCCGCTGCGAGTGCCTTCCAGGACCGGGACGCCGGCCGCGCGCAGCCGGGCCGCGGCGGCCGGGTCAACGGCGGACGGCAGCCCGGCCAGTACCGCGACCGGCTTGGCGGTGCGCGCGGCGGCGTTGAGCACCGCCCGCGGGTAGGACTCGTCGCCGTCGAACTCGGGCACCAGGTCGACGGCCAGCGCGACCGCGGCCACGGCCGGGTCGGCGGCCAGCGCGGACAGGCACTCGGCGAACAGCGGCTCGGTGTCGCGGCCGGTCCCCCACACATCCAGCGGGTTGACCGGCGCCAGGCCCGGGTCGAGCACCGCGGCCAGCCGGTCCCGGGTGGCCGGGCCGAGGGGGGCGAACGGCACGCCGAGTTCGGCGGCCAGGTCAGCGACGTGCGCGCGTTCCAGGCCGGAGTCGTGCACGGTGGCGATGCCTGACCCCGTGGTGCGATGGCGCCCGGCCGAGAACAGCTCGAGGGCGTCGGCGAGTTCGGCCAGGTCGCGGACGCGGTGCAGCCCGTAGGCGCCGGCCAGCGCCTCCCACGCGCCCTCGGCCGCGGCCAGCGCGCCGGAGTGCGCCGACACCAGCGCCTGCCCGGCCTCGGACGCGCCCACGCTGAGCAGCACGGCCGGCACGTCCGCGGCCAGCGCCCCGGTCAGGACCGCGCGCAGATCCGCCGCGTCCCTGATCGCCTCGAGGACCAGCGCCAGCACCCGGGTTTCCGGCAGGCTCAGCGCGTACCTGGCGTAGGCCGCGGCCGTGGTGACCAGTTCCTGGCCGGACGAGACGGCCAGGCTGAAGCCGAAGCCGCGGCGCGCCCGCAGCAGCGCGGAGAACACCGAACCCGAGTGGGTGACCAGCGCGACCGGCCCTGGGTGCAGGTCGGGCTCGACGTAGCCGACGGCGCGCAGTCCGCGGACGACGTTCACGAACCCCATGCACCCCGCGCCGCACACCGCCATGCCCGCCTGGCTGGCGATCGCGGCCAGCCGGTCCCGCAGTCCGGAAGTGCCAGGAAGGTCAAAGGCAGAACCGAAAATTACGGCCGAACGGGCCTGGGCGCGTGCCGCGGTGTCCAGTTGCGCCTCGAGAGCGGAGTCCGGGACGGCGAGCAGCACGAGGTCCACCGGTTCGGGCAGGTCGGCCAGATCGGGCAGGCAGGGCGTGCCGTCGATGTCGGCGTACCGCGGGTTGACCAGGTAGGTGCGCGGGCGCGACGGGCTCCTGGCTACTTCCGCGATCATGCGCGCGCCGAGACTGCCCGGGCGCGCGCTGGCCCCGACCAGGGCCACGCTGCGCGCCTCGAGCATCGCGGCGACGGCTTTTTGGGGCCCTTGGGTCGGGGCGACTGCTGTTCGTGACGCTGCTTGTGAGGGGGCGGTCACCGGTGGCGGGCGCGCCGGACGGCCTGGGCGGGCCCGCGGAGGGCAGTACCGCGGAGGGCGGCGCGACGGTCGGCGATCGCGGCCCGGGCCGCCTGCATGCCGGGGATGCCGCAGACCCCGCCGCCGGCGTGGGTGGCGGAGCTGGCGTAGTACAGGCCGGGCACCGGGGTGCGGTAGTCGGCGAACCCGGGCGCCGGGCGCATGTGGAACAGCTGCTCCAGGGACAGCTCGCCGTGGAAGATGTTGCCGCCGACCAGGCCGTAGTCGTGCTCCATCTCATACGGGCCCACGACGTCGGCGTGCAGGATCGAGCTCTTGAAGTTCGGCGCCACCTCGTTGTAGCAGTCGATCATGCGGTCGGCGTAGGCCTGCAGTTCGGTGGTGTGCGGTTGTTCGTTCCAGTCGGACGGGACCCACTGGGTGAACAGCGACATGATGTGGTACCCCTCCGGGCACAGCGTCTTGTCGAAGGCGGTCGGGATGACGCCGTCGCTGAACGGCTTGGTAGCGGGCCTGCCCTCCCGGGCGTCTTGGAAGGCGCGCTCGATGTACGGCATGGTCGGCGCCATCTCCACCGAACCCGTGTGGTGCTCTTGCAGGTTGGTGCCGGGATCGGCGGTGAAGTCGGGGAGTTCGGCCAGCGCCAGGTTGATCTTGACGACGCCGCTGCGGGTCTTCCAGTGCTCGATGTCGGCGACGAAGTCATCGGGCAGGTTCTGGCGGCCGACGTGGTCCAGGAACGCGGTGCGCGGGTGCAGCGAGGTGACCACGACCTTGGCCGTGATCTGCTGTCCGTTTTCCAGCACGACGCCGTGCGCCCGGCCGTCTTTCAGCAGGAGGTGGTGTACCTTGGCGCCGGTGCGGATCTCGGCGCCGTTCTCGCGGGCGGCGCTGGCGATCGCGTCGGCGACCGCGCCCATGCCGCCCTCCTGGAAACCCCAGTTGCCCAGGTGGCCGTCGCCGACGTCGCCGATCGAGTGGTGCGCCATCACGTACGCGGTGCCCGGCTCGTAGGGCCCGGCCCAGGTGCCGATCACGCCGTTGACTGCCAGCGCGCCCTTGACCTGGAGGGACTCGAACCAGTCGTCGAGCAGGTCGGCGATCAACATCGTCATCAGCCGGGTCACGTCGGCGATCGTGCGCACGTCCAGGCCGCGCTGCCGCCAGGCCAGCCGCAGCGTCTCGGCCAGGTCGCGGGGCTTACGCGAGCCGAGGTTCGGCGGCACGGTGAGCAGCAGCGGGCCGAGCACCTCGGCCAGCCCGGCCAGCCAGGCGTCCCAGCGCGGCATCGCGTCGGCGTCCTTCTTCGACCAGCGGGACACCTCGTCGTGGTTGCGCTTGGCGTCGTCGGCGTAGAGCCTGATCGAGCCGCCTTCGGGGAAGGCCTGGTAGTACGGGCCCATCGGGAAGATCTTGTAGCCGTGCTGGTCCAGCCGCAGGTCGCGGATGATGGTCGGCGGCAGCAGCGACATCACGTAGGACAGGCGGGTGACGCGGAAGTCGGGGGCGTCCGGCCAGGGGGCTTCGGTGGTCGCGGCGCCGCCGGTCTGCTGCCGCGCCTCGAGCACCAGCGTCCGGGCGCCGGAGCGAGCCAGGTACGCCGCAGCGACCAGCCCGTTATGCCCACCGCCGACCACAACGGCGTCGTAGTTGGTTGCCTTCGTTGCCATGAAACGGACCCTCCGAAAGATTGACTGAACATTCAGTCTAGAAGCTGCTACGATTACCCACAAGACCGAGAACGAGGGAACGGCCACAACACAAGGACTGGGGACATGAAGGAGCGGGCGGGCGACGCTGGCCGCGGTTCGCGGGACGCTGGGGAGCGGCGCGAGCAGATGCTGCGGGCGGCACTGGACGTTATCGTCGAGCGGGGCTACGCCGACACCAGGATCGCCGACGTCGCCGAGCGCACCGGCACGAGCCCGGCGCTGGTCATCTACTACTTCAAGACCCGCGATCAGCTGCTGACCGAGGCGATCAGGTACTCCGAGGACTCCTGGTACGCCGAGTACCTCCGGCGGATGGAAGAGATCCCGACCGCGGTCGGACGGCTGACCGAGCTCGTCGCCATGATCTGCCTGCCCGGCACCGACCCTGAGCCGCGCAGCTACTGGCTGCTGTGGCTGGACCTGTGGGCGCTGTCGCCGCGGAACCCCGGGGTGGCCGCGGTCCGGCAGAAGTCCGATGAGCGGTGGCGGGAAGCCATCCGCTCCATCGTGCTGGCCGGCCAGGAGGCCAGCGAGTTCGCGCCCGTGGACGCGGACGACTTCACGATCACGCTGTCCGCCCTGCTCGACGGGCTGGCGGTGCAGATCGCACTCGAGGACCCGGCGGTACCGCCGCAGCGCACGTACGAACTGGCGATGCGGTTCGCGGCCGGAGAGCTAGGGTTTGACACCAAGCCCGCGCCCAAGCGGGCGCGCACACGCGGCAGGTAACTGGAGGTGGCGCCGTGGCCGGAGGAAGCATCGAGCTATCCGGGCTGACCAAGAGGTTCGGCGAGATCGCGGTCGACAACATCGACCTGACCGTGGCCAGCGGCGAGTTCTTCTCCCTGCTCGGCCCTTCCGGGTGCGGCAAGACCACCACCTTGCGGCTGATCGCCGGCTTCGAGCAGCCGACCTCAGGCAAGATCCTGCTCGACGGCGTCGATGTCTCCGACGTGCCGCCGCACCGGCGCAACGTCAACACGGTGTTCCAGAGCTACGCGCTGTTCCCGTTCCTCGACGTGAGAGACAACGTGGCGTTCGGCCTGCGGCACCGCAAGCTCGCTAAAGCCGACCTCAGACGCCGGGTGGAGGAGGCTCTGGACCTGGTCAAGATGACCTCGTTCGCCAAGCGGCGGCCGGGTCAGCTGTCCGGTGGCCAGCAGCAGCGGGTCGCGCTGGCCCGCGCGCTCGTCCTCAACCCGGCCGTGCTGCTGCTCGACGAGCCGCTCGGCGCGCTCGACGCGAAGCTACGCCGCTCGCTCAAGGTCGAGCTGAAGGCGCTGCAGGAGCGCGTCGGCATCACCTTCCTCTACGTCACCCACGACCAGGAGGAAGCGCTGACCATGTCCGACCGGCTGGCCGTGATGAACGCGGGCCAGATCGTGCAGATCGGTACCCCGCGCCAGGTCTACGAGGAGCCCGCGGACACCTACGTGGCCGACTTCCTCGGCGCCGCCAACCTGATGGAAATCGACGTCGTCACCGCGGGCGCGGCTGGCGCGCTCCGGCTCGGGGACTGGGCGCTGACCTCGCAGCGGTGCGAGGCCACCGCCACGGGCCCCGCCCACGCGGTGATCAGACCGGAGCGGGTGCGGATCGAGCCGCATGGTTCGGCCGGGGAGAACCGGGTGCCGGCCATGGTGGAGCGGGTAGTGTTCCTCGGCGCGTCCAACCAGGTGATGCTGCGGCTGGCGACGGGCATTTCGGTGCAGGCGCTGATGCAGAACGACGGCGAACGACCCGACCTGGCGCAGGGCACCCCGGTGCATTGCTACCTGCCGCCGGACGCGCTGCGGGTGCTGGCCGGCTCGCCGCGGGAGTTTCCGGTGCCCGCGGACGAGCCGCTGGTCGCGAGCTAGATCTTCAGACGGCCAGGCTTTCGCGGCCTTCGGCGGGACTGCTGGCGTCCTTGGCCCGATTCTGTGAGAACCGCCGGGGGGTGTCATCACCCTTTCGTGGTGGGTGATTCCTGGCAGGAACCGGCCTGCTCGGGAAACCGCCCGCGACGGGTGATCCGGGTCGGGCTGGCCAAAGTCCGCATCGACCCAGGAGCCTAGGACGACCGTCGGGTGAGGTGCTGAGAGCTCGCCAGGCGGGAATGTATCAACCCGCGGGTACCGGTCCTCTGACTGGTAGCTGATCAAGTGGCGCCCCTGGGTGGAGGTCCGATATGCCCGTTCCCCGACATTCGGTGCAGGTGCCGGGCGTCCAGCTTCCGGTGGTGGCCGCGCTCGGCGGCGTGACCGAACTCCGCGTGCACGGGGTCGGCGGGACGCCGCCGGATGCCACCCTCGGTGACCTGGCTCCCGAGCAGGTCAGCGGCGACGCGATCGCGGGTTTCTACCGGAGTTCGGACCACCGGGCCAGCGACGGGGACCGGGGCGCGCACCTGGACGTGGACCGGCACCTGGAGGTCTACTCGTGGGGCGGCCTGACCTCGCAGAGCAAGGTCCGGGTCCTGTGGCTGGCGCTGCTGCCGTTCCTGTTCGCGAACCTGGCCGGGTGGATGTGCTCGGCCAGGACCCGCAATTCCGCCTGGAGATTCAAGCTGCACCGGCTGGCCGCCGGGCTGGGCTCGCTGGCGCTGACGGTGAATGCGGCCCTGATCGCGGTGATGATCAGCGCCGACGTCAACGCCTACCAAACGGCGCGCGCCGGGCTCGCCCGCCATCAGTGGTGGCTCGCGCCGCTGGGCTGGCATTTCCTCGCCGGGCACCCAGCCCGCCAGGTCATGCTCGGGGTCCTCGTGCCGGTGCTGTTCGTGCTGGCGCTCCTCTGGCTAGCCAGGACAACATGGCGTTACGAAGCCGTCCGGCCGCCCTACCAGGTCACCGCCGGGCACAAGGAAAAGCCCCGCCTGGTCACGGCGGCCACGCTCGAGAAACGCCTGGCCGACGACGAATTCTGGGACGGCGAGGGCAGCGTCAAACTCATCACCTGGCTGCATCTCGCCGTGGTCGGAGGATTCCTGGCGATCGTGCTCGGCGTCACCACCAAAGCGCTCACCGTCACCGGATCACCGCACGTCATCACCCTGGGGTGGATCGCGACAGGCCTGGGCGCAGCCACGGTCGCCTTCGGGGTCGGCTACGTCTGCCTCGACGCCCTCGGCGCGTTGACCGATACGCTGCGCCGCAGGCTGCCGTTCTTGCTCGTACCGGCGGGCGTGGCCCTGATCGCGGCCGGCTTGTTTGCCTGGCTGCAGCCGGGCGGACCAGCGCCCCGAGCGGCGGAACTGCCGGGGATGGCCAGCGTGATCGGCTGGACGACGCTGGCGATCGCGGCGGCCCTAGCCGTCGCGCTGATCTCCATGCTGCTCGGCCTGCCCGGTAGCCAGGGAACCCTGATCGGCGGTCCGTGGGTCACGCTGATGCTGGCGTTCAGCCTGCTGAACACCGTCCTGCTCGCCGCGGAGATCTGGGTGGCGCACCTGGTCGGCCCGGTGACCAGCAACGCCGCCGACGCCCTGTCCCGGCCGCAGGGCAAGATCTACCTTCCGTACGTGATCACGTCGGGGGTTCCGCTGCTGGTCTGGGCGGCCGTGCTCGCCGTCCTGGCGTTCGGGCTGATCGAGGGCGTCCGCTGGCTGCGGACCCGCCGGCTGCCCGGCGACATGGCCGGGCAGTACCAGAAGCAGGCCGCGGCCTTCAGGGATCCGCTGACCGAGCCAGACAATCACTGGTACTGGTCCGGGCTCAAACCGTTCCCCCCGCCCGGGGACAAGTCCACCGATGAAGGCCAGAGCAAGAACTGGCAGCAGACCATCGCCCGGGTCCAGTTCCTCGGCGGCGCGTCGCACGACGCCGCCTGGCTGCTGTGGGCCATCATCGCCGGGCAGCTGGTCATGGCCGGGTGCGTCTGGCAACTGCACGTCCAGCCGCCGGTGATCATCCGCAACATCGGAGTCTTCATCGCCGGGCTCGTGCTGCCGGCGCTGATGGCCTTCCTGTACTCGGCCTGGAGCGACCCCACCAAGCGGCGCACGATCGGGGTCCTGTGGGACGTCGGCACCTTCTGGCCGCGCTCCTATCACCCGCTGTCGCCCCCGTGCTATACCGAACGGGCCGTGCCTGAGCTGCAGCGCCGGATGTGGTGGCTGCACGACAACGGCGGACAGGTCATGCTGACCGCGCACAGCCAGGGCTCGGTGCTGGCCACCGCGGCGCTCGTCCAGCCCGGCTGCCGGCCCGCGGGTGACCGGCCGGCCCTGATCACGTTCGGCAATCCGGTGTGCAAGCTCTACAGCTGGGGCTTCCCCGCCTACTTCGACACCGACCTGCTCGAGCCGCTGGCGCCAGGCGGCACCGGGCACCTGAACGACTGGCGCAACTTCTATTACCCGACCGACCCCATCGGCGGACCGGTAGCGCCCGACCTGTCCGCAGCCGAAGGCGACCCGGTGGACACCGAGTTCCTCGACCCGGCGGAGAGCTACTACGTCTACGGGCAGCCACCGCCCTCCTCGCAGGGCCATTCCGGCTACTGGGCCGACCCCCGCGTCTGGAGCGTGATCAACCGCGTCGCCGCCGGGCTGCCCTCAGGCAACGGGACAGGCTCCGGGGCGGGCGGGATCTCGCCGGAACTCCTCGCCGAGCTCGTGAAGACCCCGGAGGCGAACCCGGCCGAGCTGGCCAGGCTAGCGGTAAACCCGGACCGCGGCGGCGAGGCGGTCGAGGTGCCGGTGGCCGAGGGGGCGGTGACCGTCGACGGCGGCGACGACGACGACAAGGTAGCCGGCTAGCCGCCAGAGTTTCCGTCGGCCGACTGAGCAGGTCACGGGCCAAGAAGACGGAACGGTAAACCGGCGGCGCTACCTATTGGATGAATGTCAGGGCCGGTAAATGTCGGCACGGTGGTCGATCCGGAGAACAACGACGCGCAGCTTCTCCTCGTCGATCTCATAGAGCACCCGGTAAGAACCGCGCCGGGCGGACCAGATCACGGCCAGCTCGCGGCGCAACGGCTTTCCCACGCGGCGCGGTGCAGTCAGCAGGTCCCCGGTGAGAAGCTCCGCGATCGCGGCGGCGACCCGCTCTGGCAACCGATCCATGGCCCGCTGTGCAGGAGGCGTTACCAGCAGGCCATAGTCAGGCACTGCGGCTTAGGTAGCGGCGCCGAACCTCAGCGAGGTCCAAGCCCTCCCCCCGCGCCGCCGCCTCCCTCGCCTCAGCTATCTCGCGGATTGCAGCAGGATTGGACAAGATGTCTAGAGTGTCCTCAAGGGCATCGAGGTCCTCTGCGGCGATCACTACGGCCACGCGGTGCCCGTGGCGAGTGATATTGACTCGCTCGTGGGAGGCGATCACACGGTCGACCACCTCAGACAGGTGCGCCTTGACCTTGGCCAGCGGCATCGTCTCACTCATGACTATAAGTATGACCACTTCTGCGTTTGTTGGTCAACACGGGTGAGCCACTCCACCAGTGGCGACCACCCTGATAACGCTCGGCAGCCCGTCTGGACACCGCGTCTGCCTTTCTGTCCCCGCGGGGAGACGGCTCGGCAAGCGGATCCCTGCCCGCAGCCTCAAAGACCCGGCGGAACCAGGTGACAAAGAGGTAGATGACTGTGCAGAAACCGGAGCCGCAACCGCCCTTTATAAGCACCTAGTCGGCCTGATAGGGAGCGGACTCGGTGGTCTTCTGCCTAGGCTGTGGACATTCCCTCGGATATGCGCGGCCACTTCCGCCACATCCAGTACGGGAGCAGCTGGCAGTCGATGCAGCGGCTGCGGGACGAACTCAGCAAGGCGGCCTAGGTTTCGTCGTGCTCTTGCAGGAAGGCGCGGAACTCGTCGATGGCTTGGTCCTGGTCCGGTCCCAGGTCTTCGACCACGGCCATGTCGGTGCCGGTCCAGTAGGCCCCGGCGTACTCACCACCCTCGGCCGGGGGTACCAGGAGATGGTGATGGGCGATCTTGATGTGATCCCGCACCTGCTGCCACGAGACGCCGGGAGGCACTAGGCCGATCGCGGGCGAACCGCTGTCGTCGATGTCCAGATCCTCGAGCACGCGTCTGTCCTCCGGTGAGCTGCTAGCGCCATCCTGAGGCACGCAGCCACCCCGTTCGGGATAAAAATGAGAATCCGGGACGGTCAGCCTTCGCTGCCGGCGATCGTGGTGAGGGCCTCGAGCCGGCTGCCCCGCTCGCCGCGGGTCAGGAAGCGGTAGCCGATGTAGCCGATGATCGCGATGACGAACGACATGACCAGCATGATCGTGCCGAGCGCGTTCAGCGCGGGGCCGCCGTTGCCGCCGTGCTGGGTGGAGTAGATGATCACCGACATCGGGGTGTTCCCGGCGTTGGAGGAGAGCAGGTCGACGATGACGAAGTCGTCGATCACGCCGGAGAAGACCAGCACCGCGCTGGCGAAGATGGCCGGGCCGAGCAGCGGCAGCATGACCCGGCGCATGGCCTGGAACCGGTTGGCGCCGAGGTCCGCGGCGGCCTCCTCGTACTGGCGGCCGAGCGTGACCAGCCGGGCCTGGACGATGATCGCGGGCCAGCTCACGTTCCAGGTGACCAGCGCGAGGACCTCGGCCGTCGTGCCCAGATGCACGGAGGTGAACAGCTCCGTGAACACGAAGAACATCGCCACGCCGAAGATCAGCTCGGGGATGACGAAGGACAGGATCATCAGGAAGTTGAACGTCGAAGGGATGGGGCCGCGCCAGCGGTTGATGCCGAGCGCGAACGCCACCCCGAGCGGCACCGCGATCACCGTGGTCAGCACGGACAGCCGCACGGTCTGGATGACCGCCGCGTGCAGCTGCGGGTTGTGCAGAACCGAGTTGACCGGGTCCTTGAAGTACCAGCGCCAGGAGAAGCCCTGCCAGACGCTCTGCGACTTGCCCTTGTTGAACGAGAACAGCACCGCGATGCCGATCGGCACCAGCGACCAGATCAGGTACAGCCAGGTGAAGCCCTCGAGGAGCCATGGGTGGCGCCACGGGTTCCTGGGGTTCCAGCGGCTCTGCGTCCGGGCCTTGGGCTGGGTCTTGTCGGGCGGCGTTTGTTCGGAAACGCTCGGGGCGCTCATGCCGCCGCCTTCGAGGACCGGTTCGTCGCGATGACGTAGTAGACCATCGGGATGAGCAAGACCAGCAGGAGCAGCAGGGACAGCACCGCGCCCTGGCCCTCGAGGCCGGGCGTGCCGAGCTGGCCCTGGATCAGGTTGCCGATCATCGAGGTGGACGCGGCGCCGGACAGCAGCTGGTTGGTGTAGTAATCGCCGACCATCGGCAGCACGATGATCAGCATCGCGGTGAGGATGGGCTGTTTGGACAGCGGCAGCGTGATCCTGGCGAACGTGCGCGCTTTGGACAGGCCGAGGTCACGGCCGGCCTCGATCAGGGCCGGATCGATCCGGTCCAGGCCCGCGTACAGCACCAGGATCAGGTACGGGATGTAGCCGTAGACCAGGCCGAGGATCACTGTCACCGGCTTGCCGCCCAGCCAGTTGACCGGCGAGATCCCGACCCAGGACAGCATCTTGTTCGCGATGCCGTTGGTCTGCAGCAGGGTGATCCAGGCCAGCATGCGCATCATGTAGCTGATCCAGAACGGGGCGATGAGCAGGATCAGGAACAGCCCCTTCCGACGGCCGGAGAAACGGGCCACGAAGTACGCGGCCGGATAGCCGATGAGCAGGCAGAGCAGGCTGGCGATGGCCACGTAGACCACTGTCCTGACCACGATCGGGCCGGCGAACGCCGCGCTGCCCACCAGGTCGCGGGAGACGTCGATGACGTTCTCCGAGCTCCACGCGAACGGGTTCCACACCGCGACCGGGGACTCGAAGAGCTGGTCGAGCTTGCCCATCGCGATCGCGAGCACCGCGTAGAACGGCACGATGAACAGCAGCACCAGCCAGATGATCCCCGGCGCGGCCAGTGCGATCCAGAACGCGTTCTTGCGTCTCATCGGTTGTCCTTCAGATTCCGTTGCTCACGACGAGCCAGGCCTGCTGCCACAGCGCGTCGGCGTCGACGGGCAGCTGCAGTTGGGCTACGCCGCGGCGGAAGTACGACGGGAGCACCACCGTGGACAGCAGCGACGGCGGCAGGATCTGCTCCTTGACCAGGACCTGCGGGGTCACGCCGGTCAGCGGCTGCATGTAGCCGTTGAAGCTGATGTTCTCCAGCACGTTCGGCAGGTCCTGCATGTAGTTGAGGAACATGTGGGCGAGCACCGGGTTGGTGGCCGAGCGGAGCACGAGGTTGGTGTCGTTCGCGACCGGTCCCTTGCCGTCGGGGGGGAACCAGTAGCCCACCGTGGTGACCGGGACGCCCTTGGGCATGTAGGACGCCGCCGCCGCCATGTCGCCGGACCAGGCATGGTGGATCCAGGTGTCACCGCTGGGGACCTCGGTGTAGTCGTTGTTGTCGATCCGGACGTTGACCAGGCTGCTGAGCTCCTCGAGCGCCTGGCGCGACGTGTTGATCTGCCTGTAGTCGGTGGTGTTGAGGTCGAAGATACCGTTCTTCATCAGGCCCAGGCTGATCGACTCCCGGTAGTCGTCCAGGATGGCGACCCGGCCCTTGTACTTCGCCTGCCAGGGCATCGCCCACGGATTGCTCATCGCGTACGGGTTCTCGTCCACCAGGTCCTTGCGCCAGGAGATCCCGGTCGTGTAGATCGTGTACGGCATCGTGTACTGCCAGCCCAGGTCGTAGAAGGGGTTGGTGAAGTCGGGCCAGGCCTGGGTGATGTTCGGGATATAGGAGTGGTTGAGCGGCTGGACCAGCTGGGACTCGATGAGCTGGCCGAGCACGTCGACGGTGGCGCCGATCAGCAGGTCGTAACTCAGGCCGCTGCGCAGCTTGGACATCGCCTCGTTCATGGTGTTGAACGTGGTG
Source organism: uncultured Actinomycetes bacterium (assembly GCA_963769715.1). Lineage (GTDB taxonomy): Bacteria > Actinomycetota > Actinomycetes > Streptosporangiales > Streptosporangiaceae > Palsa-504. The sequence continues at coordinate 224,407 of CAVYNE010000034.1, forward strand.
ATCTGCACCTTGACCTTGTGCTTCTTGGCGAAGGCGTTGACGACCGACTGGTTGATGTAGGCGACCCAGGTGTAGATCTGCAGGGTGGCGCCGGGCTCGGGAGGCAGGTTCGAGGCGATGGCCGCGTTTCCCGGGAAAACGGGCCATTTGACCGGGTTGTTCGGGCGCGGCAGCGGGACGGTGCCGGTGCCGGCCAGGGCGGAGGCGCACGCGTCGAGCAGCGGGACGGCGCCGAGGGCGGCTAGGGCGGCGCCCGCTGTGCTGTTCAGGAAGGACCTGCGGGTTATCTTCCTGGGAACGCCGTGGCCTTGCCAGCCTTCTCTCGGGTGCGCCATTGGTTAGCCCTCGGTTCCTGGTCCTACTGCCTTGGCGAAGACGGCGAAGTTCTCGACGAGGCGGTCGATGTCCGCCTCATTGTGCTGCACCGAGATGAGCCACTGCTCGATCTTGCCCCAGGGCGGCAGGAAGACCCCGCCGTTGTGCTGGTAGAGCCAGTGCGCGTGGCTGTACCTGTCGTTCACGCAGAGGAAGCCTCGGTAGTTCTTCACCGGGTCGGTGGAGAACACGACGCAGCCCTTGGCGCCCGCGGTGACCACGTGCGCGGTCAGCCCGTTGTCGTCGATGGCTTTTTGTATGCCGCCAGCGGCGCGCTGGCGGAGCTGCTCGATCTTCCGGTACGCCTCTTCCGTGGCCACCTCGGTGAGCATGGCCCGGGTCGCGGCCATGGCCAGCGGGTTCCCGTTGAAGGTGCCCACCATCTCATAACCGCCGCTGGCTACGTGGTCCATGACTTCGGCGGTGCCGCCGATGGCCGCGACGGCCACGCCGCCGCCCAGCGACTTGGCCAGGGTGATGAGGTCGGGTTGGACGCCTTCCTGCTGCGTCACGCCGCCCGGGCCTACGGTCAGGCCGGTCTTCACCTCGTCGAAGGTGAGCAGGGCATGGTGCTGGTGCAGGAGGGCTCTGAGGGCGTGGAGGTAGCCGGGCTCGGGCTTGATTATCCCGGCGTTCATCATGACCGGCTCGATGATCATCCCGGCCACCTGGTCCTTGTGCTCGTCCAGGAGGCGTTCCACGCTGTTCAGGTCGTTGAACGTGGCGATCAAGGTAAGGTCAGTGATCGCCCTGGGGATGCCGGTGGAGGCGGGGGCGCTGCTGGGCTTGTTTTTCGGGCCTGCTTGTTCCGGCGCCGGGGCGACGGAGACTTGCACCGAGTCGTGATGACCGTGGTAGCAGCCCTCGATCTTGATGATCAGGTCCCGGCCGGTGATCGAGCGCATGAGGTGGACGGCGTCCATGGTGGCTTCGGTGCCGGAGTTGGCGAAACGCCATCTCGGCAGGCCGAAACGGCCGGCGAGTTCTCCGGCGACCGCGATGGCGTCGGGTGTCGGCTGGGCGAAGTGGGTGCCCAGGCCGGCCTGGTTGGTTATGGCTGCTTGGATGGCCGGGTGGGCGTGGCCGGCCAGGGCGGCGCCGTAGCCGCCGTGCAGGTCGACGTACTCGTTGCCGTCGACGTCCCAGACCTTCGAGCCGCGACCGTGGCTCAGCCAGACCGGCTGCGGCGCGGTGATCTGCCAGCTTGAGGTGACACCGCCGGCGAGGTGGCTTCTGGCCTGCTTGGCCAGGCGTTTAGAGCGCGGCTGGCGGCGGACGAAGATCTCCTCCTGCACCGCGATGATCTCCTTGAGCTTGGTGGCGGTGGTCACAATGACTCCCAGGCTTGACTGAACGTTCAGTCTAGACTTCAGGCCGGGCCGCCGGCAAGGGTCTTGGGCCGGCAGGTGCTTGGGAGCTCGCGATGCTCGCTCCGTCACATCGGTGTGAGAAAAATGATTTGCGAACGACCATAGATACGGGCGGGAGTCCATGATGGGCATCACACTCGGCGAGAACCAGTACGGCAAGGCGGAGGTCCGGCTGGTGCACGTCACCCGCGATGGTGACCGGCACCAGATCAAGGACCTGAACGTGTCGACCGCGCTGCGCGGCGACTTCGCCGCCGCCCACGTGGAGGGTGACAACGCCCACGTGGTGGCGACCGACACCCAGAAGAACACCGTCTACGCCTTCGCCCGGCAGTACGGGGTGGGCGAGATCGAGGCGTTCGCCCTGCGCCTGGGGCGGCACTTCACGGAGTCCTTCGAGTGGGTGACGGGCGCCAGGATCAGCATCGAGGAGTACGGGTGGGACCGGATCGTGGTGGACGGCGCAGAGCACGGGCACGCGTTCTCCCGCGCCGGGGGCGGCACCCGGACCACCGTCGTCACCATCGACGGCGCGCAGGCCTGGGTGGTGTCGGGCCTGACCGACCTGGTGGTGCTGAAGTCGACCGGATCGGAGTTCACCGGGTTCCCACGCGACCGCTACACCACGCTGGCCGAGACCACCGACCGCATCCTGGCAACCGCGGTCACCACCCGCTGGCGCTACGCGAACACCGACGTTGACTGGGCCGAGAGCTACGCCGACGTGCGGCGCATCCTGCTCGAGGCGTTCGCCGCCAAGCACAGCCTGGCCCTGCAGCAGACCCTCTATTACCTGGGCGAGCAGGTGCTCGAGGCTCACCCGGAGGTAGCCGAGATCCGGATGTCGATGCCGAACAAGCATCACTTCCTGGTGGACCTGAGCCCGTTCGGCCTCCCGAACGACAACGAGGTGTACTACGCCGCGGACCGGCCGTACGGGCTGATCGAGGGCACGGTGATCCGCGACGACGCGCCGGCCCCGGGCCGGGCCTGGCAGGCCGTCCCCGGCTTCTGACGGCCTCGTGACGAGTTATCGTCGCTGGTAAGCGTTATTCATACGCGCGTTACTCATACGCGGGAGGCTGACGGCGGCGGAGGTAGCAGCGCAGGTGGCGGAGCCCCAACTGGTGGTCAACGGCCGGACTCGCGAGCTCGGCGAGGTCGGCGGTCATGTGACGCTGCTCGAGTGGCTGCGCGCCAGCGGCCTGACCGGCGCCAAGGAGGGCTGCGCGGAGGGCGAGTGCGGGGCCTGCGCGGTGCTGGTCGCGCGTGAGGACGTGCACGAGGCCGGCCGCCGCGAAGATGGACGCGGTGACGAGCAGAACCGGACACGGTGGGTCGCGATCAACGCCTGCCTGGTGCCGGCCGCGGCGTTCGACCAGCAAGAGGTCGTGACGGCGGAGGGCCTGGGGCGGCTCTACGGGTCGGGGCGGCTGCATCCGGTCCAGCGCGAGATGGCCGAGCGGGGCGGATCGCAGTGCGGCTACTGCACGCCGGGCTTCATCTGCTCGATGGCCGCCGAGTACTACCGGCCCGGAAGGCGGCCCGCCGCGGCCGACCAAAACGGAGGGCCGAACGGGTCCGGCGCGAGCGGGGGGCCAAACGGATTCCGCCCGACCGACGACGAGCATGGGCCGAATGGGTTTGACCTGCACGCCCTCAGCGGCAACCTGTGCCGGTGCACCGGGTACCGGCCGATCAGGGACGCGGCCTACGCCCTGGGTCAGCCGGACGCCGACGACCCGCTGCTGGCCCGGCTGGCCGAACCCGCGCCCTCAGCCGCGGCCACGGTGACCACCAGCGCGCAGGGACGCTACGTCCGTCCGGCCAGCCTGGCCGAAGCCCTTGGCCTGCTGGCCGGCGAACCGGACGCGCGGCTGGTGGCCGGGTCCACCGACTGGGGCGTCGAGCTGAACATCAGGCACGCGCGGGCCCCGCTGACCATAGGCATCGAACGGATCGAGGAGCTGCGCGAGTTCTCGGTCAGCGCCGACCACATCGACATCGGCGCCGCGCTGAGCCTGTCGGAGATCGAGGCCCGGCTGGACGGTTCAAGGGTCCGGGTGCCGCTGCTTGACCAGCTGTTCCCGCAGTTCGCGTCCCGGCTGATCCGAAACGGGGCCACGCTCGGCGGCAACCTCGGCACCGCCTCGCCGATCGGCGACGCCCCGCCCGTGCTGCTCGCCCTGGATGCCTCGCTGGTGCTGGCCTCGAGGCAGGGCGAACGCGAGGTCCGGCTGGACGGCTATTTCACCGGCTACCGGCAGAGCGTCAGGCGCTCCGACGAGCTGATCAAGACGATCCGCATCCCGCGGCCGGTCGCCCCGGTCACCGCGTTTCACAAAATCGTCAAGCGCCGGTTCGACGACATCTCGAGCGCCGCCATCGCCTACGCGCTCCGGCTGGAAGAGGGCCATGCCGACCAGCCCAGCCGGGCCGGCGGGCCGAGAGTCGCCTCGATCCGGATCGGGCTTGGGGGCGTGGCGGCCACGCCGCTGCGCGCGCTGGCCGCCGAGGACGCGCTGACCGGGCGGCCGTGGACGCGCGAGGTGGTCGAAGCGGCCGCGGAGGAACTGGCCCGGACCGGCACGCCGATGAGCGACCACCGCGCCAGCGAGGCCTACCGGATCGCGATGCTGCGCAACTCGCTGCGGAAGTTCCACGCGGAAACCCATGAGGAGGCCCATCCATGAGCAAGGGATACGGGCCGCTGGCCGACCGACCGGACCGGCCCGCGGTGGGCCAGGCGGTCTCGCACGAGAGCGCGGCGGAGCACGTGACCGGCACTGCGCTCTACACCCAGGACCTGGCCGGCCGCACGCTGGGCACCCTGCACGCCTGGCCGGTCCAGGCCCCGCACGCGCACGCCCGCGTTACCGGCCTGCGGACGGAGGCCGCCTACCGGGTGCCCGGCGTGGTGCGGGTACTGACCGCCGACGACGTGCCAGGCCTCAACGACGCCGGCGAAAAGCACGACGAGCCGCTGTTCCCCACCGAGGTCATGTACCACGGCCACGCGATCTGCTGGGTGCTCGGCGAGACCCTGGAGGCGGCCCGGCTGGGCGCGGCAGCGGTCGAGGCCAGCTACGAGCCGCTGCCCGCGCTGATCACCGTGCACGACGCGATCCGGGCCGGCAGCTACCAGGGCCACCAGCGGACGGTCAGCCGCGGCGACGCGGCCGTCGCGCTGGAGCGGGCCGCGTACCGGTTCAGCGGCGAGCTCGAGATCGGCGGCCAGGAGCACTTCTACCTGGAGACCCAGGCCGCGCTGGCGCTGGTCGACGAGAGCGGCCAGGTCTTCGTCCAGTCGAGCACCCAGCACCCGTCGGAGACGCAGGACATCGTGGCGCACGTGCTCGGCCTGCCCGCCCACCACGTCACCGTGCAGTGCCTGCGGATGGGCGGCGGCTTCGGCGGCAAGGAGTTCCAGCCGCACGGGCTGGCCGCCGTCGCGGCGCTCGGCGCCACCCTCACCGGGCGCCCGGTGAGCCTGCGGCTCAACCGGACCCAGGACATCACCATGACCGGCAAGCGGCATCCGTTTTTCGCCAGCTGGGAGGCGGGCTTCGACGCAGACAAGCGGCTATGCGCGCTGCGTGCCACGCTGACCAGCAACGGCGGCTGGAGCCTGGACCTGTCCGAGCCGGTGCTGGCCCGAGCGCTGTGCCACATCGACAACGCGTACTGGATCAGTGACATCGAGGTCACCGGCCGGGTAGCCAAGACCAACCGGGCCTCGAACACCGCGTTCCGCGGCTTCGGCGGCCCGCAGGGCATGATCGTCATCGAGGACATCCTGGGCCGCTGCGCGCCGCGACTGGGCCTGCCGCCAGACGAGCTGCGGCACCGCAACTTCTACGCGCCCGGCCAGGTCACGCCGTACGGGCAACCGGTGCGGCACGCCGAGCGGCTCGAGGCGATCTGGTCGCTCCTGGCCGAGCGCAGCGAGTTCGCCCGCCGCCAGGCGGAGGTGGCCGCGTTCAACGCCGCGCACCCGGACGCCAAGCGCGGGCTGGCGATCACGCCGGTCAAGTTCGGCATCTCGTTCAATCTGACCGCGTTCAACCAGGCCGGCGCGCTGGTACAGGTGTACAAGGACGGCTCGGTGCTGATCAACCACGGCGGCACCGAGATGGGCCAGGGCCTGCACACCAAGATGATCCAGGTCGCGGCGACCGCGCTCGGCGTGCCCATGCACCTGGTGCGGCTCGCACCGACCCGCACCGACAAGGTGCCGAACACCTCGGCCACCGCGGCCAGCTCGGGCTCGGACCTCAACGGCGGCGCGATCAAGGACGCCTGCGACCAGATCCGCGCGCGGCTGGCCACGGTGGCGGCCGGCCAGCTCGGCGTGCACGCCGGCGACGTGCGCTTCGCCGACGGCGCGGTCACCGGCATCGGCTCCGCCTCTGGGGGACAGCGGATCGCCTGGGCCGACCTGGTGCGCGCCGCCTACTACCAGCGGGTCCAGCTCTGGGCGGCCGGCTTCTACCGCACCCCAGGGCTGCACTGGGACGCGACGCGGATGCGGGGCGAGCCGTTCAAGTACTTCGCCTACGGCGCCGCGGCGGCCGAGGTCGAGGTGGACGGGTTCACCGGCGCCTACCGGCTGCGCCGGGCGGACATCGTGCACGACGTCGGCGACAGCCTGTCCCCGCTGATCGACCTGGGCCAGATCGAGGGCGGCTTCGTCCAGGGCGTCGGCTGGCTGACGCTGGAGGAACTGCTCTGGGACGAGACCGACGGGCCGCACCGGGGCCGGCTGAACACCCAGGCCGCGAGCACCTACAAGATCCCGAGCTTCTCCGAGATGCCGCCGCAGTTCAACGTGCACCTGTTCGAGCGGGCCACCGAATCCGGCGTGGTGTACGGCTCGAAGGCGGTCGGCGAGCCGCCGCTGATGGAGGCGTTCAGCATGCGCGAGGCGCTGCGGCAGGCAGTGGCCGCGTTCGGCCCGGCGGGCTGGAGCGTCAGCCTGGCCTGCCCGTCCACGCCGGAGGCGGTCTTCTGGGCGGTCCAGGCCGCCCGGGACGCCGAACAGGCCGGGCGGGCCGTGCCCGCCTACGCAGGAGTCTGACGATGGACTGGCTAGGGGCCGCCCAGCAGCTACGGCACGAGGGTCAACCCGGCGTGCTGGTGACCGTGGCCGAGGTGCGCGGCCACGCGCCGCGCGAGGCCGGCGCCAAGATGGTGGTCAGCCGCGACCGCACCTGGGGCAGCGTCGGCGGCGGCAACCTGGAGGCGTCCGCCGTCGCCCGGGCCCGGGAGCTAATCGAGTCCGGGACAGGCGAACCGGAGATGCGCGAGGCCTTGCTCAGCCCGCATGCCCGGAACGAGCACGGCCGCCAGTGCTGCGGCGGCGTCGTCCGCCTGCTGCTCGAGCCGCTCGCGGTCCGGCCGGTCATCGCCCTGTTCGGCCTCGGGCACGTCGGCTACGAGCTGGCGCGCATCTTGTCCCGGCTGCCGGTCCGGCTGCTGCTGGCCGACTCGCGCGCCGAGCAGCTGGACCGGGTCCGGCTCGCGGACATCATCGATGGCGTCGCGGACGTCGGCATCTACCACACGCTGCTCGGCGAGCAGGTGCTCGAGCGGCTGCCGCGCGGCGCGCACGTGGTGATCATGACGCACGACCACGCCGAGGACTTCGCCCTGTGCGATGCGGCCCTGCGGCTGCCGCAGCCGCTGGGCGGCATCGGGCTGATCGGCTCGAGCGCCAAGTGGACGCGGTTCCAAGCCCAGCTGGCCGCGGCCGGGCACGACCCCGAGGCGATCGGCCGAATCACCTGCCCGATCGGCCAACCCGGAATCCCCGGCAAGGACCCAGCCATAATCGCCGTCGCGGTCGCCTCGGCGCTGCTGGCGGCCCTGGGTGACCGCGCCGCCGCGACGGCGACCTTATGACGATTTACGCTGCCGCTGTGGTCGATACACCTGGCGACCCGTTCGCTGGCGACCCGGGCGATGCGCTGGCCGAGGACGGCGCGCTGCTGGTCTGCGACGGCGTCATCCGCGGCCGGGGCTCGCTCGCCGCGCTGCGCGACGCGTACCCCGGCGAGCCGGTCACCCGGCTGGACGGCGGGCTGCTCGTCCCCGGCTTCGTCGACACCCACGTCCACTTCCCGCAGATCCGCGTGATCGGCGGCCTCGGCCTGCCGCTGCTGGACTGGCTGGAGCACTGCGCGCTGCCCGAGGAGAGCAAGCTGGCCGACCAGGCGTACGCGCGGGCGGTCGCCGCGGAGTTCCTCGACGGCCTGGTCGCCGCCGGGACGACCAGCGCGCTGGTGTTCGGCTCGCACTTCGCCCCGGCCATGGACGAGCTGTTCGGCACGGCGGAGCGGCGCGGCCTGAACATCACCTCGGGCCTGGTGCTCAGCGACCGGATCCTGCGCCCCGACCTGCTGAACTCGCCGCAGACCGCGCTGGCCGACAGCGCGGACCTGATCCTGCGCTGGCACGACCGCGGCCGGCTGCGCTACGCCGTCACGCCGCGGTTCTCGCTGTCGGCGTCCGACGAGATGCTCGACGTCTGCGCGGAGTTGCTCGGCAAGGGCGTCTGGTTCACCTCGCACATCAACGAGAACCTGGCCGAGATCGCGACGGTAGCCGGGCTGTTCCCCGGAGCGCGCCACTACCTGGACACCTACAATCGGCACGGCCTGGTCGCCTCGCGCAGCGTGTTCGCCCACAACGTCCACCCCGGTGACGCCGAGCTCGCGCTGCTGGCCGAACACGGCGCGTCGGTCGCGCACTGCCCGACCAGCAATTCCGCACTGGGCAGCGGGTTGTTCCCGTTGCGCCGGCACGTCGAGCACGGAATTCGTGTCGCGCTCGGCTCCGACGTGGGCGCAGGCGCGGGCTTGTTCATGCCCAAGGAAGCGCTGCAGGCCTACTTCATCCAGCAGCTGCTCGGCGCCGCCGGGCTTCCCCTGACCCCGGCGCACCTGTTGTACCTGGCCACCCGGGCCGGCGCGCGGGCCCTCGGTCTGGACCATCGAGTCGGCGACTTCATGGTGGGCAAGGACTTCAACGCGGTCTGGCTGCGCCCGGCCGCGGCGAGCACGCTGGCCGTCAACCTCCGCCACGCCCGCGACACGACCGACGCGCTGGCGCGGATCTTCGCCCTGGCCACCCCGGCCGACGTGGCCGCGGTGTGGATTCGCGGCGAGCGGGCCGCTCAGCCCGAGCCGGGCTGACCCAGGCTGGCACGGTAGGCGCGCCAACCGCCGTGGCTGGTGATGTCCTTGTGAATGCCGAAGTCATGTTCGGCGTCCCGCAACACCATGGCGAACGACAGCCCGCCGTCTTGGAGTTCGATGATCGAGAGCTCAAGCTCGGGGGGTTCGGTGGCCAGCAGCGCGCTGAGCGGGCGCATGGGCACGTCGTACAGCTCGCCGAGCACCGGCCAGCCGTCCGCAGCGGCCGGGTAGAGCGCGGGGAACTCGTCGCGGACTGAGTAGAACCGGTACCGCGGCGCGGTCCGCCGCTCGCCGATCAGCGGCACGCCCTCGATCGCGTAGTGCGCGCGCCCCCCGCGCATGCCGTCCCCGTTGAGAAACATCAGGGCCATCCGCACCTCCGCCGCCAGCGTCGGGTACCGCCGGAGTCGGTGGGCCCCGGGTACGCAAGAACGTACCCAGTGCGCCACCGACTCCATTCGTCCCGCGGCAGGTGTGACGCGTACGACGTCCCTGGGTCTGGTCAATTATGGGCCGAACGGGCAAGGGTTCCAGCCCTGGTTCGCCGTCCTCCGAGGGCTCGGAGGCGCCTGGAGTCGGAGACGCGGCAGATGCGCTGCGAATCGAAGGGCTGCGGAAGTCGTTCGGATCGGTCGAGGTGCTGCGCTGCGTGAACCTGCTCGAGCGGATCGACGCGGGGACGATCTACCTGGATGGCCAGCCGATCACCCGGCCGGGGGTGAATGAGAACCTGGTCCGGCGGCACATCGGCATCGTGTTCCAGTCGTTCAACCTGTTCCCGCACATGACGGTGGAGCGGAACGTGACGCTCGCGCCGGTGAAGGTGCTCGGCCTGTCCCGTGCCGAAGCCGTATCGCGGGCGACGGAGTTGCTGGACCGGTTCGGTCTGGGCGAAAAGCGGGCAGACTACCCGGACCGGCTGTCCGGCGGGCAGCAGCAGCGGGTAGCGATCGTCCGGGCGCTGGCCATGCAACCGCGGCTTATGCTGCTTGACGAGGTGACGAGTGCGCTCGACCCGGAACTCGTGGCCGACGTCCTCGACGTGATCAGGGAACTAGCCGAAGGCGGGATGACGATGCTGATCGCCACGCACGAGATGGGATTCGCGCGTGACATCGCCAGCCGGGTGTGCTTCCTGGCGGACGGGCAGATTGTCGAGCAGGCGCCGCCGGCGCAACTGTTCAGCCAGCCGTCGGACGAACGAACACGACGCTTCCTGCTCCGCATCGTCGACGCGGGGCGGCTGTGAGCGACTCATCGCCTGAGGCTGTTGAGGCTCCTGCTACTGAAGGTGCTGCTGCTGAGGCTGCTGAGAATTCTGCTGCTGAGGAGGCTGGGGGGCCGTTTTCCGGGCGGACCGCCTGGGCGCGGCGCATGGAGACGCCACTGCGCACCTTCCTGCGGACCGAGACGGGCAGCGCTTCGGTGCTGGCGGGCGCCACCGTGGTCGCCCTGATCTGGGCAAACATCAGCGTCTCTTCCTACGACAAGTTCTGGTCGACGCAGCTTTCCTTCCTGGTCGGCAGCTCGGGCGTGGTTCTTGACCTGCGCGAGTTCGTGAACTCCGGGCTGATGGCACTGTTCTTCCTGGTCGTCGGGCTGGAAGCGCGACGCGAGTTCGACATGGGCGAGCTGCGGGTGCGGAGCCGGGTCGCGCTGCCGTTCCTGGCCGGGCTGGGCGGCATGGTCGTGCCGATCGGCATCTACCTGCTCTTCAACGCCGGACGGCCGTCCGAGCACGGCTGGGGCATGGCAATGTCAACTGACACCGCCTTCGCGCTCGGCGCGCTCGCCCTGGTCGGCCGCAGGCTGCCCGATCGCGTCCGCACCTACCTGCTCACCTTCTCCGTGGTCGACGACCTGGCCGGGCTGGCCGTCATCGCGGTCGCGTACAGCGGGCAAATCCGGGTGGTACCGCTGCTGTTCGGGCTCGGGTTCCTCGCCCTGGTGCTGGTCATCCGGGCGCGCGGCGTCCGGTACGGGCCCGCTTACCTGCCCATCGGGATCGCGGCCTGGGTGGCGTTCCTCAAGTCGGGCGTGGACCCGATCGTGGTGGGCCTGGTCGTGGGGCTGCTCACTTACGCCTTCTCGGCGACCAGGGCCTCCCTGGAGCAGGCGTCTGAGGCCTTCCGGCTGTTCCGCGAGCAGCCCACCGCCGAGCTGGCGGCCACGGCGCAGGGGGTGGTGCGCACCGCGATCTCGCCGAACGACCGGCTCTCGCAGATCTTCCACCCGTGGACCAGCTACGTCATCGTGCCGCTGTTCGCGCTGGCCAACGCGGGGATCGTGCTGAACGGCGGATTCCTGGCCCGCGCCTACACCTCGCCGGTCACGCTCGGCATCCTGGTCGGCTACCTGGTGGGCAAGCCGCTGGGCACGGCCGGCTGCGCGTGGCTGGCCTCCCGGCTCAGCCACGGGCGGGTGACCCCGCCGGTCGGCTGGGGCGCGGTGATCGGCGTCGGGACGGTCGCCGGGATCGGCTTCACCGTGTCCCTGCTGATCGCCTCGCTGGCGCTGCAAGGCACCGAGCTCGCCGAGGCGAAGCTGGGCATCCTGTCCGCGGCGCTGGCCGCGTCGAGCCTGACCTGGGTTGTCTTCCGGGTGGTGAACCGGCTGCCGACCCGGACCCGGCTGCGCGCGCTGCTGGGCACGTCCGAGGCCATCACCGACCTGGTGGTGCCGGTGGACCCGGACCGGGATCACATCCGCGGCCCGGAGGAAGCCCCGGTCACCGTGATCGAATACGGGGACTTCGAGTGCCCCTACTGCGGCCAGGCTGAGCCGGCCGTCCGGGAGCTGCTGCGGGATTTCGGCGACGTCCGGTACGTGTGGCGGCACCTGCCGCTGACCGATGTCCACCCGAACGCGCAGCTCGCGGCCGAGGGCGCCGAGGCGGCCGGGCGGCAGGGCAAGTTCTGGGAGATGCACGACCTGCTCCTAGACCATCAGGACGCGCTGCGCCCCCGCGACCTGATCGGGTACGCGGCCTCGCTCGGCCTGGACACCGACCGGTTCGCCGCTGACCTGCGCAAGCACGCGGGTGCCGCGCACGTCAGCGAGGACATGGATTCTGCCGACCTGTCCAATGTGTCGGGAACTCCGACGTTCTTCGTCAACGGCAAGCGGCATTACGGCGCCTATGACATACAAACGCTGAAAAAAGCGGTAAAACTAGCCATGGCCCGGGCGAAAATCAACGCCTGATTTCGGCGACACGCTTTATGGTCGCCCGTCTTACCAGACTTCAGCCCGCCATTGTGCCAGCCTTGGAACCTCAGCGGACTTTAATCAGCCGGGGGAAAATGAAGCGTACCATCGCTGCCGTCATCACGGCCGTGACGGCAAGCACCTTGATATGGCTGGCCGCGTGCGGTTCCGCCGATGCGGCCTCCGTGGCCTCCTTGGCCCACGCCAAGCCGAAGCCGCCGTCGGTCCCGAGCGCGGCGTTGCACGTCGCGCCCAAGTGGACCTACCAGCACGGCGGGAAGCTCGCGGTCATCGCCACCTGCTCGGAGCGGCGGGACCTGCGCGTCGTCACCTCGAAGATGCTCCGCCATCCGGTGATCCTGCGCAAGGGCGGGAACCTCCTTATCAAGGTCGCCAATAAGACAAATGCCGGAAAATACGTCATCACCTTGTGGTGCGTCAACTCCCACCATCTCATCGACGCGCGGGACGTGATGTTAAGCCGGGAAGGGCCGGCGTGCCGCTTCCGGCCCGCTGTTGGTCCGCCCCCGTGTCCCTCCCCCCGCGCCCGCACGCGGGGGGAGGGCGTGAGAGGCTGACGAACAGGACGAGGAGGAGGTATCGCGTGAACGCGCACCCAACCGCCGCGGCCGCCGGGACCATCGACGTCGGCGGCGACCTGACTGTCAACCGGATGGGGTTCGGCGCCATGCGGATCACCGGGCCCGGCATCTGGGGCGAGCCGCCCAGCCGGGACCAGGCCATCGCCACGCTCCGGCGGGTGGTGGAGCTTGACGTCAACTTCATCGACACCGCCGACTCCTACGGCCCCGGGGTCAGCGAGACCCTGATCGCCGAGGCGCTCTACCCGTACCCGGACGACCTGGTGATCGCGACTAAGGGCGGCCTGGTGCGGCCGGGCCCGAACCGCTGGGACGCCAACGGGCGGCCCGAGCACCTTCGCGAGGCCTGCGAGGGCAGCCTGCGGCGGCTCAGGCTCGAGCAGATACCGCTGTACCAGTTCCACCGCCCCGACCCGGCAGTGCCGCTAGCCGAATCGATCGGCACAATCGCCGAGATGAAGAACGAGGGCAAGATCCGTCACGTCGGTATCTCCAACGTTACGGAGTCCCAACTGCGTGAGGCGCAGCAGATCGTCCCGATCGTGTCGATCCAGAACAGGTACAACGCGTCTGACCGCCGGTCGGGGCCGCTAATCGACCTGTGCGAGCAGGAACAAATGGTGTTCCTGCCCTGGGCTCCGGTGCAGGAGACCGACAAGAACCCGGCGGTGGCCGCGGCCGCCGAGCACCATGGCGTGACTCAGCACCAAGTCGTGCTGGCCTGGCTGCTGGCCGTCTCGCCGCAGATCCTCCCGATCCCGGGCACCGGCTCGCCCAGGCACGCGGAGGAGAACATCGCCGCCGCGTCCATTCAACTGGACCCGAGACGAGGTCGAGGCGATCAGCAAGGGCGCGTTACCCGCCCGGGCCCGCGCTGGGCGATGAGTTCCGGCTGGCTTCGTCGTCTTTCTGGGTAGCCGTACCGCTACCAGCACCATGGGGTGAGTCAGATGGAAACCACGAAGTCCGCCGACGGAACCGTCATCGGCTACGACCGGACCGGTGACGGGCCGCCGCTGGTCATCGTCCTCGGCGCGTTCTGCGACCGGAAGAGCTTCGTGCCGCCCGCCAGCCTGACCGACCGGTTCACCGTCTGCGTCTACGACCGACGCGGCCGAGGGGACAGCGGCGACACTCAGCCCTACTCCCCCGACCGCGAGGTCGCCGACCTGGCTGCGGTCATCGAGGCGGTGTCAGGCTCGGAGTCCGGGCCTGACGGCCCTGGCTTCGAGGCTGGCGGGCGTGGCTCCGGGCCCGGCGGGCCCGGCGCGTTCGTCTTCGGGCATTCGTCGGGGGCCGCGCTGGCGCTGCGGGCCGCGGCGCATGGCGTGCCGATGGCCGCGGTCGTGGCCTACGAGGCGCCGTTCGTGATCCCGGGGACCAGGGAACTGGCCGAGGACCCGGCGGGCCGGATCACCGCTCTGGTCGCAGCCGGGCGCCGCGCCGACGCGGTGAAGTTCTGGATGACCGATGTCATCCAGGTGCCAGCCGAGGTAATCCCCATGATGGAGAACTCGCCGATGTGGGCCGGCCTGCAGGCACTCACCCACACGCTCCCCTGCGACCTGGCCATCACGGGCGATCAGGGCGTGCCAGAGGACGACCTGGCCAAGATCACCGTGCCGGTGCTCGTGCTGGGCGGCGCGAACAGCCCGGACTGGTTCCACCGCACGGTGGAGACGACCAGCGACGCTATCCCCGGCGCGCGGCTGGTCATGCTCGACGGCCAGGACCACGGCGCTCCGCCCGAGGTGATCGCCCCGGTGCTGACCGGCTTCTTCCTCGGTTCGTTAGGTCGCCCGGCGCCCGGGGCCTTAAAGTCCTTGAGGGCGTAGCGGCGTTAAAGGGATGGGGAGGCGAAGCGTGGCGGAGACCGTTGCGATCACCGGGGGCCGGGTCGTACCGATCGAGGGCGACCCGGTGGACGGCGGAACCGTCCTGCTGCGGGACGGGAAGATAGCGGCGGTCGAGGGTCCAGGTTTCGCGGTGCCATCCGGCGCGGACGTGGTGGACGCGACCGGGAAGTGGGTGCTGCCGGGCTTCATCGATGCGCACGCCCACGCCGGCGTGTCCGAGGAGGCCGAAGGCTGGGCGGGCCAGGACACCAACGAGCGAACCAGCCCGGTCACCGCGCAGGTCCGCGCGCTCGACGCGATCAATCCGGCCGACCTGGGCTTCCGCGATGCCATCACCGGCGGGGTGCTCGCGGTCAACGTCAACCCGGGCTCCGCCAACCCCATCGGCGGCCAGACCGTAGCGATCAAGTGCTGGGGCCGCACGGTGGACGAGATGGTACTCCGCGAGCCGGCCGGCCTGAAGTCCGCGCTGGGCGAGAACCCCAAGCGCGTCTACGGTGAGCGGAACGAGACCCCATCGACCCGCCTAGGCACCGCCGCGGTGATCCGGGACGCGTTCGTCGCCGCCCAGAACTACCAGGCCAAGCTGGCAGCGGTTACCGAGGACTCCGCTCCGGTGGACCGCGACCTCAAGCTGGAGGCGCTAAGCCGGGTGCTGCGCCGGGAGATCCCGTGGCGGCAGCACTGTCACCGCGCGGACGATATCGCGACCGCGATGCGGATGGCCAGGGAGTTCGGCTACGACCTGGTGATCGACCATGGCACCGAGGCGCACCTGCTGGCCGACCAGATCGCGGCGGCGTCCATCCCGGTGATCATCGGCCCGCTGTTCACCAGCCGGTCCAAGGTGGAACTGCGCAACCGGTCGCTGGCCAACCCGGGCCGGCTCGCCGCGGCCGGGGTGCGCATCGCGATCACCACCGACCACCCGGTGGTGCCCATCCACTTCCTCATCCACCAGGCCACGCTGGCGGTCAAGGAGGGCCTGGACCCGGTGACCGCGCTGCGAGCGGTGACGATCCACCCGGCCCAGATCATCGGCTGCGCCGACCGGATCGGCTCGCTCGCCGTCGGCAAGGACGCCGACGTGGTGATCTGGTCCGGCGACCCGCTGGACGTAATGAGCCGGGCGGAGCGGGCCTACCTGGACGGACGCGAGATCTACCGCTACGACTACGACCGCCGCGAGGGCGTGTTCGCCGAGTTGTAGGTTCTCCGGTGCGGTTCAGCGTCTTCAAAGCTGGCCCCGTGGCTTCATCCGGGCGGGGGGTGCCGGGTTAGGTTGGGTTGCCGGTGAGGAGGAAGCGACTGCGGACGCGCAGGGTGCGGACTATCTCGGCTGGGGCGTGGTCTGGGGAGCCTGCGGCGTAGGGCGGCTGGGGGTCGTACTCGATCATGAGCTGGATGGCCTGGGCTACGTCGTCGCCGGCCATCTGGCCGGCCAGGGTCAGGGCCATGTCGATGCCAGCGGATACACCCGCCGCGGTTACGTACTTCCCGTCGAAGACCACCCGCTCGCTGACCGGGGTCGCGCCGAGCTGGCCGAGCTCCTCCAGGGCCAGCCAGTGCGAGGTGGCGCGGCGGCCGGACAGCAGCCCGGCCGCGGCCAGCATAAGCGACCCGGTGCACACCGAGGTGGTCAACACGCTCGTCTGGTCGGCGGCCCGGAGCCATTCGCGCACCGGGCCGTCCTGCATCTGGTTGTTCTGGCCGGGACCACCGGGCACCACGATAATGTCCGGATGCGGCACGTCGGGGAGCCCGGCCTGGGCGGACAGGATCAGGCTGCCTACCTCGTCCCTGATGGGGCCGGGACGTTCGGCGACGAAGGCTACCTCCGCGCCGGGCAGTCCGCTGAGCACCTGGTAGGGGCCGATCGCGTCGAGCACGGTGAAGCGGTCGAAGAGCAGGATGGCGATCTGCATGACTCTCCTTAGTCTTGCGTGACAGTTGAAAGGGCGGCGGGGCGAAAGCGGCGGCGGTACTCATCAGGGCTGACGCCGAGGTTGCGCAGGAAGGCGCGCCGCATCGCCTCCGGCGTGCCGTAGCCGCACGAGCGGGCCGTCTGCTCGACCCCGTCCGCGGTGTCTTCCAGGCGGCGCCGGGCGGTCTCGAGCCGGACACGGTCGACGTAGCGCCCGGGCGGCATGCCCACCTCGGCCGCGAAGGCGCGAGCGAACTGCCGCGGGGACAGGCTGGCCTGGCTGGCCAGCGTTTCCACCGACAGGTCCGCGGCCGGGTGATCGGCGATCCACCGCTGCACGTCACGCAGCGGCTCCCGGTTCGCGAGCTGCCCGGCCAGCTGGGCGCTGAACTGGGCCTGGTTTCCCGGGCGGCGCAGGAACACCACCAGGTGCCTGGCGATATCGAGCGCCGCGTCCCGGCCGAGATCGTCTTCCACCAGGGCGAGCGCGAGATCGATCCCGGCGGTGACCCCGGCCGAGGTAGCGATGTTTCCGTCCCTGATGAAGATCGGGTCGGGGTCGACGAGTATCG
Organism: uncultured Actinomycetes bacterium; assembly: GCA_963769715.1. GTDB lineage: Bacteria > Actinomycetota > Actinomycetes > Streptosporangiales > Streptosporangiaceae > Palsa-504. Next base: position 241,509 of record CAVYNE010000034.1, read on the forward strand.
CCGGGTACTTCGCGGCCAGCGCGCTGCAGTAGGCCCAGTGGGTCGTCGCCCGCCGCCCGTCGAGGAGCCCGGCCTCGGCGAGCAGGAAGGCGCCCGTACACACCGAGACCAGGCGATTCGCCCGGCGGCCGTGCGTCCGCAGCCACCCGACCAGCTCCGGGTTGGCCCGCCGGGACCCCGCTCCCCCGGGCACGATAAGCAGGTCCGGGGCGGGCAGGCGGGGAACGCTGCACTCGCGCAGGTCCTCGTCGGGCGCGACACGCAGGCCGCTCGAGGTCCGCACCATGCCGCCGCCGAGGCTCGCGGTACGGATGTCATACCCGGGGCCGTCGCCGTGGCGGGTCCGCCAGGTGTTAGCCCCAGTGAACACCTCGAGCGGGCCGGTCACGTCCAGGCTCTGCACCTCGTCGAAGAGGACCATCAGCACCGTGCGCATGTGTCCCAGTGTGACCATGTCCAGGCGATGGCAGCAATGACGAATATCCCACCCTTTATGCCATCATCAGAGCCGGATCTAAGCACCGCGGAGGCGTTCGGCGAGACCGTCGACGTCAGCGACGGTGATCGTGAGAGCGGGGTGGCCCTTCCGGCGCAGCGGCGAGGGCACCGGGTCGCGGAAGTGGACGCACACTCCCGCGGACCGGTTCGTCCCGAACGTCAGGCCGTGGTCGACCATCGACAGGCGCGCGCCCGCGGCCGTCCACCAGCGGTAGTCGCGGGTGACGTGAGCCTCGTCGATGTTGCCGAGCGGAGTCTCAAGCTTGAGGAACCCGAGAGTCGCCCGGAAGGTTTGGTCAGTGAGGGTGACGCCGTCCCGGCCCGGGCGCAGCCCGAACGGAAGCCAAAACGGCGCTAGCCGTATATCCACGGCATAGGGGAAGAACTCAGTCATGACTTGACCATAGTGCTGGCCCTGGATTAGACAGATCGGTCTGTCTGTTATCACACGCGGCCACGCCCGTGACCGTCGGCTGCGAATCCTCGCGCTAACTCCGAAGGCCGAACGCCCAGTTCAGGATGCGGGTGGCGTCGGCTCGGTTGAGGTCGGTGATGGAGCCGGGGCTGTGCAGCGTGACGCCGATGACCGAGTGGCCGTTCCTGGTGGCCTCGAACAGCAGGCACTGCCCGGCGGCCCCGGTGTATCCGGACTTGATGCCGATCGCGCCCGGGTAGTAGCCGAGCAACGGGTTGAGGTTACGCCAGTGGTAGGCGTGGTGCCCGGACCCGGCGGCGATCCGGTAGCTGCGCTGGTCCACGATCGACCGGAAGAGCGGAGACCGCATCGCTACGCGGCCCAGGGTGAGCAGGTTCGCGGCGGTCGAGTAGTTCGAGTACGGGGTCGGATAGGGCAGTCCGTCGAAGGTGCTGAAATGGGTCCGGGTCATGCCTATCAGCCTGGCCACGGCGTTCATTTTTGCGATGAAGGCCGGGATGCCCGGACCGTAGGCCTCGGCCAGGGCATAGGCGGCATCGGCGCCGGACGGGAGCAGCATCCCGTAGAGGAGCTGATCGGCGGTGAGCTTGTCCCCCGGCCGCAGGCCGGCGTTGCTGGCGTCCCACTCGCGCACGTACTCGACCACGGCGGACGGGATGGTGATCGTCCGGTTCAGGTGGCCCGCCTTGATCACGACGAAGGCGGTCATCACCTTGGTGATGCTGGCCATCGGGCGTTCGGTGTTCAGGTCGCGGCTCCACAGCAGCCGGCCGGTGGCTGCCTTCTCGACCGCGGCCGACCAGGCGCCGACGCCGCTGGGCCCCGCGGAGGTGGGTGCGGCGGGCGCGGCGCTCGCGGCAGGGACGGCGCTCGCGGCAGGGACGGCGCTCGCGGCAGGGACGGCGCTCGCGGCAGGGACGGTCAGCGCTGCGTACGCGGCCACGGCCGCTCCGGCCAGCAGCCGGGTTAGACGAACGGACAGGCAAGCACGTGCCACGGTTGATGCTCCCGCTGAGTAGTGGCCCGAACAACAGGGGCAAGCCTGTCACTTGCGCCACGCCATCGCAATCACCTCACGCTAATCGGCTGCCCATGCCAAGACCGGGCCGCGGGCCCGGAGCGTCACCGCCGAGCCGACCGGACGATGGGGACCGCCGGTGATCCGCACCACGATCGGCCGGGCCTCAGCGTCGTTCCCGGGCTGGACGCAAAGGACCGCGTCGTGGCCGTGGTAGCGGTAGGAGGTGACCCGGGCGGTTAGGCCATCCTCGTTCGGTCCAAGGTTTATCTGCTCGGCCGGACCAGGACCGCAACCCGGCCGGCGGTGGACCGGGGAGCCGCCGATGCTGATCGTGCCGGCGGCGTCTGCGCCGGTCGGGATGAGCAGGAGGGTGGCAGTGAGTTCGGCGACCGCGGACAGGAAGACCAGGCAGAACGCGGCGACCAGGCCGGGCATGCCCAGAACCAGGTAGGTGCTGTGCTCCAGGGTCTGCCGCGCCCGGGCGCACTGGCTTAGCCGGGTAGGAGGGCGTTGATGACCCGCGCGGCGCGGTCGGGATCGGGATGCTCACCGGTGATCAGCCCCAGGTAGATGTAGGACTCCATGATGCGGACCAGCACGTAAGGCAGGTCGTCTACGGGGACGGCGGCGGTCAGGCGGCCGGCTGAGGTTTCTTCGCTGACAAGATCGGCGATAAGGGCGACCAGCCGGGCTTCGAAGTCGGACGCCTTGGTGGTCAGCAGGCGCAGGGCCAAGTCGCCTTCGCGGTCGAGAAAGTGCTGCATGCCGGGGTTGGCGATAACAGCGCGGACGGTGTCGGTGATGACGGCCGCGGCCGCGGACTGACCAGGTACGGTCGGCTGGCCAGGTTGGCAGTGCGTCTTCCGCAGGTTCGTGATGGTGGGGTCGATGAGCGACCAGAGGATCTCGGCGAGCAGTTGCTCGCGGGGGCCGACCCAGCGGTAAACAGTTGCCCGGTCGACGTTGAGTGTCCGGGCCAGGGCCTGCATGTCGACGCGGGCACCGACGAGAAAGGTCCGGCGCGCCAGGCGGAAGGCGTCGAGCGCGGTCGGCCGCGCGGTCGCGGTTCCGGCCAGCTGACGCCGCAGCGGCGTACCGGCGTGACGCGCTGCCATGTGGCTTTCTCCAGTCCTTGCGGCGGCTCGGCCGCTATGCGGTAGCGGCCTTGACAGATGAACGGCACTGGGAGACAGTTTGCAACAGATCCAGGCAACGTTGCAACGGAGAAACGCATGAGTGAAATGACGCAGCATCCGGTGATCCGCATCAAGGACGGAGCTATCCGGGGCACAACCAAATCCGGCGTATCCGCGTTTCTCGGCATCCCCTACGCGGAGCCTCCGTTCGGTGTGAACCGGATGCTTCCACCTCAGCCGGTCACAGCGTGGGAGGGCGACCGCGACGCGACCGCTTTCGCGCCGACGGTGCCCAAGGGCGACTACCCGCCGCAGTACGCTCCGCTCTTCCCGGAGGTGGTGATCCCCGGCGAGGACTGCCTGAACCTCAACGTGTGGACGCCCGACATCGGCGCCGCCGGGCTGCCGGTGCTGGTCTGGATCCACGGCGGCTCGTTCATGAACGGGTCCGGGTCGGTCGGCGCGTACGACGGCACGGCGTTCGCCCGCGACGGCGTGGTGTGCGTGACCATCAACTACCGGCTGGCCGCCGAGGGCTTCTTGTACCTCGACGACGGCATCGCCAACCTCGGCCTGCTCGATCAGCTCGCGGCCCTGCGGTGGGTGCAGGGCAATATCTCCGCGTTCGGGGGTGACCCGGCGCGGGTGACCGTCGCGGGCGAGTCGGCCGGGGCCATGAGCGTGACGACGCTGCTGTCGATGCCGCTGGCCGAGGGCTTGTTCGCCCAGGCCATCGCGGAGAGCGGGGCCGCGGCCCATACGCTTACCAAGGACGAGGGCCGGATGGTCGGCGGTTACCTGGCCGACGTGCTCGGCGTGCCACCCGACCGGGAGGCCATCAAGGCGGTCCCGCTGGACAAGCTCGTACAGGCCGCATCGGACCTGGTGGTTGAGGTTCAGACCACGCCGGACCCAGCCAGGTGGGGGCAGCTCACGCTGAGCTTGCTGCCGTTCGCGCCAACCGTCGACGGCGCTGTCCTTCCGGCCGCACCGCTTGCTTCCATCGCGACCGGCCAGGGCGGGAACATTCCGCTGCTGATCGGATCGAATCGCGACGAAGCCCGGCTGTTTCTAGTCGCGGCGGCCACCATCGACTTCATCGACGAACCAACGCTGGCCGCCGTGGCCGGCGCCTACGGCCTCATCGCGGACGATCTCGCCGTCTACCGGGCTAACCGGCCAGGTGCCAGCGCGGGCGACATCCTGGCCGCGGTGATCAGCGACTGGTTCTTCCGCATTCCGCCCATCCGGGTCGCCGAGGCCCGAGCCGCGTCGATGGGAATGAGCAGCACCTGGATGTATCGGTTCGACCACCCGGAACCGGAGGACAACCGCGGGTTCGGGGCCTGCCATGCGACGGAGATCCCGTTCGTATTCGACACTGCTACCCGTGAAGAAGTCCGCCCCCTGATCGGTGACACGCCTTCGCAGGCCGTCGCGGACCAGGCCCACCGGGTGTGGGTGAACTTCATCACCCACGGGGACCCCGGCTGGGCGCCTTATGACACGGCTCGCCGCACCACTGGTCTCCTCGCGGACACCATCAACGCGGCGGACGACCCAGCCGGCGACGAGCGCGCCCTCTGGGACGGCATCCGCTAGCGCCCCCGCCCGCTTGCCCAAGCCGCTAGCCCAGGCCGCTAGGCAATGAATGTGGCGCTCTGCCCGCTCTTCCGGGCAGAGTGCCGTTTTTCGCTGGGATCGCGCGTCCCCGCCTGGGGTGCCTGGGTCCCGTGGTGCCGGGCGGGCTGGGCGTGATCGTGGTGCGCTGCCCGGCGCGGCGGGTGCGGGATTATCCGGGTGGATCGGGCCCGCCGGGTGGATCGGGTACCCCCTGGGGGCCCAGATCCACCCGGCAGGCCATTTCCACCCGGTTATCTGCGGGGCCCTGGGGCGGGAGGGGCACCGGGGCCGCAAGGGAGAGCAGGAGCCGGGAGGACAGGGGTTCCGGGGTCGCGGGCGTGGCGGCCGCCTCGCCGGCCGCGGGCGGGCGGAGGCCACGAGGCCACCACGGGGCTCATGGAGGTCCCTGGTCCCAGGCGGGGCGCGGGGACCGGGGCGGGGCGCGGGGACCGGGGCGGGTCAGGAGAGGGTGGGTATTTGAAAATGGGAGCAATGGGGTAGCGTCGGGAGGGTGGGCGCTGCGGGAGAGTTTGTACGGGACACCAGGTACCTGGATGGGCGGATAACGGCCGACGGGCGGGAGGGCACCTTCCCGGCCGAGGCGGATCGGTACCGGCTGGTGGTGGCGCGGGCATGCCCGTGGGCCAACCGGACCATGATCGTGCGGCGACTGCTTGGGCTGGAGCCCGCGCTGTCGATGGGGATCTGCGGGCCTGAGCACGACTGGCGGAGTTGGACGTTCGACCTGGACCCGGGCGAGATCGACCCGGTGCTCGGCATCCACTGGCTGCGGGAGGCCTATGAGAAGGCGGTGCCCGGCTACGACCGGGGCGTCACCGTCCCGGCCATCGTGGAGGTTGCCGCGGGCGCGGTGGTGACCGCCGACTACCGGCAGATCACGCTGGACCTCGAGCACGAGTGGACCGCGTTCCACCGGCCCGGCGCGCCCGACCTGTACCCCGACAAGCTGCGCGACGAGATCGAGGAGATCAGCGCCGGGGTCTACCAGGACGTGAACAACGGCGTGTACAAGTGCGGGTTCGCCAGCACGCAGGACGCTTACGAGGATGCTTACGACAAGCTGTTCGCCCGGCTCGACGCGCTGTCCGAACGGCTCGCCACCCGCCGCTTCCTGGCCGGGGACACGATCACCGAGGCCGACGTTCGGCTATGGCCCACGCTGGTCAGGTTCGACGCCGTTTATCACGGCCACTTCAAGTGCAACCGGAACAAGCTCACCGAGATGCCGGTGCTCTGGGCGTACGCGCGGGACCTGTACCAGACGCCTGGCTTCGGCGACACGATCGACTTCACCCAGACCAAGGAGCACTACTACCGGGTGCACACCGGCCTGAATCCATCCAGGATCGTTCCGGCCGGACCCGATCTGTCCGGCTGGCTCATCCCGCATGGGCGGGAGGAACTCGGCGGAAGGCCGTTCGGCGACGGAACGCCGCCGGGTCCGCCGCCGCCCGCGGAGCGGCCAGCGGGCTACAGAGCGGACGGACCCGGCAGCTAGGCCGCGCGAGCCGGCAGGGTTCGGCTCGCGCTGGGCTCGGTGCGGCTCGCGCTGGGCTCGGTCGATCTGGGCTGGGTCGATCTGGGCTGGGTCCATCTGGGCTCGGTCGATCAGGGCTCGGTCGATCAGCCTGAGCAGGCCGCGGGCGGCGTGAGGGTGGCCACGCCGGACTGCTGAGCCGCCTGGTTCTGGTACAGGGCGTACGTCCGGCCACTGCTGGCGACGGTGACGCTGCCGAAGTACTCCACGATGCCGTTGTCGGTGGGAATGGCGGTGCTCGCGATCACCTGGCCGGTGGCGGGGTTGGCGCAGGCGAGCCGCTGCGAGCCGCCGATCCATACGGCGCCGCCGCTGAAGGCCGGCACCGAATCCAGCCCGGCCCCTGGCCCCTGGCTGACGCGGATGACCTGGGTCAGGTCGCCGTTCGGGGCGAACCACACCCACTCGGTCATGCCCACGCCGACCGTGCCCCAGACGCCGCCCGAGGTCGCGACCAGGTTCCCTCCGGCGCTGCCGATGTCCGCCATGGCCGACGAACCAAGCTGCGCGCCGGTGGCGAGGTTGTAGGTCAGCAGCCCGAAGGAGCCGGTGCTGACGTAGAGCTTGCTCCCGTCGGGTGCCACGGTCACCGAGCTGACCTGGCCGGAGGTGGGGATCCGCTTGATCACCTGGTGGGTGGCCGGATTTACCACCGCCACCGAACTGCCCGCGGCTACGTACAGGTAACCGCTGGATCCGCTGGCCAGCACGCCCTGCGGCGCGCTCGATACCTGGCCGCTGGCCGGCACGGTGACTGTCCCGGCCGGGGCCAGCGTCGTGCCGTTGTAGCCGGTCAGCACCACGCTGGTGCCGCTGTAGGACGACAGCACCCAGACCGTGCTCCCGGTGACGACCGGCCGGTTCGGGAAGCCGGGGATCGGGGAGGTGTAGGCCACCTCGGTCATCACTTCTCCGGTAACCGGGCTGATCCGGTCCAGGAAACCCTGGGAGATGGCATAGAGCGAACCGCCTCCGCTGGTCCCGGCGGCCAGCGAGGCCTGGGTGAACGACTGGCGGTTGATCAGCTCCGCGCCCCACATCCCGTTGGCAACACGCACCGGCGGCCAGGTTGGCCCAGCCGACGTCGACGGCTGCGACGGGGCCGTCGAGGTCGCCGGGGTCGTAACCGAGGCCGACGAGGGCGGCATTCCGTCCCCCGGCGAATTGGTGTGGCTGTGGTGCGAGGCCATCACGGCCGCGATGCCCGCACTGGCCCCGGCCACGGCGACCACGCTGGCCGCGGCGAGCACCGGCGCCCAGCCGCGCCCCCTGGCCCGGCCGGGGCCCCGCCGCGCCCGCGGTTCCCGGTACCCGCCGCGAGCTCCCCCGGCCTCGTTGGCCAGCCGGAACGCGACATCTTCCATAGTCACCTGGCGCGGCGGCTCGGGCGTGACCCGGTGCAGCATCTCCGCTAGCTGCCGTTCCTCGGTATTCACGACGCCACACCTCCGGTCATGAGCTCGGCCAGCCCGGGCGCGTCGCGCAGCCGGGCCAGCGCCTTCGACGCGTGCGACTTCACGGCGCCCACCGAACAGCCCATCGCCGCGGCGGTCTGCGCCTCCGTCTGATCAGCGAAATAGCGGAGCACGACCACGGCCCGCTGCCGGGCCGGCAACCGGTCCAGCGCCGCGATCAGCGCCTGGCGCGCGTCGATCTGCGCGAACACGTCCCCGTAGGCCTGCTCGGGCAGCCGCCCGGTGGCGATCTCGCCGTTCCAGCGCCGCTTCCGCCAGCGCAGGAACGTGTTGATCATGATCTTTCTTACGTAGAGTTCGGGCGCGTCCTGCCTGGTCAGGGTGGTCCACCGGGGCCACGCCGCGGCCAGCGCGGTCTGCACGAGGTCCTCGGCGCTTGGCCAGTCGCCGGTCAGCAGCCAGCCTGACCGCAGCAGCGCGCTCGACCGTGCCTCGACGAAATCACGAAACCCATCCGGTTCAGACGGACGACCATCCACGGGCAACACCTCCACCGCCTCTTCCAAACCATCACACCGGCTCAGCGCTATCACGTGTATTAAGAGGCGCCAGGTGGCCGGGATGGTTTACTCCCGGAGCCGGCCCGGATGTTTACTCCCTTAGCCGGCTGAGTTGCCGGGTCGCTCGCTGCTGCCGGGACTCGGCCCGGTACGACTGCCGCCGCGCCTCGGCGAGGCGCTGACGCGCGTCGGCGAGTCCGGCTTCCAGATGGCGGACGGCTTCTTCCAGATCGTGTTCGGCGGCGGTGGCGGCTGCTACGTCCTGGTTGGCTTGAGCCAAGGTCCGTTCGGCCTCCATGATCTTCTCCCGGCGGCGGTCCTCGCGCTCGATTTCCGGCTCAGCCGGTGCCGGGGTTTTGGTCTTCCTAGCCGGAGCAGGAGCGGGTGTCCCCTCGGGGAACGAGTCCAGGCCGAAGCCGGACCAGTGGGCGGCGCGGGCCAGAGTGCCCAGGCTGGCGGCTACCTCTGGATCGGCGATGGCGGCGTCGAGGGTGGCGGTCACCTCTTCGCGTAGCGCCGCGGGCGGCGCGGGAAGCTCGGACACCTGCAGGGCATGGCGGGTGAGCTCGTCGACCAGCCGGGACCGGGCCGCGGTCAGCTCCCTGATCCTGGCGCCATCGGCGGACCCCGCCGCGGCCCGCAGGGCGGCGGCCAGCGCCTCGAGCCGGGGCCTGACGTCTGGGTCGGAGCGGACCAGGCGGTTCACTACCCAGGCCGAACGCGTGGGCTTGCGCAGCGCCGTGATCTGCTTGGCCGTGGCCGGCTCCCCCGCGTCGCGGGCGGCAGCGGCGAGTTCGGCGCGCCGCCCGGTGAAGTCGTCCGGGTCGGCCTCGTACAGCTCGGCCACCGCATCGGCCAGCAGGTCGCTCACTCTAGGCACAATAGGATCATGACGGAGATCGTGCCATCGGGAGAGGGCCATCTGCTGACCGCGCGCGGGAACGTGATGGCGTTCAAGGCCGTCGCGGACCAGACTGGCGGCGACTTCTCGCTCATGGAGCGCACCGTGCCGCCGGGCGCCCGCACCCCGCCGCCGCACCGGCACGTCAACTGCTCGGAGGCGTTCTTCGTGCTGGACGGGACGATCACCTTCCGGCTCGACGATGCCGAGCTGACCGGCGGCGCTGGAGACTTCCTGCTGGTGCCGCGGGGAGCGGCGCATACGTTCGGGAACTCCAGCGATGCACCGGCCCGACTGCTGGTCCTGCACGCCCCGGCCATGGATGCCTATTTCGAAGAACTGCACAAGCTCTGGGCCTGTGGAGAGCCACCATCACGCGAGACCGAACTCGAGCTGATGAGCAGGTACGGGATGGAGCCCGGCTAACTGCCCGGCTGAAATGTCAGAGGGCCGACGTAGGGTAAGGAACTATGTCGCCTACCGCACCTGTTGAGGTCAGCCCGGACACGCTCGAGCAGTACCGCCGGGAGCTGACCGGTTACTGCTACCGCATGCTGGGGTCGGGTTTCGAAGCCGACGACGCCGTGCAGGAGACGATGCTGCGGGCCTGGCGCGCGGCCGACGGGTTCGAGGGCCGGTCAAGCGTGCGGTCGTGGCTGTACCGGATCGCCACCAACATCTGCCTGGACATGCTGCGCGGACGGCAGCGGAGGGCGCTGCCGATCGACCTCGGGCCGGCCTCGCCGCCGGTCGAGTCGCTGCTCGGCGGGTGGCACCCGGACGACATCTGGATCTCGCCGATCGCCGACGACAAGGTCGTGCCCGAGCACGGCGACCCGGCCGACGTCGCGGTGGCGCGGGACACGATCAGGCTGGCGTTCGTGACCGCGCTGCAGCACCTGCCGGCCAGGCAGCGGGCCACGCTGATCCTGTGCGAGGTGCTGCGGATGCCCGCCGCGGAGGCGGCGGCGACCCTGGGCACCAGCGTAGCCGCGGTGAACAGCGCGCTGCAGCGGGCCCGGGCCACCCTGGCCGCGCTGCCCGAAGAGCAGCGGCCGACCTCGGTGGACGCGGACCAGAGCGAACTGCTGGCCAAGTACGTGGACGCGTTCCAGCGGTACGACATGGAACAGCTGGTCACGCTGCTACACGACGACGCGCTGATGACGATGCCGCCGTACGCCATGTGGATCAGGGGCGCGGAGAACATCACCCGCTGGATGCTTGAGCCGTCGCCGAGCGCCTGCCGGGACTCGATCATGGTGCCGGCCGGCCAGGTCAACGGCGTCCAGGCGTGGGCGCAGTACAAGCCGGACCCGGCCGGCGGCCACACGCCCTGGGCGCTGCAGGTGCACGAGGTGTCCAACGGCCGAATCAGCCGCCTGACGTTCTTCCTGGAAACCGAGCGGATTTTCCCCGCGTTCGGACTGCCGGCGCACCTAAGCTAAGCCGGGTGAGCACCGATACTCCCGGTCTTTCCGGCGTCGGGCAGCCGGGGTTCGTCGCCCGTTATGGGCTGGCAGAGCACGGGCTGGCTTCGGCTGAGCGCCAGGCCATGGCGGAGGAGATCGCGGCCCGGATCCGCCAGCTTGACCTGCGAACCGTCCGGCTGGCGGTCATCGACCAGCACGGGGTGCCGCGAGGCAAGATGCTGTCCCCCGACGCCGCTATCGCCGCGATGTCCGACGGGCTCGACTTCTCCGGCGCCATCTACAGCCTGGACACCGGCAACCAGGTGTTCGTGCCCGCTTTCGCCCGCGGTGGCGGCTTCGGCATCGCGGAATTCACCGGCTTCCCCGACGTGGTGGTGGTGCCCGACCCGGCCACCTTCCGGGTGCTGCCGTGGGCGGACCGGACCGGCTGGATGCTATGCGACGTCTACTTCGGCAACGGGCAGCCGATGCCGCTCGACGGCCGCGGCCTGCTCCGCCGGATGCTTTCTGACTTGGCGGCGGCCGGGTACGACTACCTGGCCGGGATCGAAGTCGAGTTCTCCGTCGTCATCCGCTCACCGGAGGAGCTAGCGCCGGAGAACGCCGGCTTCACCCCGCCACCACCGCCGGTCAGCGTGTTCGAGCGCGGCTATCAGTTCCTGTCCGAGGTGCGGCTGGACGGCATGGGCGACACGCTCGAGGCTGTCCGGGACGCGCTGGACGCCGTGGGCCTGCTGCCGCGGTCGATCGAGGACGAGTGGGGCCCCGGCCAGCTCGAGTTCAGCTTCGCCCCCATCGCCGGGCTGGCCGCGGCCGACGCCGCGGTGCTGTTCCGGTCGACGGTCAAGCAGGTCTGCCAGCGGCGCGGGCTGCTGGCCACGTTCATGTGCCGACCCGCGCTGCCGAACTTCTTTTCCTCCGGCTGGCACCTGCACCAGTCGCTGCTGTCCCGCGCGGACGGCTCGAACGCGTTCGCCAGCGGGGCGGAGCCGCTGTCCGCTCTCGGCCGGCAGTACGTCGCCGGGCTGCTCGAGCACACCTTGCCGATGACCGCGTTCGCGGTGCCGACCGTCAACGGCTACAAGCGGTTCCGTCCCTACTCGTTCGCTCCGGACCGGGTGTGCTGGGCGATCGAGAACCGCGGCGCCCTGGTCCGGGTCCAGGGCTCGCCCGGCGACACCAGCAGCCACGTGGAGATGCGGCTCGGCGAGCCGGCCGCGAACCCGTACTTCTACATGGCGTCGAACATCGCGGCGGGCCTGGACGGCATCCGGCGCGGCGTGGAGCCGCCACCGCCGGCCGAAGCCGACCCGTACGCGATCGAGGCGCCGGCGCTGCCGGCGTCGCTGGCCGAGGCGGTGGACGCGCTCGACGGGGACGCGTTCTACCGGAGGGCGTTCGGCGACACGCTGGTTTCCTACCTGGTCATGATGAAGCGCTTCGAGATCGGGCGGTACTCCGACGCGCTGGCCGAACTCCCCATGCCCGACGGCCAGGACGTCAGCGACTGGGAGATGCGCGAGTACTTCGAGTTCTTCTAAAGCTTTGTTATCTGGTGTCCACGGAGTACCAGGTGGTCGGATCGGGCGGTGTTTTCGGGTCGGGCTGGAAGTCGTAGCGCAGGCTGCCGTCGCGGGCCAGGGCGATGAGTGTGGCCGACGTGCTCCCCCAGACCCGGCCGTCGGGCAGTTCGCGGCGGACGATGATCGCGCCCGGCTCGGTGGCGGACAGGTCGTCCCCGCCGGCCAGGGTGAGCCAGTCGGCCCACGCGCCGGAAAGGGTGGCGGCCGGATCGCCGGACGGCCTTCGGGCGGCGAACTTCGGGCCGAAACGCTGCGCCTTCTCGTCGGCCGGTTCCTGCTGATGGCCGCTCGTGGCCGGGTACATGTGGCCGGCGTTGGTCAGCACGTGGGTGGCCGGCTCGAGCTCGGTGAGCTCGGCGTTCCTGCCGTCCCAGCTCAGCATCAGCACCGAGGGGAAAGGGTTCAGGTCGGCGCAGACCAGGTAGAACGGGTCATAGCGGGCCAGGGTGTCCGTATCTTGGTGCAGTTCCTTGAGGGCGCGGCGTCCCTCGGCCGCCGCGCGCAGCGGGAGTTCGCCCCTGGACCAGCGGCGGCTGGGCGGAGCGAACTCGCCCCGGCCGTTCAGGATGCAGCTGACCCGCGGCAGATCCGGGTGCACCGCGAGCCAGGTCCCGCCGGCCTGCTCGTCAAGGCCGCCGACCAGCGGTGATCCGGGCCAGTGCCGGGCCGGCCGCTGCCACGGGCGGCCGGTGAACTCGTCCCGGATGCCGAGCAGGAGCAACGGCACCGGGTCGTCCGGCGCCAGGCTGACCACGACCGTACACATCGCTTCCGAGTCTTTCATGCGATGTTGCGATTGCCGAAAAGAACTCCCTTCCAGGTATCCCTAACCTTGCCGGCACACCCTCTCATGGCGTACCGACAAGGTGCTCACAGCCGCTTCGATAACAGCGGAAACGGCCTACACGGCACTAGCTCACGATGCCGTGAGCCTGATTCCAACGCTGCGCCGAGAGGTAGCCGTCCACTAGCCCCCAGATCCACGCGCCGACCAGGATCGGGATCCCGATCAGGATGAGCGACAAGATCCAGCCAACCGCATAAACGACGAGGATAGTGACTCCACGCCCCGTGCTCCCGTTGACGATTGACCCAAGCCCAGGGATGAAGAACGACAAGATCACCCCCAACGCCGGGTTCTTGGGCACGATAAGCTGCGGCTGCGGCCCCGCCTGGGTCTGCGTCGCGCCGTAAAACTGAGAGGCGACCTGAGGCTGCTGCTGTGCGAACTGAGGCTGCTGCGCGAATTGAGGCTGCTGCGCGAACTGAGCCTGTGCTTCACCTAGAGGCATGTAGCCCGGCGAGGCCATGTCCTGTGCCGGGATTTGCGGCATGGAAAACTCTGATTCGGAACTCATTTCCCGCCCCTTCTTGATCTTGGCTCCGCTCCGGGAGCCAGGTCCTGGATAATTTGACTCAGTTTTGACCTCTTGTCAAGAGTAAATACAGCTAAAACATGAGACTGTCCCCAGTCAGTCGACCCCAGACTACTTTCCGTTGGCCCGCAAGTTCCTGGTTATCGATGATGCCAGCTACCGGATCCTGAACCGGGACTGCCGTTCAAGATCGTCGACGCCCCTCCCGCAAAGGCGGCATCATCACCCGCATAGGACAAAGAGCACAAAAAGGGCAGGTGAGGATTTGGCGCGGTGTTGATCTTGGGCGGCCGACGGGGATCAGCGGAGGACGATGTTGGCGATCTTGCCCGGGACGATGACCAGGCGGGTCACGTGGCCGGCTGGGTAGGCGGGGTGCCGGGCCAGCAGTTCGGCGATGTCGTCGCGGTTCGCTGTAGCGGGCACGTCGACGGTGAAGCGGACCTTGCCGTTGACCTGGACCGGCAGCGTCAGGCTGGCCGTGGCGGCCAGCGCGGGATCGGCCTGCGGGAACGGCTCGCGGGTCAGGGACGAGGGGTGGCCGAGCCGCTGCCACAGTTCCTCGGCGATATGGGGAGCCAGCGGCGCCACCATGAGTACCAGCGGTTCGGCCAGGGCGCGCGGCACGCGCGGTAGCCGAGACGCGTGCGCCGTCAGCTCGATGATCCGCGCGATCGCGGTGTGGAACCGCAGCGCGGCGAAGTCTTCCCGCACGACAGCGATAGTCCGATGCAGCAGCCGCGCGGTGGCCGCGTCCAAGTCCGCGTCCAAGTCCGCGTCGGAGGGGGCGCCGGGGTCAGCAGAGGCGGCGGGCTCGGGGGGCACCAGGGTCTGGCCGGTGGACTCGTCGATGATCAGGCGCCAGAGGCGCTGCAGGAACCGGTGCATGCCGGTGATGTCATCGGTATGCCACGGCCGGTCGCCGTCCAGCGGGCCCATCGCCATTTCGTACAGTCGCAGCGTGTCGGCGCCGTAGGAGGCGTAAATGTCATCTGGGCTGATGCCGTTCTTCAGGCTCTTGCCCATTTTCCCGGCCCGCCGGGTAACTGGCTGGCCATCGTATTCCCAGCCGTCGGAATTCCGCGTCACCTCGGCAGCCGGCACGTACAGGCCGCGAGCATCGGTAAACGCATCGGCCAGGATATATCCCTGATTGAACAATTTACCGAACGGTTCCGGCGTGCTCGCAACACCCCAATCGTAGAGCACCTTGTGCCAGAACCTGGCGTAGAGCAGGTGCAGCACGGCGTGCTCGACGCCGCCGACGTACAGGTCGACGCCGGACGGCAACATCCAGTACCGCTCGATCTGGCGGTCGGCCAGCGCCGTGTCGTTGAAGGGATCGGTGTACCGCAGGTAGTACCAGCTGGAGCCGGCCCACTGCGGCATGACGTTCAGCTCGCGGCGGTAGCGCCGGGGGCCGTCGCCCAGGTCCAGCGTGACCTCCGCCCAGCCCGGCGCCCGGGCCAGCGCGGGCACCGGGTCGCTGGCGTCGTCCTGCGGCACCGGCCGGAAATCCGTCAGCTCAGGCAGGACCACCGGCAGCATGTCGTCGGGCAGCGCGATCGGCCGGGTCCCTGGGTCTGGGTCGGCCTCGTCGTACACGATGGGGAACGGCTCGCCCCAGTACCGCTGCCGGGAGAACAGCCAGTCCCTCAGGTGGTAGGGGCCCCCGCTCGGGCCGATCCAGTTCCGTTGCAGGCGCTTGACGCTCTCCGGCCAGTCCACCTCGTCCAGGTCGGCTAGCAGGCGCTCGGCGTACGCAGTGATGCGCAGCATCCACTGCCGCAGCGGCCTGCGGTACACCGGGTAGTTGCCGACCGCGCTACGGCCCTGGTCGGTCACCTCCTCGTCCGCCAGCACGGTGCCCAGGCCCGGGCACCAGTTGACGACCTGCTCCGACAGGTAGGCCAGCCGGTGGCTGTCAACGATGTCCCGCTGCTCCCCGGCGGGCAGGTCGGCCCAGGCCCGGCCGTCCGGAACGGGGCGCTGGCCCGAGGCGAACTCGGTGATCAACTCGCCGACTGGTCGCGCTCGATTGGCGGCCGGGTCGTACCAGCTGCCGAAGATGCGCAGGAAGATCCACTGCGTCCAGCGGTAGTAGGACGGGTCGCTGGTCATGATCTCGCGCCTGCGGTCGTGGCCCAGGCCCAGCCGCCGCAGCTGGCGGCGCATGACGGCCGCGTTCTGCCGCACGGTGACGGCCGGGTGCTGGCCGGTGTCGATCGCGTACTGCTCGGCGGGCAGCCCGAAGGTATCGAAGCCGAACGGATGCAGGACATGATGACCGGTCATGCGCAGGTACCGACCGAACACGTCGGTGCCGATGTAGCCCAGCGGATGACCGACGTGCAGTCCGATGCCGCTGGGATACGGGAAGAAGTCGAGCAGGTAGAACTTGGGCCGCCCGGCCTCGGCCCCGAAACCGTCGGACAGGGCGCCGTCGGACAGGGCGCTGACTGGGTTCGCCGCGTGGAAGGTCCCCTCGCGTTCCCAGCGGTCCTGCCAGCGCAGCTCGATCTCGCTCGCCAACCGCGCGTCGTACCGGAACGGCGGCTTGCTGGTGTTCATTGGTCCTCCCAGGCGAATCGTCTGCGGAAATGAAAAAGCCCCTCAGGGATGAGGGGCGGCCGCGCGGACGATGTGGTGTCAGCGCGGCGTGCCGAGAAGCAAGCGGACTATGGCGGTCATGCCGTGAGTGTAACGTTCCGGCTAGCGGGCTCTCCAGCCGTTTTCGCCCCGGCCGACCGCGGCACGCAGGGTAGCGCGGGCGCACCGAGGCCTTGGGCGGTCGAGTCGCCGAGCACCACCCAGAGCGGGCCGTCCATGGCGAGCACCTGGTCGTTGTGGGCCTGCCAGTGCCGGGCGAAGGCAAACGAACGCATTGATACCTGTCAAAGCGCAGATGGACGGACGGGTCCGTAGAGCCAGTCGGTGTAGCTGTAGTCGTCGGCCGGGCGGCGGCGGAACAGCTCGTCCCGCAGCAGCGTGCCCACGCCGCTGACGTGCCAGATATCACCCCAGGTCCGGGCGGTGCGCTGCACCCGGGCGGCGTGCGGGGCGCGGGTGGCCGCGTAGTGCGCGAGCGCCCTGGCGATCTGGTGCGGGCCGACCCCGCCCGGGCAGGCGGCCAGGGCGCGGGCCAGCGCGTCGGCGTCCTCGATGGCCTGGCAGGCGCCCTGGGCCAGGTACTGCAGCATCGGGTGGGCCGCGTCGCCGAGCAGCGCGATCCGGCCGCGGGTCCAGACGGCCAGCGGCTCCCGGTCGTACATCGGCCACCACCGGTCCCGCCACAAGAACCCGGTCGCCTCGCGCACCTGCGGGCAGCAGGCTCCGAACGCCTCGTCCAGCTCGTCCGGGCCGCCCCAGTCGCCGTCGGCGAGTTGTTCAGGGTCGGGGCAGGCTGCGTACTTCGGGCTGCGGAACACCGCGACCTGGTTGTAGATCTGGCCCGCGCGCAGCGGGTACTGCACGAAGTGCAGGTCGGGGCCGATCCAGGCCACCACCTCGTCGAGTCCGGACCGCGCGGTCACCTGGTCTATCCGGGCCGTGCCGCGGTAGGCGGCGAAGCCCGAGCAGATGGGCTGGTCGGCGGTGAACAGCCGGCGGACGCCGGAGTGCAGGCCGTCGGCCGCGATCAGGGCCGTGCCCTCGTACCTGGTGCCGTCGGCACATTCGGCGATGGCGGCGCCTGCTCCGTCGGTCACGACGCGGACGTCCCGGTCCGGGCACAGCCTCGACGCCCGCGGCCTGGCACGCGTCGTACAAGATGGCCAGCAGGTCGCTGCGGTGCATGACCATGTACGGCGCCTGGTAGCGGGCGGTGAACGGCTCCCCCAGGTCGAGCGCGGTCAGTTCCTCGGCGGTGACCGCGCTGCGCAGCAGCAGCCGCCTGGGCCGCACGCCGGCGTCCAGCACCGGGTCCAGGACGCCCAGCCGGGACAGGACCCGGGTGGCGTTGGGGGCGAGCTGCAGGCCGGCCCGAGCTCGGCGAATTGCGCGGCCTTCTCGAGCACCCGGACCTGGTGCCCGTCGCGGGCCAGGGCCAGGGCGGCGGTCAGCCCGCCGATGCCGCCGCCGACGACCAGGATGTCCACGTCAGCCTCCCAGGATCCGAGGGTAAGCCCCTCCGGCGGGCCGGGTATAAGTGGAGCCGTGAGCTACCAGCCCGCGGACGCCGACGGCGCCGTCCTGCTGGCCGTCCAGGCCTCCCGCGCGCTGGCCGCGGCCGGGCAGGGCGACATGGTGTGGGGGCACGCGAGCATCCGCGATCCTGACGGCCGGGGCGCCTGGATGAAGGCGGCTGGGTGGGGTCTTGAGGAAATCGACGCCAGCCGGATCGCTCTGGTCAGCCCAGACGGTTCGGTGCTCGATGGCGCGGGGCCGCGGCACATCGAGTATCCGATCCACACCGAGATCATGGCGGCGCGGCCGGACGTGGGTTCGGTCGTGCACACGCACTCGCCTGCGGCCAACGAGTTCGCCGCGCTCGACGTGCCGCTGCGCCCGCTCGACCACGCGGGATCGCTGTTCTGCTACCCGGACATCCCCCGGTTCACGCTGACCGGCGGCCTGATCAAGACGGCGTCAGCCTCGGGGCGGCGCTGGCCGACGCGCTCGGCGACGCGCGGGCCTGCCTGATGCCGCAGCACGGCATCGTCGCCGTCGGCCACGACGCGCCGACCGCGGTCATGACCGCCGTGCTGCTCGACCGGGCCTGCCGGACCCAGCTGACCGCGATGGCGGCGGGCCCGCTGCGGCGCTGGGGCGGCGAGCAGGACACCGTGGCCAAGCGCGCCGACGTCTGGTCCGACCGCCAGATCCAGGCGGGCTGGGAATACCTGCTCCGCTCGGGCGGCCGCTGAGGGCTCGGGCGGCCGCTGAGGCTGTTGCAGGTCGCCGCTGAGGGCGTTTGGAGTTTCAGGGTGACTCCGGATCCGCGAGGTCCGGGATCTGCTGGAGGGTGGCTTCCATGAGGTCGAGAGCGCGCTGGGCGCGGGTGAGGGTCCGCGACCGGTACCGGCCGGCGGAGCGGGCGGCCAGCAACTCGGCGCGTTCGGCGGCCAGGATCCGCAGCATGAGATGCCGGTACTGGTCGCGCGGGCTGGCCGTGTCGGGTTCGGCCGCCTCGGCCAGGCTGGCCCGGGCCAGCGCGGCCTCCCGGACCCGGTCCAGCACGTCGCCGTCGTAAGGGCGTCCGCCCGGCCGGGACAGGCCGGGATCATCGAGCACTTCGGTCGCCTGTGCCGCCAGGTCGGCGAGCAGGTCGGCGTACTCGGCTCGGTCGGCGGCGGCGTCGTCGCCGGGAATCTTGAGGGCCCGGATGACGCGCGGCAGCGTCAGGCCCTGGACCAGCAGCGTGGTCCCGGCTACGACGAACGCGATGAGCACGACCTCCGGCCGGAACGGGGTATCGTCCGGCAGCGACTGCGCGGCCGCGACGGTGATCACCCCGCGCATCCCCGACCAGACCAGCACCACCCCGCCGCGCCAGCCGAAGCCCTCGGACACGAAGAAGTCGACGTCGCCCATCGTGCGGGCCAGGTGCAGCGCGAGGCGTTCCATGCGCCGCGCGGAGAACCGGTGGCTCACCTCTGGGTCGGTGACCCGGCTGTGTATCTTCTCCAGTTCCGGCCGGGCGGCGGCGGCCCGGTCGGCGTCACGGCGCAGCACCGAGACGAGCGGGACGATGAACATCATCCGGAGCGCCAGGGTGAGCGCGGCCGCGGCCAGCCCGATCCCCACCGCCTGGCCGGCGCTGAGCCCGGCCGCGGCGTCCTGGTCGAGCAGGGTCTTGAGCTGCAACCCCATGAGCAGGAAAATCCCGCTTTCCAGCAGGAACGCAACGGTCTCCCAGTTCACCGTCTCGGCCAGCCGGTCCCTGGCGCGGCAGCCAGCCCGGGCTCAGATGGCCGGTGACCAGCCCGGCCACCACCACGGCCAGGACCCCGGAGGCACCCAGCTCCTCGGCTGGGACCCAGGCGAGGAAGGGGACGGCGAAAGACGCCGCCGTGCTCAGCACCGGGTCCTTCAGCAGGGACCGGATCCAGACGTTCGCGTACCCCACCACCAGGCCGACGGCGAGCGCCACGACGACGGAGTACACGAAGTCCAGGCCGACCTTCCACAGGTGCACGGTCGCGGTAGTCGCCGCGACGGCCGAGGCGAGCAGGACCAGCGAGGAAGCGTCGTTGACCAGCCCCTCGCCTTCCAGGATGGTCAGCAGCCGGGCCGGCAGCCCCAGCCGCCTGCCGACCGAGGTCGCGGCGACCGCGTCGGTAGGGCTGATGATCGCCCCGAGCGCGAACGCGTACGCCAGCCCGAGACCAGGCAGCACCGCGTGAAACAGCAACCCGCAGCAGACCGTGGTGAGGACGACGAGCGGGACGGCCAGCCCGGCGATGGCCTTGAAGTCACGGCGGAAGTCATTGGCAGGCACGTGCACGGCCGTGGCGTAGAGCAGCGGCGGCAGCGCGCCCGCCAGGATCCATTCGGGATCGACCTCGATCTTCGGCAGGCCGGGCAGGAAGCTCAGGGCGATGCCGACCACGACCATGCTGAGCGGGGCCGCCACCGCGATGCGCTGGGATACGGCCGCGACCGCGACGATGGCGACGACCGCGGCCACCGCGATGATGGTCAGCTCCATGTGATCTCATTCTCCAGGTGATCGATGCGGGCCGGTAGATTCGGCGCAGACGTCTGCCCTCGGCTGCCCTCGGCCCCGGGCAGCAACAGGGCGGAGGACGGCGGTGCCGGCTGACTACACCAAGATCCGCGAGGAGAACATCGCCAGGTACGGCTGGGACACCGCCGTGCTCGACCTGCTCGGGCAGCTGTACAGCGAGCGCACCCACTTCATCTTCGAGCTGATCCAGAACGCCGAGGACGCCGGCGCGACCGAGCTGGCCTTCGAGCTCTTCGGGGACCGCCTGGAGTTGCGGCACGACGGGCGGCCGTTCACCGAGGCCGACGTTCGCGGCGTCGTCGGGGTCGGCAAGAGCGGGAAATCCGGGGATCTCACCGCGATCGGGAAGTTCGGCATCGGCTTCAAGTCGGTGTACGCGTACACGACGAGCCCGCGCGTCTACAGCGGCGGCGAGCACTTCGGGATCGAGAACTACGTCCGGCCGTTCCCGGTCGAACCGCTGCCCGTGGCTCCGCCGGAGACGATCTTCGTCTTTCCCTTCGATCACGACACCGTATCCGCCGCGGTCGCCGTCCAGGAGATCGCGGCGGCGCTGACCGCGATCCAGCCCCGGATCCTCCTGTTCTTGACGAGCATCGAGCGGCTGCGGGTCCGCGGCGCCGGGGTCGCCGAATCGGTCATCGAGCGCTCGGTCACCGAGCGTGGCGACTCGGCTCGTCACGTCACGCTGTCCCAAAACCGCCGCCGGGAGGAGTGGCTGGTCTGGCACCGTCCGGTCGTGGGCCATGAGGCGCAGCGGATCGAGATCGCGTTCCGGCTCGAGGCCGGCCGGATCGTCCCGGTGGCCGATTCGCCGCTGACGGTGTTCTTCCCCACCGAGAAGGAGACGTTCCTCGGTTTCCTGATCCAGGGCCCGTACCGGACCACGCCCGCCCGCGACAACATCCCCGGACATGACCCGTCGAACCAGGCGCTGGTACTCCAGACCGCCGCGCTGCTCACCGACGTGCTGGGGGAACTGCGTGCCGACGGCCTGCTCACGGTGCCGGCACTTACGACGCTGCCCCTTGACGCCGCGCGCTTCCCGGCTGGCTCCATGTTCCGCCCGCTGTTCGATTCGGTGGGTGAGGCGCTGACCACCGAGGCGCTGATCCCGGTCGCCGGCGGCGGTTACGGCGTGGCCGTTGACCTGGAGCTGGCCGGCGGCGCGGAGGTGCAAGAGCTCCTCGACCCTGATCAGCTGGGCGCGCTGTGCGGCGCGGGTCGGCCTGTCTGGTTCGCGGATGACTCCGTCACCGAGCACCTCACGCCGGTCCTGTGGCGGTACCTGCGCGAAGAGATCGGCATCGACGAGGTCACGCCTGCGGACGTGGTTGCGCGGGTGACCAGTGAATTCCTCCGGGCGCAGACCGATGAGTGGATCGCGCGCTTCTACGCCTTCCTGTTCACGGACTCCGCCCTGTGGCGGGCGCCCCGGTTCGAAGGGGATCAGCCCGGCCCGGCCCGGGCCAAGCCGGTTATCCGGCTCGAGGACGGCAGCCAGGTCGCACCCTTCGACGGCCAGGATCGCCCGGTGGTGTACCTGCCCGGCCCGGTCGCCAGCAGCCTGCCCACAGTACGGCGCGTCATCGCGGACTCCCCCGCGGCCCGGCAGTTCCTGGCGGCGCTGAACCTCACCGAGCCAGACGTGGTGGCGGAGGTCCTCCAGATCATCCTGCCCAGGTATAACGGCCTGGACGTCGCAGAGTTCGACCCGGCCCGTGACCTGGACATGGCCCAGCACGACGCCGACCTGGACGGCGTGATGCGAGCGGTGGATGAGGCGGCGGGCGGCCGCCGGGAGGAACTACTCGGGAGGCTACGGCAAACCGCGTTCCTCATCGGGGAGAACGCCGCCACCGGCGAGCAGCGCCTGACGCCGCCACCCGGGCTGTACCAGCGGTCCAAGGAGCTTGAGGTCTACTTCGACGGGAACCCGGACCTCTGGTTCGCCGGCGACCGCTACGGGCCGTGGCTGGTCCAGCTGCGCGGGATGGGCGTGCGGCAGGCCGTCGAGGTCCGCGCGCGAGTGCCGAACCAGGCTGGCTACGTGGTCATCACCGTCGATTTCGGCCGGAACGAACGCGGCCTGGACGGATTCGATCCCGGCGCGGAGATCGACGGGCTGGAGTTCGCGCTCCGCCACCCCAGCCATGCCCGTTCGGAGTACGTCTGGAACGTCCTGCTCGCCCCTAACCGCCGGCTCGTGGCGGGCGTGGTGGAGAGATCGGCCCTGGTGTCCTTCAGCGACTCCAGCCTGGAGAACGTCGGGTCGGCGATCGGCCTGGCGGCGGAGCGCGAGGCGTGGCTACCCGGACGGGACGGGACCTTCCGCCGCCCGGCCGAGCTCTCGGTCGACGACCTGCCGCCCACGTATACGCGAGACGAGGGGCTAGCCCAGGCGCTGAGCATGCTGCGGCCCGTGGTGACCGAGACCGCCCGGCGACTCGGGATCCCGCCCGAGGTGCTGTGGGGGCTGAGCGCTCACCCGGACCTCGTGGCGATGGTCGAGCGGGAGCTCGCGACCCGGGGCGCCGACGGCGAGAGCGCCGCGGAAAGGGAAGGCCACCGGGAGGCCTGAACCGCCCGGCCTTCACCCCGAGGGGGTGAAGCCGGGCTATGGCGCCGTCGAGCATCCTGGCAGTGAGCGGGGATCGTCATGGCCACGGCCGCCCGCTGCTGGGCATCAAGCTAACCAACTCCACGGCTGAGCCGGAATGGAGGGGCGAGATGGTGAGTGAGGTCAGGTCGGGGCGCGATGCCCGCACGGATCCGGGCACGGCGACCCCGGCAGCCGCCATCGGGCCGGTACGGGCGGTGCGTCATAGCCGGACCGTCTGGTTCCTGATCGGACTGAAGATGGCAGGGGATGTCCTGCGCAGCCGCCGGTCCCAGGAGCTGATGATCGTCGGTGCCATCATGGCGGCGGCGCTGGCCCATCAGGCCCGTGAAAACCAGGCTCAGATGCTCGAGCGGCTGATCGCCTGGGACAGGCGGCAGAGGCAGACTCTGCATCGCCAGCTCTCGGCCAGGCCCGGCCGACGCAAGACCGGGTAACGCCCGGTGATGCCGCAGCGCCGGATGCGGGCCGACCTGGTGCAGCTGCTGTGCGCGGTGGCCGGGCTGGGGCTCGGGCTGCTGCTGCCGCGGATCACCACCGAGACCAGTGTGGCCAGCACCCGGGTGACTCAGGCGCTGGTCGGGGTCGGTTTCGGCGTCCTGGGGCTGGTCAGCCTCATCTTCACGCTGCTTTTCCTGGTGGCGCAATGGGCGTTCGGCAGCCTGTCGCCCCGGCTGAACCTGTTCCGCGACGACCCGATCGTGTGGCGCACGTTCGGGCTCGCCATCGGCGTGTTCGTGTTCTCGGTCACCGCGGCGCTGGCCACCGGCAACGATCAGAAGGTGTCGGTGATCGTGCCGGCGGCCGAGGTGGTCGCGATGCTCGTCACGCTGGCCCTGATCCGTACGCTGGTGGTGAGGGCGTTCGCCTCCATCCAGCTCGCGCCGGCCCTGTCGGCCATCGCCACGCGGGGCCGCGTCACCATCGACGACCTCTACCGCCATCCCCACGCCGACGACCGGCAAAACGCCCCGCAGTTCCCGCCGCTCACCAAGACCGTCACATGGCCGCACCGGCAGGCCATCCTGCAGCAACTCGATCTGCGACGGCTCCTCGGCGTGACCGGTACGGCCGGCGCGACCGTGATCGTGCTCCGCGCCCGCATCGGTGACACGCTGCAGGAAGGCGCCCCGGTCGCCGACCTGCACGGCGGCGGCATGACCGACTCAGCCGTACTCGGCGGAATTGTGGCCGGGCCGGAACGGACCTTCCGCCAGGACCCGATGTTCGCCTTCCGGCTCCTCGCCGACATCGGCTTGCGGGCGCTGTCGCCGGCCGTCAACGACCCGGCCACCGCCGTCCAGGTGCTGGACACCATCGAGAGCCTCCTGCTGCCCCTGGCATCACGCGACCTGGACGTGGCCCAGGTAACCGATGACGCCGGGACCGTCCGGATCGTCCTGGCCCTGCCGTCCTGGAATGACTACCTGCAGACAGCCCTGGACGACCTCATCGAGTCCAGTTCCCGGTCCCCCATGGTGCTGCTGCGGGCGCGAGCGTTGCTCACCCGCCTGCTCGACGCCGCGCCGCCGCAGCGCAAGCCATCGATCGCGTGGCGTCTTCGCCGCGTCGAAGAGCTTGCCGCCGGCAACTTCCCCGAGCTCTGGCGCAACACGGCCCGCCAGGTCACCCTCAACGGATGAAGCGATGGCGCGCGGCCGCTGCCAGTGTGGAGTCGTGTTCGTGACTAGGGAGGAACAGATGTCTGCACCCACAGCCGCTGATTTCAGCGACCGCGCGGACTTTGCCAATTCCGATCGCGGCTTTATCGGCAGGCTCGAGCCGATGGTCATCAAGGCTGCGGATGGCCGCGTGGTCTGGGACATGGACTCCTGGGGATTCCTCGACGGCACCTGCCCGGACACCGTTAACCCCAGCCTGTGGCGGCAGGCCCAGCTCACGGCCAAGCACGGCCTGTATGAGGTGACCGACGGGATATACCAGGTCCGCGGCTTCGAGATGTCCAACATGACACTGGTGGAAAGCGACCACGGCGTCATCGTCATCGACCCGCTGATCTCCGCCGAGGTCGCTGCCGCGGCCATCGCCCTGTACCGGCGGCACCGGGGCGACCGCGCCGTCACGGCCGTCATCTATACCCACGCCCATCTGGATCACTTCGGCGGAGTCCTGGGCGTGGTCGACGCCGACACCAGGGTCCAGATCCTCGCGCCCGAGCATTTCCTGGAGCACGCGGTGTCGGAGAACGTCTACGCCGGCACCGCGATGCTGCGCCGCAGCTCCTACTACGCCGCCATGGGCCTGCCGAAAAGCGCGACCGGCACATTGGGGATCGGCCTGGGCGCGGGCGGGTCGACCGGCACACCGGGCCTGATCGCGCCGACCCTCGACATCACCCGCACCGGCCAGCAAGAGGTCCTCGACGGGGTGCGCATTGTCTTCCAGCTGACCCCGGCCACCGAGTGCCCGGCCGAGATGAACTTCTACTTCCCCGACAAGCGGGCCCTGTGCATGGCCGAGAACGCCACCCACAACATGCACAATCTGCTGACCCTGCGGGGCGCGCAGGTCCGTGACCCGCGGATCTGGTCCCGGTACCTGGCCGAGGCGATCCAGCTGTTCGCCGGGCAGTCGGACGTGGCGTTCGCCTCACACCACTGGCCCACCTGGGTCACCGACGATATCGTCGCCTTCCTGACCCAGCAGCGGGACCTGTACGCCTACCTGCACGACCAGACGCTCCGGCTGATCAACCAGGGCTACATCCACAGCGAGGTCGCCGAGATGATCGAGCTGCCGCCCGACCTCGACCGGGCCTGGCACGCCCGCGGTTACTACGGGTCGGCCAATCACAACGTCAAGGCGATCTACCAGCGTTACCTCGGCTGGTATGACGCCAACCCGGCGCACCTGTGGCAGCATCCACCCGAGGCGGCCGGGACGCGGTACGTGCAAGCCTTCGGCGGCGTGGATGCGACCGTCGCCAAGGCGAGCGAGTTCTTTGAGCAGGGCGACCTGCGGTTCGCCGCCGAGCTGGCCAGCCATGCCGTGTTCGCCGAGCCGGACCATGACGCCGCGCGGGAGCTGCTCGCCGCTGTCCTGGAGCGGCTGGGCTACGGCGCGGAGAACGCGACCTGGCGCAACAGCTACCTCACCGGCGCGCATGAGCTACGGGCCGGCAAGATCGAGCACACCGAACTCAGCAGCGCCGGCCTGGCCCCGGCCCTGACCATCACCCAGCTTTTCGACTCGATCGCCATCCGCGTCGACGGCCCCAAAGCCTGGAACGAAAGCTTGTCAATCGGCTGGCACTTCACCGACGTCCATGAGAACTACCGGATGGAACTCAGCAGCGGCGCCCTCATCCACTACCCCACCACCGCGAACCAGGCGGCGGACCTGACACTGACACTGACCAAGCCCCAGCTGCTGCAGCTGCTGGCCACCGCCAAGCCGGACGGCATCGGCAGGTCCGGCGACCCCGCCGTCCTGGGACGGCTGATGTCGCTCATCGACAACCCCGACCCTGACTTCGCGATCGTCACCCCATAGGGGTAAGGACGGCGCGATTAGAGGCGGACGATCATCTTGCCGGTGTTGGCGCCGCGGAGCAGGTCGATGAAGGCGTCGGGGGCGTGGTCGAGGCCGTCGACGACGGTTTCGGCGTGCGAGAGCTTGCCGTCGCGAAGCCAGGCGCTGACGTCGGCGATCATGTCGGGCAGCCGGCCGGCGTGGTCGCTGACGATGAAACCGCGCAAGGTCAGCCGCTTGGTGATGACCAGGCTGATGTTGGTGGGGCCGGGGAGCGGTTCGCTGGCGTTGTACTGGGCGATCGCGCCGGACATGGCGACGCGGCCGTGGGGGTTGAGCCCGACCAAGGCGGCGTCCAGGTGGTCGGCGCCGACGTTGTCGAAGTAGACGTCGATGCCGTCGTGCGCGGCCTCGCGCAACTGCTCAAGGACGGAGCGCGCCCGGTAGTTGAAGGCGGCGTCGAAGCCGATCTCGCGCAGCCAGCGGACCTTCTCCTCGCTCCCCGCGCTGCCGATCACCCGGGCGGCGCCCTTGAGCTTGGCGATCTGGCCGGCCATGCTGCCCACCGCGCCGGCCGCGCCGGAGACGAACACGACATCGCCGGGCTTCATCGCGGCGATGTCGAGCAGGCCCACGTAGGCCGTCAGCGTGGGCATGCCGAGCACGCCCAGATAGGCCGACGGGGACAGGCCCTTCGCGGCGGCCACCTTCCGGGCCGCTGTGGCGGGCAGGACCGCCTCGTCCCGCCAGCCCAGCATGTGCATGACCAGGTCGCCCGCATTGAGCTCGGGCGAGCGGGACTCGATGACGGTGCCGATCGCGCCACCCTCCAGCGGCTCGCCCAGCCGGAACGGCGGAACGTACGACTTCACGTCGTTCATCCGGCCGCGCATGTACGGGTCGACCGACATGAACAGGTTGCGCACCCGGACCTGCCCGTCGGCCAGCGCGGGCCGGTCCGCCTCGGTCAGCGCGAAGTT
The DNA here is from genome assembly GCA_963769715.1 of uncultured Actinomycetes bacterium. Lineage (GTDB taxonomy): Bacteria > Actinomycetota > Actinomycetes > Streptosporangiales > Streptosporangiaceae > Palsa-504. Next base: position 268,829 of record CAVYNE010000034.1, read on the forward strand.
AGCCGTGGTCGGCCACCCGGAGGGCCGTGAGGCGAGGACGATCTGGCGTGGCATCTGAGTTCCTCCGCCTGGGCAACAATTGACGTAAGTCGCGGTGCGGTCTTACCGTACCGCCGAGTAAGTTCGGCGGCCAGCGAGGATGAGGGCTTTGATGATCCGCAGCACCATGCAGGAATTTCCGCTCACGATTCCGGCGATCATGCGGCACGGCACCTCCGTGTACGGCGCCAGCGAATGCGTCACCTGGACCGGCGCGGTGCCCCGCCGGGCTTCGTATACCCAGATCGGGCAGAACGCCGGGCGGCTGGCCGGGGCGCTAGCCCGGCTCGGTATCAAGCCGAACGATCCGGTGGCCACGTTCTGCTGGAACAACACCGAGCACCTGGAAGCCTACTTCGGGGTGCCCGGCATGGGCGCGGTGCTGCATACGCTCAACATCCGGCTGCCCGGCGCCCAGGTGGCCCAGATCGTCAACCATGCCGCGGACCGGATCATCATCGTGGACGACTCGCTCGTCCCGCTGCTGGCCAAGATCTCCGCTGAGCTGCCCACGGTCGAGGCGTTCATCGTCAACGGCACCGGCCCCTCAGGCGATGCCAGTGCTGCAGCCCTCGGCGACCGCGTGCCGGTGCTGCGTTACCACGAACTGCTGGCGGCCGAGGAGCCCGGCTATGACTGGCCTGAGCTCGACGAGCGGGACGCGGCGCTGATGTGCTACACCAGCGGCACCACCGGGGACCCGAAGGGCGTCGTCTACTCGCACCGGTCCACTTACCTGCACGCGACGGCGGTCATGGCCGCGTCGGTGCACGGCATCACCGAAGCGGACCGGGCGCTGGCCATCGTGCCGATGTTCCACGCCAATGCGTGGGGCCTGCCGTACGCCGCGTTCCTGTCCGGCGCCACGCTGCACATGCCGGGCCCGTTCCTGCAGCCCGAGCACCTCACTACGTTCATCGCCACCGAACGGTCCACGGTGACCTCGGGGGTGCCGACCATCTGGAACGCGATCGGTGACTACGGGCAGGACCACGAGATCGACCTGTCCTCGCTACGAATCGGCAACTCGGGCGGAGCCGCGGCGCCCCGGGTGATGCTCGAGCGATTTCAGCAGCGGTACGGGCTGCGGATCGTCCAGGGCTGGGGCATGACGGAGATGAGCCCGGTCGGCGGCATCGCGCTGCCGCCCGCCGGCGTCGAGGAAGGCACCAAGGAGGACCTGGACTGGCGGATGCGCTCGGGCCGGGTCCTGCACGGGGTCGAGATGCGGATCATCGGCCAGGACGGCCAGGAACTGCCCAGGGACGGCGCGAGTGAGGGTGAGATCGAGGTCCGCGGGCCCTGGGTCACCGGCTCCTATCACCACGACCCGGCTCCGGAGAAGTTCCGCGACGGCTGGCTGCGCACCGGCGACGTCGGCACGCTGGACGACCGCGGATTCTTCCTCATCAGCGACCGCATCAAGGACGTGATCAAGTCGGGCGGGGAGTGGATTTCCTCGGTCGACCTGGAGAACCGGCTGATGGCGCACCCGGCCGTGCAGGAGGCCGCGGTGATCGGGATCCCCGACGAGCGCTGGGGCGAGCGACCGCTGGCCTGCGTGGTGCTGCGGCCCGGGATGAAGGCCGAGCCGGCCGAGCTCGCCGGGTTTCTGGCCGGGACGGTGGCGCGCTGGCAGGTCCCGGAGAACTGGGCGTTCGTGGCTGAGATCCCGAAGACGGCCGTCGGTAAGTTCGACAAGAAGGTGCTCCGCAACCGCGACGCGGCCGGCGATCTGGAGATCCAGCGGGTCAGCCGGTAGCACCCGGCATCAAGATCACGGAGCCGCCGGGGTCACCAGGTGAAGCCGTCCGCGCCCACGATGACCTCGGCAGGCTGCTTTTCCGCCCGCAGCGCGCGCGGGCGGCCGTCCAGGTCGAGCACGGCGCTGGCCTCGGTGTACCAGGACGGGATCACCGGGTGGCCCCAAAAGTCCCGGCGCCGCGGGTCGCGCACCGACCAGCGCAGCACGGGATGCCCGGGGTCGCCGGTGAAGTAGTCGCTGGTGTAGATCTCCACCCGGTGCCCGTCCGGGTCCCGCAGATAGACATAGAAGGCGTTGGACACCCCGTGCCGGCCGGGGCCGCGCTCGATCTGTGATTCCTCGTGCAGCGAGCCCAGGATGTCGCAGATCCGCAGCACCTGGTGCGACTCGTGGGCGAAGAACCCGAGGTGGTGCAAGCGCGGCCCCTCTCCCCCGGTGAACGCCACGTCGTGCACGGTCTGCTTGCGGAACATCCAGGCGGCGTAGAGCGTCTGGGCATCCTCGATCGTCTCGGACAGGCCGAAGCCGAGCGACTGGTAGTGCTGGTAGGCCGCCCGCACGTCGGGGACCACGATGTTGAAGTGGTCGAGCCGGGCGGGTTCGGCCCCGCGCCGCAGGTCGTAGCGCTGCTGCAGGCGCTCGGCGGGTTCGGCGTCGAAGAAGAACTCCACGGTGAAGCCGAGCGGGTCCTCGGCCCTTACCGCCTCCCCCACGCCGGCCGTGACGCCGGCCGGCACCCGCGCCGTCCGCGCGCCGAGGGCGGCGAAGAACGCCTCGGCCAGGTCCAGGTCGGCCGCGGTCCGCACCCGGAAGGCCAGCCGCGCGGCGGCCGGGGCGGCGCCCGCGGTCAGGATCAGGTTGTGATGGATGAGTTCGTCGTAGCCGCGCAGGTACAGCGCATCCTCGGACTCGGCAGTGACCACGAAGCCGAGCAGGTCCACCCAGAATCGCCTGGCTTCGTGGAGGTCAGTGACGACAAGCTCGGCGTAGGCGGCCCGGACGATGTCGGGGGGTGCCGGATCATGTTTTTGCAGCAGAGCCATGTTCACGCTCCGAACCGGGGGACGCGGGTGTCCCCCAGCGGGATGTGGACGATCCGCGACTCAGTGTAAAAGTCCAGGCTGTGCGGGCCGCCCTCCCGGCCGAGACCGCTGGCCTTCACGCCGCCGAACGGGGTCCGCAAGTCTCGCACGTTGTGCGAGTTGACCCAGGTCATGCCGGCCTCGACCGCGTTCGCAACCCGGTGCGCGCGGGCCAGGTCGCTGGTCCAGATGTAGGCGGCCAGCCCGTAGTCGGTCGCGTTGGCCAGCGCGACCGCCTCGGCCTCGTCATCGAACGGGGTGACGCACACTACCGGCCCGAAGATCTCCTCGCGGAAGATCCGCATCGACGGCTCGACGTCGGCGAACACCGTAGCGGCCAGGTAGTTCCCGGAGGTGAGGTGCTCTGCCAATCCCCGGGGGCGTTTTCCGCCGGCCACCAATCGTGCCCCTTCATCCTTCCCGGTTTGGACGTATCCGAGCACCCGGGCGTAGTGCTCGGGGTGTACCAGCGCGCCGATCTCGGTTCGCGGGTCGGCGGGGTCGCCCACCCGGATCCGTTCGGCCCGGATGGCAAGCCGGGTGACCAGGGCGTCGTAGATGGACCGTTCGGCCAAAATCCGGGAGCCGGCCGTGCACCGCTCGCCGTTCAGCGAGAACACGCCGAACAGCGCGCTGTCGGTCGCCTGGTCTAGGTCGGCGTCGGCGAAGATGACGCACGGCGATTTGCCGCCCAGTTCCATGGACAGGCCCTTGAGGTGCGGCGCGGCCGCCGCCATGATCGCGCGCCCGGTGCTGGTCTCGCCGGTGAACGAGATGCGGGGCACGCCGGAATGCGCGACCAGCGCCGCGCCGGTCACCTCGCCGATGCCGTTGACCAGGTTGAATACCCCGTCGGGCAGGCCGGCCTCGGTCATGATCTCCGGCAGCAGGCTGGCCGAAAGCGGGGTCCACTCGGCCGGCTTGAGCACCACCGTGCCGCCCGACGCCAGCGCGGGCGCGAGCTTCCAGGTCTCCAGCATGAACGGCGTGTTCCACGGCGTAATCAGGCCGGCCACCCGGCCGGCCGGCGGATCACGTAGCCGAACTGCGAGGTTCCGGACCGGAACGCGTCCTCGTGCAGCGTCACCGCCATGTCGGCGAAGAAGCGGAAGTTCTCCGCCGCCCGCGCGGCCTGGCCGCGGGCCTGCGTGATGGGCAGGCCGGTGTCAAACGTCTCGAGTTCGGCGATCCGGGCGGCACGAGCCTCGATGCCATCCGCGATCCGGTTCAGGATCATGGCCCTGGCTCGCGCGGGCAGGTCCGGCCAGGGGCCGTCAGCGAACGCGGCGGCGGCGGCCGTGACGGCGCGGTCTACGTCTTTGGCCCCGCCGGCCGCCACCGTGGCGTACGGCTGGTTGCTCACCGGGTCGGCCACCTCGAACGAGGCGCCGTCCGCGCTTGCTGCGGGCTGGCCGGCGATGAAGTGCTCGAGCGTTTCCGGCAGCCTCGGCGGGGGGCCGGTCACGGCGCGTCACCCTGGGCGAGCCAGGCTTCGTAGTCGGGGCGGCGGGCGTCGCTGAGCGGGTGCAGGCCGTCGAGGGGGTCGCCCAGAGCGACGCGGGCGGCGATGAACTCCTCCTCGCGCTCCTGTTCCCGGGCGTCGGCCAGGACCTCGGCTGCGATGGCCGGCGGGAGGACGACCACCCCGTCAGCATCGCCCACGAGGATGTCGCCGGGCTGGATGGTCACCCCGGCGCAGGCCACAGTGACACCGGTTTCCCAGGGGACGTGCCGCCGGCCGAGAACGGCCGGGTGGACGGCGGCGTGGTACACGGGGATCTCCAGCCCGGCCAGGGCCACGCTGTCCCTGATCGCCCCGTCGGTGACGATGCCGACCGCGCCGCGGACCTGGGCGCGCAGCCCGAGGATGTCGCCGATGGTGCCGGCGGTCGAGTCGCCGCGGGCCTCGATGACCAGCACCTCACCCGGACGGATCTCCTCGATCGCCCGCTTCTGCGCGTTCATCCCGGCGCCGTAAGCGGCGGACAGGTCCTCGCGCAGCGGCAGGTAGCGCACTGTCCTGGCGTAGCCGACCATCGTGGCCCCGGGACGGGTGGACCGCAGTCCGTCCAGGGTGAGGCCGTTCAGGCCACGCTTGCGCAGCAGCGCGGCCAGCGTCGCGGTGGAGACCTCGCGTAGCCCGGCCAGGGTCGCTTGGGATGGAAGGGGACCGGCGGCAGCCCCGCGCGCAGCGCCAAAGGCAGCCCCGCGCGCAGCGCCAAAGGCAGCAGAGCGCTCGACGTCGTCGGCGCGGGGCATGGCGCCGGGCGGTTCGAGGCGGTAGTCCGCCTCGGTGATCGGGCTGCGCAGCCGGCCAGAAGACTGGTCCCCCGCGGTGACCTCCACCTCCACCACGTCGCCGGGTTTCACCACGGTCGAGCCGGCGGGCGTGCCGGTGAGGATCACGTCGCCGGGTTCCAGGGTGACCAGCCGGGACAGGTCGGCGACGATGTCGCCGAAGCCGAACAGCATGTCCTGCGCCGGCCAGGCGTCCTGGGCCAGGGCCCCGTTGACCCAGGTGCGGAGGCGGACCGTGGCCAGGTCCACGGCACGGGCGTCGATCAGCCGCGGGCCGAGCGGGGTGAAGCCGTCGATTCCCTTGGACCGAACGTTGGAGCCCCGGTCGGCGTAGCGCAGGTCGTAGACGCCGAAGTCGTTCGCGGCCGTGATCCAGGCCACGTGGTCCCAGCCGTCCGCCCGGCTGACCCGGCGGGCCCGGCGCCCGATGACCAGCGCCACCTCGCCCTCGAAGGCCAGCAGTTCGCAGCCGGGCGGCCGCGCTACCTCCTCGCCGCTGTCCGCGAGCGAGGAAGAGGGCTTGAGGAAGTAGGACGGCCAGGCCGGCCTGGTGCCGCGCTCGGCCGCGCGGCTGCGGTAGCTGACGTGCACCGCGACGATCTTGCCGGGAACGCGTTCCAAGGCAGTCATGATGCCGGAAATCATATATGAATAGCTCGCGGCTCACCAGGGTCGCCGGTGCGCTGGGCGGTACTGATACCGCGGGTCGGACGTCCCGTCGTGCCACGTGCGGACGGGCCCGCTAGAGTCGCGTTATGCGATTCGCCACCATACGGACTGATCAGGGCACGACCGCGGCGCGGCTGGACGGGGACGTGCTGATACCACTGGCCGCCGGCGACGTCGGCGAGATGCTCGCTGCTGGCGGTGCGCAGGAGCGGGCCGGAGCGCGGCCGGTGCCGGTCGCGGAGGCGGACTTCGCGCCGGTGGTGACGCGGCCGGGCAAGGTGATATGCGTCGGGCTCAACTACCGGGCGCACATCCTGGAGACCGGGCGGGAGCTGCCCGAGTACCCGACGCTGTTCGCCAAGTTCGCCGATACCCTCACGGGCCCAGCTGACGACCTGGTGCTGCCCTCGGTGAGCCAGCGCGTCGACTGGGAGGTCGAGCTCGGGGTCGTCATCGGCCGGCCGGTCTACCGCGCCACGCCGGAGGAGGCCGCAGCGGCCATCGCCGGGTACACGGTGATCAACGACGTGTCGATGCGGGACTGGCAGCGGCGCACCCTCCAATGGCTGCAAGGCAAGATGTTCGAGCACTCGACACCGGCCGGGCCTTACCTCGTCACCGGCGACGAAGTCGGCGACGCGGCCGACCTCGAGGTCAGGTGCGAAGTCGACGGCGAGATCATGCAGCAGTCGCGGACCTCGGACCTGCTGTTCAAGCCGGCCGAGATCGTCGCCTATGCGAGCCAGGCGATCACCTTGAAGCCGGGCGACCTTTTCGCCACGGGAACGCCGGGCGGGGTGGGCGACGCCAGGAAGCCGCCCGTCTACCTGCAGGCGGGCAATGTGCTGCGCACCTGGGTCGAGGGCCTGGGCGAGTGCCTGAACCACTGCGTGGCGGAGAAGGCCGACTAACGCTGACGACGGCGTGGTGAATAAGCAGGAGCGGACGTACGAGATCCTGCGGGACCGCATTCACACTGGGGTATACGCCCCGATGGCCAGGCTCAATATCGACGCCTTGGCGCGGGAGTTCGGGGTGAGCCCGATACCGGTGCGCGAGGCCCTGCGCCGGCTGGAGGCGCAGGGCTGGGTCCAGTTCAAGCCCAACGCGGGCGCCATCGTGTCGCCGGTGGACGCGACCTCCTGGGAGCAGGCCATGGTGACGCTGGCCATCCTGGAGGGTGCCGCCACCGCCGAGGCGCAACGCCACCTGCGCAAGTCCGATTTCACCCGGCTGCGGAAGATCGCCGCGGACATGGCGAGTGAGGACGACCCGGTCCGGTTCGGCACGCTGAACCGGCGGCTGCACGAAGCGATCGTCGCCCGGTGCGGCAACACCTGGCTGCTCGAACTGCTCGGCCAGACGCACGACCGGCTGGACCGGGTCCGCTCGACCATGTTCGCCTACCTGCCCGAGCGCGCCGCCGAGGCGGTGCGCGAGCACACCCGCCTCATCGAGTTGCTGGCGGGCGGCGACCCGGCCGAGGTCGAGCGGTACGCCCGCTGGCACAAGCTGCAGACGGTCGAGGCCTACCGGGCACGCAGGGAATAGCGCCGGGATCGTGGGTTCGGGGAACGGCGTGGACACGCGGCACATTTTAGGCCCCGCCTTGCTAAGCCCCGGCACGGTTACCCGGCCGTGACCGGCACGTCGTGCCAGAGGCCGCCGTTCAGGTTGATGTTGTTGCCGCCGTCCTGGCCGGGCGCGCTGTCGCCGACGTAGGTGTACAGCGGATGCCCGTCGTAGGTGGCCTGTGTGGTGCCGTCCGTCCGCGTGATGGTGGCGATCGTCCCGGTGACCCCGGGGCCGGCCGAGGCGTTCCCGGCCACCGGCGGCCAGTAGGCGGCGCAGGACCCGTAGCAGGCGGACTTGTTCGGGCTGTCCGGAGCGAACCAGTAGAGCGTGAACCCCTTGGCGTTGGTCAGCAGGTTCACGCCGCCGATCTGCCTGGCGTCCAGCGCCTGCGCGCCGGTCGCGACCGGCTGCGTCCTGGGCGTGGCGACAAAGGCGCCGGTCAGCGCGAGCGCGACCACCGATGCGGCCACGGTCGCCAGGAGGGCCTGGCGGCCCAGGTTCAGGGCTATGATCACGGCCGTCGCCAGCACGGCGAAGGTGGCGACGTCGATGATCGCGGCGACGATGCCTGCGGTGGTCCGGACCTCGGTGAAACCGAACAGGCCGACCTTCAGCGACAGCAGGTAACCGCCGAGGACGCTGATGGCGAACCCGGCGCCGGCCGCGGCCGCTAGCCAGTTACGGGTGACGGGAATCACGATGGCCAGCGCGTACGCCGTGATGATCTGCAGCAGGAACAGCCAGCCAATGGTCGGGATCGACCTGTAGCCCGTCAGGTACAGGTCGAGATGAATGCTGCCTGAGGCGATGAGTAGTGCCGCCCCGGCGATCTCGAGGTACCAAGACCGCCGGGGCAGTGACGGCCCCTTTATGCTCCCCACAACCCTGATCACGCGATCGCCGTCCCCGGGGTTCAATGGTGTTGGTAACAAAATGGTAAGCACCGTCATGCGCAGGCGCAGGCCTTCTCAAGCGCTTCGGATGAGTAGCGGCGCGGTTTGCCGGGCGGTTGCGCGCTGGTAGCAGGCCGGCGTGGCTCGATGTGATCGGTGTGGTACGACAGTCGGGTGAACTCCAAGCGGCAGATCATCAAGGCAATGGCGGTCATCAGGCGACCGCGCGACGGGGCGCTGCTGGTGTCCGAGTCGCCGGAGCCGTTGTTTCAGCGGCCGCTGGGCGGCCACGTGGAGTTCGGGGAGTACGCGGTGGACACTATCCACCGGGAGTTCCTCGAAGAGATCGACCAGGTGGTGACCGACGTACGACTGCTCGGCGTGCTGGAGAATATCTTCGGCTGGCAGGGCGGGACCGAGCACGAGGTGGTGTTCATTTTCGCCGCGGCTTTTGCTTCTGATGCGGCTTATGAGATCGAGGAGCAGCTCATCCGGGACGACACCGAGCCGAAGAACCGCGTAATCTGGCGAGCAGCGGACGCGGACAGCCCGCCCTTGTACCCAACCGGGCTGAGCGAACTGATCGCCTCTACGCTGAGTTAGCGAGGGCTCGCGGCCAGGTCATCGAACCGGGACAGACCGCTCGTCGGCGGGGGGAGTCGGACTGGGCTCATGATGTCTGCCCGTCTCAGCATCTCCGTCCATAGCGGCAGAGCCAGCCGCCGCAGCCCGGCGGTCTATCCGGGTAAGGGCGGGCAGCGCCAGGATCCCGCAGACCAGAGTGGGCAGACCGCCGATCACCAACGACCAGCGGGCGCCGACCGCCTGACCGGCCCACCCCACGATGGGGCCGCCGATCGGTGTCGATCCCAGCCAGGCTAGCGCCCACAGCGCCATCACCCGGCCCCGCATCTCCGGTTTGGCCGCCAACTGGAGGGTGGTCTTGGCCATGGAGTTGAACGTGATGCTTCCGTAGCCGACGAAGACCAGGGCCGCCAGTTCCAGGGCCAGGCTCGGCGCGGCCGCCGCGGCCAGGATGGCGATGCCCCATCCGATGGCGGCCAGGCACAGAGCGCGGGCGCGGGGGCGTGGGCGGGCGGCCGAGATCAGCCCGCCGACGACGGCACCGGCCCCCATGACCGAGGCCATGACGCCGTAGGCGGCGGCCCCGTGGTGGAATACCTGGCTGGCCATCAGCGGTAGCGTCACCTGGAACTCCCAGGCCAGCGTGCCGATCACCGCGATCATGACGAGCGGGATGAGCAGCTCGGGGGTCGATCTCACGTAGCGGAGGCCCTGCCAGACCTGCCCTTTCTGGCGGGCGACGCGCCTGGCCGGGAACAGCTCGGACTTGCGCATGGCGGCGAGCGAGACCAACACGGCCACGAACGACAACGCGTTGCAGGCAAAGCACAGGGCCAGCCCGATGGCCGCGGCGATCACCCCGCCCAGCGCGGCGCCGAAGACGCGGGCCAGGTTCATGGCCACCGAGTTGAGCGTGACCGCGTTCGGGAGATCGTCGGCTGACACCATCTCGGAGATGAAGCTCTGCCGCGCCGGGTTGTCGAAGACGTTGACGAAGCCGAGCGCGACGGCGAGTAGGTAGACGATCCATAGCCTGGTCGAGCCCGTGCCGACCAAGATAGCGAAGGCCCCCGCCAGCAGGCCGGACAGCGACTGGGTGAGGTACAGCACCCGCCGCTTGTCCATCCGGTCGGCGAACACGCCGCCCAGCGGGCCGAACAGGAACATCGGCCCGAACCTGGCCGCGGTGGTCAGGCCGAGCTGGGTTCCGCTGTGGGTGAGGTCGAGCACGAGGAAGGACAGCGCGACGGTCTGCATCCAGGTCCCGGCCACCGAGACGAGCTGGCCGAAAAAGAACAGCCGGTAGTTACGCTGGCGGAGCGACGAGACCATCTGCCCCGGCCGGAACCGCGGGCGATGGGCCGACGGGGTCGGCCGGCTGGCCGGGGTTGCGGGCGGCACGGGCTTCCTATGGTCGACTTGTTAGTTCCGCTAAACAACTTACCATCGAGTCCCGCTGGGAAGCTGAGTGGGCTGCGGCCCGGGCCCGGTGGCGAGCATGATCGTGGACGGCTGCCCCCGTTCCCGGGGTGGCAACCGTCCACGATGATGATGGGTTAGGACCGGTCGAGGGCGGCCCGTTCGGCGGGGGTGAGGGTGAGGTCGGCGGCCTGGGCGGAGTCGGTGATGGACTCGGGGCGGCTAGCGCCTGGGATCGGGATGACCACCGGGGCCTTGGCCAGCATCCAGGCCAGCGCGACCTGCTGGGGCGAGACCCCGTGCGCGTCGGCGACCTGCTGGAACGCGGCGTGCCTGGACCCTAGGTTTCCGGCGCGGGCGATGCCGCCGAGCGGGCTGTAGGGCAGGAAGGCGACGCCGAGTTCGGCGCAGTGCGCAAGCTCGTCCTCGCTGGAGCGGAACGCGGGCGAGAACTGGTTCTGCACGCTGGCCAGGTTGTGCTCGCCGAGGATCTTGCGGGCGATGTCGATCTGCTCGATGGTGGCGTTGGAGATGCCGGCCAGCCGGATCTTGCCCTCGTCGAGCAGTTCCTTCACCGCGCCGATGGACTCGGCGTAGGGAACCTTCGGGTCGGGCCGGTGGAACTGGTACAGGCCGATGGCATCCACGCCGAGCGCCTTCAGCGAGGCCTCCGCGGCCTGCCGCAGGTGAGCCGGCGAGCCGTCGACCTGCCAGGAACCATCACCGGGGCGAACGTGGCCGCCCTTGGTCGCCACCAGCACGTCGCTGGTGTCGCCGGGGTAGCTGGCCAGGGCCCTGGCGATCAGCCGCTCGTTGTGGCCGGTCTCCCCGGCTAGCAGGTGGTAGGCGTCGGCGGTGTCGATGAGCGTCACGCCCGCGTCCAAGGCTGCGTGAATGGTCCTGATCGAGCGGTACTCATCGGGCCGACCTTCGATGGACATGGGCATTCCGCCGAGGCCGATGGCGCCGACCTTGGTCCCGCCGATCGTGCGGTAATGCATGCGAGGTCTCCTTCTATTTCCGTGCCGGAATTATGCTCTCGGTTAGTGCAACAGCGTGACCGGGCCTGTCTTCCGGGACGGTGATAGCAGATGGCGCTAACGGCTATCGGCTGCGGCGATCAGGGGGAATCGGCGGGGCCTGGGCTTCGGGCGGCTGGATTCCGGGCGGCTGGGTTCCCGGCGGCTGGGCTCTGGGCAGTTCGGCTAGGAGGGCCCGGGCCGCGGCCGATAGCCGACGGTCGGAGGGCATCGCGATCGACACGACCCAGGCGAAGGCGTGATCGGAGATCTCGATCACGGCCAGGCCGGCGCCCTGGCTGGCCGCCACCGAGGCCGGCAGGAAGGCGACGCCCAGGCCGCCGCGGACCAGGTTGACGGCCACAGTGAACTCGGCGGCCTCGAACAGGACCTCGCGGTCAAGCCCGGCCGCGGCGAAGGCCCGGTCGGCGAACGCGCGGGTGCCCCACCCCGGCGGGTAATCGATGAACGGCTCGGCGGCCAGCTCGGCTATGGTGGCTGGCCCGGCCGCTAGCGGGTGCCCGGGCTGGCCCACGGCCACCAGCGGCTCCTCGGCCACCGGGAGCAGGCTCAGCCCGAAGGGGGCCGGGCCAGGCAGGGACACCACCGCCAGGTCGAGGCTCCCGTCGAGCACCTCCCGCGCCAGCCCGGCCGAGCCGCTGGCGGACATGCGCAGCTTGACCGTCACCCCCGGATGGGTCTGATGGAAGCGCCCGAGCAGGCCAGGCAGGTCGAGCGGGCCGGTCGACAGCATCGTGCCCACCGTGACGGTGCCGCGCAGGCCGCCCTGGGCCTGGCTGACCGCGTCCCTGGCCGCCTGGGCGGCCGCCAGCGTGGCCCGGGCCTCGGGCAGCAGTACCTGCCCCGCGTCGGTCAGCATGACCCGGTGGCGGTCCCGGTCGAACAGGGCCGCGCCGAGGTCGCGCTCCAGGGCCTTGATCGCGCTGGAGACGCCCGACTGCACCAGATGCAGCCGGGTCGAGGCGCGGGTGAAGGACAACTCCTCCGCGACCGCGACGAAGACCTCCAGGTGCCGTAGCTCCATCGGATGATTATCTCATATGCAGATGCTGGTGAGCGGAAATCTTCGTTGGCGAAGATGACCATGGGCGCCGAAGCTGGAGGAAGGACAGTTTCCGATCTAGGAGGTTGACGTGGCCACGGCGCCGGTGCGGGAAATCGGGTACGAGCGGACCGAGGTGAGGCCCGTTGCGCCGCCGGGATCCCCTGGTCCTCAGCCGGCGGCACGGGATCGGGTTCTGGCTGGCCGGCTACGTATTCGCCGTCACGATGGCGTTCTCGGCCGTCCCGGCGCCGCTGTACGTCCTGTACCAGGCACGGGATCATTTCGGCGCGCTGCTGGTCACGATCATCTTCTCGGTGTACGCGCTGGGTGTGGCGGCGAGCTTGTTCCTGGTCGGGCACGTGTCGGACTGGCTCGGACGGCGGCGGATCCTGCTCATCGCGGTCGGCGTCAACATGGCAGCGGGCCTGCTGTTCCTCGGCTGGCCCACGGTCCCCGGCCTGATCATCGGCCGGCTCATCTCCGGCGTCAGCATCGGCATGCTCAGCGCTACCGCCACCGCCTACCTGAGCGAATTGCACGCCGCGGCCCGGCCCGGGGCGCCGCGGACCCGCGCGGAGATGGTGGCGGCGGCGGCCAGCCTGGGCGGTATTGGCCTTGGGCCGCTCGCCGCCGGACTGCTGGCCCAGTACGCGGGCGCACCGCTGGAGGTGCCGTACCTGGTATTCGAGGCGCTCATGCTGACGGGCTGCGTGGCCCTGGCGGTCACGCCGGAGACGGTGCGGCCGCCGGAGCAAAGGCGCCGGTACCGGCCGCAGCGGGTCACGATCCCGCCCGCTAGCCGCGGCACGTTCTACGCGGCCTCGGTGGCTACGGCGGTGGCGTTCGCGCTGTTCGGCCTGTTCACCTCGCTGGCCCCGGGCTTCATCGCGGGCACCTTGCACGACAGCTCGCATGCCCTGGCGGGCGCCGCCACCTTCATCGTGTTCGGCGCGGGCGCGCTCGCGCAGATCGCGACCAGCCGCATCGCCCTGCGGCGCCAGCTCGGCATCGGAATGGGCCTGCTGGCGATCGGGCTGATCGTGGTGACCGCGGCCATCTGGAACCCCAGCCTGCCGCTGCTGCTGACCGGCGGCGCGCTGGCCGGGGGCGGCGCGGGAGCCGTGTTCAAGGGCAGCATCTCCACCGTCCTGGGCATCGCGCCCGCCCAGTCCCGGGGCGAGGCCCTGGCCGGGCTATTCCTGGCCGCCTACCTGGGGCTGGCGGTGCCGGTGCTCGGCCTGGGCCTGGCCACCCAGGCGTTCAGCACGCGGACCGCGCTGCTCGGGTTCTCCGTCGTGCTGGCCGCGGTCATCGCCCTGGTCGCGCGAAGGCTGCTGGCCCGTCGCCCGGCCTGACGAGCGCTGATCAGCGGCCTGAGTCCGGACCGGCTGGCCGCCATTCGGTCGCCAGCTGGCTGAGGATGACCTCGTCCGCGAAGCTGCCGTCGACCCAGGCGAGCTGGCGCAAGGTGCCCTCGAGCACGAAGCCGGCCCGGGTGGCGGCGCCGATCATCGCGTCGTTGTCGGCGAGGGTGTCGACCTGCAGCCGGTGCAGGCCGCGGATGGCGAAGCCATAGCGGCACAGCACGCGGACGACGTCGGTGCCCAGGTGCTTCCCGCGGAACGCCGGCCGCAGGGTAATCCCGAGGTGCGCGTTGCGGTTGTGCAGGTCGATGCCCCACAGCAGCGCGTTGCCTACCAGTTCACCGGTAGCCAGCTCGATGGCGGAGAACGGGACCGTCGCGCTTTGGTCGCCGCGGGGGGCCTGTTCCCGGTAGGGCGAGTCGGGTGACCCGGGCGCCACCGGCCGCCAGGGGCGGCTGTCGCTGCGCATCCGCGTCTCGGCGTCGTTCAGGAGTTCGGCTTCGAAGACCTCGATGTCACTGTCCAGCTGGGCCCGCAGCCCGATGATCTCTCCACGGAGCATTCACCGTTGATACCCGGCCCGCGCCGGGATGGCAAATGCTTATTTCAGGGCGATGTACCTGGGCCCGTTCGGTCCAAAAATGAATTTATGGTTTGGTTGAACTCGGCCGGCTGCTCGGCGAAGCACAGGTGGGAAGCGTCCTCAATGATCACCAGCTCCGATCCGGCGATCCGCCGGTGCATTTCCTCCAGGTGGCCGGGGGTGCATTCGTCATACCGGCCGCCGACCAGCAGCGTCGGGATCTGGATTTCCGGCAGCCGGTCCATGATGTCCCAGGTCTTCAGCGTGCCGGTGACGGTGAATTCGCTCGGCCCGTTCATCGTGTTGTACACCTGGTAGCCGGCCTCGGCGAAGGAGCGCTCCAGGCCGCCCGGCCACGGGACCAGGCGGCACACGTGCTTGCGGTAGAAGCCCAGGATGGCGGCCTGGTACTCGGGGCAGGCGGTGAAGCCGGCCGCTTCGTGCTCGCGGATGACTCGCCTGGTGTCGGCGGGCTCTTCGGCGAGCAGCTCCTCGCAGTCGCTGACCCAGCGGATCATGCTGGCCGGGCTGCCGCACAGGGTCAGGCTCTCCAGGTCCGGCCGGCGGTCCAGGACGTACTGCATGGCCAGCATGCCGCCCCAGGAACTACCGAACAGGTGCAGTCTGTCCAGGCCGAGCGCCGCGCGGACCTGGGCGAGTTCGGTGACGAACCGGTCCACGGTCCACAGTGTGACGTCATCGGGGCGATCGGAGCGGCCGCAGCCCAGTTGGTCGTAGAAGATGACCGGGCGGTGTTCGGCCAGTGCCTCGAGCGGCTCCAGGTAGTAGTGCGTGAAGCCGGGGCCGCCGTGCAGGCACAGCAGCGGGGTCGCGCCGGTTTCGGCGTTCGGGGTTTTTGGGCCTACGACGCGATACCAGACCTTGCCGCCGGGGACCCCGATGTAGCCCTCGCCCGCCTTCACGCCGTCTCTCCGCTGACGACGGGCTCGCCGGCGGCCGACGGCGGCGCGTCGTCGGCGAAGACCCGTTTCATCTCCGGCAGCCGCTCCGGGTGCCGCGCGTACAGGTAGGCCAGCACGACCAGGCCGATCACGTACCAGATCCCGATGGCCAGGCCGGTCTCGCTGGCCGGGTAGCTGAGCGGCGTAACGAATTTCAGGAAGCTCGATCCGATCCCGAGCGCCGTGAGCCAGGCCGGGATGAAGGCCAGGATGCCGAGGACCGGGATTACCGCGTGCAGCGCGACGTTGAACTCGCCGCGGCGGCGCCGGAGGTAGAACAGCAGGCAGGACAGGTTGAACACCATATAGATGGCGATCATGATCCCGGTCAGGATGGTGGCCAGGAAGACGAAGGCCGTGGTCGGGCCGAAGTGCACGGCGATCGGGAGGCCGATCGCGAGCGTGAGGACGAGCTGGACCACGACGCCGACGTACGGAGAGCTCCACTTGGGGTGGATCTTCGCCAGCGGGGTCGGCAGCAGCCCGATCCTGCCCATGGCGTACCAGGTCCGGGTGGTGGCGAGCGTGCCGGCGTTCCCGTTGGCGAAGGTGGAGTTCAAGATGGCCAGGAACACCACCACCCAGCCGATGCCCCAGACGTCGCGGCCGAGCTGGATCCACGGGCTGCCGCCGCCGAGCGCGCCGAAGTTCACGTACCGGTCCGGACCGTAGTACACGTCGCCCGCGTAGGTGGTGAACACGTAGAACAGGCCGATGGCCAGGCACGAGACGACCACGGCGACCTGGATGGTGCGCCGGGGGTTGCGCGCCTCCTCGGCCAGCGGGGCCGATGCCTCGAAGCCGATGAAGGCCAGGATGGTGTAAATGGAGCCAGCCGCGATGCCGGAGAAGCCGTGGTAGCCCTTGATCGTCGCGTAGTGCAGGGTGAAGACGCTGAACGTGTTGTTCGAGCCGGCCTTGACGATGAGCCAGAGGGCGAGCAGCACGAAGACGACGATCTCGAACAGGCCCAGGAGCGTGCCGGCCCGCGCGCTGACCTGGATGCCGCGGTAGTTCAGGCCCGCGACCAGGATCGCCCCGACGATCATGAAGATGACCCAGGTGGCGGTGAACGGCCAGCCCCACTCGCTGTTGGCGATGGACCCGATCAGGTAGCCGAACAGGACCATGGTGATCGGGCCGATCAGGGCGAGCAGCACGGCTAGCGGCAGCGCGCCGCCGGCGTAGGTGGCGCCCGCCGCGATCGACAGTGCGACCGCCCCCGCCGGGGCCATGGAGGTGACCGACTGGAACAGGACTTCCCGCAGACCGATGGCCCCCCGGGCCAGGCCGGTTCCGGTGGTGGCCATAGCGCCCTCCTTCGTCGCCTACCAACATGGTCATAAACCGGACCAGGGCTTTCAAGAGGCAGGCGTTCCAGGAGTTGCATGGCGCGGGCGATGGCCCGCTCGCGGCCCGGCATGGCTAGACGATGACCCGATTGCCGCCCGGCAGGGCTAGATTTGCCACATAGGGGTTAAGCCAGAAGGAGCAGATCGACATGTCTCTCTTCCAGAGGGCTCACGACATACTCGCGGCCAAGACGAACAAGGCGCTCGACGCGGCTGAGAAACCCGACGAAATGCTCGACCTGTCCTACGAGCAGATGCTCGACCAGCTCACCAAGGTCCGCCAGGCACTGGTCACCATCGCCGCCTCGCGCAGGCGGATCGAGCTGCAGGAACAGCAGCTCCAGCATTCGGTGGACCACCTTCAGGACCAGGCCAAAGCGGCGCTGGCGCAGGGCCGGGAGGACCTGGCCCGGGAAGCGCTCTCCCGCAAGGCCGCCGCCCAGGCCCAGATCGATTCGATGGAAGCGCAGCACCAGCAACTGACCGAGGAAGAGCAAAAGATGGAGCAGACGCTCCAGGCGCTGCAGCAGCGGGTGAACACCTTCCGGACTCAGAAGGAAACGCTGAAGGCCCAGTACACCGCGGCGAGCGCGATGAGTTCGGTGAACGAGAGCGTGGCGGGGATCTCGAGCACGCTGGGTGATTCGGGGGCGGCGCTGCAGCGGGCACAAGACAAGATCGAAGTCATGCAGGCGCGGGCCGGCGCGCTGGACGAACTGCTGCAGTCCGGGGTGCTCGAGGACGTCGGCGGTGACACCGACGACATCCAGAAGGAACTGGACGAGGCCGGGACGGCCGCGGACGTGGACCACGAGCTCGCCGCACTGAAGGCCCAGATCGGCCCGGGCAGCTCACCGCCGGAGCTGACCAGCGGCTGACGCCGGCTCCCCACTTGACGTACCGATCAGGGAATGCAGTTGCCGATCGCGGGTAAGTGTGCCGGTCTAAGCTCGTGTAAGGAGGTACCGCGATGGCCACCGAGCGGCAGAAAGAAGCTGCGCGGCGCAACATCGTCAAGGCCAGGGAGGCGCAAAGCGCCAGGGCGCACGGCGAAGACGTCCCCCGCGACAGCGAGGGCATGAGCACCGCGGAAAAAGACAGGCTGGCCGACGAAGACTTCGCCTTCCCCGAGGAGCGCAAGGAACCGCTGACCGACGCCCGGCACGTGCGTAACGCGATCGCACGCTTTGACCAGGTCGAAGGCGTCAGCGACGCGGAGCGAGACGAGGCATGGAGGCGGATCCTCGCCGCCGCGAAACGCTACGGCGTCGAGGTCACCGAGTCCGACTGGCGGGACCTTTTCAAGGACGGCAAGTCCCGCAAGCGCTAGCTAGCGTTGGCGGGACTTGATTGACCGGGCTAGGACGGGAAGCCAGCTACCACTGGTAGGGCAGGAACTTCCCGTCCAGCGTCACGACAACGCGGTCGCCTGCGGGATCGGGCCAGCGGGCGACGTCGAGGCGGAAGTTGATAGCGCTCATGATGCCGTCGCCGAACTCCTCGTGGTTGAGCTCCTTGATCGTGGGACCGTAGACCTGAAGGACCTCGTAGAACCGGTAGATCGTCGGGTCCGTGGGCACCGGAGCGTCCAGCGCGCCGCGTGTTGGCTGGAGCAGCAGGGCTTCCCGGACGTCATCGCCGAGGTCCAGCAGAGCAACGGCGGCGTCGGCCTGATCGGCCGTCATCGGATGCTGCCCCAGCAGGGCCGCCGTCGTCCACGCGAGCGGCCGGCCGACGGCCTCGGCGAGCTGGGCCCAGGTCACCTTCAGGCGGACCTTGGCGGCCCGGACTGCCTCTGCCGCCTCTTTCTTGGTCATCATTCGGGCTCCTTCCGGCATCGGATGACTGGCCCTCGGTGCATACGGGCACGGTACGCCGGGAGTATGCCAGGCAGGTAAACGCCTCATGGTCGCCGGCCAATGGCCGGCGTATACGATCACCCGCCTGCGCTGCGGGGTGGCCGCGGCGGTAGCTGCCCGCCGGACCGCCTCTGATGCCGTGCGTCGACCATCAGGCCCACGGTTATGGGCGTGCCAACGATCACAGTGGCGGCGGCCAGGAAAAACATCATGAATGCGAAAAAGTTGTCGGGCGCCCACCACAGGATTAGCCCGAGCACGCTGGCCGCGGCAATGATCACGCAGACGCCCATCCGGGCGTCATTGACCGTCGGCGGTCGGGCTGTGGCCGAGCCGGCGGGGATGTCGGCGATGAGCGCGGCTAGCTCGGCATGGGTCGGCGCGGCGGACGCCTGGCCCACCCGCTCATCGAATTCGTCCTCGGTCAGCCGACCTTGCACGAACGCGGACTTGAGGGTGCCGATCACCTGCACGCGGTCGAAGCGGGTGGCGGGTAGACGGCTAAGGGCTCCTGTGTCTGCCGCTATCGCCTCTCCTGGCTCTGTCACCGCCTCTCCTGGCTCAGTCATCGCCGGTGCCTCCCCACGAGCGCGATGGAGCGAAGCATAGTGCGGGTACCCTTACCCGCCCGCGCCCGGTGCTGACCGCGGCGGTAGTT
This sequence comes from uncultured Actinomycetes bacterium, assembly GCA_963769715.1. Lineage (GTDB taxonomy): Bacteria > Actinomycetota > Actinomycetes > Streptosporangiales > Streptosporangiaceae > Palsa-504. The sequence goes on from CAVYNE010000034.1 coordinate 288,017, forward strand.
GCCCGGCGGAGCGCTTCTGGTGCCGTGAGCCGACCATCACCGCTACGCCGCACAGCCAGAAAAGGAGATAGATGACCGCGGCCGTAGTGATCACAACCCCCATGGCGGGGTTACCACGTCCTCCGGGGAGGACAATGAGCGTCACGATGGCCGGCAAAATTATCGCGTATACGGCCCGCCAGGCTAGCTTTGTCGCCCGCCACGGGTCGCGCGGGGGTTTGGTTCCGGCGGGCCCGGCGGGGATGTCGGTGGTGACCTCGGCCAGTTCCGCGTACGTCCGTGACGTGTATGCCTGGCCCACCCGCTCATCGAATTCGTCCTCGGCCAGCCGACCTTGCACGAACGCGGTCTTCAGCGTGCCGATCACCTGCTCGCGGTCGGCGTGGGATGCTCGCAGGCGACCGCGGCCCGCGACTGCCGTCCCGTCTCCCGGGCCTGTCATCACCGGTACCTCCCCCACGAGCACGATGGGGGAAGCGTAGCGCGGCTGCCCTCCGGCGGCTATCCCCTACCGGCGGCTAGACCGGATAGACGGTCGGGGTGGTGGTGTAGGTCCGCCCGGATGGGGTCCGCCATTGTCAGGACGCCGGGTTCGGGTTGTTCGATGCAGTACGGCTGGCAACGGACGTCGTACGGTGCCTGATCTATGTCCGGATCAGCATGGACAAGGCCCACGACGGGCACGGCGTAGCCAACCAGCTCGCCAAGCTGGAGCAGAAGGCCCGCCAGCGGGGCTGGACGGTGGTCTACCGACTGAGCGTTAACGACATCGGGGTGACGCGGAAGGACCCGACCAGGCCGGGCAAGGTCAGCGAGGTGGCCTTCCGCGGCGTCGTTGATCGTGTCCGGACCATCCTGACCGAGCTGGTCGCCGAACTCCGGGTTGCGCAGCCCAACGAACAAGCCGATCGGGGCTGTCACACTAGGCGTCACGCAACGGCCCGGCAAGCGCCAATCCCGCCCCTTGTGCGTCACCGCAAGCCGTGCGGGTCCCGAGCCGGCACAGGGCATAATTTGACCAAACGGGCTGGCGTTCCCGCCTCCCGCCACCGACTCGCCTCGGATGGTGCATCATGGCTGGCCTGCCAGAAGTAATCGGGTTGCTCTACCGGGCCGACTGGACCCGCCTGTCCCTGTCCGCCGAGGTGCGCTTCGAACAGGACGGTGACCTGGCCCGCCGCCGGGAAAACGCGGTCCGGGCGGAGTCGATGCGGCGGATGGGGTTCCGCCCCGGATCTCCCGGCATGCCGGACGTGGAGCAGGAGCCGGACGCCGAGCGGGACGTCTATCACCGGTGGCGCGCGGCCCTGCTGATCGCGCCCGGCCGGCGGTACCGCCTGGAGTACGAGGGCGACCATGGTGGCCGCGCCGACGGATCTGACGGCGAGCAGGCCTGGACTCTCCGGCCGCCGGACGCGGCGCCGCTCCCGCCGCGCGGCTTCGAGGTCGTCTCGGGGCTGCCGGTTCCGGCCCTGTTCCGCCCGGCTGGCCGGCTCGCCCGGTTCACCCTGGACGTGGGTGGCCCGGTCACCGCCTGCGGCCGCGAGGCGATCGCTGTGACGGCCGTGCCCCGGCACGGTGCCGTGGGGTCCGGGACGAGCCTGCGCCCTCCCGCCTGCGACCGCGTCGAGCTGATCGTGGACGCCGAGACCGGCATCCTGCTCCGCCGCGAGGAGACGTTCGAGGGCCAGGTGCTCACCCTCTTCGAGCTGACGACCGTGACGATGAGCCCGCCGGAAGCGGATGACCCGGCCCGGTTCGCGCCGCCCGCGGGCAGCCGCCCCGTCCGGGATCCGGAGGATTTCCCCGGGCGGAGCGGGCTCGGCTGGCAGGTGGCGGCGAACGCGGCCGGCCTGGCGGCGGGCGGCCTCGGGGCCTGGCTCCGGCTGGCACCGCACCTGCCCGGCCACCGCCCGGCCGCCGAGGCCAGCGTCCTGGCCGCGATGCCGTCTCCCGAACCGGGCCCGCTCGATCCCGGAGACGGGCCACTGCCCTCCGACGACCTGCTCGGCCTGCTCTACCGCAGCGGTCAGTATGACGGCGACGACCCCCAGGTCCGCGGCGCTGCGGTGCGGCGGTGGAACGACACGAAGGCGGTTTGGGGCCAGGTGCCCGCCACGTTCCGCGCGGCGGGACACGGCGGCGTCGGCTATCTCCTCGACACGGTAGCCCGGAACGAAACGGTGACCCTGACGGCCGGCCGGCTGCGTATCGGGGGCCCCGAGCTGTACTACCTCGATTACTCGTCCTGGCAGGGCCGGCCCGGACCGCTCGTGATGGCCTGCGACGGAGAGCAGTACTGGGGGATCCACGAAAATAGGGCCCGGGTGGGGCCGGCGCGGCCGATGGCGGGCGACATCGCGAGCCTGGTCGGCTCGTCCTGGCTGCTCGGCGAGCGGCTGTCCGGCGGCGTGGAGATCACCTACCACGGCCGCCGCGGCTACCACCTGCGGGTGACCCGCGGCGACGGTGCGGCGCACGCGGGGCCGACGATGTTCTACCCGGCCGACGCGATCGTGGACGCGGAGACGGGCTGCCTGCTCCGGCTGATCGCGTACGACGGCGACGCCCCCGCGGAATGGTGGGAACTGGACGGCGTCACCGCGGAGCCCGGCGATACCGCGGACCCGGCCGGATTCCGCCCGCACATCCCGCCCGGCACCCGCGTCGTCGAGGAATCCGGCCACCCGCTGGTCGACGCCACCGCGGGCATACCCGGCCTGACCGGGACCGCGGCCCGCGCCGCCGCGGAGGCCTTCCGCCGCGGCACCAACGCCGTCTCCGCCGCCCGCAGCTTCCTGGACGACCTGCGCGGCCATCGCTAGAGCGCTGGCCACGAACGTGCACCGGCTCGGATGGAGCAGTGGCTCGGGTCGGTCCTGCCCGACGGCGGGCGGTGCGCGCTGGACGTGGGATGCGGACCCGGGCGGCAGGCGGTGACGCTGGCAGGCCGGTTCGGGCAGGTGGACGCGATCGACCTATCCGGGGCGGCGGCCCAGGCTGAGCGTATTAGATGACATCATGAGCGTCAGCAAGGTGTTCCGGGCGGACCTGGCGCGGTCGGTTCGGCTGTTCCGGGCGTTCCGCACCGAGCAGGCGGCCCCGCAGGACTACTACACCGCACTGGCCCAGGACACCATCCTTCAGCTCAGCCAGTACACGGAACTGGACGGGCGGGTCGTGATCGATGTCGGCGGCGGGCCGGGGTTTTTCGTCAGGGAACTAAGCCGTATGGGGGCACGATCGTTCTGCGTCGACGCCGACAGCGGGGAGATGGCCGCCCTAGGGCCCCCGGAGAACGACAGCATCGTGGCCAGCGCGACTCGCATGCCCATCGCGTCGGGCGCGGTAGACGTGTGCTTTTCCTCTAACGTGCTCGAGCACGTGCGGGACTGGCCCGCGATGCTGGCCGAGATGGTTCGGGTGACCAGGCCGGGCGGCATTGTCTTCGTCACGTTTACCAACTGGCTGTCACCCTACGGCGGGCATGAGACGTCACCTTGGCATTACCTCGGCGGTGACCGCGCGGTGGCGCGGTATCAGCGTAAGCACGGCCAGATGCCGAAGAATCGCTTTGGTAACAGCCTGTACGCGATATCCGTGGCCGAAGCGCTTGGCTGGGCCCGTTCGGCTCAGGGAGTCGTCGTGGTCGATGCGGTGCCGCGCTACCTACCTGGCTGGACCCGGCCGTTGCTGCGCGTGCCCATGCTGCGGGAGTTCCTCACCTGGAACCTGCTGCTGGTGCTGCAGCGCGAGGGATAGCGGCTAAGCGCCGGTAGATACCTAGCGCCGGTGGCTTCCTCGGCGACCGCGCCGGGAGGTCGTCGCGGGGGCATCGGCAGGCGCGTTGGCTGCGGCTTCGGGCGACGCACTGGTGGCCGCCGCCATCTCGGCCGTAGGCGCTTCGGCTGGAGCGTCCTCGGCCTTGGGTGACTCCCCGGCCGCTGATGACTCAGCCGCCGGGGCGTCAGCGGCCTCGGAGTCCTTGGCCTCCTGCGCTTCGGCGGCGGGAGCCTCAGCCGCTGCGCCGTCAGCGGCGGGAGCCTCGGCCGCCTCGGCCTTGGAAGCTTCGGAGGCCTCGGCCTGGGCGGTCTCGGCTTGGGCTGCTTCGGCCTGGGCGGCCTCGGGCTGGGCGGCTGCTTCGGGCTCGGCGGCCTCTTGCTTGACGTCGGGCGCCTCGGCGGTGGCTTCGTGGGGTTCGTCGTCTAGGCCGGGGACCAGGGAGGGCCGCGTGGCGGACTGGGCGGAGCGGTCGGCGTCCTCGGGTTCGGCGGCGGCGAGTTCGGGGGACGTGGCGCTGGCGCCGCCCTCGACGTCCTCGCGCCTGCGGGACAGCAGGATGCCCACGATCAGCAAGATGACGCCCACGACGCCGGTCACCAGCGGCAGGATCGTGGTGACCAGGGTCATCTTGCTCCGCTGGCTGTTATCCAGGGCCACGAGACCGTTCACGCTGGCCGGCGTCATCACCAGGTTGGCGTCGAAGAGCAGCACGGCAGGGACACCCTGGGGGTTCCGGAGGGTCAGCGTCTCGTGTTCGGTGGCATTGAGCAGCGCACCGGTGTCCGGGTCGATCCAGTAGGTCAGGCGCATCTCGTAGTACTGCGGCAGGACGACCGACGCCTGGGTCGTGTTGACCAGCGATCCCGGCACCACCTGGGTGCCGTTCTGGGTCGGCGCTACGACCTCCGTGAAACGGTAAGCCTGGATGCCGTTGACCGTGTCGGTGCCCGCGTAGTCGAAGGGCATCGGCTTGTTCAGGTTGGTGTCGAAGACGTCGTAGGTCTGCTGCTGGGTGCCGATCGGGAACACGTAGCCGACGATGCCGCTCTGTTCGACGGACGAGTTGCCGTTGACGTTCGCGCCGCAGCAGTTGATCAGCTGGGCGGTACGGCGGTCGAAGGCCATAGTGCGTGTCATGGTCTGAAACGGCAGCTTGTTGGTTTGGTCATAGACGTAGATGAACTGGTTCCACACCGCTGTTGACGACGAGCCCGCCGCGGCATTGCCCTTGATGGTGTACGTGGCCTCCATGTTCACGCCGGTCAACTCAGTCAGCTTGGTCGGGCTGAAGTAAGAGGCGTTGCTGGCGGTCAGGGTGGCCGTGGCGTACTCGTTCAACGGGAACTTGAGTACCTTGCTGCTCACCCAGGTCGGCATGAGCACCGCGAACACGATGAGACACGTCCCAAGCCCGGCAAGCACAAGCCCGACACGACGACGCATCGATCCTCCTGTAAGCAGCTGGCCGCCTGGGCAGGCGGAAGGCAGAAGTTACCTGGCAGTAGCATGGCCCATTCTGACATGAATTGCCCTGCTGTTTTAGCACATATCCGTAACGAGTTCCGACCCTTGAGTCAGCGATTTGTCATTACTTTTACGTATCTACCAGACGGCCCGCAATCACCAGGCAATGACCTGTGGAAACGTGCTTACCACCGCGGTCGCGGGGCGAAGGAGAATCGGCGGCCAGCGGCAAATGCTCGGCTATCCCGCTCCGGTCAGCCTCTCCAGCGGCGTAGCCTGCCTGCGCACGGCGGCGCCGCGGGCGATGAGCTGGTCCAGGACCGGCCCCTCGGCCAGCACGTCGCCGTCCGGGGCGGCCACGATCCAGGCCTCGTGGCGGCGGGCCAGCGAGGTTCCGGCCGCGACCGAGGCGTGGATCAGCGCGGCCATCAGCGCCGTGCTGCGGCCCCAGTCAAACTGCGCCGCCCACCGGCGGCAGGCCGCGGCGACGGCTTCGCGGCGGTCTGGGTCGCTCAGCTCCTTGACCGCCTGGTCCACCACGTCGGCCAGCGGCTCCCCGTCCCTGACCAGCCAGCCCGTCTCCCCGTCGCGGACCGCGTCGCGCAGCCCGTCGACGTCGTAGGCGACCGTGGGCACGCCGAGGGCAGCGGCCTCGAGCACGCACAAGCCCCAGCCCTCCCCCTGCGAGGTGTTCAGGTGCAGCAACGACGCCGCCACCAGCGCCTGCTTGGCTTGCTCCGCCACGAAGCCGCGCAGCCTGACCACGGAATCCAGGCCGTGGGCGGCCACCTCGGCGGCCAGCGGCCCGGCCGCCGGGCCGTGGCCCACCACGTCGAGGACCTGGCGGTCGTCGGGCGGCCGCAGCGCCATTCGCTTGGCTATCGGGATGAGCAGCCCGGCCCGTTTGTGAGGGACCAGGCGGCCGACCCAGACGAGGTTGGCCGCGTCGGCCCGGGCGACCACGGTGGTGCCGGGCCTGGCGACTCCGTTGGGGACCAGGTAGATGTCGCCGGTCCAGCCGAGCCGCTCCCGCATGGCGGCGACGGTGGATGGTGAGACCGCCACGCAGGCGTGCCGCCGGTACGCCAGCCGCGCCGCCGGCCCCTCGAGCAGGCGGCCGACGCTGGCCATCCACCGGCCGAAATGGACCCCGAACTGGGCCGTGTGCACGTGGTGCACCACGCACAGCACGGGTACCTTGGCGGGCAGCACGAGCGGGGTGAAGAACGGGATCCCGTTCTGGCAGTCGAGCACCGCGTCGAAGGAGCGGCGGCGCGCGAGCAGCCAGCACAGGACCATCGGGTACACGGTGAACCGGCCGCCGAGCCTGACGATCGTGATCCCGTCCCGGGTCTCGCGACGGGCCTGACCGGCGGCGCGGGCGGTCAGGAAGTGCACCTCCGCGCCGGCTTGGGTCAGGCCACAGGCCATCTCCCAGGCGTAGCGCTCGGCTCCGCCGGCCTGCGGATGCCACGGATCCCGCCAGTTGGCGATGGCGATCCGCAGCCCGCGCAGGTCGGTAGGGCTCAGGTTGGCGGTGCTCATGTCGTGCTGGCGCCGGCCGGCAGCGGCTGCTGGACGGTCGGCTCGCGGACGAGCGGCTCGCGGACGAGCGGCTCGCGGTCCTGCTCGCGGCTGGGCTCGGCCCGGGAGCGCAGCCAGATCGTCGCGACATCGCGGAACACGGCGGCCGAGTGGCGCTGCACCGAGAACGTGGAGCCCGGCACGTCGCGCCAGCGGACCGGGATCTCGGTCAGCGTCGCGCCGAGCCGCTGGCAGCGGGCGATCAACTCGACGTCGAAGGCGAAACCAGCCGTCCGCAGTGGCTGCGCCGCGGCCCGGACCAGTGGCCCGCAGAAGAACTTGAACCCGCACTGGGTGTCGGTCGCGTCCGGGACGATCTGGCGGGCCAGCGCGCGGAACGCGGCGGCGCCAAGCCGGCGGGCCGCGCTCGACCGGACCTCGACCACCGACTCGTCCAGCGCCCGGGAGCCGATCACCATCGGGTGCCCGGCGGCCAGCAGGCTTATCACTACGTCGAGGGCAGATAGTTCGGTCGCCATGTCGGCGTCGCAGAAACCAGCGAACGGCGCCTCGGTGGCCAGCAGGCCCGCCCGCACCGCGATGCCCTTGCCCGGCTGCTCGCAGCGCAGCAGCCGGACGGGCACCGGTTGCCGGGGCAGGCGCCGGACCACGTCGCTGGTACCGTCGGTGCTCGCGCTGTCGACCACGACGATCGCCGTCGGCAACGGGAGCGTGGCGGCCTTCCGGCACAGCACGGCCAGCCCTTCGGGCAGCCTGCGAGCCTCGTTACGGGCCGGAACGACGATCTCCATCACGGCTGGTCCAGTAGCCACGGGTCCGGTGAGTGCTGGTGTGCTAATCGCTGATCCGGTAACCGCTGACTCGGTAGCTGTTGAGTGATTCCCCCACTGCGCGCTCGCCACGGACCGGCGCGCGTCAGCGCGATCCGTACTGGTACAGCGAGGCGTTGCTAGGCGAGCCGTTCGAGGCGCCGGACAGTGCGTTCTCCACCACGGCCACCGCCCCGACGGCAATCACGATGCCCACGACGATAGCGATGATCAGACGGGACACGGGGCGCTCCTCCTCCGGGACTCGATGGCTGGACCCTAGCGGTATAAGTAAGCAACTAGCTAGTAACTTGGTCAAAATGTAACAGGTACCACTACGGACGGCTATCCAGGTATTTGATAAACGACCAGGCCAGGCTGGTTGTAAATGGCTGGGCAGCCGGGGAGCCGGGCAGCCGCCGGCGTGTCTTGCGCGTCCTGCGGGTCCCATGCGTCCGGCGGGGCACCGTCCACCACCACGAACCGGACGCCGGCCGCCCGCAGCGCCGCGGTCAGCGGGCCGACCGAGCCGAGCACGCCGTCCAGTCCCCGAGCGCGCGGGTCGTCGGGTGCCAGCGCCACGTTGCCGACGATGGTCCCGTCATTCCAGATGACCGGGCGGGACAACAGCCGGGGCCAGGCGTCGAGCATTACCTCACCGTGGTTCCAGCCCGGCGTCCGGTCGGCCGCCCAGGGCAGCAGCAGCACCGCCCCGGATGCGCGGCTGGCGTCGATCGTGCGCGCAGCGGCCTGGTAGGCCGCTGGGTACCAGGCCGGGCGCAGCCGCCCCGCCGCACCCCAGGCCAGCCCGGGCAGCAGGAGCACCGGGGCCAGCAGCGCGAAAACGCCGAGGGCCAGGCCCGGAGCGTCCGCTAGGGCCGGGGCCCGATGCTTGCCGCGGGGCCGTTCGGTCACAGGTCTTTGTCGACCGAACGATCCAGGGTGCATGCACCAGGCCACCGCGAGCCCGAAACCGGCGGCTTCCGCCAGGGCCAGCGGGGCGGTGAACTGCTGGCTATCGCGCAAGATAGCGAAGCCCGGCCAGAACTCGATCGCCCCGCGGAGCATGGCGCGCCCAGGCGCAGCCACCCCGATGGCGGCGATCGCCAAGCCCGCGACCGCGCCCGTGGCGAGCCCCGGCCAGCGATGACGCCGGAGGCCAAGCACGGCGTAGCCGGCCAGGGCGGCCAGCACGAGCGCCAGCCAGATGGCGGACCAGGGCCCGCCGTAGGCCTTGGGCACCGTGGTCGCGTTCCACGCCCCGCCCAGCATGACCAGGCTGCCGATGGTGCCGAACGGGGTGTCGGCGCGGGCCGCGAACGCGGCCACGCCGGCCGGGTCGGCGTACACGTGGTGCAGGCCGGACGGGACGAGCCAGGGCAGGCTGCCGACGAGGAGGGCGGCCAGCGTCACGGCCATGGTCCTGGGCTTCCCGGTGCACACGGCCACGGGTATGGCCATGAGCGCGGTGATGGCCATGGCGGCGAAGCCGCCGACGGCGGCGGGCAGCAGCGCCAGGGCCAGCCGGGCCGCGGCGCGACGCGTGCCGCCGTCGTCGAGCCTGAGCACGGCGCGCAGCACCCAGGGCAGGCCGGCGTAGCCGAGCAGCAGCGCCCACTGGCCGATGATGAGCCTCTCGGCTAGGTAAGGGTTCCAGCCGTAGAACACGGCGGCGGCCAGCCGGGCGAGCATGGGCTCGCGGTCCAGAAGCGCGGCCGCGCCCGAACAGGCCAGCACGAAGATCAGCAGCAGGACCAGCTTCTGCACGATGTCGGCCGGGAGCAGGCGGGACGCAACGGCGACGACGAAGTCGCTGGGCACCGCCCGCGGGGCGCCGCCGGCCAGCCCGAACATCGCCGAGGTGAACGGCTCGCGGGGCACGAACACCATGTCGTAGCTGAGCAGAAACCCGCGCCGCAGCCCGGGACCGAGCGCGAGCACACCCAGGACGAACCCGACGGCGGCGCCTGGGCCTTGGGCGGTCATGGCGCGGCGAGCCGCAGCGATCATGACGGTCCCGGTCCTGGCCGGATTCAGCCGCAGATGCACAATTTCGCGATGATATCTCCGCCGCTGACGGTTGACCGCGTGCCTGCGCGGCTCTGTCGTTTCGTGCGCGCTTTGGTGCGGACCGCCGTTCGGGGCGCCACAAAGCCACAAAAGGTTGCTTACACATCTTTTCTGGACCGTTCTCCTGCGTTACGCTCACCGAGAGTCGACTTGCCGCAACCCCTAGCTAGCCCGACATAAGGTAACGAAGCTCTCGAAATAGGCACGACCTGCTCGTTTGCCGGGCCCGCTACCGACAGACAAGGAGCCTGAATTGCTACGACGATGGGGCATTGTCCTGGCCATGCTGGCCCTGACAGCTGGCTCGGCCCTCGCCGCGAGCAGCGCGTCCGCCGCCACCACGGGATTCAGTCCCGGCGGACCGATTCACCTGGTGGGCGCCAGCCCGAACCTGCGCGACGGGATCAGCCACCAGGCGGAAAGCACGAACTGGTCCGGTTATGCTGCCACCACCGGCACGTACACGAGCGTGTCCGCCAGCTGGACCCAGCCGGCCGGCACCTGCAGCCGCGGCGACCAGTACGCCGCGTTCTGGGTCGGCCTCGACGGCTACTCAAGCAGTTCGGTCGAGCAGACCGGCAGCGAGGTCGACTGCATCGGACGGACCGCGCAGTACTACGCCTGGTACGAGATGTACCCGAACGCGTCCGTGAACTACTCCAACACGGTCCGGGCCGGCGACCACTTCAACGCCTCGGTGACCTACACGGGCAACAACTCGTACAGCCTGTACATCGCGGACACCACCCAGGGCTGGAGCCACACCACGGTGGCGAGCCTGTCCGGGGCGCCCCGGTCCTCCGCCGAGGTCATCGTTGAGGCGCCGTGCTGCACGTTCAGCGGCGGCATCTTGCCGCTGGCCAACTTCGGCACCGTGAACATCACCGGCTCCATGGCCAACGGGGCCGCCCTCGGCAACGCCGGCGGGGTGACCCAGATCATCATGATCGACAACTCCGGACGCGATAAGGACAGCGTCTCCTCGCTCAGCGGCGGGGAGAACTTCAGCGCGACCTGGCTCCGCAGCAACTAGGTAACCCGTCTTAGGCGTTCGCATCCGAGTGCCGCCGGGCCGGCTCTAGCCCGGCCCGGCGGCGCCTGGTGCGCCTGAGGTCACATGTTGTGGGCAATCGTTACGATGGCTACCCGTGACGGTCCATTCGTTCGACGCGTCGGCGCCCGGTCCGCGCCAGACCGGATGGGACGCGCTCAATGAGCTTCTCGGCGATGGAGTCACCTGGGGTGACAGCGGCCTATGGCTTCCCGTTCTCCCCGAAGGTTCAATCGACCTATGGTTTACCAGCCCGCCCTACGCGGACGCCCGCGCCTATAGCCGCATCCACCCCGATCACTACGTCGAGTGGTTCCTGCCCTTCGGCAGGCGGATGCTGTCCGCCACGGCCGACACCGGCTGGCTCGTGCTGAACATCAAGAACCGGGTGGCCAAGAGCGGACCGCTCCAGGGGCAGCGCCATCCCTACGTTTACCAACTAGTGCTCGCGTTGCAGCAGCAGGGCTGGCGGTGGCTGGAGACCTACATCTGGTCCAAGCCCAACGGCGTGCCCGGTCGCTTCGGGCCACGGACGAAGGACAGTTTCGAGTACCTCTATGCGTTCGCCAAGGGGGCTAAGCCGTACTTCGACCTGGACGCCATTCGCGTCCCGTATCGCACCACGCCCGAGGAGATCGAGCGCCGCAAACTAGACACCCTGGGGCGGCGCAACACCGACGCTGGTTTCGGGCGGGACCGGACCAGGACGTACCTACGCGGCGGGGCCGATCCAGGCAATGTAGTGTCCGTGCCCCAGACCTACAACCAGCACCGCGGCGCTGGCGGCCATACCGCCGCCATGCCCGAGAAGCTAGCCGGGTTCTTCATCAAGGCATGTTCCCCGGCGGGCGGAGTGGTCATCGATCCCTTCGCCGGATCCGGCACGACGACTCTGGCCGCCCGGCGCCTGGGCCGTCGGGCCGGAGGTCTCGAGATCCACCAGGAATTCGTCAATGCAGCGCGTGCTCGCCTGCGACGTCCCGTGCCTGACGACACCGAGGTCTTCATCGATATCGCTCCGTGATTAGCCGACGTGGCTACATCGCCGAACCATTTCGAGAACTGCTGACGATCGCACCATTCGCGTCATTGCGTCAGTCCTAAGCAATTGCGCGGCCGGGTCAGCGTGCCTGCTCGCCATCGACCATTATCGTGGGTACTTACATCCCTTAGAGCGGACTTGGTTAATACCCACACCCAGCCAGCTAGCCAAGCCCGCCGCCTGGTGATCAAGGTCACCTACTCACTCTGATGCCTTGCATGGCGGAGGATCAGCTCCGCCATGACGCAGGCAGCCATTCCCGCAGCCAACGGGGTGTCCGGAGGATCGGTGTGACCCGTCGCCGCGGGCACGGCCGGCCGGTGCGGCCATCCGCGGCTTGCGGCGCACAGGCCCCGGGGAGACGGGGCCAGGGCGCCGGCCAGGTAACCGGGGCAAGTCCGGCCCGCCTGGGACCAGGGACCTCCATGAGCCCCGTGGTGGCCTCGTGGCCTCCGCCCGCCCGCGGCCGGCGAGGCGGCCGCCACGCCCGCGACCCCGGAACCCCCGTCCTCCCGGCTCCTGCTCTCCCCGCCGGCCCCGGTGCCCCTCCCGCCCCGGGGCCCGCAGATAACCGGGTGGAAATGGCCTGCCGGGTGGATCTGGGCCCCCAGGGGGTACCCGATCCACCCGGCGGGCCCGATCCACCCGGATAATCCCGCACCCGCCGCGCCGGGCAGCGCACCACGATCACGCCCAGCCCGCCCGGCACCACGGGACCCACGCACCCCAGGCGGGGACGCGCGATCCCAGCGAGAAACGGCACTCTGCCCGGAAGAGGGGTGTTGTCTAAGTCTCACATCAGTCCAGACAACCTGGCACGTCGGCTGAGGATCGAAGCGACGTACTCATTCTGATTTTTTCCAGCAGCAGTAACATCGTCACAAGTGGCTCGTTCGCCACGTCAGCCCCAGGAACAACCCCTCGCAGCCGCCCTGCTAAGTCGCCGCGCCCGGTCCCGCGCAGCCAGGCCGGAAGCAACAAACCTGAGGAGGTGGCCCGCCCGCCCACCCTCGTGACGCCACAACCCTCCGCAGGGACCAGACACCGCCGCAACCAGCACGCACTGTGATCGCCTATCTCCGCGCCGTCCGCCCTGACGCTTAATCTGAACATTCAGACTAAGTCAGATCCCTGCTCTGACCCAAAGCTCAGCGAATCTGGACTCGCGAAATTTCTCCGGTCGTATCGTCCTGAAGGATCAGTTGGTAGCCGCTGCCCATATGATCATCAAGAAATCGATAGAGCATGATCGCACGGTTGATGACGTCGGCTTGGGAAAGGCCAGTGCGTGTTAGAAGTCGCTGTAGGTCCTTCGCGACCTCCGAGGTAAGAATTATACTTACCTGCTCGCTCTGCTGATGAGCGGAATTTCTCTCAGGGCTACTTAGGCTGCGCGACCCCCGTAACCACGAAGCAGAACCCGCGTTGCCTATCACCGCACGTGAATGGGCTGAATGTTTACCCCGGCCCGGTCCCCCCTCCTGCCTGCGCGAATGCGCTCGCTGCGCGCCGCCTCCGTGTTCCTGACCTCACTCCTCAACAAGACAAGAGAGCGAGGTCAGGAACACTACGGCTCTACTCCACGAGTGAACAGACAAAAGGGGAGACCAATCCGGAAACGCACTGGAGGAAAACCCGGAACCCCCCGGCGCCCCTAAACGGCCCGGTTCCAGGTTTTCCCCCGGGCCCCCATTCCTGCCTCCCCAAAATGCAACGACGGACCCCGCCGCGTAAATGACCGGGGAAAGTGCATGGCACCGGCCGCGCATACCGCGCCGCACCTGCCGGACGCGGAAACCTGCAAGGCGCCAGGGGAACCCGGGAAACCCCCCAAAGCCCGGTTTCCCCGGTTCCCCCGGACCCCCTCCGGCCCTTCCCCCGGCCCGAGGGCGCGCTCCGCGCGCCACAGGCGACTCGAATACCGCGCCGGCCCCGGCACACACGGAAAACAGCACCCCCGCGCCGGCACCCAGCATCCCGCCGCATCCCATCCTCGCGTCCAGCTGCGGTTAAATCGACATGAGGGACGGTGCCGTTGAGGGCGTGGCTGATACGCCGGCGGATGGCGGGGTGTATGTCGTAGTCATCGAGGTCCCCCGGAGCGACCCAGGCGGCCTCATCGGATTCGGCGTCCGTGGCCAGCTCGCCGCTGACCGGCTGGCCGTAAAAGCAGACGTTGACCGGGACGCGGACCTCGCCACCGGGGTAGGCGATGCGATGCCGGGGATCGCTGAAAACACCGACGAGCCCGGTCAGCTCGACCGCCAGGCCCGTCTCCTCGCGGCACTCACGGACAGCGCACGCGGTCACCGTCTCCTTCTTCTTCAGCGCGCCGGTCGGGATGGTCCACAACCCCGAACCCGCGCGGCGCAGCAGCAGAAGCTCCCCCCGGTGATTGCGCAGGACCACGCTGGCCGAAGGCTTCCGGCTCGTCGGCTTGGGCGCATGCGGGTCATCCCAGTAGTCAGTCCGCCGCCGGGGCTTCTCGCTCACGAGGCACCCGCCCCCGGCACGGACGGCACGCGCGCTGACGCCCAGACCCGCTCGAATGACTCCACGTAGGTGTTGAAAAACGCGCCGTCTACCCGGCGCAAGTGCATGACGGGCGTATAAGCAGCCAAGATGCCATAGGCGTGGACGTTGACCAGCATCTCGTCATCGAACCGGTAAACCGAGTTATACAGCGGGGTGTCGTGCAGGCGAAGCTCCACGCCGCCCGGCAGCTGCCGGTAGTAGCCGAGCACGGCCGACACGCGCCCGGCGACGCCCCCGCCGATCGAGTACTCCAGGTCACGGGCGGCCAGCTGGCTGCCACCGGGATCACCGAGCAGCAGCCGGATCCGGCAATCGCCGCCGGCCTTGCCGGCCAGGGCCGGAAGCCAGCCGGAATGCTCCTCGGTGAGGAACAGCCCGGCGAACGCGAGCACGTCAACGCTGCGGGCCGCCGCCCGCAGCAAATCCGTCCACAAGTGGGCCGGCACGTCGGTGCGCCTCGGATACGTAGCGACCAGCTCCGCGCCGACCAGCGCCGCACGGTTGACCGCCTGCGGCCACAGATAGCCCTCGTCCTCCTTCAACAGCGCGGCCACCCGGAACCGGGTTCGGGAAAACGGGGTCACCTCCCCGGCAACCCAGCGCTGCACGCTCTTGCCGGTCACGCCCGCCGCCTCGGCCAGCGTCTCGACGCTGAACCCAGCGCGGAGCATCGCCCGCCGGAACCGTTCGTTCACCACGCAGGCATCATCTCACGGCGAGACATCTCGCGGAATTCTCCCCACCCGCAGATGTCTGTAAATGTCCCGGAGTGACGTAGCCGTGTCCGGGTCCCGGGAGTTGACTGCCAGTATCCGCGCAAGCACAGGGGATGGGAGGCGCGACATATGGGACGGGCGGTGGCAAGCCGGGCCGAGATCAGGGCGGCGCTGGACGAGCTTGAGTTCCACTGGGGCTCGGCGTATCACATCGCCGTCGCGGACGGCATCTACACCGCGCGGCGCCTGGACGGGAAGGGCCTCCCCCTGACCGACCCCCTTCCGGCTGGCCTGCGGCTGCGGATCCAGGCTGACTACGCGGCGCTGCCGGTACCGAGGGACCTGCCGTGACCGGCCCGGGAACGGCCCCGCCACTGCGGAGCGCGACCGGGACGTGCCTGGACTGCGGGAGCGCCGTCCCGGGACGGGGGCGGCGATGAGCCGCCCGGCGCTCCGGCTCGCCGCCGCCGAGCCCGACCAGGTGCCGCGCCTGCTGGCGTTCCGCGCCGAGCACCCCCGCGTGATCATCGGGCCGGGCGAATTCGGGACCTGGTGTCCCCATACAGCCTCTGCTGTCGGATGGCGTAGGGCCTGATGTGATGGACGGGGCGGCTGTGCGCTAGTGCTGGTCTTGCGTCCTGTTGTGCGGGGCGGAGGCTTGTGACGGGGCGTGCGGTTGTCTCATTCGCGTCTCGGATGCCGGGGTTCTGGCGGAATGTCGTTGCCGGCCCTGTGAAGAGGACCACCCTTCGTTGCGTCGACTGCCAGGACGACTGCAACGAAGGGTGATCTCTTCGATGATCCTGCATCCGGAGAACTGGATGAACATCCGAAGGTTCCGCGCCTTGCATGAGGCGGGCGCGTCGTACGCCGAGATCGCGGCCGAGGTGGGCTGTGACTGGCGGACGGTGAAGAAGTACCTGGCGCAGGGCTCGCCGGCGGTGCCGCCGGTGGGCTCGCCGCGCAAGGGGGGCGTGATCGTAGATCGTTACCGTCGCTTTGGGACAGGAACAGGCTTCGTTCTATTAATATGCGCCGCACCCGGGAAACGTCCTGTGGGTGAGGCGGCCTGCCTGGGCGACAGTGAAGCGCGGGTCGTTCGGATCAATGAAAACGAGCGGCGGGGCGAGTGCTCGCGGCGGGTCGCGGTTACGGTGCTGGCGGGGTCCGCAGCCAGGCTGCGGTGTCTGGGGGGAGCAGGCCGTCGGCGAGCGGGGCGCTGGTCAGCAGGACGGCGGCGTGGGGCGGCAGTTCGACCGGGTGGTGGGCCAGGTTAGCCACGCAGGCTACGCCGCCGCGGTCGAAGGCCAGCACTCCGTCGGGGGCCGGCAGCCAGGTCATCGCGGGCGACGCGCCGAGGGCGGGCTCGGCGCGGCGGATCCGCAGCGCGCGGCGGTAGAGCTCGAGCATCGAGCCTGGCTCGCCGGTCTGGGTCTGGACGGTCAGCTCGCGCCACTCCTTGGGCTGCGGCAGCCAGGGCTGGCCGGTGGCGCCCGGCGGCGAGAAGCCGAACGGCGGTTCCCGGCCGGCCCAGGGCAGCGGCACCCGGCTGCCGTCCCGGCCGGGGTCGGCGCCGCCGGTCCGGTGCCAGATCGGGTCCCGGCGCCGTTCGTCCGGGATGTCCTCGACCTCCCACAGGCCGAGTTCCTCGCCCTGGTAGACGTACACCGAGCCGGGCAGCGCCATCGTGAGCAGGGCGGCAGCCCGGGCCCGGCGGGTGCCTAGTTCGGTGTCGACCGGCTGGCTGTGGTCACGCCGGTCCAGGCCGAACGAGGTGTCGGCGCGGCCGTACCTGGACACGTGGCGGTCCACGTCGTGGTTGGACAGCACCCAGGTGGGCGGCGCGTCCGCCGCGGCGTGGAACTCCAGCGTGCTGTCGATCACCGTGCGTAGCTGCACCGCGTCCCAGGGGCAGCACAGGTACGGGAAGTTGAACACGGTGTGCAGCTCATCGGGCCGCAGGTACCCGGCCAGGCGCGCGGCGTCGGCCAGCCAGATCTCGCCGATCAGCACACGGCCGGGGTACTCGTCCGCGACCGTCCGCCAGGCCCGGTAGATGTCATGCACATCGTCGCGGTCGGAGTACGGAGACGGGTCATCCGGTCCGAACTCCGGGAGCCCCGGGTCCTTGGTCAGCAGCGCGGCGGAATCGATCCGAATGCCGTCGGCGCCGCGGTCGAACCAGAACCGCAGGATGTCCTCGAACTCGGAGCGGACTTCGGGGTTGGCCCAGTTGAAGTCCGGCTGCTCGGGCGCGAACAGGTGCAGGTACCACTCGCCGGGCGTGCCGTCCGGGGCCGTCGTCGGAGTCCAGGCGGGTCCGCCGAAGATCGACTGCCAGTTGTTCGGCGGCAGTTCTCCCCCGGCGCCGCGGCCTCGGCGGAACCAGAACCTGGCGCGCTCGGCGGATCCGGGCGCGGCCGCCAGCGCGGCCTGGAACCAGCGATGCTGATCCGAGCAGTGGTTCGGCACGATATCGATGATCGTCCTGATGCCGAGCGCGTGGCCCTCGGCGATCAGCGCGTCGGCGTCGGCGAGGGTGCCGAAGGAGGGGTCGATGGAGCGGTAGTCGGCGACGTCGTAGCCCGCGTCGGACCTCGGGGACGGATACCACGGGCTGAACCAGATCGCGTCGATGCCGAGAGCGGCCAGGTACGGCAACCGGGAGCGGACCCCGGCCAGGTCGCCGATCCCGTCGCCGCCGCCGTCGGCGAAGCTCTGCACGTACAGCTCGTAGATCGCGGCACCGCGCCACCAGATGTCTGGCAAGGAAAACCTGCTTTCTGTTGGGTCTGCGGGTCTGCTCAGGCCTTGAGGCTGCCTGCGGTCAGGCCGGAGAGGATGTTGCGCTGGAAGATGAGGAAGAAGACCAGCGTGGGCACCGCGGCCATCGCCGCCCCGCACGACCACTACCGACTGCTGCGCAGCCGAGGCATCCCGGTGGTGCTTTTCAACGCGGCGATCGACAACCTGGACTTCCCCTGCGTGTCGACCGACGACGTGACCGCCGCAGGACAGGCCTATACCCACCTGGCCTCGCTCGGCCATCAGCGGATCGGCCTGGTCGTCGGACCCCAGGATCACATGCCCTCACGCCGCAAGCTCGCTGCGTTCACCGAGCATGGCGGGGACGGCGCAGTCGAGCACGCGCTCTTCTCGCTCGAGGGCGGCCAGGCCGCCACCACGCGCCTGCTGCGGCACGGCGTCACCGGCGTCATCTGCGGCAGCGACGTGCTGGCCCTCGGCGCGATGCGGGCGGTCCGGCGAGCGGGCCTTTCCGTGCCCGGCGATGTTTCGGTGGTCGGATACGACGACTCCGCGTTCATGAACTGCACCGACCCGCCGCTGACCACGGTCAGGCAGCCCATCGAGTCGATGGGCAAAGCGGCGGTCGCCTTGCTGGTGAACCAGATAGAGAACGCGGCCGTCTATCCGGAAGAACTTCTCTTCGAGCCCGAACTCGTCGTCCGCGGCTCAACGGGGCGCCCGGCCGCCGAGCTATCGTTACGGCGGCCCCACTGGTTGCCTCTTACCTCCCTCTGCAGGCAATCCGCCCTACTGTTGGAGTCAGCGGGCGGAGGACCGGCCATCCAGCCGTCCGGGGGCCTGACCGCAGCCCAGATCTGTGGTATGTGTAATTCTTGCGAACCGGTGCCAGCTGGCGCGATGCATGACGGTTTAGGTGGGGGTGACCAGTTTGGCGGCGCTACAAGCCGGCGATCCCCAGCGCGTGGGACCATACGTGCTGCTCGGGAGGCTTGGCAGCGGCGGAATGGGCCGGGTCTACCTGGCTCGCTCCCCTGGCGGCCGCATGGTCGCGGTCAAGGTCATCCGCGCGAACCTGGCCGAGGACGCCGGCTTCCGGGCGCGCTTCGCGCGTGAGGTCTCGGCGGCGCGCAAGGTGGGCGGCCTGTACACCGCGCAGGTCGTCGACGCCGACATCGACGGACCGGTGCCCTGGCTGGTCACCGCCTACGTTCCCGGCACGTCACTGTCCGACGCGGTCGAGCGGCAGGGGCCGCTACCAGACGCCTCAGTGCTGGCGCTAGCGGCGGGACTGGCCGAGGGGCTGATCGCGATCCACGCGGCCGGTGTCATCCACCGCGACCTCAAGCCCTCGAACGTCCTGCTGGCCCAAGACGGGCCGCGGATCATCGACTTCGGCATATCGTCGGCCGCCGAGGCCACGGCGCTGACCGGCACCGGCTTCATGATCGGCTCGCCCGGATTCATGTCACCTGAGCAGGCCGAAGGCCTCACCGTCGGCCCGGCCAGCGACATCTTCAGCCTGGCCGGCGTGCTCATCTACGCCGCCCGCGGCGAAGGGCCGTTCGGCAGCGGCGACACCGCTGCGCTCCTTTACCGCGTCGTGCACGGCAAGCCGGCCATCGATAACGTTCCCGACAACCTCCGGCCGCTGATTAAGCGAAGCCTGTCCAGGGACCCCAAGCGCAGGCCCACGGCCGCCCAGTTCCTCACCGAACTGTCGGAGGCGTATCCCTCGGCCGCCGACCTGACCGACTGGCTGCCGGCCCGGATACTCGACCCGTCGGCGACTGGGGGCGGCCCGGCGGAGGCGAGCCTGCATCCGCCCGCGGCGAGCGGCAGTTCGATGGGCGGCAGCTCCGTGGCCAGTGGGTCCATGGCCGACAGGTTCGACCCCCCCAGGGCGGACCCGGTGCCGCCCGCGGCGGACACGCTGGCGCCGAAGGCGCTGGCGGCCGACGCCAGCCAGGAGCCCCCGACGGGCGGCAACACCCAGCTCGATCCGCCAACCCGCACAACCATGTCCCCGCAGACCCCGCCACCGCCTACCACGGTGGGGCCCGGATCTCAGGGCGCCGCGGGATACCCCGGACCGCAGGGGCCTTCCGGGCCGGACAGCTATCCGGGTCAGCAAGGCTTCCCCGGACAGCAGGGATATCCAGGACAGCAGGGATATCCAGGACAGCAGGGATATCCAGGACAGGCTGGCTATCCCGGGTCGCAGGGATACGCCGGCGGGCAAGGCTATTCGGGGCCGCAGGGGCAAGGGCCGCAGGGGCAAGGGCCGCAGGGTTACTCGGGGCAGCAGGGGTATCCGGGACAGCAGCAATACCCAGAGCCGCAGGGATACGGGACCGACCAGGGCGATCCGGTTGCTCCCGGCGGTTCCGGGTTCCAGGGAGGTCCACCGGGGGGCCAAGGGTCCCAGGGCAGTCCGTGGTGGTCTGGCCAGCCAGGGGGCATGCCGCAGACCCCGCTGCCCGGTCAGGGGATGCCCGGCGGACCGGGCATGCCTGGCGCCGACCAGTGGTATCAGCCGCCCGCGGGGCCTGGCCGGCCGCGCAAGCGGCCCAGGTGGGTGGTTCCGGCTGGAGCGGCCGCCGCCATCTTGGTGATCGTCGTGGCGCTGGTTCTGGTGCTGAGCCCGGGCTCGCACCAGCCAGTCGCGTCCGGGCAGGGCGAGAGTTCGACCCCGAGCCAGACAAACCGCGCCTCGCCCAGCCCCCGGGCGACCCCGACCGCAGACGAACTGTCGCTCAACCACCTCCGGGTCGGCGACTGCCTGACCGGGGCGAACCTGAACCTGAACCTCGCGACTCCGTGGCCGAAGCTCTCCCGTGCCGTGCCGTGCAGTCAGGGCCACACCGCCGAGGTTTTCTACGCGAATAACAATTACTGGCCTAAGAACAGTGCTTATCTTGGCGATGCCACCATTAAAAAGGATGCCACCGCGGAATGCGACAGCGCATTCCAGTCTTACGTGGGAGTCGCGTACTCGCAGTCGCAGTACACCTGGACCGATATCGTGCCCGATGCCTCCACCTGGCCCTCGCCGAGCGATGATAGGGGCCTGCATTGCGTGGCCTATAACGCGACCTCGACTCAGCCGGCCGGGGCGACCCTGCACGGCTCGATCAAGGGTGCGGACAGGTAAGCTCACCGGTCCGGCTCGCGTGGCGGGGCGAGATGGCGTGGCGGGAGCGTGGATCATGGCCCGTTCGGCCCAAAAAGGGGGCCTTTATCGCGGGGCGGGGATGGTGGCGGGAGGGCGGAGCCGGGCGGGACTGATGTCGGGGAGATCCCGGAGGCCGAAGATGTCACGGAGGGCGGTCAGCGCGGCCAGTTCGCCGCAGCGACCGTGGACGCCGGGGATGGGCGGGGTCGCCGAGGAGCACAGGTAGAGGCCGCGGATCGGGGTCCGGTAAGGGTTCCACCTGGCCACCGGGCGCAGGATGGTCTGGCGGATGGTCTGCAGGCCGACGCCGATGTCGCCGCCGACGTAGTTCGGGTTGTGCGCCTCCTCGTCGGCGGCGGTACGGACCGCGCGGGCCAGGCTAAGGTCGCGGAAGCCGGGGGCAAAGCGCTCGATCTGCGCCTCGATCCGGTCGGTCATGTCTACGTCAGAGCCGGACGGGACGTGACAGTAGGTCCACAGCGTCTGCTGGCCCGCCGGGGCGCGGCCCGGATCGGCGACCCCGGGCTGCACCACGAGCACGTACGGGTCCTGCGGGTGCTTGCCCGCGGCGACCTCGGCCTCGGCCGCGGCGACCTGCTCGAACGGGCCGCCCAGGTGCAGGGTGCCGGCCCGGCGGCAGTCCTGGTTGGTCCACGGCACCGGGCCGGAGAGGGCGAAGTCCACCTTGCAGACCCCGGGGCCGTAGCGGAACCGGCGCAGCGCAGCGCGGTACCCGCCGGGCAGCCGGTCCCCGGCCAGCTGCAGCAGCGTCCGGGGCGAGACGTCGAGGAGGACGGCGCCGGCGGAAGGCAGTTCGGCCAGCGAGCGGACCCAGCGGCCGGTCTCGATGCTGCCGCCGTTGGCGACCAGGGCGACTGCCATCGCGTCGGTGATCCGGGCGCTGCCGCCCGCGACAACCGGCCAGCCCACGCCGTGCGCCAGCGCGACCAGCATCAGCCCGACGCCCGCGGTGGGGGCGGCGGTGAGCGGCATCATCGCGTGGGCGGCGGCTCCGGCCATGATCGCGCGGGCTTCCTGGCCGCGCCAGCGCCGGGCCACCACCGAAGCCGGCCAGAGGGCGCGGCGGCCGTAATCGGCGGCGGCCAGCGGATGGGCGGGCGGGCGGCGCAGCGGCGCCAAGATGGCCGGCAGGATCTCGTCGAGATGGTCGGTGATCGGCCCGAGCAGGCGCCGGTAGGAGCGGCCATCGGGACCGAGGCGGGCGGCGGTGTCGTGGACCGATCTCGTCACCACCGCGGCCCGTCCGCCATCGAGCGGCTGTGCGAACTGCACCTCCGGCCAGGCGAGCGCGACGCCGCGCGCGGCCAGGTCGAAGCGGCGGAAAAACGGCGAGGCCACCGCGAGCGGGTGGCTGGCCGAGCAGACGTCGTGCCAGAAGCCGGGCAGCGTCAGCTCTTCGGTCCGGCAGCCGCCGCCGATGGTCGGCGCACCCTCGATGACCTGCACTCGCAGCCCGGCCGCCGCCATCGTGACGGCGGCGGCCAGGCCGTTCGGCCCGCTGCCGACGACCACCGCGTCAAGGTCAGATCGCATGGCAGCTCCAGTTACCCGTTGGGCTGGCTCTTCATGCCGCTCTTCGAGCCTCGCATGAGGTGACCGAGGCCGGTGACCGGGGCGGCCAGGGTCTGCAGCACGCGCTGATTCCTCGCTGTCGTAGATGGTGATCGCAGGCTGAGCAGGCCCACCAGGCTGCCGGAGGAGATCAGCGGGACCACCAGGACTACGCCGGCCGCCTGCAGGGCCGTCAGGGCCGGGGACCGCAGCCGCAGGCCGGTGATGTCCACCGCGCAGGCGGCGCTGAGCAAGTAGCCGACCAGCGGGTCGTTCGAGGCCAGGTCCAGGTCGCACCGGCCGACCCTGATGCCGCGCTGGCCGTCGGCTGTCTGGCTGGCCTTCCCGGTACCCCCCGGCCAGCCGGCTTCGGTCACCACGGATCCCCCTCCGAGCGCTACCTCGGTCGCACCGGCCTCGGTCTCGCGGACGGCAGTCTCGCGGACCTCGGTCTCGCGGGCCGCCGGAGCGGTCCCGCTGGTACTCCCCACCTGCTGCGCCATGTCACTCTCCGGGTTTGCGCCATCGCTTGCGACGCACCACCAGCCTAGAAAGAAGGCGATACGAGATCGTTACGGCAGTCAAGCCCTCCCGCATGTTTTTTTACGCAGTTGCGTTACGGTGGCCGTGATGGGAACGGACCTGGCCGAGGCCCGGCGCCTGCCCGAGGCCCGGCGCCTGCCCGAGGCCCGGCGCCTGCCCGAGGATGGTGCGGCCCCGCTGGGCGCAGCCGTGGCGGCGCTGAACAACCTGGCCCGGCTGCTGGCCGAGACCGGCCGCGAGCCCGAGGCCCTGACGCTGGCGGCCGAGGCCCTCGAGCTCGGCCGCGAGCTCGGAGACCAGCACCGGGTGGCCGCGCTGCACACCAACCTGGCCGACCTGCTGCACGCTGATGGCCAGCATGACGCCGCGATGACCCACCTGAAGGAGGCAGCCCGGCGCTTCGCCGCCGTCGACGTGGGCGACGCGCCGCGGCCCGAGATCTGGATGCTGGTCGAGTGGTAGTGAGGTGGCCGCCGGGACCGGGGCGCGCACTATTCCCCGTTCGGGATTAAGGAGTTTAGGCGTCGTTACGGCAGGTGGGCTACGAGCCGATGGCGATGATCACAATGACCTGGTGAGCGCCGGGTGTCACGGTGACCTTCCCGCGCGCGGCGACCAGGCTGGTTGTCGTCACGGTGATCGTCACGCTCGCGCCTGGGGCCAGCGATCCGGACGAAGGGGAAACCGTCAGGCTGCCCACTAGCGCGGGCCCTACCGTGATCGAGTAGTCCGGGACCTCGCCGCCCTCGGCGGTGAGCGTGAACGTCCCAGTCGCTGTGCCGTCGACCGAGACCAAGCGAATGTGGCTGGTCGACACCGACAAGGCACCGAGGCCAGCCGGGGCCGACGACGATGACGACGGGGAGGCCGACGACGGGGAGGCGGACGGCGAGGATTCGGCGGAGGCCGTCGAGATTGGCGACCGGGAGGAGTCGGGAGCCGTGGTGCTGCCACGGGCCGACACCGACGGCGCATGACCGGTCCCGCTGTTGCCGGACGGACCGCCCCGCCCGGACGACGGGCTTCCGGCGCTGACCGACGCGCCGTGCGTCGAGCCGCCCGCGGCTGCACCGGAGGGCAGGGCGTGATGCGGCCCGGCCATGACCCCGACCGTGATGGCCCCGGCCGCTACGACCGATGTGGTCGTGCCCGCAAGCAGGGCATGCGGATGGTACAGGACGCGGTGCCACGGTACGGCCCCGGACGGCCTGACCGGCTTGGGAAAGCCATTTGGACCGAACGAGCCTGCGCGATTCGCCACGGTCAACCGGTGCGCCAGCCCGGCAGGCGAGCGATCGGCGAGCATCCTGAGCAATTGTTCGCGGAACCCCGGGAACAGCGCGATCATCGGCATCGCGCCCGCGAACAACGCCGGCGTCAACTCCCGGCGCTTGCGCTCCCCGCAGACCGAGCACTGCTCTATGTGCCGGCTGATCCGCTTGCGCATCAGCACGGTCATCTGCCCATCCCAGCCGGTCAGCGTGGCCTCGAGGACCGGGCAGGCCTGCCGCCCGGTGCGCGCGACGATCAGCGCGCCGAGGGATCGTTCGAGCTGGCTGCGGGCCCGTGACAGTTGGGCGTGGGCGTGGTTGCGGGACACCCCGAGGGCCTCGGCGAGTTCGTCGCCGTCGAGTTCATGGACCAGGCTCAGCTCGATGACGTCCCGCTCGCCCGGGTTCAGCCCGTCTATCGCGGCCCTGACCAGGGCCTGCAGTTCGGCCCGTTCGGCCGCGAGGCCGACCTCGGTCGTCTCGGTGAGCATGTCCGCGGCCTCCTCGAGGGCGGAAAGGGCGAGGCCGGGCCGCAGCCGACGCAGGCATTCGTTGCGCGCCACCGTGTAGAGCCAGGACCGCAGCTTGCCAGGGTCGCGCAGGCTGCGGAGCTTGGCGGTGGCAACGAGAAACGTATCCTGCACCGCGTCGGCGGCATCGGCCGGCTCGCGGAGCATCGAGCGGCAGTACGAGTGGAGCGGCACGGCGTACTTGTCGTACGCCTCGGCGAGCCCGGCGGGGTCACCGGCCACGATGGCCGCGACAACCTCTGGGTCTTCCATGCGCCATACCGTAGTTGGCCTACCGCATTCAGGTCAGTCGGAATGCAGTAAACCAAGGGCGAGGGCTTCGTTCGGCCTATTGATTGGCCTGGAGCAGGCCGAGCGGGGCGGGCGCGGCGAACTGTGCGGTCCAGCGGCAGCCCCCAGATGCGGACGCCGACCCGGGTCGCGCCGGTCCCGAAGCTGGCCAGCAACTCCGGCGCGTACACGCTGACCAGGCGGGTGCCGAAGGTCTCGCGCACAGCGGCGGTGGCCAGCACCACGTCCGAGCCCAGCGGGTCCCTCGCTCCGGACCTGAGCATCAGCAGGTTCCCGGCCGCGACGCCGTGCTGGGCCAGCACCGCGCACCTGGCGGGATCGCAGGCCAGGATGGCGCCTGCGCTGACCGGATGGACAGCGGCCGGCTTGGTTCGGGTCGACGACCTGGCCCGGCTCCGGGGCCGCGGGGACCTTGTGCGGCGGCACGACGCGCCTGAGCGCCGTGTTATCGTGCCGAATCGGGATTAATCTTGCCATTTCAACATCCTTTCCCCGTACTCCGGCAGACGGGGCAAGTCGCCATGCCATTGTTATATAGCACACTGAGCGACGAGACTGACGCTTTTGGTAATTCCCGCCCGGTCGCGAGCTTAGGACAATTAGGTCCTATCCGGACTAATGCTGTTTCCGCTGTTGGCGCTGCGCCATTTAGCTGCGCTTTTTGGACTAATTGGCTAAAACCGACATCTGCCGGGAATTTGGGCAGCATGCGGAGGCTGAATGCAGGACGTCACACGATGGTGCGCGGAGGTCGCTGGGCCGTCGTCGCGACGGCGGCAGCCACCGATAGGGCCCCGGACGCCGTGGCACCGCGGCCGGCCGGCAGGTCGAGGGCAGCACGGGCGAATTCGGCCGCGATGGCGTGCCATAGGCGCGCGCGGCGGAGCATCGGGTGGTCGCCGTCGCGTACCTCGATTGCCGCCACCTGGGTCACCGCTCGGGCGCGCTCGACGAAGGCCCAGGTCTCCGCGGGGCTGGTGATGCTGTCGGCGGTCCCGTGCGCGACCAGCACCCACCGTCCGGCCAGCTGCTCAACCGGTTCGCCCAGGGGCAGCCAGGGAGCCAGGCCCGCCACCGCGGACACCGCGGGATGCCCGGCGGCCCGCATCGCGGCGCGCGCCCCCATGGAATGGCCGATCAGTACGACGGGGACGGGCCCGCAGGCGACGGCGATGTCGTCGAGGGCCCGGTTCAGGTCATCGACCGGTGAGGCCTGGTCGCCATTCCAGCCCCGGAGCTCGAACCGCGGTCGCAGGACCACGGCACCGCTCCCTCGCAGCGCCTTCCTGATCGCCGCCGCGACCGGGATCATGCGCAGCACGGCAGGCTGAACGGCGTTGGTGGGATCGGTGCTGGACGACTGGCCGCCGTGCGCGACCACGACGACGCCGGTGGCGGTCTTCTGTTTGCTTGGGCCCGGGTTGCGGCCCGTGTCGCGGCTGAGGTCGCCGCCGCCTGGAAGCGTTTCGCCGCTCGCCATTTGCCCTCCCGCCGTCTGCCCTCCCGTCGTGCACCGTCCGCGGTCATCGGCCGGCTTGGCCAGGCTAACAGCCGACGGCGCCCCGCACAGGGGGTCCTGCTCGGGTACGCGGCCACCCAGACCGGTACCCACATGCACCACTGCCACATCAACAGCACGTCGCAGCGCCATATCGACCGGATCCTCGCGTTGGTGGGCCGAGCCCAGGCGGCCGGATCGGTGGTCAGCACCGAGGCGTATCCAGGCCCGGGCGCCCGGTTCGCGCCGACCCGCGCTAAGCCTGGCTGGACGGCCGGTCCCGGGGACGGCCTTCGAACGCAGCTAAGCTGTGAAAACAAACCCTTCACATGATGATCGCTCCTGTGTTCTAATAGCAGGCATGGGTCGGTTCGGTGAGACAGAGGCGCGGTCCGGTTGGTCAAGTCCCGGCGGTCCGCGGCCTCTCACCTCGCCCAGGCGAATGCCACCCGCCTAGGTAACTGCCGCCGAGGCAGACCGCACGCCGGCCACTGTCCCGGAGTGCCCCAATTCAAGCCGAACGCTGGAGGTGAACACGATGGACGAGGAGTTCGAAAACTTTAACGATCAAGACGAGGAGTGGCTGACCGAGCTAGAAATCAGAGCCTCAGATCTCGAGCACGAGCTGTTCGACTGGCGAGAGGCTCACGCGAGGGAAGTCGCCGAGACCAGTTACGGCCGGGAGGGGGCGCCCCGCCGGACCAAGGATGCCAGGCCTGGTGCCATGCGGGCACCCTCTCAGCAAGCACCGTCCCAGCAAGCACCGTCTCAGAAAGCACCGTCTCAGAAAGCACCGTCGAAGAAGGCGGCGCCGAGGCAAGCATCGTCACGCGGGCCGCAGCCCGGTCAGGGTTTTCATCACGTCATCGAGGACGAGGACCCGGAGCAGGACGATGACCTGACGACGATCATCCGCAGCGGATCCCGGCCCGGCTGGCCGCACCCGCCGCGCGGCGGACCGTCGACCGGGCAGCGGACCCAGACGCTCATCGACCGAGGACGGCGCAATGCCGGGCGCGCTCGAAGGTCGCCCACGCGTAAGGTCGTGCTGGGTGCGGCCGGTCTCGCCGTCGTGGTGGTCATCGCGGCGGTGTTCATATTCAGGTCAAACCCGTCCTGGCCGCCAAGCGTGGCCACCGTGCAGAGCCAGATCACGACGGCCTGCCAGAACCCGAACGTCGCGTCCGAGCCTGGCCAGGTCAACTTCGCCTGCGACAAGGCGACGAGCCAGATCTTGTGGGTTTTCGCCCTGATGACGAGCGGCGACAACCCGCAGTACACCGACGCAAAGACCGGCCGGCAGGGGCTAGAGCCGATCACGCCGATCCAGGGCGGCGAGGTGGCCTGGTCGCTCGACCTGCATCATCCGTACAACCCTTACGACCCGGTCGACAGCCTGGCGGTGGCGGCCAGGGCGATCAACAACATCATCGGCGGGGCGACCCTGACCGGCGCCAACGGCAAGCCCGCTGTCCAGCCCGGGTTGGAGGGCGATCCCGGAAACTGCGCCAAGTACACCGGGTCGTCGGCGGTCGTCGCACGGGCGGGATTCCCCAGCCTGTGCGCCCAGCCGCTGACCACCGGGACCGGACAGGCGGCGCTGGTGTCCGATGCCTACAAGCAATGGGTGGTCGGCGCAACAGCCGCGCAGGCGTATGACGTCAGCGTGCTATTCGCGAATGCGAACGATCCCGGAAATGCGCAAGTCCAGGCCATTCTCAAGACCCTGCCGGGCGCACGCTGACGGAGCGGAAAAGGCGCAAGCAGGCGGCCCTCGGAGGGCGATATAGCCGAGTCGAAACGTGGAGGAAGGTGATTCTGTGCATCCCGTTAGGAAACCAACGTGGCAGCAGGCGACCGCGCTTGTCAGCCTCAGTACGTGCGGAGCAATGACCGGATTCGCCTTCGCCCACGGAACAGTCGACGAAATGACGTCGCCGACCCGAATGCCGGTCCACTTGCTGGCGCTCAAGAAGCCGGCCAGGCCCGTGTCGGCGAGCGACACCGCGCTGCGGGCGGCCATCGTCAACGTAGCCAATTACTACCTTCGCATGGCGCAGGCCAAGAGCCCGGCCGAAATGGAAGCGATTATCTGGGGAAGCGACAGCGTAGACGGCGTGGACCATGGTGAATCCTGCGCGGCTTTCGCGAGCCTCACGCTGGCCCTCGGCGCTCAGGCCACCGGCCAGGAAAGCTGGGTCACCGGAGGCACGACCTATCCATGGCCGCTGCACCAGTGGGCCGACGTCCGCGTCGATCCCAATCCCGCCTCGCTCGCGGTCATCTCGGTCTTGCAGGACGCGGAGGCGCATCACCGCTGGCATCCGCTCGGCGACGGATACCAGCCCCAGCCGGGCGACTGGGTGATGTTTGACGGGCATGTCGAGGTGGTCACCAGGTATTCGGCGGGGGTGCTGTACACGATCGGCGGGGACTCGAGTCCCAACCTTTCGGTCAACGCGCATACGTTCGCCGGTCCGCTAGCCGCCCAGGGCGTCGCCGGTTTCGTCAACAACGGCGAGTTGCTGAGCGCCACAAGTCCGGCGACTGGCGCCGCCGCTGGCGGCACAGCCTCCGGTGACACAGTGGCGGGTGGTGCGGTGGCGGGTGGCACGGTGGCGGGTGGTGCGGTTGCGGGTGGCACGGCAAATACCGCTGAGACGGCCGGAATCCAGGAGCAGGGTCAGCCGGCCACGGTTACGGCGAGCGTCGGCGAGGCAGCGGTTCCGGGAGCGCGGCAGGCCGCGCTTACGTCCAGCACGAGCCAGATGGCCAGCGCTGGCGGGACGGCGGGGCGGGGTACTGCGACCGTGCAGGGCCCGGCACGTGGGCGCGGCACAGCGGCTACGAAAGGTACGGCCAGGATGGTGGGCACAGCGGGCGGAGCCGGAAGCAACGGCATGCAGAGCGTCGTGACCATGCCGGGCGTGATGGCAGGGGCGGGCATGATGGCTGGCGACGGCGCGGCGGCCGCACACGGTAACCCGGCGCGGGCGGGATCTGCAGCGCGGGCAGTGTCCGCAGCGCGGGCCGGCAGCTCCGGGCGTGCGGGTAGCACGGGCCGGGCGGGTAATACCGGGCGGGCAGGCACGGGATCCAGGGCCGGAGCGGCACCGCGGGCTGGCCAGGGAAAGCGGACAGGAACGGCGGCCATCCCAGGGGTGCAGGCGACTTCCGATGGCGCCTCCAATGGTTCGTCGACCCCGGCCACGTCGTCATACGCCAGGAATAACCCGCCGGCCTCGGCGGCACACGTCCCCGACACCAGCAGTCAGCAGGCCTTCATCAGCCAGGTCGCGCCGGGCGCGATGGCCGCGCAAAGCCGATATGGCATCCCGGCGGCGGTGACGATTGCCCAGGCCATCGACGAGTCCGGCTGGGGTCAAAGCGCGCTGGCGATCAGGGATAACAACCTGTTCGGCATCAAGGGCAGCGGACCAGCGGGCAGTGACGTGCTGCCGACGCGCGAGTTCCAGAACGGCCAGTGGGTGACGACCAACGCTGCCTTTCGGGTCTACCAGAACGTGGCCCAGAGCATCGCCGATCACACCGAGCTGCTGGCCACGGGCCCGAGCTATCAGCAGGCCATGGCCGACCGGCACCTTCCCGACGCGTTCGCGACCGATCTGACCGGCGTCTATGCAACGGATCCGCAGTACGGCTCGAACCTGATCGCCATCATGAAGCTGTACAACCTGTACCGCTATGACGTAGGGGCGGCGGCCGCGCCGCAGGCGGCGGGTCAAGGCGGGACTGCCAATCCGGGTGGGACGGCCAATCTGGGCGGGACGGCCAATCTGGGCGGGACGGCCAATCTGGGCGGGACCGTCGGCCAGGCCGGGGTTTTCGGTCAGGGCGGAACGGTCGGGCAGGGCGCGGCGGTCAGCCGTGATGGGACGGGCAGCCAGGGCGCGGCGACGATTCCCGGCGTTCTTGACGCCTACACTACGGGGCCGGACCGGACGGCTCCAGCTGCGCAGACTGCGGTCCGGCGGGCCCCGCAGCCCGGCCAGCGCCCGGGGCCGAGGGTCGGGCCTCGGGGGGCGCAGGCGGGCACGCGCGCCAGCCGGTATGTGCCGCAGATCCCGCAGGCCGTCACGACCGCCTTCGTCACTTCGGCGAAGGCCCCCCTGAGCCGGGCCGAGCCGCTGTACGACGACGTGGCCAGCCATAGCGGGATCCGCTGGCAACTGCTGGCCGCCTGCGACTGGATGCAGTGCCAGGCCCAGCCGCGCTATTCGCCGGTTCACGGGGAGAAGCTCGGCACCGTCAACGCTGACCGAACCGTGTACCGCACGAAGTCCGAGGCGCTGGCGCAGTGCGCGGGCGACCTGATCGAGCTGGCGATGGCCGTCTACTGGATCGACCTCACCGCACGGCGTCCGCTCTCGGTTCGAGACCTGGCCAGGGTGTTCGCAGCCTTCCGCTGGGGCGGCCTGCTCAAGCTGCACGACATCTCCGCCATGGAGTTCCCGTACTCGGTGGCAGGCCTGACCGCACAGCACACGAAGATGCGCTGGCCCGACATCAAGGACCCGAATGCGCCCGACAAGCCCGGCACGCGTTTCCGCATGCCGTTCGGGGCGGTACCCGTCGTGCTGGGCCTCGGTTACCCCGCCCTGGCTTAGTTTTCCCCGACCAGCGACTAGAAGGTAGACCCGATGGTTCGCTTCCTGATCTTTCTCGTGGGCATGCTCACTACTAACCGACCTGGCGGGATTAGGACGGCGTCGTTGAGGCGGGGCGATTCATTCGGCCGCGCGCAGCCGCCCGAGCCGGACCCGGATGACGACGACACCTGGTTCCTGCCGCCGCAGTCGCCATCGCCGCGGTCGCCCCAGTCGCCATCGCCGTACTGGCCCGACCGCGAGGCAGGCCGCGCGCCGGTTCAGCTGGATCGCCGCAACGTCCGGACGAGCCGGCGGCGGCGTATCCCGCGCAAGGTCTCGTGGGCCGTGGTCCTGATCCTGGTTGGCCTGCTCTTCCGTAAGGTGATCGCCTGGGCGGCGCTGGTCGCGCTCGCCGCAGCCCTGCACCTGTTCGGGGTCAACGTCCGCCTGCCGCACATCAAGATCGCCTGGCCATGGCAGGCGGTCACCGCGGGTACGACCACCGATACCAACATCGGGCCCTGGGTGCTGCAGAAGATCGAGGGCATCTCCAGGCCGGCTCTGGGCACCGAGAACTTCAACTTCACGTTCACGCACAAGGTCTCGAAGAACATCGGCATATGGCCGTGCTGGTATTCGAGCACCTTCGCGGCCGTCGGCCATGCCTCTGCCACGGTGGACCTCAATCCGGGACCGGCTTGGTGGACGCGCGGGTCCGGCCACTACCGGCTGCAGGTCATCAGCCGCCCGGCGACGGGCGTGCCCGGCCGAGTCAGCGTCACGATCGTCCTGCCTCAGCCGCAGCTACCGCAGTCCGTTCACGACGTCACGGTCGACAACACGCTGTCGCATCCCATCGACGTGCAGCACAGCTGGACCTATCCGGGGCTCGGCTGCGGCGCGATGATTCGGCCGCAGTTCTCCGTATCAGTGCTGTACGGCCTAGCGCAGAATATCGCGTTCGCTCAAGTCACCCACAGCCCGCAGATCACCCGGCCGCTGATCAGCACGGCCGAGGCTCAGGCGGCACAGATTGTCCGGAGTAACTTCGTTCAGCCGACGGTAAATGCGCTCGGCTACACCCTGGTCGGCTTCACCATTCACTGGTCCGCGGCGTCATGAACAGGGTGCCGCCCGCGCGGTAGGGTCGGGGCTGGTCCGGCAGGATGGGCGTAACCCTGCACCTGGCGGCATCACGCGGCGCGGACGGCTCTGGTCGCCGCCGGTGCCGGATGGTGATGTCGGCGGGCGCGCGACCGAGCGGGCTCGCCCTCGCGGTAGAACTCCTCCAGGGTCTGCCAGGTGGAGACGTAGTCGCCGTCGTACCTGGTGGGCAGCGGCCAGTGGACCAGGAACAGGTCGATGTAACCCAAAGCCAAGCGCCTTGAGCGTGTCGTCGAAGGCGCGGCGGGCGTCGTCGGGCCGGTGCGCGTCGTTGCTCAGCTTGCTGGTGACGAACACGTCGGTGCGGTCGAGACCGGATCGGCCGATGGCCTCGCCGACTTCCTTCTCGTTGCCGTACATCTCGGCGGTGTCAATGTGCCGGTAGCCGGCCTGCAGCGCGTTGCTCACCGCGGCGAGCGTGTCCTCGGGCTTGACCAGGAAGACGCCGAAGCCGAGCTGCGGGATGATCTGGCCGTTGTTCAGCGTGATGTCCGGTATGGCGGTCACGACAGAATGTCCTCCGGAGGGGCTTTCGGTCGAGGGCGGCTGTTCTCGTGCAAGGCACTCCTGCCCGGCTCTGGCCGGTCTATTCCGATGACCGGGTCCCGACCTGGACTTCGTCCAGCGCCGCCGACAGGGCCCGCAGCGTGGCTACCGCGCCGGCCAGGGTCTCCTCGCCGACAACCGCCGCCAGCCGGCGAGCCGCCGCCGCGTGCGCCGGGCCGATCCGGCTGATGGCAGCGCGCCCCTCGCTGGTCGGGGCGAGCAGTTTGGCCCGGCGGTGCGCCGGGTTGTCGTGGTACTCGGCGAGACCTCGTTCGACCAGGATGTCCGCCACGCGCTGGACGCTCTGCCGGGCCAGGCCCATCTCGCGGGCGATGCCCGCCACCGTCAGCGACTCGCCGAGCACCGCCCCGAGCACCTGCCACCACGCTGCGGTCAGCCCGGCCGGGCGGGCCAGTTCTTCGGCGAGCGCCAGGAACTGGCCGTTCAGCCTGAACGTGGTGATCGAAGCCGCGGACAGCAGGTCCTGGTCGCGGCGGGTCGCGCGGCCTTTGCCCAGGCCAGCACCTTTGCCCAGGCCAGCTTCGCTCGAGCCAGCGCCTGTGCGCAAGCCAGCGCGTTTCATGCCGACATCAGCTCGAAGAACCCGGCCGGATCGCGGTCTCCGTAAAGCTTGAACCAGGACGCGGCGACCGCTGGTTCGTAAATTCCCAGTCGGCCGAAGATCGCCCGCGCGAAGTGCACCGGCGCCACGCCGCTGGCGGTGATCAGGTCCCGGTCGACCACCGCAGGCTCGGCGACGAAGCGGCCGCCGCCGGCGTACCCGCTGTAGGCGAGGTATTCGGCGGCGTTGCTGGTGTGCGCGCGATCGTCAAGCAGCCCCTCAAGGGCGAGTCCGAACGTGGCGCCGCAGATCGCGGCGACGGGCACCCCGGCCGTCAGGAAGCGCCGGGCCGCGGCGCGGAAACAGGCCATCGAGTCCTCGGCCCACAGGTCACCGCCCGCGAGAATCAGCATGGCGCTGCCTTCCGGGCGCAGTTCCTCCAGGGCGATGTCCGGTGTGACGCGCAGCCCGCCCATCGTGGTGACCGGCGCACGCGTCGGGCCGACGGTGGTGATCGAGTAACGGCCCGGATCGCGCTGCCACTGGTCGCTGCGGATGTGGGCGGTAGCGTACCCGATCTCCCAGTCGGCGAGGGTGTCGAACACTGCGACGTGCACTGTTGTCGTGGTCATCGCAGCAGTTTGTCATCTGGACAGTAGACTGTCAACTTGGCAGCTCGCTGTCGTCATTGCGGATCTAGACTGAGCTCAACGACGGGCAGCCATGGAGCGCGCCCGCGCCGTCGGCGGCATGATGAGGCGTTTCCGTTACGGCGAAGCGTCCCTGGCCAAGCCGGTAATGGCCGATGTGCTGCTGGCCGCATAGGCTCAGGCGGTGATCGGCGGCCGGCGGCCGCGGTGTCGGCGGGTGCGCCGTACAGGAGCGGCGCACAGCGGGGTCCGAGGTGGCATACTCGGCGGCTGGTCCGAAGGCGCTGGCCCGAAAGGCCTGCCCCAGGGGGAGGCGCATGGCTGCCTGGCCGGACCGGCATGCGCCGCCGTTAAGATCAAGTCTAGGAGAGGGCGAGTATGAGTATCGGAAGGCCTGAGGTCGACTTTCCCGGCGGCGAACCGCCGGCCGAACTGCAAATCACCGACATCTGGGAAGGTGACGGCGGCGTGGCGAGCCCCGGCGACATGGTCAAGGTTCACTATGTCGGGGTCGCGTACTCCACCGGCGAAGAATTCGACGCGAGCTGGAATCGAGGCGGTCCCTTGCAGTTCCAGCTCGGCATCGGGCAGGTCATCGCCGGCTGGGACCAGGGCGTGCTGGGTATGAAGGTCGGCGGCCGGCGTCAGCTGATCATCCCTCCTGATCTGGCCTACGGAGACCGGGGCGCTGGGGACTCGATCGCGCCGGGCGAGACCCTCATCTTTGTATGCGACCTGGTGTCGGTCTGATAAATGTCTGCCAGCCCTTCGCGCCCGTGACCGTGTCAACGGGGTGGGCCTCGGGGGGCTCTGCAACCAGAGCCCCCCGACGGGCGCGCCGGTATCAGGCCGTACTTGAGTGGCACTGTGGTTGAGCGTCGGTGGGTGAGGGGCACTGCCTGGACCACTGGCTCGTGCGGCGAAGCTCGCACAGAAGCTGCGGATCTCCCGGCACGCCAGTTTTAGTGGCCGGCCAGGCGGGCCAGCTCGGTAACCAAGTACTGGGCGTTCACGGTACCGAGGCCGGTGGCCAGGTTATACCCGGACCGGGCGCCGAAGCCGCGCACCGTGTGGTTGCGGCCGCCCTGTCGGAACGACACCGTATTATTCCCCGACCGCACGCTCACGATGCCCGGGGCATGCTCGGCGGCCAGCTTGTACAGGGCCGGGTTAATCAGGCCGAGCGGGTGCCCGGCCACCTGATCGGCGAGCGCCACGATTCCAGCGAACAGGGGCGTGGACTCGCTGGTGCCGCACAGCGCGTACCAGCCCGGCTGGCCGCCGAAGCTCTGGTAGACGTTGACCGCGCCGGTGCAGGCCGCGCTCATTGAGATGTCGGGCACGCCGCGGTGGCTGCCGACGGTACCGCGCACCCCGTTCTGGTACGAGGGCCGCCCGAAGATGACCGACGCGCCGCCGCCGCCGGCCAGCGGGTCCGGCCCATTATTGCCGTTGACCAGCTGGTTCGCCGTCTGGCTGTAGGTGTCGTTCCATACCGTGTCGGCCGAGTTCCGGTTACCGTTGGCGTCCAGGTCCAGGCGGGTGCCGCCGACCGCGGTCACCAGCGGGTCGCTGGCCGGCCAGGACGTCACCCGATAGGTGTAGTAGCTCTGCTGGTTCGGCTCGAAGCCGGTCGCGCCGCTGTCGCCCGAGCCAGCCAGCACCGTGACGTGGCCGGAGTAGGCCTTCAGGTAGGCGCCGCGCAGCGACCGGATCGCGGCGGACCCGACGGCCTGTTCCGTAGCGGTGAAGCTCTGGCTGATCACGCCGCCGAGGTGGTGCCTGACCACGTACTCCTCAGCGGTGACGATCTGCGGCATGCTGACGGTCCCGGCACTCCCCCCGCCGCCGGGCGTCTCGACGAGCAGGATCTTCGCGCCGGGCGCGATCGTGTGCGCGTACTCCACGTCGAGCGTGGTCTCGCCGGCCCAGCCGACCATATTGGCGTTGTTCGCGTTGAAGGCGGGGACCTTGCCGGCTGGCCTGATGATCCGCAGCGAGGGCGGGTTGGGCACGCTCTCGGTGCTGTCGAAGTCGCGCAGGTCGCTGACGATTGTCGGTGAGCCGTAGGGATCGACGATGACGATCGTGGCGCCCTTGCCGGTGATCCCGTGGGAGTAGAGCGACGGCAGGTTGTACGCCTGCTGGATCTGAACCGGGTTGTAGCAGGCGATCTGGATCGACTGCTCGCACTCGGCCGTGGTCGACGGCTGGTCCCGGGACTCCCGCCGGAGGTGCCGCACCCCGGGGGTGATGGTCACGCTGGCCTGCGCCTGGGCTCGCGGCGCGGCGGCAGGCCCCGGGCCCGGCGGGGTGGGCGCCAGCCCCACCGCGGCCGTGGCGGCCAGCGCGACGCCGAGCGTTCCCGCAGCCAAAGCCCTTGCCCCGTAAGCCAGATACACGGCTACTCCCCGTAAATGTAACTAATTCAGGCCTATCCGGCTAGAGGACCATAGCACCACTTAATCACTCGAAGATGCTCAATCAGGCATTGCCTGCACCCGGTGACAGGCCCGGATGATAGGCCCACTGATAGGCAGAGCCCGGACCCCGCGGCTGGCGGGGTCCGGGCTCTGGGCCTGGCTCGGTTAGCGGACCTGAGCGAGTTCCGCGACCGGCTCGGCGCCGAGGCGGCCGGCTTCCGGCTGGCCCGCTTCCGGCTGGCCTGCTTCCGGCCGGCGGAACCGGGGCAGGAACAGCGCGGCGGCCGCGGCGACGGCCACCGCCGCCCCGCCGACCCAGACCGCGGGCGCCAGTCCGGAGACGAACGCGGTGCCGCTGGTGTAGCCGCCGCGGGCGGAGAACACCGCGCCGAGCACGGCGATCCCGAACACGCCGCCCAGTTCCCTGATCGCGTTGTTGGCGCCGGAGGCGATGCCTTCCTGGTCCCGCCGCACCGAGCTGAGCACGACGTTGGCGACAGGCGCGAAGAACAGGGACATGCCGACGCCGGAGACGACGAACGCCGGCACCATGATGAGGTAGGGCACGGTGGGGCTGGCCACCGCGGCCAGCCAGCCGAGCCCGATGGCCTGCAGGGCCAGCCCCGTGGCCAGCAGCGCCCGCCCGCCAATGCGGTCGGATAGCGCACCCGCGACCGGGGCGATGAACACCGGCATCGCGGTCCACGGCAGCGTCCGCAGTCCGGCCTGCAGCGGGCTGTAGTGCTGAACGACCTGCAGGAACTGCGCGAGCAGGAAGATCGAGCCGAACATCCCGAAGAACATCAGCAGCGAGGCCAGGTTGGTCACGGCGAAGCCGCGGCTGCGGAACAGGTGCAGCGGCAGCATCGGTTCGCGCGTCCGCAGTTCCCAGCCGATGAACGCGGCCACGAGCAGCGCGCCGATCACGAGGGGCGGCAGGACGGTGGCGCTGGTCCAGCCGTGGTCGTTGCCGCGGACGACGCCGAGCACGATGCCAAGCAGGCCGACGCTGGCCAGGACCAGGCCCGGCAGGTCCAGGCTGGTCGAGGGCCCGCGGCTCTCGTTGAGCCGGAGCCAGGCGATCGGCAGCAGCGCGAGGCCGATCGGCACGTTCAGCCAGAAGATCCACTGCCAGGACGCGCCTTCCACGACCGCCCCGCCGACCAGCGGGCCGATGGCGATGGCCAGGCCGCCGACGGCGCCCCAGGCACCCAGAGCCAGGCCGCGGCGTTGCGGGGACACCGCCGCCGACAGCAGCGTGAGGGTCAGCGGGATCACGATGGCGGCACCCACGCCCTGCACGGCCCGGGCGGCCACCAGAGTGCCGATGCTGGGCGCGAGCGCGGCGGCGGCCGACCCGGCGGTGAACAAGGCGAGGCCGACCGTGAACAGCCGACGGCGGCCGTACCGCTCCCCGAGCGTGGCCCCGGTGAGGAGCAAGACTGCGAAAGTGAGGGTGTAGGCGTTCACCGTCCACTGCAGCCCCTGGAGCGAAGCATGCAAGTGCTCCCGGATCGACGGCAGCGCCGTGGTCACCACGAGGTTGTCCAGTGAGGCCATGAACAGGGCGGTCGAGGTAATGGCGAAGGTCCATGCGGTGCGGTGTCTGGTAGTCATCGCCCTCTCCTAAGTAGTGATTGATCACTAGCTAAATCGGGTAAAAAAAACGGGGGTAAAACTGAGGCCGGTCAGTCCTTCGGGCACCAGCTCGCCCACCGCTCGTCGACGGACGGCAGGTCCATGGCGGCGGCCACGTTCATCAGCATGCCGACAGCGAAGAAGTCCACCACGGTCTGGAAGGGCAGCGCGGTGATCCGCTCGACCATCTCCCACAGCTTCTTGTACGCGGCCCGGGTGGCGTCGCGGATCTCGGGGTCGCTGCAGGCAGCGTAGATCTGCATCTGCAGCAGGAGCAGGGTCCGGTCATCGAGCAGGCGCGTGTAGGAATCTGCCATGGCGGCCAATGCCTCGTCGCCGGCCAGGTCGCCCGCCGCCGCGACAAAGGTCTCCTGCACCCGGCGGAAGCAACGGTCGACCAGCGCGAGGAACAGCGCCTTCTTGGTGGGGAACAGCCGGAAGAGGTACGGCTGGCTGATTCCGGCCCGCCGGGCGACGTCCTCGGTGGAGGTGCCGGCCAGCCCGCGGACGGCGAACTCGGCGACAGCAGCCTCGAGGACCATCTCGCGGCGCTCCGCCGCGGACATCCGCTGCTTGGTTTCGGTCATGACACTAAGGTAGTGATGAATCACTACCCTTGTCAAGGGCAGGTGGAAACCGGGTCGGAGGGCAGTAGTCAGGAGGGCTAGCCGCCGGTGAGGGCAGCGGCGGCGATGAGGGCATCCAGGGCCGAGCTCTGCCGGGCGGCGTCGGCCCGGTCGAACGGGCCGGCCCAGCGCAGCCCGAACTGATCGGCCGCGTTCTTGCTGTGATCCCAGACCGAACGGGCGTTGGCGAGGATGAACGCGCGGTAGGCCGGCTGGCGGCTCCGCAACCAGAAGTCGTACAGGTAGCGCACGAAGATGCCCTTGAACTGGGCCTGGTCCTCGTTGCAGCCTGCGGCGGCCGGTTCGCAGGGTTCGGCCAGGATGCCCGGGGAGCCGGCCGGCCCGGGGGTCGTCAGCGCGGCGAGCCCGCCGAGGATCACGCCCTGGTTATAGGTCCAGGTGGTACCGCCGTTGTTGGCGCAGGCCGCGGTGAGCCCGTCGTTGATCAGGCTGTCCGGGCCGATGAGGCCGCTCGAGCTGAACCACTGCCACTCCCGCTGCGCCCAGGTCAGGTAGCTGCCCTGATCGCCCGGCGTGCGCTGGTGCAGCAGGGCCGCGAGCGTGAGGAACAGTTCGTTGGTGATCGCGTTCTTGTACCTGCTCGTCGTGTTCCAGCGCAGGCCGCCGCCGCAGGCGCCGTCCCAGCCCGCTATGTTGCGGGCGAAGATGATCCGGGCCGTGTCGAGATACCGGCTGTCCCGGGTCAGGTCGAAGGCCGCGACCCAGGCCAGCGCCCACCAGCCGTTGTCGTCGTAGTAGGCGTTGACGAAATCGGCGTGCTGCCGCCGGGCGGCGGTGAACGTCGTCCCGATGACCCCCGCCTGACTGCCGTCGCCGGTCAGCTCGGTATACCTGACCACCGCGGTCAGGGCGTTGGCGCAGTTCCACCAGCCGGTCCCCCGCCACAGGCCGGAGGGCGGGTCATACCATCGCTGAAGGGCGCCGATCCCGGCCTTGGCGCAGGTACGGTAATCAGGATCGGCCA
The DNA here is from genome assembly GCA_963769715.1 of uncultured Actinomycetes bacterium. GTDB lineage: Bacteria > Actinomycetota > Actinomycetes > Streptosporangiales > Streptosporangiaceae > Palsa-504. Next base: position 327,882 of record CAVYNE010000034.1, read on the forward strand.
TGCGAGTTCTCCCGGTTCCTGGCCGGCGGACGCGGACTCGGCTAGCCGCGGCCGGGTTCGGCGATCCACACCGACTTGATGTTGCAGAACTCGCGGATGCCGTGGTAGGACAACTCGCGGCCGTGACCGGAGCTCTTGATGCCGCCGAACGGCAGCTGGGGGTAGGAGGTCACGTTGCCGTTGACGAAGACCATCCCGGCCGCGATATCCCGGATGAACCGGCTCCGTTCGGTGTCGTCGTTGGTCCACGCATTGGCGCCGAGGCCGAACTCGGTGCCGTTGGCCAGGTCGATCGCCGCGTCGATGTCCGCGACCCGGTAGAGGCTGGCCACCGGCCCGAAGACCTCCTCGGCGTACAGGCGCATGTCGGGCGTGATCCCGGCCAGCACGGTCGGCGGGTAGTAAAAGCCGGGACCCTCGGGAGCAGCGCCGCCGCACAGCACCTTGGCTCCCTTGGCCACCGCGTCGGCTACGAAGTGCTCGACGTCCTCGCGCTGCTGCTCGGAGGCCAGCGGACCCACGTCGGTAGTGTCCAGCATCGGATCGCCGACGACCTTGGCGGACATCTGTTCGGTGAAAAGCCGCTCGAACTCGTCGTAGACCGCGTCGTGCACGATGAAGCGCTTGGCGTTGATGCAGGACTGGCCGTTGTTCAGCAGGCGCGCGAAGGTGCCCACCCGGGCCGCGGCCGGTAGGTCGGCCGAGGGCATGACGATGAACGGGTCGCTGCCGCCCAGTTCGAGCACGACCTTCTTGACCTCGCTGCCCGCGATGGACGCCACCGACGACCCGGCGGGCCCGGACCCGGTGAGCGTCGCAGCCATCACCCGGCGGTCGCGCAGCACCGGCTCAACCCGCGCTGCGCTGATGAGCAGGGTCTGGAAGGTCCCCGGTGGGAACCCGGCCCGGGCGAACAGGTCCTGGATGAACAGCGCGGTCTGCGGCACGTTCGAGGCGTGCTTCAGCAGTCCGACGTTGCCGGCCATCAGGGCGGGGGCGGCGAAGCGCATCGCCTGCCAGAGCGGGAAATTCCACGGCATGATGGCCAGGACCGGCCCGAGCGACTGGTAGCTGACGTAGGCGTTCTCGGCGCCCACGGCACCGGCGTCGGCGGGCTCGTCCGCGAGGTACCCGGCGGCGTGCTCGGCGTAATACCGGCAGGCGCTGGCGCACTTGGCCACCTCCTGCCGGGCCGCGGCCAGCGTCTTGCCCATCTCGGTGGTCATCATCGCCGCGATCTGGTCTTGTTCCTTATCGAGGAGGCCGGCTGCGTTGTGCATCCACCCGGCCCGCTCGGCAAAACTAGTCTGACGGTAGCTGGCGTACGCCGTCGCCGCGGCGGCCAGGCGGCGCTCGACCTCCGCCTCGCTCATCTCCTCAAAGGTCTTGAGGGTCTGCCCGGTCGCGGGGTTGACGGTCGCGATCGCCATGGTGTGCTCCTTCCGGTATGTTCGCGTCCAGCAGTGTGGTCGAGCCGGCCGGACGGCTGACCGCGTCCGTGGTTCGCTGCCGCAGGCGCTCGAGCAGCTCGCCGTCGCCGAGCGGGATGGTGGCCTCCAGGCGGGTGCTCGCCCGGACCTCAGGGGTATCCATGACGGCATCGACCAGGTTCGACCGGTGGCCGGCACGAACGTCCGGGGACATCGCGTGCAGCGACGTCCGGGCCGTTCCCTCCGGGCCCCGGCCCGTCGTCACCTCGGCGGCCGCGACAATCCGGTCTCCATCCTTGACTTCGACGTGACGTGCCGTACCAGGGTCGCTCATGGGATGCCTCCTGGGGATCGCTTGAATTGGTGAGACCAAGCGCGCCAGGCCCATCTCCTTTGCCTCGGCGTAGCCCCTTCGGCCCCTGGCCTGCCCGGCACGCACAGCCACGTTGCTGCCGGAGGTCCGGTTACTGCCTTGCCCGGGCCTGTCCGGGATGAAACCGGCGAGCGGGTGGACATGTGTGAAGCGTCACATGGCGGGCAGTTGGGGCGCCATGCCGGCGGCGTTATCTGACGGGCGGCGGCTTCCCGTCGGCGGTGGCCGCGAGCCAGCTGTCCCAGCCGCAGACGGCACAGGCGTGCCGGAAGGCCGAACGGGTGAACTCCAGGGCGGCGGCGTGCGGATCCTTGGCCGCCCGGACGTCGTCCCAGTCCAGGATGTACTCGCCCAGCGCGGCATCCCAGTGCGCGGCCGGCGGGGACAAGGTCATGCGCGCGAAGTCGGGCGGGGCCGGGTGCGCGTAGGCGTAGAACGCCGCCTTGCCGTAGCGCGCATCGCCCGGCCACCAGCCCACGGCGACTTCCTGCGCGTCCATCGCGTTGCGCATGATGAAGTCCTCCGACGGCGGATCGGCCGACGACCCGGAGAATAGGCTCACCGCCAGGTCGAAGGATCCCCACCACGCGTTGACCGGGGTAGAGCGGCCGCGGTAGGGCGCCCGGTAAGCCGCCAGGACCAGCGCGGCCTGGGTCGCCGCGGCGAAATAGTCGGCGACCTGACCGGGGTCATAGGTCGCGTGCTCGTCGTCGGAGTCCAGCGGCACCTGCCACGGGACCTCCTGCGGGGCCGGGTCGATCTCCACCGGGCCGCCCAGGTCACGCACCGCGGCCAGCACCGCCCGGGTGACCGCGCCGACGGGCACATGCGGGGTGAGCGGGACGCGGCGGGTCTGGCCGCCGCTGTGCTCCACCACCGCTTCGTGCTGCCGCAGGTCAAGGACCACGACCAAGGATCCCGAACGATCCGGTGCGGGCAGCGGCGGCGTCTCCCAGCCTCGCGCGGTCAGGCGCAGCGCGGCATGCTGCAGCTGCGGCTCGGGCGGGGCCAGCTTCACCGCCAGCTTGCCCAGCACCTGGGTGTGGGCGTGCAGCGTGTCACAGGTCGCGCGCCACTGCTCATAGGCCAGCGCAGGCCAGGGCGAAGACATGAGCGCCACGCTACCCCGCCCTTAGTCGAGGAAATCGGCCAGGGCGGCACTGACTAGGTCCGGTGCTTCTTCCGGCAGGAAGTGACCGGTGGGCAGCGCCTCGCCGCGGACATCGGTGGCGTACTGGCGCCAGACGCCGAGCGGCTCGTATTCGCGGCCGACGAAACCCTGTGTCCCCCACAGCACGAGGACCGGGCATCCGACCTTCTGCCCGGCGGAAAAGGTCTCGTCATCGTGAACGAGATCGATGCTCGCGGCCGAACGGTAGTCGGCGCAGGAACCGGCGATGGTTCGGGGGTCGCTGAAGCAGCGGATGTAGTCATCCATCACGTCCGGGTCGAGGCTCGCGCCCTTGCCCAAAAGCGGGCCGATGAGGGAGCGGACCCAGTACGCGGGGTCCGCGCCGATCAGGTGCTCGGGCAGGCCGTTCCCAGCGGGGAGGAGAAACCAGTGGTAGTACGCCGTCGCCATCGAGCGCGTCACGTTACCGAGGACGTGCCGGGTCGGCACGATGTCCAGGACGGCCAGCTTGGTGACGGCGCCGGGGTGGTCCAGGGCCAGCCGGTGCGCGACCCGGGCACCGCGGTCGTGGCCGACCAGCTGGAACTGCCCGAAGCCGAACCGGCGCATGAGCCCCACCTGGTCGCGGGCCATGAACCGCTTGGAGTAGAGGCTTCCTTCGGCGTCGGGAGCGGGCTTGCCGGAGTCGCCGTAGCCGCGCAGGTCGGCGAGCACGACGGTGTGGCCCTGAGCCAGGACGGAGGCCACCTGACGCCACATGAGATGGTTCTCGGGGTAGCCGTGGAGTAGCAGCACAGGCGGGCCGGACCCCCCGATGGCGCAGTTGACCATGATGCCCTCGACGTCCGTGCGCCGGTACTCGAAGCCGGACAGCAGCAAACCAGTCATGGCTGTTCGGCCCGGTCCCTGATCCCGCGGAGCATCTTCTGGGTCATGACGAAGCTGATCGCCTCCACGGGCTCGACGAGGAACCGGGCCCACGGCCTGGTATAGGCGTATCTCTCCCGCACGAGCAGCCGCGAGGTCCCGCCTGGTTCATCGCGGAGCACCCAGGCCCAGGTGAAATCGTAGGGAGCCGGGGTGCTCCCGATCGGAACCCCGCCGCGAAGAACCAGCGATCGCCCCGGCTCCAGGGCGGCAACGTCAAGCGCGACCGGCGGGGCGAGCTTGACCTCGTCCCCGATCTTGATGTCCTGCCACTCCGGGACGATGCGATCCGCGCTGTGGATGTCGCAGCCGGCCAGGTTCTCCAGGAAGTCGTAGCTATAGAACCCGGCCCGTCCCTGCCCGAGCTGGGCGATCCAGGGCCAGACCCGGTCCGCTGAGGCCCCGACGGTGATGGCGCGGGTCGCGGTGAGATCGGGACTCTCGATGAGGTCGTCGCCCGGGAGGAACGCGTCGCGTTCGTGGATGCTCGCCCCCCATCGCAGGTGACGGGGCCTGGCCACCAGGATGTAGGCGGTGACCGCGCCCGCGATGGTTACTCCCGCGACGTACCGCCGTCTCATCCGGTCCCCTCCTTCAGCAACTGCCTGGCCAGCACAGATCAGCTCGTGCTCACCGCATTCCCCGCTACGGGACGGTGAACCTCAGGGCAACAGGCTATGCCGGCGCAGGCTCCGAGCCGTGGACCGAATCAGCTCTGTCATGCCCGACAGGAGCCGTGCGGGGTGGGTGGCTCACCGGGCTGTTCTGTCACATGATTGGCTGGTTGCTAGAACACTGCGATGCCGCGGCCTGGGGCAGGAGCATATATGCAGGCGATCATGGTTAACGAGCCGGGCGGACCCGAGGTACTGCGGGTCGGCGAAGCCGCTGTCCCGCAGCCGGGCCGCGGCGAGGTCCTGGTCCGGGTGCTTGCGGCCGGAGTCGGGCCCTGGGACGCCCACCTGCGCCGCGGCGGGTGGAGCGGTCCATGGCCTTACATCCCGGGCGCGGAGTTCGCCGGCCTCGTCGAGGGCCACAGCGGTGACGAGGCCGGGTTCCACGACGGCGAGCCGGTCTACGGCTACCCTGCCCTGACCGGCTGTTACGCCCAGTACGTGAGCTGCCCGGCCGAGCAGATGGCCCCGATCCCGGTCGGGCTGGCCCGCACCGACGCGGCGGCCGTGCCGGTCGACGGGCTGACCGCCGAGCAGGGGCTGACGGACGTCCTTGGCGTCGGCGCCGGGGACCGCGTCCTGATCACGGCCGCCGCGGGCGGCCTGGGCCACTTCGCCGTGCAGATCGCCCGCGCGCTCGGCGCGACCGTCGTCGCGACCGCCAGTCCGCAGCACCACGAGTTCGTGCACAAGTGCGGCGCGGCCGTGGTCGCCGACCACAACCGGCCCGACTGGCCCGACCTGATCCGCAAGGTGACCGGCGGCGGCGCCGGAAAGGTACTCGCGTGCGCGGCGCCGACCCTGGCCGGCGCCGCTCGCGCTGCCCTCGACGGCGCCATGATCGCGACTCCCCTGCGTCAGGCCGACTACCCGGACGCCAATCGGGTCCACTGGCAGCACTACAACGGACAGCCGCACGGCAGCGACCTGATCCGGATGGCTCCGTGGTTCGACGACGAGTCACTGGGGGTCCACATCGCCCGCAGGTACTACTGGCAGGACGCCGCGTCCGCGCACCGCGAGATAGAGAAGGGGCACACCCGCGGCAAGCTAGTCCTGATCGTCGATGACGACCTCGCAGCCGAAATGGGGCTCTGACCGGTGGCCCTAAGGCCGGCGGCAGATAACCCTGCTTGATGAGGCGCTGGGCGCCGGCGGCGTAGCGGGCGGGGTCTTCTGGAGCAGTCGTGGCCAGCCCGTCGACGTAGCGGTTGAACATGCAAAAGGTGGCCGCGATCAGGACCGTGTCGTGGATCTCCAGGTCAGTCGCGCCTGCCGCGCGGGCTTCGGCGATCTGCTCGGTCGTGACACTAAGCCCGCTTTGCTGCACGGCCGCCGCGATCGCGAGCAAGGTCTTCAGCTTGGCGGATACCGGCGCGCTACCGGCATCGGCGCGGACCTGCTCCACCAGCGCCATGCCGCCCGGCAGCTGGGCCGCGGCGGACGCCGAGTGCGAGGACGAACAGTACCGACAGTCGTTCAGCGCCGACACGTACGCCGCGATCAGTTCCCGCTCGCCCCGGGTCAGGGTGCTCGGCCCACGCAGCAGCACCTCAGCCAGCTCGCTGAGCGGGCGGCCGGTTTCCGGCCGGTACTGGAGCAGTCCCCGGATACCGGGCTCGGCCGAGTTCAACGTGATGTGCGGCATCCGCTCTCCTCCATACGCTGGCCTTCATGCGCCGGAGACCATGTCACCACACCCGGGCCAGGTCGGCGCTCACTTGCCAGAGCCGGGCCGCGGCGGCCTGGTCGTAGCTGCGCTTGCCGGATCTTCTGGCCCCGGTGACCAGCACCGTCCGGCCGCCATCGGCCCGCTGCGGGACTGTTCCATGGTCGTCTTTCAGATCGAGACGACGACCTTGCCGCGGGCCCGGCCTTCCTGGACGTGGCGGATGGCCGACGGGGTCTCGCTGAGCGGGTAGGTCCGGTCGATGGCGGGCACGATCTTTCCTGACTCGATGAGAACCCGGAGGGCCTCCAGGTCCTCGGCGTTCTCCGAGGCGATGAACGTGCCCAGTTTCTGGCTTACCAGCGGGAAGAGCAGGTGCGCCCGGAGCATGCGGTCCATGCCGCCGAGCCACCGCCCACCGGTCTCGCCCCCGACCATGACGAACATGCCGTGATCGGTCAGGGCGCGGCGGAGGTGTGACAGCCGGCTGTTGCCGCCGATGTCGAGGATCACGTCGTACCGGTCCTTCCCATCGGCGAAGTCGTCGCGCGTGTAGTCGATCACGTGGTCGGCGCCGATGGCCAGGACCAGGTCCGTCTTCGCGGTGCTGCACACGCCGGTGACTTCGGCGCCGAAGGCCTTGGCGATCTGCACGGCGAAGGTGCCCACGCCGCCCGATGCGCCGATGATCAGCACCTTCTGCCCGGCCTGTACCTTCGCGCGGTCGCGCACGGCCTGCAGCGCGGTGAGCGCGGAGACGGGGACGGCCGCCGCCTGCTCGAAGGAGAGGTTCGCGGGCTTGGGCGCGAGCCTGCTCGCCCGGGCGCGGGCGTACTGGGCAAAGGAGCCGTCGCAGGTGCCGTAGACCTCATCGCCCGGCCCGAACTCGGTCACTTCCTGGCCTACGGACTCGACCGTGCCAGCCAGGCTGCGGCCCGGGTTGGGGGCCTTGGGCCTGCGGAGCCCGAAGCCCGCCAGGCGCATCGGATACGCCAGGCCGGCCATCAGGTGCCAGGTGCCCCGATCCACGCTGGCGGCATGCACGCGGACAAGGATCTCGTCGGCGGCGATCTCGGGCCTGGCGACCTTCTCAAGCCGGAGCACTTTTTCGGGTGCGGAGCCGTATTCGTCTTGGACGATCGCCGGGGCAGACATGGACACGATGGCTCCAGTTGTCTTCATGGCGTCGTTGGCTTACGCCGTAAGTTGAGAGTAGGCTTACGGTGTAAGTCTTGTCAAGCTCGCGACGGGAGCGAACGCGATGGTGCAGCCTGCCAAGCCCACGACACAGCCCCGGGCACCGCTGAGCCGGGCACCGCTGAGCCGGGAACGGGTGCTGCACGCCGCGGTAGCCTTCGCGGACTCCAGCGGCATCTCCTCGCTCAGCATGCGCAAGCTCGGCGAGGCCCTCGGGGTCGAGGCGATGTCGCTGTACAACCACGTGGCCAGCAAGGGCGACCTCCTCGACGGCATGATCGACCTCGTGTTCAGCGAGATCGGCCTGCCCTGCAGCGAAGCCGGCTGGAAGACGGCCATGCACCAGCGGGCGGTCAGCGCCCGCGAAGTCCTGTCGCGCCATCGCTGGGCGATCGGCCTGATGGAGTCGCGGAGTTCGCCCGGTCCTGCCACACTGCGGCACCACGACGCGGTGATCGGAAGCCTGCGGGGAGCCGGCTTCCCGATCGCGCTGGCGGCGCACGCGTTCTCCGTCCTGGACAGCTACGTCTACGGGTTCGCGCTGCAGGAGGCGAGCCTGCCGTTTGAGGGCGGGGATGAGACCGCCGACCTGGCACGGATGATCATGGCGCGGTTCACCACCGACGAGTACCCCCATCTCACCGAGCTGACCGTCGAGCACGTCCTGCGGCCCGGCTACGACTACGGAGGCGAGTTCGAATTCGGGCTCGACCTGATCCTCGACGGCCTGGAGCGGGCTCGTGACGCGGCCCGGCCGTTACTGGCGATCAGATGTCGCCATCAGATGTCGACTCCGTCGCGGGCCAGGCCTACCCGGGCGTATTCGGCCAGCAGGTCGCTGACCGACAGGCCACGATGCTGGGCCTGGGCGGCGAGACGCTCGGCTAGTTCGGTCGGCAGGACGACTGTTCGGGAGACGCAATCGTCGCACTCCCACGCTTCGCCGGGCGTCTCAGACACGTTCCCTCCTCTCTGCCGCTATGGGGGCCGCTATGGGGGCCGGCTCCTCCAGCGGGGTATAGCGGCGCAAGACGCGGTCGCTCAGCAGGCCAAGGCAGCTCAGGTTGGGGAAGCCAGGTCCCTGGGCGAGCCCGGCGACCAGCGGCAGGTGCAGCGGCGGGCTCAGGCCAGTGACCGACAGGTCGAGTTCAATCCGCCGTTCGAGCTCGTCCCCCGCCAGCGCACTGGCGAGCCGACCGCGCGCCTCGGCGCCGAGCAACCGCTCAAACCAGCGAGCGTGGAAGCCGATCGCGACGACGACCAGGTCGTAGGCGACCCGCTCGCGTTCGCTGCCGTACTCGATGGTAACGACAACCTGGTCCTGGCCGGCGTCGATCCGCACCGCCCGCCCGACGAGGGTGCGGAAACCGTGCGAGGCGTTGAGGATCGCCTCGGCTTGCGAGGAGAAGACGCCGCGGTCCGTGCGCTCGAGGAACTCGCGCCGGTGGGCCTCGGCCAGATGCGGCCAGTCGCCGGGATCGGAGTAAAAGCGGTTCTCGTCATAGCTCTCGCCGCGCGAGTAGAGGACCCCGCGACTGGTCAGCACGTCGACCGTCGAGCGCTTGTGCGACTTGGCCAGCAGGCTGATCACGATCGAGGCCGCGGTCTCGCCGCTGCCGATCACGCACACGTTCTGGGCGGTATGGGTCTGGAACCCCCGTTCGGCCAGCCAGTAGCTGCGCCCGTCGAAGACCCGCGGATGCTGTCGCGGCTGGCCGGGGACGCTGATCGGCGGCCCCGGGCCGGTGAAGACGACGCCGTCGGCCCAGATCGCCTCCCCCCGCTCCAGTTCCAGCCGCCACCCCTCGCCGACGGCCTCCACGCCGGTCACCTCGCCGGCGACTATTTCCGCCTCCGCCCTCTCGGCGACCTCACGCAGGTAGGAGTTCCACTGCCGGTGCGTCGGACGCAGCCGGCCGCGATCGACCCAGTCGGCATAGGCGCCGTGCGTGACCAGGTGCCGCTGCCAGCTGAAGTCCGCCATCGCCGCGGTGACCGCGGGTGTGGCCGCGTCCCAGCTGTCGGCGTACGGGAAGCCGACATCCTTCTCCGCAGGGGTGCCCAAGGGCAACAGGCCGCTGGTGTACCCCTGGCGTCCGCTCCAGTTCCCGGCCACGGCACCGCGCTCGAGGAGCACCACCCGCGGGGCGTCCAGGCCAGCGGCCGCGATGGCACGCGCCTTGGCGGCGATCGCGATTCCCTTCGGGCCCGCGCCTACAACAGCCAACGTCGGCATGTGCCGAGGATAACCCCACCTACTGAGCCGGCTTCATCAGCACCGCGCTGCCATCTACGACCACCTCGCCGCGCTGATTCGTCACGGTCGTCTGCAGCTTCATGATCGGCTTGTCTTCGCGTTTCTCTGTCACGGTCACCACTACCGTGACGGTGTCGCCGATCTTAACGGGAGCCTTGAACTTGAGGTCCTGGCCGAGGTAAATGGAATTCGGCCCGGGAAGCTGGGTGCCCAGCACGGCGGAGATCAGCCCCGCCACCAGCATGCCGTGCGCGATGCGCTCCCCGAACATCGACTTGCCCGCGTATTCGGCGTCGACGTGAACCGGGTTGAAGTCCCCGGTGATGCCGGCGTAACTCACGATGTGCGCTTCCGTGATCGTCCTGCTGAGCGATGCGTCAGCACCGATCTTGATCTCATCGTAGGCCAGCTCAATCATATTTCACGCTCCGTAATCTACTATATACAGCTTCGGGCACTCCCCCCCAGAGTCAACGTAGGGTCATCGCCACCTCGCGGCGAAAGGGCCGTTGGTCCTGCGACTCGGTGCCTATTGGCGCTCCCCAGGCGGCTGGCCGACGTTAAGGAAGCAACCAGCCAGGTGTGGCACGACCCAGGGCCGACCTCGGCGAGCAGGGCCCCTAGAGAATTAAAAAAATTGTTTCCTTCACTAAAGAGTCGTATCTGAAGTTTTTTATGCCAAGCGGACCGCAGTGCGCGGCTGAGCCCTGATGCATCCTGTGATTCCGAGCGTCGCCTCGCGGCGAAAGGGCCGTTGGTCCTGCGGCTGGGTGCCCATTGGCGCTAGCCGCTCCTGGACAGCCGGCCGACGTTGAAGAGGCAACAACAGGCACTGCCCGGTAGGAGGCAGCCGTGAAAGAAATCCTTGACACAATCCTCGACCCCGGCAGCCAGCCTGCTGATTTCGCGGCGGTGCCGCTGCCGGAGGCCTACCGGGCAGTCACCCTGCACCGGGACGAGGAGCACATGTTCGACGGCATCCACACCCGCGACCGGGACCCCCGCAAGTCCCTGCACGTGGAGGAGGTGCCGGTCCCCGAGCTCGGCATGGGTGAGGCCCTGGTCGCCGTCATGGCGAGTGCGGTCAACTACAACACCGTGTGGAGCTCCATCTTCTCGCCGGTCTCGACCTTCGCCTTCCTGCGCCGCTACGGGAAGCTGTCGGAGCTCACCGCGCGGCATGACCTGTCATACCACGTGGTCGGCTCGGACCTGGCGGGCGTGGTGCTGCGCACCGGCCCCGGGGTGACCGTCTGGCAGCCGGGCGAGGAGGTCGTCGCTCACTGCCTGTCGGTCGAGCTGGAAAGCTCCGACGGGCACAACGACACCATGCTCGACCCGGAGCAGCGCATCTGGGGCTACGAAACCAACTTCGGCGGCCTAGCCGAGCTGGCCCTGGTCAAGACCAACCAGCTGATGCCCAAGCCCAAGCACCTCACCTGGGAGGAGGCCGCGACGCCGGGCCTGGTGAACTCGACCGCCTTCCGGCAGCTGGTCTCGGACAACGGCGCGGCGATGAAGCAGGGCCACAACGTCCTGATCTGGGGGGCCAGCGGGGGCCTGGGAGCTTACGCCACCCAGTACGCGCTGGCGGGCGGGGCGATTCCGATCTGCGTCGTGTCCAGCGAGCGCAAGGCAGAACTATGCCGGTCAATGGGCGCCGAGCTGATCATCAACCGCAGCGCCGAGGGTTACCGGTTCTGGAAGGACGAGCACACCCAGGACCCCAAGGAATGGAAGCGTCTCGGCGCCAGGATCCGCGAGCTCACCGGCGGCGAGGACGTGGACATCGTCTTCGAGCACCCGGGCCGGGAGACGTTCGGCGCCTCGGTGTACGTGGCCCGCCGGGGCGGCACGATCGTGACGTGCGCCTCGACCTCGGGGTTCATGCACGAGTACGACAACCGCTACCTGTGGATGAGCCTCAAGCGCATCATCGGCTCGCACTTCGCCAACTACCGGGAGGCGTGGCAGGCCAACCGCCTGATCTCCAAGGGCATGATTCACCCGACCATGTCGGTGGTCTACCCGCTGGAGGATGCCGGCCAGGCCGCCCTTGATGTCCACCGGAACCTGCACCACGGCAAGGTCGGGATCTTGTGCCTGGCCCCGCAGGAGGGTCTCGGCGTGCGTGATCACCAGCTGCGCGCCAAGCACCTGACGGAGATCAACAGGTTCCGGGACCTGTGAGGATTGGGCGCAGGTTACAGAACATGATTGAGCCGAACGGGGCGGGCCGATCGCCTCGGCCCGCCCGGGAGCGTCCCTGGCTGATGCGGACCTACGCCGGGCATTCGTCCGCGACGGAGTCCAACGCGCTGTTCCGCCGGAACCTGGCCAAGGGGCAGACCGGCCTGTCGGTGGCGTTCGACTTGCCCACCCAGACCGGATACGACGCCGACCATGTCCTCGCCCGCGGCGAGGCCGGCCGGGTCGGCGTCCCGGTCGGGCACCTGGGCGACATGCGGGCCTTGTTCGACGGCATCCCGCTCGATCAGACCAACACCTCGATGACGATCAACGCCACGGCCATGTGGCTGCTGGCGCTGTACCAGGTCGCCGCCGAGGAACAAGGCGCCGACATCGCCAGGCTGACCGGCACCACGCAGAACGACATCATCAAGGAGTACCTGTCCCGCGGCACCTACGTCTTCCCGCCGGGCCCCTCGGTGCGCCTGACCACCGACGTGATCACCTACACGGTGGCCCACATGCCCAAGTGGAACCCGATCAACGTCTGCAGCTACCACCTCCAGGAGGCCGGGGCCACCCCGGTGCAGGAGATCGCGTACGCCCTGTGCACCGCGACGACGGTCCTGGACGCGGTCCGCGATTCCGGGCAGGTCCCGCCGGAGCGGATGGGCGAGGTCGTCGCGCGCATCTCATTCTTCGTCAACGCGGGCGTCCGCTTCGTCGAGGAGATGTGCAAGATGCGGGCCTTCACCCGGCTCTGGGACGACGTCACCCGGGAGCGGTACGGGATCACCGATCCCGCGCGCCGCCGCTTCCGGTACGGCGTGCAGGTCAACTCACTCGGCCTGACCGAGGCGCAGCCGGAGAACAACGTCCAGCGGATCGTCCTGGAGATGCTGGCCGTCACGCTGTCCAGGGACGCCCGGGCCCGCGCCATCCAGCTCCCGGCCTGGAACGAGGCGCTGGGCCTGCCACGGCCCTGGGACCAGCAGTGGAGCCTGCGCATCCAGCAGGTGCTGGCGTACGAATCCGACCTGCTGGAGTACGGCGACCTGTTCGATGGCTCGCCGGTGGTGGCGGCCAAGACCGCGGAACTGATAGCCGGCGCGCAGGCGGAGATCGCCGCGGTGGCCCAGATGGGCGGGATGGTGCCGGCGGTCGAATCCGGTTACCTCAAGGCCCAGCTCGTCGCCTCGCACGCGGCGCGGCGCATACGCATCGAGTCAGGCGAGGAAAAGGTCGTCGGCGTCAACTGCTACCAGGCCACCGAGCCCAGTCCCCTCACGGTGAACACGGCCACCGCGATCCACCACGTCGACCCGGCCTACGAACGCGCCGTGCTGGCGGACCTGGCGGCATGGCGCGAGCGGCGCGACGAGGCGGCGGTGCTGGCCGCCCTCGGGCGGCTGCGCGCCGAGGCGGCGCGCCCGGACGTCAACCTGATGGACGCGACCCTGGCCTGCGCCCGGGCGGGCGTTACCACCGGCGAGTGGTCCTTCGCGCTGCGGGAGGTGTTCGGCGAATACCGTGCCCCAACCGGCCTGGGGGGTTCTGGGGGGATGGCATCCCCCCAGGCCGGGGGGTCACCGGGGGGTCGCCCCCCGGGGATTAGCAGTGAGCTGGCCACGGTCCGTGAGGCGGCACGCGCCACGGCGGCGGAGATCGGGGCGGGCAGGCTGCGCCTGCTGCTGGGCAAGCCCGGCCTGGACGGGCACTCCAACGGCATCGAGCAGATCGCCGTCCGGGCTCGCGACGCCGGCTTCGAGGTGATCTACTCCGGCATCCGGCTCACTCCCGAGCAGATCGTGGCCGCCGCGGTCGCCGAGGACGTGCACTGCGTGGGGCTGTCGATCCTGTCCGGCGGACACGCCGAGCTGGTGCCGGACGTGCTGCGCCGGCTGCGCCTGGCCGACGCCGGGGACATCCCGGTGGTGGTCGGCGGGATCATCCCGCCGGCCGACGCGGTCAGCCTGCGCGCCCAGGGAGTAGCCGCCGTCTTCACGCCGGCGGACTTCGGCATCACCGCCATCATCGGCCGCATCGTCGAGGTGATACGACTGGCCCACAAGCTCCAGCCGCGGCCGGGCCGCCCGGATGACCTGGCCGGAGCGGCCCCGCCGGCCGGCGCCGCGACAATCGAAGGGTGACCATGACTACCGCAACGACCACACCCATCACCGCGACCGGCGGGCTGCGCCCGCGCCGTTCCTGCCTGGCCGTCCCCGGCAGCAGCCCCCGTTTCCTGGACAAGGCTCAGGGCCTGCCCGCGGACCAGGTGTTCCTGGACCTGGAGGACGCCTGCGCGCCGCTGGTCAAGGAGAGCGCGCGGCACATGATCGTCGACGCGCTGAACAACGGCGACTGGAGCGGCAAGATCCGCGTCGTCCGGGTCAACGACTGGACCACGCACTGGACCTACCGCGACGTGATCACGGTGGTCGAGGGCGCGGGCGCCAACCTGGACTGCCTCATGCTGCCCAAGGTGCAGGACGCCGAGCAGGTCAAGGCGCTCGACCTGCTGCTCACCCAGATCGAGAAGACAGTGGGCCTGCCGGTCGGCCGGATCGGCATCGAAGCCCAGATCGAGAACGCCAGGGGCCTGATGAACGTCGACGAGATCGCCGCCGCCTCGCCGCGGCTTGAGACCATCATCTTCGGCCCCGCGGACTTCATGGCCTCGATCAACATGAAGTCGCTGGTGGTCGGCGAGCAGCCTCCTGGCTACCCGGCGGACGCGTACCACTACATCCTGATGCGCATCCTGATCGCCGCCCGCGCTCACGACCTGCAGGCCATCGATGGGCCCTACCTGCAGATCCGCAACGCCGACGGGTACCGCGAGGTCGCCCGGCGGGCCGCCGCGCTCGGCTTCGACGGCAAGTGGGTGCTGCACCCGGACCAGATCGCGGCCGCCAACGAGATCTTCTCCCCCTCGCAGGAGGACTACGACCACGCGGAGCTGATCCTGGACGCCTACGACTGGTGCACCTCGGAGGCGGGCGGGGCCAAGGGTTCGGCGATGCTCGGTGACGAGATGATCGACGAGGCGTCCCGCAAGATGGCCCTGGTGATCGCGGCCCAGGGACGGGCCGCGGGCATGCAGCGCACGTCGGTGTTCGAGCCTCCGGAGGCGTGAGATGCAGTTCGGACGGACGTATGAGGAGTTCGAGGTCGGGGCGGTCTACAAGCACTGGCCCGGCAAGACGGTCACCGAGTACGACGACCATCTGTTCTGCCTGCTCACCATGAACCACCACCCGCTCCACCTGGACGCGAACTACGCCGCCCAGGCCACCGATTTCGGCCAGAACGTGGTGGTCGGCAACTACATCTACTCGCTGCTGCTCGGCATGTCTGTACCGGACGTCTCGGGCCAGGCCATCGCGAACCTGGAAGTCGAGTCGCTCAAGCACGTGGCGCCGACCTTCCACGGCGACACGATCTACGGCGAGACCACCGTGCTCGGCAAGTGGCCGTCCAAGTCCAAGAGCGACCGGGGCATCGTACAGGTCGAGACCCGCGGCTACAAGCAGGACGGGACCTTGGTGTGCGTGTTCCGCCGCAAGGTGATGGTGCCGACCGAGACCTACATCAAAGAGCGCGGCGGCGAGCAGCCCGGCCGCCCCGGACCCGCTAGCTGAGCCCCAAGGAGCCCGCCATGGAACGCCTCGCCCAGACAGAAGGCCTGACCGACATCCAGCGGGACATCCTCGCCACGGTGCGTGACTTCGTCGACAAGGAGATCCTTCCGGTCGCCACCGAGCTTGAGCACAAGGACGAGTACCCCACCCAGATCGTCAAGGGGATGAAGGAGCTCGGCTTGTTCGGGCTCACCATTGAAGAGGAGTATGGCGGCCTTGGCGAGTCACTGCTCACCTATGCGCTGGTGGTGGAGCAGATCGCCCGCGGCTGGATGTCGGTGTCGGGCATCGTCAACACCCACTTCATCGTGGCGTACATGATCAGCCAGCACGGCACGCAGGAGCAGAAGGAATACTTCCTGCCCAAGATGGCGGCCGGCGAGGTACGCGGTGCCTTCTCCATGTCGGAGCCGGGCATGGGCTCGGACGTCTCGGCGATTTCCACGAAGGCAGTGCCCGACGGCGACGAGTTCGTGATCAACGGCCAGAAGATGTGGCTGACCAACGGCGGCACCTCCAACCTGGTGGCGGTCCTGTGCCGGACCGACGAGGGGCACGATGCGCCACACCGGAACATGACCACCTTCCTGATCGAGAAGGAGCCGGGCTTCGGCCCTAACCCCACGGTCCCCGGCCTGACCGTGCCAGGGAAGATCGAGAAGATGGGCTACAAGGGCGTTGACACCACCGAACTGATCCTTCATGACGTCCGCATCCCGGCCAGCCGGGTGCTCGGCGGCGCCCCCGGCCAGGGCTTCTACCAGATGATGGACGGCGTGGAGGTCGGTCGGGTCAACGTCGCCGCCCGCGGCTGCGGAGTCGCCCTCCGCGCCTTCGAGCTGGGCATCGCCTATGCGCAGGTGCGGCACGCCTTCGGCAAGCCCATAGTCGAGCACCAGGCCATCGCGTTCAAGCTGGCCGAGATGGCCATCAAGGTTGAGGCCGCCCACCAGATGATGGTGATGGCGGCCCGCAAGAAGGATTCTGGCCAGCGCAACGACCTCGAGGCCGGCATGGCCAAGTACCTCGCCTCCGAGTACGCCAAGGAGGTCGTGGAGGACTCCTTCCGCATCCACGGCGGTTACGGCTTCTCCAAGGAGTACGAGATCGAGCGCCTGTACCGGGAGGTGCCGATGCTGCTGATCGGTGAGGGCACCGCGGAGATCCAGAAGATGATCGTCGGACGCCGGCTGCTGGAGGAGTACCGGATCGCCGGCTAGCGCGCTCCGGCGTTACACAGGCCGGCCGAGGTCCGCTGTCACTCCAGCTTCGGTCATGTCACCAGCATTTCAAGGGCGGACACCGGAAACCGGCGGATCTTGCGCAATCGCCGCGGGACCGCAATGCCGATGACTGACTGTGTTAACACGCTCCGGCGATCATGGCTCGTGGCCGCTTGCCAGCGGGCAGAACGTGGCATAACTCCCGGAGAGTGAGGAGAACACCGTGATCGCAGCCAGCCGGACCGGCCGCCGGAAAGCCGGCTGGCCGATCCGCCTCGGGCTGCTTGGTGCCGCCCTCCTGCTGGTCCTGACGGTCATGGTCGCCTTCTTCGCGGACTCCCGCCCGGCCGCCGCGGCCCGGCACGGGTCCGCCGGGGACGGCTGGGTGACCAGCTGGAGCGCCAGCCCGCAGGTCGCAACGCCCGATACGCTCGCCGCCATCGGCTTCGATGACCAGACGATCCGCGACATCATCTTCACCAGCGTCGGCGGCGATCCGATCCGGCTAGAGCTGACGAACGTCTTCGGTGCCTCGCCGCTACGGGTCGGCCACGTGACGGTGGCGGTGGCGGGCCCGGGCGCCGCGGTGTTGCCGGGCACGATCCACCCGGTGACTTATCGCGGCAGCGCGTCGTTCCAGATCCCGGCCGACGCGCAGATCCTCACCGATCCGGTGGCCATGCGAGTATCGCCGCTGCAGGATCTGGCGGTGAGCATGTACCTGCCAGCCCAGACCGCCGCGGCGACGTTCCATTCGGACGCCCAGCAGGTCAACTGGGTGTCGGCCGCCGGTGACCACGCCGCCGACTCCGATGGGAGCGGGTTCATCATCCCGACCCTGTCGTGGTACTACGTCAGCGGCCTCGTCGTGCGATCGTCCGGCGCGGACGGGACCGTGGTGACGTTGGGCGACTCGATCACCGACGGCGTGGGTTCGACCGCCGACGCCAACGCCCGCTGGCCCAACGACCTGGCCCGCCGGCTGGACGCGCTGGGCGGCGCGACGCTGTCCGTGGCCGACGAGGGGATCGGCGGCAACCGGGTGCTAATCGGTGCGCGGTGCTGCGGTGCCAGCGCCGAGTCGCGGTTCGAGCGGGACGCCCTGAACCAGCCTGGTGTCCGGGACGTCATCGTGCTGGAGGGGATCAACGACATCGGGGCCAGCGCGGGCCTGAGCGGCGGCGTCAGCGCGGGCCCGATCATCGCCGGGTACCAGCAGCTGATCGCCCAAGCGCACGCCCGGGGGCTGAAGATATTCGGCGCGACCCTGCTGCCGTTCCAGGGAGCGGGGTATTACACCGCGGCGGGCGAGGCCACCCGCGAGACGGTCAACACCTGGATCCGCACCAGCGGCGCCTTCGATGGCGTCATCGACTTCGACGCGGTGATGCGCGATCCTACCCGCCCGCTGATGTTGAACCCCGCGTATGACTGCGGTGATCACCTGCACCCCAATGACGCCGGATACCAGGCCATGGCCGACGCCATCAACCTGGAGATGCTGCTGCCGGGGTCGCGGTAGCCGCCACGCCGCGCGCAGCGACATAAAACCCCGGAACCCACCCTGGGTTCTTACCGCCGTTGGTCCTCGGACGACCCGCGCCTGCCTGCGCGGGGGCGCTGAAAGGCGCGATGCCCACGGCGGCGGGTATCAGTTGGCGATGGATATGTGCCGGTGCACGGTCGCCGGGTCGTCGAGAAGCGCAAGCATGCAGCTAGCCAGGTCGGCACGGGAAATCGTGAATCCGCGCGACAGGTTGCGGTCGATCGCGGTGCGGTAGGTTCCCCTGGCGGCCTTGTCGGTCAGCGAGGGCGGCCGGAAGATCGTCCAGTCCAGGTCGCTGGCCCG
Organism: uncultured Actinomycetes bacterium; assembly: GCA_963769715.1. Classification (GTDB taxonomy): domain Bacteria; phylum Actinomycetota; class Actinomycetes; order Streptosporangiales; family Streptosporangiaceae; genus Palsa-504. Next base: position 346,447 of record CAVYNE010000034.1, read on the forward strand.
GATCTCCTCCTCGCCGCGGCGCATGTCAGCGCAGACATGACGGAGGAACGTGCGCCGCACCACGGGCTTTAGCAGGTAGCGCAGGTAAGGGCTCTCGCCTTCGTCGGCGACGATGGAGCCGCTGACTTCCAGGAGCCTGCGGGTCCCGGTTTCCCGCATGGCCGCGATGATGCTGCGCACGCTGTCCTGGATGACCGTAGTGGGCCCGGTGCCGCGGGGGCCGAGCGCGGAGATTACGGCGTCCGCGCCTGCTATGGCCGGGCTGACCGAGGCTGGGTCCATGACGTCGGCGGTGACGGTTCGCAGTTGCCGACGGTCCGGGACGGCCAGGCGGGCCGGGTCGCGGACGACCGCCGTGACGTCATGACCGGCGGCGAGCGCCTGGCCGACGAGGCATGTTCCGGTGGCGCCGGTCGCGCCGAGGATCGTGAGTTTCATCGTGTTCGCCTTTCCCGGAGTCCAGGTCGCTAGGCACCAGCACGAGGTGCGGGCCGGATTACCGGTACATTGGTTCCGTAACTCATATAATACGGAGACAATATCATATGAAATCAATATCACCGACTGAGGGGCCGGAAGGCGAGCCGACTCAGGGGCCGGAAGGCGAGCGGGATGAGGCACGGCAACGTAGACGGCTCAACCGCGCGATTAAGGAGTCGCTGCGTGACCTGGGCGCCCAGTTGGCCCTGCTGAATCACAGTGTCAGCGCTCGCCTCGACCTCAAGGCGGCCGACCTGGAATGCCTTGATCTCATCACCCGGTACGGCCCCCTCAGCCCGAGCGCCCTGGCCCAGCGCGCCGGACTGCACCCCGCCACCCTGACCGGCATCCTGGACCGGCTAGAGCGCAGCGGCTGGATCGAACGCGGCCGCCACCCCTCCGATCGCCGCGGTGTCGTGCTGCGGGCAGCGGCCGGCCGGGGCGCGGAGATCCTCCGCCTCTACCTGGTTGACTCGGGAATGAACGCCGCGATGGACCAGATCTGCGCGGAATATGACGAGGAGGAGCTTGAGCTTCTCCAGCGCTTCCTGCGCCGCACAGCCGACGCGGGCAGGACGGCCGCCGAAAGACTCGCCGGACGCTGACCGGTCGTGGTCACCGGCTCATGCGGGGAAGCTCGGGAACCAGACTTCGCCCGATTCGCACGAGCGCGCTGGCTGCTGTGTGACGTGGCCGGGGGGCGTCGGCGGGGCGGATGCGGGGCTGCTGGCCGGCCGGGGGCGCGGCTGACCCGCCGGGGCTGAGGGTGATCAAGGTGGTGAGAGCTGCTTGTGCGGTCAGCCGTCTGGGAGGTAGTCGCGCAGGCTGGTCCGCCGCCGTGCGCGCTGGGTGATGCGGGCCTTGTCGCGGGCGGTCAGGGCCCGCCAGGCGCGGATCTTGCGGATGTTGGCGGCCATCAGCAGCAGCGCGGTGAAGATGGACTGGGCGGCGATGCCGCGCACGCGGCGCCGGGCGGGCTGGGCGAGGGCTTCGTGCGCGGGGTCTTTGATGAGCCCGTTGAGGCCTTCGATGGTGTTCCGCAAGGTGGCGTAGCGGGCGTGCCAGGCCGGGCTGCCGCTCGGCAGGTCCTGGCGGTACCGGGCGCCGGTGTCAGGGGCGATGGTGATCGCGGTCTGGGTGCAGATCCTCGGCGGTTCGGGCGGTGGCTGGAGGACCGGCACGCTGATCGACGCACAGTGGGACAGTCCCTTCCTCCGGTCACTGGGCGCCGAACTGATGCCACGAGACCATTACCTGCCCCTGCTGGCTGGTTCAGCCGAGCGCAGGGTCCTTCCCGGTCAGCGGCTCCTCGCGCGGCGGCTGACGAGGTGAACCACAGCGTGAAGGAGTCTCGTTAGGGACAAAGTTACGGGTGCCCGCCCTCGGGCTGCCTGCGCATATGCGCCCGCCTGCGGGCCGGGGGTGTCATCCTGGGCGGGAGGGACAGGACAGTGGGCCAGCGCCGGCGGCGGCATCCAGGTCGCCGGGCGGCCGGGAGTGGAGGCCTTCGATGACCTGGACGGGTTCCACGCCGGGAGAGCCGGGGCTACCGGAGGCGGAAGTTTTCTTCGACGCCCGCCGCGGCATCTACTACGCCCGGCCTGCGCTGCGCGGCTGGTCGCACGTGGTGTGGTTCGGGCTATCGGTGGTAGCCGGGCCGCTGCTGCTGGCCGGGGCGCACGGGGCGCAGCAGATCACCGCCCGCGCCATCTACGCGACCAGCGTGAGCGCCTTGTTCGGGGTCAGCGCGCTGTACCACCGGGGTCACTGGACCGAATCGGGCCGACGGCTGATGCAGCGCCTGGACCACATGATGATCTTCTTTCTCATCGCGGGCACGGCCACTCCGGTGCTGCTGCTGACCTCGCCCGGGGCGTTCGGGCTGGGCTGCCTGATCACCGTGTGGACGCTGGCCGCCAGCGCGGCCGTGGTCCACATGAAATGGATGAGCGCGCCCGAGCTGGTGGTCGGCGCGGTCTTCCTGGGGCTGGGCTGGGTAGCCGCCCTGGCCCTGCCGGGCCTATGGATCCACGCCGGCGTGGCGCCGGCGGTACTGGTGCTCGCGGGCGGCCTGCTCTACACCGCCGGGGCCGTGTGCTACCGCCGCCGCCGACCCGATCCGCGCCCGTCGGTGTTCGGCTACCACGAGGTCTTCCACGCCTTCGTGTGCATCGCCGCGGCGTGCCAGTACGCCGCGATCACCCAGCTGGTCGGCTAAGCAGGCCAGCCTAGCCGCTGCTGCCCCAGCAGCCGGCCGGTCACGGCAGGCAGTAGCGACATCTATTCACCGAGAACCATCAGAAAACAACAGCAACGATCTAATCAAGCGCCTTGCGCAATGATGTTACTTATGAGTAACGTAACGGATTACTCGCGAGTAACCTGACTGGCTTCGTCGTAGCGGAAGGAGTCCGCATCGTGTCACGACTGCCCCGAAGACCGCTCGCAAGGCGCCTGGCGGCGGCTACCCGATCCCCCACTTCCACCATTGCGGCCTCAACACCCTGCTGCTCAACCTCACCATCGCCGGCTCGGGTAACACCCTCAACCTGACCCTGGGTCAGCTCCAGCTCGGCTGACCTCACCGCCAGACTCCGGCGGGGATCACGGCTCCCCGTGATCCCCGCCGGTTTAATGCGGCGCGCAGGCTCACAGGGGCACAGGTGAAGGCCGTGGCTGCTGAGAGGCCAGGTCACGATCGGGGCGGGATTGCGATGAACTCCGGGCGGCCCGCCATTGACTTTGCCCCGGCCTGGGTCTTGCCTGGGATGTAGCCAGATCCGATTCCATCCCAGGCCGCTGGCTGCTGTACCTCCCGAGCCCGACCCGATCGAGTACGCGCCAGCCAATCCGGCCGGAGGGGGCAGCATCATGCCAGACTTCAACAGGGGCAGCATCCGGGCCAACCAGCTCACGTTCGAGTACCTGACGCAAGGGGACGGCCCGCTGGCGCTGTGCGTTCACGGTTTCCCTGACTCGCCTTACAGCTACCGCTACCTGCTCCCGGCGCTGGCGGACGCCGGATACCGGGCGGTGGCCCCCTTCAACCGCGGGTTCGCGCCGACCGAGCTTCCCGATGACCGCCACCACGTGCACTCCAGCACGATGGTCGCCGACCAGATCGCGCTGCACGAGGCGCTCGGCGGCGACGCCAACGCGGTCCTGATCGCGCATGACTGGGGCGCGGTCGGGGCCTGGGGGGCGGCCGGCAAGGAACCAGAGCGGTGGCGGCGCTGCGTCATCCTCAACATCCCGCCGTTCGCGATCTTCGGCGAGAACATCGTCACCTACGACCAGATCAAGCGCTCGTTCTACTTCTGGTACTTCCAGATGCAGCGGGTGTGCGAGCAGGTGATCTCGGCTGACAACTTCGCGTTCATCGACAGGATCTGGGCCGATTGGTCCCCTGGCTACGACGCCTCCGATGACCTGCCCAAAGTCAAGGAGTGCATCCGCGAACCCGAGCACTTCCAGGCCGCCCTGGGTTACTACTGGGGCCAGTTCGACCCCACCCGTTTCGGCTCACCGGAATGGGCCGCCGAGCAGGCCGCGGCGTGGGGCCGCGACATCACCCAGCCCACCTTGTACCTGCACGGCAGCCAAGACGGCTGCCACGGCATGACCGAGGAACAGGTCAGCCGGGTACCGCAGCACTGCGGCCCCGGATCGCAGTCCGAGATGATCGACGGCGTGGGGCACTTCCTGATGGTCCAGCGCCCCACCGATATCAACAAGCGGATCCTGGACTTCCTGGCCACGTAGCCCGGTCTCCCAGCCGCGACTGCAGACTGGCCTGCTGCATACGTCCGGGATGGTTTGTATACCTTCCGGTAAGCCGAACCTTACCCTCTCGCTACATCTCATTTTATGACCAAGCGCCGGTAATCCATTTCGGTCACCGCAACGTCTCATAGTGGAAGCCGCGTGATGCGTATCGCCGACCTGCGACAAAGGGCACGTGCGAACGTGACGGTATGCGGTTCTGGGGAGGGGAAAGCGTGGCGAGACGTCCATGCGCGCGGCTATATAGAGAGCGGCGGAAAATGACCGCATGCTGCGGTCATCGATGCTTGGCCCACTTTCGCGCATTACACGGTATAAGCCAATCTCGCGCGCCGAGCACGCGAATGATTACGGCAACCGCAACAGGAGCGGCATCCATATCTGTTTAGCGCCCGATGCCCGGCACGATCCTCGCGCCGCGAACCCGGCCTGACGGCCTGTTCGCACTCGTGCTGGCGGCCGTCAGGGGCCATTACGACTACCGGATCTGGACTTGGCGCACACGGCGCCTGCTGTTCTTCATCATCGGGTGAGAAAGGGAAATAGCGACATGCATGAGGTGCAGCAGTATCCACAGCCCCCCAGAGCGGAGCGGGCGCCCGCTCATCGACACTCAGCCCCCGGGCCGACGGCCACGATCCCGCCGAGAAAGCTCATCGTAGGCGGCGTGATCGTGGTCCTGATCATCGTCGTAGCGATCGTCGGGCACGCCGTCGCGAGCAGCAACTCCGTCGCGGTGGGCGACTGCGTGGTCACTAATCCGAATGTGCTGACTGGCTGGGATATTAAGAAGGTCGCCTGCAACTCAAACCCTGGTTCCTCACTCGTCGTGGAAAAGGTCGTATCCGTGCAGAGCGGCTCGAACGGCCAGTGTGACATCGGGCTGACCACCTTTCAGGACGACCCCGCCAGCAAGACCTACTGCCTGACGGACTATTCCTTTGGCAGCGGCGGCTGAGGTGAATGCCAAAGCAGTCTGGGCTGTTATTGTCTTGGTCGGCTTCGTCTGGGACTGCTGCGTTCCGTGCTAGCTTTGGGAAGTTGGGTCAGCGACCATGACGTCTGTGCATGGTCCTGCGCTGGGGTGGGCTGACTGCCAAGGGGGGTGGTCTGTGACGGGCGTTGCTTATCCGCATTCATTCATCCCGCCGGCCGGGGATCTCGGTGACTTGATGCTGACTGGTCACGCGGCGGTTGGGGACGCCCGTGAGGTGGCAACCCGGGCCGGACCTGCCGCTCTCGCGCCCATGGGCTGCGGGCGGGAGAGGACGGCTTGCGGGTCCTGGGGGCTTGATGGACGGTGAGGTGCCCGGAGCCGGTCTTTTTGCCGGTTTCGCCGTCGGTTCGCAAATCGCCGGTTACCGCCTGGAGGAGCAGATCGGCCGGGGAGGCATGGCGGTTGTGTTCCGGGCCCAGGATGAGCGGCTTCAGCGGCAGGTAGCGCTTAAGATCCTCTCGCCGGCGCTGGCGGCCGATGAGGCATTCCGGCAACGTTTCATTCGTGAGTCCCGGTCTGCGGCGGCCGTGGATGATCCGCACATCATCCCGGTGTTTGAAGCTGGCGAGGCGGATGGCACGCTATTCCTTGCCATGCGGTATGTGCCTGGCGGCGATGTCGGAACGCTCGTGCGCCGGCTGGGCCCGCTGCCCGGTGTGCGCGCGGTCGCGATTATCTCCGCGGTCGCCTCAGCTTTGGATGCCGCTCATGCCGCCGGGCTGGTGCACCGCGATGTTAAGCCGGCCAACATGCTCATGGATTCGCGGCCCGGCCGGCCCGATCATGTATACCTGTCCGATTTCGGGCTGACGAAAGGTGCGCTGTCATCCGCTCACCTGACGGAAACCGGTCACTTCCTGGGGACGCTGGATTACTGCGCGCCCGAACAGATCCAAGGTGGGCAAGTCGACGCTCGCACGGACGAGTACGCGCTGGCCTGCGCGGCGTTCGAATTGCTCGCCGGCGAGCCGCCATTCCCCCGGGACAAGGGCATGGCTGTGCTGTACGCGCAGCTATCGGCGTCCCCGCCGCTACTGACCTCAAGGCGCCCCGGCCTTCCGCCGACCGTAGATGAGGTTCTGCTGCGAGCCCTGGCGAAGGCTCCCGGAGATCGTTATGCCAGCTGCGGGCAGTTCGCTGATACGTTGCGCGCGGCCTTCGGGCTGCAGCAATACGACGCCGGTCACGACAGCAGCCCGGGGCCAGACCATCCGCCGACGGAAGTGGCGCGTACCGGCGATCCGGATGAGCGCCTTTTCGGCCTTACCGCAGATGCCATGCGGCAGCAGGTGCCCGCGGACCCGGTTAGCCCGATGCGGCCGCCGGGCGGGCCAGGACGTCGCCGATCTGGCCTGATAATCCTCGGGGCGGCCGCCATAGTCACCGCGGGAGGTGTCATTGCCGCAATGATCTTTGCGAGTGCCAACGGCCACGGCCCCAGCCGTACCTCAGATCCCGGGGTGGTGGCGGCCCGTTCGTCCAGCCCTGCGGCAGACCGATCTGCGAGGCCGGCCTCCAGCCGTTCGTCCAGTCCCGGCACCAGCAGTCCGCCAGGAACCGGCACCGCGGCTGTCCCCGCGATCGTCCGTACCTTCTCCGACCCGGGCGCTGGGATCAGGCACGTCAATTCGGTGGCCGTTAGCCATGACGGCCGAACGCTGGCCACCGGTGATACGAACGGCAGTGCCTATCTGTGGAACGCTGGCACCGGACGCCAGCTCGCCGTGCTCAGCGGCGGCGGTGGCGCGAAGGTCTTCGCAGTGGCGATCAGTCCCGACGGCACGATGGTGGCCACCGGTTACGGAAACGGCCGCACTAGCGTATGGAAAGCTGCCACCGGGCAGCTGGTGGACACCGTTCCCGATCCAGGGGGCAAGGCCGTCAATTCAGTAGCGTTCAGCCCTGACGGCACGACACTGGCCACCGGCGACGCGAACGGCAGCACCTACTTCTGGGATATCACCGGTGGCGGTCGCTCGATCACGCTTAGCCGCACCCTGGCCGACCCTGCGGGCGCGGGAATCTGGGCGCTGACATTCAGCCCTGACGGCAGGACGCTGGCTACGGGCGATTACAACGGCAGCACGTACTTGTGGGACGCCGCCAGCCCTACGGGAAGTCCCGCTGCCACCTTCACCGTCCCAGGAGGACCTAACATCACGGCAGTCGCGTTCAGCCCGGACGGTAAGACCCTGGCGACCGGCAATTCCAATGGCACCGCTTATCTGTGGAACCTTTCCAGTGGAGCCCACACTGTCATCTCCGAACCAGGCCCCGTCTGGGGGGTGGCGTTCAGCAAGAGCGGCATGCTGGCCGTCGGCGACAACGACGGCAGCACCTATCTGTGGGGTGTCGCTGCCGGAGACACGAGCGCTACCCTGACCGATCCGGCCAGCGGGGGCCAGGGCATCGGTGCGGTGGCCTTCAGCCCGGACGGCCGGACACTGGCCACTGGTGATACCAATGGCACCACCTACCTGTGGAAGGTCGGCTGAACAACTACCGCGGGTCGCAGGGCCAGCGGCATCAGGGCGGCAGCCGACCTCCGCTCACCAGGGCGGCGGTCCCGCTGACGTTGCCGTCCTGCGTCATAGTCGAAAGCGCATGGGCCCGGCCGAGAACGTACCGGTCGAAAAAGGCCAGGGTCACCCGGGCCACAAGCTGCTCCACCGGGTTCGTTCCTATGTAAGGGATCATGTGGTTCGCGCCGAACAGGTCAAGGTAGTACCTGGGGGTAGCCTGGTCCGCGCGGTACAACTGCAAGCTGGTCCACGGCGGATTGATCGTATCCGCGGTGCCCTGCACGAACATCATCGGCGGTGCGCCGTGCGGGAAGTACCGGCCGGGCATCGGGGGCCACTCCGCTCCCGACAGTACGGCCACGCCTTTCAGTCGGTGATCCGTGCAGCAGTCGTTGGCTGCGAGGGCAGCGACCGTGTCGCCGCCGTCAGACTGGCCGGCCGCGGCGACCTCATGGCGATTCAGCAGGCCAGAAAACACACCGTGGGGCTGTGCGCTTAGCGCCAGGAGCCTGCTGAGTACATAGGACATATCCGCCGGCTGGTTCACCAGGTCTGGCTCATAGGCGGCGGCACCGACACGACAGTCCGTACGAGGGAAATCCACGACCGCGACGACGTAGCCGGCACTGGCCCAGGCCCGCAGCAGATCGGAGTACGGTCCGCCGCACTGCATGAACCCAGGAGCAAACACAATCAGCGGGAACGGGCCGGTGGCCGCCTGTGATCCGGTTGACCGCTGCGCGAGCGGGTACCAGATCCCGGTCACCAACATGCGCGAGCCAAGATACTGATCTGCCGGGCCAATGTGTCCTGGCTCGACGAAGGTCACCTGCCGCTGACCAACCCGGTAATTGCCGGGGGAACCAATGGCGGCCGTGCTGTCTGGGGAACTGGCCACAGGATGCCCGGTGGCTGCCCGCTTCACTGGTGTCGCCGCATTTCGGTGCGGGACGCCCGCACATGCACAGACCAGCGTCAGGACGGCCAGGACCACAGCGATCGTCCGGCCGGCGACAATCAGCCCGGTGTCCCTGGCGGCTGCTATCACGGCTGCGTTCTAGCCCCTCCCCCGGAAGATGATCGCCAGCAAAGTTACATTACTCGCCCACGCCGCCGCCGACGTTCACCGTTTTACTGGAGCGGCATCTGTGGCGCCTGCTCGGTTATGACCCGGCTCAGCGCTGCAGTCCATCCCATGACCATCGCGGAATGCTCATGCCCTCGGGAACCTTGTCAGCAAACTCGTGGTAGCGCGCCATGGTCGTCGTGGTGGCCCAGGCGAAGTAGTCGTGCAGCAACTGCCGGAGTGGGCCGTCCTCTTCCAGGCCGGCGTCTTGCATCGCCTGGTCGAAACAGGCGATCGCCCGGCGGTCCATCTCCTCGTGCGGGCCGTTGCCGCTGTGGATCCGCACGACCGAGGTCTCGTTTCCGTAGGTGCCGGAGTAGCTGGCCGGCCCGCCGAGGGCCTCGGTCCAGTAGGCGGCAAGCCGCTCGGTGTGCTGCGGATGGAATCCATGGCTGAACGCGTGGCTGACGATCTCGTCGGCCATCACCCGGGAGTGCCAGGCCCCGGCCAAGCGGAGCAGGCCCTCACGGCCGCCCGCGGCCTCATACACGGTCTGCATGCTCCCAGCATGCCAGGGCGTGCCAGGCCATAACTCACGACCGGCTGCGCTAGCGCTCTGGTCAGGTAAGCTGACTTTCGGCAACCACGGGGCGCGCCGGCACCACGAGGCCGGGGCTAATGATTTCAGATAGCTCATTAGCAGGTACCACGCACAACATTGCAACACGCGCTGGGTGGCCCGCACGAGCTTAACGAGGCCTGCCAGAATGCCAACCGGCAACTGCCTGGATCTGACGCTGGCTGCTAGCGGAAATTTAAACAGCGCAGGATTCGGGAAACCAGTGGCTCAGCCAGTAAACCAGCCTCGACAGGCAGCCGACCGGACGAAGCGCAAGCGAAAGTCCCTTCCCAATCGGAAGATCCCGTCCACAATTCTTGACTATTCCTCTGCAGACTGTCATGCTCGAGCCGGATGTGTTCGTCCACCATTTGCAGCTGTTCCGCCGATGCCCGGCGGGTTGGCTGTCCCGGTCCCGGGTGCAACTGAGCCTGCGGGCCGCCATAGGGGGGAGTTGGCAGCGTGGTGCGCACGCAACAGTTTGCCGCATGGTCCGTCAGGCTACTCGCCGTCGCCCTGCTGCTGGCCGGGGCGGCCGCCGCAATCGTGCCGGTAACGGCTGCAGCGGCCCGGACCGCGTTCATGGCGCCGCGGCCCCCTTTACCACCGTGACGGCCTCATCTCACACAATCACTGGGGACTGGAACGTGACCTACGGGGCCCCCGCAGTGGTAAAGATGACCCTGTCAGGTTCGGTATACACCGAAACCGCGAAGACACCTGTCCGGGTCGTTGGAAGTTCCTGCGATCTCCCCGTCGGCACAGTCATTGCGACCTTCCATCCGACTGGACGCCATTCCTATTCAGGACGGCACGGACTCTGGTTTACTTCCAATTGCTCATTCGCTCAATGGAGCAGCTGGAGTCTGACGCTGAGTAGCAACGGCCTCGGACTGACCGGTGTCATCCCCGCGGTTAATGAAACTATAAAGTTCACCAAAATCTCTGCCACCATCACGCCAGGCAGCGGCCTGGCTGGCACTAAGGTGAAGATCGAGTCTTACGGAGTGATCGGCAACCAGCGGGGCGCTGCCGAGTACTGGTGCCCGAAGGTCAATAAGGCATGCGGCAACCTGAACGGGCCCGGGAGGACCGCCAAGCTTATCTGCGCGGGGGCCAAGGTCACGCAGAACACGTCAACCTGTACTGGCGTCATACCCGTGTCGGCGTCCGGCCGGGGCAAGCACGACATCTACTCATGGCAGGCCAAAAGCAAGCGCCAGGCGCTCGCTACGTTCACGCTAACGTGATGACGCGCTGACGGCCCGGGCGAATGCCTGGGGCCCACAGCAGCTCGGTGCGGCCGGCGCGCTCCGGGAAGGCGACGTCGATGGCCTGCGGGAGCTGCTCGCCGCTGACGCATCGCTGGTCGGGGACGGCGGCGGCAAGGCCCCAGCGTTGGCCAGGAGCATCATCGGCGCTGAGAAGGTGGCCCGGGTGCTGGCCTCCATCTTCCCCTGGCTAGTCCGGATCGAGGTGACGTTGGAGCCACACGAGGTGAACGGCCAGCCGGGCGCGATCTTCCGCGACCGGGACGGCAAGGTCCTCAACACCATAGCGCTTGACGCACTCGACGGGCGGATCCAGGCGATCCGCTCGGTGATCAACCCCGACAAGCTCGGGCACGTGGGTCCGGTGGCGGACGCCTGGGCGGTCGCCCGCGAGGTGAACCAGGCCCGGCGGCCCAAGGATTGACTGAACGACCGCTACCCCGATCTTCAGCTCGTCCTCGGTCACTGGGGCGAGATGCTGTTGTTCTGGATGGATCGGGCCGACAGCCTCTCCGGGATCGCGAAGCACCTCGAGCGCCGGGTGTCGGACTACATCACGACCAACATCCACATCACCAGCAGCGGGATGCTGCAGGAGAGGCTGCTGCGCCGGCTAGATGCGCCAGCAGCCGACTGCGCAGTCATTCGCCTGAACCGCCGGTGACCTGTCGCCGCGGAGCCGTCATGGCGTGGTCAGCGCTTGGAACGTAACGCCGGTCAGTTCCTCAGACACTGCCCACAGGCGGGCCGCGGCGGCGGCGTCACGCGCGGCCGGTGAGAACGCCACCAGCTTGGGGTGGCGTCCGCGCCGTTCGCCTGGGCCGTCGGGCCCGAAGTACTCCCCACCATGCACGCTCTCCGCGGTCGCCGCATACAACTGAGGCAGCGCACCATCGCGGGCAGGCTGCGCGAACAGCCGCGTCGCCAGGCTCACCCCGCGGGCAGCCAGGTTGGTGCCGCCTGACCGAGGACCGGCGACCTGCAGGTTCGTGGCAGCGAACCCGGGATGAGCACCGACCGAAGCGACATCCAGCCCGGCTGCGCGCAGCCGGCGGTCCAACTCAAGAACGAACATGGCGTTGGCGAGCTTGGACTGGTCGTAGGCCCGCCACGGCCGGTAGGTGCGCTCACCTTGCAGGTCGTCGAAGTCAATGCCCTTGGCCTGCTTGTGCCGGTTGCTGCTGACGGTGACCACGCGGCTGCCGGGGCGCCGGGCCAGAGCGGGCAGGAGCCGACCGGTGAGGGCGAAGTGGCCCAGATGATTGGTGCCGAACTGCCGCTCGTAGCCCTGCGCGGTGGTCTCGCGCTGCGGGATCGCCATCACGCCGGCGTTGTTGACCAGCAGGTCCAGGTCATGGCCGCTAGCCAGGAACTCGGTACTGAAGCGCTCGACAGAGTCCAGGTCGGCCAGGTCGAGCTGGACCAGCTCGGCATGGCTGGCCGGAACCTCGGCGCTGAGCCGTGCCAGCGCTGCCGCGCCCCTGGCCCGGTCACGGGCGGCCAGCAGCACCCGGGCACCCTTCCGGGCCAGCTCCTGCGCAGTCTGATAGCCCAGGCCGGCGTTGCCGCCAGTAACGAGAACCGTTCGGCCCGACTGGTCGGGAATGTCGCGCGTGGTCCATCCAGCCATCAGTTCCTCCTCTGGCGCTCATCGCCTGGCGGCGAGCGCGTGTCATTAGTTTTCGGGTGTGATCAGCCCGGATTCATACGCCTGCACGACGGCTTGCACCCGGTCGCGCAGGTTGAGCTTGGCGAGGATATGCCCGACGTGAATCTTGATCGTGCTCTCGGACAGGAAAAGCTCGGCAGCGATCTCGCGATTGGACCGGCCCCGGGCCAGCAGCCGGAACACGTCGCGTTCCCGGTCGGTGAGGGGCTCGAGCAGGCTGTCACGCCGAGCGGTCCGTTCCGGGTCGGGGAGCAGCGGGACAAACCGGTCGATGAGCCGCCGGGTCGTGCTGGGCGCGAGTACGGCCGCGCCGTCGGCGACGGTGCGGATGGCGGCGAGCAGGTCGGCGGGGGGCGCGTCTTTCAGCAGGAACCCAGCCCGCCAGGCTTATTACGGCGGCGATGACGCCGCCCTCAAGCAGCCCGGCCGCGACCAGAGCGTGGCGCCGGGGCTCGTATGCCGCCACCGTATACAGCGCGACCACCAGGGCAAAGCTGACGACCAGGCGGACATTCCACAGCCCCACCACCGCCGAGACACCGAAGAGCCAGCCGAAAACCGCGCTCGGCCAGATCCGGCGGACGATGAGCGGCACGGTCAGCGCGACAACCACGAGGACCGCTAGCGGCGACGGCGTGACATTTTCCTGATGGAGGTACGGGAACGAGAACAGCGCGACGAGCACGGCCACTGCCACGTCGAACATCCACCAGCGCACCGAGCGCGCTGGTGGATGCCCGATTAGCGGGAACGCGTTCACTGCGCCAATTGTCTCCCTGGATCAGGCGTCGGCGCGCCGCAGCCGCCACGCCGCGAAGCCGATCAGCACGACCGCGTAGGCACACAGGACGCTGAAGCCGGTCCATGGGGCCAGCGGGTGGACCAGCCCTCGCCCTCCCCCGAACAGGACTTCCCCGGCGTTGGAGGGGAGGTACTGCGCGAAATGCGACGACCACGACGAGGGCAGCAGGTCGGTGAGCGGCGGGATCACGAAAAACGCGGCGACGAAGGTGGAGATCCCGGCGGCGGTGCTGCGCAGCAGCGTGCCCAGCGCCATCCCGATCATGCCCGCGACCGTCGCGTACAGGGCGGCGCCGATGACCGAGCGCAGGGCGCCGGGAGCGGAGATCGCGACGTTCAGGTGGTGGCTGCTCAGCAGGGCCTGCCCGAGGAAGAACGACACGAAGCTGGTGACCAGCGTGACCGCGAACACCACCCCGGCGAAGACCCCGAGTTTCCCCCACAGCACCGGCAGCCGCCTGGGCACCGCGGTGAGCGAGGAGCGGATCATCCCCGTGCTGTACTCGCCGCTGATCAGCAAAACCCCGAGCACGCCGATCGCCAGCTGCGCGAACAGCATGCCGTTCAGGCTGGTCGAGATGGGGCTGAAACTCGCCTGGTCGGCCGGACTGAAGGTGTGGTACTGGCTGGCGGACACCGCCGAGAACAGCGCGCCGATGCCGATAGACAGCACCACCGCGGTCAGCAGCGTGTAGACCGTCGAGCGCAGCGACCGGAACTTGGTCCACTCCGACAGCAGGACCCGCGGCTGCGTGACCCGCAGCGCCGGCTGCCCGGTAGCCGGGCTGGTCGCGGGTGCTTGGGTCGTGACGGTGCTCATGCCGCCACCTCCGTAGTGACGCTCGCGTCGGCGGAGCGGTACTCCACCGCATCGTGGGTGAGCTCCATGAACGCCTGCTCCAGGGAGGCCTGCTGGCCGGCCAGCTCGAATACAGGCAGGTGAGCCTGCCAGGCCACGGTGCCGATCTGCTCGGCATCCAGGCCCTGAACGTGCAGGACGTCGGCCCGCTCGCTGGTGACGGTGACGTCCGGCCCCAGCAGGAGATCCCGCAGACGGGCGGCCTCGGGCGTGCGGACGGTGACCGAACCGCCCGAGGCACGGGCCACGAACTCCTCGACCGTGGTGTCGGCGATGAGCCGGCCCCGCCCCACCACGATCAGCCGGGTCGCGGTCTGGGCCATCTCACTCATCAGGTGCGACGACACGAACACCGTGCGCCCGTCCCCGGCCAGCGCCTTGAGCAGGTTGCGGATCCACAGCACGCCCTCGGGATCCAGGCCGTTCACCGGCTCGTCCAGAACCACCACCTTCGGATCGCCCAGCAACGCCGCGGCGACCCCGAGGCGCTGGCCCATCCCCAGGGAGAACCCGCCGACCCGCTTGCGGGCGACCTCCCGCAGCCCGGCCATGTCGATGACCTCATCCACCCGCCGCCGGCTGATCCCGTTGGTCTGGGCCAGCGCCAGCAGGTGGTTACGGGCCGAGCGGCCCGTGTGCATGGCCCTGGCCTCCAGCAGCAAACCCAGCTCCGCCATCGGCGCGACGGCCGAGGAGTACACGGCCCCGTTGACCCGCACGCTGCCGCCGCTCGGCTCATCCAGCCCGGCGATCAACCGCATCGTCGTCGATTTACCCGCCCCGTTCGGTCCGAGAAAACCAGTTACCACCCCCGGCTGCACGACGAAGTCCAGCCCGTCCACCGCCAGCTTTTCCCCGTAACGCTTACTGAGGTTCCTGACCTCGATCATGTACGCCCCTTCATCTGTTACCTCCGACCTCATCCACGCTAGGGAGGCGGCCACGAGCGCCGCGTCGGCCGATCGGCCACAGATTGATCCGCCGGCTAGTACCGCAGGCCTAGATCAGTGGGTCTCTATCGGCCGGGCGGAGGACCGGCCAGCGGGCGGAGGACCGGCCAGCGGGCGGAGGACCGGCCGGCGGGCGGGCGGAGGCGATGAAGGATCGCTGGCGAGCCACGCTAGCGCTGGCAGGTGATCGTGGCCAGTTCGCGCTGCAGCTCCTTGACCCGGGCCCGGTAGAGCGCGACGTTGGCCAGCTTGATGTTCTCGTAGCCGCGAACCAGATCGGGCAGCCGGGCGATCTCGACGGCACGCTGGTAGGTCTCGGTGCTCAGCTGAGGAAGGAGGTCCTCGATGGTGCCGGTGTACTCCTCGATCAGCTCTCGTTCGACCCGGCGCACCTGGGTATAGCCGAACGGATCGAACCTCGTGCCGCGCACGATCTTGCCCGCCCGCAGGAGCCGGAAGCCCGGGCGGAACCACGGCCCGAGCGTGAGTTTCCGCTCCATCCCCAGGGCGCGCAGCACCGGCGGGTGCAGCCGGTAGGAAACGCGGGCGCCGTCGCCGAACTCGGCGCGCACCGCCGCCTCCGCCTGCGGATCCACCAGCAGGCGCGCGACCTCGTACTCGTCCTTATACGCCATCAGCTTGTAACCGAACTCCGCGACGGCCTCCGACAGCGCGCTGCGCCCTGGCACCGCCCGGTCCTCGGCGTCGCGCACCCGGGCCACGAGGTCGGCATACCGGCGGGCGTAGCCGGCGTTCTGGTACTCGATCAGGTCCGGGAGGCGGGTCGTGAGGATCCGGTGCAGTTCCGAGCCTGGCGCGGCGCCGACGGACTCTATCAGCCCGCGCTCCGGTTCGGTCGGCACCCGGACGGGCGCCACCGCGGTCAGTGCGGCGACCGCTTGCGCGAATGCGTCCGGGTCGGCCACGCGCTGCCGGCCTCGCCGGAACGCCTGCACGTTCGGCTCGACCTGAACGCCGTTCAGCTCGATGGCCTGCTCGATGGCCCGGGCGGGCAGCGGCAGCGCCCCGGTCTGGAACGCGACCCCGGCCAGCAGCATGTTCGCGAACTGGTCGGTGCCCAGCAGGGTGACCGACAGCCCCCGCGCATCGACGAAGACGGACTCCTCCCCCCGGGTGGCGCTCCGGATCCGGCCGGCGGTCGCGTCGACATCGGGGAACGGCACCGTCTTGTCCGCGATCATCTTGCCGGTCGGCACCTTGGTGGTCGACACCACGGCGATCGTGGTCTTCGGGTCG
This sequence comes from uncultured Actinomycetes bacterium, assembly GCA_963769715.1. Classification (GTDB taxonomy): domain Bacteria; phylum Actinomycetota; class Actinomycetes; order Streptosporangiales; family Streptosporangiaceae; genus Palsa-504. The sequence goes on from CAVYNE010000034.1 coordinate 362,721, forward strand.
GCCACGGCCAGGTTCCTTGCGTCCGCGGCCACCAGCAGATCACAGCCGAGGTAGAGGTCACACTCCCCGGCCACGGCCTTGTGGCTCTGCTCGATCTCGCCGGCGCTGATCTTGACGTCAGAGATGACCGCGCCCCCCTTCTGGGCGAGCCCGGTCTGATCGAGCGAACGAACCTGGCGGCCCGCGATCCGGCCCGCAGCGCTCAAGACCTGCAACAAGGTCACGACTCCGGTACCGCCCACGCCGGTGATGCGGGTGGTGTGAGGCGCGCTCGCGACGTCGAACCTGAACGGCGGATCTGCGATGGCGTCCGGTGCCAGGGCGGGCGCCGTCGCCCGGCGGGCGCGCGGCCTGGCGCCCGGAATCACGGTCAGGAACGACGGGCAATCGCCCTTCAGGCATGAGTAGTCCTTGTTGCAGGACGACTGGTCGATGACGGTCTTGCGGCCGAAGTCGGTGTCGACGGGCTGAACCGACAGGCAGTTGGACTTCTCGCCGCAGTCGCCGCAGCCCTCGCAGACTCGCTGGTTGATCATGACCCGTTCGGCCGGATCAGCCGCAAGCCGCCGCTTGCGCTTGCGGCGGAGTTCGGTCGCGCATTCCTGGTCGTGAATGAGAACGGTGACGCCCTCGACCTGGCTGAGGACCTCCTGTGCCTCGACAACCCGGTCGCGATGCCAGACCTCGGCGGTCGGCGCGAGGCCGGCTCGCCGGTAACGCTTGGGCTCGGCGGTGGTGATGACGATACGTCGCACCCCTTCGGCCGTCAGCATCTTGGTCAGCGCGGGGACCGGCATCGCTCCGGTGGCCTGCTGGCCGCCGGTCATGGCCACTGCCGAGTTGTACAGCAGCTTGTACGTCACGTTGACGCCGCTGGCGACCGCCGCGCGTACCGCCAGGCTGCCGGAATGATGGAAGGTGCCATCGCCGATGTTCTGCAGCAGGTGCCGCCGGGTGGCCATGAACGGGGCCATGCCGATCCACTGGGCTCCCTCGCCGCCCATCTGGGTCAGCCCTATGACGTCACCAACCGCCTCGGGCTCCATCATCAGCACCAGGGCATGGCAGCCGATGCCGCCCCCCACCAGCGAGCCCTCGGGAACCTTCGTCGAGCTGTTGTGCGGGCATCCCGAACAGAAGTACGGCGTGCGGGAGGCCAGCGGCAGCTGTGTGACCGGCCGGCGAAGAGCCTGCTTGGCCTGCCAGGCCGCAACCGTCGTGAACGCCGCCAACCCGCTAAATCTGGAGGCTAGTCCGGCCGCGATCAGGTCAGCATCCAGTTCCCCGTGGGCCGCGAAGAGCTGCGCTCCGTCCGGATCTGTCTTGCCCGTGACTTTGGGGGCGTTCTTCACCCCGTAAAGGATCTCTTTGATGGCGGACTCGATGAAGGGCCGCTTCTCCTCCACGACGATGATCTCGGCCAAGCCGTCCGCAAACTCTTCGATTTCCGAGGCGATCAGCGGATGGACCATCGCGAGCCGCAGGAGCCGAACGCCGCGGGCGCCGAGTTCGGCCTCGTCGAGACCGAGAATGCGCAATGCCTGCCGCATATCGAGATAGGTCTTCCCCGCCGCGACGATGCCGATGCTGCCCGTACTGATGCTGCCCGCGCTGCTACTGGCCTGGGGGCCGAAGGTCTCGCTGCGGTTGAGCCGGTTGGCCAGCGCGTAGGCGCGGGCCGCGGCCATCCGGACACCTTCACGGGTCCGCTCCATCTCCGACAGGGCCGGCTGCAGCATCCGGGCCGTCAGGCGGTGCTCGAACTTCTGACCCTCATACATCACCAGGGGCAACTGCGGATCAACACGATCGGAGCCGACCTCCACGGTCCCCGAGCCATCAGCGACATTGGTGGCGATCTTGAGCGCGACCCACAGGCCGGACAGGCGCGACATCGCCACAGCATGGACACCCAGGTCGAGCACGTCCTGGGGGTCAGCCGGGTACAGCACGGGCATCCCGAGGTCGGCCAGCAGGAACTCTGACGCGCCGGGCACCGTCGATGATTTCGCCGACGGATCATCCCCGACGAACGCCACCGCGCCGCCCTTGGGATGGGTCCCCATGAGGTTGGCGTGCCTGAGCGCATCGGACGCGCGATCCAGGCCCGGGGATTTGCCGTACCAGAACCCGGTGACCCCTTCCACCCGGGCGTCAGCCAGACCGGCGGCCAACTGCGAGCCCTGGACCGAGGTCGCGGCAAGTTCCTCGTTGACCCCCGGCTGGAAGACCAGGTCGTAGGCGGCGAGCAGCCCGGCGTGATGTTGAAGCTCCAGGTCATAGCCCCCCAGCGGCGATCCCTCGTAGCCAGAGATGAAGACCGCCGTCCGCAGGCCTGCAGTGCGGTCTGATCGCAGGATGTTCAGCGGCAGCCGGGCCAGGGCCTGCACCCCGGTCATCTGCACACGGCCGGACTCCGCGGTGTAGCGATCCTCGAGTCGGATTTTCACATCGTGCTCTGCCAACGCATTCTCCCGGCTCGCCGGTCTGTCAACTTCACTACAGTGGCACCATCAGGCCGTTCGTTCCAGGCCGTAAATGCAGAATTTCCCTGCTGAACGAGCTCGCGTCACAGGTCAGCCTGCTGTGGCTCTGGTTCCTACAGCGGCTACGGCCGCCTGGCCGCATCGAGACCGCGCCATCATCCAGGTTCAGGGTCAGGCAGGTCAAGGACACGCCTCCCGTTTCAGGGACGCCGCAGTTACCGTGAGAGGAAGTCCGCATCCATGACGGGGGAGGCTGGGTGAACGCCGGCACCGTATTCATCTCATATGCGCATGGCGATGATGCCGACTGGACGCTCAAGCTCGCGACGGACCTGGAGCGAGACGGCTTCACAGTTTTCTTCGACCGGTGGGACATCGCCCCGGGCGACGGCCTGGTTCAGCGCCTTGATGAGGGACTGAGGAGCGCGTCCACCGGCCTGATCGTCTTTAGCCGGTCGACGGCCAACAGCCCCTGGGTGAGCACGGAATATGCCGCGCTGTTCGAGCGCAAGCAGCGCGGCGAGGTTCAGCTTATTCCGGTGCTGCTTGACGACGCTCAGCTTCCTCCCATCCTGGGCACCCAGGTTTTCGCCGACTTCCGGTATTGCCGGTCCGAGACCGAATACCAGAGGTGTCTCGATGAACTCGAACGGGTACTCGGGGGGCAGCGCCCCGAGCGCTCGGGCAGCCCCGGGACCAGTACCCTGACCTTCCCCATTGACCTGGGGCGCCGTGCCGAGGGACCGCGACGGGTGACGCTGGCCATTGAACCTGAGCAGGTCAGCATCCGATGCGGGCACGGTGAGGCCGTCCTCCCGCATGACGGCCCAGACCACCGGGTCCGGGAGCGCCTGTGGCTCGTCGAGCGGGAGAGGCGGCGGCGGGCGGCCCGCTCGGTATCACCTGTTTCCGCATCTTCCGCCGTCATCGGGGATGGATCGGAACTACAAGCGGCGCTCCTGCGGCTCGGACAGGCCCTGGGGAACCAGTTCCTGGCCGGCCCGGTGGGTGAGCTCCTGGAAGCCGAGCTAGCGGATGCGGACCGGCAGAACGCCGCGTTGCAGGTTGCGCTGGAGGTACCGGAGGGCCAGGGTCTTGGGCATCTGCCCTGGGAAACCATGTGCCTGGCGGGCCGAAGTGAGCCCCTCATCCTGCATCCGCGGGCCCATCTGTACCATTTCGTGCCTGGTCTGGGCAGCACGACCGCGATCTCCATTCCCGGGCCGCTGCGGGTCCTGGCGGTGATCGCCAGCCCGGAGCACGGTTCAGGTGAACTACTCGACTATGAGGCCGAGCTGGACCGGATACTCCGGGCGGTGGATCGCGCCCGCCGTGAGGAGAGGGCGCACGTCCGGGTCCTGGACTGGGGTTCGGTGGCGGCCATTCGCGCCGCGCTCAGCGAAGAGCGGTATCACATCCTGCACATATCCTGTCAGGCCCGTTCCGGCGAGCTGATGCTGGAGACGGCGGACGGCCAGCCGGACCCGGTCGGCGCCAAGCGCTTCGCGAACGAGGTACTTGTGCCCGACCAGGGTGTGCCGCTCGTCGTCCTGGCCGGCTGCGCGACTGCGGCCGGCCAGGACGCGGACTCGTCCGGCGTGTCGCTGCCCAGCCTGGCGAGAGGACTGCTCGCGCACGGCGTCCCGGCGGTCATGGCGATGAGTTCGGACGTCAACGACCGCTACGCGATCCAGCTGTGTAGTCACTTCTACCAGTCGCTGGCCAGTCGCCAGCACGCGCCCGATCCGCTCGCCGCGCTTTCGGACGCGCGCCGGGAGCTGGAGCGTACCCGGGCCGCATTCCCGCCGGACCACCCGGAGTCCGCTCTCGCTGAGTGGTGGATACCCGCCCTGTACATGCGAACCTCGCCGGGCCCGCTTTTCGAACGGGGCGCGGCATCCACCGGAGCCGCGGCAGCGCCGAGCCGACCAACGGCCAGGCAAGCGGGGCGCAGCGACGATGACTTTGTCGGCCGCCGCGGCGATCTCAGGAAACTGCTTCGCGTGCTGCGCGGCCACGAACCAGCCGCCATCGTCTACGGCATCGGTGGAATGGGAAAGACCAGCCTGGCCAACCGGCTGATCACGGCGCTGGGCGACGAAGTCGACCTGGTGCTGTTCATCCGCGGCCGTACCACGCCCGCGCTGATCCTCCAGGAACTGGGCAGCAAGCTCCGGCCTCTCTGCCTGAAGTGGCAGCTTGATGACGATAGCCCGCTGGCGCGGGCCGCCAGTGAACTCCGCGATCCCCGCCAGGACTGGGACGATCAGCTCCCGCTGGTCGAAGATCTCGTGCTCCCGCACGTGTCGGTCCTCCTCGTCTTGGACGAAGCCGAGCAGAACATGCGCGACGCCGATCGGGGCCCGCAGAACGACGCGCCCAGCGAACTCACCGATCCCGAGATGGCCGCGTTTATCTACCGCTGGACGGGCCTGAGCCCGAACGGCCGCCTGCTCGTCACCAGCCGCTATCCGATCGCGCTGGCCGACGAGGTGATGACCCGGGTAGTCCTGCACCACCTGGGACCCCTGTCCCGGGCCGAGACCGACAAGCTGATGTGGCGGCTGACCGCCCTGGACGCGCTTGAACCGGATGAACGCGACCGAGCGTACGCGGACGTCGGCGGCCATCCTCGGGCGCTTGAATACCTCGACTCCCTGCTGCGCGGGCACCGGGCCCGCTTCGCGGACGTCGCGTCGCGAATGGAGGCAGCCCTGCGAACGCGCGGGATCGAGGACCCGTCCGCCTGGCTCGGTCAGCGGCCACGCGATCTCGACCAGGCCCTGGCCGAGACGGTTACGCTCATCGTGGACGACGTTCTCGTCGATCGCCTGCTGATCCGCCTGCAGTCATTCCCGCTGGCGCTCCGGTTGTTCGTGGCCGCATCAGTATTCCGCACGCCAGTCTCTGCCATCGGCCTCAACTGGGCCGTCGCCGAGTCGCTGGCCCCAGGTACCGATCCGGTGCGCGAGGCGAGGCTTGCCGAAGCCTACGAGCAACTGACCGCAGCGCAACGGGCCGGCTGGGATTTGTGCTGGAACACCTCGGCCTGCCGGGCGCTGGGCTCGCCGAGCTGAGGCGGGACTGCGCGACGCGCGGCCGTCCTGAGGAACGGCCCGGCCTGGCCTACGCCATCGAGGTACTGGTCACCATGAGCTTGCTGGCCAAGGTACCGGATTCCCCGCCGGGAGACCCCCAGTACCTGGTGCACCGCTGGACGGCACAAGGTCTGCGGTATCAGGTCGAGACCGGCCTGGTCGGTCTGGTCGAACCAGAAGAGCTGGCCGAGGCGCACCGGCGGGCGGCGGCTTACTATGAGTGGCGCGCGGACATCTGGCCGGATGCCGTCGCTGATCTGCTCGAAGCACGCCACCACCATCAGGAGATCGGGGAGCGCGAGCAGGCGGCCGCGGCGACAGTGCGCGCCGCGGCGATCCTGTTCCGGCGGGGAGCGTTCAGCTTCCTCCGACGGCTGTGCGGGGAGACCCTCCCAGACGTGGCCGAAGACGCCGACCTGTCTTGCGACCTGCTGCACTGGCAGAGCCGGGCGGCTCAGGCACAGGGAGAGCTCGGCGCGGCCGACCGCCTGGGCCGCGAGGCCCTCACACGTGCCGGTCAGATGGAGGACACGCGCTGGATCGCCATCTGTCACGAACGGCTGGCGGACATCGCCGCGGAGCGAAGTGAATATGACACGGCCTGGCGGGCGTACTTTAAGGCCCTCGACCTAGCCCGCGAGCTGCGGGACCTCATCATCGAGGCTCGCTGCTACCAGGGATTGGGCGTGGTAGCCCTGGCCAGAGGGGACGACGACGCGGCGGAACGGTGGAGCCGGGGCGCTCTCAATCACTGCTCCCCCACCCGCATACGGGCGCAGGAACTGGTCATCAACGGCGTTCGCCAGCTCAGGGACCTGGCGCGGGCCCGGGGAGACGGCCAGAACGCAGAACGCCTCGCCCTGGCGTGCTCCGAGCGGCAGGCCGAATATTATGACCTGGAGCAGGTCGCCGGGCAGAGCCACCTCCAGATCGGCAAACTGTCGCTGCGGCGCGATGATCTCGAAAGCGCGGAGACCGCCTTCGAAGCCGCCAAAAAGATCGCCGTCCGGTCCCGCGACCGGGTGATGACCAAGGACTGTTATCTGCAGCTGGGCCGCACCTGGCAACGCCAAGGGATGCTGTCCCGGGCTCGAGAGAGCTACCAGCGCTACATTGGCCTGGCTGACGACATGGGCGACCGCCCAGGGACCGTGGACTGCTATCACCAGATGGGCGAGCTGGCCGCGGCCTTCGGTGACCTGGACAGCGCTGCCGCCTGGCACGACCGCGCCCTGAAATTGGCGGAACAGCTCGCACAGCCGCGCCTCCTCGCCGAGGCCCACTGCCAGCTGGCGAAGACCTCCCTGGCCCGGGGCGACACGGAATCGGCGCGAGCGTCCTACCTGAACTCCCAGCAGATAGGGGAACAAAGCGGTGACCCGCAGATCATCGTGTCCAGTCGGCTCGGGCTGGCCGAGGTGGAACTGCATTCCGGGCAACTGGTCATCGCCGAGGAGATCTACCGGGACTGTCGCCAGATGGCCCGCCAAGGGCATGATCAGGCCGACGTGATCAAGTGCCAGATGGGACTGGCTACCATCGCGCGACGACGAGGCGACTATGACGATGCATCGCACCTGTTCACCGAAGCACGCGACAGCGCCGAGAGAATGGGGAACCAAGCGGTCGCACTCGACTGCCTGATCGAGCTCGGCATCACCGCGGAGCAGGGACCCGCGCGTCCGGAAGCCGCAGACTACTACCGGACCGCCCTAGAGGTCGCGGAAGGACTCCAGAACAGCCTAAAGATCGCGGACCTGTGCTGCCGGCTGAGGCGACCTCTACGCCGATTTTGGTACCAGGATGAAGTGGTACCGGCGCGCGGCCGAAACGTTCGAGGCGATGGATTACCTGGCCGCTGCGGCCGACCTGTGGCTGCAGATTGGCAGGGTCGCGGCGGGCCACGATCTGACCGAGGCGGCGCGCTGCTGCCGTCGTGTCCTGGATCTGGCGGGCCATGACGAAGCGTCCCCGTTGACGGCCGAGGCGTACCTCGAGCTGGCTCGCTGCGCCCGCAAGCAAGGCGACCACAAGGCGGCGTACGGTTCCTGGCTGCGCGCCGCCCAGGTCGCGGAGGAGCTGCGGCGTGATGAACTGACCGCCGAGACATGCCAGGAAGGCGGCCTCATCAGCCAGCTGGCCGGCGACCCCGTCCGGGCCCGGGAACTGCACTGGCGGGCCCTGAACCTGGCGGCCCGTATCGGCGACCAGGACACGATGATGGCCAGCTGCCGGGACCTGGGCCGCCTGGCCCGGTGGAAGCGCGATGAAGGCCATGAATCCCCCGAATACTGGTACCGCCGGGCCCTGGATCTCGCCCGGGAGCGGGGCGACGGCCGGGCCATCACGGCCTGCGATCAGCAGCTCCTGCTGACGGCCATGCGGATGGCGGACACCGAACGGGCGGAGAAACTGCTCGCCGCGCACCCGGTCCTGGTCGGGCGCCTGGGTCCCGGCCTGGCCGCGGATTCCAGCCTGGCCAGGCTGCGGGGCGAGCTCGGAGCGGCGCTGACCCGGGACGGCCGGCCCGACGAAGCCCTCGGGTTCACCGCTGCCAGCATGTTGGCCTGGCTGCAGATCGACCAATTGCGGGCCGAAGAGCAGCAGAGCTGGCTTCGCCGGCAGCGGGCCGAGCTGGGCGGCGAACGGTTCGCCGAGCTGCTCTCCGAGTACCTGGAGGCGAGCTTGCTGGATGCCGTGCTGGAAATATCGCAGGATGAGGCGACGAACGCGGGTTCGGCCGAGACAGGCAAGGCCGGTTCAGCCGCCGTAGATGGCGAGGCAGATGGCGGCCAGGGTGCCCAGCATGGCCAGTAGGGTCACGGCGAAGCACGCGATGCGCCACGGCCGGTAGGGGTTCACTGGCCGACCTCCGCCTCCGCCGCGGCGGGCGGCGGTTCGGATCCGGCCAGCGCCCAGCCGACGAGATCGTAGATCGCCTGCGGGACCGCGCTGTCGGCCAGCATGGCCGAGGTGTGAAAGAACCGGACTTCCCCGAACGTGTGCCGCATCGACCGCAGCAGATTGTCCTGGTCCATGTCCGCGAGCCATTGCTCGATCGACGCGCTGTCCGGTTCCGGAGCGGGCAGCTGCTCCCGCGCGAGCATGTCCGCCTTGCTGACCGTGACCCCGAGCCTGATCTGCTTCAGGTCCGCCTTCATCTCCTTGACGTTCCGGACCAGCTGCTGGAACACGTACCACGGCGAGTGGTCGGCCCGGGGTGAGAATTCCGCGTGGCGGTCAGGCCCAAGCTCGTCCCACACGCCGTCGATGGAGAACGGGTCGATCACGAAGATGAGCGTCCGGGCGGACCGGAAGTACTCCAGCGTGGCCAGTTTTTCTGAGTCGTAGAACTGCTCCCCGCCCGTGTCGAAGAAATGAACAAGCTCACGGTGCGCGCCGGCCAGACTGACGTATAGCGAGTAAGCCCGGGGCCGATCCAGGCCAGTCCGGGACGTGGGCAGGTTACCGAGGAGGGCCGGCGTGAGCTCGCCCAGCCGCCGGCCGGTCATGCGGTCAGCGTTATCGACCGCCGCGGCTCCGCGCGCCGCCTGCTCCCGCAGGGCCATCACCATGATCATCAGCAGCCGCGTCTTGCCGACGTTCGACCCGCCGAACAACGCGAGCACCACTTCGGTCGCTGTTCCCGCGGTATCGGCGAGCGGGACGCCGCAGGTCTGATGGGGACAGAACGCAGCGAGCCGGTGGCTGCCGAGAATCAGCAGCGTAGGCAGGCTGCGCTCGCCGCAACTGCACCGCCGCCGCATGACCCCATAGCGTCCCGGCCGTACGTCGCGGTGCAGGGCGCCGCAGCCGGGACATCGGTACGACGGGTAGGGGATGTGCCGGTAGCACTTGGGGCATGTCATCCTGATGCCCCGGACGCGGAGCAGGGTGCTATCGACCGCCCGGAGCGAGAAGATGGCCGAGATGCCGAGTCCGGCCACCAAGACCACGATCAGCACCTGCAGGACGGTCGCGACGGTCAGGAACAGACCGGCGGTCAGCGTACCCACGATCAGCCCGGCGAGCAGCAGGACCCCGATCAGGCGGTGCCACAGGAAATCCAGGGTCCAGGGACCGGCCAGCCGGCGGTCCCAGATCTGTCGGGCATCCCCAGCGACGTCCCGGCGGGCCCGGGCGAAGGCCCGGGAGAGCGCCAGGGCCAGGTCCCGGCGCACCTGCCCGAACAGGTACTGCTCGTAAGCCGGTTCCCGGCCGTCGGCCGGCTGATCCAGTGGCGGCGGGGGCGCAGGGGCGGCGCTGCGGGCGTCAGGCACGCCCAGGACCTGGGCGAACGCACTGACGTAGGCCCGCCCGCAGCCCCATGCGTGCCACAGGGCATAGCCGAGCACGATCGGCGGCGAGATCAGCAGTATGCCGAACACGATGACGACCAGTGCTATCAGGGTGAAGAACATCGATGCCCCCGGCTGCTCTACCGTGTCCTGGCACGCCGGCCTGGCCGGCGCGTCAGGGGCCGCCCTCGGCGTGACCGGTTAGCAGCCGCCGCCACGACCGGCGCAAGCCCGTGGCCAGGCGCTTCTGCCGCCAGTCGGCGAACCAGTCGGCGACCACCGGGTCCGCGTGCTGCAGTCGCTCGTGCACACGGTTCAGGTCCGCGCGGCGCCATAGCCTCAGCTCCTCTCGCAACGTTTCTTCAAGTCCTGGCGCGATCACCGCGTCCCGGCCGGACCGAAGGGACGCCAGACAATGGAACAGCCGTGCCGCAGCGGCGACATCCGGCGGCATGGCCGCCAGACGGTTGCGCGCCGCACCGAGGAAGGCGGAGACCACGGGCGCGGGGTACGTTTCGACCGCCATCGGAAGGTGCCGGGAACCCGCCATCTTCTCGACCTGACCAGCCAGCGCCGCGCGCAGCAGATCCTGGGTGGGCGGCGGCAGCCCGGCATAGGAGCTGGCCAGTTGCCGGATAATCGATGCTTGCGACTTTCCCTGCTTCAGCTGGGCCTGTTCGATCTTGCGCACGGTGGTGAGGAACGAATCCAGCTGCCTGCGGGCCTCCTCCGGCAGCGCACGGTCGATGTTCCGCGCCTCGAGGATCCGGCAAAGCTGCTGGTAGGAATTCAGATAGGCCTTTCCGCGTGGCGGCACCGTGACGGCCTGGACGATCCAGCCGTAAACGGGCTCGGCCAGCAACTGCTCTTGCTCGAATGCGCCGATCGCGGCCACGGCCTCGGATGCCGTCCAGCGGCCTTCCGGCCAGATCCGGCCCATCAGGTCCTCGCTGAGCCAGCGACTGCGGCCATGAGGCCGGTCACCTGGCGGTCGGCCGCCCGGGGGCCGGCCCTGGGCCACGAAAAGGCCGAGGGCACGGATCCGGTTCGCCGGGTGCTTTCGCACCTCAGCAAGCAGGACCGCCTCCTGCAGGGCGTCCGGCAGCACATCGGGTAGCGTCCCGGCGATATCGTCCAGGCCGGCGTCAAAGGCCCGCGCGACAGCGTCCGGCTGCCGGGCCACGACGGCCGCCAGGTAGGCGAGGACCCCTTCGAGCAGCGGCCGAGCGCCCGCGATGACTCCCAAGGTGTCCTCGTCCGGCACGTCGAGCAGCCGCGGACCAAGCACGTGCTCGCCGCAGGCCCACAGGGCCGCCTCGGGCAGCTCGAGACCGAGGTCGGTGCTCCAGCCGAGCAGCGAGATCGCGACCTGGGCCGGAGCGCCGCTCAGACGTTCCGCACACTCGGCGGCGGCGAATGCCCGGCCCTCCGCGGTCGTCACCGGGACGCCGGTGCTGACGTCGTCTCCGGCCACGGCCCGCCGCAGTTCCTCCTGCACGGCCAGCCGCTCGATGCGCGTGGTGAGCTCGGGATCAGCCGCAAGGCGGGACAGCACGCCCAGGGCCGCGAGGTGCCATGACCGGCACGCGGCATTGTCCAGGAAGGCGCGGAGGATCTCGCCGCGGTCGCCGGGGGAAAGCCGGGCCGCGTGCTGCCGCAGCCAGTCGCTGAGGACATCGAGATCGGCGATCGCAACCTCGGGTCCGTCCAGGAGGGCCGCCATGACCAGGGCGGGATGCCAGTCAGCCAGCGCGTCGCCGGTGATATCGGCCAGCCTCCCGGCTCGCTCCCACAGCGCCGCCGCATGGCTGGGGCCCGCACGCACGAGCAGTGCGGTGGCCGGCTCGGGTGTGACGTCGCTGGTGCGCGCGGTCGTCGTGTCGAACACGACATAGCTGCGGAAGGCTGTCTCGTTGAGATCGAAATCGGAATCTGGCGGCGTCCCGATGACGTGCACGTCTATGTAGCCGGGACTGTGATGGTAGGTGGCAAAAGACACCCGGCGCGCGACCGCGGGAGGGAGCAGGAAGCAGATCGCGGCGATCCACCGGGCGACCACTGCGGTGTCCGGATCGACGATGACGATCGGCCGCCCGTTCCGCAGGACCGCGCTCTCGGCGGCGGTTAGCAGCGCGGCAAGATGCTCGGTACGCTCGCCGTGACCCAGGAAGCGGCCAACGTCTTCCCGGCTCAGCACCCCATCATGCGAGGGCCGCGGCAAGCTCTCCAGCATCGGAAGCTCGGTGACGGCGATCGGTTCCGACGCCCATACCGGCGATCCCCACAGCTCGATCGGGAGGATCTCCCCGAAGGCGCTGACGCCGCCCTGGCTGACGAGCGCGTGCGCGAAGTAGTTGCCGGACCGCTGGGAGAAGTCGGTGCCGGCAAAGATCACGTTGGCCAGGATCGTCGCTGGCTCCCAGGTGTAGACCAGGTTGACCGGGCAGGCGGCGATCTCCGCCGCCGTGGGCCGGGCGCTCAGCCATCGTGGCGCCTTATAGGAGGTCAGTGATTCCACCGTTCGGAGCACCTCGGGCGCGAGCCCGGGGGTGACCGCGTTGAACTGGAAGCCGGCGAAGCCGGACAGGCCAGTCTCGCACGAGGTGTAGTACAGCTGCGCGAATCCCATGTCAGCCTCTGCTAGCGGGGATGATGCCGAACTCACTGAGCAGCCACAGGAACGGATCGTGGACGCGGTGAGGCCGGATATGCGAGACCGTGGTGGAGTCCAGGGGAAGGGCACCGAGCGCGGAGAGGCCGAAATACCGGTAGCGCGCGTAATGGTGCCGCATTAGCTGGTCGATCTGCGGCCCGTCCCATTCGTCAAGCAGCGCCTGGACCTGATGGTGCACCGCGAGACTGTCCTTGGTGTCGAACTCACGCTGCGGCTCAGGGTGCTTGGTCAGCGGGCTCTGCCGGGGAAAGGTGTGCTCGAGCGAGTCGAGCTTCGCGAAGGCAACGGCAATCGGGGTCTGGATCCGCTGGGACGAGCGCGCCCGCGGGTAGGGATGGATCCGCTGCGGCGGTTGGCCCGTCGGAGAGGTGCGCAGGAGATGCGTGATGCGGCTCAGCACGTTGAATGGCGAGTCGAAACCTGGTGCCGCGGAATCTGGCAGAATCGTTCCGGTCAGCGCCTGCGCCCGGGCTCCAGGCATTTGCAGCGGATCCAGGAGCAGGATGACGGCATCGGCGCTGGACAGGTACCGGGCATTGAGCTCCACGCTTTCGGTGGAGATGAGATCTTCGCCCGCGGTATCAAAGAAAGAGAAAATGGTGTGCCGCTCGCGCCGGGACGCGAGCCGCCGCTGCTGCTCCATGGTCATGCTGAACACCAGCGGCTGCCGCAGGGATCGGGCGGCCACGCGCTGCGTGCCCTCCGGAAGGGCATGCCGCCGGTACAAGCGCTCGTCATAGTCTCGGTCGAATGACCTTATGGTCGCCTCATCCGAGCCCATGATGGCGATATCCAGATTGCGGCCGACCCGATGCTTGAGTTCGTGGATCAGCACGGTCATGAAAACGGTTTTGCCGCTCTGCTTGGCGCCGATCATGGCGATCAGGCGGCTGTCCACCTTGCCGAAGCCGACCGGAAGTCGGCTATGGCAGGCGGGGCATATCCGGTAGGGCGACTCGCCGTGGCAGCGCGGGCAGCTAGCTGTGGCCCGGCGGTCGTCCCCGTCGAATGCCGGGGGCAGCGGGGTGGAGATCCCCAGCCAGCGGACCAGGCTGTCGTCCCGCCGTGGCTCGCAGACCGCACCTTCCGGGCCGGGGCGGCCGGTACAGCGGAAAAGGATGTCCTTCTCGGTAAACCGGTTGTAGCAGTAGGGGCAGGCGAGCACGCTCACCTCCGGCTCTCGGCTGGGACGAGTGAGATGTCACCGGGCGGATCGCCGGAGAAGAAGCAGACCAGCCAGTCTGGCCCCCGACAGCCCGGCACCGGGATCTGCACCGACAGCGGGCGGGCCGGCGACAGGTTCGTGCTGGGCAGGCGGAAGATGAGCGTGCCCTGTTCCGCCCGCAGCGGCATGATCCGCCCGGCCTTGTGCACCACGGTCAGCGGTGGCAGCTGGCACTCCCGATCGGTCCGCAGGACCAGCCGGTCCCGCCGCCACGGCGCCCACCAGGTTTTCCGCCGGAAGGCATAGCGGACCGTCACGTCTCGGCCCAGGACGGAGACCTGGGCGGGTACCGACGCGATCTCACCGGTGGCGTCACGATGGATGGAGCGCACCGACACGGTCACCGCCTGGGGGCCTACCGTAATCTTGAACCCGCCGTCATCGTGGAACCGGCGCCACCCGCATTCCACTGCCGCCCGCGACTGGCCTGGATCGTCCGGCCACTCGACCCGGCACACGTGACAGCCCTCGGCCCATGTCCAGTGCAGCCAGATCGTGTCCCCGTCCCGCCGGGCCCGCAGGTCACTCACTGGGCTCATGACCGCCGCCGTGGCGGTCTCGCCCACCACCGCCCGTTCCGCGCCGACCGTGATCGCCGTAAAGCAGCTCCGGCCGTTGACGAGGCGAGCCCGCAGCCGGCTTTCCCCTTCGGCACCGCTCACGACCAGGCCGGGCACGGGACGGCCGTATCCCGCGAGTTCATCAAGCCCGATAGACGCTCCCGGCGGCCGCGGCGGCGGGCTGTTGCCGCGGTAGATCCGGACGATGCCCGTTTCAGCGGTGCGCCACGAGAGCATCACTCCCGGGTCGCCGGCCGGCAGCAACTCCAAGCGGAGATCCCGCACCGTGTCCAGCGCCGTCTCCGGGGTCGCCCAGTGCACGATTCCGGGGGTGGTCCAGCGCTCGCCCGCGCCGCTTACGTACACGGCGCGTATCCGGTAGTAGTAGCGAGTGCCGCGGTGCAGCCCGGTGTCATGAAAGCTCGCCCGCGACGCGGCGACCCGCTGACCACCCGTGGCCGGTGGCGGCGCTCCCTCCGCGCGAGTAACCACGACGTCAGCGGTTCCCGGGGCGACCTGCCAGGAACCGAGCACCGCGTCATCCTCGATCTCCAGCCGGCAACTGGCCACCTCGGACAGCATGAGGACTTCAGGGGCGGACGTGCCGGCCGACCAGATGTCCGCTCCCCTGGTCCCGAACACGGTGTAGTGGAGCCGCACTCCATTGGGCGGCTCGCCGTCGGTCACGCTCAGGCCGTCGGTGTCGGCCACGACCAGCCCGGCCGACGGCAACGCGGCCGGTGCGCCGGAACATCGGACCACGCGATACCGGATCTGATCCGCCCGGGCCGGCCCGGGCCGCCACTCCACGCGGACAGTGCTTCCATGTGGCGTCGCCACCACCCGCGCCGGCGGCGGGGGCGGCAACGATCGCAGCCGCGAACGCAGGCTACCGTCGCCGTCACTGCTCTTGGCGATGAGCTCCATGAGCAACGCGGCCGCTTCCTCGGTGTCACCGGCCCGCTCGGCCTCATCTACCTGCCGCTTCAGGCTGGTGACGTTGACCCCGCGTCCAGCGGAACGCTGCTGCGTCAGGGTGAGCACCAGCTCGGCGGCTTCCGACTGGTCCAGTCCCAGACCGCAGGCGAGCGTGACGATCGAGCGGTTGGGGAGACCCTCAGTCACCCGTGGCTGGAGCACGTCGATGAGCTGCCAGAGCAGAAGTGCGTCCAGCTCACCGCGCTCCGAGCATTGCTGCAAGGTCTGCAGGACCTCCTCGTGCGCCGTCTTGCGGTCATCGTGCGGGCGCTGGGCCAGGCTCTTCTTCTTCTCCGCCAGGAGATCCCTGGTCAGCCGAGCCCCCGAGGCCATACGGAAGCCGTGATGCAGCCGGAAACCGGCCCGGACAGCATCGGTTCCGAAAACCGCCTCGGCGGCCAGACGCAGGTCCAGGGTGTCGAGGCGGCCCGCCAGGCCGGACAGACGCGAGGGCCTGGTGGGTAGCGTCCACACCTGGTCGACGACGGCTACCTGGTGCGCAGTGAACTGGCCCTGGATTGCTTCCTCGCTGAGGATCCCCCCGCACTCGTCGTACAGCAAGGACAACGTGGATCGCAATACCGCCGGGGTCGTGGCCGCTATGTCCTTGACGGTCGCTTCCAGCTTGGACAGTGCCTCCGCCCGCTCCGCGCCCTGTTGCCGGGCGAAATGCGCGTAGCTGAGCTGGCCTGCGTCCTTGAGCCTGGCGTGCGCGGCGAGGAGGGCCACGGCCAGCGGCTTGAAGACGATCTGCTGCTGCAGCCCACGCCAGTACTTGACAACCTCGGCGACGCGGGCCGCAAAGGCCGCCGCATCTCGCTCCATACCGGGTGACACGGCGTACCGGATGATCAGGTCAGGTGGCGGAATGTTCCCGCGCTTGCGGGCCGGCTCGAGGACGTCCCGGCGATACCGTGCCCTATCGAAATCACTCGCTGGTGGCATAACGCGCAATTACGCTTCGCGCTTCGTCCACCTTGTTCTCGGCCAGACCCTCGGTCTGCAGTTCCATGTTGAGTTTCTTCCCCGTCTTGAGCTCGACCGCCTCCACGCGGAGCAAACCGGTCTCGTTCATCCTGAACGTCACGTCAACAGGAGATTCCTGCGGCAATGGCGGGAGGCCGGTGATGATGCCGTCACCGATCTTGTTATTGTCGGCGAGCTCGCTGGAGGCGACCGCTCCTGCCTGTTCCCATATTTCGATCTGGATCGCCACCTGATCCGGGTACACAGTGTAGAACTGCTGCGTATCGGGGGAGGCCGGCAGCGGCCGGTTGGCTTCCAGAATGTGGGCGATCTTGTAGCTCAGGTTCTCGTCGTCCGGGAGCTCCTTGCCGTCCTCGCGGTCGACGACCTTGATGCCAAAGGCCCGTGGGACGACGGTCGTGACGCTTTTACTGGCCAGCTTCCGAACCTTGTCGGCCGTTATGCCCAGGTGCTGTGCGACCTCCTCGACCTTCGCATCGGATATTTCGGCGTGCGGGCCATCCCCGGACTGATCAGGCAGCATGATCTTGACCGACTCGATAAGCGCGAACAGCGCAGCGCCCTTGGCGACGGCCTGATCGGGATCATGCAGCCGAGGCTCGAATCCGAACCGTTCGCGAAGCTTGGCCGCCACGGCCGGCGCCCGGGTACTGCCGCCGACGAGGAGAACTTCGTCGAATGCGCTGACCCCGGCTTCGCGCGCCGTATCGATGGTACGCTGGGTAATATCCATGGCGGTATCCAGCAAGGTCGATGCCAGATTCTCGAAATCCGCTCGGGTCAGCTCGGCCCGGCAGGTATCCCCGCCGAAACGCATCGTATGGCGGCAGGACTGGGCCGCGCTCAGCGATTTTTTCATCTCCTCGGCCCTGATCGTGAGTTCCTGCATGAATTCCTCGTCGCTCGCCGCGTCCGAGCCGGGATTTTCGTCGAGGAAACGGTTCAACAGAAACGTCCTGATCGCCTCGTCCAAATCGGCCCCGCCAAGATGGTGATCACCGTCGGTGCACAGCACGTGGATGTCGTTGCCCGCCAGTTTGATCACGGTCGTGTCGAAGGTGCCGCCCCCAAGGTCAAACACCAGGATGATGCGGTCCTCCCCGGTTCCCATAGCCTCGTAATGCAGGGCAGCGGCGACCGGTTCGGGCACCAGGCTCAGCACATTCAGGCCAGCGATCTGCCCCGCTTTCCGGGTTGCCTCGCGCTGGGCGAGGCCGAAGTACGCGGGGACAGTGATGACGACGTCCTCGACCGCTTGACCGGTCTGCTGGCCCGCGGACTTCGCCAGTTCACGCAGGATTAGCGCGGAAATAGTCTCCGGCGTATGCGTCTCGCCGTGAAAGGTCTGCTCGAAATCAGTGCCCATCTGGCGCTTGATCAGGGAGACCACAAGGTCCGGCGAGAGCATCGCCACGGACTTCGCGTCCCGGCCGACCACCACGCTTTCTGCGCTCTCGAAGTAGACGACAGACGGGGTCGTTTCCTCGCCTAGGGCATTCTTGATTACCGTAGCGCGTCCCGACTCGTCAACGTAAGCGATGCAGGAGTAGGTCGTGCCGAGATCGATTCCGAATGTCGCCATGATTCCTCACTCTCAGGCTCGACGCCGAACCCTGCATTCCTCCAGGCCGACTTGTCAAGACTTTACCGATCTATCAATACGATAGAATTTCGCCCGCACCGGGCGCTTTACCTGTCCGGTAACCCGGTCCCTGAACCCAACTGCCGTTACTACGGCTACCGTATTGTTCTGGTTTTCCTCCTGAGTTTCCAGCGTAGCCACGACCGCGTGCTCGCCAACGCGGAACGACTCCCCTGCTGTTGCCGAAAATAGTTCGAGGCCACATCGGTCCAGGATAAGTTCAATGTCCTCGGCGTAACTCTCCATGAGTTTGACAATCCCGGACTCGGCACCGCTTTCCGCGAGCCGGTCCGCGTCCCTGCGAAAGCCGTCATAGAGCCGCATCAGATCCGCAGTTATAGGATCAAAGACTGATGCGCGCGCTTCATCGCGTAGTTTCTGATTCTCCAGATGCAGGCGATCAATGACGGCTTCCCGATGGGCCGATCGACGATGATATTCAGCGCCCTGTAGCTCAAGGTCTCGAAGACGCTCGGCGATACGGGACAACTCTGGGGAGCTGGATGTCCCGATCGGATCGTCGGTAGCAGGCGTGAAATCTACGGCCGACCACTCAGCAGGTGCATCTTCCATAATGCTATCCGATCGCAGACTTCCTGGCGGGCGGCCTCTTTATCCGCCGGTTTCCGGCCGAGCTTGCGCCCTGTCCGGCCAGAGTGGCTCACTCGTTCATGATGACATACGGGGCAAGTCGCCGCTAGCCTCGCTCATCGGCCTAACCTGCGACTAGTCAGGCGGGTTCACTCGCTGCTCGATCGTCCTAGCGACTGACACGGCTTCCGGCCAGCACCTATTGAAACCAGGTTCGATGTTGCCGTCGCTCCAAGGGCAACCACCACGAAACATAGTATCGTCAGCTTGCTTCAATTGAGCACGCTCCATCGGAGTTATCAGCTGAATAATGTGCTCGGGTTATGAGCCGAATAGCAGAGCCACCGGGATGGCCTTTATCTCCGCTGTCCGCGAGAACGCCGACCGCGTCGGCTCAGTTGCCTTTCGGGCGGTACTGAAGCCGCTGCCGTGCCATCGCGCAGACGCCGCTGCGTTCGTTTTCCGCCGCAACCTGTCTTGCCTCATCAAGATCGGCCGGGGTCAGCAGGCCGTTGACGAGCAGAAAGTCGGCAAGGTCACGTGCGTGACCGCGTTCTTTCCAGATGAAGCCCTGAAGCAGCTTCTTATAGTCCGATACCGCGCCCTCTCCGCTCAGGTCCAGGGCGATGACCACATTCATCATCGGCACCGTCTGCGGGGCGGCTAGGCCGAGGATGAAGTCCTGGTAGTAATAGGCCATCGTCAAGCGCGCCGTCGCGTTGCGCTCGAAGTAACCGCGCACGCGGGCCACCGCGTCTTCGCCGGGCACGCTGCCCCGCCGCACGATTGTCCCGGCCCGGGTAGTCGCCTGCTTGTCACCGTCCGGGACGGCCGGATCGGCGCGGGAGCGGGCCGAGGTGTCGAGGCGCAGTCGCAGCACCCAGGTACCCACGCTGACCAGCCACAAGCCCTCCGAGAGAATTACCGGCAGCGCCTCGTAGCGCGCCGGGGCAGCCGGCAGGACGTGGCACGCCGCCCGCTGCACGGCCTCAGCGCGCAGCGGTGTCCCGGCCGCTTGCGGCGCTAGATAAACCCGGTGGGTCGTGTCACGACTGAACAGCTCCCAGCGGTGGTGAACGTAGCGAAGACCCGCGCAACGCGGGGCACGGTGCAGCGTGAGATCCTCGTCGTCGCTGAGCATCCGCCGGTCCAACCAGGTGATCTCATCGGGCGGGCAGCTCATCCACTCACCGCGCGCCCCTGACCACAGGAAAAGCCGACCTGTCGTCACTGCGTCGCCACTCCCGAACGACGGCGCGCCACTGCGCGGCCATCCAGTCTTGCCATGTCTGGGATGACAATTGTCGCACTTCCGAGCGTCAGCTGATCTCAACGCGAGACAGCAGCGCATCAGGCCTCGTGCCCCAGCGGATCGCATCGCCATCACTGAGCTGCTGCTCACCCGTCACGGGAACACCGTTGAGGGTGAGCCCGTTCCTGCCTTGGTTCGTGATCCACCAACGACCGTCAGAGAACGTAAATTTTGCATGCTCCCTGGACACCGTGGGCACGTCGGGGAGAACCATCTCAACGGACCCACGCCCGGCGCGGACACCGGATTTCCGGGTTTCCGCCACCGAGGAGCCTGTGACCAGCCGCAGCACCGGGACGGGGGCGAGGCTCGGTTCCATGATCGTGGCCATGCCGCCGCCGGCCGTCACGCCCGGGTCAGGCTCGTGCCAAGCGTGGCGGCCGGGCTCGGCGTACGCATGCTGCGGGGCGGCATACGCGAACTCCGGCGCGGCGTCCGCGTGCTGGATATAGGCCCAGTCACGCTGGGCGTCGAGGCTCACCGGATCTCCCTGCTGCAGGCGGTACCGGCCCGGCGGGACGGACCTGGCGGCGACGACGTACACCTCGGCCCTGTCCGACCCGGCGAAGCGGGCCCCATACGCGGCTACCTGCTCTTCGTAGACCTCGGTCACGCTCGCGCTGATCACGCCGAGTTCCATCCGCTCGCACAGGGAGATGAAATCATCCGGGTTCAGTTGCAGCTCGACGACGTTCGGCGCGAGCAGTGACCCACTGGGCGTGACTACGAACACGTCGGGCAGGTGCCGTATGGCGACCTTCAGCACATCCTGTCCGTCACGCCACGGCCGGGAGGCCATCTGCCGTAGCCACGGATGATCCCTCGTGATGCCCGAAGCCCGGAGGCCGCCCATGCTCGCGGCGCCGAGTCCCGCGATAGCCACCAGCAGCACGGTGGCGGAGAGGGCGGAACCCGTCACGACCTCGAGAACCACCCAGCACGCCGCGACGCTGCCCGCGACTGCCCAGCGCCTCCGGCTTCGCTGCCGCAGCGGAGCGCGCGCCTGCCGGCGCGCCGCTTCCCTGCCTTCAGTCATCGAGCACCGTCCTGACCTGTCCCTGGCTCGTCGGTCACACGTCCGATCGCCTGACCTGCTATCCCCGTCACCGAGGATGCGGGCCAGCGCCCCCGTCGGTCAACGAATCACCGGCAGCTTCCAGACATCTGGAAGTTGCCGGGGGACCGCGCCCGGCTCTGGGCAGAGCGCGTGCGGCTATCTTCTGGCCGCGAGCAGTGCTGCCACGGCGGCCTCAGCGTCCGCGCTGGCCGGCAGCACGGGAGGCAGCGCGGGGACGGTGATCAGCCCGCCATCGGACTCATAGCGGCTGATTAGCCGGGGATCGATGTAAGAACCGCGGGCCACGGCCGGGGTATCCCCAAGCCACTCGGCCACGGCCCGGACGCTGCCAGCTATCGCGCGCTTGGTATCGCGGGCGGACGCAGGCGGACCGATGTTGGCCAGTTGCAGTGCCATCAAGACAGTGGCATTCCAGGTCCGGAACTCCTTGGCGGTGAAATGGCCTCCGGAGTGCCCGGCTATGTAGGCGCTCACATCGTAGGAATGCAACTGATGCCATCCGCCGGCGTCCTGCCAGCAGAACAGCGCGTCGAGACCGTTATCGCTACCGGTCAGCATGCGCAGTGTGGAGAGCACGGCACGGTCGGTGACGGTGATCGCCCGCTGCTTGCCCTCCTTGGAGACGTAATCGAACATCGCGCCGTCGCGCTTCACCGTGACGTGCCTTTTCTGCAGCGTCGCGGCGCCGTAATGGTGGTCAAGCTCGGCGTACCGCTCACCACCGAGCCGGAACAGGCCGAGATCAATCAGCCGCACCGCGCTGGCGGCTACCCGGTCCCGGTCGAGCCGGCGCTGGCGCAGGTCATGAACGGTGGCCAGGCGCAGCGCGGGCAGCACGCCGGCGAACCGCAGCATGTGCTCGAACTTCTGCACGTCCCGCTGCTCCCGCCACAGCTGGTGGTAGCGGTACTGGGTGCGTCCCCGGCTGTCCATGCCCGTGGCCTGAATGTGGCCAAGCGGATCCGGTGCGATCCAGACGCTCTGCCAGGCGGGCGGGAGCGCAAGCGCCCGGATGCGCTGCAGCGTTGCGAGATCGGTGATATCTGCACCAGCCGGGTCGCGGTACCCGAACCCGCCACCGACCCGTACCCTGCTGATTCCCGGACTACGCGGATCGCTGCGGGAGAGCCCTGCCACCGCTGACGAGACCGTCACGACCATGAGCCCTCCCGGTGGCGATTCCACGTCCCGCTCTAGCTTTGCTAGTGGCACCGTAGAACACCGGAAGGACTCAGCTGATCAGCAGGTCGACTGGGTCACCCCCGCTAGCGGCACCTGCCGGATCCCGGCTAGCGCCATTGCGCTGCGCAGGCTCGGCCGCCATGCTGGCTCTGATGGCCTGGGCCCAGCCGTCGGCGAGGGCTGGCCGCGGAGGGCAAGCCGCAGAGGGAAAGGAGTCGTCATGGCCAGGGCGAACGACAGCGATGCCCGCGCGACGGTGGCGGTGATCGGAGCCGGCATCATGGGATCGGCGATGGCCCGCAACCTGGTGGCCGCGGGCCTGAACACGCGGGTGTGGGACCGGTCACCATCGGCGACCGGCCCGCTGGCCGACGCGGGCGCGGTCGTCGTGGCGTCAGTGGAGGATGCGGTGCGGGACGCGGGCGTGGTCGTCACGATGCTACCCACCGCCGGTGCCGTGGATTCGGTCTTCTTCGACGGCGGTGCGGCCGGCGCGTTCGCCGACGGATCCGTGTGGGCGCAGATGGGCACGATCGGCGTTGAGGCGACCCTGCGCATCAGGGACCGGCTGGCCGCACAGCGGCCTGGCGTCATGTTCGTAGACGCCCCGGTGTCGGGCAGCAAGGGCCCGGCCGAACAAGGCCAGCTGCTGATCCTGGCGTCGGGGCCCGCCGCGGCGGCTGACAAGGTGCGCCCGGTGTTCGACATCCTCGGCCGCAAGACCGTGTGGCTGGGTGAGGCCGGCCAGGGCAGCCAGGTGAAGCTGGTCGTCAACGCCTACATGTCCATCCTCATCGAGGGCGTGGCCGAGACCATGGAGCTTGCCGACCGGCTCGGCATCGGTCACCAGCAACTCGCGGAGGTCATCGAGGGCGGACCGCTGGACGCGCCGATCGCCGACGCCAAGCTCCACAAGATGGACCGGGGCGACTATGCCGCGGAGTTCCCGCTCGAGTGGGCGCTGAAAGACGTCGACCTCGCGATCGGCGCCGCGGGCGGCGAGGCACCGCCGCTGTTGGCCGCGCTCTCTGGCCAGTGGCATGCCGCGGTAGCGGCCGGGCTCGGTCGCCAGGACATTAGCGCCGCCCGTCTGGCCCTGGCCAGTCCAAGCCGCACCAGCTGATCGGTGTCCGCTCGTCCGATGCGGCTTGGGCGGCGACGTGCACGGCTAGGGCCGGTCCTGGATCGTGCCCTCGTCAGGCGGGGCGGCGGGGGCGCTGGGCCAAGGGTGCTCGCCGGCGTGTGCGATCTGCAGCAGCGAACGCCAGATCACCACGAGGATAAGGGCCGAGCCGGCGAAGGCGAACCAGAACGGCGCGGTGACGCCCCACGCCGAGGCGACCAGTCCGCCGAGCGCCGACCCGATCACGATGCCGCCGACCACGCCGGTGAGGTAGACACTGCCGACACGGCCCTGGAACTGGGCGGGTACAGCCCGCTGCCGCACGCTCGTCGATGTCGTTCCCCAGATAAACGCGTGCGCGCCGAAGATCACGAACACGATCAGCGCGAACCAGGCCCAGCGGGTCAGCGCGAGGGCGAGGTGGGTCAGCGTCTCGATGATCAGCCCGCCGCGCATGATGACACCCAGCCGTACGTGCCGCTCCAGCCAGCCGTAGGACGCGGCGCCCAGCAGGCCGCCCACGGCCATCGCCGTGGTGATCAGCCCGAAGCCGAGCGCGCTCATCCCCAGCCGGTCGCGCGCGTACAGAACCAGCACCGACCAGGCGGCGCCGAAGGTGACGTTGAAGGTGAAAATCGTGATCGCCAGCGTCCGCATCGCGGCGTGCGCCCACAGCCAGCGCCACCCCTCGCGGATCTCGTCGCGTACCCGGGCGTGCCGCCCCCGCGCGCCGTGCCCCGGTAGCCGCACCCGCGAGATCAGCAGCACGCCCGCGAGCACGCACACGCTCTCGCTGACGAACGGCAGCGCCATCCCGGCCGCGAACAGCGCGGCGCCGACCGGCGGGCCGGCCAGCTGGTTCCACACGACTACGCCCGACTGCGCGCGCACACCCGGCGTCGGCTCGACAACGACGTCGCCGTGCTGCTGGCCGAGCTCACCCTCACCGACCCCGGACTCCAGCCTGCCGCGCCAGGCCAGCAGCCTTCTGTAAGCGCGACGGCGGGGGCAGATTCGGTGGCCCGGTGAGGCTGAGCACACTACTTCGGCGTGCGGACGGCAGCGGTTCATCGCCGAACCGCTGCCGTCCAGGTTGGGCAGCTGCTACTTCTTCCCTTTCTTGCTCTTCTTGCTCTTCTTGGCCACGCGTATCACCCCGCTTCCTGACTCCAGGTCAACGATATGTTGACCAAGCAGCGTCAACATATCATTGACCGATACCGGTTGTCGAATACGCTGTGATGGTGGCCTCCAAGAGTCCCGTCAGGCGGATCACCGCGGCGCTCGGCGCTCTCGACGCCGCCGACGGCCCGATTAGCCGGATCGAAGCTGCGCGGCACCTGCGAGAAGCGGCAGATGAGCTGGAGGCCGCCCAGGTTGAGGCCGCCCGCAAGGCCGGTGCCACCTGGAATGAGATCGGCGCGTGCTACGGACTCACCAAACAAGGCGCCCAGCAACGCTTTCGAGCTGCTCGCAAGCAGGCCAAGGCCGTTACTGCGGCGCCAGAAAGGAATAAGGCTGATCCGGTGGCCTGACCAGGGCGAGTGAGCCCGCCCGGAGGCCCTGTGCTCGCGGCAGTCTTGCGATCTCGTTGCGCCTGCCTGGGAGCTTCCTGTCCGGCGGTCTGCGCATCCGGCCGCGTAGGCGGTCATCAGGCGGCCACGGCGGCTGCGTTCAGGTCCCGCTCTCCACACTGGCGGCCAGCGGCAGGCGGACGCGGAAGGCGGCCCCCTGGCCGGGCTGGGTATCGACGGTGATGTCTCCGCCGTGGACGGCGGCCAGCGAAGCCGCGATCGACAGGCCCAGCCCGGTGCCGCCGCGGGCGCGGGTCCGGGCGTCGTCGGTCCGGTAGAAACGCTCGAAAACGCGCGCGGCCTGTTCTGCTGTCATCCCCGGCCCGTTATCGGTGACGGTGATCTCCCCGATCGTGGTGGAACTGGTCACGGACACGGTGACCGGCGACTGTGGCGGGGTGTGCTGCATGGCGTTGCCGACCAGGTTGTCGATGACTTGGCGCAGGCGTTCTTCATCGGCGTAGACGATGACCGGATCGTCAGCCAGGATGGCGATCGGGCGGTCCGGGTGGACGATGCGGGCGGCCTGGACCGCCTGCGCCGCGATGCTCGCCAGGTCGACATAGCGCCGGTCCAGGGGGCGGTCGGTGTCCAATCTGGCCAGCATCAGCAGGTCCTCGACGAGCCGACCCATCCGGCTGGCCTCGTGGTGGATAAGGGTCATCAGCCGCAGCAACTCGTCAGGATTGGCCGCATTGCCCTGCTGCAAGCCGAATTCAGCCAGTCCCCTAACGGACGTCAGCGGCGTGCGTAGCTCATGGCTCGCGTCGGCGACGAACTGCCGCATCCGGTCTTCAGACCGGAGGGCACGTGCCTCGCCCTCTTCGCGCGCCCGGTACGCAGCCTCGATCCGACCGAGCATGGTGTCCAGAGCATCGGCCAGCCGGCCGACCTCGGTGCCGCGCGAGGGATGGTCGATGCGCCGCGAAAGGTCACCGCCAGCGATCGCCACAGCCGTCGCCTCGATCCGGCTGAGCGGCGCCAAGCTGACGCGCACGAGCGGCAGCCCAATGCCTGCCAGCACCGCGATCGCGATCGCCCCGGCCAGCGCATCCGCTATCTCCAGGCGAGTGACGGTGCTATTGAGATTATCGAGGCTGAATCCGATAATCACGTGCCGACTGCCGGAAAGCGGCTCCACGAGGACCCGCCAGGAATGCGTCGGCGTGCCGGCCGCCGGCGCGGTGAACGGGCTGCCCTCATCCCTGAGCTGCGCCGCGGACAACCGCGGGGCGTCGGCATTCTGCAGCGATGTCCCGGCACGCTGGACCTGCCCGTCAGCGCTGACCACCTCGACCAGGAACTGCGTCGGCAGGGTCTGCTGTTGCGCACCCGGCCGAACGGGCAGGTGTGATCGTTCCAGGACGCGGCTGGCGACCGTGCCGAAGTCACGTAGCTGGACGTCTGCCCGGTCGTACAGGTAACTGCGCAGCAGCGCCGTGCCGAGGAAGCCTGTCACCAGGGAGGTCAGGGCGACGAGGATGGCCGCGATCGCCATGACCCGGACGCGCAGCGACGCGTCCTCTAGGGCTCGGCGCAGCCGACCTCGCCACGTCCTCATGGAGGCGGAATCCGCAGGACATAGCCAACCCCGCGGATGGTGTGAATCAGGCGTGGCTCACCCTGGTCGACCTTGCGTCGCAGGTAGCTGACGCAAGGCTCCACCACGTTGCCGTCGCCGGCGGGATTATGGTCCCAGACATGATCGAGTATCTGCCGTTTGCTGAGGACGCGGCCGGCGTTCAGCATCAGGAACCGCAGCAGCCTGAACTCGGTGGGCGTCAGCGTGATGACGGCGCCGTCCCGCATGACTTCATGGCCCTCTTCGTCGAGTTCCAGGTCGGCCACGCGTAGCCGCGTGTCCGGGGCGGCGCGGCCGGTGCGCCTCAGCACGGCCCGGATGCGTTCCAGTACCTCCTCCAGGCTGAAGGGCTTGGTGACGTAGTCGTCTCCGCCCAAGGCCAAGCCGGCGACACGCTCGCGGACATCGGCGCGCGCGGTCAGGAAGATGACCGGAACGTCCGGGCCGGACGACCGCATCCTGCGCACCACCTCGAACCCGTCACCATCCGGAATCATCACGTCCAGCAGGACCAGATCGGGCCTTGACGCCGCTGCGGCGCGCAGCGCTTCTGCGCCGCTCGCCGCGGTCATCACCTCGAATCCGGCCAATCGGAGCGATCCAGATAGCAGTTCCAGGATCGTTTCCTCGTCCTCGACCACGAGCAGCCGCGCTTCACCCGAACCGTCCCCAGCCGTAGACCTCATGACCTCACAATGCGTTGCCAACCTTGTAGATCGCTGGAGGGCCGCTGGAGGCGCCCTGAAGCCATGAGAGTGGGCTGCCTTGCGGCAACCTTGGGCGTTAGCGGGCGGGAGCTTGGTGGGCCGGCCCTGGACCGCCCGCCACCACCCAGCCCGGCCGTGCCAACGCCTTCTACGCCGCCGCCGTGGACACCGGCGCCGACCCGCCACGCGGCTCAGGGCTGGTCGGGCTCAAGGACCGCGTCGAGGCGCTCGGCGGCACGGGCCGGTGGAGAGGGCGGCGGTGACCGCGGTCATGTACCTGCTGTGGGATCCGGCTGGACGGTACACGGTGCTGGAGGAACGGCCCTGGCGATCATCGACATCCGCGGCCGGGCACGGCCGGGAACGCGCGATTAGCCCTCTTCGATAGGAAGCGTGATAAGCAGCGACGTTCCGTCTCCGACGGGGCTCGTCATTTCGATCGTCCCCCCGAGCGCGTCGACGCGGTCGGTGAGGCCTATGAGCCCGGAACCGCGGGTGGGATCGGCCCCTCCGCGGCCATCGTCGCGGATCGAGAGCCTGAGGATTCCGTCACGCGCTTCGACGGCGACATGCACCGCGGAAGCGCCCGCGTGCTTCGCGGTATTGGTGAGCGCTTCTGACACGATGTAATAGGCGGCCACTTCCACCGGCTCAGGCAGCCGCGTCTCGGCGCGCACCGCAAGCTCGACGGGGACGGCTGACCGCCGGGCCAGGGTCTGCAGGGCGGGCGCGAGGCCGCCCTGGGCGAGGATAGCCGGGTGTATACCGCGCGAGATCTCCTGCAGCTCCTCGAGCGCGCCCGTCAGTCCGTCCGCGACTCGGGACAGCCGCGCCTGCAACTCGCGCAGCTCGGGCGGGACCATCGCCTCCGCGCTCCGCTGTGCGAGCGCGAGTGAGACGAGCCGCTGTTGCACTCCATCGTGCAGATCCCGCTCGATCCGGCGCCGCGTCTGGTCCGCGGCCGTGACGATCCGCGCCCGGGAGGCGGCGAGCTCGGCCCGGCTCCCCTCGAGCTTGCGCTGGCTTTCGCGCAGGTCACGAAACATCAACAACGTGTCCAGCGCGTCGGCCAGCCGCCGTCCGATCTCATGGAACAGCCGCTCCTCGTGCAGCGTCCAGACCCGTGGGTGAGAGCACTGGTGCAGCCCGAACATGTAGGGCTTGTCTACCTTGGGATGAACAGCCATGGCGATCGCGGACTTGATGCTGAAACGCTCCGCGGATGACGGAAGCGCATGATCTGATTCGGGATCGAATCGCACCGGACTGCTCAAGGCCAGCACGCTCCGGAAGACGCTGGCAGTGCCCGGCTCATTGGGGATATCCAGGCCGAGCCTGAAGGCACCGATATATTCCGGCCGCGTACGCTCCATTCGCACTTGATGGGAGTCAGCTTCAGGATCACAGGGATAAACCAGCCATGCTCGATCGCACCTGAAGGTCACTAGCACGACGTCGAGAACATCGCCCATCATCTGCTCGAGGTCGCTGGTCCCCTGGATGGCGCGGTCGATCGCGTCCATGCTTTGGAATTCGTGGCTACCGTCGTAGATGTGACCGAGCGCCTTCCTGGAGGCCGCGAGCCTTCTCCTCGAGCGAGAGGGCGTGACCGTCGTGGGCCTGGCCTCCAGCATCGCCGGGGCGCTCCGGCAGGCTCGCGCGCTGCGGCCGGACGTCATCCTCGTCGACATCGGGCTCGGGGACGAGAGCGGCTTTGACCTGGCCCGGCTCCTAGCCCGGGACGGCCAGGGCGGCCAGGGCGCCGATGTGATCTTGATTTCAACAGGGGCCGAAGCAGACTATAGGGAGATGATCGCCGAAAGCCCGGCAGCCGGATTCCTGGCGAAGCCGGAGCTGTCGGCGCGGGGCATCGGCCGGATCCTCGGCCACACGCGGTAAAGCCGCGCAATACCGGGGTCCGGGCACTCCCTCCAGTCTCACACCCCGCTGGTCAGCGGCCCCAGGGAGTCCGTCGTCGCGCACAGTCCAGCCTGCCCAACGGGTACGCGTTGCAGCTAACGTCGCGCTCGGCGGCGCCGCCGCCGGCCTCTTCGCCTGGTCGACGATCTGGGTCTACATCGTCGTCGAGCTCGCGGCCGGCGTGGTGGCGGGGCTGGCGTTCCTGGCGCTCAACCCCGGCGACGGGTGGCTGCGCCAGTACACCGGCGGCCCGAACCAGGCCAGGGACGCCGGATCCGACCCGGTGTCAGCACCGCCCGGCTCAAACCCCTGAACGGCCTTGGGCTCATCAAGGCCCGGGGTTCCATCCACCGAAGGAGATATGTGAATGACTAGCACGCAGCCCAACCCGGTCCAGACGACCGATGCCGGCATCCCGGTCGAGAGCGACACGTATTCGCTGACCGTCGGTGCGGGCGGCCCGATCCTGCTGCAGGACAGTTACCTGATCGAGCAGATGGCCAACTTCAACCGGGAGCGGATCAAGGAGCGGCAGCCGCACGCCAAGGGCAGCGGCGCGTTCGGCCGGTTCGAGGTCACCGGCGACGTCAGCGCCTACACCAAGGCGGCGTTCTTGCAGCCGGGAACTACCACCCGGATGGTGGCCAGGTTCTCGACCGTGGCCGGCGAGCGCGGCAGCCCCGACATGTGGCGGGACCTGCGCGGCTTCGCGCTGAAGTTCTACACCACCGAGGGCAACTACGACCTGGTCGGCAACGACACGCCGGTCTTCTTCATCAAGGACCCGATCCACTTCCAGAACTTCATCCGGTCGCAGAAGCGGCTGGCGAAGGTCAACCTGCGCTCCAACGACATGCAGTGGGACTTCTGGACGCTGCTGCCGCAGACGGCGCACCAGGTCATCTGGCTGATGGGCGACCGCGGCTTCCCGAAGGACTTCCGGCACATGAACGGGTACAGCTCGCACACCTACATGTGGATCAACGCTGAAGGCGTGCGGCACTGGGTGAAGTACCACTTCATCAGCGACCAGGGCATCGAGTTCCTGACCCAGGCCGAGGGCGACCGGCTGGCCGGCACCGACCCCGATCTGCACACCAAGGACCTGTACGAGGCGATCGAGCGGGGCGACTACCCAGCTGGACGCTGAAGATGCAGATCATGCCGTACGAGGACGCCAAGACCTACCGGATCAACCCGTTCGACATGACCAAGGTGTGGCCGCACGGCGACTACCCGCTGATCGAGGTCGGCAAGATGACCCTCGACCGCAACCCGGAGGACTACCACACCGAGATCGAGCAGGCTGCCTTCGCGCCCAGCCAACCTGGTGCCGGGCATCGGGCCGAGCCCGGACCGGATGCTCATCGGCCGGCTGTTCTCCTACGCCGACGCGCACCGCGCCCGGCTCGGCGTGAACTTCACGGAGATCCCGGTCAACGCCCCGATCGCGCCGGTGCACTCCTACAAGAAGGACGGGGTGGGGCGGATCCACAACGTCAGCGACCCGGTGTACTTCCCCAACTCCAAAGGCGGCCCGCAGGCTGACAGCGAGCACCACCAGCCGGCGAGCTGGTACGCCGACGGCGAGCTCGTCCGCACCGCCTACGAGCAGCACCCCGAAGACGACGACTGGAGCCAGCCCGGCACGCTGGTCCGCGAGGTGCTGGACGACGCGGCCCGGGACCGGCTGGTCAGCAACATCGTGGGAGCGCTGCTCGCCGGCGTGACCGAGCCGGTGCTCCAGCGCGCCTTCTGGTACCTCGGCAACGTCGACAAGGAACTGGGCGAGCGGGTCGAGAAGGGCGTCCGCACCGGACAGGCCTGACCGCCACGCCACACCGCGATACACGAGGGCCCGGCGCAGACAAGCGCCGGGCCCTCAATTGGTCCCCGAGCCAGTCCACATACCGAACGGTTATGCGATGACGATTGGGTGCCTGTGCTTGTCTTCATTGCAGCTAGCCAGGATCTGGTAGGTGGGGTCAGCCGGGGGCGCAAATAGGCGCTGGCACTGATGATCGCGGCTGGCGTGCGCGAGATCCTGTTGAATCACAGGGATCGGCGAGGGAGGCGAGATGGCAGCCAGGCTAGCCGGATATGCCGTGGCCGCGGTGTTGGCACCGGTGCTCGCGGTCGTGCTGGCCATCCTGCGCGGCCAACTGGATCTAACGGCCGTGGCCGTCTTCGTCGCCGTGGCGGTAGCGGTAGCGGTAGGTCGCCTAGCGGACCACGCCGTCCGCCACGCCCGGCAGGCGGCTGCGGCGATCGCGGAATCCGAGGCGGCCCGGCCCATCGCGGCGGCCGACCGGATGCGGACGGCGCTGCTCGCAGCGGTCAGCCACGACCTGCGCACGCCGCTGGCCGCGGCGAAGGAACGGGTCATCGCGAACCTGACCGCGAACGCGCTGCGGTACTCCCCCAGCGGATCGCCGCCGCTGCTGACCGCCAGCGCCCGCGGCCGCAGGGTCGTCCTGCGCGTCATCGACCACGGGCCGGGCGTCCCCGAGGCCGACAGGGACCGGATCTTCGCGGCCTTCCAGCGGCTCGGCGATACCGGAAGCACCATCGGCGTCGGGCTCGGGCTCACCGTGTCCCGCGGCCTGACCGAAGCGATGGGTGGCACGCTGGAACCGGAGGAAACTCCCGGCGGCGGCCTGACCGTGGCCATCTCGGTGCCCGCCGCACCCGGGCCCGCCCGGCCACACTCTGACTCTCCTACCAGGCGCGAGCGCGAAGGGATCGGCCCGGCCGGACGACACTCGGGACTCCTGGCCATCTAAAGGAGGAAGCACATGGCCGCGATGTTCGAGCACCTTGTCCACGTCAGGTGGCGTGACACGGACGCCCAGGGCCACGTCAATCACGCCGTCTTTCTGACCTACCTGGAGGAGGGCCGGGATGCGTTCTACGTGCAGGCCCTCGGCAGCGATCCCAGCTACCTGGTTGTCCGGCTTGAAGTGGACCTGCGCGCGGAGGTCCGCTACCCAGACCAGCAGGTGACGGTGCGGATCCAGGCTGAGCGCCTAGGCAACACGAGCCTGACCACGAGCGAGACCATCCTCACCTCATCGGGAGAAGTAGCCGCCGAGGCGCGCGTCGTCACGGTCCGCTGGGACCCCGTCCGCCGGAAGCCGATCCCGTTCAACGAGACCGAGCGCACGCGGCTGGCGGCGGCCATGGCCGGAGAACCGCCTTCTGGCGAACTACCACCTTGAGGGACAAATGTCGCCTGCGATCCCGGCCCTGACCCGGATTTAGTGCGTGGCTTCAGTGGCGGGCGGCACCGTTCCCGGATAGCCTTCCGGCCCTGCCGTCTCGGCAGGCCTGGGTGCCTCGGCTGGGCTGGGCGTCCCGTACTGCGCCGGGTGCGACGGGGCCTGCTGGCCGGAGGCGGAAGCCTTGCGCTGCTTGAGGATGAACAGCACCACGCCAGTTATCAGGCTAGCCAGCGCCAGCCAGCCGCAGGCGGTGTGCAGATAGCTCTGGCGAACTATGCACTCGCCCGCATTGAGCGCCGCGACAGCATCACTACACGACGGGAGATTGGAATTCGTCGCGAGAAACACAATGCTGAACACGACCGTGGCGATGACTGCCTTCGTGATGGTCGGCGTTCTCGTGAACTTGATCTTCATCATTTTGGTGGCCTCTCGCGGGGTCGGGATGGGGTTCCGCCTGGGTGGCTAGGCAGTAAACCCAGAGTGAGCCCGGCCGGAATTTAACGGCAGGGGCCGGGCGGCCCCATCGAGCGCGCCGGGTGTGGGCCGAATGGCCCATTCACCGCCCGGAGGCGGTCATGTCATGCCAAAGCAGACGGACCCAGCCGCGCCGCGATCACCCGGTTCCTGTCACGAGCGCCGTACGCTCGGCGTGCGGGGTGACGTATTGCTTGGGATTGCGCTCCAGGCATCGCTGATGGCTGAGTGCTTCGCAGCTGGGGCAGGCGACGCGGAGGGCAGGGTCGGCATGAGCAAGCTGATCGGCGCTTCCCATGTCAGCGAGCACGCGGCTGATGGCGATTTCGGATTGTGTGGCACTGGGCGCTCTTCGTGACGGCGCTGACCGGAAGGGCATCGCGTTTCATCTCATCTCATGGTACACCTTCAGAGTACCATGCCGCAGTGAATTAGCGACGATAAAAGAATAAATCGAATACACAATCGCTATGACGCGGTGGAGAATCCGTCAGCTTGCGACCCGACTGCGAGGATCGCCACGCACCAACCCTGAACCGCGGCCGCCAGCAGCGACGCTTCGAGGCTCATTACGACCGAGCGCATGTGGCACTGGTCCACATGCAGATCAACCATCTGGTAGCAAAAGCTGACCAGGTTGTCGGTCACTAAGCGGTGAACCCTGGCGCGGCACGCGCACCGCCCGTTCGGTAGAAAAGAGATCTTTATACCGAACGGACTATGTGTTACCTTCTCGGTCACCGGTTTCCTGGTCACCTGGGCTGGCCTGGCGTTTCAGCAAGCAGCGATCCGGCATGATCAGCCTGGCGCTGGAAAGGCCTGCTAGATGGCAGAGTTCACCTTCGCCCCGCTGACGCCCGCCTCATTCCTGGACCGCTCGGTCGCGGTCTTCGCCGACCGGACCGCGATCATCGACGGGGAGCGCAGATTCACCTATCAGGTCATGTCCGATCGCTGCCGCAGGCTCATGGCCGCCCTGGCGGCCCAGGGCGTGGGTCGCGGGGACCGGGTCGCGGCCCTGTGCGCCAACAGCCACGTGATGCTGGAACTGCATTATGCGGTCCCGGCGCTGGGAGCCGTGCTGGTCACGGTCAACGTCCGGCTCTCGGCCACGGAGATGGCCGAGATTCTCGAGCACTGCGGCGCGTCGCTGCTGGTGGCGACGCACGAGTTCGCCGAGCGCGCTCGCGATCTGGCTGGTCAGCGGAGCCTGCTGTGCTTCATCGGCGGCGGATCGGGTGACTCCTACGAGGCGTGGATCGACGGCGCCGATCCGGCCAAGGCGAGTCCCGGGGAGATCGACGAACGCCAGCTCCTGGCGATCAACTACACCAGCGGGACGACCGGACGGCCGAAGGGCGTGATGTACCACCATCGGGGGGCGTACCTGCAGGCCACGGCGATGGCGTATCACGCCCGATTGGGTCCGGGGGCCAGGTACCTGTGGACGCTGCCGATGTTCCATTGCAACGGCTGGTGCTTCACCTGGGCCGTCACCGCGGCTGGCGGCACCCACGTGTGCCTGCGGGCGGTGGAGGTGGCCGAGATCTGGCGCCTGCTGCGCACCGAAGGAATCACCCACTTCAGCGCCGCGCCGACCGTGCTGACCATGATCGCCGAGGACGCCGCGGCCGGGGTCCTGGACCGAAGGGTTCACGTGGATACCGGGGGCGCGCCGCCGTCGGCGACGCTGCTGGCTCGCCTGGACCAGATGGGCTTCGCGGTGACCCATCTCTACGGTCTCACCGAGACCTACGGCCCGCTCGCGATCAATGAATGGCAGCCGGAGTGGGACAGCCTCGAGCCCGCCGAGCAGGCCACGCTGCGCTCGCGCCAGGGGGCGCCGAACATCATCGCCCGCCCGCTCCGCGTCCTGGACGCCGACGGCCGGGACGTGCCGCCGGACGGCGAGACGATCGGCGAGATCGCGGTCAGCGGCAACAACGTCATGCTCGGCTACTACCGGGACGAGGAGGCTACCCGGCAGGTCACCCGCAGCGGCTGCTTCCTGACCGGCGACCTGGCGGTGCAGCACCCGGACGGCTACGTTGAGATCCGCGACCGGAGCAAGGACATCATCATCTCCGGCGGGGAGAACATCGCCTCCGTTGAGGTGGAACGTGTGCTGGACAGTCATCCTTCGGTGGTGGAAAGCGCCGTCGTCGGGGTGCCGGACGAGCGCTGGGGAGAGGTTCCCGTGGCCTTCGTGACGCTCAGGAAGTCCGCAGACGCCGACGCGGGCACGCTGGCCGACTTCGCGCGCGAGCGCCTGGCCCGGTACAAGGTGCCCAAGCGCTTTGAGTTCTGTGACCTGCCGAAGACTTCCACCGGAAAGATCCAGAAGAACGTCCTGCGCGACATGGCTAAGCAACGAAGGAGCTGACCGTGGACTTCTCCTTGAGCCCCGCGGCCCATGACGCGAGCGGCCGGATGTGGGCGTTCATGCGGGAGGAAGTCTTCCCGGCCGAGCCGGAGTGGGCGGCCTACCGGCGCGAGAAGGGCGAGCACGCCTTTCCCCCGGTGATGGAGCGGCTGAAGGAATCGGCGCGTTCCCGGGGCCTGTGGAATCTGTAGGCCCGGGTCCCGGTGTCCAACCTGCTGGCCGAGCGGGCCCTCGCGCTGATGGTGGACTGCGCTCAGCACCGGACCGCGTTCGGCATGAAGCTGTCGGATCAGGGCGTGGTCCGCGAGCTGATCGCGCAGTCGCGCATCGAGATCGACCAGGTGCGGCTGTACGTCTACAAGACCGCCTGGCTCATCGACCGGGAGGGGGCCCGGGCCGCGCGATCCGAGATCGCCGGGATCAAGGTGGCCGCCCCGGCCGTGGCCACCCGGGTGATCGACCGCGCCATCGAGGTCTACGGGGGTGAGGGGGTCAGCGACGACACTCCGCTGGCCTACTTCTACGCCTGGGCGCGCGTTCTGCAGATCGTCGACGGGCCCGACGCCGTGCACCGGCGCTCGATCGCGCGCCAGGAACTGCGCCGCGAGCGGCCGTTCACCGGCTAAGGATAAATGCGCGTTCTGGGCGGCCGGGTAGCACCTCAGCGGTGGAGGGCGGGAGCCGGTTCACGTGGTGGCCACAGATCCTCCGGTTCACGCCCGCGGGTTTCTGGGAGCAACCAGAACAGCACCATGAGCAGTGCTGGAGGCACGAAGGTGACCAGCCCGGCTACGGCGAATCGGTGGCCGGCGCCGGCCACCGCGCCAAAGACGACCAGGCCGGTGACCGCCCCCAGCACGCCTGCCGCCAGCGCCCAGCCGGCCGCTGAGGCCCGGACCGTGGTGGGAAACAACTCGTTGACCAGCGCCCCGGCCGCCGGGGCGAAGACCGAGGCGGCGAACACGCCGAGGATGTAGCCAGCCACCAGCGCCGGGGCGGAACCGGTGTAGGTCACGATGGCCAGCAGAGCCACGGTCACCATGGCCAGTGCACCGGTCAGCCGCCGACCTACCCGGTCCGCCAGCCACCGTCCGGCCAGCAGCCCGGCCAGCCCGGCGACGCCAGCGCCTGCCACCATGCCCGCCGTCACGATGCCTGGCTGGTGGAGGAAGTTCTGCGCGAAGAGGAAGACGAAGCTGTTGGCCGGCCCGGTAATTACTGACACGGCGAATCCCAGTACCACGATCACCGCCAGGCGGCGCCGGAACGGCCGGGCCACGGCATCGAGCACCGGGACCGGATGCTCGGATCCGGCTGCGGCCATGGTGAACCGGTCAGGCTCGGTGATCCAGCGCCGGAGCAGGGGCAGCAGGGCCAACGGGACCAGCGCCAGGACGAACACGCCGCGGAACCCGAGTGCGCTCGCCGCCAGGCTGTGCGCGATGGCGATGACCCCGGCGCCGACGCCGTACCCTGCGGCGATGAGCGCCACTGCCTTGGCCCGGTCAGTCGAGGCGGTCTGCTCCGCCGCGGTGACTTGCGCCAGCCCGTTCGTGGCGCTGAGCAGGGGACGGCCGCAGGCGAAGATGGCCACGAACCACCAGTAGCCGGGGCTGGCTGCGGCCAGCGCTGTCATGGCCAGCCCTGCGCCCACCGTGGCGAGCAGCAACCTCCGGCGGCCGAAGCGGTCGGCCAGGCCGATGACGGGAAGCGCGCCCAGCGACGCTAGGCGCATGATGGCCAGTCCGATGCCCAGGGCGGTGCCCGACATCCCGATCTGGTCGGCGACGGTCGCGCCGTGGTCCACCTGGCCGAACCCCCGGGCCACGTCGCCGAGGGCGGCTACGACGCCGAACTGCCCGAACCCCGAGGCGAAGGCGGCGACAGCCACACCGACCACGGCCCGGTCGTTCCAGCGGCGCAACCGCAACCCGCCCAGCCGAGGTACCGGGACCTGGCCCGGATCAGCCCTCAATGCCGCCTGCCTTTGTTCATGACACGTTCCCGCGCGCCGCGGCAGCGGGCCGGGCAGATCCCGTTGAAGCGTCTGGGCGACCTGAACGAAACCCCCGGCCGGCGCTGGCTGCGGTTACCCAAGGGCCGCCCTGCTGAGATCGACCTGGAAGAGGGGTCCGGCGCCAGCGGTGACTGCGGGGAGCAGGCCGGCGGTCTGCGGGAGCAGTTGCTCGGTGTAGAAACGGGCGGTGCCGATCTTCTCCCGGAGGAAGGCCGCGTCGGAGCCGCCCGCGTCGCGAAGCAGCCGGGACGCGGCCAGCGCCGAACGGGCCATCAGCCAGCCGCCGATGACCAGCCCAGACAGCCGTAGGTACGGTGCCGCCCCGGCCAGGGCGTCGCTGGGATCGGCCAGGCCGTGGGACATGATCCAGTCGGTCGCTTCCCCCAGCGCGCTCACCCCGCTGGCCAGCGCTGAGCGCATCCCGGCCAGCTCTGGGCTGGCGGCGGCCAGTTCCAGGTCGAGCGTCTCCATCTGGGCCAGGAGGTCTTTTATCACTCCCCCGCCACGCATCGGCACCTTGCGGAGGACCAGGTCGATGGCCTGGATACCGTTGGTGCCCTCGTAAACCGGGGCGATGCGACTGTCCCGCAGATACTGGGCCACGCCGGTCTCCTCGACGTAGCCCATGCCGCCGTGGACCTGCAGGCCGATCGAGGTCAGCTCGACGCCCAGGTCGGTGCACCACGCCTTGGAGATGGGCGTCAGCAGGTCCACCAGTTCCCGCCGGGCCTCCCGCTCCGCCCGGTCGGGGTGGTGCCGGGCCAGGTCAATCGACACCGCGTTGGTGTAGAGCATGGCGCGCATGGCCTCGATGTAGGCCTTCATGGTCAGCAGCATGCGCCGCACATCAGGGTGCTCGACGATGGGCGACGACTCACCCACCGGGGCACCGACGGCCCGGCCCTGCCTGCGCTCCTGCGCATAACGCAGGGCGTCCTGGTAAGAACGCTCGGCAATGGAGAGGCCCTGGAGCCCGACCGAAAGCCGGGCCGTGTTCATCATGGTAAACATGTAACGCATGCCCTGGTTGGCCTCACCGATCAGGTAGCCGACCGCGCCGCCGGCATCCCCGTACGACATCACGCACGTCGGGCTCGCGCGAATCCCGAGCTTGTGCTCGAGCGACACGCAACGCAGGTCGTTGCCGGCACCCAGCGATCCATCCTCATTGACGAGGTACTTGGGCACGATGAAGCACGAGATGCCCTTGGTACCCGGGGGCGCGCCGGGAACCCGGGCCAGAACCAGATGGATGATGTTGCCGGCCAGGTCGTGCTCGCCGAACGTGATGAAGATCTTCTGGCCGGTGATGCGCCACGTGCCGTCGCCCGCCGGCACCGCCTTGGCGCGCACCGCCCCGAGGTCGGAACCGGCCTGCGGCTCGGTCAGGTTCATGGTGCCGGTCCACTCGCCGCTCACCATCTTCTCCAGGAAGGTGGCCTGCTGCCCGGGGCTGCCATGCTGGGTCAGCATGTCGATGGCGCCCTGGGTCAGCACCGGGCATGTGGAGAACCCCAGGCTGGCCGAGGCCAGCATCTCCTGCATCACCACCGTGACCAGCCACGGGAACCCGCCGCCGCCGAACTCGGGGGGAAAGGGCACCGACCCCCAGCCGGCGTCAACGTACTGCCGGTACGCCGCGCTGAACCCAGGCGGGGTCGTGACCTTGCCATCACCGTCAAGGGTGCTGCCGACGGCGTCGCCGGGCCGGTTGAGCGGGCTCACCACGTCAGCCATGAACCGGCCGCTCTCCTCGATCACCCCGAACACGGTATCGGGATCGGCGTGGCCGTAGCCCTTGAGCTTGGACAAGCCGTCAAGGTCGGCAAGCTGCTCGAGAACGAACCTGATGTCACGAAGCGGAGGGACATAGCCAGCCATAGGCCCCAGGTTAAGCCCGACAACGCGGAAGTGCGCGGCCCGTCCCGGTAAGGCTTCATGTTCCGTGGCTAGGAGTTGCCAGGTCCTGATCGGTCAATCCGCTGACCTGACGAGGCCACCACGGCCGGCACCGCGGTCCCCACCGACTTTGCATGATCATGCACTCGTATGCATATACTTGCACTCGTGTCCAAGGTACTCACTTCCCTGCCCGTCGGCGAACGTGTCGGTCTCGCCTTCTCCGGCGGCCTCGACACCTCGGTAGCGGTCGCGTGGATGCGCGAGAAGGGCGCGGTGCCGTGCACCTACACCGCCGACATCGGCCAGTACGACGAGCCTGACATCGCCTCGGTGCCCGGGCGCGCCGCGGCGTACGGGGCGGAGACCGCCCGGCTGGTCGACTGCCGGGAGGCCCTGGTAGAGGAGGGGCTCGCGGCCCTGGCCTGCGGGGCGTTCCATATCCGATCCGGTGGCCGCGCCTACTTCAACACCACCCCGCTCGGGCGGGCCGTCACGGGCACCCTGCTGGTGCGCGCGATGCTCGGGGACGACGTGCGGATCTGGGGAGACGGCTCCACCTACAAGGGCAACGACATCGAACGGTTCTACCGTTACGGCCTGCTGGCCAACCCCTCTCTGCGGATCTACAAGCCCTGGCTGGACGCCGACTTCGTCAGCGAACTCGGCGGCCGCAAGGAGATGTCGCAGTGGCTGCTCGCCCGCGGCCTGCCCTACCGGGACAGCGCGGAGAAGGCCTACTCCACCGACGCGAACATCTGGGGCGCGACCCACGAGGCCAAGGTGCTCGAGCGCCTCGAGGTGGGCATCGAGATCGTCGAGCCGATCATGGGCGTGCGGTTCTGGGACCCCGCCATCGAGATAGCCACCGAGGACGTCACGATCGGCTTCGAGCAGGGACGGCCGGTGATGATCAACGGCAAGGAGTTCACCTCCGCCGTCGACCTGGTACTGGAGGCCAACGCCATCGGCGGCCGGCACGGCATGGGCATGTCCGACCAGATCGAGAACCGGGTCATCGAGGCCAAGAGCCGGGGCATCTACGAGGCACCGGGAATGGCGCTGCTGCACGCGTCGTACGAGCGGCTGGTCAATGCGATCCACAATGAGGACACCCTGGCCAGCTACCATAACGAGGGACGGCGGCTGGGCAGGCTGCTGTACGAAGGCCGCTGGCTGGACCCGCAGGCGCTGATGTTGCGCGAGTCGCTGCAGCGCTGGGTCGGGACGGCGGTCACCGGCGAGGTGGCCCTCCGGCTGCGGCGCGGTGAAGACTACTCCATCCTGGACACCTGCGGGCCAGCGTTCAGCTACCACCCGGACAAGCTCTCCATGGAACGCACCGAGGACTCTGCCTTCGGGCCGGCCGACCGCATCGGCCAGCTGACCATGCGCAACCTCGACATCGCCGACTCTCGCGCCCGGCTCGAGCAGTACGCCGCACTCGGCCTGATCGGCAGCACGCACCCGGCGCTGACCGGCGCCGCACAGGCGGGCCCGGCCGGGCTGATCGGCGCGATGCCCGAAGGCGGCGCCGAGGCGATCGCCTCCCGCGGAAGCGTAGCCGCCGACGAACTGCTCGACCACGCCGCGATGGAATCTGGCACCGACTGACCAGCCACGACGGAGGGGCCTCAGCCGACGGTGCCGGAACAATAGCCGCCTGGCTGCTCCGCCGGGGCCGGGTCACATGCGTTCAGCCGGGAATCGGTGCCGGTTCCGCGGCGGCGCCGGCCGGGCCGGCCCTGACAGGGCCCGTAGGTTGCCCTTGGGAAGCACCAGTCCGGCGACTATCGCGGCCACCACGAAGATCAGCGCCGAGTACACGAACGCTGTGGTGTAGCTGTGGAGCGCTGCCGCCTGCACGTTCGCTGGCGTTATCGCCCGGCCCACCAGGTATGCGGTAGCGGCGCCGGCGGCCAGCGTGTTGAGAAGGGCCGTGCCGATCGAGCCGCCGACCTGCTGGGAGGTGTTGAGGGTGGCCGACCCGACCCCGGCATCGCTGGGCTTGAGCCCCAGGGTGCCGGTGCTGAATGAGGGGGCGAGACTCAGGCCGAACCCGAGGCCGAGCAGCAGGAGGTAGGGCAGCACGTGGCTCGCGTACGAGCTGTGCAGCCCGACTCGATGCAGGAGGTACAACGCGGCGGCGTTCATGAGCAGCCCAGTCGGCACGATCACCTTGGGACCGAGCCGGGGCAGCAGCACCCGGTTCGACACCTGGGCCATCCCGGCAAGCGCGGCGATCATGGGGAGAAAGGCGATGCCGGTTTTGACCGGGCTGAACTTGAGTATCTCTTGCAGGTAGTAGGTGAGGAACAGGAAGACCCCGAACAGCCCCATGCTGGCGAACAGCATGGCCAGCATCGAACCGCCTCTGGTCCTGTTCTGGATGACCCGCGGCGGCAGCAGCGGGTACGGCACCCGGGGCTCGAGCAAGGCGAAGATGGCCAGCAGGATCACCCCGAAGATCAGGAAACCAATGGTGAAGGGGTTGCTCCAGGCGGTGGTCTCGGCGTGAGAGAAGCCGTAGACCAGGCAGAACAGGCCGCCGGTGACTAGCAGGAGCCCGGGAATGTCCAACGGGTCACGGTCGGCGGCCTTATCGTTCTTCAGCCAGAGCAGGGCGCCGGTCGTGGCCACGGCGGCAAAGACCAGGTTGACGTAGAGGGTCCAGCGCCATGACGCGTAGGAAGTGAGGATCCCGCCAAGCAGCAGCCCTAGGGCCCCGCCGGCTCCGGCGATGCCGCCGTAAATGGCGAACGCCTTGCCGCGTTCACGGAAGTCGGTGAAGGTGGTGGTCAGCAGGGCCAGGACCGACGGGGCGAGCAGTGCGCCGAAGGCGCCCTGCACGGTCCGCGCGGTAACCAGCATCGGGAAGTTGACCGAGGCTCCGCCGATGGCCGAGGCCCCGGCAAATCCGGCCAGCCCGATGATCAGTGTGCGCTTACGCCCGAAGAGGTCGCCGATCCGGCCGCCAAGCAGGAGCAGGCTGCCGAAGGCGAGCGAGTAGGCGGTCACGACCCACTGGCGGTCGGCGTTGGAGAAGCCGAGCGCGTGCTGGGCCGTAGGCAGCGCGATGTTGACGACGGTGTTGTCCAGGATGACCATCAGCTGGGCGACGCCCAGCACGGCCAGAATCCACCATCGCATAGCGTAGTTCGCCGCATGGTCGGTCGTTTCCGCCACGTCCAGCGGCGAGGCGCCCGGTGGGCTCGTCGATTCCTCCCTTGACTGGGACACGGTGACCTCTCCGCTCGCTCGGGCTCGACGCTTACGCTTGAGGTAACAGTTACCGGCCGGAAAACGGTGTCAGTTGAGCGTTCCTGATCTGGTCTGGCCGGTCCCGGAGACCGCTGCTGGATGCTCGTCCTTCAGCAGTCCGCCCGCAAGACAAGCGTCCTGGCTCCAGCTATCGCGTCGTCCTGCTTGGAGGCGATAGTGAAGGACCGGGCCGGACACCGGGACACCCCATGAGCCTGCTGATCACCATAGCGCTGCTTGGTCTGCTGGCCAGCGT
This sequence comes from uncultured Actinomycetes bacterium, assembly GCA_963769715.1. GTDB lineage: Bacteria > Actinomycetota > Actinomycetes > Streptosporangiales > Streptosporangiaceae > Palsa-504. Next base: position 405,252 of record CAVYNE010000034.1, read on the forward strand.
GTCCCCGAGCACGATCGTCGTGTTCATCCTGCTGCTCGCCACGACAAGGGCACGCGTCAACGCGGCCGCCTTCTTGATCGGGTGGAGCCTCTCGCTGATCATCGTGTTCGCCGTGAGCTATGCCATCGGGGGAGGCCGCGGCACTCAACATGGGAACGGCAGCACCGCGGTGGAGGTCGTCGCGGTCGGCGTCTTCCTCATCATCGACGGCGCCACCGGCATCGCGGGCAGCTGAGACGCCGGTAGTGACGGCGAAAACTGCATGGCCCGGTTGGGGCTTAGGAGGCGAGAATGCGGTCCAGTGTGCGCAGTGCTGCCGACAGACCGGTGGTGCTGACTGCGCCGAATCCGATCAGGAGGCCTGATTGTGCTGGGACAGTCTGGAAGCAGTCGCGCAGGCCGGATGTGATGATGCCGTGCCTGGCTGCGGCCTGTAGCACCGCATTCTCGCGGAGCCCTTCCCGCAGGACGGCGGCGACGTGCAGTCCGACGTTGGCGGCGCGGGCGGTCAGGTGGTCAGCCAGTGGCCCGGAAAGCGCCTCGATGAGGATGTGGTGGCGCTCAGCGTAGATGCGCCTGTTGCGCCGGATGTGCTTGTCGAGCAGGCCATCGTCGATGAAGCTGGCGAGGGCGGTCTGCATCGCGGTCGGCGGATGCCAGTCGATGAGCTGCCTCAGCGCGGCGACCGGCTCGAACAGCGGCTGGGGCACCACGGTGAAGCCGAGGCGGACCGACGGGGAGAACGTCTTGGAGAATGAACCCACGTACACCACCCGGCCGTTCGCATCGAGTGCCTGGAGAGGCTCTAGCGGCCGGTCGACGTAGCGAAATTCGGTGTCGTAGTCATCTTCGATGACCGCCGCGTCGTGGCGCTCCGCCCAGCGCAGTAGGGCCCTGCGCCGTGGCATCGACATTGTCATGCCGAGTGGGAATTGATGCGAGGGGGTGACGTAGACGATGCGCGCCGAGGGCGGCAGCAGATCCACGACCAGGCCCTGGTCATCGACGGGTACGCCAACGACCCTCGCGCCGAGTGCGCCGAACAGGCGGACTACCGGCACATACCCGGGATCTTCGACCGCGACGCAGTCGCCGGGCTCGAGCAGGACCCGGGCGACTAGGTCGATGGCATGCTGGGCGCCGCAGGTGATCACGACGGTGTCTTCCGCAGCCGCCACCGATCGCGACCGGGCCACCCAGCCGGCGATGGCCCGCCGCAGCCTGATCCTCCCGGCCGGGTCGCCGTACTCCCGATGTTCGGCGGCGACCGCGGCGGCGACCCGGCGGCGCCACTGAGCAGCCGGGAACAGCGCGGGGTCTGGGAGGCCCGCCCGCAGATCGAATCGGCAGCCGTACGGGGGCGGGCGGAAGTACGGAGACCAATCTGCGAATCGGGGGCTCGGGCGAAGGGCGGCTACCGGGTCTGCCCCCTGGGGCGGTGCCGCGGACGTGGTTGCCACCACGCTGCCGCCGCCGCTGTGTCCCTCCGCGTAGCCCTCGGCCACCAGGCGGCCGTACGCGGTGGTCACCGTGTGCCTGGACACGCCGAGCTCGCCTGCCAGCTGGCGGGTGGGGACGAGCTGATCTCCGGGTAGCAGGCGGCCCGTGGTAATGGCGTGGCGGAGCTGCTCGTACAGCTGTCCGGTCAGCGGCTTGGTGGCTTCCGGGTCGAGGAACAGGTCCATCTAGCGGGTCTACCACCAGTTTGGTATGGCCAAACAGGGCCATTTTGGACCTCGACGGCAAACCATCCGCTTCATAAGGTGCTCGTATGCGGATCGGGCCAGACGGCTTGCTCAAGCGGCACATGACACCCCCTGCGGGAGGGTTCCACTCAGCCGCCCGCCAGCAGGCAGCGGAGTGACCAGGCGGTTGACCGGCCTTTGTTTCAACGGGGAGGTTCAGAGAAACAACGGGGGCGCTGGTGAACCGGCCGGGAACCGCTCCGAGGATGACAAGTTACCAGGGGAACATCCAGCGGATCTGGCCCGATGATCCCGCCCCGCCCGGGCGATCTCCCCCCATTGTCCGGGCGGGGCGGCGCTTGGCCTCAGGCCGTGATCGCGAGCGCTGTGGCCTCAGGGGCGGTACCGCTGCGGAAGGAGTTTGTCGTGTCTGGGGTCCAGCCTCTACTCGATGGCTTTTCCTTCGGCGAGTCGCTGCGCTGGCACCAGGACCGCCTGTGGCTGGCCGACTGGGGCGCGCAAGAGGTCGTGGCCGTTGATCGCGCCGGCCGGCCGGAGGTGATGGCCCGGGTTGATTTCCCGGCCTTTCCCATGTGCATGGACTGGCTCCCCGATGGTCGGCTGCTGGTCGTCGCGGCGCGCGACGGGCGGCTCCTGCGCCAGGAGCCGGACGGGTCGCTGGTAACCCACGCCGACCTGGGCGGCCTGGCTGAGCCAGGGCATCCCTGGAACGAGATCGCCGTGGACGGACGGGGGAACGTCTACCTCAATAACCAGGGCTTCGACTTCCCCGGCGGCAAGTTCGCGCCCGGAACCATCGCCCTGCTCAAACCAGACGGGGCGGCCCGGCAGGTGGCTGACGGGATCGCCTTTCCTAACGGCATGGCCATCACGCCCGACAACGGCACGCTGATCGTCGCCGAGTCTTACGGCCAGAAGCTGACGGCGTTCCAGATCGCCGCCGATGGCAGCCTGTCACGGCCGCGGGTGTGGGCCGACCTCGGCGACGGCGTGCCCGACGGCATCTGCCTGGACGCCGAAGGAGCCATCTGGTACGCCGACGTGCCCAACGAGCAGTGCGTGCGGGTCCGCGAGGGAGGAGGCGTGCTGCAGACGATCCAACTGGACCGCGGCTGCTTCTCCTGCGCACTCGGAGGTACAAACAGGACAACCCTGTTCATGGTGGCCACCCTATGGCGCGGCACCGAGCACATAACCGGCAACTCACGAACCGGCCAGTTGCTGACCGCCCAGGCGCCGGCGGCCGGCGCCGGCTGGCCATGAGCAAACGGCCACGAGGGCCCTTCAGGTCCAGGTGTCACGCATCGCGTTCCTCTCTCGGTCTAGCTGCTTCCCCCAGCGCTCCGGCTCACCGAGTTCGACACATTATGTAATCATATAACGACAGATTGTCATCAACGGTTCGGTACCGTGGAGCGCACTCAGGCCCGGGGAGCATCGCTGATACGGTAACCCGACGGCAGCCGCAGGCCCGGGCAGGTCAGGTAGTGCGTGCCGACCGCACCGCACCGCAGGCACTGCCTGCCCAGCAGCTCACCGGCCCGGCGCGGCGCGACCTCAGGCCCTTCCCCTGGGGACGCGGGATCGGGAATCCCGTACGGGGCGGACTGCCCGGTCATCGCGTCCTCTGCCGCACGCCGCTCCGGAACAGCGCCTCCACATCCGCGCGCCGGTACCGGGGCCTCCCGGCCTCGTTGCGAACCTCGGGCAGCCGCCCGCGCCGGGCCCAGCTCGCCACCGCCGCTGAGGTCACCCGAAACAAGGACGCCACCTGCCTGCGTGTCATCAGGTCCTCACCCATGCGGTTGCCGGTCATTGCCGTGGCGGCGATTCCCCGGGCCGCCGGACGCGGCCCAAGTGCAGCCCGGCCGGACAGGTGCCGGCGCCGTCACGTTCATCGGATTCCCTGTTCGGCCGGAATGAGCTGATCCGGGACAGCGCTGGTCACCCTACGCGGCTGCTCTCGGGCAAGGCCCAGGCAAGATACCGAACTGCCCGGCGCCGGTTGCACTGAAAATGGTGCTGCAAATTGCAGCCCGAAACATCGGTCAGCTGACGGATATTGAACCATGGTCCGATTCTGAGATGAGTGCGCCTGTGTGCGGTTAGCCCGCCGGGAGTGCCGGACTTGGCGGAGGCTGGCCCGCTGGCAGGAGCTGAGCCGCGTGCCTGCCAGCCTGCCGGCCGAAGAATGACCCCTCGCCGAGCTGGGTGCCTGAGCCGTACCCCTTGCCATCCTGGGCGATATTGGATGCGCAAGCTCCGGCTGCGTACAGCCCTGTGATGACCGAACCGTCGGGACGCTGTACTTGTGCGTCCACGGTCGTGCGCAGACCCCCGAGAGTGAACCCGGCGTAGAGCGCGTGGCCGAGTCGCAGGTCGAAGACTGCCCACGGGCCCTGGTCCTGTGGGGCCAGCCAGTCAGCGCTCTTATGGAAGTCCGGGTCCTCTCCGCGGGCGGCATAGTGGTTATACCGGGCCAGTGTCTTGCCCAGCGACCCGGCGGGCAGGCCAAGCCCCGCCTCCATCTCAGCCACGGTCTCGTAGCCGTCGAGGACCGGCACCAGCGGCATCTGGGGCTGCTCCACGTGCGCGCTGTCGACTATGAGGTAGGCCGCGGAGCCGCTCTGTTCCATCACGAACTGCGAGGTCCGTGCGTGGTAGGAGTCCTCGGCCACGAAACGCATCCCACGGGAGTTGACGATGAGCCCGGTGATCAGTACCGAGGGAGGGTAGAAGGGCGCGGTGATGAACGGCTCGTCCATGTGCTTGAGGTCAGCGCCTACGGACATCCCGAGCCGGATGCCCAGCCCGTCGTCATACGTCGAGCCGAGCGTGATGAGCTTCGCGCTGAGCGCCGGGGTGTACTCGGCGATCATCTCGGGATTCATCACGAAACCCCCGGTGGCGATCACGGTCGCCGCTGCCCGGACAACCCCGGTATCACCGAAAGAACGCCAGGCCAGCCCCACGACGGCGCCGGACTCGGTCACCAGGTTGGCCGCGCTGGTCTCGTACCGCACCTCGACGCCGGCCTCCTCGATCCGGCCACGCAGCAGGTCCATCACGAGCTTCGCTCCCCTGGTGTCCCCTGGCACCGGGACCTTGTGCCCGCGCGGCGCCGGCTTCGCCTGATCCCTGAACGGCCACACCTTCTCGTTACCGGTGAACATCAGCCCTTCGGTACCAGGCTGGATCACCGCCTTGCCGGGGAAGTAGGAGCGCTCGAACTCGAAGCCCAGCGACTCCAGCCAGCCGAAATGCTCAACCGACCCCTCGCAGTAGGCGCGGATCTTGTCGTGCTCGGGCTCCTTCGACGCCGCGACCAGGTACTTGTACATCTCTTCCGCGGAGTCCTCGTGACCGGTCGCCTGCTGCACCGCCGTGCCCCCGCCGAGGTAGAAATGCCCGCCAGCCATGCAGGTGGTCCCCCCGTGCACAGCGGCCCGCTCAAGCAGCAGTACCCGGACGCCGGCCCGGGCCGCCTCCAGGGCCGCGCTTCCGCCGGCGATGCCGAAGCCGATGACCACCACGTCGTAGCGTTCGGTGCCGTCACCCAGCACCGATGCCGGCAGCGGCGCAGGCAGTTCAGACCGGGACTGGTTCATGTCGCGCCCTCAGATCGCGATGCGGCATCAAATCCGCGCTCCTCCGCAGCCTTCGCCGCCTGGGCCGGGGTGATCCCACGGTCGCAGGTGAACAGGACGATGCCGTGGCGCATGGCACAAGACTAGAACGTGTTTCAGTTCATCCGAAGATCCGGTAAGTCACCGAGCCCTACCGGGTCCGCGCTGACCAGCAGTACACCGGGAATCCGCAGCTGGTTCTTGCGGCATCGCGGCACGTGTTCGATACTCAGGCTGAGCGAATGACCGTCATCTGAGCAACTGCTCCTGGAGGTCCCGGCTACACCCAGAACTCCGTCACCAGCTGAGGAGGAAACATATGGCCGACAGCGACGCGCGCCAGATCGTCCCGCCGCCCACGCCGATGAAGATCACCCAGATCGCCGTGGTGGTGCGCGACATGGAAGCCGCGCTGAAGTCCTACACGGAGACCCTGGGCTGGGGACCGTGGAGCGTCTTCGACTACAAGCCACCGCTGCTGCACGACACGCGGGTACACGGCCAGCCGGTCGAGTACCGGATGATCGGCGCGGAGACCTCGGTGGACGGGCTCGGCTTCGAGCTGATCCAGCCGGTGAGCGGCCCGAGTATCTACCAGGAGTTCCTGGACTCCCACGGCGAGGGAGTCCAGCACATCGCCTGCATGAAGCACTCATACGAAGACAGCTCGCTGATGCGGGAGCACTGGCATTCCAACGGTGCCGAGGTCCTGATGAGCGGCCGGATCGGCGACTCGATCGAGTTCTACTACCTGGACACCGCCCCGATGCTCAAGTTCGTGCTCGAATCAGGTAGCGGTCACGCGATCGATCTCAAGCCGACGCGCATGTACCCGTGACCCAGGCCGATCCGGTGCGAGTCCTGGTCGTCGGCGACTCGTACATGCCGGCCGGCCTGTTCACCGCGGCGCTGGCCGGTCTTGGCAACACCGTCTCCGTGACTGAGCTGCAGATCGACAGCCCCGCGGCGCCGCCACCGCGGACCGACTCCGAGCGGGCTCTCCGCGAGTACGTCGGCGACCCGGCTCATCTCGTCGCCGCGGTGGCCTGCCATCACGCACTGCTGGTGCACGGCGCCCCGGTCAGCGCCGAAGTCCTGGACGCCGCGCCGCTCCGGCTGGTCTGCTGTGCCCGCGGCGGCCCGGTAAACGTCGACGTGGCCGCAGCCAGCAGGCGCGGCATACCGGTCACCAACGCGCCGGGCCGGAACGCGCAGGCCGTCGCCGAGCTGACCATCGCGTTCGCGCTGATGCTCATCCGCGGCGTGCCCGCCTCGGCGCGCTACCTCGTCGACGGCGGCCAGCTAGCGGAGAACACGTATGAGGGCAGCGAGTTCATCGGTGCCGAAGCGGCCAGCATGACCCTCGGGCTGGTCGGCCTGGGCAACGTGGGCCGGGAGGTCGCGGCCCGCGGCCGGGCGCTCGGTTTCACCATGCTGGGCTACGATCCGATCCGGCCGGCCATCGTCCCGCCGGGCGTGACCATGGTCACCCTCGATGACCTGCTCAGCCGCTCTGAGCTCATCTCGCTGCACGCCCGGGCCACGCCGGACAACCGGCATCTGCTCGGCGCCGCCGCGTTCGCCCGCATGCCACGGGGCGCGTTCTTCATTAACACCGCGCGGGAGTCACTGGTCGACGAGGACGCGCTGGCTGCGGCGCTCGCCAGCGGGACGCTGGCCGGGGCAGCACTCGACGTGGTGGAGCGGCGTCCGGCCGGGAACCGGCATCCGCTGCTGGACCTGCCCAACGTGATCATCACTCCGCACATCGGCGGCGCCACCCGGGAGACGCTGCAGCGCGGGGCGGAGATGACCGCCGCGGCTGTGGCCCGGCTGGCGGCCGGCGAGATCCCGGACCACCTGGTCAATCCAGAGGTCCTGGTCCGGAAGGAGGTCGCGCCGTGACCGGACCGTTGGTTACGTCGCGTGGCGGGCCTTACCTGCTCGCCGTGGACGCGGGCACCGGCAGCTGCCGGGCGCTGCTCTTCACCGTGGCGGGCGAGCAGGTGGCGGTATCCCTCCGGGAGTGGACCCATCGTGAGCCGCCGGGCGTCCCTGGCGGTCAGGACTTCGACGTTGAGGCAAACTGGCTCGCGATCGCGGCGTGCATACGCGACACCCTACGTCTGGCGGGCGCCACCGGGGACGATGTGGCCGCGGTGGCGGCGACCAGCATGCGCGAGGGAATCGTGCTCTACGACGCCGCGGGCGCCGAGATATGGGCCTGCCCGAACGTGGACAGCCGCGCCGCGCAGGAGGCCGCCGACCTCATCAGCGAGGGCGCCGCGGAACGCATCTTCGCCGAGGCGGGCGACTGGGTATCGATCACCTCCCCCGCCCGGCTGCGCTGGCTGGCCCGGCGCCGGCCGGATATATTCGGCCGAATTCACAGCCTCGGCATGCTCAGCGACTGGATCGTGTACCGGCTGGCCCGGGTCCAGGTCACCGAGCCGTCCTGCGGCTCCAGCTCGGGAATGTTCAGCCTGGTCAGCCGGGGATGGTCGGCGCAGATCGCCCAGATCTGCGGTATCTCAGCGACCGTGCTGCCCGAGGTGGCCGACCCGGGCACCGTGGTCGGCGAGGTCACCGCCGAGGCCGCGGCGCAGACCGGTCTGCGGGCGGGCACCCCGGTGGTCGCCGGAGGCGCTGACACGCAGCTCGGCCTGCTCGGCGCGGGCGTACGGGCCGGTGAGTTCACCGTGCTGGCCGGCACCTTCTGGCAGAACACGCTGCTGGTAGACAAGCCCGTCATAGACCCGGCGATCAGGCTCCGGACACTGTGCCACGTCACGCCGGGTGAGTGGATGCTTGAGGGAATCGGGTTCTACTGCGGCATGGCGATGCGCTGGTACCGGGATGCGTTCTGTGATGCGGAGGTCGCGGTAGCCCGCAGCCGGGGCGTGGATCCGTATGTGGTGATGGAAGAGAGCGCGGCGCGGATCCCGCCCGGCTCGAACGGCGTCTATGCGATCTTGTCGAACCTGATGAACGCGCGTAGGTGGGTGCACGCTAGCCCGTCGTTCGTCCAGTTCGACATGGGCAACCCGGCCGGGACCGGCCGCGCGGCCTGCATTCGCGCGGTCGAGGAAGCGGCTGCCTACGTGGTCCGCGGCCACCTCGGCATTATCGGCGAGCTGACCGGCGCGCGGATTACCGAGCTGACTTTCAGCGGCGGGGCCGCCAAGGGCGCGCTCTGGCCGCAGATCATCGCCGACGTGCTCAACCTTCCGGTCAGCGTGCCCGCGGTGACGGAGAGCAGCGCACTGGGCGCCGCGCTGTGCGCGGGCAAGGGCGCCGGGCTTTACACCAGCCTGACTGAGCTCGAAGGCGACCTGCGCAAGCGCGCGGCCACCTTCGAGCCGGACCCCGCGGCCGCGGCCGCCTACGCCGACAGCTATGCGGGGTGGCAGCGGATCTACTCGCGGATGCTGGAACTTTCCGAGGATAACCTGCTCCGCCCGCTGTGGCGGGCCGCGGGCCCGGCCCGGTACGAGCCGGCCGTCATGAAATCCCAGCCGGGCAGCTGAAGGAGGGCCGATGGCAGACAACGACGGCTGTAGCGAAGGTGACCGGTACTGCACAGCCGTGCCCCCCTACGCTGAGCCGTACCCGCTGAAAGGATCGGGCGGGCTCGACTGGGGAATGCAGAGCCGGCTGGCCCGGATCTTCAGGCCGGCCACCAGCCGTACCGTGATGCTGGCCATCGACCACGGCTACTTCCAGGGACCAACCACCGGGCTCGAGCGGGTGGATCTGTCGATTGTCCCGCTGCTCGGTTACGCCGACGCGCTGATGGCCACCCGCGGCATGGTCCGGTCCACCATCCCGCCGGCCTCCGGCACGCCCATCGTGCTGCGGGCCAGCGGCGGGCCGAGCATCCTGAAGGAACTGTCCGACGAGCAGGTCGCGGTCAGCATGGAGGACGCCGCGCGCATCAACGCCGCCGCCGTAGCCGTGCAGGTCTTCGTGGGCGGCCAGTACGAGACGCAATCGGTGCACAACATGACCCGGCTGGTGGACGAGAGCCAGCGGTACGGGATCCCGGTGCTCGCGGTCACCGCGGTCGGGAAAGAACTCACCCGCGACGCCCGTTACCTCAGGCTCGCCACCAGGATTTGCGCTGAGCTCGGAGCGCACGTGGTGAAGACGTACCACTGCGCCGAGGGGTTCGACACGGTCACGGCCGCGTGCCCGGTGCCGGTCGTCATGGCTGGCGGGAAGAAGCTGCCCGAACTCGACGCCCTCACGATGGCCTACCGCGCCATCGAGGAAGGAGCGGCCGGAGTCGACATGGGCCGGAACATATTCCAGTGCCACGATCCGGTCGCGATGATCCGGGCGGTCAGCGCGGTCGTGCACGAGTCGGTCAAGCCGCAGGCGGCATACGACCAGTATTCAAGGGCAACACGCGGCCACAACCAGCCGGAGGATAAAAGGTGAGCCAGGCGATGACGAAGCCGACCCCGCCCGCGCCGGTCACGCTGGCCGAGTTCGATGATATCTTCGAGGCGGTCAAGAACTGGGGCCGATGGGGACCCGACGACGAGCTCGGCACGCTGAATTACGTCACCGCAGACACCGTGCGGGCCGCGGCCGCGACAGTCCGGTCGGGGCGGCGGGCGACGATGGCCATCCCGATGAATACCTCAGCCGGGCCGGACAACCCGAGCCCGGTCATCCATCACGTGGTGCAGGGGCATGACATCGATATCGGCTCCAGCGGGGTGACCTTTGCCACCGATTACGTGGGCCTGGCCTTCCACGGCGACTGCCACACCCACATGGACGCCCTCTGCCACATCGCCTACCAGGGCCGCGTCTATAACGGCCGGCCAGCCCAGCGGGTGATGACCTCCAAAGGCGCCACCGCGCTCGATGTGACGACCTACCGCGAGGGGCTCGTCGGCCGGGGCGTGCTGCTGGACGTGCCGCGGTTCCGCGGCGTCAAGTGGCTGGAGCCGGGCGAGGCCGTGACTCGTGCTGAACTCGAGGCAGTCGAGCAGGCCCAGGGGGTCCAGCTCGGTGAGGGGGACATTCTCGTCTTCCGTACCGGGCATCACCGGCGCCGCCTCGAGCTGGGCGCGTGGAGCAACGACTACCCGCCGGCTGGCGAGGGCAAGGCCGGCCTGCACGTGGACACGATCCGGTGGATGCACGAGCGGCGGATCGCCGCGTTCCTGCCGGACGGCGACGGGGAGACGATCCCGAGCAACGTCGAGGGCATCCTCTACCCGATACACCCGCTGCAGGTCACCGCCATGGGCATGCTTGCCGCCGACAGCCTGCAGCTCGAGGACCTGGCCGCCGCATGTGAAGAGGAGGGGCGCTTTGAGTTCATGGTGGTCGGCCTGCCGCTCCGGCTGCCCGGCGGCACCGGGTCGCCGTGGAACCCGATCGCCATCTTCTGACGAAACGCCGCCGTCGGCGCCCTGGCCGGCCCGGCGGCGCTGACGGTGAAACCCAGGGAGGCAACAAGCCATGGAACGGCGGTTTGAGGGCAAGGTGGCGCTGGTCACCGGCGCGACGACGGGCATCGGCCAGGCGACCGCAGTGCGCCTCGCCGCGGAGGGCGCGGTCGTGGCCGTGAACCAGCTTCCCGACCAGGATCCGGCCGGGACACTGCGGCAGATCGGCGAGGCGGGCGGCCAGGGCTTCCCGGTGATCGCTGACATGCGTGATCCGGAGCAGGTCACCTCGATGGTGCACAGCGCGGCCGACCGCGGCGGGCGACTCGACTACGTGGTGTCGAACGCGGCGATCAACCCGTTCATGGCGTGGGACGAGACGACCCTCGAGGACTTCAATAACCTGTTCGAGACGAACGTCCGGGGCACCTGGATGGTCTGCACCGAAGGCGCCAAGCAGATGATCCGGGAGGGGCACGGCGGCGCGATCTGCTGCGTGAGCTCGATCTCGGCCCACGTGGGCGCCCCGGGCCAGACGGCGTACTGCGGCACCAAGGGCGCCATCAGCATGCTGGCCAAGGCGCTCGCCTGCGACCTGGGCGCGCATGGCATCCGGGTGAACGCGGTCGAGCCAGGCTGGGTGATGACCAACATGAGCGCCCCGCTGACGGAGGACCCAGCCGCGCTGAAGTACTACAACGATCGCGTGGCGCTGCACCGGGGAGCCCAGCCCGCCGAACTCGCGGCCACGATCGCGTACCTGCTCTCGCCCGATGCCAGCTACGTGACCGCCGCGACGCTGCTGGTGGACGGTGGCTTCATCGTCAATGCCGAGCTGTGATGACCAGCAACACCCGGGCACGTTTAGGAGGTATGCGATGCCGGACCCGGCGCGGATCTTGCAAGAGGCCTACAACAACGTCAGGCACGAGTACGGCACGGCCATCGGCCAGCGGCGCGATGAGCTGATCACCCCCGCTCTGGTGCTCGATATCGACGCTGCGCAACGCAACATCGACCACATGGCGAGCGAGCTGAAGCAGATGGGCGCGGCCACCATCCGGCCGCACTACAAGACGCACAAGAGCCCCGACCTTGCCCGCCGTCAGCTGCAGGCCGGGGCCGGCGGGTTGTCCATGGCCACTGTGTGGGAGGCCGCGATCCTCGCCGCCGCCGGGATGGACGACCTGTTCGTGGTCAACACGGTGGCCCATCCGGCCAAGGTCCGGGTGCTGGCCGAGCTGGCCCGGGATCACCGGGTGCTGGTCGCGGTGGACGAGGCCGCGAACGCCGCGGCTCTGTCCGCGGCCGCCGTCACGGCGGGGTCGACGCTGGTGATCATGGTGGAGGTGGACACCGGGATGGACCGCTGCGGGGTGGATGATGCGGCGGACTGCCTGGCGGTGGCCCGGCAGGTGATGGACCTGCCCGGGCTGCGCTTCGAGGGCATCACTGGTTACGAGGGGCACTGCTCCATGACACCGGACCACGACTTGCGGCACGAGCGCCAGCGCGAGGCGATGAAGTTCTTCACCGGCGTCGCCGGGCTGCTGGAAGCGGACGGCATACCGTGCCCGATCCGGTCGGCCGGCGGAATCGCGACCTGGAACTGGACAGCGGCCTACCCAGGCCTGACTGAGATCCAGGCTGGCACGTACGTGGTCATGGATAACTTCCACGGCCAGATGGTGCCGGGCTTTGAACACTCGCTCACCATCCAGGCGACCGTTATCAGCCGGCAGAGCGGCAAGGTCATCGTGGACGCCGGCAACAAGTCGGTCGCCGACCCCGCTGACGTGACGATGGTAGGCCACGACCACAAGGTGCTCCGGTTCGATGAGGAACACGGCATCTTCGCCGCTGCCGAGGGCTCGCCGCTGCGGGTCGGTGATCCGGTGGCGCTCGTACCCGGGTACTCACCGAGCACGGTGAACTGGTACGACGCATACCACGTGGTCCACGAGGACGTTGTCGTGGACATCTGGCCGATTATCCCGCGCGGTCCCGGCCATCACGGGATCACAGATCGGGGCTGAGCGGCACAAACCCTTGCCAAGTTCTACCAGGAGGTCGATACTCCAGTGAACAGATGATCAATCTGTGAGCGGATGCTCTACGCGCTGAGGTGATCCTGTTACCCATGGGTGACGCGAAGGAGGCTCACGATGGCAGTTGAGGCTGGTAAACCGAGTACGGGCAGCGTCAAGACCGACTTGCGAGAGAACGCCGTCGGCCTCCCCGGAATACTGATGCAGGGGATCGCGACGATCGGCCCGTCGTTCGCGATCCTCGCGTCCTTTGTCTTCATCGTGAGTTTCGCCGGGCTAGTGACTCCGTGGGCTTTCCTATTCGGCGGCATCCTGCTGGGGCTGCAGGCGCTGTCGGCGGCGCAGCTAGCGAAGGTGTTCCCGTCGGCGGGCGGCTGGTACACCTGGATAGCCCGGGCCTTCCATCCACGCGCAGGGTTCTTCGCCGGGGTGCTGTTCTCGATCTGGCTGCCGCCAGTAGCCACGCTCACCATGGCGTACCTGGCCAAGACGGTGCTGGAGCCGTCTATCAAGGCCGAATACGGGGTGGACATCGCGTGGTGGATCTGGGTCGTCGTGGGCGTGGCCCTGGTGATCTTCTTCGCCTACCAGGGGATCTCCATCTCGGAGAAGGCGCTGATCATCACCGGGCTGATCGAGATCGTGATCATGGTGGCGCTGGCCTTCAGCGGGCTCGCGTCCCCCGGTCCCGGCGGGTTCAGCTTCGGGCCGCTCAATCCCGCTAACTTCGGCCTGGCGAGCAACCTGTTCCTGGGCGTGGTGTTCTCGATTTTCGCCTTTAGCGGGTGGGAATCAACCGGGCCACTGGCCGAGGAAAGCAAGAATCCGAAGCGCAACGTGCCCATCGGGCTCGTCGGCTCGGTCATCGTACTGACGATCTACTTCGTGTTCGTGACCTGGGGTTACCTTGTCGGAATCGGCGTGAGCAAGGTGGGCAGCATTCCCACCGCGACCGCCTTCCCGGTCGCCACGATGGCCCAGCGGGTCTGGGGCGGCGCCTGGGTGCTGCTGCTCTTCGCGCTGCTGAACTCGGCCATTGCCCTGTCCATCGCGTGCTTCAACGGCGGGACGCGTACCTGGTACGCGATGGGCCGGTCCGGCGTGCTGCCGAAGATGGTCGGAAAGGTGAACCCGGTGCGGAAGACGCCGGTCAACGCCATCAACCTGCAGGTTGGCGTGCAGGTCCTCGCGTTCGCCTGCGTGCTGATCTGGGGCGCCGAGAACGTGTTCTTCTCCTGGGCGAACGCGATCACGATCGGCCTGGTGTTCATGTACGTGCTGTGCAACATCGGGGTGGTCAGGTACTACCTCACCGAGGGCCGCGGACAGTTCAACCCGGTCCTGCACCTAGTCGTCCCGGTGGTCGCCTCGGCCGCGGGCATCGTGGTCGTGTGGAAGTCCTACTTCTCTCCGTTCACCAGCACCGGACCCGTGTTCTATGGCCTGATGACGTTCATCGTCGTGCTCGTGCTCACCGTGATCATCCTGATCTACCTCCGCGTCACCGGCCGGGAAGACTGGATGCGCCGGGCGCAGCTGGTGTTCGAGCAGTCGGGCGGGGGACATTAGGACCGGGCCTGGTCATCACCACGCGGCGGCGCCCTCTGTGCCGACCTTGACCAGCCCGTCCGGCGTCAGGTCGTAGCGGCTCATCTCCGGCAGCGTCCCCCAGACCACGGCGAACGCGCCGGCCGACCCGCCATGATCATGGAACCCCGTCGCCTGGCCCGGCAGCCAGCTGATCACCCAGACCTCGTGGCTGTCGTCAAGGTGTATCCGCTCATACCAGCGGCCCGAAGGGTTCAGCCGCACCCGGCCCAGCCATTCCGCGGGGCTCGCCGCCAGACGCTGCACCACCTCGGCCAGCTGCCGCGCGCTGAGTAGCCGGCCAGGCCGCACGCTGGCTGGTGACGTCGGCCGGATCATCGTACTCATGTCATCTCTCCTTGCTCTTGCCGGTTGTGCGTTACGAAAGCCCAGATCACAGAGGCTCCCGAGGGGGTATCCCCGGAGGACTGGCTCACGCCGGCCAGCACGCCACGCGAACCCCGCGGCGCCCGGGACGGCCCCATCCGCCGCGCCTGCGGCCGCCCGGTGAACAGCAGGCTCAGCGGTGTGCGACGCAACACGGACGCGAGTGCCCACGACGCGACGTACACGACCGGGACGCATATCCCCAGCAGCACGACAAGCTCGACGACCGCCGGCGCCCGCCGCACCAGCGCCAGCACCCCAGCGCGCTGACCGAGCAGCAGCAGCCCCTGCAGCACCAGCGGGTGCGCGAGGTAGATGCCGAACGAGCAGTCGGCGCAAGACGCCGCCAGCCGCCGTCGCGGCGCACCCGCGTCGGACCACCGCAGCCCCAGGGCTAGCAGTCCCCACCCGAAGGCCAGCGTCTCCACGACGACCACCGGCTGAAACACCGCGCTGGCCGAACCCGGCGACTCCCCGCCCAGGAGCCACTCCAGACAGTACGTGCCCACCCCGGCGCACAGGCCGGCCACCACTACCAGCCCGGCTACGCGGAGGTGTCGCCGGGTGAACGCGGCCAGCCGCTCGAAGTGCCACCCGGCCAGTGCCCCGCCGACCACATACAGCGTGTAGCTCGGCAGCCAGAGAGTCGGGTTGTGCAGCCAGCCACCGAGGAAACCGGGAGCGGACCAGCCCTCCTGCACCGCGTACGAGAACATGAGCTGATAGGCGCACAGGACGCCGAACAGCACCCCGTGGTGTCCCGACGTCCGTCGCAACAGCCAGCGCACCAGCGGAAACAGCAAGTACACCTGCATCGTCACGAGCAGGAAGTACAGGTGATAACGCGCGCTTCCGGTGAGCAGGTCGTGCCAGAGGACCCGCATCGCGTCCAGTTGGTTCCCGTCCGCCAGGAAGTAGATGAGCGTCCATGTCAGGTACGCCGGGATGACGAGCCAGTAACGCCTCCGCCAGAACGCCAGCCACCTGACCCGCGGCCGCCGCCCATAGTTATAGCTGAGCACGAACGCCGTGAGCAGGAAGAACAGCTCCCTGCTGGTGTGGAAGACGGTGACGAACGCGCCTGGCAGGCCGGTAACGGTGCCGCCGCCGATGGACAGCGTGTGCACGCCTACCACGAACCCGACGACGAGCAGTCGGATCAGGTCAAAAGCGGCGATGTGCGGGCGCGGCCGTGACTCGCCCCTCACTCGCGCTCACTGCCCGCTTGGGGAGGCAGTGTGTTGAGGGTCATGAAACGCAGCGTGCGGCCGGTTCGTGAAAGATCGCTGAAAAACGGGTCACCTACAGCAACCTTCCAGGACACTTTCAGCGGCGGCACTGCCGCCGACGGCAAGCGCCCGGCATAAAGTACCGTCCGCACGAGCCACACGATTTGGGAGGATCCCGTTGACCGCTGAACGCCGGTACCTGAACCTGAACGCCTACCTGCGCAACTCCGGTTATCACGAGGCCGCCTGGCGGGTCTCACCAGCCGACCCGGCCCGCGTCCTGGACCCGCACCACTACATCGACCTGGCCAAGACCGCCGAACGTGGGGTGCTCGACTCGATCTTCCTGCCCGACAGCCCTGGCGTGGCCGAGTTCCGGTCCGAGTACCTGCCCGGCGCCGGCTTCGATCCCCTCCTGCTGCTCTCGTCGGTGGCCACCGCGACCGATCAGGTCGGGCTGATCGCCACCGCGTCCACCACCTACAGCTACCCGTGGGACGTGGCCCGGCGCCTGGCCACGCTGGACTTCCTCAGCCACGGGCGGGCCGGGTGGAACATCGTCACCACCGCCGAACCCGCCGCCGCGGGCAACTTCGGCGACCAGCCGCACCCCCCGGCAGCGGACCGGTACGAGCGGGCCGGCGAATACGTCGAGGTCGTACTCAAGCTCTGGGACGCCTGGGAAGACGACGCCGCGGTCATGTCCCGGCCCGCCGGCCCATGGGCTGACCCCGCCAGGCTCCACCCGCCCCGGCACCACGGCAAGCACTTCGACGTGGCCAGCTACCTCCCGTTCCCGCGCTCGCCGCAGGGCCACCCATTCCTGACCCAGGCCGGATCTTCTCCCCCAGGCGTGGCGCTGGCCGCCCGGTACGCCGACGCGGTGTTCACGCCGCTGGCCGACATCGCCGCCGGGGTCGCGTTCCGCCGGAATCTGCGGGCCCAGGCCGCCGGATACGGCCGCGACCCCGCCCAGGTCCGGATCCTGCCCGGCCTGTCCTTCCTGCTCGCCGGCAGCGACGCCGAGGCCGCCGCGCTCAAAGCCGAGCTCGAGGCGGCGGCCAGCAGCGAGTTCCGCTGGCGCAACCTGGCCAACCTGGCCGGGCTGAACTACACGACCATCGATCCCGACGCGCCCTTCCCGCCCGAGCTCCTCGCCAGCGCCCCCAAGACGAGCTTCGGCGCGTCGATCTACCAGATGGCCGCCGAAGAACCGTCGGCCACGTTCCGGACCATCGCCCAGAAGCTGTCCGCGCTACCCGGCGGGCTGGACTTCACCGGCACCCCGGAGGGCCTGGCCCAGCTCATCACCGGCTGGTGGGAAGCCGGCGCCGCCGACGGGTTCACCATCATGCCCAACGTCCTGCCCGGTCAACTGGCCGCATTCGTCGACCACGTGGTCCCCATCCTGCAAAAACACGGCATCGCCCGGACCGAATACGCCGGCACCACCCTGCGCGAGCACGCCAGCCTGCCCCGGCCAGCCACGCCAGCCGCCCCGTCACCGGCCCGGCCGTGACAAGCCGCAGCGATGCCGGGCCGGATGAGAAGGATCTCCTTAACGGTCTTCGGCTCGCCAGTAGATGGCCTTCATCCATACAGTGGCCAGCGCGTCCAGCGCCCGCTGGTCATCGAACGGGACGTCTTTCTCGCCGCCTTGCCCGAGCCAGATGTAGCAGAAGTGCTCCAGCATGGCTGACAGTGCCGATGCCGTCATCACCGGATCGACGCCCGGGCAATAGCCCTCCGACTGCGCCGCCCGGATAGCGGTCGCTATCCGGTTGATGGCCTCGCCCCGCAGTTCGAGCCACCGGTCCCGGAAGCGCCCCTCGATCATGGCGGCCTGGAAGATCCCGATCAGCTCGCCGCGCCGCTTGGCGTAGGTGCGCCAGAAGCCGGCCACGGCCTCGCGTAGCGCCTCCTCGCCGGACAGGCCGGCCCGATACGGCAGGGCCGCCAGCTGGGTGGCCTCGGCGTGGAACTCCTCGGCCAGGGCGATGAGCAAGTCGGCCTTGGTGTCGTAGTAGTTGTAGAACGACGCCACCGACCGGCCGGCCGCTGCGGCTATGTCGCTGATCTTGGCATTGAGGTAGCCGTCGCGAGCGAACACGAGCCGCGCCGCCTCGCGGAAAGCCTCGTCGGTCTGCCGGCCTTTGCGCGTCTTCATGAGACCAGCAACGCTCTAGACCCGGACGCCGGACCTGTCGGCCGCGGTCTTGGGCTCGTGCCGGACGTCGCCGGGCTGGCCCATCGCCCGCCGCCAGCAGGCGAACTCGAGCAGGATGCCGTCCGGGTCCTGGAAGTAGAACGAGCGGACGAATACGCCGGGGTGCAGTTCGGCGGCCACGCCGAACTCGCTGTCGTCGTGATCGAGGATGGGGCTCACCCGCACGCCCTTGGCCTTGAGCTTGGCGCGGTACTCCAGAAAGCGCTCCTCGGGCACGTTGAACGCGATGTGGTTCATGGAGCCCACCGCGCTGGTCCACTCCCCCAGACCCGGGACGGTCACCGGGGCGGAGACCCCAGGGACCGGGTCCGGCGCGTCGGGGAACCAGAAGAACGCCAGCGCGTTGCCGCCGCCCATGTCGAAGAAGAAGTGCTGGCCTGCGCCGCCCGGCAGGTCAAGCGTCTTGATCAGCCGCATGCCGAGCACCTCTGTGTAGAACTCCACGGTCCGCTTCATGTCCGAGCAGACCAGCGCCAGGTGGTTGACGCCGCCGAGATCGAACTCCTCGTTCCGCCACTCCATGAAGTCCTCCTCGATGCGCGGAATCCTGGCCTACCGTCAGAACTAAATCTAAACTCAGTTTCAGTTCTACACCAGGGCGGATACCGAACGGGCGTACTACCAGCCCGGGCAACAGCGGATCGGAGTAGCGGGTGACCGGGATCGTTAGGGAGTTTGTCGGTCTGCCGTCGCCCGTAGTGGGACGAGCCGGCGCGGGCGGTCATCCGTGCCAGGGCATCTACCATCGCCCGGCTGGCAACCAGCCGCGGGTGGCGTTCATCGCCACGCACTACAACGTGGACTTCAGCGAGCATTACCTGGCCGGCTTCATGGCCGAACGGGGCTTCGGGTTCCTCGGCTGGAACACCAGATTCCGTGGCAACGAGGCGCACTTCCTGCTCGACCACGCGCTGGCCGAGATCGGCGTCGGGGTGCGCTGGCTGCGCGAGCAAGCAGGTGCCGAACGGGTGGTGCTGCTCGGCAATTCCGGCGGCGGCTCGCTGATGGCGGCATACCAGTCCCAGGCCATCGAGCCCAACATACGGCCAGTCGCCGGGATGCGGCCGGTGCCGGCCGCCGGCCAGCTTTCGCCAGGTGACCTGTACGTCGCGCTGGCCGCGCATTCGGGCCGACCCGAGGTGCTGACGGCCTGGCTCGATCCCTCGGTGACCGACGAGAGCGATCCGCTGTCGGTTGACCTGGCCCTGGACCCGTACAACCCAGACAACGGGCCGCCCTACAGCGCGGACTTCCAGCTCCGCTACCGGCGCGCGCAGCGCGACCGCAACGAGCGCATCACCGGCTGGGCGCTGGATCAGCTGGACCGGCTGGCCGGGACGCGCGCCAGGGACCGGCTGTTCACCGTCTCGCGCAGCTGGGCTGACCTGCGCATGATCGACCCGTCGATCGAGCCGTCGGACCGGCGGCCGAACTGGTGCTACCTCGGCGACCCGATGCGGGCGAACTACGGGGTGTTCGGCGTGGGCACCGTCAGCACGCTGCGCAGCTGGCTGTCGATGTGGAGCCTGCGCACCTCGCAATGCACCGCGGCCCCGCATCTGGCCCGGATCACCGGGCCGGCGCTGGTGGTGCACGCCACGGCGGACGCCTGCGTCTACGAAAGCGACGCCCGCGCGCTGCACGACGCGATCGCCGCGCCGGACAAGACCCTGGAGTTCATCAAGGCCGATCACTACCTGACCGAGCCCGCGGGCGCGCGCACGCAGGCCGCCGACCTGATCGCGGCGTGGGTCACCAGCCGCAGCTAGCAAACCCCGGGTACCACCTCCGTCCCCGGACACCACCTCGAGGAGTGACATACCGGACTGATGCGCGCTACTTCTGAGGCAAGAAACAGTTCACCGGATTTGGAGCAAGCTGACTGAGGCGCTATAGGCTCAGCGCGCCGCGTCCGGTGCGGCGGGCGTAGGCACGCAGGTCGCCGGTGCCTAGCGTCGGTTCTACCTCCAGCCGGCGCGATAGCTGTTCGAGGAACCTGACGATATCCGCCTCATCCCGGCGGCCCGTGTCCGCGTACGCGAGCGCTCTCGACAGGGCTGCCTCGCGGCGCGTGGCCGGGTCACTGCACCAGAGGTGCAGGATGTAGTTCCCCTGGGTCACGTATGAGCCGACTTGGTACAGCGGGAACTGTCCTTTCGCCTTGACGGGCGTGCCATCCAGCGGGAAGTGCTGGGCAGGCAGCCGCAATTGCGGCACGTCATGGCTGGCCCAGGTGAGGTCCCGGCAGCTCAAGCCACGCTCGCCCAGCCACTTGTCCAGCTCATTGCGCCGGTCGACCTCGGCGCTGTCCTCTAGGCGCAGCGCCTGCTCGATGCCGGGCCAGCCTTGCAGGATCTCTTCAAGGTAGGCGTCGCTGACGGACGAGTCGGCCGCCGTGTAGACGAGGGTCCGGAAGCCGGGCCCGGTACGCGCCCGGATCAAGTAGCAAGGCAGGAACCCCTGGCTTATGTCGCGAAGCACGAGATTCAGGTGCTCGTCGGGCAGGTTGTAGTCGGCGCGGTCGGGTCGGCTGGCCAACTCGGCTAGGGCCTGAGGGTTGAACCCGGGTCCGTGCTCAAGCAACCGGAACTTCCGCTGCGCCAGTGCATCGCCGCGGGACATCATCCGCACGCCACGCCCGTAGAACTTCGACGGCAGCGCCGCGCAGCCCACTCCGTCGAAGTAAAGCTTGAGCCGGTCTTCCTTCGGCGTGTACCGGGTGTCATCCCTGGCAGCTTGCAGCCCGAGGTCTGTGAGAGCCAGCGCGCCATCGCTGCCCGTGATATGCCCGACCTCCGTCAGGAACCGGCGGACCCGCTCGCGTGACCGACATCTGGACGCAGTCCAACGGCGTCGCCCTGATGCAGCAACTCGGCGCCATCCCGGCCTGACGCTCGGTCAGCTCCCGGGGCGTGCGGGCGTGGACGGCGGTGCAGGCGATCGTCTGCGTCCACCATGTGCGATCCGCGCAATGCGCCAGGAAGGCGTCGACTAACACTCCACAGTGCAAACGATAACTACACAGGTAGGCCACCCCGCTTATGACGGCTGGCCGTAGAGATCGTTCAGGGTAGCAAGGAGAATCTTGCCTTCGCTGGCGGTGGCTTCGGCTGCCAGTTCATCAGTGAAGCCTGTCGCGCTGAAGAGGCCGAATACGGCGTCGGTGGCGGTGTGCCCCGCGGCGGTCAGCAGGTCGCGGAGGTGCTGGAGCCTGCGCAGCTCGGCCAGGCCTGGACGGCGGTCGCGGTGCTTGGCCTCGCCGATGAACGCGACCGGCGCGCCGGGAGTCCGCGGGCGGCTGCCGCGCTCGAGCGCCAGGACGTCGATCTCGTGGCCGGTCTGGTGCTCGCGGCAGGCGATGACGGTCTGCCCGACCGGGCCGACGGCGAGGCTTGCCTCCCCGGGAGCGTACCGGGCGACCCATTCGGCGGCGAGTGCCTCGAAGTGCGGCCCGAAGATCTTGGACTCAACAGTGTGCTCTGCCTCGGCCCAGACCTGAGGAGCCCGTCCAGCCTCCAGGTCGGCCAGGTACGGCTCGATGACCAGCTGATGGAAGCGGACCATCGGGTCGGCGACCGTGACCACGGGCCGCCGGTCCAAGAGCAGGTCGTGCCGGCGGTCGATGAAGCCGGCCGAGGCCAGCGTGGTCAGCTGGTGCGCCAGTGAGGTAGCCGGACGGCCGAGCAGGCCGCCGATCTTCGTCGGCGACGACTCTCCCGCCGCCACGGCCGCGAGGACCGAACTGTACGCGGCGGTGTCGCGGATGCGCGGGTCCTCGTGCACGACCCGGCGGGCCTCGTCGAACAGCGGCATGGACGGCCGCAGCACGTTCCGCGCGAGCCAGCCGCCAAGCTGCGCGGGGTCCTCTGGAACCTGCGGATCCGGCACAAGCTCCCGGTAGCCGGGCGTGCCGCCGACGAAAGCGTTGTGCGCGAAGGCCGCGGCGGGATCGGAGATCCTCCAGTACTCCCGCGCGTCCCGGTAGCCGAACGACCGGACGCGCAGTTCGAGCGCGGCCCGACCGCGCAACGCTCTGGTCCCGGACAGCAGGTCCGCCATGACCGAAATCGCCGAGCCACACAGGAGCAGGCGAAACGACGCGGTGCTCGCCCCGGCGCCCGGGCCCAGGCCGTCGTACAGGGACTGCACGATGGACGGCAGCCCGGGAGTTTCCTGAGCCAGGTAAGGGAACTCATCGAGGACTAGCAGCGGAGGCACGCTGCGGGAAGCACGCGAGCGGGATGGCGCGGCCATCACCTCCGTAGCCGTTCGCAGCGCCTGCTCCCAGCCGCCGAACCCGAACGCGCCAGCCGACAGACCCGCCCAGGCCGCGAGTGAGTCACCGAATCGGCGCAGCGAGACCGGCTCGGCCTGCTCAGTGGCCAGGTGGTAGAGCCCGCCGACCGCGCCGGTGAGCCGACGTAGCAGGTACGATTTGCCCTGCCTGCGCCTGCCGTAGACGACGGCGATCCGCAATCCCGGCAACGGCGAAAGCGCGAAGCTGGTCAGGTCCGCCCACTCCGCATCACGGTCGAAGACGTCCGTCGGCTTGTCCAGCGTACTGCTATCCATCGGAGCCTCCATTAGCCCGACTACAGTTATATTAAGTGTATTCGGGCTAGAAGGCGGCTGCGAGCATAGGGGCAAGGATGACCTGCCAGCGGTAACGACACAGGTGTGCGGGCCTTCTTCGAGCAGGTCGCCCGCGAGGCAGGGTACGCGCTCGCCTGGCAGCACCTTGACGCTGTCCGCAACATCGAGGCATCCGCAGCGATCATGCGCGGCGACGTGGAGCCCATGCAGAAGATGCTCGACACGCTCGTGACGGACGGAAACTAGCCAGCACCCAAGTGCCGTGAACTCACTGATGGGACATGTGAATACCAGCAAAAGCCGCGATGCAAACGATAATGACACACATTGCCCACCTGGCTCCTAGTCGATCGGGCGGTTGACCGTGGCTGTGGACTCAACGGATCACCGCAGGCCGGACGGCAATGCCGGGCTGGCACCGCCCGGAGCCGTATCCTCGGATATGACGTGACGATCATTGGAGGATCGGCTATGACTGGCTACCGTCCCATGACCCTAGCCGATCTCGCCGGGCACCTGTCACGAGCGGCTGATGACAGGACGCGGTGGAAACTCGTCTGGGAGTTCCTGGAGGAGTATCGCTGGGAGCCAGGCGAGGTGCAGCCCTCGCTGTTGCGGGCCGAGCCGCCAGGTACTGGTGACGAGCGGTGGGACGTGTTGCTGGCGGCGCTGGCTGAGCATCTTGCGGCGCAGCACGACCTCGCGCCTCCGCAGTGGGCTGAGCTGCGTGTTCTGCAGCGGCCGTGGTTCCCGGCTGAGCTCCGGATCCAGCGGGCTGACGCCTTGGTCCGGGCACCGGCGGCGTTCCGTAAGCATGGTATCTACCTGTCCGTCAGGGATCTGGAAGCGGCGTGAGCGAGACCGGAGGCGTTCTGCTCGGCGCGACGTCGACGACCTTCGCGTGCTCGCCGAGATCATCGGTGTGGAATCGGCCGACGCAGCCTTGCAGATCTGTGCGGAGTTCTACCCGGACGAGGCCGTCTCCCCGAGGTCCGCGGCCATCCTCCAGGAACTCTTCGGCTGAAAGAGCCGCCGCCCAGATCTGGGTGAGCCGCACATGCCTGGTCCAGAAGCCAATGGTGATCGCCACCTCGCCGTCGGCACGGTCCAGTACCACCCGTGAAAGACCCGATTCTCTCGCCTGATCACCTATCAAGCCCCGACGTCAAGTAGCCGGACAAGGTGTCGAAGTGGCGGTACCTGGACCACAACCAGCCGAGCGATTCGCGGCCGAGCTGGGAGAAGACGCGAGGGAATGAGGAGAACGTCGTCGAGATCACCGGAACGATGAAGAACAGGCTTTGCCATGCCGCCAGCACGGCGGCCGCCGGGGTGTCGGCCGGAACGCTGCCGGTCAGGACATCCATGGCGGCGTGGAGGCTCTGCCGCATTCGTTTCGGCTCAGCGGCCGTGAACTCTTGGTGCAGCCGCAGGGCGCGGCAAGAAAGACCTTGGTCCGTGCGGCGTTCCATTCCGAGTCGGTCCACGGTCCGGAGAGCTCGCGCTGATCCCGAACCGGTGAGCATCTGGTCCCATTCCCAGATTGTGCGCATATAATTCCCGGACTTCCGGTGATAGCAGATCCGGAACGCATCTTCGGGTTTATCGAGCTCGGCTAGTTCCGCGGCTCTAGTGTCGTGTTCGGAGGGACTCACCGTCCCCAGGAATTCCATGCGGCAGGCCCCCTCCGCCTCCTCGAAGCCAACCAGCCACTCCGTTTTCCCCGGGCCGGGGTCGATAAGACGGCCGGTCGCTCACGCGCAGCTGGCGAACTCCTCGGTGCCGAGCAACGGGCGGCCTTCGTCGGTGAAAGTGGCGGCGAACAAAGCCGTGATGCCTGGCCTGCGGGCGTCGAAGCTCTCCGGGTCCTTGCCGAAGGCGTCTTCGAGCAAGTTGCGGACCTTCTCCAGGTCGAAGAGGCCACCATAGACAGTGTGCCGCCAGACCTGGTTGTCGCGAAGCTCGATATTGCCAAGCGGATGACCGGCCTCCCAGGGCAACAGGCAGGCGCCGCGGCGATGTCGGTCAAGTGGATCTACCTCAGCCGAACGGAATCATCTTCATGCCGACGGCAGCGTCGGTCAGCGGCTGCTACGGTCAGGACCCTAGGCCGGCGGTATCTGGAGTCGTTCGCTGCCGCCTGGCTCGTTGAAGGCGTTCGTCGCGCGGAGGACTTCGGTTGCGCGGTCGAGAGTCGAGAAGTCGATCCGGGCGGTGTAGTCGTGTCCGTAGCGCAGCGCCTTGATCAGGACGCTCGGGTCGCCTCGGCGTGTCAGCTGCCGGAGCCCGCCCAGGTAGTCGTCACGGAATACGGTCGGGATGATGATCCGTGACTGGCCGCCACCGACCAGTTCGGTGTTCATCATGACGCGTGCCAGCCGGCCGTTGCCGTCATCGAATGGGTGGACCTCGGAAACGAGGAACATCATGTAGACCGCGCGCTCGAAGGCGGTGTCGAGCCCGGCCAGCCCTTCCCATCCGGCCCGTAGAGTGCCTGCCACCAGCCCCGGCAAGACGAACAGCGAGTCCCCGGCACGGTTGGCGGCTTCTTTGAAAAGCCCAGGCCGCTTGTCCGGTCGACCGCCCGTGATCGTCGCGTGCCTGGATCGCAGCAGTTGCACGAATTCCTCTGGTGTCGAGGCGAGCACGGTCATCTCGGCCAAATCGGCGACGATCTTGTATGTGCCGAGCAGGTCGTGGCTGTCGTCGGTGCGTCCGGGTATCTGCTTGCCGTCGTAGACGACAGCGACCGCCTCATCGAGCTCGAACTCGGTTCCCTCAATGAAGTTAGAGAAGTACGCCTCGTAGAACGGCAGGTGCTCGTAGCGCGGGTCGCGGGGATCCGGCACTGGCCTGTTCTGCGGCGCGGACTGGCGCAAAATGTCGGCTAGCTGCCTGAAAAGGTGCGTCCGGTCCTGGTCGTAAGGCAGCCACCTCTGACGCGCGGCCAGCGCCCTGGAGGATGTGCTGACCTGCTGCGTGCCCAGGGCGGCCCCGATCATCTGGGATAGTGCTTTCACGGCGCGTTCGGGCGCGGCGACCCGAGCGGCGACCCGTTCTGCCTGCTCCCGGTACTGCGCGAGCCGCAGTGGTCCGTCGACCTGGCACAGCCGGTCGACCCAGTCGCCCAGTTCGGCCGCGTCCAGCGTGCGGCGCGCCCGGCCATCCCGGGAGCGGGACGGCCGGGTGTTCTCGGCCAGGGCGCGTCCCTTGCTGGCCTGGTACAGGCCACCGGGCAGGGGAATATCACCGTCCAGCGGACCCGCGCCCGTCCGCGCTGTCACGCTCAGCCCGGGTAGCTCAGCTTCCCGGGCGCGACCATCGCGGGCAAGGTAGAGGACGCCGTCGACGGGTCCTCCGGTAACGGCCGAGCGATCGGTGATCACTGCGTCCGGGAACATCCCTCCGGCGAGGGTGTGCCACTCACGGGCCACCACCACGGCCGGGTCGGACGTAACATCGCTGCTATAGACACCTGTCGCCAAGCGAACCAGCTGGCCGCGACGTACGCGATCTGAGATCGTCGCGGCAGGCGCGTCCGCAGCGAAGACGATGGTGGTATCCACGATTCTCTTCGTCCTCTCCGAAGAAATACGTTACTAGCGTACGCTGCGCCGAAGCTTTCCGTGCTTAATGATGGGCCGTCGCTGGCGTCATGGGCCTTGCTGAGACAGCCGCGTTCAGCGCGCCTTCTTCGAGCAGCTTGCCCGCGACGCGGGGTTCACGCTCGCCTGGCAGCACCTCGACGCCGCCCGAAACATCGAGGACTCCGCCGCGATCACGCGCGGCGACGCCGAGCCTATGCGGAAGATGCTCGACGCGCTCCTCGTGGGCGGAACCTAGCCACTACCGCGGTGCCGCGAACTCACTGGTGGGACATGTGAGTACCAGCAAGAGCCACGGTGCAAACGATAACGACACAGGTTCGCTGCCGGCTCCTGGGGCAAGAAGCAGGACGGCCGGTCCCGGTGGCCCTGGCTACCTATTGCAGCATGAACGCGATTCAACCAGCAGTGTCCTGTGAGGCCTCGTGCTCAGTCACCTCCCGTATTCCGTCTGGCCCCACCACATGGAACGTCCAAGGCGCGGTCTCCCGGCCGATGGCCGCCTGGCGCACCAGGCGGAAGATGTACGCATCGGCCTCGCTGATCTCCGCCGGCCCCGGCCTGCGCAGCACGACCATCGCCTTCTCATCATCGTGGCACAGGGGTGGGCTCATGAGGCTGCCGACCAAGGCGCACAGGCCGGTGATGCTCTTCCTGTCTGGCATGTCGAGCCTGTCATCGACGGGCAAGGTCGCATGGGTCCAGACTCCCCACTCGCCGATGAAGATCACCCAGAGGCTGCGGCTGATCAGCGCACCGGACTCGAACGGCATGGTCCCAAGGTCATGCAGCAAGGCTGGCCGCAGCGCGGTCTGATCAGCCTCGCTTAGCGGAATCTCGTAGCTGGTATCCGATATGTTGCTGAGAGTGTCCATGACTCGCAGTGTCGCACTGGGCACCGACAAAATGGCTCGTGCCACCACCTCGGCAGCATCGCGGCTAGCAGAAAGCACACCCTCGGCGCCGACAGCAGCCCGCCTCACTCAAGTGCCAGAGCCCGCAGAATGGCGGCGGTGCCGACATTGTCAGTCATCCATTCCCCCCCGGCGCATGGATTGATGCCGGTAGAGCAGCGGCAGCACGCGCAGATCTTTCGGCCGCCCGGCTGACTCTTTGGACCGGATCACGTCGCCAAGGTCTGCGACAATCACCTCAACCTCACCGACGCGAAGGCGGTGCGCGTTGACCGCGAGCTGAGCGTAGCCTCCTTCAAAGCCTGATGGATGGAAAGAGATGTCGAACTCGCCATCAGGACAGATCAGATTCCAGACGTCGGCCGCCGCCGGGGACGTGGCATCATGGCTGAAGGGCAGCCCGTCCGGCACCGCCTCGGTTCGGATCCGCGCATCGAGTTCCTTCAGCGCCGAAGAGAGCCGGGCCAGGTTCTCCTCGCTTGCCTCCGGCGTCAGATCGATGTCTCTTGTCGCTGGTATCGGGGCCTGCTGCGCAATGGCGGCAAAGGCACCGATGATGACGTAGCGCACCTGGTGGCGGTTCAGCGCGGCGACTATGGCGGCAGCGTTCAGTTCGGGTTCACCGGCAGCCTCCTGGTCGCTCACGCCACATCCTCTGCGGGCGTTGCCTGCCGCCACGCCTGAAGCTGCTGGTCGCGGCGAAGCCGCTCGGATTCGGAGCGGTCGGCTTCCAGCCCGGCGAGTATGTCGTCATGCGGATCGTAGGCGGCTAGGTGCAGGCGTAGGTCGAAGCCAGCCGCGCGCAGCAGCCTCAGCAAAGTGCTGAGGGTCGGCTGCCGCTGGTCACGTTCGTAGGCTGAGATCATCGTGACCGGTACCCCCGCTCGTTCGGCCAGTTCCCGCTGGCTCATGCCGGCCTTCAGGCGGGCGAGTTGCAGGAGCGCCGAAGACGGCGATGGCAGCGCTTCAGGACCGTACGGTTGTGTCATAACACAATCGTATGACTCGACGATACCGCCTATCCAGCTGCCGCGGGGTAACAGAAGCGAGTGTTACTGATGGTGGCATCGCGACACGCTCTGCAAACGATAATGACACACATCGAACGCCAAATGAGGCGGTGCGGGACCTGGGTCGGGCCCGGAAGCGCCGGCACCTTGCGAGGTTGGCCGCGCCGGGATGTCCCGGGCGGTCAACTGATTGGGCGCTCGTGCGGGACGGGTGGCCGGGTGACCGGGACGATGCGGGCGAGGCTGTCCAGGCCGGTGAGGTCAGCGGAATTAGTCGTATACAGCGGCAGCCCTTCCGTTATCGCCGTAGCCGCGATCATCAGGTCCGCGACTCTGCCTCGCGGTTAGCGGCCAGCGGCGATGCCCGCTGCCGTCACGCTGCCGAAGATGCGCGCCGCCTCGGCGTCGAACGGCACCGGGTCAAATTCGCTTTCAGCGCGCTGCAGGATCTCCAGCCGCCGCGCGCGCTCGGCGCGCTCGTCATAGGCGTCTTGCTCGTCATTACTGCGGACCTCATGCGCCCCAGCAGACAGCTCGCCAGTGTGATGGCGCTGATCGCCATCTCATCGGGCAGCTCGGCCCGGTCGATCCACCGGCGCAGGATCGCGGGCGGACGGCTGTCATCGCTGCGAGCCTGGCGGTAGCTTTGTGAAGCTTGGACCTGGCGATGTGGAAGACGACCCGCCGAGCCGGGAAGGCTGGGCGTCAACCTGGAAGAAGCGACCGTTCGAACGCTGCTTCGGCATGCCCAGGTGGCCGCCCGGCCGCCGAAGACACTTCCTAACCGGCCCGGCCTGCGCAAACGACACGAAAGGAGGAAAACCACGCCCGGCCTGTGGAACCGGCGCCAGCCCCGGGGCGATATCCGGGCTGCTGTCATCCCCGCCGTCACAGCGAAACACCCAGGCAATCACATACAGGCATACCAGGGTAGATACAACTCAAAGAATGTCTAACACCTAAAAGCGATGGCGTTGGCCAGTAAGCGCCCCGGTCGACGGCGCAGCCGCGACAGCCCGCACCCCGCAGTTGACCTCAATCGTTCAGCGTTCTTGAGGTCCGGTTACTGATTGTGCTGGCGCCCGTTGCCCTTTGGGCAGATGACGTGGCGCGACCACCTTAAAAGTCCCGGCGGTCAAAGGCGGCGACCTCGCGCAGGTCGCTCAGCGAGGGCTATCACGCAAGCATCCACGGCCTGGAGCCGCAGGGACGAATAGGTGGTAAGCAGTTCAGCCGTCCTCCGGTAGTCAGGCGGCGTGATCTCGATGACGCGAAGCTCGTCGTCGGCGATGGCGGCGCAGAATGCGGAAGCCCGGGGATCTCATCCCGCTCCCGGCTTGTATCCTCGACTCGCCCGTCATCGACCATGACCGGAGTCAATCGTCACGATCCCAGCGGGTGCCGGCAGTGACAGTCGGCGTGGCGAAGCGGCGGCCACATAGCCACGCACCTCGACGTCACCGCCAGTCTCCAGTAGCTGCCAAGCCCTGGGCGTGAGCTGGCGGGCATGAGCTGTTCCCGCAGTTCAAGCGACATATCTGCGTATGCAGTCATAATCCATCGTGCAAACGATAACGACACAGGTTAGGCATCTGGCTCCCGTGGCGTTTCTGACGCCGCCGCCGCTGCCTGCGCAGGCACATCCGTGGCCGTCAGGATGATGTCCGCGCAGCGCTCGCCGATCATGATCGTGGCCGCGTTGGTGTTACCTGAGGTGACGGCCGGCATGACGGAGGCGTCGACGACCCGCAGCCCCGGCACGCCGTGCACCCTCAGGGACGGATCCGCGACGGCCAGCCGGTCGACGCCCATCCGGCAGGTGCCGACCTGGTGGTGATAGCTGAGCAGCGCCCGCCAGATGTACGCGGCGATCTCCTCGCTGGTTCGCACGCCGGGTCCTGGTGCGACCTCGCGGCCCCGCCAGCCGGCCAGGGCATGCTGGCCGCCGATCTCGCGGGTCATCCGCACGGCGGCCACCATAGCGTTGAGGTCGGCGGGCTCAGCGAGGTAGCACGGATCCAGGACCGGGGCCTGGGCCGGGTCCGCCGAGCGCAGCTGCAGCCGGCCCCGGCTCAGCGGGCGGATGACGCCGGCCAGGACCGAGTAGCCGCTGCCTTCGGCGGGGACGTCGTATCCGGCCACCGGCAGCGGGACGTGCGACATCAGCGGCTGCAGGTCCGGGGCGGCCATCGCCGGGTCGCTCGCGGCGAAAAGCTGCGCCTCGGGCTTGTTCGCGCGGCCGCCGGGGACCGGCCGCCGCGACTCCCGCACCACCGTAGTGAGGATGTGGCCGTGCAGGTTCGCGCCGGCCCCCGGCAGGTCCGCCCGTACCGGGATATCCAGCGCCCGCAGGTCCTCGGCCGCCCCGATGCCGCTGAGCAGCAGCGGGTTGCCCAGCACCGGGAGCACGAAGGCCGTCCACGCGGTGGCCCGCTTCCCGCCGCGGATGTTGCGATGCGCCAACCCTGCTCCGAGCATCTTCGCCCCGTTGCAGTCGTCGTTGAACGGCAGTCCGTATTCGGTGCGCCCACTTGTCGTAGCCGGCGTGGTGCCCGCGCCCGTAGATCATGCCGTTGAGCGAACCCGACCCGCCTAGCACCTTGCCGCGCGGCCAGAACACCGTGGTCCCTGCGGCTCAGCGCGGACGAGCTGTACCGCAGGACGGTCGCCCGGTACCGGCGGCCGTAAGTGCCGGACGATCCGTACACCGACCCGGTTACGGGAGTCCTGCGCGACAAGCTCGGGCTGGGCACGGCGGAGGAGCCTGCGGTCGCCGGGCGGGAGATCACCCACGCGGCACTGATCCTGATCCGTGAATCGCCGGTCCGCCCTACCTGCGACCTGCCTCACTTGCGCACGATCCATCAGAGCATCTTCGGCGACATCTACGAGTGGGCCGGGCAGATCCGTACGGCCGCCATTGCCAAAGGCAACCTGTTCTTCTGCCTGCCCCAGTACACCGAATCCTCGTCAGCCGGCATTTTCCGCGCGCTGCGCAGCGAGAACTTCCTGCGGGGCCTGGAACGTCGCCCGTTCATCGACCGGCTGACCTACTACCTGGGCGAGGTCAACGCGGTTCATCCGTTTCGCGAGGGCAACGGGCGGACCCAGCGGGCCTTCTTCGAGCAGCTCGCCCGCGAGGCGGGGTACCCGCTCGCCTGGCAGCACCTTGACGCTGCTCGCAACATCGAGGCATCCGCAGCGATCATGCGCGGCGACGTGGAGCCCATGCAGAAGATGCTCGACACGCTCGTGACGGACGAAAGCTAGCCAGCACCCAAGTGCCGTGAACTCACTG
This sequence comes from uncultured Actinomycetes bacterium, assembly GCA_963769715.1. Lineage (GTDB taxonomy): Bacteria > Actinomycetota > Actinomycetes > Streptosporangiales > Streptosporangiaceae > Palsa-504. The sequence goes on from CAVYNE010000034.1 coordinate 436,887, forward strand.
ATGGGACATGTGAGTACCAGCAAAAGCCACCCTGCAAGTCATAACAACACATGTCGTTGTTCCGCGCTTGCCCTCTCCGTCTGCGGACGCCACTGCCCTGGCATAGGCCGCCTAGGCAGGTGGCGGCACTTCCCAGAGCGCGCTGACCGGCATAGCTCGCAGGCGCTGCCCGAAGGAGAGGGTCTGCTGCCCGGTATACAGCACAAGTCCCGCGACGAAGTCGTCGCTCAGCCGCTGCGCCAGGTGATGGAGGCCGCGGAAGTCCTCCTGGCCCACGGTGGAAGCGGCCTTGACCTCGATGCCGACTACCTTGCCCGGCCGGCTTTCCAGCACGGCGTCGACCTCGACCTGGTCTTTCGTACGATAATGGAAAAGCTCAGCCCTGGTCTGTGACCATGTCGCCTGGCGCGCGAGTTCCATGACGACGAAACCCTCGAGCAGTGTCCCGAAGGGGCCTCCTGGGCGAATCAGCGACCTGGCGTCCGCGCCGAGCAGGTTGGCGGCGATTCCCGAATCGACGAACGCGACCTTCGGTGTCCGGCCGACCCGGGTGCTGATGTTCCTGGACCAGGCCGGAATGCGCTTGATCAGGAACACTTCCTCAAGAAGGCTGATGTACCGCAGTGCCGTCGCCTGGGATATCCCGGCCTCATCGCCCACGCTGCTGGCGACGAGAAGCTGCCCGCTTCGCGCCGCGAGCAACCGGATGAGCGCCCTCATCTGTACGGTGCGCTCGATATCGGAGAGCTGCATGACATCGCGGGCGACCAGATCGGCGACGTAAGAGTCATGGAACCGCTCCCGGCGGCGCGGGCTGGACCGCGCTATCGCTTCGGGGAAGCCGCCGCGTACGATCCGGTCGGCGTACTCGGCCCGGCTGACCTCAGATGCATGCCGGAGATCCGCCCCGTGCGCGAAGATCGCGTCGATGAACCCGTCTGGCGCCTCGTCTATCTCCCCCTGTGAGAACGGCCAGAGCTCGATGGTCTCCATCCGGCCGGGGAGCGTGTCCGGAAGGGTACGCAGACCGAGTACCCGCGCGGAGCCGCTGAGCAGGTAGCGGCCGGGACGCCCGTCATCATCCACCTGGACCTTGATCGGCAGCAGCAACTCAGGTACCCGCTGGATCTCGTCGATGACCATCATGTCCGGGTAATCGACGAACCCGGCTGGGTCTGCCAGGGCAGCCTGGCGGATCACCGGCACGTCCAGGTCTCGCCATTCCGCGGCGTCAGCGCGGGCGATCTGTCGCAGCAGTGTGCTCTTCCCGCTCTGCCGCGCCCCGTTGACGAGAACCACGCGCGTATCCTGCAGAGCCTCCCTGATCGCCTGTTCCGCGTGCCGCTGAAGCAACCGTCCGATCGGAGACTTAGCCGTCCCTGTCATGCTTCACATGATGCCAGTTCAGGGGCTCAGATGAAGGATCAGACGCATAGGTGCTGAACGAATGGACGCATGATGGCTGAAGGATTAGACGCTACGATGCTGACGGAATAGTCGCGATCCGGCTGGGGCAGTGGACGCGCATGCGAGTGCGACCGTACGCCGAACTGCACTTCATCGCGCTGCTGTTGATGCCTAGCCGGGTCAGGCTGGGCCGGTGGCTCCAGGTTCGCCGTGAGTCGGCTTGGTGTGAACCGGTTCTCCGGGAGCAGCAAGCATGGGACCGGGCGGCAAAGACCAGCGCACGTCGTCGGCTCACAGGCAAAGCATTAGCTGCAGGACTGTTTCCCCAGCTCAACGAGCATATCTGTCAGTGCGGTCACAGTCCACGGTGCAAACGATAATGACACATGTTGTTCACATGGCTCTGAACCGGAGGAGCTGGCTTCATGCCGCACGCACCGGTCACAGGTCGTCCGGGAGCTCATCGTCGGTAAGCTCCGCGGCAAGACGGCGGGCGAGGTCGTCATACCATCCCGTGACCCAGCTGCGCAGGTCGGCGATCCCTGGCTCATCAAGCCTGTATTCAGCAAAGTCTTCGTCGGCGAAGACGCTGACGCCAGCGAGATGATCCAGGATTGCCTCCAAGTCGAGGTCCGGGTCATGACGGCGGGCAAGATTCTCAAGATCGGCATATGAGAAGGTACCGGCGACGGCATGGAGATCGATGATGTCGCGGATCACGAACCGGTCATGCCAGGCACGTGCCTTCAGGCCCACGGTGTCCTCGAGCGACACCGCCCGCACGCTTACAGCAGCTGTTATCTGAACCGTTACCCATCTGGGCTCTAGCGCCTCCTTGAGAAGGTCCACCTCCAGTTCCTCACCAGAACCGGGAAGCCGCAGGACCAGGCGCGCGTACCTGAGGCTGGCCGCTTCGACAAGCCGCACGTTATAACCCGCGCGCTGGAAGGCGAGCTGGACGTGCTCGGCGATCTCCGGCAGCGGGGTGTCGTTCCTGGTGGCAAAGTCCAGGTCCTGAGATGGGCGGTGCAGGATCTCATGTGCTCGGAATGCGTATCCTCCGGCCAGCAGCAAGCCGTACCGCTCAAAGACCGGCAGCCCGTCCAGCAGGACTCGCAGGTGAGCGGCAGGCAGCCCGTCCAGGCTCACCGGGAAGCCGACGAAATCAGCTGCCGCTCCCACTCCCGGCGTGCATGCGGACCCAGCAGCCGCCGCAACCGGGGCCACATGCTGACCAGCGACTCGCGGTGCACGAACCGCTCAAGGTCCTCTCGCTGCGCCTCTGCAAGGAGCAGCGCGTACAGGACGAGGCGTTGGTCATCCTGACCCACGTCGTACACGCGCCGACCCGACCAGGCCACATGCAGCGGCAGCTCCACCCTGCCCGTGGCCGGCCCTTTCAGGTCCTCCAGCGAAGATGGCATACGACGCGCATAATCACCCCAGCGCGGCGGCAAGGCACCATCCTCCATGCGGACAATTATCCCCGCTCCGCACGTCACGGGCACCAGGCACGCCGCGCCGTCACTCGCCGCATCTCATGGCCGATCGCCAGAGCCGAACCGGGCGAGCTGCGCTTCGGCTCGCCTCTCCGGGGCCGTCAGATGGCTGGCCATCCCGCGCCCGCCGCCCAGCTCGTCCTCGCCTACCGGGTGCAAATCGGCAGGTCATCGTCATATGTGCCACTGCAGCCAAAATCATTGGTGCAAACGATAATGACACAGGTTAAGTGTCAGCCTCTGGTACCGGGAGGCATGCCGTCGGCGGGCCGGTCCCTGCGGCTTCTGGTTTCCGGCTGCGCCTAGAAATCGAATGCCTGGTCAGGTGTCATGGGCGTGCTCGTCTCTCCGGTACTGGGCGGCAATCCTGTCCGCCGCCTCGTAACAGCCGATCGGGCGACGGGACAGAGAGGGCTTCCGAGCTGGTTCCGAGCCAAACCATAGAAGGTTTCCGGAACGCCAAGAGGCGCCGATCGCATGCATTGATGATCGCTGGCTAGGAATCCAGCCGTGGCGACGCGCACGATTACCCGCGGAGGGCTGCCGGTGAACCGCAGCACTTCTTGTACTTCCTGCCGCTGCCACAAGGACACGGTTCGTTACGCCCGACCTTGCGGCCGCTGCCGGGCCGTGCTGCTGCGGGTTCCCGGAGCAGCACGGCCTGCCGTTTCCACTCGCGGGCCTCGTCTGACCTGCCGGTGTCCTCGCACAAGAACGCAAGCCGGTCCGCTATGTCGGCCCGGTCGCGGACGCCATGGATCGAGTAGCCCTGGAGCAGCAGTTCACCTGCCCGGTGAGGATCGTCCGGATCGGCCTTGACCGAGCCGCGGTTACAGTCGGCCCAGCCGATCCAGCCCCAGCCCCAGCGCGGATCGGCGGTCAGCCATGATTCGAAGAGCTCATCGGCCGTGCAGTGCTCGCCGATCTCGAAGTACGTCTCGGCCAGTGCCCGCCGGAGGTTCTCGATCCGCCACTGCTCCCCGCCGGGGAACCTGCGAAGCGCTTCAGAGCAGAGCCCGATTCGCGCCGTCAGGAACTCCCGCCTGTTGACTCCCGCGTTCCACAGTTCCATTTCGACGTCGCTGAGCCAGTTGTACAGCGACTGGGTGAGCGGGAAGCGGTCGTCGAACTCATCGATGGAGCCGATTCCGGTCGCGTCGCACAAACGCAGCACATCGGCCCAGGCGTCCAGCCAGGTTCCGGCGCACGCGGCCAGATCACGCTGCTCTTGGCGGTCGTAGCCTGCCTGAATCTTGTCGTCCAGCAACTCCAGGCAGACCTTATCCGGCCACCAGCGCTCCCACAGCGCGAGCAGGCAAATCCAGATCCAGTCCACATGGAAGCCGCCGCCGGGATTGCGGGCTTCCCAGTCGCGGTGGAGCGGGCGTGTCACCTTCTCGGCGGACAGCGCGCCCGCGCAGAGGTTCCTGACACCGCTGCGGTCCAGCTCGAAGCCCATGCTGCGGAGCTTGTCCAGCAGTTCGCCGTCGGTCAGCTTCGCCGCACTCGACCGCCACGGCCTGTTGTCAGCCTCCAGTTTGCGGCGCAGCGGCTCGTCCTTTGCCGCCTCCTCTTGACAGAAACGGTCGAGGGTCACCCACGACGTTCTCAGCTGATCGCCATGTGAATACCCGGCTCCCTCAACGGCCGCCCAGGGCGGCAAGCTTGCGGTTCACCGCCGTCAGGTCGAACGGTTCGGGTTTCGCCGGGCCGGGCTCCGCTTGGCCGTCGTCATCGGGGTCGCCGGAGTACCAGGGTTCTTCTTCCGGGTACTCGGCCGGCGAGTCGCCGCTGAACTTCGTGCATACAGGGTAGACCGAGGCGGGGTCCCGCGGCAGCTTCTTCTGCAGGGCGATCTCGTGCGTCCAGCCCGCGCCGAAGTCGTACTCGTAGACGATCTTCCCGCCCCCGGCGGCGAGCGCGTCCCGCACCCGCACGCTGTACTCGTCGCCGGTCCCTTCCAGCTCGAAGGACGGGTCGCTGTACGTTGCGCGCCGCACCCGGAACGCGTGGAGGTGGTCGCCGTCCCATCCGTACACCACCTGGATCACCCGGTGCAGGGCGGACAAGCTCGCGGTGGCAGGCAGCAGCACGGTCCGCCAGATCGGCGGGCGCCAGCGCGCGAGCGTGACCTTCAGTTGCAGGCACTGGTGCACGCTGAGCGCCGCGGACCCGGCCGAGGCGATGTGATCAGCTATCTGCTGCGCGAGCGGTCCAGCCGACGGGTGGTCGCTGACGCGCACCACGGCCAGGCGGTGGTCCAGGTCATCCGCCGCCAGCTGCTCCCCGGGAAGGACGTCCCACAGTACGCTGACCGCTTCGTCCGGCCCTTTCTCCGCGAGCGCTAGCGCGGCGGACTCCACCGCAAGCCACAGCCACTCGGCGTCGCCCGGTTCCGGCCCGGCGTCCATCTGGTACAGCGCGTACTTCGCGTGCGGCCCGATGCCGCGTACCCCCGTCATCTCCCGCCACGCGGGCAGGGCGTCCTTACCCAGCAGTTCGACCACGTCAGCGGCGATCCAGCGCAGCCGGGGCTCCATCGACGCGCCGGCCTGGAGCAGCCGCCGCGCGGCGTCCACCGGGTCAGGCTGGGCGTCCAGCCAGTCCCACGCCCGCTCATCCCGGTCGTCCTCGCCGCACTCCGCCAGGTAGCCGATCAGTTCCACGGCGGTTAGATCCTCCCCGGGGCCAGCCAGCGCGGCCCGGAGCCGCTCCGCCGCCCACCGGCCCAGCGGGGTGACCGCGCACCCGCCGGCCAGCACGTCGTCGCCGCTGACCGCGCCGAACGACGCCAGCCTCGCGGCGGCCCTGATCACCGACCCCTCGTCCGCCATCCAGCCGTACGAGGCGTCCACGCCGAACTCGTCGTACAGGTCCCGCGCTTGGGCCCGCACCGCATGCACAAGCGCATGGCCAGCCGGCACCTGCTCATCCTGGAGCACGCCAAGCAACGCGAGCACATCGTCGGCGGCCTCTTCATGCTCGTCCGGATCGTGACCAGCCTCGGCGGCGGAACAGGCACTCAGCCCGGCAAGCCAGGCGGACAGGACCTCGGAGTCCGCGGGCGGCCAGCAGGCAAGCGCCGCGCCCGCGCTCACCGTCCCGTCATCGACCCGCAGCAGCCCCGCGGCCAGCGCGAGGCACCACGGACGGTGAAGCGCCGCGATGTCAGCCGCGGTACGCACCCGCGCGGGCAGCGAGACACCGATCGCCTCGGCGGCGGCTGGCAAGTCGGGCCTACGGAGCACCCGCCGCGGGGTAACAGGGTGGGGCCCGGTATCGCCGACCCACCGGCCCAGCGCGACCGCCCGGACCATGACGACACAGTCCCGCGCCAGCCGGGCAGCGTCACGAAGTTCGGCCTCGCCCATACGTCCGACTTTACCGAGGACATGAGCCGACTGCTGACCGCATGGCGTAGATGCCGACTGCTGTAAGTAGGTCAGCACTGTACGTGATCACAATCAGTTGATCATCGAGGTCACGTCGGAATCAACCTTTGAGACCGACACGACGACCAAGCGCGTTCAGTACGCAGCGGCGGGCATTCCCGGTTACCTTGTGGTGCATTTCGACAAGGACTGGAGCAAGATCAACGAAATCGAAGAGTACCGTCTCGACTGGTCTGGACGCCGGTACGTGGTCCATACCGTACACCGCCGTGCGCTGATCTTGGACGAGCCTCTGCGGTTGACGGTGGCCTTCGAGGACCTTCAGCTTCCGTAGGGCTGTGCGAACGCGGAGCCGCCAGCGTCCTGGACTGATCGGTCCGGCATCGGCAGGGCGTCGCGGTCGTGTGGTCGTGATCTAAAGACCCGGACGCAACTCGGCAGCTCTGTGCCAGCGTCGGCGTTGGGCGCAATCGCCTAAGCAAGGGGAGCGCACTCCCCCGAGCGTGAGCGACTGTTGTCCACTGTCGCTCAGATGGCACGATATGCAGTCATGAGGTACAAGCGCGCTGTCGAGAAGCTGCGGATCCTCGCCGAGACGTGCGAGCGCGTGAAGATCTTCTGGTTCGACACGGAGCCGTTCCTGAAGGCCGTGTATGCCTTCGGCGAGGTGCTGGACGGAGCCGACTCGCTGGACGCCATTCAGGTCGCGGTCGCGATCAACCTGCCCCCGGAGGAAGTCCCGTGGGAGTGCAACCCCGAAGGCACCGACTGGCTGGCGAACGAGCTGCGGCTCAGCAAGGGCGGCATCATGTACTTCTGGCGGTCCTACCTGGACCCGATCTGGAATCACTACATCCGCGGCCCGGTGCGCATCTGGTCTGTCGATGGCGGCCCCGACGAGCAGGCGCTCGCGGCGCTAGAAGGCAGAGACTTCGGCTCGCTGAAACGGCTGATCCCGGAACCGGCCGATGAGCGGCTGCAGCTCCGGGAAGACCTGGACGCGGCGCTGGCATCCGGCTGTTGTTCGTCTCGATCCGAAGCGACGGACGATCTTCCTCCTGGCGGGGCGACAAGCCGCTGAGTCGAGACAGGTATCCGCTCTGGCGAAGTGCGGCATTCCAGCCCCCAAAGGCTGGTCCGGGGGTCTCCTGACAGCCGCCACCAGACATCAGTGGTACACGGCGCTGGGGAGCTGCCCAGGTGGCTAGGGTTTAGCGGTGCGCACCTACTACGAGATCGAGGAATCCGATGCCTACCTTGGTGCCCGTGACCTGCTGCTCAGGCGGGGTAAGGCCTGGGCCGGGGCGAACGGCCTGGTAATTTCGGCCCCGCTGGCTGAAGCCCTGCTGGATTCGCGGCATTTCAGCTCGGACGGGCGGCTGGGGTACTGGACCCCGGCGCAGGTACGCCGGGCGCTGCTGGAGTGGATCCCGGAAAAGGTCACGGCACCTGAGGGTGACCTGCTGGACGCGCCCGAGACGCTGCGGTCCCTGCTCCGTTACATGGACGCGAACGGGCTGCGCGATCCGCGGGGCGCCGCCACCGAGGAGAACGAGTCCGCCATCGACGTCGCCTCGAAGGAGTTCGCTGACGCTATCGGCGACCAGCAGCAATACGGGATAGCGAAGATGGTGGCGATGTCCGCCCGGGTCCGGGGCGTGGACGTCGGCGATCCCGCGGCGCTGACCGGCTTCCTGAACGACGTCCAGGCCGGCCGGGTAGTGCTTGACGAGGACCTGCTGGGGCGTGCGCTGGAACGGCAGCTCGGCCGCCCGGCACCGGGCCAGGAGCGGAAATTCGCCCAGCTGCCGGTGAAGCTCCCGGCTCCAGAGGAGCTCGCCGCGGCGGCCGGATGCAGCAAGGTCGCCGGCCAGTTGCGTGCCTTCGCTGATTGGCTAGGGCCGAAGGGCCGGACGCTCACGCCGGCCGGGAACATCAAGCCCGCGGACGCCAGGGAGCTGATATCGCTGCTTGGAACCGGCGATGAGGGCCTGGCCTTCCGCAGCGCCTCCGACCTCCCGGGCCTGGGCCTGATCGTGAACTGGGCGAAGAAGGCACGTCTGGTCCGCCGGCAGGGCACGCGCTTGGTGCCGGTGGCGAAGGCGCGGCCGGTGCTCGCCGACGCGGATGCCCTCTGGCAGCGGGCGTTCGAGGCGGCGTTCGATCTCGGCGACGCCGTCTGCCGCCCAGTCTGGGCGGATGAGCCGCCCTCGCCGCCACGGCTTCTCTGCAATGTGGTAGTGCCCGACGTGCTGGCCACCATCTACAGCATGGACGAGCCCGTTCCGGTGGCCCGGCTCGCGGAGTCGGTCTGGGACTCGATCCGGGCTCACTTCGACGTGGACTCCCTCAGCCCGATCGCCCAGATGGGCCTGCGGGGGCGCGCGGACAACGACCTGGGGCACGTCTTCGACGCCTTCGAGGCGCTCGGCGCGGTGACCTCGACCCATGACCTGGCCAGCGAAGTGTTCTCTGGAGACCTGGACGAGGGCGTCACGATGCCGTCCGGGGCCGGACGGCCGTTCACCGGTGAGCGGGCCGCCGCGCTGCGCGAGCAGCTGGCGGCACCGGGACGCCTGGTGAGCCTTACACCGCTCGGCACCCGCGCGATGCAGCAGCGCATGATCGCGGAGGGCAGGGAAGCCGGGCTCGTCGGCGAACTCGCGAGCGCCTCGCCAGCCGAGTTACTCGGCACGGTCGCTCAGCATTACACGCCGGCGACCGGAGCGGAGGAGATCGCCATCTGGCGGGCCGCCCGCGGCGGCTCGCTGGATCCGCTCGTCCAGGCCATCCGCGACTGCCCGTTCCTCTCCCGGAAGGCCGCGATGCTGCACGTCCTCGCAGACGGGATTTCGGAAGGAGACAAGCTGCTGGCCAGCCTGCTGCGTGACCCACAGCTCGGGCCGGTTGTTCTCCTCGCGCAGAAGCGGGACCGCAAACCCGATGAGGTAAGCCCGGAGGAAGCCGCATGGCTGATGGCCGGAAGCATCCTGGAACTGCCGGAGATCGCAGGTCCGGACGTGGTATGGGCACAGATCGAAGAGCTACCCCGCCCCCAGCGGGTCGATGTGGTCCGCGCCATAAGCGATTCCAGCTATCCGGCACGCGAAACGCTCGAGGAATTCCGGGTCCTCGTCGCCGAGCCGATCCTCAGCGCGCCGCCCCAGCTGCGCGCCGTCCGGAACGCCTCCGCGCGGAACCCCCGGCCGCAGAAACGCCGCGGTCGCTGACGCCGCGGACCTGGCCCCGTAATCGGGGTCGTCGCCTCGCGGCGCCCAGGATCAGGACGGGATCGCGGGCACCGACGACATGGTCGACGACGGGTGAGGGCTTCTCTGGCTGGCGGTTTTCTGCCAGTCACCGTCACAGAGACCGGTTCCGGCCGGAAGTTCCATCGTCCATTCGAGTGGCATTGAGTGGCCAGTGGGGTCATTAATGCTGATGATGACAGTACTTCCCGCAGTGTCAGCGATAACCACACATTCAGGGCTGCCCTGGTTATGACGACTGGCCGTAGAGTTCGTCCAAGGTGAGAAGGAGAATCCTGCCTCCGCTGGCGGCCGCTTCGGCTGCCAGATCATCGGTGAAGCCTGTCGTACTGAACAGGCCGTCGGTGAGGCCTGCCTCCCTGGGGGCGTACAGGGATGCGCGGGTCCTCGTGCACAACCCGACGGGCCTCGCCGTCTGGCTCTGCGAGCAACTCGGCATGCCGGACACCTGGGCCGACTGACGGCATACCGGGTACGTCGGGGAGGTGTTACCGGGCCTCGAGCCGTCTGGTTGTGCCGTCGCGCCCCAAGTCGACAGCTGGCGCTTGAGTACGGAACTGCGCACGAGAATGTGCGGCAGATCATCCATGGTCGCCTCCCAGAGCCTGCTCGATCAGTGCCTCCGGCAGCCCGGACTCCTCCCCGAGCCAGCGGACCCATTCCGTGAGCAGGTCCACCCCGGGGGTGGCGTACGGCTTGCGCCAGTCTCCGATCAAAGCGCGGAAGAGCGTTGTCCTGGTCGGTGAGATCAGCCGCTCTGTACCGGGCACGACGCAGTCGAGCCACTCTCCCGCGACCTCTTCGACGATCTCGGCATCCGGCGCCTGACCGCGCCTGCCGGTGCACCAGGCGGTAAACTCACCGACCATGGGCGCGGGATTGACGGGCTGAGTCCGCGGGGTTCGCGTGCGCTCCCAGGGCAGCTCCATGCCACGCTCTGACAGCGCCTTTACGATGTCATCCAGCCGTCGGTAGGCCCGGTACCAGTTGTCCATCCGGGAACGCGATTCGCGACCCCCGACGAACTGATCCGACTGCACACACGCAGCCAGGAACATGAGCGCGTCGGCATCGACCGCACTCGGCACAGCCGAGTCTGCGCTCTGCCCCACCACCGCGCGCCATTCCTCGGCGGCCTCGTCCGGCGAACCGAACGTCCCGGCCCCTGCGATGGTGATGAAGCCACCCCCATCGATGTCCAGCAGCCACGTGACCGGTTCTGCCCGGCCTGGATAGCTGAATCCGGCGATGATGCCAAGGCGCGTGCCATAGGAGTCCCGGATCACCTGGATGCCACCAGTCACCGCTGGTACGGCACCGAGCCAGTCTGGCTGCGCGGAGGGCAGGGAAGCGGCCACCTTCGCCGCCCGCTCGGCCGCGTAGTCGCTAAGCCCGTAAGAACCGATCGCCGCCACGCCGTGTATCAGCCACAACGCGTCTAGGTCGTGATCCCGCCGAACCCGGCCCGCGGCCCGGTCCACGAGTTGCGTGGCCCAGCCGCCCATATTGAAACCCATCTTCTCCCGGCCCAGGGCGGAATGGAGTTCGCCGCCGATCAGTTCGGCGGTCGCCTGCTCGAGCTCCAGTGACCCAGGCTCGTCACGCAGCGCCGCGGAATGCCCGATCACGTAATCGTGCGACGCCTCCCACCAGTCGGTGGGATCCCGCGTGGCCAGGTCCGCGAGCCCGGCGGGCATCATCTTCGATGGCGTGCGGGCGACATCGCGCGGAACCGCGGCATGTGGCTTCCGCTTCTTCTGAGACTTCTTGGGCTTACGTCCACGGGACACCGGTGACACACGCAGCAGCCTACCGACGCGTTCCCTGCTCGGTGTCCGGTTAGCGCTCAAAGCGTACGGGTCCGATCAGCAGACCGGAGGGATAACCACGCAGGTTGTCCACCTGGCTCCGGAAGTGGAGCAAGGTCATGCACGACGAGGACAACGACGGCGGGTTCCCTGGCGAGAGCCCGGCCCCGAAGGCGCCGACTGGCTGGCGAACGAGCTACGGCTCAGCAAGGGCGGCTTCATGTACTTCTGGCGGTCGTACCTGGATCCGGTATGGAATCACTACATCCGCGGCCCGGTACGCATCTGGTCTGTCGCTGGCGGCCCCGACGTGCAGGCGCTCGCGGCGCTGGAAGCGAGGGATTCCGGCTCGCTCAACCGGCTGGTCCCGGAACCGACCGCTGAGCGGCTGCAGCTCCGGGACGACCTGGACGCGGCGCTGGCTCATCTGCGCGAGGTCCGCGACAAGTACTGAGATCATGACTGGCGGCGCGAGCACCGTGGCCACGGCCGCTACCCGGGGAACCAACTGTGGGATGCGGTCGAAGGCTATCTCGACCTGCTTGATGCCTCCCGACGCCAGCGATCGGACACCTGAGGTCTCGGTGACGGACGATCTTCCTCGTGGCGGAGACAAAGCCGCTGAGCCGCAACAGGCACTTGGCTCTACCGAAGTGCGGCGTTCCAGCCCCCAAAGGCTGGTCCGGGCGATCTCCTGGCAGGCGCCGCCGGGCATCTGTGGCACACGGCGCTGGGGAGCTGCCCCGGTGGCTAGGGTTGAGCGGTGCGCACCTACTACGAGATCGAGGAATCCGATACCTACCTTGGTGCCCGTGACCTGCTGCTCAGGCGGATTGAGGCCTGGGCCGGGGCGAACGGCCTGGTAATGTCGCTCCCGCTGGCCGGAGCCCTGCTGGATTCGCGGCACTTCAGCTCGGACGGGCGGCTGGGTTTCTGGACCCCGGCGCAGGTGCGCCGGGCGCTGCTGGAGTGGATCCCGGAAAAGGTGACCGCACCTGAGGGAGACCTGCTGGACGCGCCGGAGACGCTGCGGTCCCTGCTGCGTTACCTCGACGCTCACGGGCTGCGCGATCCGCGGGGCGCCGCCGCCGAGGAGAACGAGTCCGCCATCGACGCCGCCGCGAGGGAGTTCGCCGACGCGATCGGCGACCAGCAACGGTACGGGATGGCGAAAACGGTGGCGATGTCCGCCCAGGCCCAGGGCGTGGACATCGGTGATCCCGTGGCGCTGGCCGGCTTCCTGAACGATGTCCAGGCAGGCCGGGTCGTGCTTGACGAGGGCCTGCTGGGGCGTGTGCTGGAGCGGCAGTTCGGCCGCCCGTCACCGGCCCAGGAGCGGAAATTCGCTCAGCTGCCGGTGAAGCTCCCGCCCCTGCAGGAGCTCACCGCGGCGGCCGGATGCAGTAAGGTCCTCGGCCAGTTGCGTGCTTTCGCTGATTGGCTGGGGCCGAAGGGCCGCACGCTCACAGCGGCCGGGAACATCAGGCCCGCGGACGCCAGGGAGCTGATATCGCTGCTCGGAACCGGGGATGAGGGCCTGGCCTTCCGCAGCGCCCCCGATCTCCCGGGCCTGGACCTGATCGTGAACTGGGCGAAGAAGGCACGTCTGGTCCGCCGGCAGGGCCCGCGTCTGGTGCCAGTGGCAAAGGCGCGGCCGGTGCTCGCCGACGCGAATGCCCTCTGGCAGCGCGCGTTCGAGGCGGCGTTTGATCTCGGCAACGCCGTCTGCCGTCCACTTTGGACGGATGAGCCGCCCTCGCCGCTACGGCTTCTCTACGACGTGATAGTGCCCGACGTGCTGGCCACGATCTACAGCATGGAAGAGCCGGTTCCGGTGGCCCGGCTCGCGGAGTCGGTCTGGGACTCGGTCCGGGCTCACTTCGAGGTGGACTCCCTCAGCCCGATCGCGCAGATTGGCCTGCGGGGGCGCGTCGATAACGACCTGGAGCATATCTTCGACGCATTCGAAGCTCTCGGCGCGGTGGCCTCGGTTCATGACCTGGCCAGCGGGGTGTTCTCTGAAGACCTGGACGAGGGTGTCACGATGCCACCCGGCGCCGTAGTGCCGTTCACCGGTGAGCGGGCCGCCGCCCTGCGGGAGCAGTTGGCGGCACCGGGGCGCCTGGTGAGCCTTACACCGCTCGGCGCCCGCGCGATGCGGCAGCGCATGCTGGCGGAAGGCAGGGAGGCGGGGCTCGTGGGTGAACTCGCGAGCGCCTCGCCAGCCGAGTTGCTCGGCACGGTGGCCGAGCATTACACGCCAGCGACCGCAGCGGAGGAGATCTCAATCTGGCGGGCCGCCCGCGGCAGCTCGCTGGATCCGCTCGTTCGGGCGATCCGCGACTGCCCGTTCCTCTGCCGGAAGGCCGCGATGCTGAACGTCCTCGCCGGCGGTATACCGGAGGGAGACGAACTGCTGGTCAGCCTGCTGCGCGACCCGGAACTGGGCCCGGTTGCCCTGCTCGTGCAGAAACGGGATCGCGACCCCGATGAGGTAAGCGCGGAGGAAGCCGCGTGGCTGATGGCCGGGAGCATCCTGGAACTACTGGAGATCGGAGGTCCGGATGCGGTGCGGGCACAGCTCGAAGAGTTGCCACGCCCCCAGCGGGTGGATGTGGTCCGCGCCGTGTGCGACTCCGGCTATCCGGCACGCGGAACGCTAGAAGACTTCCGGGCCCTGGTCGCCGAGCCGATCCTCAGCGCGCCGCCCAGGCTGCGCGCCGCCCGGAACGCCTCCGCGCGGGATCCCCGGCGGCCGAAACGCCGTGTTCGCTGATGCCAGCGAACTGGCTCTGTGGAATCGTCAGCCGCCAAGAGCGATAACACGCAGGGGCGTTAGGCGGCAAGGAGCGGGTGGGCCTTGGCCTGCTCATAGAGCGGCTCGGGAGCCAAGTCGATGCCGCCAGGCCAGACAATGGTTCCAGCTTCGGGGTCGACTGTGACCTCGGAGAAGTAGGCGGGGTCGTTCAGCGGCGAAAGAACTCCCGTCCACCGTTCAGCGGAGAAGTCGACATCCCCAGCCGTACCGTCGCTGAAGAGAAGGCGCAGCACGCGGTCACCGACCACGGCGACACCCACGACAACCGGCAGGTAGTTCTCCTCCACCATCTTCATGCTACGCCAGCGGGTCGATGCCGAGCAGGGGCTCGTTCCGCCGGGCGCGCTCCCAGTTCGCCAGGATCTCACCACGCCGGAGGACAGCCCATTCCCGGACGAACTGGAGAGCCCTGGGCTCCAGGCTGCCGGCCAGCACCTCCCCGTCCGCCGAGACTGAGGCACGGCGGCCTGCATGATAGGCGTGGAAATGGGCTACCGGGTGATCACGCTCGTTCCAGTACATGTAGATCACCACCCCGTAGAACGCGCTGACACGCGGCATGGCCCGACAATAGCCGCGCCAGTCGCCACTCACAGGAAGAATCGTTAGCCGCTGACTGTTTTCCCAGCTCAACAGCCGTATCTGCAAATGCCATCAAGGTCCACTATGCCGTCACCACCATCGCTGTAAGCAAGCCGAAGGATGGTGGCTCGAGCAACCAGCGCCCGGCATCCTGAAGTGGCGCACGCTGGCCCGGCTGGCCGCCGAGGGCCACCGCGTGGTGATCGTGGTGGCCTGTGCGGGCGGCCTGGGCGCAGGGGTGGTTCGCCGAGCGCGGCGCGGCCGCCACTACGGTCAGCAGAAAGCGAGCTTCGCGGGGCAGACGCTATTTGACGCCGACGCCGCCATCGGAGTGCACCACGGTGCCGGTGATCCCGCGGGCACGATCCGAGGCCAGGAACACGTAGCTGCCCGCATGGTCCGCACCGGTGAGCGCGACCTGCAGGGGCGTGCGGCGGCGCAGGTCTTCCTCGCGGCCGGGCGCCGCGCCCAGGACATGATCGGCCAGGCCGAGGCTCCGCGGCCCGGTGAGCTCGGTACCCAGCGTTCCGCCCGGCGCCACGCCGTTGACCCGTACGTCCGGGGCCAGCTCGTGCGCCAACGCGATCACGCAGCCGCGGACGGCGAACTTCGACGCGACGTAGAGCACGCCGCCGCGGCCTGGATAGAAGCCAGACGTGGAGACCGTCAGCACCACAGAACCGCCCGCCCGGCGAAGCTCGGGCAGCGCGGCGCGCACGGATACCAGCTGGCTCTTCACGTTGACGGCGAAGACCTCGTCGAAGGCGGCATCGAGCTGATCATCATCGATGTCCGCCAGGGCGCGGTAGAAGTCGAAGATGCCCACGCAGTTGACCAGCACGTCCAGGCCGCCGAACGCGTCGGTGACGGCTCGGACCGCTGCGCGGGAGTCGGCCAGCGCGGTGGCGTCGCCCTGGCTGACCACGCAGCCGGGCAGCTCGGCCACTAGCCGGGCAGCCTTGGCCTCGTCCAGCTCCAGCGCGGCGACCTGCGCGCCTTCGGCGCGGAACGCTTCCAGCACGGCGCGGCCGATGCCGGAACCCGCGCCCACGACCAGCGCGCGCTTGCCGTCCAGCCAGGCCATCAGCCTTCGTCCTGCGGCCCGTGCGGCGTCTGCAGCAGCCGGGAGAAGAGCTCGTGGTCCTGCCAGGTCAGGGCCTCAAGCTCGAGCGGGCACAGCAGGATGGCATGACCCGAACTCGGCACCGAGATGCGCAGCCGGGCGCCGTTGCGGGTCTGCACCCGCTCCACCACGACCTCGGTGAACTCGTTGGCCAGCCGGATCGGGGGCTCGGCGTCGGGCGTGGTCACAGGAACACCGCCAGGTTCTGGGTGCGCAGCACCGACTCATCCACGATGATCTCGCGCCGGGCCAGCCTGAGCCCGCCGTCGGTCTCCCGGAGCAGGTCCGTGCGGCCTGCCGAGACCAGGTCAGGTTCACGAGTGTCTCCCCGGCTGCGGAACAGGAGCAGGGCGGACTCCACACGCAGCTCACCCGTTCGGTGCCTAAATGTCCTTATGTTGGTCACGAAATGCCGGGTCCGTGACGGCGGGTCCTCCGTCCAGGCGTGTTCGGTCGCCAGCCGCTGCACCCGCTTGCGCAGCGAGTAGATGTCCTCGTCGAAGTGGCCCATGTCGGCGAGGGAGTCAAAGCCCGCGCCGCGCGCGGTCGTCACCCGGACCGGCATCACGTAGCGGATGTCCTCGCACAGCAGGTTCAGCCAGCCCGCGTAGTCCGCAGCGTCCAGCAGCGCCGCCTCCTCGACCAGGAACTGGTGCGCGGCCAAATGCGCCGGGTCGCCGTAAGGGAGCGGCTGGCCTGCGGTCACCGGGTACCGCCCGGGTCGCCGGCAGCGCCCGTTTCAGCAGGACGCACGGCTGGCTCGCACTCGAGGTGATCGCTCCACTGACTCAGCCAGTGCCGCTGGTTAAACTCACCGAAGCCCTGGTAGGCCAGGCCGGGACCGGCAAAGGCCGCCAGCGGCGGCTTGATCGGCTGCCCGGCCGAGGTCAGCCCCATCCGGCTGTTCAGGTTCAGCCGCCGGGCCATCGACCCGGCGGCCATGTCGGTGATGGAAACCCAGTTCTCCACGTCGTCCTGCTCGAACATGCCGGAGATGCCGAAGCACATCAGGTAGGCCCGGTAAGAATCCCGCTTGAACTCCTCGGGCGCCGCCGCGTCCACCGCGAACCAGGAGAGCACTTCGGTCTCTCGTTCGCTGACCGGCTGCCACTGACGCACCGAGATGAACGGGGCGACGGTTCCGCTGGCGTCGATCTGCGGCCAGTTGTGCACCAGGCTCAGGTTGGGGAACAGGGTCGCCGCCGACACCATGAAGCCGCTGTCCGCGACGAGCGCCCGCTGGCGGTCCGACCACGACGCCGCCATGGCCGGGATCATCACGTCCGGGTAGCCCACGTAACGCAGCTGATCTGCGAAGTCACCGCTGGGCGGCAGCTTATAGGTGGTACCAGCCCCGGGCCCGGCGGTGTAGAGGGCGCCCTGGATGCGCCTGCTGGCCTTCGGCTCACGGAACAGCCCGATGTCCACCACGCTGGCGTGGGTGTGCGGCGTGTGATAGCTATCGCCGGCGAAGTTCTCCGCACCGATCTTCCAGTTAGCCTTGATCCGCCAGCGCTGCGGGCCGCGCAGCTCCATGCCCGCCGCGCTCTGGCGCGTGTAGAAGTCCAGGTAGAACGCAAAGTCGCCGAGGTAGTCGCGCAGCGGCGGGGCGTCTGGGGCCAGGCTGATGAAGATCAGGCCATTGTGTATGTCCATCGACGGCGCGGGCAGCAGGGACTGGCCCAGGCGGGCGAAGCCGTCCTCAAGGTACTAGCGGATGCAGAGCTGGCTCCACGTCATCGAGTGGCGGGCCAACGTACGGCCGGAGCTGACGGCCCTGGTCGACGACAGGGGCGCGGCATACACCTACGCGCAACTTCGAGCGGAGGTGGAGCGCACGGCCGGCGGCTGGGCCGGGCTCGGGGTCGGGCCGGGCAACATCGTCGCGATCGTCGCGAAGAACAGCGCCGATTTCCTCGTGCACGCCTTCGCGCTGATGCGCGCCGGGGCGACTCCGGCCTTCGTTAACTGGCGGCTGTCCGCACGTGAGCTCACCGAGGTGCTCACCCTGGTCGGGCCGAAGGCGATCGCCGCCGACGCCGAGTTCGCCGACCTGGTCAACGCCGCCTGGCCGCAAGCCACCACCCGGGTGACCATCGGCGGCGGGCCGGCGCCGGCGGGCCCGGTGCTGGCCAACACAGTGGACGGTCGGACGCTGACCGGCCCGGTTCCGCCACGGCCCGCGCTGACCGGCGAGACGGTGCTGGCGCTCGTGCACACCAGCGGCACCACCGGCCGGGCCAAAGCCATCCCGCTACGGCACGGCGCACTCATGATGAGCGTCGCCGACTTCGCCATCGAGATCGGCGACCAGGGCGCCGGGTCGCGTCATCTGCAGATCCTGCCCCTGTTCCACCTGGGCGGCTTCGGCCAGTGCATGCAGGCGATCCTGACGGCCGGGACGGTTTACCTCCACACCGCCTTCGTACCGGCGGCGGTCATCGACGCCATCGAGGCCGACCGGATCGAGTTCTTCACCGCCGGACCGTCGCTGATCGACATGCTCGTCGCCGAGATCCGTCGGCGCGAGCGCGCTGACCTGTCTCACCTGCGCGAGATCGCCTACGGCACGGCGCCGATCACCCCGTCCTCGCTGACCGCGGCGGTGGCGGCGTTCGGCTGCCGGTTCCGGCAGATCTACGGCAACACCGAAAGCCAGAGCATGATCAGCCTGCTCGCCCCCGAAGATCACTCCCCCGGTCACCCGCGGCTGGCCAGCGCAGGCCGGGTCTCGTTCGGCTGGGAGGTCCGCATCGTCGATCCGGACGGGCGCGATCTTCCCTTCGAGGTCGCGGGCGAGTTGCTCATCCGCGGCGAGTGCCTGTTTTCCGGGTATTGGCGGGACCCCGAGGCCACGGCGGCGGCGTTCGCCGAGGGCGGCTGGTACCGGACCGGCGACATCGCCAAGCTGACGGCCGATGGCTATCTCTACATCCTGGACCGGGCCAAGGACATGATCATCAGCGGTGGCGAGAACATCTATCCCGCTGAAGTCGAGGCCGTGCTGGCCCGCCACCCGGCCGTCGCCGAGGTAGCGGTACTGGGGCGGCCCGATCCAACCTGGGGCGAGGCTGTGCACGCGGTCATCATCCCAGCGGCCGGGGCGACCGCCTCGGCCGTCTCGGCTGAGGAGATCATGGCCTGGTGCCGCGACCAGCTTGCGCACTTCAAGTGCCCGAAGAGCGTGGAGTTTGCCAGCGCCCTGCCCAGGACCACGACCGGCAAGGTCCTCAAGCGGGAGCTGCGAGCGCGGCTCTGGGCGCAGGTGCGACCGTGAGCGGCCCGGCGGCGAGCGGCAATATTGGCCTGTCCATTGCCTCGCATAGCGGGCTCCCGGCGACCCGGATCGGCGCGCTGGCCGGCGCCGCGGAGCTGGCCGGCTTCAGCACGGTGTTCGTGGCTGAAGGACATGGCGACGCGCTGGCGCTGTGCCACCCGGTGGCGGCCGCGACCCGGCGGGCTGAGTGACATGGTGCCGACCGGGGTCCGCCATTTCAGGCGATGTCGGCCACGGTGTCGAGCGCGCCACGAGCAATCACGCGCCTTCGTGACGTTACATGGCAGAAGTCTGCCATGGGATCTATACTTCTTCCATGGCATTGAGTATCAAGAGCGACGAGGCAGACCGGCTTGCCAGGGAGTTGACTGCCGAGACGGGTGAGACGTTGACCGATGCCGTCGTGATTGCGCTCAGGGAACGGCTCGATCGTGAGCATGCTAGGCACGCCGCCAGCATGAGAACGCGGCTGAGGCGGCTTGCGGCCGACGTGGCGGCCCTGCCGGTTGCCGATGACAGGACGCCTGAGGAGATCATCGGTTATGACGACGCTGGCCTGCCACGTTGACCGAGCCGACGCAGAGGAGCCTTATCGTCGATACGTCGGCTGCCGTAGCGGTCATCCTCGGCGAGCCGGGTAGCGAGGAACTCGCGGGTCACCTTGAGAATGCCCTCGTCCGGCTGATGCCAGCCGCCATACGCGTCGAGCTGGGCATTGTCATCGAGGCTCGGCTGTGGCCAGCCGGGCATGATGTCGTCGACCGGTTCCTCCGTGACGCAAAGGTGGACGTGGTGCCCGTCGATGCGGACTTGGCCGACCGTGCAATGAGCGGCTGGCGGCGATATGGGAAAGGGCGGCATCCGGCCGGGCTCAATTTCGGCGACTGCATCACATACGCGCTCGCTGACCGGACTGGGCACCCCGTGCTGTGCACCGGTGATGACTTCGCCGCGACGGACATCACGGTGGTGCGCCCTGGGACAGAGCCGACAGGACGACCTGTGTGATTACCTTGTCCGGCTCCTTGACGTCGGGGCTTGATAGGTGATCAGGCGAGAGATTCACGGAAAATGTGTTACTGTGAAAATGTGAAGAATATTACGGTCTCTGTTCCCGATGACGTCTACCGCAACGCCCGGGTGGCCGCCGCGCAGCGTGACACCTCGGTGAGCGCGCTGGTCGTTGCCTTCCTCGAGCAACTGTCCGGACGGATGGATGAGTTCGCTAGGCTTGAGGCGCTGCAGCGCGAGGTCCAGGCCGGGATCCGCCAGTTCCACGCAGGCGGTCGGCTGAGCCGCGATGAGGTGCACGATCGTGCGGTTCGTTGACACCAACATCCTGCTCTACACGATCTCCCGCGATCCGGCTGAGCAGGACAAGGCCAAGCGCGCCAACAACATCCTGGCTGAGCGCGACCTGGCGCTGTCAGTGCAGGTACTTCAGGAGTTCTATGTCCAGGCGACACGCGCGAGCCGCCCGGACGCCATCAGTCACCAGCAGGCGGTCCTGCTCATCGAATCGTTCCGGCGCTTCCCCGTGCAGGACATCACGAGCGGGATCATGACGGCTGCCCTGGACGCCCGCCAGCGCTTCCAGCTCTCGTACTGGGACGCCGCGATCATCGAGGCATCCCGCGCGATGGGCTGCACGCAAGTCCTATCCGAAGACCTCAACGACGGCCAGGACTATGACGGCGTCCGGGTCGCTAATCCGTTCCGCTGAGAAAAACCGAACAACCTGTGTGGTTATCGATTGCACAGTGGAGTGAGTTTGCATTGCACGGCCGCTGCAGGACACGCAGCCGACGTCCTGGCCCGCGGCACCGAGAGATCGGACCCGCCTCGTCGTCAAAGGGGTCACCTTCGGGCTGCTGGCCGACCCGCAGGGGCAGGTGGTGGGATTGGCCTCGGCAGACAGCTGAGGCATCCGGCGGCGGCCCGCGGCGGACCGTTCGGCTGCACGATGTGCTGGGATTCACCCACGCGGAGGTCGCCGAGGTGCTCCAGGTCAGCACCACAGCGGTCAACGGCCTGCTGTCGCGGGCCCGCGAATCTGTCCGCGCCAAGGCCGGCCTGCCGCAGCCGGACATCACCGAACCCCGGGCGCAGCTTCCACGCCAGGCACGCCGCTGGCATCCGGCCGCACAACGTCACTGGGAGCGCCTGAGGTCCGATGACAGGTCTCCTGGCGGACGTAACTAGAACACGTTACAGTTTTCGTGTGACCGGCACTATCACCTGGGAAGCTTCCGACAGCGATCATCCCGCACGCCGCGCGTCGCGCCATTCCATGGCCGCCGTCGCCGCCCGGCGCAAGGACCAGTGGCTTGCCCTGTTCGCCCCGGACGCGGTCGTGGAGGATCCCGTCGGTCCCTCGATGCTGGATCCCGGCGGCCAGGGGCACCACGGGCACGACGGGATCGGAGGGTTCTGGGACCGGAACTTCGGTTCGGTGAGCCGGTTCCACTTCCGGATTACGGACTCCTTCGCCAACGGACCGTGCTGCGCCAACATCGCCACCATCACGATGTGGCTCGGCGACAGCGGCGCGACGATCACGGTCGATTGCGTAGTCATCTACACCGTCGACGACAGTGGGCGGATCACCTCGATCCGGGCCCACTGGGAACCCGACCGGGCCATGGCCACGCTTACCGGCCGTTGGAGAACCCGGATGGCTACCGGACGCTGAACGACGCCAAGCGGGTCTGTAAGGACGGCCGCCTGGAACAGCTTGGCTGGCCGCGAGCGGACATCCGCTACCGGGCAGGCACCAGGCATCCGGAAGCCGCCCGGCTCCACCTGTCCGACCGGGCGGGCAACCCGCTGACGTCGCTCACGTGGCCGCGCTGCGGGAGCAGCGCGAGCGACAGCAGCACCGGCACGATCAAGGCCACGGCAAGCCAGATCCCCTGCCGGAGCCAGGGTTTCATCACCACATCATGCCATCGTGCGTGCCTGGGGCGCCATGATCGGTCCGGGCGCGGCCCGGTCAGGCAAGGACTTTGGTCCCCGCGATGTCGCCAGCTAGCCGCAATGCGGGAGCGCAGGACACGCTGGCACACTGGTCGTATGCTGCTCCAGTGCGTCATCGTGGATGACAACGAACCATTCCTCAAGGTGGCTCGTCGCATGCTGGAGCGGCAGGGCATGGCCGTGGTGGGCGTCGCCGTCAACGGCGCCGAGGCGCTACGGCAGGCACGCGAGCTCCGCCCGGACGTGGCCCTGGTGGACATCTCGCTCGGTGCGGAGAGCGGCTTCGACGTCGGACGGCAGATCACGCCGCACGTCAGGAGCGTGATCCTGATCTCCTCGCACGACGAGGACGACTACGCCGAGCTCATCGCGGACAGTCCCGCGGTGGGCTTCCTGAGCAAGGCCGAGCTATCGGCGGACGCGATCCGACGGCTCCTCACATAGCCGCTTGCGCCGCGCCCATGGTCGTAGGGCGGGCCGGGGCGCAAAGAGGGAGCCACCCGGGCATCGCGCCGCCTCATCTGCTGGGCGCACTTGTCCCTCCTGCGGATGGGGCGTAGCGTCGGTGGCGTTTGGCGCGCAGCCAAGCAGAGGTGGCAGATGGCAGCCCTTGTCTCTCATCGGGCCCCGCCTTCCGTCGGCGACCAGCCGGTTCTGTTCTTTGTCCGCGGCGCGCATGTCGTCCTGTGGCGCCGTCGACGTCTGGCGTCCGGGTTACAGTGCGCAGGGGGAGGATCACCATGTCCTTACTGATCACCATGTCTTCACGGGTAGTGCGGTTTGCGGGGGCTGCGGCCCGGCCGGGCACCGCGCGGTTCGGGTTGAAGGACCGAACTGCAGCCGAGGCGACGCTGGAGCCCGAGCCACCCGGGACACACCGGGTCGGGTGGGGTTTCATCTCGCGGTACACGCTGGCGTACATCAGCACCTCCCTGCTGTTCCTCGCGCCCTTGCTGGTCACCTTGGCATTGAAGGTGGACTCGCTCGTCGGGATCAAACAGGCACCGAGCAGCCTGGCGCTTGTCGCCGCGATCGGCGCCCTGGTGGCCATGGTCGGTAATCCGTTCTTCGGCCGGATGAGCGACCGCACCTCGTCGCGGCTGGGCATGCGGCGGCCATGGATGGTCACCGGCCTGGTGGGCGGTTCCCTCGGCATCGGAATTGTCGCGCTGGCACCCAGCATCCCGGTCGTCCTCGTCGGATGGTGCATCGCCCAGTTGTTCTTCAACGCGCTGCTCGCCACGATGGTGGCGGTGCTGCCAGACCAGGTCCCGTCCGTCCAGCGCGGCCAGGTCTCCGGTGTCCTGGGTGTCTGCCAGCCGGTCGCGTCGGTATGCGGCGCGTTCGTGGTCAAGCTGTTCGCCGGCAGCCTGCTCACCATGTTCCTGGCCCCGTGCGCGATCGGCGGATTTTTCATCCTGCTTTTCGCGGTCACCCTGAACGATCGCCGGCTCGCCAAGGCGGATAAGCCGAAATGGTCGGTGCGGGAATTCGCCAGCACGTTCTACGTCAACCCGCGGAAGAACCCGGACTTCTCCTGGGCTTTCGCCAGCCGCTTCATGTTCGTAATGGCTTACGCGTTCCTGGTCACCTACCAGGCCTACTACCTGCTGGACAAGATCGGCACCGCCAAGAGCGATGTGCCGCAGCAGATATTCCTCGGCACCCTCGCCCAGTCCGCCGTCATCGTCGCCGCTTCTCTCATCGGTGGCAAACTTTCCGACCGAACGGGCCGGCGGAAGATCTTCGTCCTCACCGCGTCGATCGTGTACGGCCTGGCGTTGTTCGTGATCGCCATCGCCAGCAACTTCAGCGGTTTCCTCGTAGGCATGGCCATCAGCGGACTCGGCTTCGGTGTATACCTGGCCGTCGACCTTGCGCTCGTGGTGGACGTGCTGCCCGACAAACGCAACGCCGCCAAGGATCTCGGGGTATTCAACATCGCCGGCGCGCTTCCCTTTTCCATCGCGCCGGCGATCGCGCCGGCCATCCTGGTGATCGGCAGCGGCAGCTACGGCGTGCTGTACGCGGTCGCCGGACTCTGCGCCATCATCGGAGCGTTCGCCATCCTGCCCGTGAGGCGTGTCCGATGAGTCTTCGGCTCTGGTCGCCTGCTCCGGCCGGGCCTGCCGGCCTGCACATACAGCGGCCGGGCCCTTGGAGGGCCCGGCCGTGTTCTTGACGGTTAGACGGTGACGTCGCTGTAGGCGAGCGGCGTGCTGGCCGCGGTCATTTCAGCGGTGATGGGACAGGGCTTGAAGCCCTTGACGACCAGCCAGACGCCGAGGGAGAACTCCCAGGCAGCCACCGGGAGGGTCGCGATCGCCGCGAACGCGGAGACGTGCCCGATGCCGCCGCCGAACAGCGTGGCGATGACGGCGGTGATGAGCAGCGGGGCTCCGATGAGTCCTAGCACGGGGATGACGCGGGGCACGAGCCGGGACCGGTACATCAAGGAGCCCAGCAGCAGTGCGTTGATGCACGGCATGAGGGTCTGTCCGAGCAGGAACGTCCCGTTGTAGAACGCGACGTGCGACGCGCCGGTGGTGACGAGCGCGGCGGCATTTGCTCCGGCCGCTCCGCCCAGGTCGTGCCGCAAGGTCACCAGCGAAAGCAGGCTGACGACGCCGGCGAAGATCATGCAGCCTTCAAGGACGCGAGCGGCGACAAAGCCGAGCGCGACGCCTTCGTTCTGCCGCTTGACCACCGGGTACAGCGTGACGGCGGTGCCGATGCCGGCCAGGGCGACGATCACCTCGAGGAATGCGCCCACGAGCACGCCCGTGTGGGAGCCGGAGGACAGGATCCAGTCCCGGTGGTTCTTCACGGGGCCGTAGAGGGCGAGTGTGGGGATCGAGATGAAGGTGATCAGGTAGAAGACGCCCGCGACGAGCGCGGTCTTCCTCAGTGAGGTCATCGGGATTCTTTTCGCCGCTTTCGTGGCCGGGGTTTGGACGGTGGTCGCCATGTCAGTCTCCTTTTCGTGAAACTGCTGAGTTACGGGTCTCGATGGTGGGCATATGGGGATGGCCGGGTTCGACGTAATTGACCGAGATAAGGGGCAGGCCCACGTCGCGCGTTTTCTGGAGCAGGCCATACAGCGCGGCCTGGTCGGCTACGGGGCCATGGATAATGGTGGTTCCGTCACTGTCGTGGGAGAGGGTCAGCCCGTCGAACCAGGCGGCCCACCGGGCATCGAGGTGCCCCTTGAGGCGGATCTCGTACCGTCCAGGGCTGTCATGGTGGCCAGTCGACATTTCGCTCATGGTGCTCCTTCTGCTGTCGCTGGCCTGGATGGATCTCCGCCGGCGTTGCGAACGTTCTTGGGTCTGATCGAAAGCTAGAAGCCGATGTGGTGAGCTGGCATCACCACACGTGGGGATTGATGTGATGATTTGCGCGACGGGGCGCGCGGCCAGGGGAAGGAGACACCCTCGGCCGGTGGCCTGCTCGGGGCCTGGGGTCCGTGAACGACGGGTCAGGGTTGCCGGTTGCGGGTTTGCGGCAAGCCGAGTTCCGCCGCCCGGCGGACCGCGGCGCGACGGTTGGTCACGGCGAGCTTGGTATAGATGTTCTTGGTGTGAGTCCGTACCGTGTTCAGCGACACTACGAGCTCGCGAGCGATGTCCGGGCCGTCGAGGTCGGTTCCGAGCAGCCGAAGCACCTCCAGTTCGCGTTCGCTCAGTGGGTCGATCAAGACTTGCTTGATGGGGCCGTCGTGCTCGGTCTCGCTCACGGCGGCCAGGAGCCGACGGACATAGTTCCGGGCGATCCCCTGTTTCGCGAGCCCTCTCAGCAGGGAAGCCATAGGCGGGCTCTCATCGATGAAGACCCGGACGTAGCCTTCCGGCTCGGCTAGCGTCAGCGCGCGTTGCAGTGCTGCAAGCGCAGCGGGGATGTCGCCTCGCGCCTGGCGGGCCAGCGCCTGCAGCACCAGGATCTCGAGGACGCGTCCCGTCCTCGCCCCCTGTTCCGCCGCCCGCAGCAGGCGCTCCAAGAGCCGGGTCGCCTCGTGCAGGGAGGCCTCTGCATGCTCGGCCGCGTACCGGGCCAAGAGCACCCTGGCCAGGGTGATGTGCTCGAACTCGCGCAGGTAGCTGAGGTCGTCGTCGACGGACAGGCCCTGCTCACGCGCCCAGCCGAGCGCTTCACCCCACTCCCCCTGCGCGACCCGCACCCGGGCCTTCAACGCCGGGACCGGCCGCACGTTGGGGAAGAAATCACCCACATACAGGCGCTCCGCCTCGTTGAGCAGGTCGAGTGCGCTGCCCAGATCTCCTTCAGCCTGGCGTATCTGCGCCATCGCGACCCGCCAGCGATACCGGTTCTGCGGCAACCCGGTGTGCTCCCCCAGTTCCTGGCTGCGCAGCAGGTGCTGCGTGGCGGCAGGCAAGTCGTCGCGCTCGCGGTGGACCTCGCTCATCCCCACGTACATGTCCGCCGTGCCCCGCAGAACCGCCCCGCCCGGCTGGGAGGCACGCTGCAAGGCCTGCTCGTAGGTGCGCATCGCCTCACCGAGACGGCCTTGCGTACGCCGGATGTCCGCCAGCGCGATCGCGCAGCCGAAGGTATCGGCGATGTACCCGGCCCGCCGCAGTCCGGCCATGCATTCGGCATACCCCGAGTGCCCGGCCTCCAGGTCCCCGCTCGCCCAGGACGCGAGCCCCATGAGTCCCGCCGCCGAAGCACGGCAGAGGTGGTCGTCAGCAACCGAAAGATCGAGCGCCCGCCGGGCGTGCCGCACGGTGCCGGGCCCATCGCCCCGGGCCAGGGCCTGGGCGGCACGGTACACCTCGATCCCCGCCGGGAGGCGGCGGAATTCGTCGTCGTCGACGACGACCATCTCCGACGATGGGGCCTTGGGTCCCTGACGGAGACCTGCCGTGGTGTCCAGCCACCGCTCGGCGTCCCGCAGCCGGGCCTCAACGCCCTCGAGCTCGCCGCGGGCCAGCAACTCCCCGGCAAAATGCACGCTGAGCACGGGCCTGACGCGGACCACCTCGTCGGGCAGCAGCTCGAGCCAGCCACGCACCGTGGCCTCCTGCCTGGTCCTGCGCATGGCCGGGATCGCCAGCTCGACCAGGTCCGCGGCTCGCTCGAAATCCCGGGCGGCCAGCGCATGGCTGATGGCCTCGGACGGCTCGCCGTTCTGCTGGTACCACGCGCTCGCCCGCCGGTGCAGGTCCGGCACCTGGCCGGGCTGCTCGTCGAGCAGCCGCGCCTGCAGCACGTCGGCGAAGAGCTGGTGGTAGCGATACCACCGGCGGCGGTCATCGAGCGGGACCAGGAACAGGTTCCCCCGATCCAGCGCCTCCAACATGGCCTTGCTGCCACTCTGCCCGGTGACGGCATCGCACAGCGGACCGCTCAGCCGGCCCAGGATAGAGGTCTGCAGAAGGAAGGCCTGGACATGCCCGGGCTGACGCTGCAGCACCTCCTCGCCCAGGTAGTCGACGACGTACCGGTCATCTCCCGCGAAGCCGGCGATGAAGCCGGCCACGTCGTCTCGCCCCTGCATCGACAGCGCCGCCAGCTGGAGCGCGGCGATCCAGCCCTCGGTACGTCCCTCCAGCGCGGCCACGTCCCGCGCCGTCAGCTGCAGGCCCATCATCTCGTTGAGGTACGCCGCGGCCTCGTCAGGGGTGAAGCGCAGCTCGGCCGCGCGGATCTCGACCAGCTCGCCACGCCCTCGCAACCGGGCCAGCGGCAACGCGGGATCGGCGCGGCCGGCGATCACCACGTGCAGCTGCGGAGGCAGATGGTCGAGCAGGAACGCCATCCCGTCCCGCACATCGCGCGCGTCGACGACGTGGTAGTCGTCGAGCACCAGCACGATGTCACCCGCGGTCGCGCCCAGGTCGTTGAGCAGCGCGGTAAGCACCGTTTCGATCGGGGGCGATCGGGGCGCCTGCAGGAGGGCCAGCGCACTCTCGCCGACCCCGGATGCCACCGTCCGCAGCGCGGCGATCACATAGGTCCAGAAGGATGCGGGATCGTTGTCGCCCCGATCGAGCGACAGCCACGCGACCAGCCGCTCACCGGCCGGCGCGGCCGGTCCCGCCGCCAGCCACTCGGTGAGCAGCGTCGTCTTGCCGAAGCCAGCCGGCGCGGAGACGAGCATCAACGTCGACGCGATCCCGCGGTCCAGCCGCTCGCTCAGCCGCGGACGCGGCACCAGACCACGCCGCGATCTCGGGACATACAACTTCGTCTCGAGCAGGGGGGCCGGCACCTGAGAATCCCCTAGATGGCCAGCTGCCTTCGGAGGGGCGACCACCTGAGCTATCCGGGGTTTCTGGGTCGGAGCCGGGCTGGCTGAGGCGCTGGCCGGGCCGAGCGACGGGTCCTGGGCCAGGATGCGGGCCTGGAGTTCCCGCAGGGCCGGGCCGGGGTCGATGCCGAGCTCGCCGGCCAGGCGATCACGGATTTCTGTGTAGGCGCGCAAGGCCCCGGCCTGCCGTCCGCTCCGGTACAGGGCGAGGATGAGCAGCTCGCACAGGCGCTCGCGGAGCGGGTGTTCCCGGCACAGCGCCTCCAGTTCGCCGGCGAGCTCACCGTGGCGCCCCAGTCCCAGGTCGGCTCCGGCCCGGGATTCGATCGCCACCAGGATCAGCTCGTCCAGGTGCGCCCGTTCGGCATCAAAAAAGCCTGCATAGGTGAACTCGGCCAGCGGCTCGCCGCGCCGCAGGCGGAGGGCCTCGCCCAGGACGGCCGACGCCGGCTCCAGCTCGCCGTCGGCGGCCAGCCGCTGTCCCTTCGCGACCAGCTGCTCGAAGCGGACGACGTCGACCTCGTCGGGCCCGGCGGCAAGGGCATAGCCGGCTTCGGTGGTGAGGATCGCCGCTGGCCCGAGGGTACGGCGCAGCTGGGCGATCTGAGCCTGCAGGGCGTTGGCCGGGTTGGCCGCCTGACCGTCGCCCCACAGCAGGTCGATCAGCCGGTAGGCGCTGACCGGCTGCCCCCGCTGCAGCGCCAGCAGGGCCAGCAGGGCTCGCTGCTTGGCGCCGCGGACCGGCACCGGCACGCCACCCTCTAGCGCTTCGAGCTCGCCGAACAGCCGGACCTCCATGACCTCCACCGTACGGCCCTCGCCCGGGCAGCCTCACCGCGCCGTGTCGATATTCCGGCCGATATGCCGGAAATCGCCCCCCGCCTCAGCGCCACGACAGTCCCGCCTCAGGCCCCGAACGCAGGCTTACGTCCAAGACCAAGCACATCGAGGGAAGGATCAACAATGATCGAGATTGACGGCCTGACCAAGCGGTACGGGGATAAGACCGCCGTCGACGGGCTCAGTTTCGTGGTGGAGCCGGGCGTGGTCACCGGTTTTCTCGGCCCGAACGGGGCAGGCAAGTCCACCACCATGCGGGTGATCGCCGGACTGGACCGGCCGACGAGCGGGACGGTGCGGGTCAACGGCAAGCACTACCCCGGGGCGGCCGCCCCGATGTCAGAGCTCGGCATCCTGCTGGACGCGAGGTCGGTCCACCCGGGGCTGTCGGCCCGCAGCAACCTGCTGGCGCTCGCCCGGACGGCCGGCATCGGCCGTCGCCGGGTCGATGAGGTAATCGAGCTGGCCGGGCTGGGCGAGGTCGCGGGCACCCGGCCGGCGGTTTCTCCCTCGGCATGGGCCAGCGGCTGGGCGTGGCCGCGGCGCTGCTGGGCCAGCCGCAGACGGTGGTGCTGGACGAGCCGGTCAACGGCCTGGACCCGGACGGCGTGCGCTGGATCCGGCTGCTGCTCAAGTCGCTGGCCGCCGAGGGGCGGACGGTTTTCGTCTCCTCGCACCTGATGAGCGAGATGGCGCAGACGGCGACCCGGCTGGTGGTGCTCGGCCGCGGCCGGCTCATCAGCGAGACCAGCGTCGAGGACTTCACCGGCCACGCGACCGCGAGCGGCGTGCTGGTCCGCACGCCGGAAACCGCGCGGCTGGGCCAGGTGCTGGCCGCTCCCGGTGTCACCGTAACTACGGACGGAACGGACCTGCTGCGTGTGTCCGGTACCACCGCCGAGCAGATCGGCACGGCGGCCTGGCGGGCTCACCTGCCCGTTTACGAGCTCACCCCTGCCCGCGCTTCGCTCGAGGAGGCCTTCATGCAAGTGACACAGGACAGCATCGAGTACCACGCCGGAGCGACGCGATGAGCGCCGTCATGAGGTCAGGGCCCGGGCCGGCTCCGCTGGCCCCGGTCCCGGCGACAGTAGCGGGACCAGTGACCCAGGTCCGCGTCGTCCGCGCGGAGTGGACGAAGCTGCGGGCGCTGCGCTCAACCTGGTGGTGCGGGCTTCTCGCGGTCGTGCTGATCGTCGGCCTGGGGGCCGCGATCGCGGGGTCCGGGACGGCTTACCACGTCTCGGCCGGCAATTCCGCCGTGAAGGGAGTGTCGGCCAGCCTGCTGGGCCTGTTGTTCGCCCAGCTGGTGATCGGCATGGTTGGCGTGCTGGCGTTCAGCGGCGAGTACGGCACCGGGATGATCCGCGCCACGCTGGCGGTCGTGCCCTCTCGGCTGCCGGTGCTTTGGGCGAAGGTGATCGTGCTGGTGGGCCTGGTGCTGCCGGTGACCCTACTTTGCGCGGTCGCCGACTTCTTCACGGCGACCGCAATCGTGTCCTCCCGCGGTGGTTCGGTGATCTCGCTGGCCGATCCGGGTGTGCTGCGGACGGTGGTCGGCGCGTCGTTGTACCTGACCGTCGTCGTCGTCATCGGCCTGGCCCTGGGGGCCCTGCTCCGCAAGACCGCGGCGGGCCTGTCGGTGTTCGCCGCGGTGTTCTTCGTCGTCCCGATCGTCGTGGGGGCCCTCCCGCAGAACATCACGGGGTTCGCGCCCTACCTGCCGTCCAACGCCGGCGGGGCCCTGTGGGGCAGTCCGCTGGGCACCGCGCATGCGCTGAGCCCGTGGACCGGATTCGCGGTCCTGTGCGGGTACGCGGTCGTGCTGACCGGCCTGGCCGCCTGGCGGCTGCGCCGCCGCGACGCCTGAGGACCCGGAAAGGCTAAGGGATCAAACCGGACGCACGCGCACTCCGGTGCCTTCGTCTGCCGGCGTTAGCGTGCTGGCGCGGGCGACCACGTCGCGTAGCTGGTGGCGGCCGGCGACCCCGAGCTTGGGATAGGACCGGTACAGGTGCGAGCTGACCGTGCGCGGGGACAGGAAGAGCCGGTCGCCGATCTCGCGGTTGGTCAGGCCGTCGCTGGCCAGGCGGACGATCTGGCGCTGCTGGGGGGTGAGTTCCCACAGGGCATCGCGTTCGGCGGGCGCGCCGGCGACCGCGACCCCGCACGCTCTGAGCTCGGCCTCGGTGCGCTGCGCCCAGGACCGGGCCCGCAGTCGCCGGAAGGTGCCCAGGGCTTGGGTCAGGACGGGTTTGGCGTCGTTGATCCGGCGGCGCCGCCGCAGCCATTCCGCGTAGTCGAGGCGAAGCTGGGCCCGCTCGAAGGGCCACTGCTCCCCGGCGGGGTCTGGCGTTCCGGCGTATCTGGCCTGCGCTTGCCACCGGCGCCCGGCTGATAGCCATCGATTTGCCCGGCTTCGGGCACTCGGAAGGCCGGACAGACCTGTTCACGCCCGGCGCCATGGCCGAGTTCCTGGTTCAGCTGATCGGAGAATTCGGACTCGGCTCGCCGCACCTGGTCGCCCCCTACGTCGGCACCAGCGCCGCCCTGTTCCTGGCCGCCCGCCACCCTGGCAAGGTCACCAGCCTGGTGGTAGGCGGCGGCGGCTCGGCCTACCCGCTGGACGTCACCGGCACGCTCGCCGACATCATCGCGGCGCCCGACATCGAGGCGTTCAGGACGATCGACATCCGCGCCACCATCGGCGCCACCGTCGAACCCGTCGCCCCCCGCGACCAGGCCATGGCCGCCGAGGCTCAGCGGCGGCTGACTGCCGGAGGAGTCCGCGGAGCCTGGTCCTCGACTTTTCCCAGCCGCTGTGACGACTACCCTAAGCGTCTAGCCGGGGATCGGGTCTGTGCGCGTCGGCCAGTACTACAGTCGCGGTTTCCGGCGCGTGGCGAGCAGAAAGACGACACGCTGCTAGCCCGCCGGGTAAAGCCATGCGACAGCCTTTTTTGCGGCGTGTCGCATGGCAGAAGTGCATGATCGCTCGCGGTGCCGAAATCGACTGGGATCAGCCCGGCCGCTCGCCCTACGATCGGACGCATGCCGAGCTATGAGCCAGTAGACCTGTCCGCTGCCTGCAACGCCGGTGTGGAGGTTCTTGGCGATGAGCCGGGTGATGTTCCGCTCGGGAGGGTGGACCTGCGCGGCCTGCCGTTCCTGATCGGGCCCGAGCCGCCGTCTGCGGAGCGGTGCTTGCTGCTGCCCGGCGCCAAGGTGTCGGTCGGGATCGGCCGGCTGGCGCGGAGGGTGATCGTCGCGCATCGGCTGCTCGAGCCGGGCGCACCAGCCGGTCACGCCGTCGGGCAGACCGTCGCAGAGTATGCGTTTCACCTGGCCGGGGGCGAAGTCGTGGTCGCGCGCATCCGGGAGCGGTTCGAAATCCAGGTGGTGCCGCCGGAATGGGGCCGTCAGCCGTTCCTCGCCGTCACCGACACCAGCGACCGCAACCTGCCGCGTTTCCAGGGCAGGTGGGACGAAGCCGGGATCCGCCTGGTGGAGCACGCCATGGGACGGCCCGCCGGATACTACCTGTGGTGCTGGGAAAATCCTCACCCGGAACGACCGGTCGAACGGATCGAGTTCATCCCGCGCGGCAGGCGATTCGTCATCGCCGGCATCACGACCAGCGATGTTGATGAGCACCCGTTCGTCCGCGCACCGGCGCGCCCGGTGCGGCTCGTGACGCAGGACGGGCGGGACGGCGTCCTCGATATCGACGTGGACCGAGGTGTGGCGACCTATCCGCAGCCGCTGCCCGGCGAGGACGACCGGGTCGGCTGGGGAGCGACCGAAGGAAAGTCCGCGTATACGTCGATCGCCGCGCTGCCGTCGGCCACCGTCGCGGTCCGGCGGGGCGACAACGAGCTCGGCAGGGTGCGCTGGGGCGACGTGGAACGTGACGGGCGGGCGGACGCCGGCCAGGTCTCGCTCGAGCTGGCGGAAGGCGGCCGCAACTGGGTGCATGTCAGCGTCGTCGACGACGCGACCGGGCGGCCGGTGCCGTGCCGGGTCCATTTCCGTTCGGCCGAGGGAATTCCCTACCAGCCGCACGGCCACCACAATCACGTCACGCAAAATCTCGGCAGCTGGCACTACGACGTTGGCGGTGATATCCGTCTCGGCCAGCGCAGCTACGCATATATCGACGGCACCTGCCAGGGATGGCTGCCACGAGGCGATGTCGTCGTGGACGTCGCGCGCGGGTTCGAATACGAGCCGCTCCGGCAGACCGTGCGGATCGAGCCGGGTCAGCGAGACCTGACGCTGCAGATCACGCGCATCGCCGACATGGCTTCGGAAGGATGGTGGTCTGGCGACTCGCACGTGCACTTTCTGTCGACCCCTGGCGCTCAGCTCGAACAGAGGGGCGAGGATTTGCGTGTCGTCAATTTGCTGCAGACGCAGTGGGGCGCGCTGTTCACTAATACCGAGGATTTCTCCGGCCGGCCCAGTGTCGTCGACGGCGGCGGCTACGTGACGTATGTCGGCCAGGAAAACCGGCAGCACGCGCTCGGTCACATGGTCCTGTGGGACCTGAAAGAACCGGTCATGCCGTGGTGCAGCGATGGTCCCGACGAGGCCGAGCTCGGCGGCGCGCTGGACGCGACCCTGAGCGACTGGGCCGACCGGACGCACGCCCAAGGCGGCACCGTCGTCGCCGCGCATTTCCCGAATCCGAACGGCGAGCCAGCCGTTCTCGTCGCGACCGGCCGGGCCGACGCCGTCGAGATGCTAGCCCATTCCGACGACGCGATGCTCGAATACTACCGGTATCTGAACAGCGGCTACCGGCTGCCGCTCGTCGGTGGCACAGATAAGATGTCGAGCGCCGTGCCGGTCGGCCTGTATCGCACGTACGCGCGGCTGGACGAGGAGTTCAGCTACGAGGCCTGGTGCCGGGCGGTGCGGTCGGGTCGCACGTTCCTTTCCGGCGGGCCGCTGGTGACGCTCTCGGTCGACGGGCGCGAGCCGGGCGGTACCGTCGAGCTATCCGGGCCGGGAACGGTCAGTGTCCATGCCGCGGTGCGCAGCATTTTCCCGCTCCGTTCGCTCGAAGTCGTGCGTAACGGCGAGGTCGTTGCGAGGACAGAAGCCAACGGTGGACGGCAGGCCGAAATCAACGAGGAATTGCGGATCCAGGGGAACTCGTGGATAGCCTGCCGGGCGTTCGGCGTCGATTACCACCTCGATGAATGGGGGCGCCGGGTTTTCGCGCACACCTCGCCGGTCTACGTCGCCTGCGGCGGCGACTGGACGATGACCGACCCCGAAGGCATCCGCTATATCCGGACCCTCGTCGAGGGTGCCCGCGAATACGTCCGGCACACCGCGGTCCGCAGGTCCGACCAGCTCACGACGCACCATCACGGCGAGGCCGACCACCTCGCCTGGCTGGAGCGGCCGTTCGCCGAGGCCCTGCGCGCGCTGGAAGAGCGGGGCCGCAGGTGATGACCAGGCCCTCGATCATGCGGGAGCTGACCTAATGCGGCACCTGGGAACAGCAGCTCTCGTGGTCTGCGGGTATGCGCCCTGGGCGAGGTCCTCGGCCTGCGAACCCGGTGCTGTCCAGACCCTGAGCCAAGTCCCGGCGGCCCGCGATGAGCCGCTCAATATCGGCGTGGAGCACCGCCATCGGATTCGGTTGCTGGAAGAAAGGGTGCGGGGTCTGGTGCGGTGATGAGAGAAAGACGACGGCACTGACACCTCGCTCGCAGTCCTGCATCGAGCGATCCGGGCACGGTGAGGTCGCCGGTGACGACTTCGACGTTCGCCGACAGCGCCGCCGCCGCCGCCTTGGAGCGACGCGTGCGGGCGGGTGGCGCGCCCGCCTCGGTGACGGGGTGTCGTTACCCGGCGGCCCAGGACGAGCAGTGGTCCGCGGGCACGGGCCGTCATGGTCGGTCGCCGGGCCATGCGATTCGTGCCGGACGGCGGGCAGCGCTGCTCGTCGTTAGATCGAGGTCAGAATGACAGCGTTCCGCTGAACGTGACCGTATCCACCTCGTGCAGCGATGGTTGCCCCGCCTCGCAGCTGCCGTCGGGTTGCGGTGCAATAGCCCCAGGGGGCTGATCCTGGAGCGTCACGCGGAACAGGCAGCTGCGCGGGTTGAGGGTGGACGAGAAGCCCACGGTCGTGCTGACGAGGTGCATGGTGCCCTCGTTCAGCGGTTCTCGGCTGATAGGGCGGGGGCGAAAAAGTCGATGAGTAGCTGGGTGACGCGCTGATGCTCGTCGTGATGACCCAATGCGACGCGTCGGGCAGGCGCTCGACGCGGTCGAGGCTGGGCACGTCGTCGTGGTCGGGCTCGGCTAGTTCGGGGCCGAGGTAGTGATCGCGCTGCCCCCAGATGACCAGGGTGGGCGCCTTGATGGGCGAAGCTCCGCCTCGGCGCGCTTGGGCGAGGTTCGCACCGACGACCGGTAGTAGTTGATCATCCCGGTGGCTGCGCCTGGCTGCGACCACGCCTCGATGTAGCGTTCGATCTCCTCGGGCGTATAGGCAGGGCGGGCGTCGCGCAGGAAGTGCCGGAAGAAATGCCAGCGGTTGGCGTGCACGACGCTTTCGGGCAGCTCCGGGAGGTCAAAGAAGAAGAAGTACCAGGACTTCCGGAGCTGGCCCGGGTGGTGCAGTCCCTGCGATAGCTTCCGCGGATGGGCCGCGTTGAGGATGGCCAGCCGGTCCACGACCTCGGGGTACTTCATCGCGGTGGCCCAGGCGACGGATCCGCCCCAGTCGTGACCGACCAGCAGGGCGGACTAGGCACCGCGTTCGTGGATGAGACCGCGGATATCGGCGGTCAGCTGGTCGGTGTCGTAGGCCTGGACGTCCTTCGGCCGCGAGGACAGGTTGTAGCCGCGCATGTCGGGTGCGACGACGCGGAATCCCGCCGCCACGAGCGGCTGGATCTGCTGCCGCCAGCCGTACCAGAACTCGGGGAAGCCGTGCAGCAGGACGACCAGCGGCCCCTCGCCGGCCTCGACGTAATGCAGCCGCACATCGCCGATCTCGGCGTAGCCCTCACGAAGGTCGCTGGGCAGGTTCGGCGCCCCGGAAACGGAGCCGGGGCCTTCGGGGGCGGTGGACGACGAGGGCATGAGGGCCTCCTCTTATAGCTGGTATTGCTTGACGATCGCGCCTCGGCTAGGTGCGTCGAGCCCGTGCAGAACCCTGGTCGGCACGCGTGCAGGAGGGCGCGTGGCCCCCAGTGGAACCAGGGATCTGCGATCAGCCCGCGGTACTTACGGCTTTTCGCGCCCGGGAGCGGCGGCTAGAGGAAACGGCTGGCAGCAAAGGCTGATGTGGCCGAGCCGACCGCGGCGAGCAGAGGCGCGAACAGCCGTCATGCTCGAAATCCCGATGGGGGCCTGCCCATAACCACAACGCAATTCCTAGCGATCCTTGGTCTCTAGCAGGATGGCGTGTGCTGACCTCGCGGGGGCAAGGCGTTATGAAGGTCTCTGCGGGAGGTGATGCCCAGTTTGGCGAACACCTTGCGGAGGTGCCATTCGACGGTGCGGGTGCTGATGAATAGTTCCGCGGCGATCTCGGGGTTGGTGCGTCCGTCTCGGGTCAGCCGGACGATGTGCTCCTCCTGCGGGGTGAGCTGGCTGTAGGTGTCGACCTCGCGTTTGCGGACCTTCTCGCCAGTGGCCAGCAGTTCGCTGCGCGCGCGCTCGGTGAAGGCCTCGGCGCCGATTACGGTGAACAGGTGGTAGGCGGCGCGCAGCTGGTGGCGGGCGTCGAGCCGCCGGTTCTCGCGACTGAGCCACTCGCCGTAGAGCAGGTGGGCCCGGGCACGCTCGGGCCGCAGCGGCGTGCGACCCAGCCGCTCGACCGCCTCGGCATAGCACTGCCCGGCCTCCTGGCCTTCGCTAACCAGCGCTCGCGAGCGCGCCTCGAGGCCCTTCGCCCAGTCGGAACCCTCAATCGTTGTCATTGCCGACAGCCGGTCCAGTGCTTCTCTGGCAAGGTCCGCCCGTCCGGTTCTCACGGCGGCCTCGATCAGTTCAGGCAGAACCAACTGCGTGCTCAAGGGTGAGTAGGTCTCCTCGGTCGCCGGCTCCGCCACGGCCAGCGCCTCTGCGTAGCGGCCGAGGCCGTTATGGAGGACCGCTGCGGACCAGTTGGCCATCTGGACGGCGAGTCCCTCCCCGCGAGCCGTCGAGTCCTCAGTGGTCGCCGTGAAGAGCGGTACCGCTTCCGCAGGCCGGCCCGGTACCCGGCGAGCAGAAGATCACAGGTGGCAGCCAGCCGAATCCCGGTCACCTCGTTGACTACGTCCTTCTCTGCGGCCAGCGACGTCGCTGTCTCGAAGTCGCCGCGCTGCGTGGCCACGCTCCCGCGTCCGTTCAAGGCGATGGACAACGGGGCGAGGGCACCCAAGGCGCGGGCGAGCTCGACATGCCGGACGCTCAACGCGACCCAGCTGTCGAAGTCCCACGCGGCCATGGCCGCCATCTGGGCGAGAATCCCCCACTGCAGCCACTCCTCACCGGACACCTGATCACCGAGAAAAGCGGACACTGCTCGCCGAATAGGC
The DNA here is from genome assembly GCA_963769715.1 of uncultured Actinomycetes bacterium. GTDB lineage: Bacteria > Actinomycetota > Actinomycetes > Streptosporangiales > Streptosporangiaceae > Palsa-504. Next base: position 474,701 of record CAVYNE010000034.1, read on the forward strand.
GGCTCTGCTGCCGCACGCCCTTGGACGATCATCGTCGTCAGACCGTCGAGGAGGAGGTCACAAGGCCGCGGAGCCCCCGCTGGCTGAGGGGCCGCTTGTGCCGCTCGGGAAACCTCCAGCAGTAGCCTGCCGGGTCCGGCGAGAGGACCAGCGAGGTGGGACGCCACCCAGGCGTAAAGGTAGGTCTCCCGAGCGAGCTCCGCATCGAGTGATTCGAGTCTCCTGGCCGCCTGCAGCAGCAGCACGGGCGCCTCGCGTCCGCTGACGGATGCCCACTCGATCTGTCCACGGAGTTGCTCCACGCGGGCACGCTGGAGATCGTCGACCGCGTGGGCTTCGGCTTGGGCCAGCAGGCCCAGCGCGATGTCGAACGCGCCGGCGTGCAGGTTCGCGAGGGCTGCTGCCAGGGCCCGGTCGGCACGCCGTCCCGGCTCGGCGGTCAACCCCACCGACCGTTGGAGGAAGGCCGCCGAGGCCGCTAGCCCGGCGCGAGCCTGGATCTTGGCCGCCGCCTGTTCGAGCGCGGTGGCAACGTCTTCGTCCGGTCCGGTGGCCGCAGCAGCCAGGTGCCACACCTGGCGCTCCGGATCGGTCTGGGCATCCGTCGCCGTGGCGAGCGTCAGGTGGGCGGCACGGCGATCCTCCGGGGACCTGGCCACATAGGCAGCCGACCGCACCAGGGATGGCGGAACCGTACTTGGGAGCCGATATTCAGCAACTGCTCCTCATCGGCCGCGGCCGCCGCATCAGGTCGAGCCCCAGTGTCTGTGCGGCACGCCACAACAGCGTGGCGTCCCCGGTGGGGTCGGCCGCCGCAAGCAGCATGAGCTGCTGGGCCGGCCCAGGCAGCACCCGAATCCGGCGCAGGTAGTGATCCTGGAGTCGGCCCTGGAGATGGCCAGGCAGGCTTGCCTGGGGCAGGCCGGCGAAACCGCCAGCCAGTTCGGCTTCGCTCATCTCTCTTGCCAGCTCCAGCAGCCCCAGCGGGTTTCCCCGGGTCTCGGCGACGATCCGGTCGCGAACCCGCTTGTCCAGCTGACCTGGGACCGCGGCCGTCAGCAAAGCCCGCGCGTCCTCGTCGGTGAGCCCTTCGACGGTCAGCGCCGGCAGGCCGGGAAATAGCCGCTCGCCTGCCGCCTCCCGGACTGCGAACAACAAGCCAACGGGTTCAGCCAGCAGCCGCCGTCCGACGAACCCGAGCACCTGGGACGAGGCTTCATCCAGCCACTGGGCGTCATCGACTAGGCAGACCAGCGGCCGCGCGGCGGCATTCTCAGCCAGCAGGCTCAGAACCGCTAGACCCAAAACGAACCGGTCCGGGGTAGGCCCCGCCGCCAACCCGAACGCGACTCGCAACGCGCGCTGCTGCGGCTCTGGCAGGGCGGCCAGGCCGCTCAGCATCGGCGTGCAGAGCTGGTGCAGTGCCGCGAGCGGCAGCCCCATCTCGAATTCCACACCGTCGATCTGAACTAGCCGGCAGCCAGATGCCTGGCGCGCGCAGTAGCGCATCAGCGCAGTCTTGCCGATCCCCGCCTCACCCCGGATGACGAGCACCGCACTCTCACCGCCACGAACACGGTCCAACAGGCCGTCAAGGGCCTGGCGTTCGCGAGCACGCCCCCTGAAGACCGACGTCCTGGATACCGCCATGGCGTCACGATAAGCCCGTAATCGGGGCAAGGGAATACCCTGGCTCGAGGCGGCGTGACGCCACCCAGACTCGTGCCATGAATACCGCATTCAACGGGTCGCCTGCAGGTCACGTGGCAATCGTCACCGGAGGATCCCGCGGCATCGGCCGGGCGACGATCCACCGCCTAGCGGCCAGCGGCTACGCCGTCGTCGTCAACTACCTCCACGACCAGCGTGCGGCCGAGTCGACCGTCGAAGCGATTCTCGCGAACAACGGCAACGCCGTGGCCGTCCGCGCCGACATCGCTGACGATCTGGACGTGCAGAGGCTCTTCGCCGAGACGATCGCAGCGTTCGGCGGCATCGACGTCGTCGTCCACGCCGCCGGCAGCCAGATCACCGCGTCTTCAGTAACCGAGGTCGACCTTGACGAGTTCGACGCACTGGTCCGGATCAACACGCGGGCCACCTTCGTCGTCAACCATGAGGCAGCCCGTCACCTCCGCAACGGCGGTGCGATCGTCAACTTGTCCAGCTCAGCGGAGGGTTCATCGCTGAGGACCCACGGCCTCTATGCGGCAACCAAGGCCACCACAGACGTGCTGACGCAAGCGCTCGCGCTGGAGCTGCGTGAGCGCAACATCACCGTCAATGCGGTGTCGCTAGAAGTCCACAGGCCGTGCGCACCCAACCAGGTCGCAGACGTCATCGCGTACCTGCTCAGCGAGCATGGCCACGGCCTCACCGGCCAAGTGCTTCGGGTCGGCGATCCCGGATTGCAGCCGTAGGTTTCTGCGACACCAGGTAATCCTGGACCGGCAGGGGCCTGGCCCCTTTGTCGCGCCGGCTGCCCGAGGCGCTCCGAGGTGCTGTCACATCGACGAGCGGCTGCCCCGTCAGCCAGTCGAGACCAGATACCGGGCCGGCCGACGTCCGCATGGACCAGTGCGCGGACCAGCGTACTCCTTCCTGGGGCTGCCGTACGCCACCCCGCCGACGGGGAACCTGCGGTGGCGGCCACCGCTGCCAGCGGCGCCCTGGACAGGACTCCCGGACCCGACGCAGTTCGGGCCGAGCTGCCCGCAGCCGGCGGCGAACAATCCGTTCTTCCCGCCCGGGCCGGTCAGTGAGGACTGCCTGTAAATGAACGTCTCCATGCCGGCGGTGCGCGACAGCGGTGGCGGGGCCGGCCCGTGCTCGTGTGGATCCACGGCGGAGGTTTCACCCAGGACGCCGGCCGCAACTACGACGGCTCCCAGCTTGCGGCGGACGGCGTTGTCGTCCTCACGATCAACTACCGGCTCGGCGCGCTCGGCTTCCTCGCGCACCCGGCGCTCGCCTCCCGGCCGGGTGGCCCGGCCGGCGACTACGGCTTGATGAACCAGCAGGCGGCCCTGCGCTGGGTTCAGTGCAACATCGGCCAGTTCGGCGGCCGGCATCGACGTGGTGGCGCCGCCGAACCTGCTGCGAGGCGTCGGCGTCGACGCTGCGTACCTCACCGGCTTCGTCGAGGCGCTCGGTCGCCCGGCCGTTCTGGTCGGCCACTGCTACGCTGGCGCCGTCATCAGCCAAGCGGGCAGCGACGCGAAAGGCGTCGTCGGGCTCGTGTTCGTCGCTGCCTTCGCGCCCGATGCCGGCGAGACGCGAGCGGCGATCAACGCGGTCCCGGCGTCGCAGCCCGCGGACGTGGCCAAGGTCATCGTCCGTGCGGTCAGGGCGATCACATGAGCGCGGCCGCGCAGGCGTTCGGTCCGGTACAGCGGATCGCCGCCGGCGTGCTCGACGTCGGCTACGTCGACATCGGGCCGCCCGGCGGCCGGGCAGTGCCGCTGCTCCACGGATGGCCATATGACATCTATAGCTACGCCGAGGTCGCGCCTCCGCTCGCTGCGGCTGGGTACCGCGTGCTCGTCCCCTACCTTCGGGGATACGGCGCGACGCGGTTCCTTTCCGGTGATGTGCCCCGTAACGGGCAGCAGTCCGTGCTGGCCGTCGATGCGATCGCGTTGCTGGATGCTCTCGGCGTCAACGAGGCGATCGTGGGCGGCTTCGACTGGGGTGCGCGGACGGCCAACGTCATGGCCATGCTCTGGCCGGAGCGCTGCCGGGCGATGGTGTCGGTGAGCGGGTACCTGATCGGCAGTCAGGCGGCTGGCGAGGTGCCGTTGCCGCCGGCAGCCGAGCAGGCGTGGTAGTACCAGTACTACTTCGCGACCGAGCGCGGCCGCGTTCGACAATCCCGACCACGTCGCTGTCGTCATCCACAACTACCGGTGGCGGCTAGGCCTCGCCGCCGGCGAACCGCAGTTCGACGTGCTTGAGCAGCGGCTCGCGGCGTTCCCGGCGATCTCCGCGCCGACGATTACGCTCGAGGGGGACGCGAACGGTGCGCCGCACCCCGAACCCGCCGACTACGCCGCGCGGTTCACGGGCAAGTACCAACACCGGACGCTGACCGGCGGCATCGGCCATAACCTGCCGCAAGAGGCGCCGCTCAACTTCGTCCATGCGATCGAAGAGGCCGATAGCTTCGCCTGAAACGCGAAGAGACTGGCAGTTCTCTTCGCCTGGAACGTGAAAAGAACAGCCAGGCGCACGTAACAGTTAAGAAGGAAGCCGTCATGGCGAACTCCGCCAGCGTCTTCTGCCGGGGGTGATCCACCGCCCGGAGCGCGACCCTTTTTACCAGGTCCATGGTGTCCTGTGAAGGGGATCGCCATGAGGTCCGTCGCACGGAACGCACTCGCAGGTAAGCGAGGCCGAGACGGGCCGGGCCGCCCACAATGCCAACCCGCCAGCGGCCGGGCACAGCAGTCTCGCAGGGCCGCAAGCACGAGTTATAGAGGAGCTCATGATGACTCAGGTGTACCGCACGCTGCGGGTCGCCCCGAGCGACGAGGGTGTGCTCGGCGTGGTGATTGACGCGCCGCCGATGAACCTGATCGGACCGGAACTGGTGCGCGATCTGGTGAGCCTGCTCGGCGCACTGGAATCCGACCAGGAGACCAGGGTCGTGGTGCTGGAGAGCGCCGACCCGGACTACTTCGTCCCGCACGTCGACCTCACCAAGGTCGCGGAGTACACCGCCGAGGCGGCCAAGGCGGGCGGCCCGGATGACGCGTCGCTGGGCATGCTGTGGCACAAGCTCAGCGAGCTGCCGGTCGTCACGATCGCGAAGATCCGCGGCCGGGCCCGCGGAGCGGGCAGCGAACTGGCACTGGCGTGCGACATGCGGTTCGCCGCGCGGGAGAACGCCATCCTGGGACAGATCGAGGTCGGCGTCGGCGCGCCCCCGGGCGCGGGCGGCGTGCAGCACCTAGCCCGGCTGCTGGGACGGGGCCGGGCCATGGAGGCGATCCTCGGCGCGGACGACTTCGATGCCGAACAGGCCGAACGGTACGGCTGGATCAACCGGGCCCTGCCGGACGCTGACCTGGACGCGTTCGTGGCCCGGCTCGCGCGGCGCATCGCGTCGTTCCCCGCCGACGCGGTGCGATCGCGCGTAAGGAGTTCACACTCTTCCTGCCAGCCTACTCCGTACCCAGAAGACCACGAGGATGATCACCACGGGAACGATCAGCCACAAGAACACCAACGGGCTGGTTCCCGGGAGGGGTTGATATCCTGCCGCGAGGCACTCGCGAGGAGGGGGGACCCCGACGCTGAACCTGACGTCGAAGTGGGTCCCCCCCGCAGTCAGGATCACGTAGTCTTCCCCGGGACCTGCGTTCGATGGGACCACCAGGGTCAGGGGGATGCTCGCAGATTCCCCGGGGAGGATTTCTACCGGGGAGACTTTCAGCCACGTCATCGCATCCCCCGGATTGGCCGAGAACGTGACCTCCATTGGAGAATCCCCCGTGTTCCTCACGTACAGGGGAGTCATCGGGTAGCTGTGCCCGGGGGAGGCTGAGCCCCGGATGCAGATCAATGGGTTCACATCTTCCTCGCGGTCAGTTCCCTTGGTTGCCGGAACTCCTCATCTCAGACTGCAACGCTCCCTACTGCTATATCCACTGGCGATGGCGATCAGCCGGGACGGGCAGCCGGAGCGAAGGAGGAACGTCTACCGGAGGTGACCGTGAATGTGCAGGTGAACGCGGCAGGCCAGGTGCCGGTCCGCAGCTGGCCGGCATTGATCTGGGAATCGCATCGGAGCACACGGTGCGGGTGCTCGATGGCGCGGGCCAGAAGGTGTGCGCGGCCCGGTGCGTGCCCACGCGGGAGTCGCTGCTGGCGATGGAGGCCCGGGCGCTGGCCGGGACACCGGAGGGCACCCGGCTGGAGGTGATCCTGGAGCCGACCGGCGCGGCCTGGTTCCCGGTGGCCCGGTTCCTGGCCGCCCGCGGCCACGCGGTGTACCGCGTGTCCTCGGCGAAGGCCGCTGACCTGCGCAAGCGTCAGCCGGAACAGGGACGGAACAGAGCGCCAGGTCTCTGCGTCCAACTGATCATCATGCGCCAGCTCTCCAAGATGCTCTCGAAGATCGTGACGTTGCCGTATCGGGCTAGCTGCAAGCAGGCGCCAGTTAGCTCACTCCGGGCCAATCCTGGCGTGGTGTTACCGCTTAGGGCCGACCTAGATGGCGGCGGGCGTAGGCGACGTTGACGACCGCAATGACGACCCAGATCAGCGCGATAAGGATCACCTGGACGGTACTCACCGAACTGGTGCTCGTCAGCAGGGATGCCCGGAATGAGCCCACATCGAGTACTGCCTTGGGCGCGACTCCGCTGGACGGCCAGGAATGCAGCGTCACGGCCGTTGCGCCGATGCCTAGCCCGATTGAACCCAGGCCCATGGCCAGGTTGGTCCATGCGGCCATGCTGGGCTGGATGCCCCGCTGTGCCAGCCTTGCGTCCACTTGCTTGTCGATCTCCGAGCTGATCCTCTCGACCAGCCCCTCGGCCACGGCGTCGTCGTATGCTTGGCCGAGCTCGGTATGCACGGCCGCCGCTGCGGCGACGTCCTCGTGTGCCCGTACGTCCATGCAGCCAAGCTATATCGCGATTGAGTGGCCTGACAACGGCTCAACGCCATGTTCCGAGATCGTCCCGGGGCCAAAGTGCCTGATGGTGGTGGGCGCAACTGGTTCGAACCAGTGACCCCTCGCTTGTAAAGTAAATTTTTACCGTCGCTGGATGTCGCCCGGCGTCGCCTGATATGGCATCTACCTGCGATAGCCGTGGCTGGTTGTAGCCCGGTGACTCCTCGCGCCTGCGGGCTTTGGCTCTTAGTTTGGCTCTTTGATCTGGCTCTTGGATCTCGCCACCGGATACCACTGCTACCTGGGGCACCCCTCTGTGCAGCGCTGGGCGCGGGACGCCATCGCCACATCTTTGGGATCGTCCGCAGCTGGTGGCCGTCTTGCCACCGTGTGAGGCCCCGCAGCCGTGTCCGGGGATTCACAAACCTCTTCCTCAGCGGCAATGGGCACTACCGACCGCCACGATCTTGCCGGGCAGCGAAACTGACACGGCCTGATCAGTCGTGCGCTACGTCGGGGTTGGCGGCGTCGGGGCTCGCCAGACGGCCGAACAGGCGCCTGGCCTGGTCGGGGCGGAGCCTGGCGAACCGCCCTTCAGCCTCGACCAGGGGGATGCCGGGTTCGGCGGCGGTGGTGATACCGCCCACGACCGCGACGCGCCGCCCTTCTGCCCCGGCTACGCGGCCCCAGATCCGGAGCGGGACATCCAACGGCACCGGCCGCCGGTACCGGACGGACAGTTCCGTGGTCACGCCGGGGTGGCCGGACACCGCGGCCGCGTGGCCGAGAAGCTGGTCGATCAGTATGGCGCTCACGCCGCCGTGGCCGTACATCGGCGGGCCCTCATAGGCAGGGCCGAGCGTGCACCACCCCTCGGCGCCATCCTCGCCGATCTCGATCCGCATCGGCGGCGCGATCGGGTTGCCCGCCCCGATCACCGGATTGAACATCCGGACCCCGCCCATCAGGTCATCCACCGAAGCCCGGCCGGCAATGCCCCGGATGCGCTCGCGCAGGGCAGGAGCCACTTCACGGAGCCGCTGCGCACTGTCGCGGAGCACGTCAGCGCCGGCCTCGTGCGGGTGACCAGATCGGCCAGCGCCCGCAGCTCAGCTCCCAGTTCCGCCACGGCGGCACGGCGGTCCAGCAACTCCTCCGTCACCTCGACGGCCGGCGGACCGGCATAAGCCGGCTCCCGCACCTGAGCGCCGACGCCCCGATGTCCGGACAGCGGCCCGTCACCCACCAGCCCACCTCCCACGGCCGCGCAGTACCGGTAGAACGACGACAGCGCCGACAGGCGGCGGCGCACGCTGGAGGCTGCCGCCCCGTCATCGAGCTGGGTGGCGGCCCACAGGTCCACGTGCACCCGCCCGGCCGCCAGCGCCCCGGTCTCCCGCCCGGCCAGCCAGCCGAGCCAGGCCGCCACATCGGCGGCGTAGGCGCGGCGGGTGCGCGCCGACCGCAGCCCGGTCAGCCATGCCGACACCAGGAGCTGCTCCCGCTCTCCCAGCTCGCCGATCATCGGCAGCTCTGCCCGCACCCGGCCCAGCAGCTCGGCTGCCATTGCCGCCGAGCCTGCGCCGGGCGCGGCCGGGGATACAGGGACGGGCAGCAGTTCGAGGTCACCTGGCATGGCCCGGATGGTAGCGGCGGGCACCGACATTGACCGGGTGATACAGTGGGTTATCACCCGGTCACCCGTGAGTTCAGCCGGACTGAAGGTACGTCACTGGGAACTCACGGCGCCAAGAGGTGCTGTGCCGGGAATTTCGTTGGGTTCATCACGGGAGACTTCGAGGAATTCGGCGTGTCCGTTGGCAGCTGGTGCCG